>NZ_FOLV01000046.1:0-22306 GCF_900112415.1 Bacillus sp. 491mf
ATCTCCTTTACCAGATTTGGATACTGCTTTTTTAGATAGGCTACCTGTGCTTTCAGGTAATCTCTTTCTTCCTCAACTGTTTTAAATTTTGTACGTGGTTGTCCTTTAAACGGTGCAGTACCTTTACTACGTTCATCAAATGGTTCACCATTTTTCCATTTTTTCACCCAAACCTTTAATTGTGTACAACTTCGAATACCTAATCGTTCTGAAAGCCTTTGATAACTTTCGGACCCATTCACATAGGCCCTAACGGCATCTAACTTAAATTCTTCCGTGTAGGATTGAAATTGTTGTCCCTTTTTCGCCATAGAAAAATCCCCTCCAAGTTTCATTCTCTCCTTCATCTTATCATGAAGGTTTTTTTTGAATGTCTACTTAAAGGGGATAATACCAGAGACAGTCTTTAACTTTAGTTAATTATATACATATTAACGGGTTGTACCTTAATAAACTCACTATAAATCTTCTTTCGTACTTTATTACACGATTTCGCACGATCCCTTCGTAACATTTCATTAATAGTACGCTTTCTTCGTCTAGATATACCGTGGTTAAGTGAATCCGCCGCTAAACCGAAAGCTTCCTTTAGCGGAACTTCACTACCGTTCCCCTTTCGCTGACGAGTACCTTCCTGCCTACGTTGTATTTGAGTATCACTTAAAATCGGATATTCATTATTCCGCACTTTCATCCAGTCCATAATTGTGTAACTCTTTGTATAGCAACAAATCAGCTAATCTTTACTTTTTAAGATTTCGCCCACCAATACAGTTATGTTTTTTATTTTATTACCTTAGCGAAGTATCTTTTATTAAATTAATTAATCGATAATATATAAGATGTAATTCTTTTCGATAGAAAAGGATTACCGAAGCATGAGCGTAAGCGAATGCTTTGCTACTATAAATCTCTTTTCTTAAATCTCGTTATAATAAATCTAGTTAGACGGTAAATAATGCCGTTTCTAAATAGCCTTAAAATACCTCGTCTAATTGTACTTTTTTACCGCTCCTTAAAATTCCGAAGAATCGTCAAATAAATGAGCACCGTAAAGTTCTTTTTTACGTTCTATGCCTGCTTCTTTTTCGGCTTCCAACTTACGTAATGCTCTCTCATACGCTTTCTTAGCATCCGGAAACTCTTCGAAAAAATCATCCTCGTCTAGTGGCTCATACGGCCGATAACTATTACCTAATAATCCCCTACGCTTTTGAATCAATCGCAGCTCTTCTAACGCATTCAAGTGCGTTCGTACGGTCTTTTCCGCTTTACCGTATTCCATCGCTAGTCGGTGTGTTGACGGCCAAGCGTATCCAAGCTCTTCGTTAAAATAGTCAACGATCAACGCATATAGATAACTCATTTCGGCTTTGTACTTCGGATGATATACATAGTGTTTTAGATTGGACGGAAGTTTGATAAAGTTCCCTTTGTACACTCCCTTTGCTTTACGAAATATTTTTGGTTTTCTCATTCCCACGTCTCCCTCTATAATGTTTGATGCGCGAGATTGTAAAACCGCGCAGATTTACGTAAATTTATTTTGTAATTTTTACCACCTATACTATTTAGGACGCGCGAGTTAAACTTTTCGCGCACTTTCCACCTAAAAAACGCAAAAAACACACGTGCGTAGGCAATCACGTGTGTTACTCGTTTAAACATTCTGTTATCCCTCTATTATGTATAGATAAAAAAGAGTAAAAAATAATTAATTATATCTATTTTTATTTATACACTTATATTTGGGTGTTCTAATTTAAATAATAAGTAGGAAAATAAACCAAAAAATAAACACGTTACCTTACGGCGGGTAGTTTCCTTACTCAGGTCCACCACGTGCTCTTTAACATTTTTAGGAAGGATACTAAGAATATCTTCGATAACCTTATCATCGATTTGTACATTTAGGTTATGTGCTAAATCATTTCTTACACGATTTACTTTTGAAAGAGCCTGAAAAAATTCTAAATCAATAAAACCTATACTACGAACTAGCTCTAATTTTTGTGCAAAACTAAACATACTAACTTTTAATCCATGCGGAAAATGGCTTTCAAGCATCTTAATCATTATTGATTCTAAATACAAATGCCCTTTAATAAATACATACATCGGCTCCTGACTGCGCATGTCATCAAAGAAGTCTGTCATAAAATCAAAATGTTTCTCCATCACTTCTGTACCTTTCATGTACATCGCCACTCCTTTGTGTTATATAACACAAAACGTGTAATCAAAAGAAAAAACAAACCACTATTTCCGGTGGCCTCTACTTGTCTTCCTTCGTTGCATTATACGGCTGGTACTTTTCTCATAACGCCTCTAGTTCCTCATGTGGGTTTTACTAGTATTTTATTTCTTACGGATACTTCCTATCTTACCTCATCGATAATCTTACTCATCTGGGCTAATGCAGCTTCTAGTTCAGAAATACGTTTCTCCAACCTTTCAATCGTTTCTTTATCCTCTATGTTAATATTCACCTTTACTCCGTTTTCCATATCCCGTTGAATAAGTCGTTTTATGTATGGTGCAAATTGATTATGCGCCTCTGCATGAGCAAGAAGTTGCATTTCATATTTATCTGCCTTCGAAAAAGACATAGATTTAACTTTTTTATTACTACCCATAAGCTCACTCCACCTCTATATGAAACTATGTTTGTATGTCTTTAATTCTAACATATAAAGGTAAAAAAGAAAGAGACCGTCTTATCGTTGGTCTCCCTCAAATACCACCATATAACTTTTAACTGCTTGTACTCTCGTAAACTCGCGATATTTCCGCTATCTCTCCTCATTCTCCCTTTTTAAGGCTGATTACGAAAAATCGCACACAACTGTGAGTTTGCCGTCTCACATCTCCATGCCATCTTAACGTATCACTTGGCCGCTGCTCATGTATATGCCTAAAATACACGAGCCTAACGACTCACCTATTCATTTTTATAAAACGTATGCGATAAACATATCGATGGTGTATAACGCTCCACCGACGATGAATGTACCGTAATATAAAGCACGATCGGACTTCGTATAAAGACCGAAATAGTCGTTTAATTTTGCGAACATCCACCTACACCCCTCTCATCTTCGTTACGTAGAAGTTGAAAAACGTTAATTGTCGTTTTACTTATCTCCTGTTTCGTAATACGTGGACTGCTACTGTAATTAACGTAAGTAAATACATAGTAATCTGATACAGTTTCGATATATGCGATTGTGTGTAATCGCCCACCAATTTCGAACGAGCGAATTTTAAATAACTCCACTTCTTCGTAACCAAAAACGCTGTCAATTTCGTTTTGTAATTCTTGCGGCAATTCTTCGAATGTTATAAGTTGTGATTCGTTAAGTAACGTTTTAAATTCGCATGTTTGCATTTCGTTTATCCCCCTTTTCGTTTAGCTGTTTAATGTAATTCGCGTTTGATAGTTGCTATTTTCAACAAGAATTCGATTGCGTTCATACTACTGATTTCTTCGAGATTGATTACGGCATCGTTTACCGCACCTAGTAAATCCAGGACTTCATCGCCTAATACGATGTCGCCTGTTTGGTCGTAATACAACTCATTGATACAAATGCCAGCTTCGTAAATGCTAAGGATTAATGTGTCACTGATTTTTACACCTTTTTCGAAGCACTCAACCATTGATCCGTTCCCATTGTCGATAATTACCTTTACATTTACTTGTTCCATGTTTAATACGTTCATTTTTCATATCCCCTTTTCGTTATTCAAGGTGATGTCACCTCGATTCGTTAATCACATTATAAAAGTGATGTCACCTTGAAGTCAATAAGAAAAATAAAATATTTAAAAATTAATTTAAAAATGCTATCATAATGACATCACCTAATAAGGAGCGGATATAAGTGGCTACAAATAAAAAAGCGTTTACTTTACGCTTACAGGAAGATAATTTTAAGAAGATACAGTTCATTTCCGAAAACGAACATAGATCGATTGCGAATAAAATTGAAGTTTTAATTATTGATGAAATTAAAAAGTATGAGCAAGAAAACGGAGAGATCATTATAGAAGATGAGGAGAGCGCTACTAAATAATAGCGTTCTTTTTTATGAAGAAATTAGCGACATCATTAAATATCCCCAGGTAAATATAGCCAATTATTGTTATAATTAAATGCGTAATATATTTTAGGGAGTGATCAATTTGAAAAAGACGTTAATTATTGGGGCGCTATGTTTATCGTTAGCTTCTTTAACGGCATGTGGCAATACTAACGAAAAATCATCTACTGAACCGAAACAAGAAGCGAAAAAGGCAAAGAAAGAAACGAAGGTAACGGTCGATTCTCTTATCACTGAATTTAAAAACGCTGGCTTACAAGCAGAGAATCCTACTGATCTACAACAAAAAGAATTCGGAAATACTCGCAAAGAAGGAAAACGTATCATTACACCAGCGTTAGGGGAAGACAAAGGTGGCCGTATATTTGAATTCAAAAACAAAGAAGACCTGGAAAAAGCGAAAAAATATTATGATGATCTAGGAAATGGCAATCAAATGCTCTTTTCACATACATACGCAAAAGGTAATTTCTTATTACAAATGAATGGCGAAATGAAAGACGAAGAATTCGCTAAATATAAAGACGTAATGAATAAACTAGTGAAATAACGCAAAAAGAAGCCGCCCTCACAGGCGGTTTTATTGTTACGTTTAAACTAACGCCGCGACCATATCGTCTAATACTTCCTCTTTCAGACGTAAAAACGCCGTTATCTCATCGCCTTTTGATACGAATACTTTACCCTTCCCCTTTGCCAATCGCTTCATTTATTTCGCCCTCCTTTACCTTCCATGTCATTATGTGTAAAATTTTAACAGAAGAATATTAACGAAGTGTAAATACAGTATAAATTTTCCATCAATATTAAAAGATGACTATGCGCTATTTTTATAATTAAATTGACTTTCTGAGTTGAAAAAACATCTTTAAAACAAAGATACTCTATTTCTGTCAATATAAAAATCTATACTAATATGGTATAATTTTCATGTTTTATTAAGTATAGAAAGGATTCAAGCGATGGGACAATTTCAAAGTAATATTCAAACGGCAGGGCAAATCGCGACGCAAATGGGTACCGCTGGTGATACCATTCAAAGTGCCACAAATAGATCGATAACAAAATCGTCACGTACAACGTTATCTGTCAACTCCAAAGCGCAAGAAGCGAATCAACAAGCTTTGGAATTAACGAAACAATTTTATAGCGCCTTTCAACAAGTAGTTAGCAACATTCATTCTGTAGCTCAAGATTTTGAGCGTATGGATAACGAACTTCAAAGAATGTTCAAGTGAGATAGCAACCTACATAAACATGGAAAAGTAGGAGTGAAAAAATGAGTCAAGATATTCAAAAACAAATGAAGCAACTGAACGAAAAATTAAGAAGTCTATCTGATGAACAATATCAAAATCAACGCGCGATTCAAAGGCAAGAACAAGCAGAAGTAGATTTTTATCAATGGAAAGGTCAAAGCTATCGCTTGTTTGATCGTTTATTAGAAACTTGGCATAACGATAGAGAACTAGGACAATTTTTTCATAATCTGCGTCAAGATGCAGGACAAATTGAACGAAAACTTACATACGAATTGGAAGATCAAAAAGAAACATTGCTAAAGGAGAAACAAAACTTAAGCAAGCTAGAAAATGACATTCACCATCAGCGCCAAAAATTAGCACTGGAGGTGAGGTCATGAGCCTAAACATGTATCTAGGAGAAGTACAAGCCCAGACACAGAGTATGAATGCTTTTTGTACTGCAACTATTCAAGGAATGGAACAAGTCATTAATTCAATTGATGTTTTTGTATTCGATGCTGTTTTGCAAGGGCAAACTTACGACAGTGCAAAAGCATACTTTGCACAAACCTTCCGCCCTTTAGCGCAAGGAATCATTTACTTGTGTGAAGAATTGATTCGTCAAAATGATGCTTTCCCGAGTGATTTCCAATCTCGAGTCGCTACAACGGATGTCATCGAACAAGAAATAAAGGAACAGCTGCTACAAATTGACCGAACGAAAGCAGGCATTGAAGGAATTAGCAATGTCCTTCCGGGTATGCAAGCTATGATGGGTATTTTTGATGCAATGAAACAAAAGCTGCAAGAAAAATTGGAACATCTGTATGAATTCAATTATACTTCTAGTAGTAACTATGATACAGCAATCCAACTAGCTGCCAGTATTGCCCGGGGTCTTGCAGAAGTTCAAAGCGGGAAAGGTTTTAGTCCTGCATCAGGAACATTCAGTACACAAGAACTAAATATGGATTGGGCAGCCCCTATTCAACAAATTATAGCAAAACGTGAAGCAGAACGGTTTGCCAATTTAGATAGTGAAGCTTTAGGTCAATCTGATTTCATGAAGAATGACAAGACTAAATTAGACCAGCTTGTTGAAGGCATACTTGTCGGCCCTGGACGAGCTATTGGAGACTCAATAGAAGATTTTAAAGCATTGGGAGACAAGGAAACGTGGGAAGATATGGCGTATGCTGCATCGCACCCTTTTTATACCCTTAAAACCATGTACAATGTCCTTTCAGATTCGTATATTAAGAATGTAAAAAATGGTGATTTTGAAGATGCTGTAATATGGTTCAGTTATGGTGCAACACAATTCGCAACAGGTGTACTTTTTGATAAAGGTATTGGTACAATCGCAACAGTTTTAAAAGGAGCCAGATATGCAAGAGTAAAGGACGTCAAAGTACCACGTATACAACAAACTGTTACAAATTGGGTTGATAATTTAAGCATAGAAAATCGACTTGCTTTTGCCGATACTAATGGACTTAACTTAAGGTCTTTCGATAATCCTATGTTTAATGAAGCTAAGGATACTTTTTTATTCTTCGATAAATATAAGTCTCATCCAAATTCTATTTATAAAAATAATGGTACTGTTGAACATATCTTTCATGGAAATATAAATTACAAAGGGGAAGCTGGTGGATATCATCATAAAAGTATGATGGGTGAAGGAGAAATTTTAAGGATTACTAAAAAACCTAATAAATACGGCGTATATGAAGCAAAGGTTACAGTGAATGGAGTGGTAAAAGGACCAACTTCCACATTTTTCCCAGATACATGGGATAGGGCACAAGTTTTGAATTGTATTAATGAAGCTTATCAAAATGCTCAATTTGTAAAAGGATCTACCAATACATATATCGGTAGATCAGCAAACGGAATGAAAATTCAAATGTTTCTTGATAAATCAACCGGTAGAATTATATCAGCATTTCCAATTTATTAATAGGAGGATATATAACTATGAAATATAGCTATGAATTTGGTAAAGGACCTTTCGATATATTACTTATTAACTTACCTGAAGAAATCGCTTTAGTTGGTGAGTTTTTACGATCTGATGTTCATGGTATAGAGTGGATAGAAGAACTTGATAAAGTTTTGAATAAAGAAATTGATTGTGCAAATTTCGGTGGAAACTCTTGTGATTTGGAAGTTAGACCAGATTTCACTATGATTACACATCGTTATGTGGAAGATGAAGAATACTCTTGTAAAATTGAAACAATTGAACTAAAGAACTTGATGTTAGTATGGTTAGAAGAGTATGAGAATTACTTACAAAACCGTGATTCCAACTAATGTACGGTATTTAGTAAAGCCGACTCATGACGTATTGAGTCGGCTTTACTATTACTTCACACTCACATACTTCTTACTAGCCGTAATATAGTACGTTACACCTTTCGAATGATACCCATCGACATTTACCTTTGCATCGATAGTAAATCCGAATCCTACGTCAACTGTACCGGCTACATACGACTTATCCCACGTAGCTTTCGTATAGAAGTTTAAGTCGTTTACTTTGGAAAGGCTAGCGTCAATCCTAACGCTATTTTTCTAGAGAATAGTCTAGGAATTTAGCGGTATATATGCGGAGTAATACAAATACATTCAAAACGTCTTATGTATCGTAAAACGTAGAGTATTATCTAGTGATTTAGACCCGAAGTTATTTTTTGATTCGCGGATTTTGAGGGCACCTGGCGATGGGAATCTCGCCAAACCTCCCCCGCCCCTAATAAAAAGAGCCGGTATTATTCTACCGACTCCTCATACTCCTTCACTAACTTATAAAATGTTGTCTTCCCTACTTCTGCCTCTTTCATCGCTGCTACAGCCGTTATTTCTCCCGCTTTCCATCGCTTATATACTTCGATAAACTTATCTGTAATGATTACTTTCGGTCTGCCTAGTTCTTTCCCTTGCTTACGTGCGTTAGCTATTCCTTCTGCTCGTCTCGTACGTATCTTCTTACGTTCTTCTTCAGCTATCCACGATAGTATTTGTAGCACCAAATCAGCTACGAATGTGCCGACACTATCCTTATACTTTGTCGTATCTAATAACGGCATATCTATTACGATGATATCTGCCTGTATCTCTTGTGTTATCTCGTTCCATTCTTTTAATATAGCGTCCTTATTACGTCCTAGCCTATCAAGTGAATGAACGTATAATACATCATCTTTACGTAACGCACGTTTAAGCGTCTGGTATTCTGGTCGGTCGAAGTCCTTACCGCTTTGCTTATCGATGTATATATCACGCTCGGAAATACCTAACTCCTTTAACGCTTCTAACTGTCTGCCCTCGTTCTGATCCTTAGCGCTTACCCTTACGTATCCAATCTTTCTACTCTCCGCCATTCCCCTTACTCCCTTTCCGTTATGTTTGATTCGATTGTAAAATAATCGTTCGTAAAAGTCAATAAAATAAAAGAACGTTCATAAAGTGTTTTATTGTATTAAACGAACGATAATTTACTTAATAATCAAACCATTATTGATAGTTCGTAAAGGTATACTTTTATGAACGCAGGTAGCGGACGGCAGGGTTGAGGTTTTCGAAGCACGTCTCTTCCAAAGGGGTAAGGCTGGTGAAATCGGAAAATATCGGAAAGGTATAAAACAAGTTTCTTCTAATATACGTATCGAAATAACACCTCTTCCGAAAGTTCCGATTGGCTACGTATAAGACGGCGGTGGCTGCCGAAATGTAAACCGTTGTAAACTATCGAATTCGATTACTTCTATATATGGCGGAGAAATAGGACACTTTACATGTCCGTTAAAAGTTTTGGAATGACCATGTATAGTAAACGTTAAGCTGACGAAATGCACAATAAATCACAACGTTAAAACCTCTTAAATCCCTTGTAACTAGCCGTTATCCCTACGATAGTTACTTTGTGATTGGTTGCTACCGGAAAATTCCAAAGGCGTGTCCGTCTGAATCATTCGCCTAGTAAAAGTCGCAATTTACTATACTGTACTATAATCGAAATATCCCGTTTCTTCCTTATATGGCACAGATTATCGGCATTATAGTTCCCTATTGAAATTTCGGTAGAGGGCGTGTGAAAGGAACGAAAAGCTGACGAAATGGGAAGCGTTGGGAAGTCGTTATTATAATTCCTACTATATATGCGTAGTGAAATCGGCACTTCCCATTCATTACGATTAAAACGATCGAGGGGCCACGCGGAAATGTCGTTCGCCTGGTGAAAGTGTGCCGAAAGTCTAAAAATGTATAGCGCTAAAAATACGTTCCTTCATTGATATTCCTCGAAAAATGCTAATTAGACATAACTCCGATAAGAGTCCGATTCTGCTCGATACTAAAAGCGAGTTTCTTCTATATAATGCGCATGATTTTGTTTATCGGACTATCGTACGCATTTACTTCGTTTTCTTCCGTTATAGATGCACGGTTTCCATGCGTGGAAGAAGTAATGAAGTCACTTGTAATGAATGTCTTTTTGTTTAATATGTATTTTAATTCCATTATAATTAAGATATGTTTCAAGATAAGGTGGGAGATATATGTCTATAAAGTTTATTCCAGAGAGTTTAAAGGATGAAGCAGAGGAGTTATTTACCTTTTTCGAGGAATACGGTATTGCCGTTAATGATGAAATTGGTTTGGAATCTTATTTTTATACTGGGGAAGATGCTGATCAAGAGATTTTCGTTGACAGACAAATAAAATTTGATTTCTACTTCGATAGTAGAAATAATGAATATGAAGATCATAATGTTAGCCTCGAAAGGCTACTAGATGTAGTATCAGAAGCAAAAAACAGAAAAATCATCGATGGTTACAAATTTATAGGAGATAAGGTCGCATTAATTCCAATTGATAGTTTTGATGATTCTATTCTAAAAGCAAGATACCAAGCTCCGGATACCGTAACACAATATATAAAAAACAAAAAATACACTATTGAAATTGTAGAGGATATAACTAGTTACGGCATGTCTCTTGTTATTGAGGATTTGTATACAGAATATATACCTGCTTTCAATTATGAGGATACTTTTATAGAGATAAGGTGTGACGATGGAATAGATGAAACCATTATTGACAATTTAGTACAGGCTTATCTATTTGAATTAAAATCATCATTTAAATTAAATATCCATACATCGCAGAGAATAATCCCTGAATTATCTGACGCAAATAATGAAGATGATGATGACATACCTTCCAGAGCTCGCCCTTTATTAGAGGGGAAGGGGATTAAAGAGCTATTACAAATATATAATTCTACATTGTCCACAGATGATGCAGAAATTTTAATGCTAAACTATACAAAAGTAATAGAATATGTATCTCAAACAGTTATTCAACAAGATTTAATTGAAGAAGCTTTAAAAAAACTTGCTAGTCCGAAAGCACTTAAACCAGACGCAGAATACATACTTGAATTAGGAAAAGTGTTTGAAGAGTATCGAAATAATAAAAAGGAGCAACAAGCAATAAAATTAACTATCCAAACTTGCTGTGATATTTCAGAAATCTTAACTATCGCACCTCCTTTTTTAAAGGCGACAAAACGATTAATTACAGCAAACACTCAAGATAACAAACAAAAAGCGATTGAAGAAGTAGCTACTGCTATCAATAATACAAGAAATATGTTTGCCCATGCGAAAACTAATTATGAAAAAAAGGGAATGGAGTGTCCAAAAGACCAACTTTACGAATTTGTTATGTGTGTTGATATTTTTGCTCAACAAGTAATAAGGTGGTTTGATAATCAACGAGAGGAAAATAGGGTCGTGTAGTTTAGGATAATTGGAGCGCTATACAAAGCGCTCTTTTTTCACTATTCACTAAAAATCTCATCCAACTTATCGGCCACGGTGCGCTGCATCGTTGGCAGCACATGACTATACGTATTAAGCGTCGTCTGTATATCCGTATGCCCCAAACGCTCTGATATAAGCTTTACAGAAGGTAACAACAGAGAAATTTATGTCAGATTATTTATCGACGAGGTAGCGGTATATTCTGTTGTAGTATTGCGGTGCTAATGCTATAATCGTTAGTAACGAAATAGGAACGTTTTCATTTTAACGTTGATTTATCGCATGATTTAGCGGTTGATTTAACGTCATGAGTTACCGTATGGTCCATCGTAAACTTGACAGGGTGGAGGTCGCTGGTTCGAACCCAGTCGGGATCATAGCGAAACCCCTTGATTTTCAAGGGGTTTTCTAATGTATAACAGTTTAACCAAAAGGATGAAACAGTACTTTTGAGGCAGAAATGGGGCAGAAAAAATGCCTGTCACTGCCTGGAGTACCGAAAGTTCGATCAATTACCAGGAGTACAGGCATTTTATTTAACTATTTAATATGCATAGGAATTACTCTTTGTCCAAATACCTACACTCTTAATTTCTTTATACTCAGGTTTCCACATAGCATCTTCAATAGTATTCTCAGATACATTCATGGTGTCTCCTTCCTTCTATCTTAAAATAGCTATTCCGACAATACTGCAACCATGTTAATAAATTTTTCCTTATCCCACTATTTTTTTTAACTTAATGACCCTTTTTTGTAACTAAACAAAGTAGACGGTGAAACCGCTGACTGCCTTTTCCTTGTTTTATTTTCGAATTGGATTAAAAGCTTCAGCAGCATGATGGCCAGGATAACAGTAGATTTTTACTTTATTGTCATGCTGCCCCTGCAATTGATTTTTTAGCTTTTTTCTTTTCGGACATTTTAAATGCATAACTAACAATAATCGGACAGACTATTGCAGATATTACACATGCTGCTGCAACTTGTGCAGTAGCTCCTGGTGCTATTGAAGCTAAGGTTGGATCTGCTGCTGCAACAACAGCTGGTGTAGCTACAGCATTTCCGGCAGTTGACCCTGTTGCTAAACCAACGATAGGATTTTCCTTAAATAACTTCAAAAGTACGTAAGCTCCAATTCCAGTGAATGCAGCTACTAATCCTAGTAATATGCCAGGACCTCCCGCTTTTATAATAGTTGAAAGATTCATTCCTGCACCTAATGGAAATGAGAAGAATGGAATTAATAATAATTTACTGCTTCCAAGGAACTTTCTCATATCAGAATCAATATTTCCTAAAATCATTCCTATTACTATTGGAATTAATACTCCTACAAGTGTTTGAAGAGGAATTGAGGCAAGGCCGGATGCACCTAATGCAACTAATGTGAAAAATGGACCATCTTTTAAAGAAAATACAGCATATGCGCCTACATCAGTTTCGTCACCATACGATGAAGCAAGAGATGCATATAATCCACCATTAGCATTTAATAATGCTGCAAGGATGGCTAATGGTGATAATCCTAGTACTCCGGCAGGCCCAAAAATCATTGCTACAGTTAAACCTATAGCAGCACCTATTATAAATTTTCCTGTTAATAATATTGCGCCTTTTTTTATTGCCTTTGGTGCTAATTTGAAATTAATTTGTGAACCAATTAAAAACATAAAACATGCCAAAATGGTAGATGATGCTTCTTTACTGAATAATGCCGTTGTAAAACTTCCAATTTTTAAAAATTCCGGAAAAAATGTGTTCGTTAATACTCCTAAAAAAAGTGGAACAACCATCAGACCACCCGGAATTTTATCAAGCGTTTTCTTAATTGGAATTTGCATTTTTAACCCTCCTAAAGTAGTTTTTATAACCTCGAAAGGAACCCGTTATTTTACCAATCATTCCAATAATCGGAGAAAGTGGTTCCAATTTTCTTGCATCTTGTACTATGTTTTAATCTCCCTTTGCTTTGTTACCTGTCTATCATATTCGGAAAGAGAACGTTTTCATAGTTTATGAAATTTTAATAATCATTTTTGTAAATAAAAAAAGTAAGCAGTTTCAAAAACTGCTTACTTTTTTATTAGGTGTTCCTTATATTGGTTATATTCATGCTGATATACAGACCGTCCGATTGTTCCATAGATGACTTTGTCTTCAAGTATTCCTAAGTCCTTTAGGAAGTTAAGGTACTTTCTTGCTGAAACCTTTGAAATGCCTACAACATTAGCTACTTCTTCAGGTATAGTTGGGTCAGTTAATGAAAAAAGCATTACTTGCTTAATAAGAACGAACTGGAGAAATGAGGTTTAGCTGAGACGGATTGTTTATTGGTTCAATTAACACAGGTCTCATTGAACCTCCGAAACTTAACTTAATTTCATCTTCTTTTATCACTTTCAAGGCATCGATCATAAAACTTCCATCAAGAGATATACTCAATTCCATCTGTCCATTTATCGTTTTAACACTTTGTGTTTCTGATATTTTTCCGATTTCAGATGAGTTTGAAGAAATTTTTATTTTAGAACCATCTATAACCTCTAGATTAACATTGTTGTTTTTCCACTCGCTAGCGAATAAACTTGCCCTGTCAATTCCTTGTAAAAACTGCTTTGTATAAAGAGTAATTACGGTCTTAAAATCTTTTGGTATTAACACTGCTGTGTTAGGATAACTTCCTGCAATTAACCTTGAGAAAAGCGAAACAGTATCTGTTTTAAATACGATGTAATTCTCCGCTACAAAAATATTGATTAAGTCTGTGTAATCACCTATCAGCTTGATCAGCTCATTCAAGCTTGTTTTTGGAACAACGAAAGAGCCTTTTACATTAGATTCTATATTAATTTCTCTTAATGCTAACCTATGTGAATCTGTTGCAACACAAATGAGTTTATTTTGCGTAAATTTCATATTTACTCCTGTGAGTATTGGTCTAGATTCACTTTTTGCTACAGCAAATACAGTTTGTTTTATTACTTCCGTTAACTGATGACTTGGTATCTTAATATTAATATCGTAATTAAAGTCTGGAAGATTTGGATATTCCTCAGGATTGAATCCATTTAAATTAGTTACAATATCATCAGATTGAATAGTAACTAAATGATTATCCTTTACCGTTATACGTATATCATTTGGTAATTTCTTCACAATTTCACCAAAATATTTAGCAGAAACGACCACACTACCTGCATTATAAACTTCCAATACATTTACTCCTTCAATGGCTGAAGGAATAAATCTTTCAATCAGAATGTCAGAATTACTCCCGATTAGAGTTAGGCCATTTTTGTCTGCAATTATCTTAATACCCGATAATATCGGTAACGGTGTTTTATTAGATATAGCTTTACTAACATCTGAAATTGCTTTATTAAAACATTCGTTATTTATTATAAATTCCACAAAAACACCCTTCCATATTACCCCTTTTTAATATGATAATTCGACAAAAAACTAAATAAACCTTTCTCTTCTTACGCCAAACTGCCTCTTAGTCGAAAAGGAAGGCACTACCACTTATTGTGTGATAATGACACCATTAGTTGAACAAATCACAAAAAAATCCTCTTGATCATTGAGGACTTTTTGGCTTGAATAATAACTAATGTTTGTACGTGAAATTATGTTATTCGAGGGGATAATCTTAATTTTCATACGTGGCATATTTTTAACAAATGTACGTAGTTATTTCACTATTTTCTTATATTTTTATAAAATCGGACTTTTATTCAGTTAGCCCCTCATTTACAATGAAGAGATTAATCAATAAGTATTAGATTTTATTGTTTTTATGTTTAAATGCTCGATTAGCATTAAGCTTCTCTATATTCGTTTATGTTATATATGTTTTAGCTTAAGGTTAATCCAAAATCTAAAATTTTCCTACCTTGAAAATTTCTAACCTACGCTTAATAGTGTTAATTAAACTGACGCTTCTGATAATTCATTGGTTTGGAAGTAAATCTACTTTTATCTGTATGTACCCAATACGTATTTGGATTTGTTTGATACTCTCCACGTTCAACCACAAAATTCTCAGGTATACAACCGATTAGACCAAATTTTTTAAGTGCATCCAACGACTTGCCAATTGTCTCTATTGTTAGCCCATCAAACATTTTCGTTGTTCAGTCCTTTTTTGGATAAAATTAGATAAAAAAGAACGCCCCCTAAGACCGAAGCATAGGTAAGCGTCCTATGTTTTTAATAAATCAACCTGTATCACCATGGGCTAAACTTAGTATACTATTAATAGCTGTTTGAGTGTTAACTGAAGTATGTGTGCCTATCGTTACAATTGTAATCAATACTATCCCTAATAATACTTTCTTCACTTTAACGCCTCCTTTTTAAAAATTTCTTTTTTCGCTTCATAACTTAAGTAGAAATATTTACTTCCTTCTTCAAAGTTCTCTTCGCTATGAAATTGGACTGCTAGTGATTCCGTGTACTCTTGAACATATTCCCATAATCTTTCGTTTTTAAAGTAGTCCATTCCTGCTAGTACTGCTTTTTCTAATTCTTCAGCAGTAACTTTTCTGTTTATTTCTTTTAGAATTGTAAAATGATATTGATATTCCTGATTCCCTAACTCATTGCAGATAGTTAAACCTTTTTCAATGAGTTGACATGCAATTTCTTCTTCACCTAGCTTGACATGTTCCTTTGCTTTAACAAAAACAGCTTTATAATGATGAGGTTTCTTTTCAACAACTTCTGAAAGGTATCGAATTGCCGAACTAGAAAGATTCTGACTTGCATACATGAAGCCTAAATTATACCGAACTAGTAAGATTGCTTTCTCATTCTTTTGCTTTTGGAATGTAGCCATTGCAGTAACAAAGTATTCTTCAGCTAGTTCAAACTCCCTTAAATGCGTACAAGCTAATCCTAATAAATTATCACAATAAGCTGTCTTTAATTCATAGCTTTCATGTTTAGAAAATATGTCCCTAGCTTTTGTACCATGTTTAATGGCTAAAAGTGCTTGATAAATATGGTAATGATATGTTGCTAAGTTATAATGAAATTCCGCTTTTTCAAGTTCATCAGGAATGTGTTTAAGTAAAATTTCAGCTTCATCATAATGTTCTTTAGCAAGGTTATAATTACCGATTGCGTTAGAATGAATAGCCTTATAAAAATGGTAGTAGTAAGATAAAAAGTTATCTGTCGGAATATCAAAATATTCAATTTTATCAAAGCTATTTTTTGAAATACTTAAATTATCCACTAAATATTTATAACCAAAATCTAAAAGGTGATAGTAGAATAACAAGTTTGAGTCTGCTTCGTTATTGTGAATGATAGAATTAATTTCTTCTTTTAAACAATGGGCATTATCTATATTACGTGAACGTATTTCTTGGTACCATTCGTTAAGTAGTTTTGAAATTTGTTCATTCCCCTTTATTAGAACGTCCATGACATCCCCTCCCTTTTTGAATATTCTTATAAATAATAATAGCAAGAATAGAATTTAATGGAAATTCAAATTTAATATTTCTCAACATTTGTTTAACAATTTTATTTTGAAAAAAGTTTAATTAAAACTCATTTAAAATTCTTTAATCGAGAAGAAGCAAAGCGGTATGATTTTTTTATAAACAGTGCAACTTTATTTTAAACCTACAGTAGATAGGGATTGGTGCCTCGAACGATTCAAAAAGGGGTTGTCGATGGATTCCTCAATGTGTTTGGTACTAAAAATCTTAAGGTTGCCGATTTGTCCATTTCGCCTATTTTACCGGATGGGCAGCCGTCCGCCGCTACTCAGGTGATCGGACTCAATGCGGTGCAGTTTATTCAAGGGGATAGCTCTTCATATGTAATGACAGATAAGGAACTTGAAGATTATAGAAATAAGTTTATATAATTACTGAAATCTTAGCCAGGATCATAACTACAAAAACCGTGTCAAATTAACGTTTGATGCGGTTTTTATTTATTTGCTCGCATACTCGTTCAAGCACTAAATACCACCATATCTCCCTATAAATTACGACATTTTATTAAAATTAAATATTGTACTCATCAATTCATAGTATCGACAATAATATAGTACCTTGCAAAATACACTAGTTGATGGTATATTTGGAAATAATTGAATATCCATTAAGTGGAATTATTGTTAATGAGAAATCCCGTATAAAAAGGTGTGTTAGAACGAATAGCTTTATGATTCATATGGTTATTCATTAGCTAAACGTACTTCTAGATCTAAAGGTTCTCTCTGCCTCTACTAAGAAGATTCGTTAATGATAGTTGTTCTCTTAACTTATATTCAAGAATTTCGTGAAGGACCTACAAGAGAATATTATTCTATAACCGAAAACTGAGAAGAACGGTTAAAATTCTCGGATGTGATTAATCATTTTATAAAGGAAAGTGATTTCAATGAACAAAAGTGAATTTTTAAAAAACTTAGCTCTTCCCTAAAGAATATGCCAAATTCAGAAAAAGAAGATATTATCTCAGAATATGAAACTCATTTTATCAGTGGTAAACAAGATGGGAAATCTGAAGAAGAAATTTCTAAAAATCTAGGAAATCCTAAAACGATCGCTACAGAACTTAATGTTACATATGTTATAAACAATGCTGATAATAAACGAAGCCTCAAAAATATTATAACAGCAATATTTTCTGTTATGAGCTTAAGTTTTTTGAACTTGATATTTATCATTATCACCTTCTTCTTGTTACTCTTGTTATCGCCAATTCTCATAGTGCTCATAATTGCCACTCCATTACTCATGGTATCACCTATCCTTTTAATCGTAGTAGGATTTATGAAAGGATTTCATCAAATCCATTCTTCTGATGTTTATAGTGTATTTGTAGGTTTTCTCATTGGTTTAACAATTGGTGGAGTATCTTACTTTGCAATAAAACATTTATACTCACTTTTAGTAAAGTATTTGAAATGGAATTTAGCCATTTTACAAAGGCATTAATTAAATTGGGCAAAAAGGAGATTAAAATGAAAAAACATACTTTATATTTATTAATACCGCTAACTTTTGCATTTATGTCTGCTTGTTCACACGATACACAATCTAATGAAGCAAACGATTCACGATATGATAAATTAAGCAATGCACAATCTATTAAAGATGTTACTATTGAAATTCCCGAAAATATATTCAACTCTCAGAAAAAGAATGAAAATATTAATGAAGATGAAATGAAACAAAGTATAAAAAATTATTTGGATTATAGTTATGCGTTAACTGAAAACATCGTTCCACTTTCTTCAACAACTTCTGATGAGAATTTTACTGAATCCGATCGAGAAAAATTAGAAAAACTAATGGATCTAGCGAAAAAAAATGATGCGAATTTCCATGATTTTATTAGTAATAATGCTATACCTGAGGATTATCAAAAACCTTCAAAGGAAATCTATGACTATATTTCCTCATCTACGGCAATTTTATCAGAAATGGAACAGGAAATAAAGAAACTCTCGGAAAATGGTAACGTGTTAAAGACAGATTTTTCATTTACAAAGCGCTTTACTAAAGTTAATGGTAGGAAACAAAAAGAAATCGAAAAGTTTTTGAACGAAAAAAATATCAAAACTATATATTTCAATAAATAATGATATATCCCTTTCAAAATAGTCATAAAAAAAGGCTATTTTGAAGGGGATTTCTATGGAAGGACTATAAAGTGAAACTTTAATCAGTGTTTTATAAGGAAGTCATTACCTATATTAGATTGGAGGAATTAAAACGTATATGGAACAAAAAATACTTGCATTACTTAACGAAATATATCCAGTGAATTTTATTAAAGTAGAACCAGTAACAAATGAAATGTATCGGTGTATTGCCAAACAAGGTAACTTCTTCGCTAGAATAACGAACTATAAAACATATGAAGAACAGTTAGAAGAGGTTAACTATACAAATTTTTTATATAATGAAGGATTTGGAGTCCCGCTATGCATATCTTCCTTAAACGGTAAATTAGTAGAAAAGATAACACTTGATAACGACGTTTTAACTGTTTTATATAATGAAGCTTCTGGTGTACACTTACCAAAAAATCAATGGAATGCCAATGTATTAACAGAATTAGGTCGGAAAATTGGTAGATTACATCGTTTATCAAAGAAATTTGAAAGTTTAACGCCGACTAAATATATAAACGATTGGCATGATAATGAGGAATATCATTTTCATAAATATATCCCTAAAGAAGAAAGCACTATTAGAGAAATTGCACATAATGTGTTATCTACAATAAAAAATTTACCGAAATGTCATTCTACATACGGTTTACTGCACGGGGATTTATGGTTAGAAAACATATTAGTAGATAGTGATTCGAAATTGACAATGGTTGATTTTCAAGATTGTGAAAAGCATTATTATATATTTGATTTAGCCGTTCCAATCTATAGTGCGTTGGAGTATTCGTTTGTAGGAAATGGCAATATAGTTGACTATGGGCGTTCGATTACGAAAGCAATAATCGACGGATATCAAGAGGAAAATGATATATCTTCAGAGATGTTAGAACAACTGTCTCTATTTATTAAATTAAAGGAAATATTTGAATATAGCTTAATGCATATGTACTGGGATAAAGAGAGGTTAACTGAAGAACAAATACGAATAATGAACCACTTTAGAATAAGGATTGAACACAATTATTCTGTTCTGAATATTTAATCATTTTTCAGTATCAAACTAAAAATCATATTCAGGAATCTCGTGAACACGGTCTAAATAGCATAAATGAATTAGGGAATGCAACAACATTTGTCAAAGATTTTTTAGAGGTTAATGGAATAGATCTTCATTCTGAAATAAAAAACATACGAAAATCCAAAGGTAGAACGGGAATTGTATTTTCGATAGGGCTATTTACTTTAATTGTTACTTATCTCGGCTTGCAACTAATACTATCAATGTTTTTAACAGAATCCTTTAACCCACTAAATACTAACAGTTCGTTCAATTATAATATCTTTTATCAGATATCAGATAATTCATGGTGGAACTTCTTACTAATGTTCATTAGCATTTCTACTTCCTTGTTGGTTTCCGTGTTTGTAATGTTTTATTTACGAAAAATAAATTTAAACAGGTGAAATAAAATGAAAATGCTAAAAGCTACAATCGCGTGCTTATTATTTAATGTGTTTATTTTGTTTTTACCAACCTCGCATGTATTCGCCGAACAAGATATTAAAAGTACTTTAGACAGCTATGTCGAAAATTTTTTAGAAGAACATCGGATTCCAGGAGCTTCTATCGCTATTGTTCATAAGAATGATATTTTTTATTCTAAGTCATGGGGTGTAACGGGAGAATCTGAAGAAAAAGTAACCGCTGAAACTCCCTTTACAATAGGATCGATAAGTAAATCATTAACAGGCTTAGCCATAATGAGATTAATTGAAGAAGGTACCATTCATTTAGATGATCCAGTCCAAAAGTATATTTCATGGTTTACACTTAAAGATAAAAAAGCAGCATCCCAAATAACAATTAAACATTTACTTACGCAAACAAGTGGGATAAGTACTTATTCTGGCTTATCTATATCAGATAGAGAATCTAAAGATTTGGGTGCTATAAAGAAAAATGTAGAAAGTTTATCGAACGTTAAGCTGACTGCCGCACCAGGAGAAAAGCATCAATATAGTAATGCCAATTTCTTAATTCTTGGTGCTCTCATCGAAGAAGTTACCAATCAACCATATTCTGAATACATGGAACAAAAAGTGTTTTTGCCATTAGGTATGAGGAGTGCCGCAGCTGAAAATGATACGGCATATGAAAAAGGATATTTAGCTGGATATCAGTCTTGGTTAGAGATCCCTCGAAAAAGTTCAGTAACATATGATAATGGAGGAGCACCATATGGATACATAACTGCAAGTGCGACAGATATGGTCCAGTATATTACATTGCTTAGTCAGCGCGAGAGTAACAATTTTTTAAGTAAAAATACTATGGACCTTTATTTATCGCCTTATGTTCAAACTGGTGAAAATCGATATTATGGTCTTGGTGTAAGAATCTCAAATCCAAATTCAAAAGAAGAAATGATATGGCATTCAGGTTCAACTTCTGATTCACATGCAGAAGTATTCTTTATACCAGAAACGGGTTGGGGAGGTGTGATTCTTACTAATAAAAATCATATTTTAGAAGAAGAGGCACTTATACACCTGAAACAAGGGATTATCAATATTTTAAATGGGAAAGAGCCTGTTGATGTACCTAAATACAACCCTGTTATACAACAGACCATGATAGGAATATTATGCTTACTTTTTATAATGTTTATTTATCAATTAGTAAAGGTCAAATCCGGAAAGATTCGTAAAAGAAGCTTATGGCGTATCTCCGGAATTATACTTTTAGTTATATCTATTACTATTATTCCATTACTAATTTATAGTACAGGATCTCCATGGCATTCGTTAAAAATATTTGCTGCTGATATTGCACTACTTACTAGAATCATGGTAACCTTCTTAACTTTAAATGGTTTATTATCAATATATATTTCATTTAAACAATCAAAAGAAAGCTCAATAACCAAAGAGACAATTCCTCTAAGTTAAATAGGAATTGTCCCTTTGGACCCCTATTAGATATTTTAAAATGATTTACTTATCAGAGAAGCCATCATAAAAACCAAAAGGCGAGTTTCCTCTTAGTAAAGTGAATCGTCTTTTATTTTCCATAAATTATCTTAACGTACGAAATTCGCATTTTGATGTTGCTACCCCATCAAGAGGTATTTTTCACTTCCCCTTAGGATAACTCATGCCATTTTATACATAATAAACTATATTTTCAACATCTAAATAGCAAATCTAATATACATAAAAATAGAGGATAAATGCTCATATATTGAACATATTATCCTCTATTCATTATAGTCTATTTAATATTCTAAATGGATTGGGACTTTATTCATTCAAGCTTCATCTTAAACATAATTCTCCTAATTCATATGAAATGTAATCTACTAGACCTTACCTTTTCTACCCAACTAAGTGTAGCCTATCCAGATATAATGTATTAAAAATCAAAGTTATTGCATGCCTGGAGATCCTCCCGTACCCATGCCTGGAAATCCTCCC
>NZ_FOLV01000046.1:22761-27453 GCF_900112415.1 Bacillus sp. 491mf
AATCCTCCCATACCCATGCCTGGAAATCCTCCCATACCCATGCCTGGAAATCCTCCCTTGCCCATGCCTAGTAAGCCTTTGCCTATGCCTAGTAAGCTCCCCAAACCTATACGTTCAGAATCATATAGCATGTTTTCACCAACTTTTTATAATTATTTCATAGTCTTTTACATGCTATGTTTTAAAAAAATAAAGGAGCTTATTCTCCTTTTAAATTAGGCAGACTAACTACCGTTAATGATAGGTTATGGTGATATACTAGCCATCAGTGGAGAATAAAGAAAATCCCCACCGATGAAAGGCTTCACTTTATTTCTTCTTCCGACGGAATAAATCGATTGTTTTGTACCCTTGTGAAAGGATATCCACCATTTGTTGTTGGCGTTTATCGCGCGTTTGTTGTTGCTTTGCTGAGAAAATGTGACGTGCCCAGTCTTTTTGATATCCAGGAGTTAAGCTTTGGTAAAACTTCAGTTCGTTTGGATAATCGGCTAATAATGCTTCAACATCTTTCACATTGTTCTCATAATCTGCAACACACTGGCTGGAAGCTGCTGTTTTCTTCGCTTTCTTTTTTTCACGTTTTAAACCGACAACAGTGAAAACATCATCCACACTTACCATACGGGCGAACTTAATATCACTATTCCCTACATATCCATCTTCTCCAACGTTCATTGCTGGGAACATTTCATCTCTGTGAATATATGTTTCATAGCGCTTATTCCCTTTTTTCGGGTATGCGAAAAATATATAGCCTTTTTCAAGTAATAGTTGTTCATCGTTAAGAATCGTTTGTGTGTGCATAACCATTTCATCAAGTGTTTCTACAAAAATGAAAATAGCATCATGCTCTTTTGAAAGAGTCGTTTTTTGTTCAGTAAAGATACTATAGTCACTTGGTTGATTGATTACGGCCATGTTTTGGAATTTCGTTAGTTTTAATTTATCAATAATTGTCATAATAGGCTCCTTCATTTTTTGTTTCTTACAATTGATTATTCAGCAACTATTTTCATTCATAAAGTGTACCTTATTGATGGAAAAATGTCAGTTAAGATGGTCACTTAAACTTTCTTAAAATAAAAAGGCAGACCACACAACAGTCTGCCTTTCATCTATCTTCAAAATGTAGTTTTACTATACTTTTTTCTTTTTGCCTACAAAAACAGAACATAGAATCAAAATAATTAAAACACTTAAACAAAGAAAAATACTCGCTCTGTTTTGATCACTGAATGTAAATGCCACGCAGCAAATACTTAATGTGATTGCAGTAAATAAAGTTGCATATGGAAATCCCCATACTTTAAAGTGCGGCAACTTTGTATATGTTTTGCGGAGCTTCAGTTGTGATAAACATATGCTGATCCACACTAATGATACTGTAAATCCTGGAATTGCCATTAAATACCCAAAAACGCGGTCAGGTGAAAAGTATGCTACGAATGTGCCGCCAACAAGAACGATAGAGCTCAAGATAACGCTATATACAGGAACACCGTTCTTCGCAACAAATGAAAATTGTTTCGGTGCTTCTCCTTCTGTTGCTAAGGAATGCAGCATACGTGTGCAGCCATAAATACCAGAGTTTGCCGCCGACAATACTGCTGTGATTAGGACAAAGTTCATAATATGAGCTGATCCTTTAAATCCAACTGCCGATAATACTTGTACAAACGGGCTTGCTTGGTTGCCAATTTCATTCCATGGAATTAATCCGCAAATGATAAGGATTGGAAGTGTATAGAATAATACAATTCTCCAAAATACGCCTTTAATCACTTTAGGCAATACTTTCTCTGTATCCTTCATTTCTGTTAAAGTCAATCCGATAAGTTCAGAACCACCGTAAGAAAAAATTACGATTAACAATGCCGAGAATACTCCTGACCAGCCGTGTGGGAAGAATCCTTGGTGCTGTACATAGTTTTGCATATAGTGTGTTTCATTGCTTGGGATTACTCCGAATAAAATAGCGCCGCCTAAAATAAGGAATAGGACAATCATCGTAATTTTAATTCCAGCAAACCAAAATTCGAACTCTCCGTAATGCTTTACATTCATAAAATTAATAGCCACAATGAAAATTGCACTCATAAAGCTTAAAGACCATAATGACATAGAAGGAAACCAATATTGCAGGAAGCTTCCTGCAGCGATTACTTCAATGACGCATACAACTAACAACATGAAACAGTACATCCATCCAATCACAAACGACACGTTTTGTCCAAGTGCTTTACGAATAAACCCTTTCATATTCATCCCAGGATAAGCGATAGCCATCTCCGCAAGTGCACTCATTACGACAAGAAGTAATAATCCCGCAAACAGATAAGAAAATATAACTGCTGGCCCCGCTATTGATACTGTTTCAGAAGTCCCTTTGAATATCCCAGTGCCGATTGCTCCTCCGAGTGCCATCAAACGGACATGCCGCGGCAATAACCTTTTTTGTAATCCCATAATTTTCTCCTCTCATTTATATATAAAATTTCACAAAAGATTTTATCCCGCATTAACGAGCAGTAATACTCCCGCCTCAAAATTCAGCGGAAGCAAAGAAGTTAGGCGGGAGATAAACTGCTCTTAAAAGCCCGATTGGTTCAACTAATAATCAGTGGGGGATGAAGAAAACCCCCACTGATTAAAGTTTCACTTTATAAGATCAATTGTAGTTTTCCTTTTAATAAAAAAATCGTCCCTGTCCTATACGACAGGGACGATTTACACCGCGGTACCACCCTAATTGCAAACTAACGTCTGCCTCTTCATTTTGTTAACGATCTATTGACCGCCCTTTCCTCTATAAAGGTCGCCCTTTATAGAAGAAAAAGATGCTCCAGGATTGAAATTCACACTTATTTATGTACTGATTCACACCTTCCATCAGCTCTCTGAAACAGGGAAATAAGTATTACTGTATTCCTTTCATTGCATTTCCAATATTATGTTTTTTATATAATAAAAAAGTCCCTACTGATTGTATCAGTAGGGACGAATATATCGCGGTACCACCCTAGTTGCAGACTGAGTCTGCCTCTCAACTTTGTTAACGATCTCATATTTGACCGTCTTTCCCTCATAAAGGTCGTCCTTTACTTCGAAAAAGATGCTCCAGGATTGAAATTCACACTTATCTTTGTACTGATTTGCACCTTCCATCAGCTCTCTAAAACAGTGAGATAAGCACTACTTATATTCCCTTCATTGCTCAATTTTATTTCAATTTATATGACGTAGCTACAGTCTTTAATAAGTATGTTTTGTATTATAGAGCTTGCATTAATATTCTGTCAATAGTTTTTAAAAATACTTTTTTTTGAAAAACTATCTACACTCTCTTTCCTAGTGAAAATTACAGTTCTAAACCGGACTGGAGTCAATAAAAGGCCTCCTATGTGACTCATCAATGAATCGCTTAAGAAACCATTCCCGATCATAATAATAGAATATTTTCGTTTTAAATATTCAGAATTAATATTAAAATAAATAAAAAGAGTATATTAGATTGGAGGTAAATAGGAGATTTTTTACTCAACCTTGGGAAATTCTCAATTGTCATAATTAGATGGTTTTGTTTTCATGGCATCATAGTTTCATAATTTATCCCGCATTAACGAGCAGTAATACTCCCGCCTCAAAATTCAGCGGAAGCAAAGAAGTTAGGCGGGAGATAAACTGCTCTTAAAAGCCCGATTGGTTCAACTAATAATCAGTGGGGGATGAAGAACCCCCCCACTGATTAAAGTTTCACTTTATTCGGATCATGTTCTTGAAAATAAGTAACTGTAACAAATTACAATCTTTTCTGTCTCTTCTTTTAACAGAGCAATAGAACCATTTTGTAACAGCCTTTCTTTAGAAAATTGCATAATTTTCTGTTCTTCCTCATACGCCTTATATATTTTTAAGTATTATTTTAATAGCGCAGAATCTCACTTGAACCACCCTATCGTTTTTGCCCAAGCATTATTTATTCCTCTTTTCACTCTAGCTTTCATGGTATACTTTGAACCAACTGTCATAGTAATTCCTGTTGTTTCAAAAAACAATTTTTCTAAAAATACCGTATCCTTTAAATTACACACTTCTAACTCATCTTGTTTTTGAACCATGAACCAGTTACAACCTGGACCTACTAAAAACCTTATATTTTTTTTATTGTGCTTCCCATCTTCATTTTAAAAAATAGTACATTCACCTAAACACTCGGAATTTTTTAATGATGATGTAAATACTTCTACAAATTCCTTTGTTACTTCCTCTTTTTCTAGTGAATAACCCCTCCTTATCCACCTTACGGCCTGATTGAAGAAGAGGCTTCCTGTTTCATAGACCGTTGCGTAGTGGGGTGTCCCACTACGTCTTACACAGTCTCCACAGGCGTAGATTATACTGTTCGGACATAACCTTGCCCTACAGTTTATAGGTTTTAATTTGTAGCAAGCAATTCTTCTAATCCTTTTTGTAAGATGTTCCGGCTCGCGTTATAGTCTCTATCCAATACCGTTCCACATTTTGTACAAATGTGAGTACGAATAGAGAGAGACTTCTTCACACGATTCCCACAAACAGAACAGTCTTGTGAAGTATACTTTGGTTCTACCTTAATGAGTACACCACCATGATTTTCACATTTGTAAGCAAGCATGTTTCGAAACATTCCCCACCCCGCATCAGAAATAG
>NZ_FOLV01000001.1 GCF_900112415.1 Bacillus sp. 491mf
TGCACCGCCCACAGCCAGCAAACGATAACTTTGAGATCCAAATCATTCTTTACATACATTCTATCTGATTCGAGGAAATTCCTTTTTCAATCCTTTGGCTTACGCCAACCAAAATTCATCCCTTTCCTACTCATTGGGCTTCACCCTTCTCATTCCTTGAGGAAGGGGAATTCTTTTGGAAATATGTTAAATTTACATACATTCGGCTCTTCGTAGAAAATCCCTTCTTTTTATCTGAAAATAATGACAAATTTTCATGTTAGATGTAAACTGAAGGAAGATTCATTTTTGAAACGGAGAAACAGAGGGGGCTTATAGTATGACAGTTATTCATAGATTGGAAATTCCTGTTCCATTTGCGGTGGAAATCGTTAATGTTTTTTTAGTGGAGGGAGAGACACTAACATTAATTGATACAGGAACGAATACAGAAAAATCGAGACTAGCATTAGAGAAGCAACTAAATACACTAGGATATAAGGTAGAAGATATTGAAACAGTAGTGCTGACACACCACCATGCAGATCATTGCGGACTATTGGATATATTCTCTAATCAAACAAATATTGTAGGCCATCCGTGGAATGAACCGTGGATTACACAAGATCCGCAATTTCTAAAGCGATATCAACAATTCTTTTTAGAAGAATCTAGACAATTGGGCGTCCCAGAAACATGTTTAAAACAAAGTGCATCGTTAACGAAAACAATGATTTACTCTTGTAAACGTTCGCTTACACATACGGTGAGGGAAGGGGACCGCGTTGCTTCGTTGCCGGAATTTACGGTGATTGAAACACCAGGACACGCTTCTACTCATATTTCTTTATATCGTGAAAAGGATGGATTGCTAATTGGCGGTGATGCCTTAATTGGTCATATTTCCTCTAATCCAATTTTAGAACCGCCATATGAAGGAGAAACAGAACGAGCGAAGCCGATGCTGCAGTACAATGAGACATTAAAGCGCTTAGCTAGTATGAATATTTCACGTGTTTTACCAGGGCATGGGGAAGATGTTATCGATGTGAAAAAATTAGTAAACGAGCGTCTTCAAAAACAAGAGACACGTGCCTTTAAAGTGTTAAATTTATTAAAGGAACAACCGATGACAGCATTTGAAGTGTGCGTTAAACTATTTCCTGTGCTATATGAAAAGCAGTTACCGCTTACAATCTCTGAAACAGTTGGACAATTAGACTTTTTAGCATATAATCAACAGGTGATGATTGATAAGTCATCAGAGCAATGGATTTACTATGCAAAGTAGGTGACAGCCATGAATAGGCGTTTACAAGATAAAGTAATCGTCATAACAGGAGCTTCAAGTGGAATTGGAGAAGAGTTAGCGATGCAAGCAGCGGAGTGCGGTGCAATCCCTGTCCTAATTGCTCGTACAGAAGAAAAATTACGAGCGCTCAAACAAAAAATTGAAACCGCATATCGTACTTCTTGTCATTATTATGTGTTGGATGTAAGTAATGAAGAAGAAGTAAAACTTGTTTTTGCACAAATGCTTCAAGATATAGGACGTATTGATATACTAGTCAATAATGCTGGCTTTGGGGTGTTTAAAACGTTTGTTGATGCATCCGTTCAAGAAGTTAAAGATATGTTTGATGTAAATGTATTCGGTTTAGTAGCGTGTACGAAAGCGATTTTACCTTATATGATTGAACAAAATAGTGGGCAGATTGTGAATATCGCTTCACTGGCAGGGAAAATTGCAACGCCGAAATCAAGTGCATATGCAGCAACGAAACATGCGGTATTAGGGTTTACAAATAGCTTGCGTATGGAACTTGCCAATACAAACATTACGATAACAGCAATTAATCCAGGTCCAATTGACACAAACTTTCATACGATAGCAGATCAATCTGGTACATACGTAAAAAGTGTTGAACGTTACATATTAAAACCAAACTATGTAGCGCAGCAAATTGTAAAAGCAATCGTAATGAAAAAGCGTGAAGTAAATTTACCGAAGTGGATGAATTTAGGACCGATTATTTTTTCATTGTTTCCAGGGTTATTCGAGCGTGTTGTTGGAAAATCATTAAGTAAAAAATAGGAGATTCTCAAATAGAGAATCTCCTATTTTTTGTTGGTTAAATCTTCTATGGCTGATACTAATTCAGTATTTTCTTTGTAATAATATCCGTTAATTTCAGAAGTCGTGAAATGGCCTACTTCTTCGTCTTTGTTATACATTTTTATGGAATATAAATATCCAACTTTTTTCTCTTGGCTTTCTTCTGATGTAAATGTAATTGACTGCATGTGATTGATCCATTCGTCGATATGTGTTTGATTTGTAATAATCGTATTTTCTCCATTGCCTTTCGTTATTTCTATTTTTGTTACATGAATACGAGGATAAATGTCTGTGAAGTTCATGGTGTTATCTTGGCAAGCTGTTAAAAAGAAAGTAAGTAATCCGAGAAGAATAAAAATTTTTTTCATTTTTCATAATCCTCCTTTTCATGCTTCATACTCCTTTAACATGTTATAAGTTTTTCAATTTTTACGATAGCGTAATGTATTCATATACGACATCCTCTATTGCTTCATACAAGTCAACCTCTGTATTACTAGAAAGTATGTTTTGAATACGTTCTATAAGCATTTTATAGTCTTCTTGTGAAGTTGGCGCACATTGATATTGTTGAAAACTTTTTGTAATCATTTTTTCGATTAATTTTTCATTCATGATTTTTCTCACCTATATGTGTATATGTATTGTTTTTATTGTACTTGAATTTGAAAAGAAAATCTCCATATCTTTGTTTTTGCATAAAAATTCATTTGTTATAAAAGTTTTATCAGTAAAGTGTCTTTAAAATGTTAATTTTAATAGTTTATAAATTTATAAATATTTAATTGACTCTATAAATATACAATATTATAATCGTATTTAAATCTAAAAGGTAATGAGGAGGAATTATGAAGGCGGCGATTATTGGGGCAACTGGATATGGAGGTCTTGAGCTTTTACGGTTATTAACACATCACCCAATTTTTACGGTGACATCGGTACATTCTTATTCGCAAATTGGAGAAGTCATGACGATACCATATCCTCATTTATCTACTTTTGTTTCCCATTCATTAGCAGAGGTAGATGTTGAAAGGATTGCGAAAGAGGCGGATCTTGTGTTTTTAGCAACGCCGGCTGGGGTGTCGGCAAATTTGACACCGAGCTTACTAGAGGCTGGGGTAAGAGTGATTGATTTATCAGGAGATTTTCGAATTCGAAAACCGGCTATATATGAAGAGTGGTATAACAAAACAGCTGCGAAAGAAGCGGTATTACAGCAAGCGGTGTACGGATTAACGGAGTGGAAAAAAGGCGAAATCAGAGCTGCAAACTTAATTGCGAATCCAGGATGCTATGCAACTGCCACTTTGCTGGCGGCAGCGCCATTAGTAAAAAACCGAATCATCGAAGTAGATTCCCTTATTATTGATGCAAAATCAGGAGTTTCTGGGGCAGGAAAGACGCCGACAAGTATGACGCACTTCCCGGAAATTCACGATAATTTATACATTTATAAAGTAAATGAACATCAGCATATTCCAGAGATTGAGCAAATGTTGCAAGAGTGGGATGAGAACATGAAACCAATCACGTTTAGTACACATCTGATTCCAATTACGAGAGGAATTATGGTCACGCTCTATGCAAAGGCGAAGCAAGAAATAACAGATGTTGTGCTTCAGCAAGTTTATGAGGATAGCTATTGTCATTCACCGTTTGTAAGAATACGAGAAAAGGGAGTTTTTCCAAGTCCAAAAGAGGTAAGGGGATCCAACTTTTGTGACATTGGAACGGCTTATGATAAACGAACAGGCCGAATTACGATTGTGGCAGTCATTGATAATGTAATGAAGGGGGCAGCTGGGCAGGCTGTGCAAAATGCAAATCTATTAGCAGGGATAGCGGAGACGGAGAATTTACAATTCATGCCGTTGTATCCGTAAGGGGGAGAAAGCATGATTGAAACAGTATTATGCGCGAAGATAGAAAACGGTTCAATTGTAACACCAAAAGGATTTGCCGCGATCGGCATTCATGCAGGATTAAGAAAAGAGAGAAAAGATATAGGAGCAATCGTATGTGAAGTACCAGCGAGCTGCGGGGCTGTCTATACGCAAAATCAATTTCAAGCAGCTCCGATTATCGTGACGAAAGAAAGTATTGCTGCTAAGCAAAAATTACAGGCTATTGTTGTGAATAGTGCAAATGCAAATTCTTGTACAGGTGTAAAAGGTTTGCAGGATGCATATGAAATGCGTGCATTAGCAGCTAAACAGTTTCGTGTAGAGGAAAACTACGTTGCGGTAGCGTCCACAGGCGTCATCGGAGAGCCTTTACCCATGGAGAAAGTACGTAGTGGTATTTTTTCATTACAACCATCAACAGAAGTAGGGGTTGCGACATCGTTTTATGAAGCAATTTTGACGACAGATTTAGTTGCGAAACAATCATGTTACAAGTTTTCAATTGAAGGGAAAGAGGTTGCAATTGCCGGGGCTGCGAAAGGATCGGGGATGATTCATCCAAATATGGCAACGATGCTTGGGTTTATTACGACTGATGTGAATATAGAAAGTGAAACATTACAAAGAGCTTTATCTCAAGTTACAAATCATACATTTAATCAAATTACAGTCGATGGGGATACGTCGACAAACGATATGGTGCTTGTTATGGCGAGTGGGTTATCTAATACAACTGCAATATACGAAGAACATCCAGAATGGGAGAAGTTTTTATTTGCTTTTGGAAAAGTATGTGAAGATTTAGCAAAGCAAATTGCGAAAGATGGAGAAGGAGCGACAAAGTTAATTGAGGTAAATGTGCATGGTTCGCGAACTGTAGAAGAAGCAAATATGATCGCGAAGCAAATTGTTGGCTCCAATCTTGTGAAAGCTGCTGCATTCGGTGAGGATGCAAACTGGGGGCGGATTATTAGTGCAATTGGACAAAGTGGTATTGTGATTGAACCACGTGCGGTTGATATTTCTATTCAATCGATTGCGGTGTTAAAGAATAGTGAACCTCAATGTTTTTCAGAAGAGGAGATGAAACAAATGCTGCAACAAGAAGAGCTTGTTATCGATGTGTATCTACAAATGGGCGAGTCAAGCGGAAGAGCATGGGGATGCGACTTAAGTTATGAATATATCAAAATTAATGCTTGTTATCGCACATAAGGAGAGACGAGATGAGAGAACGTATTGTAATAAAATGCGGCGGCAGTATGTTGGCTCGTTTAGGTGAAACATTTTTTCAATGTATGAAACAAATTGCACAAATGTATGATGTGATTATTGTTCATGGTGGTGGGCCTGAAATTGATGCGATGCTAAACAAATTAAGGATTCCTATTGAAAAGAAAGACGGATTACGTGTGACAACAGCAGAGGTTATGAAAATTGTACAAATGGTATTATGCGGCAGTACAAATAAGACATTTGTCTCAAAATTAAATGATCAAAAAATTGATGCGATTGGACTATCTGGATGTGATGGAAGGTTATTGCAAGTCGCTCCGCTAGAAGCAGAATTTGGTTATGTTGGTGAAGTGAAATTTGTTCGAACAACATTATTACAGTGTTTGTTAGCAAATCAGTATATTCCTGTAGTTGCGCCCGTTGGAGTAATGGATGGACAGCTATATAACGTGAATGCAGATACAGCAGCGGCGGCAATTGCGACAGCAATGAATGCGGAGAAATTAATTTTTATTACAGATGTAGATGGCGTTATATATAAGGATAAGCTCATTGAGAAAGCAAATGAACAGCAGCTTCTCGAGCTTATCGATAATGGGGCGATTACTGGTGGGATGATTCCGAAAGTAAAAGCTGCACTAGCATCATTAGAGCTAGGTGTAAAGGATGCTGTAATTGTGAACAGTACACAACGTTTTTTGACAAACAAAGGGGAGTGGATTGGCACAACAGTAACAAAAAGGGGGAGAGGTAGTGGGAAAACATGTTTTTCCAACATACAGTAGACGAAATATTGAAATTGTGAACGGAAACGGCACAAAGGTTACAGATAAACAAGGAAAGCAATATTTAGATTTTACTTCTGGCATTGCGGTATGTAATTTAGGGCATTGTCATCCAGTGGTCGTAAATGCTGTTGAAAAGCAATTACAAACAATATGGCACATTTCAAATTTATTTCCTCATACAGTACAAGAAGAAGTTGCTAAGTTATTAACAAACAATCGCGAGTTACACTATGCATTTTTTTGTAATAGCGGAGCGGAAGCAAATGAGGCAGCACTGAAGTTAGCACGTAAGTATACCGAGAAATCGGTTGTGATTACGTGTAAACAATCATTTCATGGACGAACTTTTGCGACGATGAGTGCAACAGGACAATCTAAAATTCATGATGGATTTGGACCACTTCTTCCAAGTTTTTTACACCTTCCATTTAATGATATCACCGCGTTTCAAGAAGCGATGAATGAAGAAGTCGCAGCTGTTATGGTGGAAATTGTACAGGGAGAAGGTGGTGTTCTTCCAGCAGATGTTACGTATTTACGTGAAATTGAGAAGTTATGTCATGCATACGGTGCACTTTTCATCGTCGATGAAGTGCAGACCGGAATGGGAAGAACAGGGACGTTATTCGCATATGAACAAATGGGAATTTCACCTGATATTGTCACAGTTGCAAAAGCGCTTGGAAATGGTATTCCGGTCGGAGCGATGCTTAGTAAAAAAGAGTTAGGATCTGTTTTTTCTCCGGGAACACATGGCTCGACGTTTGGCGGGAATTTTATTGCAATGGCAGCTGCAAAAGAAGTATTACAAATTGTTTCTTGTACCTCTTTTTTGAAAGAAGTACAAGAAAAAGGAACGTATTTTTTACGGAAATTACAAGAAGAATTAGAGGATAAGGAGTGGATCATTGATATTCGCGGAAAAGGACTCATGATTGGAGTTGTTTGCAAAGGAGAAGTTAGTGCGATGGTAGCCGCGTTAGAGAAAGAAGGTCTTCTAATTTTGCAAGCTGGCCCTAATGTATTGCGTATATTACCGCCGCTTATTGTAACGAAAGCAGAAATAGATGAAGCGGTGCAAATGATGAATCGTGTATGTAAACAAGCGCTGCTAAAATAGAGGAGGAATTTGGATGCAAATCGTGTCTGTACCAAAACTGCAAACAAAGGATATTTTAACATTAGAAGAATTAGCACAAGAAGAAATCATTGCAATTATTGAGTTTGCGATGTACGTAAAAAAAGAAAAAACATTACCTCTCTTAAATGGGAAAATCTTAGGATTGATCTTTGACAAACATTCTACTCGTACACGTGTATCTTTTGAAGCTGGAATGATTCAGCTTGGAGGATATGGTATGTTTTTAAATGGTAAGGAACTGCAACTTGGAAGAGGAGAAAGTATTGCAGATACTGCAAAAGTGTTATCACAATATATAGATGGAATTATGATACGAACATTTTCACACGCGGAAGTAGAAGAATTAGCAAAGGAAGCGACAATTCCTATTATTAATGGATTAACAGATGATCACCATCCGTGTCAAGCATTGGCAGATTTAATGACGATTTATGAAGAAGTAAATACATTTAAAAATATTAAGCTTGCTTACGTTGGTGATGGAAATAATGTTTGTCATTCATTGCTCCTTGCGAGTGCAAAAGTAGGGATGAACATTACAGTTGCAACGCCTCTAGGCTACGAAGCAAATGAAGAAATAGTGAAGCGTGCGATTGAAATTGCAAAGGAAACAGGAGCTAAAATTGAGATTACATATAATGCAAAAGAGGCGGTCAAAGAAGCAGATTTTATTTATACAGATGTTTGGATGAGTATGGGGCAAGAGGATAATAAAGAGAAATATAAATTGTTTCAGCCATATCAAGTGAATGAGCAACTTGTCCAAGAAGCAAAATCAACTTATCGTTTTCTACACTGTCTACCAGCACATCGCGAAGAAGAAGTCACCTCAGAAATTATTGATGGTCCACAATCCATTGTGTTTCAACAAGCGGAAAATCGCCTGCATGTACAAAAGGCATTATTAGTCAGTTTATTACAAGAAAAACAACCTTCTTCATAATAGAAGGTTGTTTTTCATTTGAAATGTCTTATCTAGCTTTCGCATTTTCTCGTTACATACTTTATAATAGTAAGAAACAGAAAAATATAAGAGAGATGGTGTAGATGCGAGTAAATAAGAAAACATATTCATTCTTTCAACGTATTTGGCGAGGAGTGAAGGTAAATTATTATAAATTATTGCGTGCACCAGAAGGCGCGAAAATTGTTTCACGCGGATTTGCTGTTGGTTTTGGAATGGAAATGTTAGTTATTCATACGGCTTCGCTCGTATATCTTATTTTTTATCCGCTTGTTCGATTACTGAAAGGTTCGTTTCCTGCAGCGGTTATCGGTAATATTATTGGTAAATTAACATTTTTACCTGTTCTGTTAATTCCTTTTGCGCATGCACTAGGAAAACTTATTTATCCTTTTGAGATAAAAAAAATACCGCTTCACCATTATACAATAAAAGATTTTTTTTCAGTAAATGGGTTAACAATCTTAAAAGGCTTATTACAAAGTGAAGTCTATGTAATAATAGGTATGACGATTTTAGGGATTGTACTTGGCGTAATTGCTTATTTTGTTATGTACTATTTGTACGAGAAAAATCGTAAATTACGACTGACGAAAAGAAAGAAACAAATAAAAAGCCCAATTGTACAACTATAATGAATGCACATCACATTTCCTTTTTGAATATGCTTCTAAAAAGGAGGAAATGTGATGTTTTTTTCTTATTATGATCCAAGGTACCATCCACAAGTTAAGTATTATCCTGTTCCATATATAAGGCAAACTGTGCAACCATTACAAGAAAGTAGACCGTATTTAACTACTTGGCCATATTCAAATGTATATTATGGAAATTATTACGAAGCATAAAGCTGCTGACCTAAAAGGCATATAAGTGCCCTTTAGATCAGTAGCTTTTTTCCGTTATCGACCGTTCTTTGCAATATATCGGCGCTTCGACACGATTTAAAGACCCCTTGACGATATTTGACATACAAGTAGTCGATTCGCTGAGTTGAATCATACCAAAAAGTGAAAGGAGGTGACTAAAAAGTAGACTTTTTAGTCACCTCCTTATATATTCGCTTTCAAAATTACATTTTGGATTGTTTGCAATGAATGGGTTAACTGTTCCCGATCGCTTGCTGATAATGTTTGTAAATTTTCTTTTAGTTTTTTTAAAAGGAATTGTTTGTATTGATTGACTAATGATTTTCCTTCAGCTGTAAGAGACATTAAAATAACACGCCGATCTTTTTCGCTATAGTGGCGCTCTACAAGCTTTTCTTGAATGAGTTTATTTAACAGTGGTGTCATATTCGGTCTTGAAATAGCTAACCGTTTGCCGATTTCTGAAACTGCTAATGTATCTCGCTCATGCAATAACAATAATACCTGCGTATGTGATGGCGGCATATGTCGCTGAGAAGAAAACTCTCCAGGAAGCATAAACTTGCGATAAAAAAGAGGCACTAGCGAAAGGAGATGATCAACAATGTGTTCCCACTCACGTGAATCCATATAACAGCCCCCCTTCTGTCCTTATTGTAACAAAAAAATACAATGTTATAAAAATAGAATGATTTTTGTGTGAATCTAAGGCGAAAAACCGCCTATAAGGGTTCGATTAGTTCAACTATATAATTCCCTTTTGTTTTAAATATTGCACGTGGCAGGAAAAGGAACTGACCGCTACTATGCATGGCCAAATGCTCTTGCCTATCTAAAAAAGATGTTTTTAGGTCGTTGTATTTATATAACCATAGGTAGGAACGTCGCCTACTTATATGATAACACTTGTTTTGCAAACGATTCGGCGATTTTCTCATATCCTTTATCATTTGGATGAACTTGATCATATAGTAAATCTTTTTGATCATTTGGCAATAAATTACGAATCGGTAAGACGAGTGAAGGTTGATTTTCTTTTGAAATCGAATAGATCACTTTATTCCAATTGTCTAAGAAAACACTTGCGTAAGAAGCAATGGCATCCTCTAGTTTTAATGGATTATAGAGTTCAGAGAGAATGATGAGCGCATTCGGATTAGCGGCACGAATCGTTTTTACAATGTTTTGTAAGTCTTGTTCAAAATAATCTTTCTCTTCATTTAATAACTTCATTCCTTCTAAAGCACCGACGTTTCGGTTGATGTGTAAAACATTATTTCCGCCAATACTAATTGTAATCATGTTGGCTTCTTTTATTTTTTGCTTCATTTCTTCGGTTTGCATCATTTGAAGTAACCGGTCTGTTGTTAACCCATTTTTTGCAAGATTATCGACGATAATTTGTTTTTGTAATTGTGTTTCTAATATATGAGAAGCAACTTGTACGTACCCACCTTGTGTAGACCCGTAACCTTTTGCAAGAGAATCACCTAGAACAAGATGATGAAGCGTCGCATCAGTTTGTGTATCAATCCAGTGTGGAACGGTTGCTACTGAAGATTCTTTTTGAACATTTGTCTCATTTTTCTTGTCACAATACAAAAGTGTAATGATAAGAAGGAGGAGACAAACTGTAGATAAAAGAAGTTTTTTCATTATGTTATCCTCCTTATAAATGGTTATTTTATCATATTCATGATGAGAAGCAATGGAATACACATTACGTGTTCACAAAAATTTTACAATACTTTAACATAAAATTTGTAGAAGTACGTCAAAATTTGTTGACGATATAAACGACAGTTCGTTATGATGAACTTTAGATGGGGTAAATTTATCCAAATCGCAAAAGAAGTAGGACAACTAACGTCTTGGCAATTTGGGTGATTAAGAAGTAGGGACACTGATCCCATCGTATATTTTATAACTAGGGACTATGTTATAAGGGGGATTTTTTGTGAAGAAATCAACAAAAACGTTGGCTGGTGCTGCACTTGCAATAGGTGTTATTGCTCCGCAAGTATGGCCTACACCTGCACATGCAGAAGGAGAGGAAAGTGCTGTAAAACTAAGAATATTAGAAACATCTGATATTCATGTGAACTTAATGAACTATGATTACTATCAAACAAAAACAGATAATAAAGTAGGATTAGTTCAAACAGCGACTTTAGTTAATGAAGCACGTAAAGAGGCAAAAAACTCTGTTTTATTTGATGATGGAGATGCATTGCAAGGAACGCCGCTTGGTGATTATGTAGCAAAAGTAAAAGGTTTAGATGGAGGCTATGTCCATCCATTATATCGTTTAATGAATATGATGAAATATGACGTCATTTCTCTTGGAAACCATGAATTTAACTACGGTTTAGATTATTTAAAACAAGCAACTAGCAAAACACAGTTTCCTGTAATTAACTCGAATGTATATGATGCGAAAACTGGTGAAAATTATTTCAAGCCATACCATGTGTTTGAAAAAGAAGTAGAAGATGAGGCTGGTCAAAAGCATAAAGTAAAGATTGGTGTAATGGGCTTTGTTCCACCGCAAATTATGGGATGGGATAAAGCGAATTTAGAAGGAAAAGTAATAGCGAAGGATATTGTAGAAACAGCGAAAGAAATGGTACCGAAAATGAAAGCGGAAGGCGCGGATATCATCGTTGCGCTAGCTCATTCGGGTGTTGATAAAAGCGGTTACAATTCTGGAATGGAAAATGCATCTTATTATTTAGCAACAGAAGTTCCTGGTGTTGACGCAGTGCTGATGGGGCATTCTCATACAGTAATAACGGACAAGTATGAGAATGGTGTTCCTGTTGTAATGCCAGGTGTTTTCGGAAGTAATTTAGGAATGATTGATATGGAATTAAAGCAAGTGAACGGAAAATGGGAAGTACAAAAAGAGAAATCGAAACCTGCCGTTCGTCCAATTGCAGATAGTAAAGGCACTGCTTTAGTAGAATCAGACCAAAAATTAGTAGAAGCAATAAAGGATGACCATGAAGGAACAATTAAATATGTAAATACACCAGTTGGCGAAACGACAGCGCCAATTAATAGTTACTTTGCGCTTGTACAAGATGATCCATCTGTTCAAACTGTAACGAATGCACAAAAGTGGTACACAGAGCAGAAGATGAAGGGTACGGAATTTGAAGGGCTGCCAATTTTATCAGCAGGTGCACCGTTTAAAGCAGGTGGCCGTAACGGCGCTACATATTATACAGACATTCCAAAGGGAACGCTTGCAATTAAAAACGTTGCAGACTTATACGTATATCCAAATACATTATATGCAGTGAAAGTAAATGGGGCTCAGTTGAAAGATTGGTTAGAAATGTCTGCTGGTCAATTTAATCAAATCGATCCAAAGAACAAAGATGAGCAAAAATTAGTGAATGTTAACTATCCAACATACAATTTTGACGTATTAGACGGTGTGAAATATGAAATTGATGTAACGCAGCCAGCTAAATATGACAAAGATGGAAAAGTTGTAAATGAAGCTGCAAATCGCATTGTGAACTTAACGTTTGATGGAAAGCCAGTATCGGATAGTCAAGAGTTTGTTGTAGCAACGAATAACTACCGTGGTAGCAGTAAAACATTCCCAGGTGTAAGTAATGGGGAAGTAATTTTACAATCTCCTGATGAAACACGTCAAATTATTGTAGAATATATGAAACAAATAAAAACAATTAACCCGACAGCAGATAAAAACTGGGCATTTAAACCAATCACTGGTGAGAAATTGAATATTACATTTGATTCTTCTCCAAATGCTCAAAAATATATAACAAAAGACGGCAACATTTCTTACGTTAGTCCATCAGAAAATGAATTTGCTAAATATGCAATTGATTTATCAAAAAAAGATGAACCAGCTGGTGGCGATAATGGAACTGATGAGCCGAAAACGCCAACAGATAACAACAATGGCGGAGATCAGCCGAAAACAACAGAAGATAATAAAAACAACGAAGAGAAGCCGGCAGCAACAGACGCAGGTAAAGAGCAAGCGAAAACAGACAACAACTTGCCAAAGACAGGAGCGAATATGTTTACGACATTAGGAGCAGGTCTTGCGTTTATTGGGGCAGGTGCGATTGCGTTATTTAGAAGAAAGAAATTAAATAAATAAGAAAGAAAAAGTCCGCTGCTTAGCAGTGGACTTTTCTTTCTATTCCTTATTTCATGAAAGAATGTAGGAATCGTTCCAGCACTAATTAATGTATCAACCAGTAAAAAGATAAAAATGGCAAATTAGCTGAAATACCAATTCATACTTCGTTCTGTACTGGTTCGCACCATTCACCAGATTTCTGAAATCTTGAAGCGAAATACTACTAAATCCTATCATCGCCGATTCATATCGTGGTAGTAAATTTTTATTATATAAAATAGAAGGAATATCAACAGTTATTTTTGAAGTTATATGATAAAGAAAAGGATATAAATTATCTTTTTGTTCTTTATAATGAATATGAGGAGGGGAAAATATGAAGGTAAAGATCATAACGATTTCAATGGTGTTCACAGTCATTTTTGGTGCTGGAATTTATACAGCATTTGCGTCATCTCCTAATCCAATAAAGAAAAGTGTTGAAAAACCAAAAGAAACAGTGAGACAAGATGAAGAAGAAATAATGAAAAAAACAGCAGATAAATTCGGAATTTCTACAGAAGGAAAACCAAAAGAACAGATTCAAAAAGAAATAAGTGTAGTGCGTTCTGAAAAGCGACAAGAGCTTCTTCGTGAGCATGCGAAAGAGCTTGGAATCGACGTAGAAGGTAAAACGGACGAACAGTTAATTCAAGAGATTGGTAAAATTCAGAGCAAAAAATAGGGCGACTTATCATAGGATAAGTCTTCTTTTTTTAGAACATGGTTCCATGAAAAAGAATTGACAGTATTTGCCCTCTAATGTTAACCTTTTAAACAAACAAGTTAACATTAGAGGTGACAATCATGACTGTGAGGAGCATGGAGCAAACTTTTACATATGAGGAACTAGCTCAAAAAAATAAAGATTATGTATGGCATCCATTTACCCAAATGAAAGATTATTTGGAAGATGATCCTGTCATTATCGAACGGGGAGAAGGAAGAAAATTATACGATGTGAATGGAAAAGGCTATTGGGATGGTGTGTCTTCCATTTGGCTCAATGTTCATGGTCACCATGTTCAAGAGCTAGATGATGCGATTCGTGAGCAGTTAAACAAAATTGCGCACTCTACATTGCTAGGTATCGCGAATGTACCAAGTATTTTATTAGCCGAAAAAATTATTGAAATTGTACCTAATGGACTAAAGAAAGTTTTTTATTCTGATTCTGGTGCAACGTCAGTTGAAATTGCAATTAAAATGGCCTTTCAATATTGGCAGCATAAAGGAAAGCCTAATAAGAAGAGATTTGTTACGATGAAAGAAGCATATCACGGTGACACAATTGGAGCGGTATCTGTCGGGGCAATTGATATGTTTCACCAAGCATATAGTACGCTTTTATTCGATACGTTAAAAGTACCATATCCGTATACATATCGTTCTCCTTATGGGGAAGATGGGCAAATGATTGTGAAAAAACATTTAGAAGAAATGGAAGATTTATTACGAGAGAATCACGAAGAAGTAGCAGCTGTTATTGTTGAACCGATTGTCCAGGGGGCGAGCGGGATTATTACAATGCCAGATGGTTATTTAAAAGGATTAAGAGAGCTTTGTACAGCATACAATGTTCTTCTTATTACAGATGAAGTAGCAACGGGATTTGGCAGAACAGGCAAAATGTTTGCATGCGAACATGAAGGAATCACACCGGATATTTTAACTGCTGGAAAAGGGTTAACAGGAGGATATTTACCGGTTGCTATTACCGTAACGACAGATGAAATTTATCGTGCTTTTCTAGGTGATTATGAGGAACAAAAAACGTTTTTCCATGGCCATAGTTATACAGGAAATCCACTAGGCTGTGCAGTAGCGCTTGCAAACTTGAAATTATTTGAAACGACTAATCTTATAGAATCTGTTAGTCATAAAGCAGAATATATCGAAAAGCGCTTAGAAGTTTTGCATGGATTTAAGCATGTGGGAGATATTCGTCAGCGAGGCTTTATGATTGGCATTGAGCTCGTGCAAAATAAAGAAACGAAGGAAGCATATTCTTGGCAGGAACGAGTCGGTGTGAAGGTTTGTAGAAGAGCACGTGATTTAGGAATGATTCTTCGTCCACTAGGGAATGTTGTTGTCTTTATGCCGCCGCTTGGGTCAACGATAGAAGAGCTTGATGATATGATTGCAATTTTACAGCAAGCTATTCAAGAGGTAACGGAGGAGAAATGATGAGTGGTTTCTTTGTGACAGCGACCGATACGGAAGTAGGGAAAACGGTTGTAACAGGTGCATTAGCTGGTGTGCTTCGCGAGCGCGGATACAATATTGGCGTGTATAAACCATTGCAAAGCGGTCATCTTGCCTCTCATCCAGAAGGAGACGCTGCTCGGTTGAAAGCTGCTGCCGGTGTAACAATATCATGTGAAGAGATTTGCCCTTATTCAGTTGAAGAACCGCTTGCGCCTCGCTTAGCAATGAGGCGGGCAGGAAGGCAAGTGCTATTATCAGATATTACGAGTCATTACAATGAATTATCAAAACAATTCGACTCTTTGTTTGTAGAGGGCGCTGGCGGACTTGTAGTTCCTTACACAACTGATGCCCTCGTTGTCGATTTTGCGAAACAGCTGCAATTACCAGTGCTTATTGTAGCAAGGCCAACGCTTGGGACAGTGAATCATACTATTTTAACGGTTTCTTATGCAAAAGCACACGGTCTTTCAGTCGCGGGTATCATTTTATCTGGATGCCGAGAACATGAAAAAGAAAGAGTAATAGAAAACAAAGAAATGATAGAAGAATTAAGCGGCGTACCGGTTATTGGATTGCTGCCAGCGCTTCGTGAAAACTTTACGAGAAATGAACTATTACAAGCGGCAGAAGAGAGTATTGCTATCTCAAAATTAGAGGAGTTTTTACGCAATGAATCCAGTGTGGGAAACGCATTTTCAGTCTAAGCTATCGAGTCTTATAGAAACGTCACAGCACCGAAAATTGTTGGCAACGGAGCACGCCGAACAAGCGTGGCTCGTTCGAAATGGAAAGAGATTATTAAATTTAGCTTCAAACAATTACTTAGGATTAGCTGGTGATGTACGGTTAAAAGAAGCTGCAATTGAAGCGACAAAAACGTATGGGACCGGAGCGACGGCGTCCCGTCTCGTTGTCGGGAACTATCCGTTATATGAAGAAATTGAACAGCGAATATGCGCTTGGAAAGAAACTGAAAAAGCACTAATTGTGAATAGTGGTTATACGGCAAATGTCGGAGCAATTTCTTCACTTGTAGGTCGTCATGACATTGTATTTAGCGATAGGCTGAATCACGCCAGTATTGTAGATGGCATCGTATTAAGTGGTGCTGAGCATAAGCGCTATCGTCATAATGACTTAGAGCATTTAGAGCAATTACTGAAATCTGCTAAGGCAGACAAGCGAAAACTTATTGTGACGGATTCTATTTTTAGCATGGATGGAGATAGGGCTCATTTAGAAGATTTAGTGATGCTAAAAGAAAAGTACGGAGCGCTTCTTATGGTTGATGAGGCACATGCGGGCGGAATATACGGGAAAAACGGAGCGGGTCTTGCTCATGAGTATCCGAAATTAGCCAAGTCGATAGATATTCATATGGGTACATGTAGTAAAGCATTGGGTTGCTATGGTGCATATATTACCGGAAATGCTGTTTGCATCGAGTATATGATCAATACGATGCGTAGTTTTATTTTTACAACTGCTTTACCACCAGGAACGCTTGGTGCAATCGGAAAAGCAATTGACATTGTGAGAAAAGATGAAACACATCGTCATATATTAATAGAAAATGGCCGATATTTTCGAACAGGTTTGCAAGAAGCTGGTTTTCATATTGGAGACAGCACGACGCATATTGTTCCTGTAATTGTAGGGTCTAATGAAGCAGTGCTCCGTTTTAGTATGAAATTGCAAGAAGCAGGAATAGCAGCGATTGCTATTCGGCCGCCTACTGTTCCGCAGCATAGTTCTCGCATCCGCTTTGCCGTAACAGCTCACCATACGAATGATGATTTACAATGGGCAACGCAGCGGATTGTACAAATTGGAAAAGAAGAAGGAGTGATTTCATGACGCAGCCTAGTCTTATTCTCATTCCCGGATGGGGCATGGAAGAACTGGTTTGGGAAGCATTCCTTCCGCATTTACATGATTTTCCCGTACATGTTGTTCATTGGCGTAATAGTGAAGATAAACAGGAGTTTCAACGTCGAATTATAGAGGTAGCAGAAGGGAAAGAAGTAATTTTAGTTGGCTGGTCACTTGGAGCATTGGCCGCTCTTCAAGTACATCATTCATTGCAAACGAAAGGGATTGTGTTACTAGGAGGAACAGCGAAATTTACAACTGATTCCGATTACATACATGGCTGGAAAAACTCTTTTGTTGAACGTATGAATCGAAATCTTTTGAAACAAAAAGATGATACGTTGAAACGGTTTTATGTGAGTATGTTTTCCAAGGCGGAGCAGGAAAACGGACATGATATTGCATTCTTGAAAATAGCGGAACAATTTCAAGGTGATTCGATTCATTCTTTGCAATGTGGACTCCAATATTTAATAGAAACAGATGTTAGAGAACAGCTATTACAAATAGATGTGCCAGTATTACTCCTTCATGGAAAAGATGATATGATTTGTCCTCTCTCTGCTGCGGAGTATATGCAAGAAAAAATAAACGCATCACTCACGATTATAGAAGAAGCTGGACATGCACTTTGTTTCACACAAGCAAAGCGATGTGCAAAAGAAATGATACAGTTTGTAAAGGGGATAGAGCGAAATGATTAACAAGGCGTTATTACAAAAACGATTTAATCAAGCGGCTGTATCCTATGATCAATATGCAAGTGTTCAAAAAAAGATGGCGGATCGGCTGCTTGCTCGTATGAAAGAGCACTTCGATGAAGCGGCACAAATTCATATTTTAGAACTTGGCTGTGGCACAGGTTATGTCACAGAGCAACTAGCAACATCCTTTCCGAAGGCAACGATTACCGCTGTTGATTTTGCAGAAAGTATGATTACAAAAGCAAAAACAAGGTGTAATGTAGAGGCTGTTACATTTCGATGTGAAGACATTGAACGTATTACACTTCACGAGCGATATGATGTAATAATCTCGAATGCAACATTTCAATGGTTAAATGATTTATCAGCTACATTAGTACATTTATATAAAAATTTACGTGAAGATGGTGTGCTGTTGTTTTCAACATTTGGAAATGAAACGTTTCATGAGCTTCATACATCATTTGAGCGTGCGAAAACAGCGAATGCCATAGAGAATACTACAACTGTTGGGCAAAGATTTTTAACAGGGTTACAGCTGCAAGGGTTGTGTAAAAGAATAACAGGGGATATACAGATTACTGAAACATGTTACATAGAAACATTTGCTACAGTTCGTGAATTTTTACAATCGATTCGTAAAGTTGGAGCAACGAACAGTAATGAAGAATCTTATTGTCAAAGCCCTTCTATCTTTCGTAGTATGCTTCGCATATATGAACGAGATTTTACAAAATGTGAACGAATTGCAGCAACATATCATGCTTTATTTTCTTATATGAAAAAAGAGGGGAAGAGAAGAAATGAAACATGTCCAAACGAAAACAGATTGGAAGCAAATCGCATTTGAAGTAGTAGAGGGAAGAGATGTAACGAAAGAAGAGGCACTCAGTATTTTACAAGCAAATGACGAAGAAATTTTAGAAATTATGAATGCGGCGTATGTAATTCGTCATCATTACTTTGGGAAAAAAGTAAAATTAAATATGATTATTAATACGAAGTCAGGTTTATGTCCAGAAGATTGTGGGTATTGTTCGCAATCAATCGTATCCGAAGCGCCGATTGATAAATATGCTTGGTTAACACAAGAGAAGATTGTAGAAGGTGCGCATGAAGCAATCAAGCGTAAGGCAGGCACATATTGTATCGTTGCTTCTGGCCGTCGCCCAACGAATAAAGAAGTTGATCATGTTATTGGAGCGGTAAAAGAAATTCGCGAAACGACTGATTTGAAGATTTGTTGCTGCCTTGGATTCTTAAATGAAGATCAAGCGGAGCGCCTTGCAGAAGCTGGCGTACATCGTTACAATCATAATTTAAATACACATGTAGATAATTACGAAAGCATTTGTTCAACCCATACATTTGACGATCGTGTAGATACAGTTGAAAAGGCGAAGCATGCGGGGATATCACCGTGTTCTGGTGCAATTTTCGGAATGGGTGAAACGACGGAACAACGCGTAGAGATTGCATTCGAATTAAAGCGTCTAGATGCGGATTCTATTCCATGTAACTTCCTTGTTGCTGTGAAAGGAACGCCGTTAGAAGGGCAAAAAGAATTAACACCAACGCAGTGCTTAAAAGTATTAGCGATGATGCGTTTTGTAAATCCGTCAAAAGAAATTCGTATATCTGGCGGACGTGAAATTAATTTGCGATCTGTTCAACCGCTTGGTTTATTTGCAGCAAACTCAATTTTCGTTGGAGATTATTTAACAACTGCTGGCCAAGAGCCAACAACAGACTGGGGAATGATTGAAGATTTAGGGTTTGAAATTGAGGAATGTGCATTGTAGGCCCTATGCTAACTTGAGAAGAAAGCTCTCTATGAAGGAGCTTTCTTTTTTTGTAAATAAAATGTAATAAAGCGTATATAAGTGTTGGAATCATTGGATCTGTAAAGAGATGACATAATATGTATTCGAATTTCCAATTCTGCAATTGTACATAGTAAGAGGGAGTTTAATCGTGATTTGGGGGATTCGAATGCATAAACATATATTAGCGTTTATGAGTTTTCTTATTTTATGGAAAGCAGTTAGTGCCGACCCAGTAAAAGCTGTTGAAAATCCTGAACAGAAAGATTTGCAAAAGAGGGTTGAACAGCATTTTCGGCACCAAGCTGCGTACTTTGGAATTGAAACAGAAGGAAAAAATTTAAAAGCAGTGCGTCAAGAACTACAAATTGTGCAAGAAGGAAAAGCAGAAAAATAAAAAGAGGCCGAAGCCTCTTTTTGTTCGAAATGTAATCAGTTGATCCCGCTCAAATGGCTGGTAAGAAGTAAGCGCAGGAAGAAAAACAAACCAGCCATAAGAGCCCGATTGGGTGGGCTAACTTCTTGTGAGAAAAAGCGTTTCACAAGAGGAAGTTTCACTCTATGCCCACTGGCGGGATAAGTTTGCCATTTCAATCGCTGCAATGGCTGATTCCCAGCCTTTATTGCCAGCTTTTGTACCAGCGCGTTCAATTGCTTGTTCAATCGTTTCTGTTGTTAACACGCCAAAGATAACAGGAATTTCTGTTTGTAATGAAAGAGAAGCTACGCCTTTTGCGACTTCATTGCAAACATAATCATAATGTGTTGTTGCGCCGCGTATCACTGTTCCAAGTGTAATGACAGCATCGTATTTTCCGCTGTTTGCCATTTTCTTTGCAATTAACGGAATTTCAAATGCACCAGGTACCCAAGCGACATCAATGTTATTTTCTTCTACCCCGTGACGCTTTAAACCGTCTAATGCACCGCCTAATAGCTTGCTTGTAATAAATTCGTTAAAACGACCAACGACAATACCTACTTTTAATCCTGTACCAACTAAATGACCTTCAAATACCATCATGTATCTCTCCCTTAATCTATTTAAATTTATATTAATTTTTCCAACATAGAAGTTGCTGCTATGCAAAGCAAAATATGATTTGCCCTCGCCTACCCAAAAAGAAAGGGCTTTTAATGACTGCTCCTTTTGTTTCAAACCTAGCATGTGGCAGGAAAAGGCCCCGACCGCTCCTATACGTGGCCAGACGCTCTCGCCCTCCCCTAAAAAAAGGGTTTGTATGTCATTTTTTTAATTTGCAGCTATATATTATAGATTTAATAAATGACCTAATTTTGTTGATTTCGTTTGTAAATATGCTTTATTTTCTTCTTTTGCTGGAATTTGGAGCGGCACGCGTTCTACAACTTCTAAATCATAACCTTGTAAGCCTGCAATTTTACGTGGGTTATTTGTTAATAGGCGAAGCTGTTGTAACCCTAAATCTTTTAAAATTTGTGCGCCAATACCATAATCACGAAGATCAGCTGCAAAGCCGAGTTTTTCATTTGCTTCTACAGTATCGTAGCCCTCTTCTTGCAGTTTATATGCTCGTAATTTATTAAGCAGTCCAATGCCTCGTCCTTCTTGACGCATATACAGAAGAACTCCTGTTCCTTCTCGTTCAATTTGAGCGAGCGCTGCATGAAGCTGCGGACCACAGTCGCAGCGGCAAGATCCAAACGCATCACCAGTTAAGCACTCAGAATGGACGCGTACAAGCACTGGTTCCTCTGTAGAAATATCACCTTTTATAAGAGCGATATGTTCTTGATGATCTAGAGAATTGGAGTAGCCGATGGCCCGAAATGTACCAAAGTCAGTTGGTAATGTAATTTCGACTTCGCGCTGCACTAATGTTTCATGATGGCGGCGATATGCAATTAAGTCTTCAATTGTAATCATTTTTAAATGAAATTGCTTTGCAATTTCTAATAAGTCAGGCACTCGTGCCATCGTTCCATCTTCATTTATAATTTCACAAATAACACCTGCTGGCTCGGCGCCGCATAATTTTGCTAAATCTACAGCAGCTTCTGTATGCCCAGCGCGGCGAAGAACGCCACCTGCTTTTGCGATTAAAGGGAATATATGTCCAGGGCGTTTAAAATCACTTGCTGCAGCTTCAAGATTTAATAGTTCACGTACAGTTGTCGCACGTTCATGCGCACTAATACCAGTTGTCGTCGAAATGTGATCGACGCTAACTGTAAAAGCCGTACCGTGTGAATCTGTATTTTGTGAAACCATAGGTCCTAACTCTAAACGATTGGCATATTCTTCTGTGATCGGAACGCATACAAGGCCGCGCCCATGCGTAATCATGAAGTTGATTGTTTCAGGGGTAATATACTCGGCTAAAGAAATAAAATCCCCTTCATTTTCTCTATTTTCATCATCGCATACGATAATAACTTTTCCTTGTTTTAAATCTTCTAGCGCTTCTTCAATTCGATGAAACATTTCATTTCCTCCTTTATAGGAATCCATTATCTTGTAAAAAGCTTTCTGTAATTGAGCTCTTTTTAGATGTTGGCTTTGTAATAAAACGCTCAATGTATTTTCCAATCATATCGCACTCAATGTTCACGATATCGCCAGCAGCTTTTATTCCGATTACTGACTGACTTAATGTGTGTGGAATGAGAGAGATCGTGATGGAAGATTCCTCAACTCCAAAGATTGTGAGACTTGTACCATCAATGGCAACAGCCCCTTTTTGTAAACAATAGCGAAGCAATTCATTTGGTAATTGAATTTTGTAATATACAGCGTTATAGCTTCTTTTTTTATCAATAATTGTTCCAATGCCGTCAATGTGTCCTGTCACAAAATGCCCACCAAAGCGGCCGTTTGCACTCATAGCGCGCTCTAAATTTACTGTTGAACCGCGAGTAAGTGACTGCAAAGACGTTGCGCGCATCGTCTCAGGCATGACATCAACGGTAAAAGAATGGGTTGTATAAGAAGTGACGGTTAAACATATTCCGTTAACAGCAATGCTGTCACCTAAGTTTACGTCTTCCAAAATGGTCTTTGCCGAAATTGTCAGTTTCATAGCTTCGCCAGTTTGCTGCATATTAGCGATTGTTCCAAGTTCTTCAACAATTCCTGTAAACATAAGGCACCTCTTTTCTTGGGGTGGCAACTATTTTAATATCATCACCAATTTGTTTCATCGATTGAATGTGCAGCGCGAGTGCATCTTCAAGTTGTGTAAAACCATTTCCGCCAAAACATGTTGGGGCCTCTTTACCACCAATTAGCTTTGGACTAATATAAGTAATCAGTTCTTGAAAACATTTTGCTTCTAAGAAACTTGCATGAACTGTTTGTCCGCCTTCGACAAAGAGAGAAAGAATATTTTTTTCTCCGAGAAGATCGAGCAGTTCGTTTATTTCAATACGATTCGTTTTCATTTGCAATACAGATACCATATCTGATTGAAATGTTGCGATTCTCTCTTTTGAAACGCCATTTCCAACGATAAACCATGTTGGGGCCTCGCCATCTGTAATTACATGAGATGAAAGCGGTGTTCGTAAATGTGTATCAAGTACGATGCGAATCGGATTTTTTCCGCCATTTACAATTCGCGTTGTTAAATGCGGATTATCAGTAATAATTGTATTTACACCAACGAGAATGGCATCGTGTGTATGACGATAACGGTGTACATCAGCGCGTGCTTCTTCACCGGTAATCCATTTACTTTCTCCTGTCCGAGTAGCAATTTTTCCATCTAAACTCATTGCTGTTTTTAGTGTGACAAATGGACGCCTTGTTTTCATGTAGTGGAAAAAGTAACGATTTAATTCTTTTGCTTCTTTTTCCAGAACACCAATTGTTACGTCAATCCCAGCTTCTTGTAATCGCTTGACACCTTGACCTGAAACGAGCGGGTTGCTATCTAGTGCTGCAACAACGACTCGGTTAACGTTCTTTGCGATGAGTAAATCACAACAAGGAGGCGTTTTTCCGTGGTGACTGCACGGTTCTAGTGTTACATATACTGCTGCACCGTGCGCATTTTCACCAGCCATGCGGAGGGCGTGAACTTCAGCATGTTCAGTTCCCGCTCGTAAATGGGACCCTACTCCAACGATATTCCCATCTTTTACAACAACAGCACCGACCATAGGATTAGGACTTGTTTGCCCAGCTGTATGTTTTGCTAATTGCAAAGCAAGTGCCATATATTCTTGATCTGTCATAAACTCACCTCTCCTAAAAAAAATCAAAAAACCCCAAGGATAGAATCCTTGGGGTGAGAGAGACGATGTTTCTAGAAATATAAGAAGGATACGAGAGTATACGAAAGAAACCTAGCGTTAATCGATATGTTTGCATAGAAAAGAATCCCAGCAAATATCTATTTTTTTACATGCTAGTGTTATTGTATGATTTCAGCAAAGAAAACAATGGTATACGAAAGAAAACATATGTATGTTTAAAAATAAACAGTACAAATGTGCATGCTGAAATAAACTTATCCTATTATACGTACTAGAAAACATATCCTTCTCCCATCCAGACTATACTGTCGGCTCTAGAGTCTCACTAGATCCACCGTTTTCAACTTGAAAACGGGTCACGGACTTAGAAGTGTGCACTTCATCACCGCCGGTTGGGAATTTCACCCGACCCCGAAGGATGCTGTTTGCTCACATTATAGCACAAAAAAGACAAAAGGCTATAAAAATATTTGAATGTGAAGAATTGTATGAAAATAAAAAGGACTTAAATCGTGCATTAGCAAAGAGAATAAATTTGTTATACTAGTGTAGAAAAATTTTATATAGTGTTTAAAACGAGGTGGAAGTATGAAATATATTGCAGTAGGAATAGGCGGCGTTATCGGAGCCTTAGCTCGCTATGGAGTAGGACAGCTTTTTGAAACAACATCTTTTACTAGTTTTCCATTAGCAACATGGTTAGCTAATATGAGTGGCAGTTTTTTGTTAGCATTTTTAACGATGTCTATCTTTCGGATGAAACAGGTTTCACCGCTTATGATAAGTGCTATTGGTACAGGGATAATTGGTTCATATACAACGTTTTCAACTTTTAGTGTAGACACGCTAAAGTTATTGCAGCATGAATCGTTCACAATGGCTTTTTTATATGTGAGCACAAGTATGATAGGAGGATTGCTTTTCTCTTTTGGCGGATTTTATGTTGGGAATAAGCTATATGAACGTAGTAGGAGGAAAGAAGGAAACATATGAATATATTACTTGTTAGTATCGGTGGTTTTTTCGGGGCAATTGCCCGTTTTTTTATTAGTACGATAGCGAAAGAAAAATATGGGGATTCTTTTCCTTATGGAACATTTTTTGTGAATATGATGGGTTCGTTTTTACTCGGTCTGTTATACGGTGCTGGAGTAGCTAAAATGTGGGTATTATTATGTTGCACAGGATTTATGGGAGCATTTACGACTTTTTCAACATATCAACTGGAATTGATCCAATTGATACATAAACGAGAAGGTCAAAAGGCATTATTATATTTTGTTATGAGTTATGTAATAGGTATTGGTATTGCTTTTTTAGGATTTTATGTGGGAAGTATGTAAAAAAACGCGCACATGTTTTTGTGCGCGTCTTGTGTTATTCTTTCGGTGCCCTTACAGCAGATTCAAATTGTCCTTTATGTGAACCATCGCAATACGGCATATTTTTTGATAACCCGCAGCGACATAGTGAAAATGCCGGCTTTGCTGGAAATGCATTTCCTTCCGCATCGATTAGTTCCACATCCCCTGTAATGCGAAACGAACCATTATCATTTACTTTAATTTGTACTTTCCCCATTGTTACACCTCCTCACCAAACGCATATGCTTATCATATACTTACTAGAATGACTTGACAATGTTTAGAAACAATGCTTTTTGTGAGAAAATAGAAATGATATAATAAGTTATATACTGAAAACATATTAAGGTGAACATAAACATGAAAAAACAATTACGTACATTACAAAATATCGCAACAGAGCGAACGTGGGTATCGTTTTTAAATGATAACCATCCCTACAGTTTACTTCATTGGTCAATTGCCGGTGTGCAGCAGGAAGTAAAGGATGTATGGTTATTACAAGATGAAGTAACATTTCAAACAACAGAGTTTTCATCACTTGATGAAGCAATAAAGTGGATTTCTGAAAATATGGATCAAGTTACAGATGTATTGGCGTAATAGGCCATTGTGAATCTAAGAAAACTTTTGCTGTTGGTTGGGATAGGAAAGAGGCTCATTCATTTGGAAATGAATGAGCCTCTTTGTGGTGTAGTTTCTAATGCATAAAAACATACAATGTGTGCAACATACAACCGATAGAAACAGCAAAGAAGGTGGAAGTTGTTGCGGAAACGATTGTTTATAATAAGTATTATCATTTCCTTTTGCATAGCCGGATGCAATAAAGAAGAGCAAGCTAATCGATCAAGTGTAAAAGGTATTTTATCCGCTCATCAAATAGATCTTGTTATTAAAAATATAAGTCGTGTACCGCATTATGATGTATGGACTGCAAAAAATGATTACACGCTTCTTGTCGTAAACTTTTCGTTAAAGAACAGTAGAAATAAAAGTATTATTGTAAAGCAGGCGCAGTTTAATGTTATTTCAGAGACCGGGAAAATATATGGAGCTGTTCAAACGAAAGGGAATACAAGCATATTGCATGATAGAAAGTTAAAATCATACGATACATTGCAATCGGGCATTATATTTGAAATACCTAAAGAAGAGAGAGCATCTGAATTATTGTTTGCTCCTTCGTTTGCTAAAGATAAACCAATTGTTATTTCGTTAAAATAAAAACAGGCTTATGCGAGCCTGTTTTTTGTTTCGTTTACGTATGTTGTTAAAAAGTGATCAACAGCATATTCATATTCTTCTCTATTTTCTGCATAAGAACAAGCATGAGCACCTTTTTCAGCAATAAAGAGTTCTTTTGCACCTTCCTTTGCCTCATACAATGATTGTGTCATATTGCATAAAATGTAATCGTCATCTTTACTGTGGATGAACAATACAGGATTTTTTATTTTTTTCACACAATCAATTGGAGAAACCTCCCGAATTGTATAACCATCACGTACTTTCAAAAACGTATTAGCGAGTGGTAAAAGAGGCCATTTTGGTAAATGAAACTCAACCTTTAAACGATAATGAAGCTGTTCGTAAAAATCAGAGAACGGACAATCAGCGATGTAAAAATCAGCTCCGTCCTCGACCATACCTGCATATTGTAATAACGTTGCTGCTCCCATTGATTCACCATGGATACCAAGCGTAATATTTGAACCGAATCGTTGTTTGAGCCAATCTACCACCGTCTTTAAATCGTGTTTTTCGTAGTAGCCATAACTTGTTGTTTTGCCTCCTGTTTGGCCGTGGCGGCGATGATCATAAATAAATACGTTGAATCCTCTGTTTAAAAATAAATTTGCATATTTTATAGAATTTATTTTGTTGACGGTGACGCCGTGACAAAAAATCATGAACTTATTTGAATGGTTAACAGGAATAAAGTAACCATGAATGTTATAACCAAATTGAGAAGAGAGGCATACTTCTTCTTTCTGCATGGCTTCATAATCCTCCAAGCGAAAATGCTGTTTTGTTTCACGTTCTAAAATCTCTTCTTCTGTTTTTTTCTTTAAATACATAACTTTATTCGTAAAGAAAATGCCAATTCCAATAAGAGTACCAATTATCGTTAATAATGCTTTCGAAAACGCTTTCATACTCTCTCTCCTCCAAGTTACAGTACATATAATAATTACATTGTATCATAACCAAATAAAAAGGTGAGAACGGCAAGCGGAAAGGAGTGAGAAAAATAGAAAATTGACTACAATAGGGATATAATATTACATGAAATTTAGTTTAGAAATTTTTTTTGTAAGATTTATAAAGGGATTGAATAAGAAAAATATCTTTGTTTTATAAATAGGAAGTTTTTTTATAAGAAGAAATTACTGGAAATAAATAAACGCAATCATTACGTAAAGGTACATATTTGATAATTTCACAGACCAGTATAAATCATATATAGTTATTTTAATGAGTAAAATAAGAAAAGGAGCGATGAGATGATATTTTTCTTTCAATTAGCAGTAATTTTGTTAAGTACAAAACTTGCTGGTGACTTAAGTGTTAGACTAGGACAACCATCTGTACTTGGAAAACTTATTGTAGGTATTATAATTGGTCCTGCAGTGCTGGGGTTAATTGATAATACGGATTTACTAAGGCAATTAAGTGAGGTTGGGGTTATTCTTCTCATGTTTATGGCCGGTTTAGAAACGGACTTAAAAGAACTGAATGAAAACCGTAACTCTTCTTTTGCAGTAGCAGTTGGGGGAATTATTTTCCCGTTTGTAGGTGGCTATGTTGCCGGTCTTATTATGGGAATGGAGCAAGCGAATGCGGTATTTTTAGGCTTACTTCTTTGTGCAACTAGCGTTAGTATCTCAGTACAAACGCTTCGAGATTTAGGGAAAATGAAAACACGTGAAAGTACAACAATGCTTGGCGCAGCGGTGTTTGATGATATTCTTGTTGTTATTTTACTTGCATTTGCAATGAGCTTCTTAGGTGCAGATGATGTAAATTTAACTATGGTTATTTTGAAAAAAGTTGTCTTCTTTGCAGCTATTATCCTAATTGGATGGAAGGGCGTTCCGATGATTATGCGCTGGCTTTCTCCGCTTCGTGTGTCGGAATCTATTATTAGTACAGCTCTTATTATTTGTTTTTCTTTTGCATATTTCGGAGAATTATTAGGAATAGCTGGCATTATCGGAGCGTTTGCGGCAGGGATTGCAATTTCTCAAACAGATTATAAACATGAAGTTGAGAAGAAAGTTGAACCAATTGCATACGCAATGTTTGTTCCTATTTTCTTTGTAAGTATTGGGATGAATATTACATTTGCAGGAATTGGGGATAAAGTTGGGTTTATTGTCATTTTAACGGTGATTGCTGTATTAACGAAATTAATTGGCTGTGGTCTTGGAGCGCGTATGACAGGATTTGATTTACAGTCTTCTACAATCATTGGTTCTGGAATGGTTTCCCGCGGTGAAGTAGCGCTCATTATTGCTGGGCAAGGTCTTGCGTCAGGGTTATTAGCACAAGATTATTTTACAGCAATCGTTATTGTTGTTATTTTAACAACGATGATTACACCGCCGATGTTGAAGAAAACATTTGCGATAAAAGATAAACAATTGAAAGAGGGAAGAAGTGCTGTGTAAGCACTTCTTTTTTTATGTAACAATTTTCAGAAATATAAAATAATATTCTTGACGTACCATTTAATTTGTTTTACGGTGTAAATGTAAAGCATTTCCATGTTGAGGGGTGAAGAAGTGGCAACGATTCGCGATGTTGCAAAGTTGGCGGGAGTTTCAGTCGCAACAGTTTCACGAGTGTTAAATGAAAAAGGATATGTACATGAAGATACAGTCAAACAAGTGAAGAAAGCAATTGAGGAGTTGCAGTATAAACCAAATGCGGTGGCTAAAGCTTTATTTAAAAAGTCTTCCACCATGATTGCTTTACTTGTATCTAACATACAAGATCCAGCATCTTTATCCTTGCTTACGGTTATTGAAGAAGAAGCTTACAAAGAAGGATATCAAATCGTTATATGTAATATGGAGCACAAGCATGGTTATATGGATATATTGGAGCAAAATAATATTGCTGGTATCCTTATGACGCGTGATGTATATGAAGGATTACAAAAAGAAAGAGTATCAGTTCCGTTTGTAATTATCGATTCAAGCGAGGAAATGATTTCACAGTACTATAATGGAGCAATACAAGCTGTTTCGTTATTAAAAGAGAAAGGATGCCACTTTCTTGCTTATATTCATGAAGGACCGAGTCATGAAGCAATGGAGGAACATTTCGCTGGTTTTTTAGATGCGGTTTGGGAGAAAAACATATCTTACCGAGTGATCGAAATGTATAGAAGAGAGGAAAATTCAGAACAAATTGCTGCGGAAGTATTGCGAAAACATCCATATATAGATGGCATCGTCACTTGTAGTGATACCGCCGGAATTGATTTTATCCGTGCTGCGCAAACATTACATATCTCTATTCCAGAATATTTGCAAGTTATTGGTTTAAATGGAACTATGCAAGGAGAGTGGTCTACACCGTCATTAACGACGATTGCTCGGCCAATCACAAGTATAGGGGCAGTAGCTATCCAGAAATTAATTGCAAAAATAAAAAAGGTAGAAGATAACCATGAGATAGTAAATTTAGATTTCGAACTAATTGAGAGAGGATCAACAAGATGAAAGGTGCGTGAGTACACGCACCTTTTTCTATTTTTCTCTTTGTAGACAGCTAGAATCCGGTTTGATGGGAGTTTCATTTTGAACAAGAAGCATGCTTCTTGCAGTGCATAATCCGTTTCATGAAATATAGAAAAAATCGAAGTATTCACGGGTGTAGCAAGAAGTGCTCTTGTTTAATTTCAAGTAACGTTTCTGTAAAACGTTCATGTTCTTCAAAATGTGGAGAGTGGGCTGAGTTAGGAAACCAAATCATTTTTTTAATCGGAGCTTTCAAAACATTGCAATATTGTTGGACAAGTGCATAAGGCGTTTGATAGTCATAGCGCCCAGAGCAAAAATAGACAGGAAACGATACGCTTGGAATTTGTGAAAAGAAATCAATAGTTAACATTTCCTTCCATAATTCGCCGGATTTTATACTTCCGCTAAAAAATTTTATCCAATCTATTAATGTGTATTCAGATGAGAAAAATCCTTTTCGAATGAACGAAAAAAATGTCCCATTTTGAGTAGCACCACCAAAGATACCAAGCCATTTCCTTTGAATAAGCAGTCGTTTTGTATCTAGAAATGGTGGTTTTCCAAGCTTTTTTAAGGATGCGAGCGCCCGGTCATGTCTATGCTTTTTTGCGGATCGAATTAAATGTTCAAAAAGTAACGTCTCATTTTGCTTCATATGCACAATTTGACCAACTCCAATATAGGCTTCGATAGATTGAGGAGATTGCTGTGCAGCAGATAATCCAATAATGCTACCCCAGGAGTGCCCAAGAAGAAATAACTTCTTTTTTTGAAACTTGTTTAGCAGATAATCGATTAGTTTATGTGTATCCAAAATAAATTGCTCAATTGTTAGGGGCTCTTTGAAATCTCGCCATGAAAAGGATTTTCCTGCTCCGCGTTGATCCCAGTTGACAACAATAAAATGTTTCTCAAGTTCTACTTGAAAATGGCGTGCAAACCCAATATGAGCCATTCCTGGTCCACCGTGCAAACATAATAAAAGAGGTTGATTGAGATCTTGCCCACGAATAAGCAACGATTGTTTACGATTGTTTATAAGAACAGTTTCAATTGTAGCAATGCTATTTGGAATCAATTGTTTATTTTTATCGTAAAAAGAGGGGGTGCCGCTGCGATTGAACATGAGAGAGACCTCCTTTCGAGTGCGATATAGTGAACGGTGTCGATTTGTCATCATATACTAAATATATTAATAAGAAATCATTGTATCATAACATAATAACTTTATCCTGTATGAATGAGAAGTAAAATGCTTAAAGATAGGAGTTTCAAGTTATGTATAAGAGAGGTGGAATGAGGTGGATATTGGTGAGATTATTGATCGCTTAAATAATCATGAATCGATCGCAATGGTTGCGAAACGACTAGAAATGAGTCCATATACACTATCAAAGAAATTACGATTGCTCGGATATGAATATGATAGTGGGCAGAAAAAAAGGATGTTTGTTGGGGAGGGAGAAGAACCACGTCATTTACAATTAAAAGAAGCTGCGAGCATACAGCGAGAAAAAATAGATTATCAACGTCTTATTTATGAACAATTGCAAAGTATTTATAAGTTGCTGCAAAAACAGGAGTATGGAATGTGTATTACTTCTGTCCAAACAGGAGAGAAAAAAAGACGTACGTTCTCTTTGTCAAAACAAACTTTAGAACAGCTAGACTGTTTTTCTATTAGAAATGGTGTACACAAGTCTAAAGTTGTTGAAGTTGCTCTGGAAGAATATTTAAAAAGATATCGTGAAAAAGAATAAAAGCGGGAGCTCCCGCTTTTATCCAACTATATAAATCAATTTTATAATGACTAATTTATTTTTTGAATACGACCTTCAATTTTTGCTTCAATTGGTGATTTTGCTTGTTTCACATAATCTACTAGTGCTTCTAAATCATTTGGTCCTGTTTCTGGATTTTTTCCGTTTCTAAATGAAACAAAACCATCCCCACCAGAAGCTAAAAAGGCATTTGCTACGACAGTATATGTTTGTGAATCAACAAGTGCTTCACCATTTGCTAAATGCACATCAGCGACTTTTTCACCAACTGCTTTACTATCATCCCATTTATATGTAATACCAGAAATTTGGAGCATACGCGTTCTATCTTTTTGCCACTGCTGATTTAAAATGTCACGAATATCTTTTCCTGTCAATGTTGACTTTATTAATTGATTTCCAAAAGGTTGAATGCCATATAATTCTCCCCACGTAATATCTCCAGCATCTAAATCGTTGCGAATACCACCAGGATTCATAATGGCAATTTGGCCATTCATCGCACTGCGCTGTGCATCAGCTATTAAGTTACCAAGCGTAGATTCCCCAGCTGGTGATTGTGTTCTATCTAAAGCAACTGCAGATTTACCGATAACTTCACTTACAAGAGGAGCGACTTTTGCTTGATACTGTTCCATTTTTTTCTTAATTTGCGGATCTGGTTGGATGCCGTCATGGGACGTTGAAACAATCTCAGCCTTTTTCTCTACAATATCTTTTGTTTTCTTATCAATTTTTAAATCAACATCTGCGAAAGCCATGCCGTACGAATAAGCTTGTACAATAAGTTTTCCGTTTACAGTGCCGTTTACATATGCATGGTTATGACCGCCAAAAATGACATCTACTTCTGAGTCGGTATTTTGAGCTAAGCGAACAAGATCTCCATCTGTAATCCCTTTATCATCCGTTGTACCAGGATTGTGTGCTAGTACAACAATTGCTTTTACGCCTAATCGTTTTAATTGTGCGGCAGACTTGTTAATTGCTTCTACTTCATCTGTGAACTGTACATTTTCAATCATTTTCGGTATAACAACGTTTGGTGTTTCAGTTGTAACAACACCAATAAAACCAACCGGAACTCCTTGTACCATTTTTACTGTAAATGGTGGTAAAAATAAGCGTCCTGTTGTTTTATTGTAAACATTGGCTGCAACGTAAGGAAACTGAGCACCTTTAAAGTTTCCAGTCTTTTCATGATAACCGCCATAAATAAGGCGACGCATTTCGTCTATCCCTTCATCAAATTCATGGTTACCAATGGTTCCAACATCAAAGCCAAGGTCATTGAAGATTTCCATTGTTGGTTCATCTTGTAATAAAGCTGAAACTGGTGGACTTGCACCAACTGCATCTCCAGCATGAACAAGTAGCGTATTTGGGTTTTGTTTTTCGCGATTACGTAAGTGTGCAGCTAAGTACTCGACACCACCTACATCCTTATTGTTTAATTTTTTCACAGTGTCCAATTGACCATGAAAGTCATTAATACCTAGCATTTGAACATCAATATAACGATTTTCCTGTGCTGGTGTAGAAGTTGGTGGTGCTGCAAATACGCTTGAAAATGTAACGGTACTTAAAACAGCGACGGCAGGTATAATTTTTTTCCACATGTTTTTTGTTTCTCCCCTTTTATATAAATCTGACATCATACGACATAATTTTAATAGATTATGAGAAAACAATCTATAAAAATTATGATGTTTTAAGAGAATTCACAAAAAAAACTTTTGTTTTTATATAGAAAATAAACAATTAATTGTAAGCGGTTAACTCTATAAACCTATTCTGATATTCAATATATACATAAATACGAATTTTAAAATCGACATAAAAACCCTTTTTTAGAGGGGGACGAGAGCGGCTGGCCGCGCATAGAAGCAGTCAGGGGCTTTTCCACTCTTGCAACAAGTGGAGTAGGCCAGTAGCGAACGTGTAGTATTTTGCATAGTTACGATTTGTCTGTTAAAAAATCAAAGTGGGCGGTTATGTAGAATAAAAAATAATCTACAATTAAAAGAAGGATGTTTTTTTACTTGTATATAGAGAGGTAAGATTAGTACCACTTAATAGTGATACTGCTCTATTAGTTGCTGCTAATTTACACTTTCTACTATAATAAAGAAAAAGATAAAAGGTGATTACATTATGGCAAAGAAAAAACAAAAGCGTACGCAGAACCAAACAGCAATGAAAATGGAAAAGGAATCAATAACAATTGGGGATCAATTGAACGAAGCTTTAATGAAGCAGCTAAAAAGTAAACAGAAAGAGCTGAAAGAGCAAGAAGTACAGAAACAGGAAATGGAGTTAGAGAGAAAGCGTAAGGAACAGCGTGAACGTGAAAAAAATAAATCATTTGAAGAATTATTAAGTGAAAGTGCTTTATCATGGAAAGACTTTAAGTAAGAAAAGAATATAAGGGGGATGGGCATGAGAAAGGTGGAAGTAATGCCCTATGAAAATCACTGGGCAGAAAAATTTCAGAAAGAAGCGAAACGTTTAAAGGAAGCAATGCCAGAACATGTGAAAGTTCACCATATTGGTAGTACATCCGTTCCAGGATTAGCCGCAAAACCCATTATTGATATGATTATGGAAGTTACGAATATTGACAAAGTGGATAGTTGGAATGATGTACTCCAAAAACTAGGTTATACACCAAAAGGTGAAAATGGTATTTCGGGACGGCGTTTCTACATACACGGTACGGAAGAAAAGCGAAGCTATCATTTACATGTGTATGAAACAGGAAATCAAGAAATTATCCGTCATCTCTCTTTTCGCGATTACATGATGGAGCATTGTGAAGAAGCTGAGGCGTATGCAACGCTAAAGCAAGAGCTCGCGAAACAATTTACATATGACATTGAGCAGTATATTGAAGGAAAAGATGCATTTGTTCGTGAGAGGGAACAAAGAGCGCTAGAGTGGATGAATAAAAAATAACGTGCCATGTGTGTGGCACGTTGTTTTTATTATTGCTTTATGGAATTAATAAAATCTTTCCTGTGCTTTTTCGACTTTCTAAATAATGGTGTGCTTTTGCACCTTCGCTTAATGAAAATGTAGTTGGTTTAGATAACTCGATTTTTCCTTGTTGAATCCATATGAACAGCTCGTTAGAACGAAGAACGCGTTCGTTACGAGACGTGAGTACATTCCATAAATCTCCGCCGGTTAGCGTCTTAGATGTATCCATAAGCATGCGCGGGTCTACAGGTGCTGGATCGCCTCCTGCCATTCCGTAAAAAACAACGGTTCCTCCAATGCGTGTCGCTTCAAAGCTGTCCATCAACGTAGAACCAACCGATTCATATACGACATCGACACCTTTTCCGTTTGTCACATGCATGACTTTCTGTTTCCAATCATCCTCATATAAAAAGGCCCAGTCTGCACCAACAGCTTCGGCAGCTTTTGCTTTTTGAATAGAAGAAGTAAGTGCGATCACTTTACCGCCTAGTAATTTTATAATTTGTACAAGAAGCTGGCCGACACCACCGGCAGCGGCGTGTACGAGTACAATATCTCCTTCTTTTACCGCATAGCTATCTCGGGTTAAATAGTGAGCTGTTAAACCTTGAAGTAAAATAGAAGCAGCAGTTTCATGTGAAATATGTTCAGGAAGTGGAATTGCTTTCTCTATTGGAACCGCTACAAGCTCTGCATTTGCATAAGGAACATCTGCAAATGCAATAGAGTCTCCTTGCTTGATGGTTGTAACATCAGTTCCGACCATTTCTACAATTCCAGCGCCTTCATAACCTAAAATGTATGGCGGTTTACCGGCAAGATGATAATTACCTTTTCTTCTATAAACATCGGCAAAATTTAAGCCAATTGCTTTCATTTTTACAAGAATTTCATTAGGTCCGATAGCAGGATTAGGGATTTCTTTATATTGTAATACTTCTGGTTCTCCAAATGTGTTAAATACAAGAGCTTTCATTTTTTTTCCTCTACTTTGTGTATTTTGTTTTACGCTTACACTGTAAGATAAAAGGTTGAAGAAAGCAAGGAATTACGCTTTGGAAAAAGTGGGAAAGGAATTGCTTGCTTCTATGTATGGGCAGATACTCTAGTGTTGGTTTGAAATTGTCTAAAATATATAAAGTCATAAAAAATAAAGGGTGGTACATATTAGCGGTGACTAATATGTACCACCCTTTTCCTTCTTGTTCCACAAACGTGTCCAATTGCGGAAGAAAAGAAAATCGAATATGAAAAATCTCATAGTTAATAAAATATCATAAACTACAACTTAAGGCTGATTTCTTAATATAACAAGATTATGTGAACAAACCGCTTTTCTTTTGACTTTTTATTTTTTTCTTGTTGAAATGGAGGAAAGGAGGAGGTTTTTATGCATATTTCAACAACAACACTTCATAACGGCGTAAAAATGCCAATGCTCGGTTTAGGAGTATATAAGGCGAAAGAAGGAGAAGAAGTAAAACGAGCGGTGAAGACAGCGCTTGAAATTGGATACCGTTCTATTGATACAGCTACTATTTACGAAAATGAAAGCGGTGTCGGAGAAGCGATTCGTGAATTTGGAATTGCTCGGGAAGAGCTGTTTATTACAACGAAAGTATGGAACGATGAACAAGGGTATGAAACGACGCTGAAAGCTTTCGAAATGAGTTTAAAGAAATTACAGATGGATTATGTTGATTTATATTTAATTCATTGGCCGATACGCGGGAAGTATGTGGATACATATCGTGCACTAGAAAAATTGTATGAAGAAGGGAAAGTGCGCGCGATTGGTGTATCAAACTTTCATATTCATCATTTAAAGCATTTATTAGCAAACTGTCACATTAAACCGATGGTGAATCAAGTTGAGCTTCATCCGATGTTGGCACAATTTGAACTTCGTAATTTTTGTCAGCAAGAACAAATTCAAATGGAAGCGTGGAGCCCACTTATGCGAGGAGGAGAGGTGTTTGAGCATCCTATTATTCAAGGAATCGCTAAGAAATATGGGAAAACACCTGCTCAAGTTATTTTGCGCTGGGATATTCAAAGCGGCATTGTAACAATTCCGAAATCTGTTACACCATCTCGCATTGCTGAGAATTTTCATATTTTTGATTTTTCATTAACGGAAGAAGAAGTGTGCCAAATTGATACTTTAGATTGTAATAAGCGTTCAGGAACAAATCCAGAAAAATACGATACGATGTAAAAAGCTACCGATTTTCGGTAGCTTTTTTAGCGATGAGATTCATATGTATCCAATTTTAAAAGTGATTGAATATGTTTATATTGTTTGTCTGTCAATGCATTTGTAGTGCCTGCTTTTATGTTTTCACGTAATTGGTCAATTGAGCTAGCGCCTGGAATGAGAGCTGCAATTGTGGGATTATGCAGGCAATATTGAAGTGCGGTTTCTGTTAGTGAGCGCTCATCTGTTATTTCTTTTATATGAGAGACAGCTTGAGTTACTTCATCAAAGCTGTAAGAGAGATAGTCCTTTTCTTTCACTTTGGCTAATTTTTGTTCATTGTTATGAGTTAATAAACCTTTTGCAAGTGAACCGCGGGCAATGACGCTAATATTGTGTTCTTGTAAGAATGGGAACCATTCTTCTGGGCGGCGATTAAGCATGCTGTATTCCATTAAAACACTTACAATATTAGAGCGTTCTGCATATTGGCGAATGACATTAGGACGAATGGAAGAAATTCCGTAATGACGAATCAATCCTTCTTGTTTTAGTTCTTCAAATGTTTCAATGATTTCGTCAAAATGATCTTCAATTGTTCCGCCGTGCAACTGATATAAATCAATATAATCCGTCTTTAATCGGCGCAGGCTTTCTTTTACTTCTTCTTTTATATATGCCTTAGAAGGATCCCAGGACCAACCGTTTTTTTCTTCTGTCCAGCGGTTTCCAACTTTTGTGGCAAGGGTGACGTGCTCTCGTTTCCCTTGTAGTGCTTTTCCAACAAACTCTTCATTTAATCCATAATTATATAAATCGGCTGTATCCAAGAAATTAATGCCTAAATCTAACGCTTCATGAATGATTTGAATGGCTTCTGATTCATTTGTCCCAAGTGACATGCATCCAAATCCAATTTCACTTACATATAAATCTGAATTTCCTAATTGACGTGTTTTCATAATATTCCTCCTTACTTATATTGTACGAAAGCGTAAGGAGTTTCACAAACACTTTACATTTGTGTATTTGTAATCCAGTCATGAACGTTTTTATAACGTTGTTCATATTGTTTTAGCATATGACGAATTTCCCAAGCTTTTCCGACTAACGTTACTCGATTTGGTAAAATATATATTTTCATTTTCATCTCGCTCCCTTCAATGTGATAGAATGTATGAAGAAAGATTAGGAAATAGAACAGGGAGATGAAGTCTTATGAGTAATCTTGAAGAAAGAACGATTGCGACTGAGCCTATTTTTGATGGAAGAGTAATTAAAGTTCGTGTTGATGAAGTAGTATTGCCAAATGGTGAGACGAGCAAACGTGAAATTGTGAAGCATCCTGGTGCGGTAGCGATTATTGCGATTACAGATGATAAAAAAATTGTGTTAGTTGAGCAGTATCGGAAAGCGATGGAAAAAGCGCTTGTAGAAATTCCTGCTGGAAAGTTGGAGCAAGGAGAAAAACCTGAAGTCACAGCAATTCGTGAATTAGAAGAAGAAACAGGGTACATATGTGATAACATGGAACTCATTACGTCATTCTACACTTCACCAGGGTTTGCAGATGAAATTGTATACGTATATGAAGCAACTGGCCTGAAAAAGAAAGAGGACAAAGCGGATCTAGATGAAGATGAGTTTGTTGAGTTAATGGAAGTATCATTAGAAGAAGCGCTGCAACTAATAAACGAGCAACGTATTCATGATGCAAAGACAATGTTTGCAATTCAATATTTACAATTAAAAAAATAAACACTCGCTTTATGCGAGTGTTTATTTTTTTAGAATGTGAAAATGACTAGCTACTTACTTTATTGTATTTTTGCATATACACACGTATCACGTAAACTACCATCAGGAGCAAGGAAATCATTTTCGTGCGTACCTTCTAGAATAAACTCTAGGCGCTCTGCAACTAATCGTGCGTTTGTATTATTCGCATCACAGCGAATTTCAAGACGTTTTGCCCCAAGTTTATCGAAAGCGAATTGAACTGCCCCTTTTAATGCTTCTGTCATATATCCTTGTTTTGTATAAGAACTATGAATCCAAAAGCTAATAGAAAACTTTGGGATATCCCAATTTTCTGGATGAAGAGTGAGTGCACCGATGAAAGTACCCGATGTTTTCTCGTATAGATGGAACGGTAATGTTTCGCGGAGTAAAAATTTTCCATGTGCCGCTCTAACTGCTGATTCTGCTGATTCTTCAGTTTCGTGTGTAATAGCCATCCATGGCTGCAGGTCTTCTAAAGAAGCTTGAATTGCTTCGTAAACTTCCGCTCCATCACCTGGGAACGGTTTCCGCACTTGTAAGCGCTCAGTCTGAAATAATGTTGGAAAATCTAATAATAGTTGTTTCAAACGAAATCCCTCCTATTCTCTTCTTTTAAGTTTAGCAAAGTGGCGTGGAATTTCAATGTTAATTCGTCATACTTTTTTCTTTCTATCATACATTCTATATAGATACAAATTGAAAAACCGACATAAAACCATTTTTTATCGGTGGGCGAGAGCATCTGGCCATGCATAGAAGCGGTCAGGTCCTTATTCTGCCATATGAGAAGTGAAAACAAAGAGTGTAGGTTCTTTTTCTGTATAGCTAGACAAAGATGTCGAAAATCAAAATGAATTTAAATAGTAAGGGAAAGGACGGAGGGAATGAAAATGCTAAGGAAATCATCTTGGCAAGATCGTATAACATATCATGTACAAGAGCATTCTTCACTATATGTATTTGTAGCAGTTCTTTTATTAATGGGCGTTATTTTTGGAGCGATTCTTGTGAATAGTTTACAAGTAAGTCAAAAGCAAGATTTATACTTTTATTTGAGTCGTTTTTTTGGACAAGTTTCCAAAGGACAATTTGCAAATGCAGGTGAGATGTTTCGAGAAAGTTACTTATCGCAACTGAAATACATTGGCTTTATTTGGATTTTAGGTATTTCCATCATCGGTTTACCACTTATTTTTATTTTATTATTTTTAAAAGGAGTCGTTGTTGGGTTTACAGTAGGCTTTTTAGTGAGTCAACTCGGTTGGAACGGTCTATTATTAGTATTTGTAGCTGTACTTCCACAAAATATAATTATCATACCGACGTTTCTTATTATGACGACGATTGCAGCTAGCTTTTCATTACGAATGATAAGGCATCAATTCATTCGTAAAGTAAATGAGCCATTGCTACCACTTTTTATGCGCTATACTTGCTTTTTTCTTATTATCGGTGTGGTATTAGCCGTTGCTTCAGGAATTGAAGCGTATGTATCGCCAACTTTTATGAAACAAGTCATGGATACTATTAATAAAAAATAATTACACTTTGAGAATTACTATCAAGTAATTTTGATTATTTTTCTTTTGACAGTTGCCCTTCTTCTGATATAATGGGGTAAGAGTGGCGAGGGAGGGAGTAGTACCGAATGGAAGAAAGAATTGATCGAATTAAGAAGCAATTACATGCAGCGAGTTATAAATTAACACCACAACGTGAAGCAACAGTTCGCGTGCTGCTAGAAAATGAAGAAGACCATTTAAGCGCGGAAGATGTTTACCTCCTTGTGAAAGAAAAGTCGCCAGAGATCGGACTTGCAACCGTCTATCGGACTTTGGAGTTATTATCCGAGTTAAAGATTGTCGACAAGATTAATTTCGGTGACGGTGTTTCGCGCTATGACTTACGCCAAGAAGGAGCATCACGTTTTCATCATCATTTAATTTGTACGGAATGCGGTGCAGTAGAGGAAATTCAAGAAGATTTACTTGGCGAAGTAGAAAAAAGAGTAGAACAAGAGTGGCGCTTTAAAGTAAAAGACCATCGCTTAACGTTCCACGGTATTTGTGAAAATTGTCAAGAAAAATTAACAGAAGAAAATTAACCTTTTCCTATTTAGTTAGGAAGAGGTTTTTTATTTGTAATTAGGTATAAATGATGAAAAGCTTGGCATATGTTGTAATAACATATATTTTGGAGGAAATTACAATGCGCCGAGCAATGAAAGTTATTTTTGATAGTATGAAAGTATTTTTATTGTTTACCAGTTGTACCATTTTGTTTTATTTCGCTATACTATGGATAAATGAAGAATATGAAAGTTATCATCGTTATGAAAAACCGAAGGAAGAAATGGTAGAAAAAGTATCCGGAACAGAAGAACCAGTGAAAGATGCTTTCGTAAACAGAATAATTTTTTTCTATGAAAATGGGGAGTAGAGAAGAGTGGAAGATCAATTACAAGATTTTATTCATTATATGGTTGTTGAAAAAGGATTAGCTAAAAATACAGTTGTATCATATGAACGTGATCTAAAAAGCTATATGAAGTATTTACAAAAAGTAGAGGGGATTACATCTTTTCAGGATGTAACGCGAATGCATATTGTAAACTTTTTGCATCATCTAAAAGAGAATAATAAATCTTCGAAAACGATGGCGCGTCACATTGCATCTGTACGATCGTTTCATCAATTTTTATTACGTGAACGTGTTGTAGAACATGATCCATCTGTACATATTGAAACGCCTCAAGCTGAGCGGAAATTACCGAAAGTGCTATCTATTGATGAGGTAGAAGCATTATTACAAACGCCAAAAGCAACGAGTGCCTTCGGAATTCGTGATAAGGCTATGCTAGAGTTATTATATGCAACAGGGTTACGTGTTTCTGAGTTAATAGAATTAAACATAGCTGATGTACATTTAACAATGGGTTTTGTTCGTTGCGTTGGAAAAGGAAATAAAGAGAGAATTATCCCTCTTGGCAGCTTAGCGGCAGAAGCGATTCAGCATTATATTGAAAAGGGAAGACCAGAACTATTAGGAAAGAAAACGGCAGAAGCACTCTTTTTAAATCATCATGGAAATCGTTTATCACGCCAAGGGTTTTGGAAAATTTTAAAGAGACTTGCAAAAGAAGCTAATATTCAAAAAGAACTTACACCGCATACGTTGCGTCATTCTTTTGCAACGCATTTATTAGAGAATGGAGCAGATTTAAGGGCGGTACAAGAAATGCTCGGGCATGCTGATATTTCAACAACACAAATTTATACACATGTTTCAAAAACTAGATTAAAAGATGTATATAAACAGTTTCACCCAAGGGCATGAGTTTTCATGTCCTTTTGCTATTATGGTGAAAAAACTTCACAAAAACTTCACAAATATTTCGTACATTGTTTTCAGCAGAAGGCTAGAATATGACCGTTTATTTCCTCTATACTAATATAGAACGAGGGAGGAAGTTATAATGAAGAAACTTTTAATTACATTATTTATCGCCATGCTAGCCTTAGCTGGTTGCAATACGAAATCGGATGAGAAAGCGAAAAAAGATAAGCCGCTTGAAGAAGTAAAAGTAGAAGTAAAAACAAATCCTGAAACAATAAAGCCAAATGAAAAAGTAGAAGTACAAGCAATTGTTACACAAGGGAAAGAGAAAGTAACAGATGCAGATGATGTGAAATTTGAAATTTGGAAAAATGGCGAAGAGAAAAAAGAAATGGTAAATGCAAAGCATAAAGGGAACGGCGTTTATACAATTGATAAAACATTCCCATCTGAAGGTGTTTACCATATTATTGCACATACAAATGCACGTGATATGCATGTAATGCCAGAAGTAAAAGTAGCTGTTGGAAATGCAAAAGTAACAGAAGAAAAGAAAGCTCATGATAGTCACGGGGCAGGTCATGGTGATCATAAAAGTGAGACTATGATTCATCTTATGGCAGATGGCGTAAAAGCAAATACAGAGTCTACAATGAAAGTACACGTAAAACAAAAAGAAGAAACACTAACTGGTGCGGAAGTTCAACTTGAGATTTGGAAAGATGGTTCAGAAAAGCACGAGTTTGTTCCAGCAAAAGAAGGGAATAAAGGTGAATATACAAGCACGCATACATTTAAAGAAACAGGCGCATATAAAGTGAAGGTTCATGTACGAAAAGGTGATCTTCATGACCATAAAGACGAAACGGTTGAAGTGAAGTAAGGAACAGCTCTTTGAAAGAGCTGTTTTTTATTTATTGTTTCAAGTTATATATAACTTGAAACAATAAATAAAAAAACCGTAACTACTCAGTTACTCTATGAAAAAAAGGCAGAAAAGCAATTTTTTTAAATGGTCGAGAAGGACTGGCTATGTATAGAAGCGGTCAGGGCCTTTTCCTGCCACGTGCAAAGTTTTAAAATGCGAGGTGCATTACCATTTTTATCTTCATGGCAGCAATCTATCTGCTAATGAAGTGTATGGTTGAGTAGTTACAAAAAAACCTTTCTTTTTAGATGGGCGAGCCACTTCCACATTTCTTTATTGTCCAGCTCTAGCGGCTAGAATCTCCGGCCGTTTCGCCCCCCTCGGACGAGGCAAAAAGCACCTCTCCGTCTTTGGCGTGGGCGTCCTGTGATTCTGAGCGAGCCGCTTCTGCTTTTCTTAAGAAGTTAGGTGGGAGATAAACTGCCCGTAAAAGCTCGATTGGTTCAACTAATAATCAGTGGGGGATGAAAAAACCCCCACTGATTAAAGTTTCACTTTATATGTTGAAAAAACCAAAATGGATTTATATATTAGTTTCATTAGCACTTCTGTGAAGAATAGATTACAATAAAATGTGTAGAAAATATGAAATGTGAAAAAATTTATTAAAAAGAAAGCGTGAACATGTTATGATAGCTGTATAAGACGTCTGACATCTGACTTAGAAGAAGAAGGAAGTTTTTACAGCAAATTGAACATACTACATTAGTAGCATATATAGGAGGTTACAGTTGTGAGCAAATATAAACGTATTTTCCTTATCGTAATGGACTCCGTAGGAATTGGAGAAGCACCAGATGCTGAGAAATATGGCGATAAAGGTTCTGACACATTAGGTCATATTGCAGAGCATATGGATGGATTACATATGCCAAACATGATGAATTTAGGTTTGGGTAACATCCGTGAAATGAAAGGGATTTCGAAAGTAGAGAAGCCGCTTGCATGTTATACAAAAATGCAAGAAAAATCTACGGGTAAGGATACAATGACAGGACATTGGGAAATCATGGGCCTATACATTGATACGCCATTCCAAGTGTTCCCAGAAGGATTCCCAAAAGAATTGCTGGACGAGTTAGAAGCGAGAACAGGGCGTAAAATCATTGGGAATAAACCGGCTTCTGGAACAGGGATTCTAGATGAGCTTGGACAAGAGCATATGGAAACAGGTTCATTAATTGTGTATACATCTGCTGATAGCGTGCTACAAATTGCTGCTCATGAAGAAGTTGTACCACTTGAAGAATTATATAACATTTGTAAAATTGCACGAGAGTTAACACTCGATGAAAAATATATGGTTGGTCGTGTGATTGCTCGTCCATTCGTTGGAGAGCCAGGAAACTTTACACGTACACCGAACCGTCATGACTACGCTTTAAAACCATTTGGTCGCACAGTTATGAACGAATTAAAAGATTCTAGCTATGATGTAATTGCAATTGGCAAAATTTCTGACATTTATGATGGAGAAGGTGTAACAGAGTCTCTTCGTACAAAATCCAACATGGATGGCATGGATAAACTTGTAGATACATTAAACATGGACTTTACTGGTTTAAGCTTTTTAAATCTAGTTGACTTTGATGCACTGTTCGGTCATCGTCGTGATCCTCAAGGATATGGAGAAGCATTACAAGAATATGATGCACGCCTTCCTGAAGTGTTTGAAAAGTTAAAAGAAGATGACTTATTACTTATTACAGCTGACCATGGTAATGACCCAATTCACTACGGTACAGACCATACGCGTGAATATGTACCATTATTAGCATATAGCCCAAGTATGAAAAATGGTGGACAAGAATTACCACTTCGTCAAACATTTGCTGATATCGGTGCAACAGTTGCAGAAAACTTTAATGTAACAATGCCAAAATACGGAAAAAGTTTCTTAAACGAGCTAGGTAAATAGGAGGAATATAAAATGAATCGTGAATTAATTACAAAATCTGCAGCATATTTAAAAGGTAAATTTTCAGAAAGACCAACAGTAGGACTAATCCTAGGTTCAGGTTTAGGTGTTTTAGCTGATGAAATTGAAAACGCAGTAGCTGTACCTTACAATGAAATTCCTGAGTTCCCTGTATCTACAGTTGAAGGTCATGCTGGCCAATTAGTATTCGGTACACTTCAAGGAGTGACAGTTGTAGCAATGCAAGGTCGTTTCCACTACTATGAAGGATACGATATGCAAAAAGTAACATTCCCAGTTCGTGTTATGAAAGAATTAGGTGTAGAAACAGTTGTTGTTACAAACGCAGCTGGTGGTGTAAATACATCATATGAGCCAGGCGATTTAATGTTAATCTCAGACCACATTAACTTTATGGGACACAATCCATTAATCGGACCAAATGATTCTGAAATGGGTGTACGTTTCCCTGATATGTCTGAATCTTATAGTAAAGATCTTCGTGCAATGGCGAAACAAGTTGCAGCTGATTTAAATATTAAAGTACAAGAAGGCGTATATGTAGCGATGACAGGTCCAGTATACGAAACACCAGCAGAAATTCGTATGATCCGCACAGTTGGCGGCGACGCTGTCGGCATGTCAACTGTACCAGAAGTTGTTGTAGCGCGTCATGCTGGTATGAAAGTACTTGGTATTTCTTGTATTTCAAATATGGCAGCTGGTATTTTAGATCAGCCACTTAATCATGAGGAAGTAATTGAAACAACAGAGCGTGTAAAAGCAAACTTCTTAGCACTTGTAAAAGAAATTGTAAAACAAATGAAGGGATGAGTTTACAATGAGAATGGTGGACCTAATTGCGAAAAAGCGTGATGGCAAAGCATTAACGACAGAAGAAATTAAATTTATCATTGAAGGGTACACAAATGGTGATATTCCAGATTATCAAATGAGTTCACTTGCAATGGCAATTTTCTTCCAGGATATGAATGAGCAGGAACGTGCTGATTTAACGATGGCAATGGTAAATAGTGGTGACACAATTGATTTATCAGCGATTAAAGGCGTAAAAGTAGATAAGCATTCAACAGGTGGTGTTGGTGATACAACTACACTTGTATTAGGTCCATTAGTAGCTGCTTTAGGTGTACCAGTTGCGAAAATGTCTGGTCGTGGTCTTGGGCATACAGGTGGTACGATTGATAAACTAGAAGCAGTTCCAGGATTCCATGTAGAAATTGAAAACAAGGAATTCATTCGTCTCGTAAACGAAAATAAAATTGCTGTTATTGGACAAAGTGGTAATTTAACACCTGCTGATAAAAAGTTATATGCACTTCGTGATGTGACAGCAACGGTAAACTCTATTCCGTTAATTGCCAGCTCTATTATGAGTAAAAAAATTGCAGCTGGTGCGGATGCAATCGTTCTTGATGTAAAAACAGGTGCGGGTGCATTTATGAAAACGGATGAGGATGCGAAGCGATTAGCAGAAGCAATGGTTCGTATCGGGAACAACGTTGGGCGTAAAACAATGGCTGTTATCTCTGATATGAGTCAGCCGCTTGGTGAAGCAATCGGTAACGCTCTAGAAGTAAAGGAAGCGATTGATACATTACAAGGAAAAGGACCAAAAGACTTAGAAGAGTTATGTTTAACACTTGGAAGTCAAATGGTATACTTAGCTGGACAAGCTTCTTCTTTAGAAGATGCACGTGAAAAGCTAATTGAAGTAATGAACAATGGCAAGGCATTAGAAGCGTTTAAAACATTCTTAGCAGCACAAGGCGGCGATGCTTCTGTTGTTGATGATCCAACGAAACTTCCGCAAGCGCAATATATGATTGAAGTAGAAGCAAAAGAAGATGGCTACGTATCTGAAATTGTAGCAGATGAAATTGGTACAGCAGCGATGCTTCTTGGTGCAGGCCGTGCAACGAAAGAATCTGAAATTGATTTAGCAGTTGGTCTAATGCTTCGTAAAAAAGTTGGCGATAGCGTGAAAAAAGGTGAATCACTTGTAACAATTTACGCAAACCGTGAAAATGTAGAAGATGTAAAACAAAAAATTTACGAAAACATGAAAGTGTCTGCGGAGCACGTCGATGCACCGCAATTAGTACACGGCATCGTTGAAAAATAAAGTGACAATTTGTTCGCGAATTGTGAGATAAAAAAGCTAAGGAGTTTTCTCCTTAGCTTTTTTTGCTTATAATAAGAATGGGTGAAATTATGATAAGAATTTGTGCAGTAACAAAGGAAAATGAAGTATTATATGACGTACCATTAGAAGAAACGAAGCGAGAAGATATCGTATGGTTTTGGTTAGACTTGTGTAAACCGACGAAAGAAGAGTATACATATATTTTACAAGATTATTTTAAATTCCATCCCCTTGCGATTGAAGATTGTTTGGAGTATGTCCAAAGGCCGAAAGTGGACTTTTATGAAGGATATAATTTTTTAGTACTTCATGCTTTTAGCGAAGAGGGGTTAGAGCCTCATGAAATTGATTTATTCGTTAGCGATCAGTTTGTTGTATCTTTTCACTTTTCGCATAATAAGGCGATTGAACGAGCTTGGAATAAACTTGGAGAAAAGCAGCGCATAAAGAGAAGTACTCTTCATGTGACCCATATGATTATTGATCAAATTGTCGATGATTATTTTGCTCCTGTATATTATATTGAAGATCATTTAAATGCTATTGATGATAACTTAACGGGAGATACAGCTGGTACTGTATTAGAAGAGGTATTTGATATTCGCTCTGATTTATCAAAATTACGACGAACAATTGTACCGATGCGCGATTTATTATATCGTATTTTAAATTCAACGCGCTTTTATGGTGCAAGTGACCACGAAATTTATTTCAAAGATATTCACGATCACCTTTTAAAGCTTGCCGAAATGATTGAAGCAAGTCGAGAGCTGACAGCTGATATTCGCGATAGCTACTTTTCACTTAACTCTCACCATATGAATAACATTATGAAGACATTAACGGTTTTTTCAACTATTTTCATGCCATTAACATTTATAGTTGGTGTGTATGGAATGAACTTTGATCATATGCCAGAGTTAAAATGGGAATATGGTTATTATATTTGTTTAGCCGTAATGGCGTTTATAGGTGGCGGAATGATGGTCTGGTTTTATAAGAAGGGCTGGTTTAAATAATAAAACGCCGGGAATTCCCGGCGTTTTTGCTTTAGCCAATGGCATGCAGCACAAACATGGCTAAGAAGAGACATGTGATAACATAAAGCGGTTTTGCAACTTGTTTATGTTTACCAAGTGCTACTTTTAAGATTGGATATGCAATGAATCCAAATGCAATACCATCAGCAATGCTATATGTGAGCGGAATCATAACGATGATTAAAAACGCTGGAAATCCTTCTGAAAAATCATTCAGAGGAATTTGTTGAATGTTTGTAATCATTAAGCCGCCAATAATAATTAAGATTGGAGCGATTGCGCTATTTGGAATTAATTTTACAAACGGCAGTGCAAATAATGAGGCAAAGAATAAACTACCAGTGACGATAGACGTCATACCTGTCTTGCCGCCCGCTGTAATACCAGCAGCACTTTCTACTGTAGAAACAGTTGGACTAGTGCCAAATAGACCGCATGTCATCGCTGAAATTGCATTTGCTTGATAAGCACGAGGGAATTTACGCTGATCTTCTAATAAACCGTGCAAAAGTCCCATGTTTTCAAAAATGAGTACCATACTCAATGAGAACGTTGCGATTAAAAATGGTAAAGAAGTCAATTTCCCAAACGACATTGCGCCAAAAACATCACCATAGTTAGCAAAGGAGAATGAACTATTGCCAACTTGACTTGTATCAACAAGACCAAATAACCAGGAAATTCCGGTTCCAATTGCAATTGTCCATAAGAAGTTTCCACGTACGTTACGAATAAATAAAACTAATGCAACGATAAGAGTAAGCAGTGTTGCTAGAACAACGGGACTGCTTAATTTTCCTAATGCAACAGCAGTATTTGAATTTGCAACGACAAGGCCACCTTTTTGCAAGCCGATAAATGCTAAAAAGAGTCCGATACCAACAGTTATCGCTTCTTTTAACGACTTTGGAATTGCGGCAGAAAGTGTGCGAGCAATTGGTGTAAAAGCGGCAATTGCAAAAATAATACCAGCGACAAATACCGCTGCTAATGCTTCTTGCCAAGTTAAGCCAAGCGTATGCACAGCTGTGTACGTAAAAAACGCATTTACTCCCATACCTGGTACAAGAATCGCCGGTGCATTTGCCCAAAATGCCATTAATAGACATCCGACAAATGAGCTGAATACTGTTGCTAAAATTCCTGCCTCTAGAGGAATGCCAGCATCTGATAAAATGGATGCATTCACAATCATAATATAAACAATTGTGAAAAATGATGTTACACCAGCGAGCACTTCTTGTTTTGGTGATGTTTGATGTAAGTCTAATTTAAATGTTTTCTCAAGAATTCCTTTCATGTTAAACCTTCTTTTTCATATCCCTCTCCCACCCGTGATAACCTTATGTAAGGCCCACCGTCTATTATTATAGCAAAACAAAAGTTTTTTACAACAATAAAAATGAGAACGTTTTCTTTATTGCTAGATATATAGTTACAAATAGGTAAAAACAGCACGTACAGTTGAAATAATTTCGATTTCACCTGATTGAATAGGAGGAGTGCCGCTATGAACAGCGGAATACGCAACAAATTCCCGCGGCATATGAGAAGACTCTTCAACGATAGAAAGAGGAACGGGATTTATATTTAAATTATATGTACTAGCAATTGTCCTTGCTTTTTCTTGCGCGTTTTGCACAGCGAGCATTAATGCTTGTTTGTAATAGGCATTCGGTGCAGAAACACGAAAGACAAGTCCTCTAGCAACATTAGCTCCGTTTGTAACAGCTGCTTCAAATACTTCGCCTGCTTTTTGTACATTGAGCACAGTAATTTCATATAAATGCTCAACTTGATAACCTCGCAATGCAGGCTTTTCGTTTACGATTTCATATTGCGGTGTAATGGTGTAAGAAAGTGTTTTAATATTTTGCTCTGTAATTCCAAGTTGTTTTAAAGAAGTAAGTAAATTAGTAGAAAGAGCAGCATTTTCTGCTTGTGCTTGTTTCACATTTTGATCTTCAGTACGAACACCGATTGTTAAAACGACAACATCCGGTTTTGCTTTCACGACACCTTCACCTTGTACAGTAACCGTTGCTTCCTTGCCATTACGTAACTCATGTGGATAGGGGGGCATGCCCATTTGCATAATTGTTCACCTTCCTTTCTTTATTTATATGAAAGAAGGAAGTCCATTTTTTCTTAAATTTAGAAAAATGGTGGAAAATCTAAGTAGAAAGAAAATATATACAATTGTGGTATTCATGCATTATAATATGTGTAAATATTATAAAAAAGGATCGAGAACAGTGAACGAAAAACGAGAAGCACTTATTTTAAACTTATCTACTTCTTTTCGGAGAATGCTTCGCCTATTACAAAATGATATTAATGAACTTTTTTCTGAATATATGCCATGGAATGAATTTTCTGTACTGCGTGCGTTATATTGGAAAAGTCCGCAAATGGCATCTCAAATTGCAAGTGAAGTGAATGTTACATCCAGTCATATTACAGCAGTTACAGATCGCCTTACTCGTAAGGGGCTTGTAATAAGAAAGCGATCTAATACGGACAGACGTATTGTGTATTTAGAAATTACAGATAGCGGACGAGAAGTTGCTGAAAAATTGGAAAATGTTCGAAAAGAATATTATAGAGAGAAGTTTAAGAACTGGAGCGACGAGGAAATAGAAATAGCATTAGAGCTCTTTGATAGAGTTCTATGAAGATAGAAAAGCAGAGATTGCTTTTCTATTTTTTTTATGTGTAAAAATAAATACAAATTAAAAAATCGCTATAAAACCTTTTTTCTTTTTAGGTGGGCGAGAGCATCTGGCCGTGCATAGTAGCGACTAATATGTTGAAAAGATAAAATGGATTTATTGGGGAATCGTTGCATTGTATAAAAATAGCCTGAAATTCTTATACTTTACGTATATGGAATAGGAGGCATACAATGAAGCGGATTGTTTCTTTTGGCATTATCGGTATTTGTTTATTATGGTACGGAACTGAGATAAGTGCAGCGTCTCCCAATCAAATTGTCCAAAAAGAACTGGAATATATATCAAATCATAAAACCGTTTTATATTCAAAGTTATGGATGCGTTCGATGCAAACGTCTGTATTATTTCATCACAATGATCGCATTCACCATCAAGATACTTTACATAATATAAAACATTCTTCTCTCATCAGCATAAAACAAATGTCACTAACGAAAGCTTCCATTTATATGCCGCGAGTTTCTCAGTATGTATCAAAATTTGGAAAAGAAAATGTACAAGTGTACTATTTAGCTGTGCAGTATGATGTGAAAAAAGAAAATACATATCAAATGAATGGAACGAACTACTTCTTACAAGTATTTGTACAAGAGTATGGAGACTGGAAAATTGCCGAAAGTATTGTTGCACCAACCGATCAAATTGTGACAAACCACGATGGATTTGGGACAGATGAGGAGAAGAACTATAGTGAAAGAAGACAGAAGATAAAATAGCCTCCGAGGAGGCTATTTTGCATATAAAGAAAGTTTATGTTTTAACACTCGCTGTAAAATGACATATGTCAAAATGCCAAACCCGATAAAATACATATAGTGAAGTGGGATAGATGTACTGCCATCAGTGAACACTTCACTACCAAGAAGTCCGAAACAAATGGAAGTACATATTGAAAAATAGATATGAAGTTTTTGATATAGCAATATCTTCCCATTTTGTTCATTTGGTGAACGTGCATATAAGTAGCTTCCTAATGGAAGACAGATGAGAATATAAATTATAGGACTCAATAGTGCCCATGCAGACGGGATATGATGATAAGCAGGTCCCGCATGTACCTCGCCGTATTCATCTTTTATATCTTCTCTGCTTGGATCATAAGTGTAGTCAATTGTAAAATGGGAAAGTGGCGCTACAATACTTGTATTTTCTATATGCATAGAACTTTTATTATAAATGTTATTATATTCTTTTTGTGTAGCCACATGTAATGCAACGAACGGAAACGCAAGCTGAAAAATATAGAGAGGGAAAATTACTATAATATAACTTAGTGCTCCTTGTGAGATCACATTTCCTGTAATCGTTCCAATAAAAAGTGATAATGTGTATACAGCAATGAGCGTAATAATCGTATACACGAAATATAGATGAAATGGTGTAAAAGATTGATACTCGCCATGTATCGTTGTGTTATAGACAATATACATAAGAATCCAACTTATACTTAGTGTACTCACAATATGAACCGAACCAAACAACCATTTTGATAAAAATAAATGTGAGCGTTTAAATGGCATGGACCATAAAAAATCATTTGTTTGATTATGACGTTCCCAGCCTATTAATATGACAGCTAATCCGATTAAAAGCAGGCCAGGGAAAAATGTAGGATTATCTCCGCTCAAGTGATAGGAATAATATGTATCCGTCGTTTCGCGTAAGTACTCAGCTCTGTGCAATGCGTCGCTATAATATTGATAGGGTAAGAAATATAAGGTACTGAACCAGAATAACATAATAATATATTTCCCTTGCTTCCAGTTTCGCATCCATAATGCTTTATGAAACATACCGTTTCCCCCAGTTCATTATATTGCTAGTTTGTAAACTTAAGCTTATCTAGTATTGAAAGAAAACTTCCATTTGAGTAGGCGAGCTACAATTATATAACTAATAATACTTGTTACGAGAAACCCAAAATAGTATCCCCATATTGAATCGTTTCCGCCGAATACTTTTCCTCCGAGTAGTGCAAAACACATAATTGTACAAACAGCAAACGATTTTTGAAGTTTCTGGAATAAGACCATTTTTCCGTTTTGTTCATTAGGAGAACGTGTATATAAGTATGCACCTAAGGGCAAGGATAGCAGAATGACCAAAATTGGACTTAACAGCTTCCAACTAGATGGAATTTGGGAATGATTCGGCTTTTTATTTAAGTTTGATGAAACAATATTGCCATATCTGTCATGTTCGTATTCTGGATGATAATCGAATTCAACTTTGAATTTTGTAATTGGGTTCAATGGACTTGCATGTAAAAAAGCATCATCGTATTTACATTCAAAACAAGTTCTTGCTTTAACAGAATCCCCAGCATGTATAGTGACTAACCCTGAGATAAGTAAAGGAAGACCAAATGGTAAAAATAAGCATATGGTTGCTAGTAGACCGTGCGAAATAATATTTCCTGTGATTGTCCCAATGAATAAAGAGAATGTATAAATTGCAATTAGGACAATTGTTGCATAAAGAAAATAAAAATGAAAAGGTGTAAACACTTGATATGCATGATGAAATGAATTGTTATAGATAATATACATACTAATCCAGCATATTGTTTGTACACTTGAAATATTTATAACCCCAAACAACCATTTTGCTAAGAACATATCTTTTCGTTTAAACGGCATGGCCCATATAAAGTCTATGGATTGTGTATGTTTTTCCCAGCCGATAAAAATACACGCTAGTAATAGTAATAGTACGATTTGTCCAAGGATAGTGCCTTCTAAATTAAATCCATATTGATAATAATGTGTATAATCAGGATTTTTTATTTTTGAAAGATGAAACTGTGATTGAGCTAAACTAAGGTACTTATAGGGAAGCATATATAAACTACTTAACCAAAACAATAAAACAATAAATTTTCCCTGCTTCCAGCTGCGCTGCCACAATGCTTTATGAAACATGTAATTCACCTCTATTTGTATGTATTTGCTTCGTGATTAAAACACCTTGCTGCCTTTCTTTGTTTTAAAATTTTGCGTGTGGCAGGAAAAGGACCTGACCGCTCCTATACATGGCTAGTCCCTCTCTACCATTTTAAAAAATACTTTTCTGAGTCTTTTTCACAGATCGACTGAGTAGTTACAAAATATCGTTATCTTCCACCAAAAGAAAACTTCCATTTTAGTAAGCGAGTTAAAATCATATAACTAATAAACCCTGCTCCTAAAAAGGTTATATAGTAAATCCATAAAGCACTTATTCCAAATGTTCGTCCTGCGAGTAATGCAAAGCAAAGGACTGTACAGCCAATAAACCATTTTTGTAGCTGTGGAAACAATAAGATTTTTCCGTTTTGTTCATTAGGAGAGCGTTTATATAAAATGATTGCTAATGGTAAAAATAGAATGATATAAACGAATGGATTCAGCAATTTCCAAACAGGTGGAATCGATGTTTTCTCCATAGGGTCTACGGTAGGTGATTCTGAAATTTTATGACCGTCACGATCAAATGTCATTTCAGGCTGGTAGCTGTAACTAATATAAAATTCATGGAAGGGTGCAATGATGCTTACTTGTTCTAAGTAATATCTAGTTTTACTCTCAATTTTATATCGATCCTCGGTTGCCCCTCCAGTATGAACAAAGACAAATCCAGATACTAGTAAAATTAAACCGTACGGAAGATATAAAATGACCGCAGTTAAAGTGCCTTGTGAAAAAATATTTCCAGTAATTGTTCCAATAAATAAAGAGAATGTATAAATAGCAATTAGCACAATTGTTAGGTAGATAAAATAAGTATGAAATGGACTAAAATCTTGATAAGCATTATGAAAAGATGCTTTTTTTATTCCCCACATACTAATCCAGCAAACACAATTCACGATTATAATATTAAAAACCCCAAACAACCATTTTGTTAGAAAAATATCTTTTCGCTTAAAAGGCATAGAGAAAAGAAAATCCGCTGATTGATTGTTGCGTTCCCATCCAATTAAAACACAAGCGAGTGCGATGAGCGCAATGCCTTGTATTAGGATAGGTTCATCTAATTGAAAATGATAGGAATAATAATATACATGATTATCCCATTTCATTTTTGACTGTCGAAGCTCTGATTGTGCGGCACTATAATATGCATAAGGAAGCATATATAAACTACTTAACCAAAATAGTAGCAGTACATATTTCCCCTGTTTAAACGTCCGTATCCACAACGCCTTATGAAACATGTGACCCCTCCTCAAAAGCCGTAACGAATACATCCTCAAGTGACATCGGCAGTTCTTCTAATAAGAGTGGCTGCTCCTTATGAAACTTTTCTAACGTAGTTGCTACATTACCTTCGATTAAAACGGTATATACTTTTCCTGTTTGTTGTAAAACTTTCACGTTGCTTAAGTTTTCTAGTTTTTGTGGTAATGAACGTTCATAAGCAACTTGAATTTTTGCATAGCGTGATTTTGTATCGTCTAAAGCTGTGATAGATGCGATAGTATGATCTTTTAAAATGATGACTGTGTCTGCAATTTTTTCAATTTCATCTAAGTGATGTGTAGAAATGAGAATGGTAATTTCGCGTTCGGCTACTTCTTCAATTAAAAATTGCAGGATTTGTCTTTTTACAATCGGGTCAAGTCCGTTTGTGGGCTCATCTAAAATAATGTATTCTACGCCGGTAGAAAAAGCTAAGATCATTGCTAATAATGCTTTCATTCCGCGGGAGTAGCTGCGAATGCGTTTGTCTGGTAAGTTAAAGCGCTCAAGTAACTCATAGAAATAGTCTGAATTGAAATGATGATAGACTGCTTTATAAAATTTTACGATTTCTTTTATTGTGTATCCGCTTAATACATTTGTAGAGTCTGGAACATATACGACTTTTTGTTTCACTTCAGGATGTTTGTGCACATCAATTTCGTTGTATGTAACAGTGCCTTCATCTGGATTTAAGATTCCAACGAGTGTACGTAATAAAGTTGTTTTTCCAGCTCCGTTTCTTCCGAGTAATCCGGCAATGCTCCCCTTTTGTAAAGTAAATGAAATATCTTCTAATATCGTTTGATTATCAATTGTTTTCTTTACATTCGTCACTTTTAACATGAGTATTTCCTCCTAGCTCTTTATAGTATGAATCAATCCAATCATGAATTTTTTCTTTTGAAATACCAAGATACGAAGCTTCTAGTAACAATTGATGGAATTGTTTTTCTACCATAGCAATTTTCCTTTCATCTTGTGCGGGAGTAATGGATTGCGAGACGAATGTTCCTTTGCCGCGCAGCGTTTCGATAATTCCTTGTCGCTCTAATTCTTGATAAGCCTTACTCACTGTGTTTGGGTTAATCACAAGTGAAGAGGCAAGTTCACGAACCGAAGGGAGTTTATCGTTAGGTTCGAGCATCCCTTTTAAAATGAGCTCTTTAACATTATGAACAATTTGTTCCCATATCGGAGTGTTGCTTCTTGGATCTAGTTGAATGTGCAAGAGCAAAGTCTCCTTTCTAATAAAAAGTATGAGTGTACTAATAGGTGTAATACACTTAATACAATATATAGTGCATTATCATTTGTCAACTATATTTTTTAGAAAATTATGGTATAAAAACCCTTCGTTTGGAAAAAATAGGTGTGATATAGAATGGAGGGTTAGTCATGAAGCGATTAATAGGAATACTTGTTTGTTTCATGTTATTGCTTTCCGCTGTTCCAGTTGGTTTTGCGCAATCTGAGAAAAAAGAAGTGGAAGCGGAAGCAAAACCGAAACTAGCGGAACAAGCATCGTCAGCAATTGTGATTGAGCAGGATACCGGGAAAGTTTTATTTGAAAAAAGTCCAAATGAAAAGTTGCCGCCTGCTAGTATGACAAAAATTATGACCATGTTACTCATTATGGAACAAATTGAAAAAGGGAAATTAAAACTGACAGATAAAGTGAGAACGAGTGAACATGCCGCTTCTATGGGAGGTTCACAAATTTTCCTTGAGCCTGGTGAAGAAATGACAGTCGATGAAATGTTAAAAGGTATTGCCATTGCTTCCGGAAATGACGCATCAGTTGCAGTTGCTGAACATATCGCTGGATCGGAAGAAGGATTTGTAGAAAAGATGAATAAAAAAGCAAAAGATTTAGGACTAAAAAATACTCATTTTCAAAATCCGACAGGTCTTCCAGCAAAGAATCATTATTCAACGGCATATGATATGGCAGTTATGGCAAAGGAATTGATGAAATATCCATTAATCCGTAAATATACAGGGAAATATGAAGATTATTTACGTGAAGATACGGATAAGAAATTTTGGCTTGTAAATACAAATAAGCTTGTTCGTTTCTATCCAGGTGTTGACGGTGTGAAAACAGGATTTACAACAGAAGCAAAATATTGTTTAACAGCATCGGCAGAACGCAATGGGATGCGTGTTATTTCTGTTATTATGGGCTCTCCAACATCGAAGGAACGAAATGCGGAAGTAACAAAGCTTCTTGATTATGCATTTAGTCAATATATGACGAAAAAGATGTATACAAGAGGAGAAAAGATCAAAACGGTCAAAGTAGGAAAAGGAAAAAAAGAAACAGTCGACTTAGTAGCTGCTGATAATGCTTCCCTTTTAATGAAAAAAGGAGAGACAATGAAGGATATTAAAAAAGAAATAGTTGCTGAGGAGAAGGTGAAAGCTCCGATTAAAAAAGGAGATGCCTTAGGTACACTAGTTATAAAAAAAGGTAATGAAGTGTTACTCAAACAAACAATTGTTGCAAAAGAAGATGTTGCAGCAGCGAGTTGGTGGGAGTTATTTAAACGAAGTTTGGGGATGTTTTCAACATCGAAATAGCGGCAATATAGTTGCCGCTTTCTCTGTTAATAGTTTTGATAATGAGAGCGGTTTCTATATGAATCCATTTTCGTTTTTCGACATATAGATTTTGGCTAGGTGCTTGCAGTTGCTTTCTACCTTTATTTTACCTTGTATGTGGCAGGAAAAGGCCCTGACCGCTCCTATACATAGCCAGTCCCTTCCAGGTCATTTTAAAAAAATACTTTTCTGTCGGTTTTTGAATTTGGATTTATACAGAAGGTTCATTTTATGGCGAAATAGTACTTCTTTTGTCAGGTGGAAGGATTCTACATTTATTTTAGAGAAAAACTTCTTATATATTTTGCGTGTATACGCGAATTTTGAATGTAAGGAGGAAATAGAGTGAGTCTTTCCATCCATTTAGAAGTAAAGCGTGACGTCTTATGTGTTCGTTTAGCTGGCGAACTAGATCATCATACTGCCGAAGAGTTGCGAGTGAAAGTAACTGATATGATTGAGACGCATCATGTTCATCATATTATTTTAAACTTAGAGCAATTAGCATTTATGGATAGCTCTGGTCTTGGTGTTGTGCTAGGAAGATATAAACATGTCAAAAGCTTAGGCGGCGAAATGGTTGTTTGTGCAATTTCTCCTGCTGTAAAGCGCTTATTTGAGATGTCAGGGCTATTTAAAATTATTCGATTAGAAGAAAATGAAGAGCATGCGCTCGCGACGTTGGGGGTGGCATAGATGAGAAATGAAATGAACCTTCAATTTTCAGCATTAAGTCAAAATGAATCGTTTGCTCGCGTTACAGTTGCCGCTTTTATTGCACAGCTTGATCCAACGATGGAAGAGTTAACGGAAGTGAAGACTGTTGTGTCTGAGGCGGTAACAAATGCCATTATCCATGGATATGAAGAGAATTCAAATGGCATTGTCTATATTACGGTTATTTTGGAAGATGACATGGTAAAGTTAACAATTCGTGATGAAGGGATTGGAATTCTAGATTTAGATGAGGCAAGGCAACCCCTTTTTACAACAAAACCCGAATTAGAGCGTTCTGGAATGGGATTTACCATTATGGAAAATTTTATGGACGAAGTAGAGGTTATTTCTAATGAATCTTTCGGGACAACGATCCATTTGACGAAGTATCTATCAAAAAGTAACGCTCTATGCAATTAAGGAGAATTGCCTATGGACATAGAGGTCAGAAGTGAAAAAGGAAAAGGACAGTTAAAGGATCAGGAGTTAAAAGAATTAATTAAAAGAAGTCAACACGGCGATCAAGGAGCAAGAGATTTAATTATACAAAATAATATGAGGCTTGTTTGGTCCGTTGTACAACGTTTTTTAAATCGTGGTTATGATCCGGAGGACTTGTTTCAAATTGGCTGTATTGGGTTGCTGAAATCTGTCGATAAATTTGATTTATCTTTTGATGTAAAGTTTTCAACGTATGCAGTTCCAATGATTATTGGAGAAATTCAACGTTTTTTACGTGATGATGGAACAGTGAAAGTAAGTCGTTCATTAAAAGAAACGGGCAATAAAATTCGTAAAATGAAAGATGAATTATCAAAAGAGTATGGCCGTGCACCGACAATTACCGAAATAGCAGAGGCGTTAGAGCTAACGCCGGAAGAAGTTGTAATGGCGCAAGAAGCAAGCCGGGCACCATCATCGATACATGAAACGGTGTATGAAAATGATGGTGATCCCATTACTATTTTAGACCAAATTGCGGATCGCTCTGAAACAAAGTGGTTTGATAAGATTGCGTTAAAAGAAGCGATTCGTGAATTAGATGAGCGTGAACGGTTGATTGTATATTTGCGGTATTATAAAGACCAGACACAATCGGAAGTAGCAGAGCGTTTAGGAATCTCTCAAGTACAAGTATCAAGGCTAGAAAAGAAAATATTAAAGCAAATGAAGGAACGAATAGGCGAATAGTCTATTCGTTTTTTTATTCCGCATTAACGGGCAGTAATACTCTCACCTCAAAATTCAGCAAAAACAAAGAAGTTAGGTGGGAGGTAAACTGCCCGTAAAAGCCCAATTGGTTCAACTAATAATCAGTGGGGGATGAAGAAAACCCCCACTGATTAAAGTTTCACTTTATTTTAAAAAAGTTGTATTAGAAAAATTTCCAATATCCATACTACAAGTACGAGGAATAGTTAAGAGGTGATTGGAGTGGAGCAAACGATATATGTAAAGATGAGGAATCGTCTACAAGTTTCGCCTGCTTATGAAATTAAAATTGGTGACGTTGCGCAAGTGGTTGGGGCCTCACATATTGTAGATGAGATTAAACGACAGGTTATATACAAAATTACAAAGAAAGATAAAACGCATGTAGTAATTGATGTGATGAAAGTGATTCAAAGTATTCGGCAGTATTCTAGCAGTTTAGAAATTAATTTGCTCGGTTCAGCACAAACGATTGTTGAAATTGTATATGAAAAAAAACAAGTAAATCCAGTTTTCTTTGGAATGGTGTGGTTATTGCTGTTTGTAGGAGCAGCTCTTGCGATCATTTATTTTCATGAAGACGTTAGTATGCAGCAAGTGCATCAACGTTTGTATTACATGATTACAGGAGAAAGTAACAAAAAGCCGCTTTTATTTCAAATCCCATATTCGCTAGGGCTTGGACTTGGAATGATTCTTTTTTTTAATCACGTTTTTCAAAAGCGTATTAATGAGGAGCCAAGCCCATTAGAAGTTGAAATGTTCCAATACCAGCAATCCCTCGATCAATATGTAATGATGAACGAAAACAAAGAAATGATCAAGAACATCCAAAATGATTGAGTATATTGTGGTCATTTTTATTGGGTTTGCTGGTGGAATTGCTGTTGGAGGAGGATACGTTGCATTTTTAACTGTGTTGGGTGTGATTCCAAGGCTCGCTCAGTTAACGAAAAGTGGTCATCGTGGGCAATCTTATGAATGGGCTGTTGTGAGCGGTGCGTTAGGCGGTACGTGGTGCAGTTTACGCGATGTTACATTGCTGGCTTCACCGTATTGGCTTTTGCTCCTTGGATTGTTATGCGGCACATTTATCGGAATGCTTGCTGCTGCTTTAACTGAAGTGCTAAATGTACTTCCCATATTAGCAAAGCGTGTTGGGGTTGATGGGAAAATTGTAATTCTTCTTATCGCGCTTGTTCTTGGTAAGGTAGTAGGATCTTTATTTCATTGGATTTATTTTGTGAAATAGGAGGCATGTCAATGGCACTGCATAAATTAAAAGATGATTATACGAATAACGTGAAAGAGTATCATCCAAAGCCTAATTATATGATGAATTGTATAAAGGCTTTTATTGTGGGAGGGCTTATTTGTACATTAGGTGAAGCTTTGATGAAGATGTATATACATTATTTTGATTTTACGGAGAAAAGTGCGGGGAATCCGGCAATCACAACGTTAATATTACTGTCGGCCATTTTAACAGGGCTTGGTGTATATGATAAACTTGGACAATTTGCAGGAGCAGGATCAGCAATCCCGGTAACTGGATTTGCAAATTCAATGGTGAGTGCAGCAATGGAGCATCGCAGCGAAGGAATTGTTCTTGGAGTTGCCACAAATATGTTTAAGATTGCTGGAAGTGTAATTGTATTTGGAGTTGTTGGGGCGTATGTTGTAGGTCTCATTCGGTATACATGGAAGCTCCTCCAATGATGAAAGTTTCAGCTTATGTAAGTAAAGGAGAAGATAGATGAGATTAACTGGGAAACAAACGTGGCTATTTCAAAATGATGTATATGTAAATGCGACGGGGACGGCTGTTGGACCGGATGAGGCAAAAGGGCCACTTAGAGATAGTTTTGATATTACATATGATGATTTGCATTGCGGAGAAGAGAGCTGGGAGTTAGCGGAAAGAAGGTTAATGAGAGAGTCGATTCAACAAGCATTGCGAAAAGAAAAGGTGCAAGCATCTGATATTGATTTTTTTTTAGCTGGAGATTTATTAAATCAAACAGTTACGGCAAATTATGTTGCAAGAGAGCTTTCCATTCCATTTTTAGGCATGTTTGGAGCATGTTCTACCTCGATGGAGACGTTAGCTGTAGGCGCAGCATTTATTGATGGTGGATTTGCAAATCGCGTGTTAGCTACAGTGAGTAGTCATAATGCCACAGCTGAACGGCAATTTCGTTATCCAACGGAGTATGGGGGACAAAAGCCATCTACAGCGACATTCACTGTTACAGGAGCTGGTACAGCGTTAATTAGTCGTGAAAGAAGTTCAATTAAAGTCACATCAGCAACCATTGGAAAAGTTCAAGATTTAGGTATAACAGATCCGTTTGATATGGGATCTGCAATGGCCCCTGCTGCAGCTCATACAATAGGGCAGCATTTTGAAGATTTAAATAGAAGTGCTGTTGATTACGATTTGATTGTGACTGGTGATTTATCGGGAGTTGGAACACCAATTGCGCGGCAACTTTTGTTAGATGAAGGCTATGATCTAGGGAATGTCTATAATGATTGCGGTTTAATGATTTATAGAGATGATCAGCAAGTATTTGCAGGAGGAAGTGGCTGTGCTTGTTCTGCGGTTGTAACATATGGACATTTAATGAAAGAAATGGAAAAGGGGAATTTGGGGCGGATTTTTGTCGTCGCAACAGGTGCTTTATTAAGTCCAATTATGATTCAACAAAAAGAATCGATTCCAACAATTGCACACGGTATCGTATTTGAAAGAATAAAAGGGGTGTAATATGTGGAATTTATATATGCGTTTTTAGTTGGAGGGGCGATTTGTGTTGTTGGACAACTCCTGTTAGATTTTGCAAAATTAACACCTGCACATGTGATGGCAACATTCGTAGTCGCTGGTGCTATTCTAGATGGTTTTGGCATTTATGATAAACTGATTCAGTTTGCAGGAGCAGGAGCAACTGTGCCAATTACAAGTTTTGGTCATTCTTTATTGCATGGTGCGATGGAAGCGGCAGAAAAGTATGGTTATCTTGGGATTGGAATGGGAATGTTTAAGTTAACATCTGTTGGAATTTCAGCAACAATTTTGTTTGCATTTTTAACAGCACTTATTTTTAAACCGAAAGGATAAATAAGATGAGAAGACGGGTTATTTTGGTGACAGACGGAGATGAATATGCGCAGCGAACAATCGAGTTACTGGCAAAGGAGTTTGGTGGACGATGCATTTCGGCATCGCAAAGTAATCCAACGAAATTAACAGGGAGAAAGATTGTTGAGCTTATCATGCAAACACCACATGACCCTGTTTTTGTTATGTTTGATGATAGTGGATATATTGGGGAAGGATCAGGAGAAAAAGCGTTAAAATATGTGGCGACGAATAAACAAATTGATGTACTTGGCGTGTTAGCGGTTGCTTCGAATACGCATCATTGGGAATGGGCACGCGTGGATGTGAGTGTTGATCGAGAAGGACGATTAACTGAGTATGGCGTTGATAAATTTGGATTGGCAGATATTGAAATTGGAAGAATTAACGGTGATACCGTTTACTGTTTAGATGAACTACATGTTCCTATTATTGTTGGAATCGGTGATATTGGGAAAATGTACGGCAATGATGATTGGAAACGTGGGTCACCAATTACAAAACAAGCAATTCAATTAATTTTAGAAAGGAGTGGGTTTTATGACTAACACAAAAAAGATTAATATACCAATTTCTTCATTTTTAAGTGACAATGAAAATTATTTGAAGCAAACAGTTGGACTTGGCGTTACCTTTGATGTGGGAATTCGTAAATTTCAAATTTTAGATAAAGAAATTGGTGTTTTGTTTGTAAATGGTTTATGTGATACAAACTATATCATACACATTCTCGAAGAGGCTGTTGATACGAATGAAATACAAAGGTACGGAGAAGGTACAGTAAAGTTATTAGAAAATCGTCTGATTCATCAGCAAGTAAGTAAAGTAAAGACGATGGATGATGTCATATTGCAAGTTTTATCAGGATTAATCGTTATTTTTGTTGAGGGAGAAACAGAAGCGTTTGTAATCGATGTTCGTAGTTATCCAGGACGAACTCCGACAGAGCCGGATACGGAGAAAGTTGTTAGAGGTGCGCGCGATGGATTTGTTGAAAATATTATTGTAAACACAGCTCTTATTCGGAGACGTATTCGTGATCCTCGTTTGCGACATGAAATTATCCGGGTAGGAGAGCGGTCACACACAGATCTTTGTATCGCATATATACAAGATATTGCGAATCCTGATTTAGTGAAAATAATAAAGCAAGAGATAGAAAATATTCAAATCGACGGTGTCACAATGGCAGATAAAACAATTGAGGAGTTTCTTGTGAAACAAGGATATAATCCTTTTCCACTTATTCGCTATACAGAAAGACCAGACGTCGCAGCGAATCATTTGTTAGAAGGACATGTTTTACTCCTGACAGATACTTCTCCTAGTGCAATAATTACACCGACAACATATTTTCATCATGTACAGCATGCAGAGGAATTTCGGCAAAATCCTGCGGTTGGAACATTTTTACGATGGGTTCGTTTTGTAGGGGTTGTATTTTCACTGTTTTTATTGCCACTTTGGCTTGCGTTTGTACTGGATCCTGCTTTATTGCCAGAAAAGTTAGCATTTATTGGACCGAATAAAGTGACCAATTTACCGATTGCCTTGCAAATTATTTTAGCAGAAATAGGACTTGAATTTCTGAGGATGGCATCGATTCATACACCAACACCGCTGTCATCAGCAGCTGGGTTAATTTCGGCTATATTAATTGGTCAAATTGCAATCAATGTCGGCCTATTTGTACCAGAAGTCATTTTATATACGGCCATTTCTATGATTGGATCTTATGCAACGCCAAGTTATGAATTAGGGTTAGGGAATAAAATTGGTAAGTTATTCTTAATCTTATGTACTGCTTTATTTCAAGAAATAGGATTTATTATCGGGATGACAGTGTTAATTTTATTTTTAGCATCGATTAGAAGTTTACAAACACCGTATCTTTGGCCATTCCTTCCATTTGATTGGGGAGCGTTGGTAAAGGTTTTAATTCGTCCATCTATTTCTAGCTTGAAGGTACGTCCGAGCATCGTCCATCCTCAAAATATAAAAAGGCAAAAATGAGCAGAAGAATAAATTCTGCTCATTTTTGTGATAAATTTATCTGTTGTTAACAAAAACATAACATTTCTTTTGTACACTAGGAGTAAATATGGTGTATGGAAGGGGAGATGAGATGATTAAGTTGTTCGTTAGCGATTTAGATGACACACTCGTTTATGACGTGAATCGGATTCATCGTGACGATGAAAAAGCATTATGTTGGTTAGCAGAGAAAGGTACGAATATTTGTTTTGCTTCTGGTCGTTTTACTCACCGGATTCACGCTGTTGTGAAACATTTCGCTTTCCCTTATTATACGACAGGATTAAATGGCGCCGTTTTATTTACGAAAGAAGGAGAAATACTAAACGAATCAACGTTTGATGGTGAGGTTGCCCGGGAAATATATAAATATATACATGAAAAAAAGTTGGCGGATATTGTATGTGCAAAGGAGCATCGATATACAAAAAAGAAAAATGAACATCATCGTACGTTTGAAGAATATATTCAAGGGGAAATCACAGAAATAGAGACATTAGAGGAAGAGTTCGGACAAACTATTTATCCGGCAAAATTATTTGTTTATGGAGAAGAAGAGAAAATCACATCGCTAGATCAAGAGTTGCGAAACCAGTTCCAAGGCGAGGCGGAAGTCGTAATTTCAGGGAAAAGATACGTGGATATTATGCCAATTGGAATTAGTAAAGGAAGTGCACTGCGGCTTTTAATGGAACATTTACAAATTGAAGCACATGAAGTAGCGTGTATCGGAGATTCTTTTAATGATATTTCTATGTTTTCTGTGACACCGCATTCCTTTACGCTGCATCATGCTCATCCATATGTGAAAGAAAAAGCGAGTCATGTAGTTCGTTCAGTAGAAGAAGCGATTATGAAACTACCATTGTTAGCATAAGAAAAAAGCTCGTTACTAACGAGCTTTTTTAAATTCATTTTGATATAAGTCGCTATTATGCAGAACGAAATATGACCTGCATTTGCTTTTTCCCTTTGTTCGAAACTTGGCATGTGGTAGGGAAAAGGCCCTAACCGTTTCTATGCACGCCAGAAGCTCTTGCCCACCTAAAAAAGGGTCTTTATATCATTTGTTCAATTTGTATTTATATACTACTTGAATAGTGACTTAATAAAGTCTATAAAGCTAGCGAATACGCCTTTTAACTTTTCTAAAAAGCCTTGACCTTCTTCAGAACCTAAAAACGATGAAACATGTTCTTTTGCCTTATTTAATTGGTTACTAACTTGATCCCAATCAATATTCAAGTTTTTCATTTTGTCAAAGAGTGCTACTAAATTATCAAGTTGTTCATCAGTTAATGTAATTCCGAGCTGATCAGCAATCCTTTTAATAAGTGAACGTAAATCTTCTTTTGTTTTTGGTTGTTCTTTTGCGATCTCTTCTTTAACTTTAGTAACAAGTTGTACAGCTTTATCGTTTCCGATTTGGTCACCAAGTTTTGCAGTTTGAACCATTTCTTCATTAGCTACTTTTTTAACTTCTTCTGGAATTTCTTTTTTCGCTGTTGTCTCGTAAGCCTTCATTAAACCTGTTAAAGCGGCAGTTCCTGATACTTTAAACGGTGCTGTAATGTAAATATTCGCATCTTTTACACCTGCTGTAATTAATGCGTTTGTATACATTGCATCTGTTACCCAATTGATATTATGCGCTTGAACAACAAGACCAGATCCTTTTTTTGTATACGTAATCATAGAAGAAGAAATTGCTTTCGTGCCAATTTGAGCGTTTGGTACAACTCCATCTAAATATTTATGTTCTTCCGCATTTGATACCGTAATAATTTGCGCATCTTTTGGCGCTTTCATTTCTTGGAGAAGCTGTTGTTTTTGCTGTTCTGTTAAATTTTCTCCTAATGTAACAATAGACTCTCCCTCAATCACGTCTGCGTATGAAGCTGTTGGAATTAAAAAGACCATAACAGCTAATAGCAGTGCTAACAATTTCGTTTTCACGAAAAATCGCTCCCTTTCTCTTTCTGAAATTTTCGGGCAACAAAGTAATTATAGTATATTTTTTATGTTTGTCATCCGTCTTTAGGTTGATTTTAGAAAGAAATAGCAGGATTGTCGGATTTTTTCTTACTATTTGTGAGCAGTAAGGTCTTAATGATGAGGTTTGAAATAGAGAAGTATATGTTTGTCATCCAATTCATTTGAAAGGAAGAGATAGAGTGCGACCGTTGTTGAGGGTGGAAGCGCTGATTTTTAATCATAATATGAAAAATATATTGGTTCAATGTGATACAAACGAAGGATTTTATCGCTTACCTGGTGGATCGATTGAGTTTGGAGAAAGTGCTGCAGTGGCAATTGAAAGAGAGTTTGCGGAAGAATATGATTTACAAGTAACAGTAGAACGCTTTGCTGCTGTGAATGAACATATTTTTGAGGTAGATAATCAAAAATATCATCATTGTACGCTATTTTATTGGTGCGCTGTTGAAGAAGATGAGCAGGTAGTAAGGTCACATAAAGAGCATCCTGATATTATATTGAAATGGAAAGAAATTAGCGAATTGAAAACAAAGCTACTATATCCAGAAGGGGTTATGAAAATTATTGAACAGAATCAAAAAGAACCTGTGCATTGGCTTACGAACGTAACATACTAAATTTATAGAGGATTTCATAATAATATTTTTGTTTATTACAGTGAGTGTGGTAATATAAGGCTGAGATTGTTGAAAGGAGCTTATTATACATGAAAACTTTAGGATACATATTAATGGAAAATGGTGAAAAAATCGAATTAGAATTTTTCGCAGAGGAAGCACCAAAAACAGTAGAAAACTTTAGAAAATTAGCTAATGAAGGCTTTTACAATGGAGTTACTTTCCACAGAGTAATTCCTGGTTTTGTAAGCCAAGGTGGCGATCCAACAGGAACAGGAGCAGGTGGTCCTGGCTACTCTATTCCTTGTGAAACAGCTGGAAACCCTCACAAACATAAAGTAGGGGCACTTTCTATGGCGCACGCTGGAAGAAATACAGGAGGAAGCCAATTCTTTCTTGTACATGAACCACAACCGCATTTAGACGGCGTTCATACTGTATTTGGTCAAGTAACAACTGGCATTGAAACAGTATTAAATATGCGTCAAGGCGATGTTATGAAAGAAGTTAAGGTTTGGGAAGAGTAAAATGTTAAGAGGGGGCAAAGTGCTCTCTCTTTTTTTATAGAATTTATGTATCTTATGTGCCATTTGAGTTTTTCGGCACATAAGTCGCTGTAAAGCAGAAAACAAGAGGGTGTCCCGGAAGTTTTACTTTTCGGTATGATTCAGCTCAGCGAATCGACCACTTGTATGTCGAATATTGTCAGAGGATCTTTATCTCGTGTCGAATCGCCGATATATTGCAAAGAATGGTCGATAACGGAAAAAAGGAGTGACTTTAAAAAGTACTTATGTGCTTTTTGGGTCAGCGCCTTGTTTTAAACATTGCACGTGGCAGAAAAAGGCCCTGACCGCTTCTATGCATGACCAGACGCTCTCGCCCCCCTAAACAAAGAGTTTTTTATATGTTTTTTATCATATCTGGCGAGAAGACCCCCAACCTCAAGCGTGCAATGGTAGGTGGGGGTAATTCAATTACATAGATCCGAACAATACAATCCTACTAGCATAATATAAACAAAATATCAACATTTGACTTCCATCCTCCCTCTTTGTATGATTATAAAGTTGTTTTTAGGCAAGCCTTCTCAGTAGGTTAGAAATGTTGTAAAATAGACATGATATAAACATGCTGAATAAGGGGATATGATTTGTAACTTTTGTAAGAAGGGATAAATTTCATGTTAATTCGTTTTAAAAAAAGTTATGAAAAAATTGCAATGGGACTTCTTTCTTTTATGCCAATGGAAAAAGACATAAAGCGATTACAAGCAACGATGAAGGATTATGAGCAAAATGACGATTGGCAGCTGTACTTATGGAAGGAAGACGATGCGATTGTTGGGATTATTGGGACGGTAAAACACGATAATGGTGTACTAGAAATTCAACATATTAGTGTGAATCCTTCGCATCGTCAAGCGGGAATTGGAACGAAAATGGTGCAAGAATTACAAACAATGTTGCCGAATATTAAGGTATGTGGAAACGAACAAACATCTAGTTTTTGTGAGAAATGCAAAGAAGTTGAACATAATGTGCATTAGTAAAAGCAGAGATAACTTTATCTCTGCTTTCTCTTTTGTAATTGTATATCTCGCTCGTTAATTACATCTTCACGATTACGGCGGGAGTGTTTATGAATAATATCCTCGCTTGGAGTAGAAGAAGTCTCTTTCCACGGTAATCCTTCCGTTTTGCATAATTGTATGCATTGGTGTTCTAAATTCAAATCAGCAAAAGGAAGAAATAATGTTGTGTAAGAATCATGATTTTGAATGATGTACAGTCGTTCCTCAAGAAGTAATAGTAGTTTCGAATACTCTAAACCTAATGCTTCTATATGTTGTTTTTCATTCTGTAAGATGAATAGGGCACTCCTCATCATTCGCTCAGCACCGTTCCAATTAGATCGTCTATGGTGATATAAGGCAACAGCAATTTGAATGAGTCCAACCCAATGCTGTTCTCGTTCTCCGCGTGGCTTTATTTTCCAATGTTCTTCTAAAACTTCGTGACATTCAAAGTAGTCGTAATCACTATGAAAATGAATTAAAAACTGTATGTATGCTTTATGATACATGTTTTTCACTCCCATTCTAAGTAGCGTTGTATACAGTGTATCATAAATATAAAGCGACTAGAGAGTGCTCTAGTCGCTTTATGTCAGTTAGCAAAAACAAGCTGCGCCGACAATAATTAATAAAATAAACAACACAACTAGTAGAGCGAATCCGCCGTGGAAACCGCCAGAAACATGACCCATAGTTTGTAACCTCCTACAATGTACTCATTACACTGTCATCATATGAAGGGGATGGGCATTGTGGCCTAGGTATGCGTCTATTTTTAATTAATTTTTTGAAAAAGGTTGGATAGTACATAAGTATGCTCTATACTTAGAATGTTACAGAAAAAATGTGGTGGGATGATTTGTGCAATATAATTTTAAAGTTGAGGCATTTGAAGGCCCTTTAGATTTACTATTACATTTAATTAATCGTTATGAAATTGATATATATAATATTCCTGTAGCGGAAATTACAGAACAATATTTATCATATATACATGCGATGAAGGAATTACAGCTTGATGTTGCGAGTGAATATTTAGTTATGGCTGCGACGCTATTACAAATTAAAAGCAAAATGCTGCTTCCAAAGTATGAAGAAGATGTAGAAGATAGTAGTGAAGAGTTTATGGAAGATCCTCGCCAAGAGTTAATGGAGCGCCTAATTGAGTATAAGAAGTATAAGCAAGTTGCAACTCAATTAAAAGAGAAAGAACAAGAACGAGCGCAGTTATATACACGGCCTCCTCTTGATTATATGATGTTTCAAAAAGAAGAAGCGGAAAAGCTGCCGATTGATGTTACGTTATATGATATGTTAGCTGCGTTCCAAAAGCTCATGCGTCGAAAAAAAATACAACGACCGGTAACAGCTACAGTTACTAGGCAGGAAATCCCAATTGAACAGCGAATGGACGATGTTTTAAAACAATTGGAACTTGCAGGAGGTCGTCAAAGTTTTTACGATTTATTTGTAGATGATGATCGAGATGTGATTGTTGTTACATTTTTAGCAATTTTAGAACTTATGAAACATCAAAAAATTGCTATTGAGCAAGAGCAAAATTTTGATGAAATCTTCTTAATGAAACAATAGCTGTAATGTGTGACCGAACGCAAATTGTTGTTCGGTCTTTATAACGTATATGGAGACATAGAATGTGAGAAAGGAGCTTTTAAAGTTGGAAAGACAAGAACAAAAGGCAGTTATAGAAGGGCTGCTGTTTGTAGCAGGAGATGAAGGGATTTATCCAGAACAAATTGCAAAAGTATTAGAGGTAGAAGTGAAAGATGTAAAACAGCTTGTAGAAGAGCTGCAGGAAGAATATAATCAACTGAACCGCGGCTTACAGATTGTTCAATTTGCAAAAGTGTATCGTTTTACAACGAAAAAAGAACACGCCGCGTATTATCAAAAATTAATGGATGCACCAACAGCTGCATCTTTATCGCAAGCAGCGCTAGAAACATTAGCGATTATCGCCTATCGACAGCCGATTACAAGAACCGAAATTGAAGAGGTTCGCGGTGTGAAAACAGATCGAGCTCTTCAAACGCTTGTATCTCATTTGTTAATTAAAGAGGTAGGACGTGCAGAAGGGCCGGGACGTCCTATTTTATACGGTACAACAAAAGAGTTTTTAGATACATTTGCATTACAAACATTAGATGAACTACCTTCTCTATCAGAAGAAGGGGAAGGAATGAATGAAGCGGATTTATTCTTTGGTTCTTTACAAGAAATTTCGAAGTGAAAGCTTGGCATTTTGCCAAGCTTTTTTTGTATATGAAATTAAAGCTGCGTCATACTAAATAGAAAAAGGAGAAGGTGTATGAAAGATCTGCGTATCGCTCTTATTCTAATTTCGGCAATATTATGTATAACTTTAAATAGTGTAAATCCTATACAGCAGTATGCTTCTATACATATGGTTTCCTCCTTTTCAAGTCAGCGTACACATTTAGGTAAGATGACTGTAAGTTTTTTAAAAGTTGGGCAAGGTGACGCAACAATTATTTCCTTACCAAACGGGAAGACAATTTTAATTGATGGTGGTCCGTATGAGGCTGGGGAGCTTATTATGGAGAAATTAATTAAAAAGGGAATTAAACGCTTAGATGTTGTTATCGGTACACATCCTGATATGGATCATATCGGAGGACTAATTCCAATTATTGAACAAATGCCAGTTTCTCTTGTACTAGATAGTGGGAAATTATATAGTTCATTTACATATCATTCGTATATAAGAAGTATTAAAAAAAGAGGAGTCCCATTTTTACGTGTAAAGGAGGGGCAATATATTCCATTAGATCCTCATATTTCTGTTCAAGTATTAAATGATGGAAAAACAAAACGAGAAAATAATGAGTCATCTATCGTATTGAAAATTCGTTACGGTAAGGCTGATTTGTTATTCATGGGGGATGCTGATACACATACAGAGGAAGAAATTATGAATAAGTACGATGTGCATGCAGACGTGTTAAAAGTTGGCCATCACGGTTCATATACTTCAACGAGTGAAGAGTTTATAACGGCTGTTGCACCGCAGTTTGCTATTATTTCATACGATAAGAAGAATACGTATGGTCATCCGCATCGAAGTGTAATGAAACGATTGCATCGGCATGGCGTGACTGTACACACTACCGTGAAAAAAGATATTGAAATTGAAACAGATGGTCAGTGTATCATATTCCAGCATCAGCTACCATTGCCATTGTTAAAATAGTGTTTGTATCATTCATTTCAGCAGCATATGAAAGAAATCAAAGCTGCTGAAATTTAATTATAGTTAAATTTGTTCATGCATAATACGATGTATTTCTATAAGTGTAGTTGCTTTTTTTTGTTTCGTGTAGGAGGGAGTACTCTGAAAGTTCTTTTGAGTAAAATGACTGTTTTATATTATGATTATTAGAGAAAAAAACTACCTCTTTAAAAATTAGGGTTAATTGTATAGACAACTATTCGTGCGTGTATTAAAATAGAGATAGGGATTACACGGGAAAGGATCGATGAAAATGAAAATGAAAATGCAAGTCGTTATCAATGCTAAAATTTATACAGGGTGTGAAGTGTTAGAAAGCGGCTTTATTCGTTACACGGATCAAATTCAAGAACTTGGATTGATGGCTCAGTATGTACCACAAGAAAATGAAACGGTTCATGATATGAAAGGGAATATAGTCATTCCAGGTATGATTGATGTTCATATTCACGGTGGATACGATGTTGATGCAATGGATGCAAATAGCGACGGATTAGTAACTCTCGGTAAACAGATGTTACAAGAAGGGGTTACAACTTTCTTTCCAACAACAATGACGCAATCTCCTGAAGCAATTGAAGCGGCGCTGAATGCTGCAAAAGAAGCAAAGGAAAAAGGTGCGCATTTCGAATATATTCATTTAGAAGGTCCATATGTTTCAAAAAAACGTGCAGGTGCACAGCCGCTAGAATATATTGTCTCTGCAAATATTGAGCAATTTAAGCAATGGCAAACGACTAGCGGGAATTTAATTAAACTCGTAACATATGCTCCAGAAGAAGAAGGTGCGCGTGAGTTTGAAGAATATCTCGCAGAAACGGATGTCATCGGTACAATTGGACATACAGATGCAACGAATGAACAATTAATTGGGAGAAACATTACACATGCAACGCACCTTTATAATCAAATGCGTGGTTTGCATCACCGTGAGCCAGGTGTAGTTGGCCATGTGTTATTAAATCCAGATGTAATGGTCGAAGTAATTACAGATGGTATTCATATTCACCCGGATATGGTGAAATTAGCATATAAATTAAAAGGCGCTAGAAAAATGAGTGTCATTACGGATGCAATGCGTGCAAAAGGGTTAGCAGATGGATTATATGAACTTGGTGGACAACCGGTTATCGTAAAAGATGGTAGCGCACGATTAGAAGATGGGACATTAGCGGGCAGTATTTTGAAAATGGACGAAGCGTTGCGTAACGTGATAGCGTTTACTGGATGCTCCATTGAGGAGGCTGTTCTTATGACATCAATTAACCAAGCTGAGGAATTTGGATTAGTAAACAAGGGTGTTTTAGAAATAGGAAAACATGCGGATTTCGTTATTATGTCTGAAGATTTATATATACGAGATACAGTCCGATTAGGAATTCATATGAAAGAGGGGAAATAAATGAATATCGTCGTTGTAAAAACTCCAGAAGAATTAGCAGATGCGGGTTATAAATTAATTGAACACGTTATAAAGACAAAAGAAAATCCAGTATTAGGAATGGCTACAGGTAGCTCCCCATTAGGGATTTATGCATTGATAAGAAAAAATAAACTTGATACAAGCCGTACAACCACTGTAAACTTAGATGAGTACGTAAATTTACCACACGAAAACAAAAACAGCTATCATTATTTTATGCAAGAACAGTTGTTTAATCATCTTTCGTTTAAAGAAACATATGTACCAAATGGAATGGCAGACGATTTACAAGAAGAATGTAAGCGTTATGAAAGTATTATTGATGCCAATCCAGTTGATTTACAAATTCTTGGAATCGGTGAAAACGGTCACATCGGATTTAATGAGCCGGGAACATCATTTGATTCTGTAACTAGCATTGTGGAGTTAACAGAATCTACCCGTCAAGCTAACCGGCGTTTCTTCGAAAAAGAAGAAGATGTGCCAACGCATGCTATTACAATGGGGATTGGTAGCATTATGAAAGCAAAGCAAATAGTACTTGTTGCTTCTGGATTGAATAAAGCAGGAGCGATTAAGGAAATGCTACAAGGGAAAGTAAGTGAAGGGTGTCCGGCTACAGTTTTGCAACATCATCCAAATGTAACCGTAATCGCAGATCAAGAAGCTCTATCTTTATGCAGTGAGGCGATTGCTGATGAATATCGACAAGTATTCACCATTTCCGATCTATTATCAGATTCAGGAGTGGGTGAAGCAACTAATTGAATCCGGTGAATGGAAGCCGGGAGATAAAATTCCATCTGAAAATGAATTATGTGATAAGTTTGAAGTAAGTCGAATGACAATCAGACAGGCCATTAATAACTTAGTTGAACAAGGGTATTTACATCGAAAACGTGGAATTGGAACTTTTGTACAACTTCCAAAGGTTGAACAAAAGTTGCAAGGTATGACAGGATTTACAGAGGATATGCTCTCTCGTGGAATGAAACCAAGTAGCGTATTATTAAGCTTTCACCTTGTTCCAGCTACTGCTGCAGTAGCAGAGAGGCTTAGAATTCAAGCGGGAGAATCGGTTTACGAGGTGAGACGAATTCGCCTAGCTGATGATGAACCAATTGCGTTTGAGACAACGTATTTGTCACCATCTCTTGTAAAAGATATTAATGAAGAAATTTTACAGCAATCATTGTATGAGCACTTAGAAGAAAAACTAGGCTTTAAGTTAATTAGTGCTACACAATCTATTGAAGCATCTATTGCAACGGATGAAGAAGCAGAGCATCTTCATATTCCGAATAAAGCACCAGTGCTTGTAATGAGACAATGGTCATATGCAGCAGGCGAGTTGCCGCTGGAGTATGTAAAATGTATTTACAGAGGAGATCGTTATAAGTTTATTACGAATATTTCACGCAATAAGTAAAACGTGGAGCTATATGCTGTGAGATAAAGTGGTACTTCCGTTAGCGGGCGAATCTTCGCTGATCGCTATTTGAACGAATCGGGCTTTTCGGACAGTCTACCTTCTTCAGGTTTTTTACAATCTTGAGGCGGCTGCTTTATTGTCCGTTAATGCAGGAAAAATATGACTCATCCTTATAAGGGGTGAGTCGTATTTTTTTGTTTTTGATTATAACGAAGAACATATTCGATTGCATCTTTAACAGAGGAAACAATATGTGATGCATGCTGCTTTACTGCATCATCTGCACCTGCCATTGCAAAGCTATGAGGTGTTAAAGCGAACATAGGAATATCGTTATATGAATCACCAATGCAAGCTACTTCATTAGGTTTAATATTAAATTCATTTAATAAAACAGAAATAGCGGAACCTTTGCTAATGTTAGGAGGCATAACATCTAAACATTGTTCAGCAGAAATAAAAGTACTTACTTTTCCTTTGAAATTTTCCTCAATTTGTTTTTGAAGAATAACTAAATCTTCTTTTGTACCACCGACTGAAATTTTATTTGGGAAAATTGTTGTATCAATTTTTGCGAGCAAGTTTGGTTCTTCAACGGAAGTCATTTTTACCTGCTTTTCAAGTTCATGAATAAATGGTGTTTTTTCCTCAATGTAATAATTATATTCATCACTTACATAACGAAAGAATGGTTCATTATTTGTTATAGACAGCAGTTCGGGTAAAATAGTAGAATCAAATGTTGCAGATAAGAGTTGTTTATTTTCGTGTGTATATACAAATACACCGTTCACGCTAATACGATGAAAATTCATATCAACTTTGTTCATTAAATCAGCAATTTCATTATCAAGTCTGCCGGATGCGAAACAAAGAGTTATATTTTGATTAGCAAGGCTACGCAATGCATCTACATCTTGGTTATCGATTACACCTCCGTGTTGCATCATTGTGCCATCGATATCGCTTATAAACATTTTAATCATGATAGGGCTCCTTTCAACTAGACGTATGCTTTTATATTATACGTATCTCGTACATTCATGTCTAAAAATTGACTTTTTTAAAATGGTAGATGTTTAACATTGACGGAAAATAAGGTTGTTCTGTAACATGAAAGTAGACGTTTTATGTGCAGGGGTGGTGTTGTATGGATAATTGTCTCGAAATTAAAAAGGTTTTAAATAATAATGTCATTATTGCTGCTCATCCAGAACACGAAGAAGTGGTCGTTATTGGAAAAGGGATTGGGTTTGGGAAAAAATCAAAAGAAATGTTAGAAGTAGAACAGATTGAAAAAATGTTTGTATTAACAAATGAACGTGAACGTGAACAATACAAACTGCTGGTTCCGCATGTGAGCGAGAATTTGATTGAACTAATGAATGATCTCATGTTTTATATTCAAGATCGAGTAGAAACACCATTAAATGAGCATATTCATATTTCTTTAACTGATCATATCGCTTTTGCTATAAAGCGATTAAAGCAAGGGTTTACAGTAGATAACCCATTTTTAGTGGAGACAAAAGTGTTGTATCCAAATGAATATAAAATTGCCGAAGAAGTTGTAGAATTAATTAATTCCCGCTTAAATATTCATCTTCCAGAAGGAGAGATTGGATTTATTGCACTTCATATTTATAGCTCAGTTACAAACTCTGAAGTATCTGCTGTTAATCAAAATTCTAGACTAATCGCTCATCTTGTCTCTTTAATTGAAACAAATTTACAACTAGAATTAGACAAAGAGAGCATTCATTATCTACGTCTTGTTCGTCATCTACAATTTGCAATCGAACGTATAAAGAATGGTGAGAAAGTGGAAGAATCACAAAATTTTGCAGATTTATTAAAAGCTGAATTTCCAGAGTGCTATAATTTAGCTTGGAAACTTGTGAAAGTTATGCAAAAGCAATTGCAACTTCCTGTGTATGAAGCAGAAACGGTTTATTTAACGATGCATTTGCAGCGCTTAAAAAAGGTTGAACAAATTTAAACTTTGTCGGAAATGTAAACGTTAAAAAAATCTATTGAATCGCTTACAATTGTTATGTATAATTCAGTTATACAAAGTTCTACTAAATTCGACAAATGAATAACAGTGCACAAAGAAAACGTTTACTTTAATTTGTGAACTTATTACGTATACCTATTTTTGACACGTGTTACTGATTCGATCAGGCATGAGTGAAGAAAAGTTAGGCATGTAAGCTAAAGAAAGGGACATACTACCCTTTGTATAGCTATCGTCCTACCTTTTTTCCTCATGCCTTTTGGCGTTTGTCGAAAGTACCAATTATAATAAGAGAGGAAGGATCATTATGTTTAAGAAGATCTTTGGTGTTCTTCAAAAAGTCGGTAAAGCACTTATGCTACCAGTTGCAATCTTACCGGCTGCAGGGATTTTACTTGGATTTGGTAATGCGTTCCAAAATCCACAGTTAACAAATCATATCCCTGCGTTAAAAGCAGATTGGTTTGTTCTAGTTGCGAAAATTATGGAGCAATCTGGTGATATTATTTTCGGAAACCTGGCACTATTATTCGCAGTAGGGGTTGCCATCGGGTTAGCAGGTGGAGACGGAGTAGCTGGGTTAGCAGCGTTCGTAGGATACTTAATTATGAACAAAACGATGAGCGTATTCTTAGGAGTAGAGAAATTTGTTACGATTGTAAGTGACAAAGTTCCAGTTAAAACTGGCTTTACAGATCAAGCGTATGCAAACGTATTAGGTATTCCGACACTTCAAACGGGAGTGTTTGGTGGTATCCTTGTAGGGATATTGGCAGCGTATTGTTATAATAAATACTTTAATATTGAATTACCATCATATTTAGGATTCTTTGCTGGTAAACGTTTCGTGCCAATTGCAACAGCAACATTCTCTTTACTTTTAGGGATTTTAATGTGCTTTATTTGGCCAACAATTCAAGGCGGTTTGAATTCATTCTCGCATCAAATGATTGATACAAATAGAACGTTAGCAGCATTTATATTCGGTTTAATTGAACGTTCTTTAATTCCATTTGGATTACATCATATTTTCTATGCACCATTCTGGTTTGAGTTTGGTCAATATACAAATGCAGCGGGTGACGTTATTCACGGTGACCAAAAGATTTTCATGGCACAATTAAAAGATGGTGTTGAGTTAACAGCTGGTACATTTACAACAGGTAAATTCCCGTTCATGATGTTTGGTCTTCCAGCAGCAGCGTTAGCGATGTACCATGAAGCACGTCCAGAAAATAAAAAAGTAGCAGCTGGTATTTTAGCTTCTGCAGCGTTAACAGCTTTCTTAACTGGTATTACAGAACCGATTGAGTTCTCATTCTTATTTGTAGCACCTGTATTATTTGGAATCCACGCAGTATTTGCTGGTTTATCATTTATGACTATGCAAATTTTAAACGTTAAAATCGGAATGACATTCTCTGGTGGTTTGATTGACTTTATGTTATTCGGTGTATTACCAAACCGTACAGCATGGTGGTGGGTAATTATTGTTGGTCTTGTACTTGCAGTGATTTACTACTTCGGATTCCGCTTTGCAATTCGTAGATGGGATTTAAAAACACCAGGTCGTGAAGTTGTTGAAGAAAATGACGGAGCAGGAAAAGTAGAAGCAGGCGAGCTTCCAGGTGAGATTTTAGTAGCACTTGGTGGAAAAGAAAACATCGCTTCTTTAGATGCTTGTATTACACGTTTACGTGTACAAGTAAAGGAACAAAAGGATGTAAACAAAGCTCGTTTAAAAGAGCTTGGAGCAGCAGGTGTTCTTGAAATTGGTAACAATATTCAAGCTATCTTTGGTCCAAAATCAGATACATTAAAATCACAAATTCAAGATATTATGGCAGGCCGTGCAGTGCATGTTGCAAAAGAAGCACCTGCAAAAGTAGAAGCACCTGTTCAAAAAGATACAAATGAAGTAATTGCGACTCCGATTGAAGGTAAAGTTTTACCGATTACTGAAGTACCAGACCAAGTGTTTTCTGGAAAAATGATGGGAGATGGCTTTGCGATCGAACCAACAGAAGGGACAGTAGTATCTCCTGTAAATGGTGAAATTGTGAACGTATTCCCAACAAAACATGCAATCGGTATTCAATCAGAAGGCGGAAGAGAAATTTTAATTCACTTCGGTATTGATACAGTAAAATTAAATGGAGAAGGCTTTGAAGCGTTAGTTTCTCAAGGAGATAAAGTAACACAAGGCCAACCGTTATTAAAAGTAGATTTAGCGTTTGTAAAAGAAAATGCACCTTCTATTATTACGCCAATTGTTTTCACAAACTTACAAGAAGGACAGAAAGTTGAAATCAAAAAGCAAGGTAATGTCAAGAAAGGTGAAACAAACGTTATTGATATTCAGTAAAATTTAGACGCAAAATGTTTATAATTATAATAGGCGATGCGGTTGACCGAACATCGCCTATTATATACAATATAGATGGTGTTATACTCACATCTATACAACCTCAAATATATTGTATTTTAAAGGAGATAGATCATTATGGAAAAAATCTTTAAAGTAACTAGCGACTCAGGAATTCATGCTCGTCCAGCAACTTTACTTGTAAACACTGCAAGCAAATTCGGTGCAGATATCAACTTAGAATATAATGGTAAAACTGTAAACTTAAAATCAATCATGGGTGTTATGTCTTTAGGTATTCAACAAGGCGCAGAAATCAAGATTACTGCAAATGGTGATGATGCAGCTCAAGCAGTAGCAGCTATTGAAGAAACTATGAAAAACGAAGGGTTAGGAGAATAATGACTCTTAACATTAAAGGGATTGCTGCATCAAGTGGTATTGCCATTGCAAAGGCATTCCGTTTAGAAAATCCTGAATTTAACATTGAAAAGAAAACGATTTCGGATGAAGCTGCGGAAATCGTACGTTTAGAAGCTGCGCTTGAAAAATCAAAATCTGAATTAGAAGCAATTAAAAATCATGCTTTTACTGAGCTTGGTGCTGATAAAGCTGCGATCTTTGAAGCACATTTACTAGTATTAAATGATCCAGAACTAGTAAACCCAGTAAAAGATAAAGTGACAAGCGAAAAAATAAACGCTGAATTCGCGATGGATGAAGTTGCATCAATGTTCATTACTATGTTTGAGAGCATGGATAACGAATATATGAAAGAACGTGCAGCCGATATTCGTGATGTGACAAAGCGTGTTATTGCACATTTACTTGGAATTAACTTCTCAAACCCTAGCACAATTTCTGAAGAAGTAATCATTATTGCAGAAGATTTAACACCATCTGATACAGCTCAGTTAAATCGTAAATATGCAAAAGGTTTTACAACTGATATTGGTGGACGTACATCTCACTCTGCAATTATGGCTCGCTCTATGGAAATACCAGCTGTTGTTGGTACAAAAGTTGTTATGGAACAAATCCAAAACGGCGATATCGTAATTATCGACGGTTTAGACGGAGAAGTAATTGTAAACCCATCTGAAGAAACTCTTCGTGTTTATGAAGAAAAGAAAGCACAATTTGAAGAACAAAAAACAGAGTGGGCAAAATTAAAAAATGAAGCGACAGTTACAGCAGATAATCAACATGTTGAGCTTGTAGCAAATATCGGTACACCGAAAGATGTAAAAGGTATTATTGATAACGGTGGAGAAGGCGTTGGCTTATATCGTACAGAATTCTTATACATGGGCCGTGACAATCTTCCAACAGAAGAAGAACAATTTGAAGCATACAAAGCTGTTCTTGAAGGTGTAGGAGAAGGTCAGCCAGTTGTCGTTCGTACACTTGACATTGGTGGCGATAAGGAGCTTCCATACTTACATTTACCAAAAGAAATGAACCCGTTCTTAGGCTACCGTGCAATTCGTTTATGCTTAGAAGAACAGGATATCTTCCGTACACAACTTCGTGCTTTACTTCGTGCAAGTGTATACGGTAACTTAAAAATTATGTTCCCGATGATTGCAACTCTTGATGAATTCCGTCAAGCAAAAGCAGTTTTATTAGAAGAGAAAGAGAAACTTGTACAAGCTGGTACAGTTGTTTCAGACGCTATTGAAGTAGGTATGATGGTTGAAATTCCTGCTTCTGCGGTTTTAGCTGACCAATTTGCAAAAGAAGTAGATTTCTTCTCTATCGGAACGAACGACTTAATTCAATACACAATGGCAGCGGATCGTATGAATGAACGCGTATCTTACTTATATCAACCATATAATCCAGCGATTTTACGCCTTGTAAAAATGGTTATTGATGCAGCTCATAAAGAAGGAAAATGGGCTGGTATGTGCGGTGAGATGGCAGGAGATGCCCTAGCAATTCCATTGTTAGTTGGATTAGGATTAGATGAGTTTAGTATGAGTGCGACATCTATTCTTCCAGCGAGAACACAAATTCGCAAGCTTTCAAAAGCACAAATGGAAGAATTAGCACAAAAGGCTTTAAACATGTCAACTGCTGAAGAAGTAGTAGAACTTGTAAAAAGTATTTAATGAAAAAAACCTGGGACTGATTTGAAATCGGTCCCAGGTTTTTTCATATAATTTATTTATAACTTTGAAATTAAGTTTAATTGAAAATAGCCCACAAACTCTTATTCTACGGTACATAAAACGAATCCGTTTTGAAAAAAGATCTCATAAAAATAAGCTCTAAACATATTTTATGAGATTATTTTTTATAAAAAAGTTTGTTTAAAACCCACTTAGAATTCTTTAATCGAAAAGGAATAAAACGATGCAACTTTTTTTGTAAACTGTATAACTTTCTTTAAAACGGTACATCTTTTTTATAAACAGTACGACTTTATTTCAAAGCTACATCGTTTTTTAAACGGTTTTGTATGCTAGCTAATTGTTTTCGAATTAATCAACTTTTGATGCTTGTGAGTAGTTAAATAAATAAAACCAGGAAAGCAATTGCTTTCCTGGGAATTATTCACTCATTTTAGAAAACGATAGCTACAACGTCATCTGGGCAAACACGTAATAAACCTCCACCTGGTATACTGCCTCCTGAGAAAAGTGCTACGCCATTTGAGAAGCCTTCAAATACAACGTTAGTAAAAGTACCGTTATCTCTAATTGTTAATAGAGTGACTCGAGTACCGACTGAAAGATTTCTAAGAACGTTACAAAAACGATTTCTATTACCAGTACGGCGATCGTCGTGTTTAAAGCTACGGCGGCCGCTGCGTCTATCGCTACGGCAGACGTTGTGTCTATTGCTACGGCGACCACAGTCATCAAATCCAAAACATCCTCCGAACATAATTCTCACCCCCTTCACATTAATAAGATATGCTCTAGGTACATGCTTTGTTTGGACATAGTGTAATTTTTTTAAAAGATTTTTTCCTATTTTGTAGGAAAAGAATAAATATCTTAGGTAGACTGTTGCGATTCTTCTTATAACATATGAGAAGGGGGAAATGAGAGTTTGGACAAAAGCTGATATGGAAATAAAAAAGACTGCCCCTTTTTTGTAATGACCCAGTAAAATGAGACAAGGATAAAGCACCCCCACTGTCGTATGTAAATGTAAACGACAAATTGGAGGTGTTTTTTCTATGGGTAAAAAGAAAAATTATTATTCAGAAACTGTGAAGAGACAAGTGATTGAATTGAAGTTAGAGGGGAAATTAACCAATCGTGAAATTATGGAAAAATTGGGAATATGTAATGTGGGACAGATCAAAACATGGATGAAATGGTTTCGAAATGGAGAAGAACATCGATTAGCACAACCAATCGGCAAACAGTATAGTTATGGAAAAGGTCCTGCAGACTTAACTGAAATAGAAGAATTAAAACGAACAAATTGAAAGTAGAACTATTAAAAAAGTATCAGGAAATCGAAAGGAGATGGTCCCAGAAGTCATCGTCACGCTCGTAGAAGAAATGAAAAATCGATATTCCATCAGTCTCATCTGTGAATGCATGGGCATCTCCCGTGCTACTTATTATCGCTGGAGGAGAAAACCATGGGGCTTGTCTCCTCTAGAAAAGCAAATTAAAAGGCTTTGTACAACTTACAAATTTCGAATTGGACATCGCACCGTCACGGGGTTATTACGAACAAAATTAGCAATACAAGTTAACCGAAAGACCGTACAAAGAATTATGCAAAAATATGACCTTCAATGTAGAGTAAAACCAAAACGAAAAATGAAGGTAGTAGGAGAAAGTCAGAAGGTAGTACCAAATCGTTTCGAACAAAATTTTCAAGCAGACCGACCAAATCAAAAGTGGGTAACGGATATTACGTACTTACCTTTTGGAGAATCTATGATGTATTTATCAACAATTATGGACCTGTATAATAACGAAATCATCGCTTATCGTGTGAAAGAAACTCAAGATGTAACTCTTGTATTAGAGGCTGCCAGTAAGAACAGAGAAGTAAAAGGTGTTACCCTTCATAGTGATCAGGGATCCGTCTATACTTCTTATGCTTTTCAGGATTTATCCGAAGAAAAAGGCATTATCACAAGCATGTCCCGGAAAGGAAACTGCTTCGATAATGCCGTCATCGAATCCTTCCACTCCACCATAAAGTCGGAAGAATTCTATACCCTAAAAAGGGTACGCCTTACAAATTCTATTGTACTAGAAAACGTGAATGATTTCATGCATTATTATAATCACATGCGACCGTTTAAAAAATTAAACTACCTGTCCCCGGTTGAATATAGGGAACAGGTAGCATAGGTGTTTTATTCCTGTCTCACATCAGTGGTCCAGTTCATTTTTAGGGCAGTCTTTATATTTTTTTGCTTTTATATAAAACAATGATATATACAGGAAGTGCTAATAGTAACGGTGCAAAGGAGCGAGAGGTATACTGACTAACTTCTGATTGAAGCGTTGTTTCTTTTGAAAACTGTAGCATCGCAATATTTGTCATATCCCCAACGAAGTACAGAAGCAGTACTGTGACTATGTAGCATAATATGGCGATAAAGCTTCCATATAAATTCAACGAAAATCCCTCACTTGTTATCAATTTGTTACTATTGTATCACAATTGTAACAAAAAAGCACCTTTAGACTACATTCTGTTATTATTAGGTAGTAATCCGCTCTTAATATTTAGAGAAAAGTGAAGAAGATAGATATGTACAAATAAAATAACGATATAAAAAACCTTTTCTTTTTAAGGGAGGACGAGAGCATCTGGCCATACATAGAAGCGGTCATGTTGTATTCTCCACAGCAGTGACTTAAATGCTGAATAACCGCTGTCAGATTCATAGTTGGTGAGAATTTCATTAGTGAGGAATAGAAAAAACCCCCATAGATGGAGGTTCACATTAATTTGCCCATTCTGTTACTTGTTCTACGCTCATACGTGGTGCTGGGTGTCCTGCTAATGTAGATTCACCAATTGTAATTAACATAATTGGAATGTAACGAGAAGAAACGTTAAACTCTTCCATTAATGCTTGTGGATTGAATCCTCCAATTGCACATGTATCCCAACCAGTTGCTTTTGCTGCAAGCATAAGCTGCATTGCTGCTAAAGAGGCGTTTGAGAATGCTGCATCACGCGAGTATTGTTCACGTTGATATGCACCTTCAATATTTTGCGCTAAACGATTTTTTGCTTCTTCCTGCATAAGTCCTTGTTCTACAAGTGGGCCGTATACAGAATCAACACTTTTATATGCTTCTAGGTCGCCTAAAATAGCAACAACTGCAGAGGCATCGAGAATTTGTTGCTGATTATATGCAATTGGATGTAAACGACGTTGTGCATCTTCTCCTTGGAATACAAGGAATTTCCAATGCTGTAGATTCCATGCTGATGGTGCTTGGCCAGCTGCTTTTAAAATATCATATAGTTCCTCTTTTGAAATTTCTTTTTCAGGGTTGAAAGCACGATTAGATGTACGTTCGTATAAAACAGTAAAGAAATCTTGCTTTGTCATTATAGTTCCTCCAAGTATCGTTTTTAATTGTAAATATTTTCGAATGAAAAAAATGTTCTTTACTTACATTTTGTTAGTTGATACTGTAAAAGGATATAATATATACATTTCTATTGTCAAGTATTTTGAAAAAGATGTGGGGAATAGAAGGTATTCGCACAGGAGTCTGATTTATTGTTTACATACAATAAAAGATGATACAGAGATTCAATTCGTTACCATGTGATAGTTTGTTGAATAGATTTAGTTCTTTTAAGTTTGTTAGAATGGGATAAATAAAGTGAGTGAAAGCCTAATGGTGAACATTCTACATTTTTTATTGGAACATACAGTTTTTCAAAATGTATTAAAGGATCTCGATATGAATGTCTTGTATATCGAAGATGGTCATAACGAGAGACACACAATTGCAATGATAAAGCCAAAGTGCTTGTTTTTGGCACATAGTTTTGAAGAAGGAAAAATATTGTTTGAAAAAGTTCAGCCGCAAATCGTGATTATATACATTACGAAAGCTTCTCAGGTTGATTTTGTGAAGGAACTATTTAATTCAGATATTTCATTTATCGTTGTATGGAGTGAAGAAGTGACATATCAATTTGTTGACTTAATTAAACTTGGTGTACGAAACATCGTCTTACCACCAATTACGCCGCAATCTGTACTTGCTGAAGTACAAAAAAGTGTGTATGAGTTGTCATTAGTTAAACAAGTCATATTACAGCAAGAGTTACTTCAAATGATATTTGATTTTCAAAATGATTTATTGTTTATTCTAGAAGATGATGAAATTATAGATTGCAATACAAATTTTTTACGGTTTTTCGGATACGAAGATCTTATGTCATATCATGAGCACCATATGACATTTGCAGAACATTTTGCCCAAGAGAATGAATATTATATTGCGGAAAATAATACAATGTGGATTGATGATTGCTTAACGCACTCAAGAAAAATTAAAATGTATAATGAAATTGGAGAAGCAAGAATATTTTTGTTACGTATTGCTCCGTTACCTAATGATGTATCGAGATTCATCGCGACATGTACAGATATTACAGCGTTAGAAGAAGAATATAAAGAGCAAGAGCGCTTAGTAACAACTGATTCTCTGACGAATATTTATAATAGAATGAAGTTTCAAATACTATTCTCAGAAGGCTTGGAAACTGCTGTACGAATGAATCAATCATTTGCTCTTGTTATATTTAATCTGGATAATTTTCAAAAAGTAAATGACACGTATGGGTATGATTTTGGAGACTTAGCGCTAGTACAATTGGCGGAACTTGTAACAACAAAATTACAGACGCATCATGTTTTTGCACGGTGGAGTGGAGAAGAATTTATTATTTTTTTATCTCAAACAACAGAAAAAGAAGCATTTCAAATTGCGGAAGCACTCCGGTTTTTTATTGAAACAAAAAATTTTTCTGGAATATCAAAGATAACAGCGAGCTTCGGTGTTGCGGCATTTGAAAATGGAATTACAAAAGAAATGTTAATGCATCGAGCAAATATTGCACTATATGAAGCAAAGAAAAAGGGGAAAAATCAAGTGTGTTTATATCGGAAAGAAAAAATGTAATTTTTTCGCAACAAATTGTTGCGATTTTTTTTTATTAACGGATAATGGGAAGGAGGGGAGGAGTAAATACTTAAGATGCGATGGAGGATTATTAAGAAATGAAGACGTTATGGAGTACAATTATTTTTTTACTTTCTATTTTATTAGTAGGAAGCTATTTCTTTTTTAAAGTACCTGCTAAAAAAGAAGCTCAATCAATAAAAACAACTGCCCCTGCTAATACAACGAAAGAAAAACAAAAAGAAAAACCAAAAGAAATTGATTATACCGCTGTTACTCAAAAACTAGATCAGTATTTAAAAGACAAACAATTTAATGGATCAGTCCTTGTTACCTATAAAGGGCGTACAATATTAAATAACGGGTATGGCTATGCGGATATACAAAAGCAAATTGAAAATACACCGCAAACAAAATATCGAATTGGTTCTATTACAAAAACGGCCACTGCTGTATCGATTTTACAGTTACAAGAACAAGGGAAGTTAAATATACAGGAAAATGTACATACATATATTCCATCTTTTCCTGCGAATAAAAATATTACATTATATCATTTATTAACGCATACATCAGGACTACCTGGGCATGGGAAAGGTAAAGTTAATGCGGCATCACGGCTTAATTTAGTAACGTGGCTTGGACAACAACCAACTGCTTTTCAACCGGGGCAAGGCTGGTTATATACAGATTATAATTATATGTTACTAGCTTATATTGTGGAAAAAAGATCGGGACAATCTTTAGCACAATACGTTACAGAACACATCTTTATTCCAGCGGGAATGACAGAATCAGGAATGGGAGAGACACCAGAAGGAGATGTGAATTTTACAAAAGGATATAAAAAGCAAGAGAATGAGCTTGTATTAGCTCCAAAATTAAATATGAATTGGTTATATGGATGCGGTGAGATGTATACAACGGCACATGATATGCAAAAATTAGACGAAGCAATTATGACAACTAAGCTTATTTCGCCTGAAAGTTTAAAATTAATGGTAACACCATCTGCGGAAAAAAAATACGCATTTAGCTTTTACATATATCCAGATTATTATCACAACCATGGTGTACTTTCGGGATGGAATACATTTAATAACTTTAATTGGGATAAAAAATTATTTGTTACTGTATTTTCAAATGTGCAAAATGGAATTAATGATGAGTTTAATTCAGAATTTCGTAAACTTGTGAGTGATTTGTTAGAAAAAGAGGAGATGAGAAAATGAAGCAGTTATTACCACCAGCTTCTATTGGTTTTGTTGGTACCGGTGTTATGGGAAAAAGTATGGTACGTCATTTACTAAAGGCAGGCTATACTGTGTACGTATATAATCGTACAAAAGAAAAAACTGCGGATTTAATTGAAGAAGGCGCACAGTGGTGTGATTCTCCAAAGGAAATTGCAGGAACAGTAGATGTAGTAATGACTATGGTTGGATATCCGCATGATGTAGAGGAAGTATATTTTGGTGAAAATGGAATTCTTACTCAAGCAAAACAAGGAACAATTACGATCGACTTTACAACATCAACACCAACTTTGGCGAAACGGATTTACGAAGAAGGAAAGAGTAAGGGGATTTATGTATTAGATGCCCCTGTATCGGGCGGAGATGTTGGAGCAAAAGAAGGGCGTCTTGCAATCATGATTGGTGGAGACGAAGAAGTATATACAGCCTGCTTGCCATTATTTGAACTATTAGGTAAAAATATAATATTGCAAGGAAAAGCAGGTAGTGGTCAACATACAAAAATGTGCAATCAAATTGCAATTGCATCCAATATGCTTGGTGTATGTGAAGCACTTGCTTATGCAAAAAAGGCAGGGTTACAACCAGAAAAAGTGTTACAAAGTATTTCTACTGGTGCAGCAGGCAGCTGGTCATTAAGTAATTTAGCACCTCGTATGTTACAAGATGATTTTGAACCAGGATTTTATGTGAAGCATTTTATAAAAGATATGAACATTGCCTTAGCAGAAGCAGAAGAGCTTGGATTATCTGCACCTGGCTTAACTCTTGCTAGAGAATTATATGAGCAATTGATGCAAGATGGTGAAGAAAATAGTGGAACACAAGCATTATATAAACAATATATAAAGGAATGATTGTATGAGTTTAGAAAAGTTCGATAATATTATTCGCACAGTACAGTGTACAGAAACGACTCTTATTAATGATAAACAACAGGCGGCGTTTAAAAAGAAGTATAACTTTGAACCGTTATTTGAATATGGTAGAGATGCAACAGGGCGTTATGTTATTCGAACAACGAAAGAAATGCTAGAAGAGATGAAATTTTATTTAGCATTAAAATATGAGCGTGATCTCATTGATTTATATATGAATGCAGAAGTAGACGGGAAATTTTATGTTTCGGTTAGTTACGGAGACGATGCGCTTCATTTACAAGAGCTGTTTCAATTTTTAGAAGAAAATAAGTAAAAAAGTCCTCGTTATGAGGACTTTTTTAGTTAGGAAAGGCTTGTTGCCCGGCGTGCTTTTTCAATTGGAAAGGGAATCACTTCAGCTATTCTGTTTTGAGTAAATCGTTTTGTGCGAGCGTGACGTAATATATAGAAGGCAAACAGGATACCGACAGGAACTGCACCATATAAACCGAAAAATAAAGCGCTTACAGTAGATGCGACGAAACCAATCATACCAATTTCTAACTCATCCATAATAGCTCCCAAAACAGCAGGTATAGCCCCGCAAACGACACCAAAAAGAATTGCTAAAATTAACTCCATATATTCCCTTCCTCCTTTTACAATATCGTTCTTTTTTTCTATTATTTGTATTATAACATAGTTTAAACAGAATTTTCAGAAAAAATTCATAAAATGTTCATAAAATTGTAAAAAATTTCAACAAAAAAGAAGGATTATCTCATTAAGGAGATAATCCTGTCCATAGGAGGAAATATATGTAGAGTGAATAAAGGGAAGGAAAAGGGGAACCAATCCCCTTTATTCAACATGCTACCTTAATAAAGTGAAACTTCCATCAGTGGGGGGGGTCATTCCCCACTGGTGGTTAGTTGAACCAATCGGGCTTTTACGGACAGTTAGACTCCCACCTATCTTCTTTGCTTCTCTCCCAATCTTGAGGTGGGAGTCTTACTGTCCGTTAATGCGGGATAAATAGGAACCCAACCTTCAGTTGTTACAAAAATACGAATTGCGACAACTTGACGATCATTTTGAAGAGAAAAATAATGTCTCGTGTTTTCAGGAACCGAAATTAAATCTCCAGGTTCAAGTTCAACGTCGAAGAATGGACCATTTTTTCCTTGGATGGTAAAAATGCCATGCCCGCTGACGATAAAGCGAACTTCATCATCAGTATGATGGTGTTCTTGTCTAAAGTTTACTAATAATTCTTCTAGATTAGGTGAGGCACTAGAAAGTGAAATAATATCGCTCGCTTGATAGCCGCGGCGCTTAGAAATATCCGTAACTTCTGGTGCAAACACTTCTAAAATTTCATTCTTATTTTCAACAGTTAATGCATAGTTTTCATATAAATGACCAGGAAGTTTTGTAATATCCCATTTTTCATACAAAACACCTTCATTTTTTAAGAACTGCTGTACTTCTATTTCATTTTCAATACGTGTGTTAATTTCATGAATACGTATTTGCGCCATGTTGAACATCTCCTTTAATTGATAAAAGTTTAATATGGAACTGAAATAGAAATTCGTATGCTTCTAATCTTTTTTTTGTATCAAACCCATCTTTTCCCCATACGGTAATGCCGTGATTGCGAATTAAAACAGCACCTGCATCTTCATGAATATGCTTGCGGAATTCTTCACCTAAAGTTGGAATATGTGCATAATTTTCGATAATTGGAATTCGAATAGAGGCTCCTTCTTCCCAAATATTGAGCGCTTTAATAATTTCTTGATTACGGAGTACAACTTCTTGATCGTATACGTTCGTAATGACATTATTATCAGTCGTATGAATGTGTAAGACACACGCAGCATTTGTAAGGTTATAAATGTAGGTGTGCAGCAGTGTTTCGGCAGAAGGGCGTAAATCAGTTTCTAAAACAGGCTTGCTGTTTTGATCAACTAACAAAAAGTCGTCCGGCGTTGTTTTTGTTTTATCTCTTCCGCTTGCTGTAACGAGAAAGGTAAGAGGATTATCACTCACTTTTATTGAAATATTACCGCTTGTTGCTGGGAACCAATTCCGATCAGTTAATTCTTTTTTTAGTTCACTCAGTTCTTGCCACTGACGAAAGAGCTGCCTCACTTTATCACTCCTAACAATTTTTCCACTTCGTTTTGTATATCATGAAATGTTTCAAATGGTACATAAGGAATATGATGTTCTATACATTTAGTAATCAAAAAGTCACGAGCAAATACTTTGTCAGCAAGTTTTGCTGCTTGCAAATCTGTAATAGAATCACCGATTACAATATTAAAACCGCTTTGTGAACTTAAATTGCGAATAAGCGTTGATTTACAGAGACCACATTTATTTTCACAATGCTCATCGCACGAATGCGGCCAATTTACTTGAATTGTGTCGTTGGAAAAATCAGTTGTATTACAGTAAATTTGTTCAAAATCAACTAGTCCTTCGAGAAGAGGATAAACAAAAAAGTCCATTCCTCCTGATATGATATAAAGTGAGATATTATTTTGTCGTAAAAAATGTACAAATTCTGTAAAGCCAGTACGAATGACGGCGGTTTCTTTTATATAGGCTGTAATTTTATTTTGTAAACTTGAAGGCAATAGAGAAAAAAGCATTCCTACGCCTTCTTGAATAGATAGCTCTTGTGATAAAATTTGCTGTTTAATAGCTTCTGCCTCTGGTGGTGCAAATTTTTGTATAATGGCAACAATGTTATCATTATTTGTAATTGTGCCATCGAAGTCACAAAAAATTTGAATGCTCATGCTTTCACCTCTTTAGTAGGATTGCCCCAGAGACGCAAAGCAGCTTGTAAATAAGAATCATCAACCTCATGAAGCGGCGTGTTGGTTAAAGCTGCATCGATAGCAGCTCGAAATGCTTTTCCACCCCCCTGTGCACCGGATGGATGGCCGTGAATACCGCCGCCAGCATTAATGACACATTGCTCACCGAAGTCACGAATCAGTAGTGGGACAAGTCCTGGATGAATACCAGCAGATGGAACCGGAAAGCTACGCTTAAATGGTTCATTTTCATCTGTAAGCGCTTTGGCTAAATGAAGTGCTTCTTCTTGTTGTAAAGCGACATTTCCATAAGGTGATGGAAATAGTGAGAAATCTGCACCAGCATAGCGAAGGAGCTTGCCGAGTAATAAAGAAGAAGATACCCCATATAATTTAGATGTTATGTAAGTTCCACTTACTGCTGGATGTGCCATAATTGGGATAGAAATATTATTATCTTCCGCTAGGGCTTGCAACACATCAAGTCCATATGCGAATACGTTGAAAAGTAAAAGGTCAGCCCCGGCATCAACGGCTTGTTTTGCTTTTTCTTTTAAATCATAAGTCCGTCCTGAAAGATTAACAGCATATAACATTTTATGACCGTATGTTTCATAAACAGATTGCAATACTTCTTTCCCAGCGTGAATGCGTTCTGATAACGGTGTTAACGGATTATCAAATAAAATCTCATCATCTTTTACAATGTCAACGCCGCCGTTCGCTTGATCGCGGAGCTGTGTTTTTAAATAACCGATATTCCGGCCGATCATTCCTTTGAAAATACTCATGAGCAGGGGGCGATTGTGAACATTCAAATTGTTTCGTATTTTATCAATACCAAATTTAGGACCAGGGAAGCTCTTTTTAATCTCATCAGAAAATGTTAAATCAATTAATTTTATTTCTCCGTCCAAAGATAATTTTCCGAAAACAGTTGTAAAAATTGCTGGTAAGTCGGTTGTGAAGTTAGCGGATGGATAATGAATTTTAATAAATCCGCGTGTTACTTTTTTATTAAGGTATATGTTTGTATTTTCATCAGTTTCTAATTTTTCTACGCTAACGACTGAGCCTTTATGTCGTCTTAATTGTTCTTGTAATAAGTGTGGTAAATGTGTCCACGAACCAACTGTTAAACCGAGAGCAATTTGCTCTGCTTTTTTGATTAAATTATGAGAATCATCGTGAATGAAGTAAGTTGCTGTTATTCCGCTCATTTTCATAACCTCCTAGTTGAATAAAAAAACCTCTCAGCTAAGGAGAGGTTTTTTACAACCAGCTCCTTATCTGTCAGCATAACGCTGCGAGAATTAGCACCGTGCCTACATAAAGTAGATCGGTTGCCGGGTTTCATCGGGCTCGTCCCTCCACCAGCTCTTGATAAGAAGTATTTGGAAATGTTTAAAATTTTTGATAACTGAATTTTGACAGAGAATTTTTACGTTGTCAATTGTTTTTTGAAAATTTTTAATTTAGCGATTCTATGAATTGCTTCTTGAAGGCGTTCCTCTGAATGTAATAAACCGACGCGAATATAACCTTCCCCGTGTTTGCCGAAGCCGATGCCTGGAGCGACAGCAACGTGCGCTTGTTTTAATAGTACATCAGCAAATTCCTCTGACGTATACCCATTTGGAACAGGGAGCCAGGCAAAGAAAGAACCTTTTGGTGAAGTGACATTCCAGCCGATAGAACGACAAGCAGTAATGAAAGCATTTCTTCGAGATTCATAGCGTTCTACGAGTTCATCGACACAAGTTTGCGGGCTTAATAATGCTTCGCGAGCAGCTTCTTGTACAGCACCAAAAATACTAACATACATATGATCTTGTAATAAGTTAATCGTTTCAATAACACTTTCATTTCCGGCGGCAAATGCAATGCGCCAACCTGCCATATTATACGTTTTGGACAACGTATATATTTCAATGCCAACATTTTTTGCTCCATCAGTTTGTAAGAAACTAGTTGGTTTTTTAGCGTCAAAACCAATCGCTCCATACGCAAAATCATGACAGACTAAAATGTCATGTTTATTTGCAAACGATACAGTATCCTCAAAGAACTTTGGTGTTGCAACAGCTCCGGTTGGATTGTTCGGATAGTTTAAAAACATTAATTTTGCCTTTTCAACCGCTTGTGCATCAATCTTTGTGTAATCAGGTAAAAATTGATTTTCTGATAATAGTGGCATTGTAGCAATCTTTGTTTTTGCTAAGGCTATCCCTGATAAATAATCTGGATAACCTGGATCAGGAACGAGGATTGTATCACCTGGATTCGTAAAACAAAGTGGTAACTCAACTAAGCCAGCTTTTCCACCAAATAGAATAGCTACTTCTGTTTTGGGATTTAATTGTACACCGTACTCACGCTCATAAAAGGTAGCGACAGCCTCTTTTAAACTATCATGTCCTCGAAATGGCGGGTATTTATGATGAATAGGGTGCTTTGCTGCATGTTGTAATGCTATTACGATGTGATCTGGTGTTGGTTGATCAGGATTTCCTTGTCCTAAGTTAATAACATCATGACCAGCTTGCATTACTCCATTTACTTTGGCGACAAGGGAGGCAAAAAATTGTGTTGGTAATGATGTTAATATCTCGGAAGGTTGAAAATGTTTCATACTTTCCACCTCTTTTGAAAGTTGTTACAATTATAGTGACAAATGATATAGTCTTTCCAACTTTTTGTAAAGAAAAAAATAAAAAGGAAGAAGGAAGAGAGTAATGAAAATTGCTTGTGTACAAATGAATATCACTTTTGGCGATGTTGAAAAAAATATAGAACATGCTGAAAAAAAAATAAGCGAAGCGATAAAGGAAAATCCAGATGTTATTGTATTACCAGAGTTATGGACAACAGGTTATGATTTAGAGCGCCTTCCTGAAATTGCGGATTTAGATGGGAATTATACGAAATGTTTATTATCAAAGTGGAGTAAGCAAAACGACGTAAATATTGTCGGTGGTTCAATCGCTAAACAAACGGAGAATGGTGTTACAAATACGATGTATGTTAGTGATCGAAATGGAAACATTGTAGCTGAATATAGTAAAGTGCATTTGTTTCAACTGATGGATGAGCATAAATACTTAATTGCTGGAAATGAAACGGGGCATTTTCTACTGGAGGATATACCATGCGCAGGAACAATTTGCTATGATATTCGTTTTCCAGAATGGATGCGCGTTCATACCGCGCACGGGGCAACTGTATTATTTGTTGTAGCAGAGTGGCCGCTTGTTCGTTTAGCACATTGGCGGTTATTGCTTCAGGCAAGAGCGATTGAAAATCAATGTTTTGTTGTGGCATGCAATCGTGCTGGGAGTGACCCTAATAATGTATTTGCAGGACATTCTCTTATTATTGATCCTTGGGGAGAAATTGTTACTGAAGCTGATGAAACAGAAACAATTTTGTTTGCAACATTAGATACAAACAAAATCTCAGAAGTGCGAAAGGGGATTCCTGTTTTTTTTGATCGACGTCCAGAATTGTACGCGCAAAAAAAAAGTTGACAAGCCAATTTTATTCTTGATATAGTCAGAACTGAAAATGGAAAATTCGGACAACTATATACTCTTATCAAGAGCAGGTGGAGGGATTTGGCCCGATGAAACCCAGCAACCGACCGTAATACCATTGTGAAATGGGGCGCATAATTGGCGCCTAGTAAGGAACGGTGCTAATTCCAACAGAAAGAGAGACTTTCTGATAGATAAGAGGGGAGAAGTGAATCTTCAAACCTCTTTCGTTGTAGAAAGGGGTTTTCTTATGATGAAAAGCCCTAATATATTAGGGGGGAAACAAAGTGGGATACAAGTAGTTAACAGAAAAAACAGCTGAAATGATTTAGTTTGTTTTTAGTTACCACTTTTTTGTCTCTTCACTTATTTATAATAAGAAGGGAGGAGACAACGATGGAGGAATGGATATCAGTTATTGGCAATGTCGGCTTTCCGATTGTTGTTACACTATACTTACTTCATAGAATTGAAAGTAAGTTAGATAGCGTTATTGTTGCGATTGAGAAGTTACCAAAGCAAATGCAAGGATATGAATCTCCAAAGGAAAATATGTAACGGAAACGGATTGTGCGGAAGAGGCACAATCCGTTTTTGGGTTGGTGAATATATCCAAATTTAAAGAACAACATAAAAACCTCTTTCTTTTTGGGGAGGACAAGAGCATCTGGCCGTGTGTAGAAGCGGTCAGGGCCTATTTTTGCCACATGTGAGATTTCAAACAAAGGGAGGAAGCGAATACAGGTACATATTTTGGTCTGCATAGCGGCGACTTATATATCGGAAAATTAAAGTTGATTTATAGAGAAAGAAAATAGTTTGTTGAATTTTACTGCGCTGTATAACCACCATCAATGACAACAGCTTGTCCTGTAATTCCTTTTGCTTTTTCGCTTGCCAAAAATAAGGCGTAGTTTGAAATTTCTTCTGTATGTAATAATCGTTGTTGTGGTACAAGTGGGTAAATGACTTCTTCTAGTACATGTTCAAGCGGTACGTTTCTTGTTGTAGCTAAATCTTGAAGTTGATTACGAACAAGCGGGGTATCAACATAGCCTGGACAAAGTGCATTTACGGTAATACCGTACTCAGCGCCCTCTAATGCAGCGACTTTTGTAAGCCCAATTACTCCATGCTTGGCGCTATTATATGCAGATTTGCCTGCAAAGCCAACGAGACCATTAATAGAAGCAATGTTCATGATGCGACCGTATCGTTGTTTTTTCATAATAGGAAATGTATGTTTTATTGCAATAAACGGTGCAATTTGCATGATTTTAATCAACATTTCAAACTTTTCGGTTGGGAAATCTTCAATTGGAGAAACGTATTGCATACCTGCATTATTAACTAATACATCAAGTGAACCAAATCGTGTAACAGTTTCAGCGATAGCTCGTTCAATCTCACGTTCTACTGTTACATCACATTGCATTCCAAATACTTTATATCCTTCGTTTTGTAATTGTTGCACTGCCTCTTGTACTCGGTTCTCTAACCGATCCGTAATCATTACAGTTGCACCTTCTTTCGCAAAGGCTTTTCCTATTTCATATCCAATTCCGCTTGCTGCACCTGTTAAAAATACAACGCGATTTTTAAACATGTTTTATTCCATCTCCTCTATGAATATAGTTAGCTCTATTGCTCTATTTATAGAAGCGAAGTAGGAAATCCTGCAAGTTTCTAGAGAAGGGGGAAAAGTTTTTAGTTAATACGAAGGTGTATTTATTAACAAAAGGAATAAAAGAAGTTATAAAACCTTTTAGAGTAGAAGAAAGAAATGATTTATATAAATTCATGGTGATTTTTCAACATATAAGTCGCTGCTTTGCAGAATACAACATGGCCGCTACTTGTTTTCTTGTTTTGTTTTCATCCTTGCATGTGGTAGGAAAAGGCCCTGACCGTTTCTATGCGTGGCCAGATGCTCTCGTCCTTCTAAAAAGAAAAGAGTTTTTATATCGGCTCTTTGACTTGTATATATAGAAGTAATTATAATAGTTACTCTTTTTCTATACGCAATAAAGGACTTTGTAAAGATAATTCTCTTTGTGTATTCGTTAATAAGGAATCTATTTTTGATTTATGAGGGGGAGGAATGATGTAATGCATAAGGTTTGTAGGAGAAGGATGGTGCTCGGAACCATTTGGACACTCGGGATCTGCAATTGTAAGCTTGTCCTGTACACGTCGCGTGAATAAAATGTGGCCAAGTTCGTGTGCAAGTGTGTACATGTTCTGCGAAGCTGATGCGGCATTTGTTAATACAATATAACCTTTAATTTGTGTGTGAACGGCTAAAGAATAGGCGCAAGCGATAATGGAGTTTTCTTGAAAATAATTACTGCCGATATAACAAATATAAATATCACATTGCGGTGCATGATCCCTGCATTCAGCAAATAAAGAAGTCAACTTCGGTTGTGATTTTAACGAAGATACGTAACTAATTTCACCATCATAAAAACGATATGGCTCATCTAGTACATTGACATTCTCAATTTTAAATAGGATAGGATGCCAAATATATTCAGCAATTGCAATGTCTTTAGCAATACGTTCATCATCAATATGAGATCCGGGAGTAATGCAAATACATATGTTAACGTAAGGACACATAGGAAACACCTCAAATATAATGAACTTTTTTATCTGGATAAAGAGGAAATGTACTTAACGATTGAAAAAAGGGGGGATATATGTTTTTAATGTATTTAAATTGTTTTTTTGTCGAACAAAGTAAGGAGAACATTCTTTATTTGATAAGAACTGCGGAAGTATATGATCCTCTTTATTTAATAAGCTATTAAAATTTGTTATCATATGTGTGAACTGTTCATCAGTAATCATACCGCTCGTATGCCAATAACACATCATTGCACAAGCAATGGAACTTGTATCGACGGTGACGTTCACATTAACATTAGAATTTCCGCTATTTGAAATATTAGAGCTATTTCGCCGCATGGTCAATCCTCCTTACAAAAATAGGCTACTTTTAGTAGCCTATTCATCTAAATTGTTTTTGTTTTGGCTTTGGTTACTCTGCTGGGGTTGGGTAGCATTATTTAATGCATTTGTTAAGAATGGAAGCAGGGCTGCTAATAGTTGGTTTGTAACATCTGTGTTCGATTGCCCTTGTGTAGGCCTCTGTGTCTGAGTCTGTTCTTGTTCTACATCATTAGACTGACTATTAGAAGAAGCTGTTTCAGAATCTATATCAGAGTCTACGTTTAAATTTACGTGAGAATTTCCACTATCTGAAATTTGAGCAACGTTGTGATTGTGTGTATGTTCTTTTGGTATTGGGTCTTGGGAATCGGGCTGTTTATAATTATTATTATTATCATTACATTGGAGTTTCTTTCGGCTGCAACCGTGAAAATAATACAAGAGAATCCTCTCCTTTAATAGCTACATAAAATGTCTATAGGATACTTTATGTAAAAAGAGAAAAAGTGTATGGACAAATGAACTATCATTTTGTGTTGTTTTTATCCCGCTATTCGCGGGCGGTAATACTCCCGCCTCAAAATTCAGCGGAAGCATTGTCCAGCTTTAGCGGCTAGAATCTTCGGTCGTTTCGCCCCCTCGGACGAGGCAAAAAGCTCCTCTCCGCCCTGTGCGTGGGCGTCCTGCGATTCTGAGCGAGCCGCTTCCGCTTTTCTTAAGAAGTTAGGCGGGAGATAAACTGCCCGTAAAAGCCCGATTGGTGAGGGCTGATAATCAGTGGGGGGTGAAGAAAACCCCATTGATTAAAGTTTCGCTTTATCCTGTTATAACGTGAGTTAATAATAATTTATTATATTTACATGAATGTGTGAAAAGTTTTAATACAAAAATAGGTGTATTTGTATTAGCGGTTGTATTTCAGATAAAAGATTTGTTCATTTTATCTGAAACTTGAGGATGCGGCTTTACTATTCGTAAATTGCAGAATAAGAAATGATGAAAAGAAGTCAGAAAATAGTCAAACTTCGACATATTTATATACCTATTTTTTGTTATAGTAAAAAGAAAAGGGGGAAAAAACATGTATACACTTAAAATTGTTTCAGATCGTGAAGCTATTTATCAATTTGCGAGTTATGCTCAAGTGGTACAAGGGGTAGAAAATGTATGTGTGGAAGTGCAGGAATCGTTGTATGAGAACCCGCTTATGAAGTTTTATGTTCATATCACTATCAAAGAAGGGTATGAACAAGGAAAAGTATTGCGGGAAATTGCACGTTTAGTAGGGTTAGGACGTTTTACATATGTTCATTACCAGGATGAAGAAATTGAAAAAGCATTTGAGGACGTAAAATACGAAAGTCATATAGGCTAGATAATAAGCAGGGAAGAGGCTAATGTGAGTTAGCCTCTTTTTATGCATCTAAATATTTTATATGTATCAAACAAATAAAGAATTTTGCTATTATAGGAGAGAAAAAGAAAGGAGAGTTACATAATGGGGTATATACAGGAACTAAGGAAATTAATTGGAACAAAACCACTAATAATAGTAGGATCGGCAATTATTGTTTTAAATGAAAAGAATGAAGTGTTATTACAACTTCGATCTGATACATATGATTGGGGATTACCAGGGGGAGCGATGGAATTAGGTGAAACAATTGAAGAGACCGCAGAAAGAGAATTAAGAGAAGAAACAGGGTTACAAACAGATTCCTTACAGTTTCTCGGCGTGCTCTCTGGTCAAGATTTATATTATCGTTTTCCGCATGGAGACGAAATTTATAATGTAATCAATGTATTTCAGGCGCATCGTGTAAGCGGTGAAATACATTGTGATGAAGAAGGATTGGATATACGATATTTTCCAATTGATAAATTGCCAAAATTGAATACAACGACAGAAAAAATCTTTCAAAAATTTTTATTAGCGCTGACAGAATAGGGGCGATTATCTTTTTATTTTATTGAGTATTTTGATTTTTTGATTTATTCGTAATATAATAGACATAGATATTCATCTTATGGTATTCCATCCGAAGTTTACTAGGATACATAAGAGAGGAGAAAGTACACGATGCGTAATGTAGTCGTAACAGCGGCAGTTCGTTCGCCAATTGGAACGTTTGGAGGAGCCTTCAAAAGTGTAAAACCAACTGAACTTATAGTTCCTGTATTGCAGGAAGTTGTAAAAAGAGGCGGTGTGTCGCCCCATGAAGTAGATGAAGTGATTTTAGGTCACTGTATTCAGCGAACAGATGAGGCAAATACAGCAAGAACAGCAGCTCTTATGGCGGGATTTCCCGATACGGTTACTGGCTATACAATTCAGCGTCAATGTGCTTCAGGTATGCAGGCGCTAATTTCAGCAGCAATGCAAATTCAATTAGGTGTAAGTGATGTTGTTGTTGCAGGAGGAGTAGAAGCGATGAGCTCTAGTCCGTATGTATTAAAAGAAAACCGCTGGGGACAACGACTACAACATGGAGAAATTCGTGATATGGTATGGGAAGTGTTAGAAGATCCAATCCATCATTTTATGATGGGAGAAACTGCAGAAAATCTTGCCGAGCAATATGAAATTTCTCGCGAAGAACAAGATGAAGTAGCGTTGTTAAGCCATCAACGTGCTCTTCATGCAATCGAAGCGGGCTATTTTGATGAGCAAATTGTTCCGATTACGAAAAAGGAACGGAGAAAAGAGATTGTCATTTCTAAAGATGAACATCCTCGTGCAGATATTACGGCAGAAAAACTTTCGGGTTTAAAAGCAGCTTTTCGCAAAGGTGGAACAGTAACTGCAGGAAACGCATCGGGTATTAATGACGGAAGTGCAGCGTTAGTCTTAATGAGTGAAGAAAAAGCAAAAGAAAAAGGGCTTCAAGCATTAGCAAGAATTGTTGGATACTCTGTAGCGGGTGTTGATCCGAAATTTATGGGGATAGGGCCAGTGCCAGCAATTCAAAAAGGACTGCAAAATGTAAATTGGTCAGTAAATGATGCAGATTTATTTGAAATTAATGAAGCATTTGCTGCACAATATTTAGCGGTAGAGAAAGAATTAGGTTTAAATCGTGAAAAAGTAAATGTAAACGGCAGTGGAATTGGTCTTGGTCATCCAATTGGGTGTACAGGAGCACGGATTACAGTAAGCTTAATTCATGAATTAAGAAGACGGGGATTAGAAAAAGGAATTGCTTCTCTTTGCGTCGGCGGCGGTATGGGAGTAGCGTTATTTATAGAAGCATTATAATAAACAAAACCAGCTAGTAGATACACTAGCTGGTTTTGTTTATGAACGGAATAGATGATGGAGCAGTCTTTCGTAAACTTCAAAAAAAGAGCTTCTAAATATATATAGTATAATAGTACATGAAATGATAGTTTCATAGTATATAGTGACAGGAGAAAGATGATGAAAATCAGGAATGTATTTTATATTTTATGCAGCATTCTTATAATTTTAAGTGGGTGTGCAAAGCAAGAAAAAGTGAAGCAACCGAAGAAACAGGCTATTCCTGAGACAAATGAATATGGCGGTTTACAACTAACAAAAGTAGGGCAAGAGATTAAGCAAAAAAACTGGGGAACTTTAAAATTAGAACAAATAAAACATGTAAATGAAACATTTAAAGTTGGAACGATGAAAATCTATGTAGAAAATATCAGAGTGATTACATTATCAAATATGAAAACCGACACAAAAGAGACGCTAAAAATGTATACAAAATTAACTCCAGAAGAAGTACAACGTCGCTTAAATGAGACATTGGAGCAAACGGAAGCAGAATTGTATGCATCATTAAGTGGACAGGATATCGATGCTGCTGCTAAATATATTGAAATTACATATAAGGTTGAAAATGCAAGTGACAAAGAGATGCAGTTTTTTTCTATGAATAATGTAACTGTAAATGAAACGCAATCATTTCATGTACCAACGAAAAACTTTTTATATGCAGAAGATACGCTTATTGGTACAAGAAGTGTATCGAGAGAGGATTATAGTTCTGGTGAAAAAAGGGATGGCTTAATTGGGCTTGTACTAAGTGATCCTAATGAAAAAGTAAAAAAAGTTTCTTTTACAACAGATGTATTGGCGGCAGGAGACACACATGAAAAAATAGCAGAACCACAAACATTTACCATTTCATTATAATAGTGAAATGGTTTTTCGTTGTTATATAAGTTAAAAAGGGTGTAAAGACCATTTTTTGGGGGAGAACGATTATAGGTTATGTTGTATCGCTACAAAGTATCGACCTAAATGTCGTAGAGGAGATATGTCGTTTTATAGAGAATTTATATTTATATAGTAATTTGCAGGGAGATGAAAAAATGTATATTGTCAAAGCGAATGTAAATGATGCAACAGAACTCGCGCGTGTTCATGTTGATAGTTGGAGAGAGACATATGAAGGGATTATGCCAAAAGAAGTGCTAGATAAAAAATCATATAAGAAGCGAGAAGGATTATGGAGAAAAATATTACAGGAACAGCATTCACATGTTTATGTTGCTAAAACAGTTGACGGAAAAATAATCGGTTTTGCAGATGGAGGGAAAGAAAGAACAGGTAGTTATGGATATGACGGAGAGTTATATGCGATATATATTTTAAAAGAATACCAGCGAAATCAGCTCGGGAAAAGATTGCTAAAAGCGGTAGCAGTGGATTTATATGAAAATGGCTGCTATTCTATGCTTGTTTGGGTAGTGGCAAGTAATCCTTCTAAATATTTTTATGAAGCATTACAAGGCTCTTTTGTAGACAAGAAACAAATTGAAGAATTACACGTAGAAGAAACTGCATACGGCTGGAAAGATATAAAAACTCTTCTTAAGTAGTACAACCCCCCGCTCGTTTTATCGCTTCTTGAATATAATGAAGTGAATAGAGTGAAAGGGGAGACAATCCGTGAGGGGATTCACGGTGTTAATCGGAGTTATGTTAGCGGTTTGTTTTCAAATAGGCTTATTATATATGTTACAACGAATCGTGCAATTATCACTTATTCATCTTTTATATGAAATTGTATGTATAGGAGTACTATTTGGGATAGGGATGAGTATTGCACATTATTTTTATAAATACAAAATTTATATATTTATATTGATGTTTGTTTTTTTCTATGGCTATGGATATTATAACGGTGAGAGTGTTCAAGTCACTTTGCAATTGCATATTGGATTGATTCAACGGGCATTCATATTATTATTTTGTATTATGTTTGGAACTATTGTGTATGGAATGTTGTTTTACAAAGAAAATTAATGAGAAAAAGGTCAAATGACACATTTGGCCTTTTTTAAGATTTTTGTTTTTTATAGTAAGTTTTCACGTTCTGTAATTGTTCTGAGATACGAAATTCGTGTTTTTGTTCTTCAAATTGTTTTTTTGTATAGGGACCAAATCGGCGGTTGTTTTTTAAATCAATAATCCAATAATTTTCTATCGCTTGATTGGTAATTGAGGCGTCAGGGTTGTTAGGGTCATCTGTTTGGTCTATTTGTTTAGCTAAAATATAAGCGTCGTTCCAAGCAATTTCTACAATTTTTGCTGGAATATATTGAGAAGCATACAAGGCGTCTGATTTTGGAAAAAGCTCTAGAGCGTCACTAGTAACAGCAATAAGCTCATATTCATCACCAATACTGTAATGAGAGTGCTTAGAATCTGTTGAACAACTAGCTAAAAGTATGAAAGAGCAGAAGATGATGAATCGTTTCAATATGAGCTCCTCCTTCCGAAATATGATTGATACATATTGTACAGGAAAAGATAGTAAAACACCAATTTATGCGTTGTTTACAACTGTTTTTAGACATGATAGGATGAAACATAAAGGATAGAAAAAGGAGTCGACACAACATGAAGCTGAAAATACATCGTCCGACGATCGTTATGAATCGCATAGGGGCTGCAATTATCGATATGTTTTTCATTTCTGTTCTGTACGGTGCTATAGTCGCGATCACAACAGGAAACTATAAGGCGATTTTGAATCGTTTTAATGTAAGTTTAGGAGATATTCGTTATGATCTTGGACTAGTATGTTTATTAATGGCACTTTATTTTATTGTTCTACCATTTATTTGGAATGGATATACACCAGGGAAAAAATTTACACGTACAAAACTTGTAGCACTTACAAATGAAAAGTTAACGCTTGGAATATTAACAATGAGGTTTATTGTATTATTAATACCAAATATTTTATTTCTTGGAATTCCAATAATATGTAATATATACATGATGCTGTTTAGAAGTGATAATAGCGGGTATCATGATCTTATAGTAAAAACTAGAGTTATAAGCATTGTATAAAGTGAAACTTTAATCAGTGGGGGTTTTCTTCATTCCCCACTGATTATCAACCCTTACCAATCGGGCTTTTACGAACAGTTTATCTCCCACCTAACATTCTAGCCACTGGAACTGAACACTGCTTTCACTGAATTTTGAGGTGGGAGTATTACTGCCCACGAATAGCGGGATAAAGAAAGAGGGATCGTTTTAATAAAAAATTTCATCGAGTATAAATTTTTACAAAATTCGATAAATTTAATTGATATAATAGAATTTATATAGGACAGGCATCTCCTATATAGTACCCTCCATATTAATGGCGCGTCACGGAAAGGCGCGCTTTTTTTAATTGGAATGAAAATTTTTAAAATGATATATTTATAAATGAAGGGTACTAATTTTACATTTGGGGAAATTCTTATATTTGTCGGTCTAAGAAATGATGTTAACAGATTTACCGACTTCTGGTGTTATAGGAACAAAGCAACAACCATTTCATACAGCAGAGGTAATATTATAATGGAAAACCGTCCATGAATATGGACGGTTTCTTTGTATTTAGCGAATGCGATTTTCGGTTTTTACATCAAAGAAGTGCGCTTTGTTCATATCAAATGCAAGCTGGATTTGATCACCGTTTGTAAACGTATGTCTCGCATCGACACGTGCTACAAAATCTTGATTTCCAAGTTTCATATATAAAATGGATTCCGCACCTAATAGTTCAGCAACTTCAATTTTTGTTGTAAATGTTGTATCTTGTGAAGCTTCTAAAAATAAGAGTTCATCATGAATATCTTCTGGACGTATTCCTAAAATAATTTCTTGGTTAATGTAGCCTTGTTCGCTCAGTAGTTTCATTTTTCCTTCAGATACTTTAATTTTAACTTTATTGTCTACTACAAAGTGACTTTCTGTTAACTGACCACGTAAGAAGTTCATCGCAGGAGAACCAATAAATCCGCCAACGAAAATATTTTCAGGTGTTTCGTATACTTCTTTTGGTGTTCCAATCTGCTGTATTTTCCCATCTTTCATAACAACAAGGCGCGATGCCATTGTCATAGCCTCTGTTTGGTCATGTGTTACATAAATAGTTGTTGTTCCAAGTCTTTGGTGCAGCTTAGAAATTTCTGAACGCATTGTTACTCGTAATTTTGCATCAAGGTTTGATAATGGCTCGTCCATTAAGAAGACTTTTGCATCACGAACAATGGCACGTCCTAATGCAACACGTTGCCGCTGTCCTCCTGATAATGCTTTTGGTTTTCGGTTTAAATAATCTTCAAGCCCTAAAATACGGGCTGCATCTTTCACGCGGCGATCAATTTCGTCTTTTGATATTTTACGAAGCTTTAAGCCAAATGCCATGTTATCATAAACACTCATATGCGGATAGAGTGCATAGTTTTGAAAGACCATTGCAATGTCGCGATCTTTCGGAGGAACGTCATTCATTAACTTGCCATCAATTGAAAATTCACCTTTTGAAATATCTTCTAAACCAGCAACCATCCGTAATGTTGTGGATTTCCCGCATCCAGATGGACCAACGAATACGATAAACTCTTTATCTTGTATGTGTAAATTGAAGTCTGTTACTGCTGTTACATCATTATCATATATTTTGTAAATGTTTTCTAATTTTAGTTCTGCCATTGATTTTTCCCCCCAGCAAAAATGTGAAAACGTTTTCTTTCGTTTTATTATAAATGAGTGCATAAAAAAAATAAATAAAAAAATTAAAACGTTTGCATATTTTTTAAAAGTACGGTTTAAATATTGTGTTCTTATTAATTAAATACTGCGTTCTTATTATTGGTAGAACGCTGGTTTTACAACTGTTTGATCATAGTAAAGAGTGTAAGTTTGTTTTCATTTTGTCTATAATCTGTTATTATTCACTCATGAAAACGTTTGCGCTATTTTGTGAATAAATAATGAGATGGGGGATTATGATGGAGAAACAATGGTGGAGAGAAAGTGTTGTATATCAAATTTATCCGCGTAGCTTTATGGATAGTAATGGTGATGGAATTGGTGATCTTCGCGGAATTATTTCAAAGCTTGATTATTTACAAGAACTAGGTATAGATGTAATTTGGTTGTCGCCAGTTTACGAATCTCCAAACGATGATAATGGTTATGATATTAGCGATTATCGTAAGATTATGGATGAATTTGGGACGATGAATGATTGGGATAAATTGTTAAGTGAAATGCATAAACGTAATATGAAATTAATGATGGATTTAGTAGTTAATCATACTTCAGATGAACATCATTGGTTTGTTGAATCTCGGAAGTCAAAAGATAATCCTTTTAGAGATTACTATATTTGGCGTAAAGGAAAAGATGGAAAAGAGCCCAATAACTGGGGAGCTGCTTTTAGTGGGTCGGCTTGGCAATATGATGAAACGACAGATGAATATTATTTACATTTATTTTCAAAAAAGCAACCGGATCTAAACTGGGATAATGAGAATGTACGTAAAGAGATTTATGAGATGATGAAATTTTGGCTTGATAAGGGAATTGATGGTTTCCGTATGGATGTTATTAATTTTATTTCAAAAACAGAGGGGCTCCCAGCTGTTGATGTTGAAACGGAAGGGTATGTATCTGGACATCAATACTTTATGAATGGACCTAATATTCATCCATATTTACATGAAATGAATCAAGAAGTGCTATCTAAATATGACATTATGACAGTTGGTGAGATGCCAGGTGCAACAACGGAAGAAGCTAAACTTTATACAGCTGAAGAGCGTCAGGAATTGCAGATGGTATTTCAATTTGAACATATGGATTTAGATTCTGGAGAAAATGGTAAATGGGATGTGATACCATGTTCGCTCCTTACGTTAAAGCAGAATTTAACAAAGTGGCAAAAAGCATTGGAGCATACAGGATGGAATAGTTTGTATTGGAATAATCATGATCAGCCGCGTGTTGTATCTCGTTTTGGTAACGATAAATTGTATCGTATTCCATCAGCGAAAATGTTAGCGACGGTACTTCATATGATGAAAGGAACTCCTTATATTTATCAAGGTGAAGAGATTGGGATGACAAATGTCCAATTTGATTCAATTGAGGATTACCGTGATATTGAAACCTTGAATATGTACCGTGAAAAAGTAATGGAACGTGGTGAAAATCATGAAATAGTAATGCAATCTATTTATACAAAAGGACGCGATAATGCTCGGACGCCGATGCAATGGGAAGACAGTGAACATGCTGGATTTACAACCGGAAAGCCGTGGCTAAAAGTAAATCCTAATTATAAAGATATCAATGCATGGCAGGCATTACATGACCCAAATTCTATTTTCTATTACTACAAGAAATTGATTGAACTTCGTAAAAATCATGAGATTATTGTATATGGTACATATGACTTAATTCTAGAAGATCATCCATCGATTTTTGCTTATTTGAGAACATGGAAAAATGAGAAATTACTTGTTATTGCAAACTTTAATGAGGAATCATGTGTTTTTGCGTTGCCAACAGAGATCACATATAGTAGTTCAGAGTTATTAATACACAATTATGATGTTCAGAGTGAATTGATTAGAAATATTGCTTTACAGCCTTATGAAACGAGGGTGTATAAACTGAAATGAGAAGATAGAAGTTATAGAATATAACACATCTCAAACAAATAGCGAAAAAGCCTTGTTTTTTATACAAGGCTTTTCTTATTTACCATGTCAAAATTGAAAATCCGTACGGTGGAAGTGTAATTTGCAGTGAGTTTGTTTCTGCAGAAAACTCTTCTTTTGTATATAAGTTGGTAATCTTTTTACCAGCGATATCATAAGGGATAGGAGCTGTAACTTTCTGATTTGTTGGATTTAAAACAAAAAAGATTGTTTTCTTCTTGTATGTTTTTATATAAGAAATATAGTTGTGCTTGTCGTTTGCTTCAATCCATTGAAATGAACCGTGTCCACTAAAGGCTTTATATTGCTTACGTAGTGAATTTAATGTTTGTATATGTTGGAATAATTCTTTATCTTGTTTATCCTCTTCCCAAATCATACATTTTCGGCAGCCTGGATCCATGCCGCCCTCCATTCCGATTTCGTCACCGTAATAAATACATGGCGAACCGATAAAGGAAAGTTGGAATACATAAAGTAATTTCACTTTTTCTTTATTACCGTTGCAGGTCGTTAAAATTCGCGGTGTATCGTGGCTATCTAATAGATGAAAAGCAGCTTCGTTTACATTCATGGAATATGAATGCAAAGATGCTGTGATTTGTTCCATAAATTCACTAGCCTTAATTGTTTCGTGTGCAAAATAAGAAAGAAGAGCATTTGTAACAGGGTAACTCATAACAGCGTCAAATTGATCCCCCTGTAACCACGGCAATGCATCATGCCAAATTTCTCCTAAAATATATACTTCAGGGTTAATTGCTTTTATTTCACTGCGGAATTCTCTCCAAAAGCTATGGTCAATTTCATTTGCAACATCAAGTCGCCAACCGTCTATGTGAAACTCTCGAACCCAATAGCGCCCTACTTCTAGTAAGTATTCTTTTACATCTGGATGAGCAGTATTTAGTTTCGGCATATCGGGTGTAAAAGCGAATGTATCATAATTAGGCATAGGTTCAGCTTTAATCGGAAATTCATGAATATGAAACCAATCTTTATAAGGAGAGCATTCTTCTTTTTCAAGAACATCTTGAAATTTATCAAAAAAGTATCCGCTATGATTAAACACGGCATCTAGCATAATTTTAATACCCCGTTGATGACATGCTTCTACCAGTTTTTGAAATGTTTCTTTCGTTCCAAATTGCGGATCGATTTCCATATAGTCAATTGTATCGTATTTATGATTCGAATGTGCCGCAAAGATTGGAGTGAAATAAATTCCGGAAATACCGAGTGCCACAAGATAATCAAGATGCTGCATAATACCAGCAAAATCTCCACCAAAAAAATTTGTCGGAGTGGGCTCTGCGCTGCCCCAAGGAAGAGTGTTCGTTGGATTACATGTATCATCTCCGTTCGCAAAACGTTCCGGGAAAATTTGATACCACACTGTATCTTTTATCCATGAAGGAGCTGTAAAAACATCCTTTTCATGAATAAATGGGAAGCAAAAGTAATGGCCGACGTCATCGGTAGGTGCTTCAGAGAAAAATCCTCTTTCTGTATAAACGATAGTTTCCGTCTTATTTTGTAGTTCGAATCCATATCGTAAGCGCTTAAATTTCGGGTCAATTGACACAAACCAATAATCGAATAAATGCGTCGAACCACTCTTTTTCATTGTCATTTTCGCTGTGAGCCACTTCTTATTCTGCCATTCATATGGGTCCCCATAAATGAGGGAAACTACATCTACATCGTCTTTTTTTGTACGTAGTCGAATATGAAGTGTTTTTTCATTGTAAGCGTATGCAAAATTATCTTTTGGTCTATGGTATATTGCTTCTTTTAACATGTGAAAAATCCCCCTTAACTATTAAAGAAAATAACTATATACTGCACACGATTGCTTTTTATATAACTTTAATATTGTTTATAAGAGTAGTACTCATTTTATATAAAGTCAATGACAATAGAGAATGATTACGTAAATTTTTTGAAAAATAATATTGCAAAATCTATAAAAGAATGTATAATGAAAAACAAATAGCGCAAACGTTTTCATAGATTGAAAGATTGTTTGTGCTTCTATTAAATTCCTATATGCAAACGTTTTCATTTTAATTGAAGTATGATGTACATAATTTGGGAGGTAGTTAGGGATGAAGAAGAAAGCGTTATCATTATTAACAGTTTCAGCTTTGACAATCGGAATGTTATCCGCGTGTGGTCCGAAAGATTCAGGGAAAAAAGAAGCGAGCAAGGAGAAGAAAGATTATGATCTTCTTGTTTGGGAAGATCAGAAAAAAGGTGTTGGTTTAGATCCAGCCGTAAAAAGTTTTGAAAAGAAATATAATGTAAAAGTAAAAGTTGTAGAAGTTCAGATGACAGAGCAGGTGAAAAAACTTCGTCTTGACGGTCCAGCTGGTACAGGACCAGATGTTGTAACATTGCCGCATGATCAAATTGGAAATGCAGCAACAGAGGGGCTACTTTCTGAATTAAAAGTAGATGATTCTGTAAAGAGTAAGTTTACTGATTTATCACTAAAAGCACAAACATATGATGGAAAATTATATGGTTTACCAAAGGCTATTGAAACACCTGTATTCATTTACAATAAAAAATTAATGCCAAAAGCACCAGAAACGATGGATGAACTATTTAATTTTTCAAAAGGGTTTACGAAGGACGGAAAATATGGATTTTTAGCATTAGGAGATAACTTCTATTTTGCAAATGCATTTATGGCTGGTATGGGCGGTTATGTATTTGGTGAGAAAGACGGTCAACCAAATCCAGCTGATATTGGATTAAACAATAGCGGTGCAGTACAAGGGGCAGAATTTATTCAAAAATGGTATAAAGAAAAACTATTCCCAGAAGGAATTATCGGTGAGTCTGGCGGATCAGCTGCAGATGGATTATTTAATGAAGGAAAAGCAGCTTCTATTATGAACGGTCCGTGGGCATTTCAAGCGATTGAAAAAGCAAAGATTGATTATGGCGTAGCTCCAATGCCAAAATTACCGAATGGTCAACCGATGAAAACATTTGTTGGTGTAAAAGGATGGCATGTAACTAGCTTCTCAAAAAATAAAGATTTAGCAGCAAAATTCACTGATTGGGTAACAAATGAAGAAAATGCAAAAATTCGTTTTGAAAAAACAAAAGAAATTCCTCCAGTGAAATCAGTGATGGAAGATTCAGTTATTAAAGATAACGAAGCTGCAAAAGCAGTAGTAGCACAAGCTGAAAATAGTGTTCCAATGCCTAACATTCCAGAAATGCAAGAAGTTTGGAAGCCAGCTGCTGATGCGTTGCAATTAGTTGTAACAAACAAACAAAATCCAAAAGCGGCACTTGATGGAGCTGTGAAACAAATTAAAGGAAACATTGAAGCAAATCATAGTAAGAAAAAATAATATAGAAATTGTGTCTCTTATTTTCAAGAGACACAATTTCTCCTCCTTCCAAGGGGAAGAAAAAAAGGGGGAAGAAACATGCAGACATCCTTTGAACCAGCTCATGTAGGAAACAGTTCAAAGCACCGAAAGACAGCGGCAACATTGTCTATTATTCCTGGTATTGGTCAACTGTACAATAAACAATATGTAAAAGGTATTATTTTTCTAGTATTAACTTGTTCATTTTTTGTAGCTTTTGCTGATTTATTAAATATTGGGTTGTGGGGGATTGTAACGCTCGGTACAGAGGTTCCTCGTGATCACTCTATCTTTCTATTAGTAAAAGGGATATTAGCGCTTATTGTTACTGTATTTGGATTAGGTATATATGCTTTTAATATATATGATGCGTATCAAAATGGAAAAAAGCGTGATGAAGGAATACCGTTACACTCTGTAAAAGAGCAGTACCATCATTTATTAGATCAAGGTTTTCCGTATATGATGGTTTCGCCAGGATTTCTGTTATTAATCTTTGTTGTTGTACTTCCAATTATTTTCGTCATATTAATTGCATTTACAAACTATGATTTATATCATTCTCCTCCTGCAAAACTTGTAGATTGGGTCGGTTTTAAAAACTTTGTTGATATTTTCACATTACCAATGTGGCGAAACACATTTATAAGTGTATTTTCTTGGACTATCATTTGGACGTTTTTGGCAACGACATTGCAAGTATCGCTTGGAATTTTCTTGGCAATCTTAGTGAATCAACCAGGAATTAAAGGAAAAGCGATCATTCGTACAATCTTTATTTTACCTTGGGCTGTTCCAGCATTCGTATCTATTCTCGTATTTGCTGGTATGTTTAACGAATCATTTGGAGCAATTAACAATCAAGTTTTAGCTCTATTTGGAATTAAAGGAATTGCTTGGATGACAGATCCGTTTTGGACGAAAGTCGCTTTAATCTTCATTCAAACATGGCTCGGTTTTCCTTTTATCTTTGCAATGACGACGGGTATACTGCAATCGATTCCAAGTGAATTGTATGAGGCAGCGACGGTAGATGGTGCGACAGCTTGGCAACAATTTCGTAAAATTACATTACCGCTCGTTTTATATGCGACTGCTCCTATTTTAATTACGCAATATACGTTCAACTTTAACAATTTCAGTATTATTTATCTGTTTAATGGCGGTGGTCCGGCTGTAGCGGGACAAGATGCAGGCGGGACAGATATTTTAATTTCTTGGATTTATAAGTTGACGATGACATCGGCTCAATATGGGAAAGCAGCAGCACTTACGATGATTTTATCGTTAATTGTTATTTCAGTTGCTTTATGGCAATTTAAAAGAACAAAATCATTCCAAGAAGAGGATATGATGTAAATGAACATAAAACGACAGAAGATATTACGTCTTTCATTAAGTTATTTTGTAATTTTCATGATGTGTGTGATTATTTTCTATCCATTATTATGGATTATAGGATCATCGTTTAATCCAGGAGATAGTCTCTCTGGCTCAAGTATAATTCCTAAAAATGCAACGCTGGACCATTACAAAAAACTACTTGATCTCTCGCAAAGTAACTATTTACTTTGGTATAAAAATACGTTGAAAGTTAGTGTTTTGACAATGATTTTCTCTGTATTGTCAATTAGTTTTACAGCATATGCATTTTCGAGATATCGTTTTGTCGGAAGAAAGAATGGGCTACTAACATTTTTAATTCTCCAAATGATCCCAAACTTTTCAGCGTTAATTGCATTGTATATTTTAGCGCAGCTAACAGGATTAATGGATACACATATAGCGCTGATTTTAATTTATGTTGGCGGTGCAATTCCGATGAATACATGGCTCATGAAAGGATACTTTGATACGATTCCAAAAGAATTAGACGAATCAGCCCGTATGGACGGAGCAGGGCATTTTCGGATTTTTTGGCAAATTGTTATGCCTTTGGCAAAACCAATTGTTGCGGTTGTAGCGTTATTTACTTTTATTGGTCCATTTACTGATTTTATTTTGGCGAGTATCATTTTACGTACGCCAGAAAATTATACATTAGCTGTTGGGTTGTATGAAATGGTAGCGAAAAAATTCGGTAATGAATTTACGACATTTGCAGCGGGATCGGTATTAATTGCGATACCAATTTCAATTTTATTCTTATCTTTGCAAAAATATTTTATTTCTGGTTTAACAGCTGGAGGAACGAAGGGATAAATGGGACGTTATGTCCTATTTATCTTTTTTTATCCAGCTATTGGCGGATCGTTAGAATCCTACCTTAAGATTCAGAGAAAAGTGAAGAGGAAAGGCGGGGAATAACTGTTCGTAAAAAAACGATTGGGAGGCTTTCCGTCAGCGGGGGCTGAAGAACCTCCTGCTGATGGAAGTTTCGTTTTGTTGAAGAATCGATTTAGAAAGTATAGGAACAAAGAAAAATTCAAAAAAATAGTATATAGTATAGGAAAATAACCATCTATCCTTTACAATACATGAAGAGGGAGAATATAGATCGACATTAATATAGGTTTTTGCGAATGGAATAATGTATATATATCCAAGTTAAAAAAGCGACATAAAAACCACTTTCTTCTTAGGAAGGGACAAGAGCATCGAAGCGACTTATATGCGGGAAATTTAAATGGATTTATATAGAATATCTATTTTCTTCGTTTTCTCTAAATATTAAGGTGGAAATCTTATTGACTGTAAATGCACGATGAATATAGAAGTAATTTGTACAAATCATGTAAATAAAAGAAGAGAGGAGGAACAAATTTATGACAGTTACAATTAAAGATGTAGCAAAAAAAGCAAATGTTGCTCCTTCTACGGTTTCACGTGTAATTGCTGATAATCCGAGCATTAGTGAGAAAACAAAACGACGTGTTCGTAAAGTAATGACTGAATTAGGCTATCATCCGAATTTAAATGCGCGAAGTCTTGCAAATCAAACAACAAAAACAATTGGACTCGTTATGCCGAGTTCTGCGAGTAAAGCCTTTCAAAACCCATTTTTTCCAGAAGTGATTCGAGGAATAAGTTCATTTGCACATGGAGAAGAATATTCATTGTATATGTCAACTGGAGAAACGGAAGAAGAGATTTTTAACGGTGTTGTGAAAATGGTACAAGGAAGACAAATAGGTGGTATTATTCTTTTATATTCTCGTATGAATGACCGTATTTTAGAATATTTACATGAACAAAATTTCCCATTTGTTCTTATAGGTAAGCCATACGAGCGAAAAGATGAGATTACATACATTGATAATGATAACTATACGGCGGCTCGAGAAGTAACGGAATATTTAATTTCACTTGGGCATGAACGAATTGCTTTTATTGGTGGGGATTCAGATTTACTCGTTACGAAAGATCGCCTTGCTGGAATGACAGATGCATTAAAATTGGCTGATATTTCTTTGCCACCTGAGTATATTTTAAATCTTGAGTTTTTACGAGAAAGTGGTCAAAAAGCAGTAGAAAAACTTATGACACTTAGCGAACAGCCAACAGCTATTATCGCGACCGATGATTTAATTGCATTAGGTGTATTAAGTGCTTTATCAGAAAAAGGAATCTCCGTACCGAAAGATATTTCGATTGTTAGCTTTAATAATGTATTATTATCTGAAATGGCAAATCCACCATTAACAACGATAGATGTAAATATTTATCAATTAGGCTACGAAGCGGCTAGATATTTAGTTGATAAAGTTGAACATTGTGAAGTTGCACCAAAGTGTATTATTATTCCTCATAAATTGGTGAAGCGTCAAACTTGTAGTGGAAATGAAAAAAACTAAGAGAAGAATTTTCTCTTAGTTTTTTTGTTGTATAAATGTTTCTAAACGGTCACAGCCTGCTTTCAGCATTTCCATGCTATAAGCATATGAAATACGAATGTACCCTTCACCATATTCAGAAAATGCGGAGCCTGGAACAACAGCGAGTTTAGCTTCTTTCACAAGTTCCATTGCAAAATCAAAAGAAGAAGAAGAGAAATCACCGATATAAGGGAAGAGATAAAATGCTCCTGTTGGTTTTTCTACAGTTAATCCCATTTGTACAAGACGGTTGTATACATAATCAAGGCGCTTTTGGTATTGATGACGCATCATACGGGGAGCGTCTTTAGCTGCTGTTAATGCTTCAATTGCCGCATATTGTGCAATTGAAGTTGCACATGTAACATTATATTGATGAACTTTTAAGATTTGACTTGCCAAAAAGCTTGGTGCAAATAAAAAACCGATACGCCATCCTGTCATAGAATGAGATTTTGATAAACCGTTAATGACAATTGTTTTATTGCGCATCTCTGGGAAATTTGCAATAGAAATATGTTCATGCTCATATACAAGTTCACTGTAAATTTCATCGGAAAGAACAAATATATCTTTATTCTTTAATACTGCTACAATTTCTTCGAGTTCTTCTTTGGATAATGTTACGCCAGTTGGATTTGATGGATATGGTAATACGATGCAACGTGTTTTGTCTGTAATTGCTTCTTCAATTGCTTTTGCAGTTAAACGAAAGCCAGTATTACGAACATCTACAAAAACAGGCTTTGCACCGCACAGGCGAATGATAGGTTCATATCCAGGATAGACAGGAGCTGGTAAAATTACTTCTGTTCCTTCTTCCAAAATTGTCCGAAAGGCAATATCGATTGCCTCACTTGCTCCAATAGTGACAATTGCTTCATTCTCAGGAGAATATATTAAATCATAGCGTTCTTTTAAAAAATCACATGCGGCTTGACGAAGTGGTAATAAGCCTGCATTATGTGTATAACTTGTAAAATTTTCTACAATGGCCCGTTTAGCGGCCTCCTTCACTAAAGAAGGCGTTGGAAAGTCAGGTTGTCCGATTGTGAGTGAAATAAGATCGTCATAATTTTGAATCATGTTAGAAAATTGACGAATTCCAGATATTTGAATGTCCTTTACACGAGGGTTAATAAATTGTTCCATTTTGTCTCCCTTTCTTCCGTTGTAAAATATATTTTATTTTATCATATTTATCATACAATCGCTTTGAAAAGCTACAAACAAAAAAGGCCGCTAAAGCGACCTTTTGTTTAATAACCGTATTCCCAATCGATTTCGTCTTCACTCCAAAGAACAGAAGAAACTTTCCCCAAATGCACTACCGAGTTGTTTACACAGCAGGTACAATCTTTTGTACCTGTTCGTCCTTGTAATTCTTCGTACACTGACTTTTCAATATTTTCTAATACAACAAGGTTTTCTTCGTTTAAAACGAGTGCAGTTCCAGTCATTTTATCTTCCTCCAATCGATTTCTTATCCTGTACTTATTGTATATGGCATTAGGATAATTTGATACATGGTTTACAATCATTTCGAAAAGTTGTAACAGTTGTGAAGTAATCTTCACAATTTATTTACGTAAATGTTTAGAATAATCGAAAAAATAAAACAAAATTGTCAATAAAATGATATAATCATATCAAAATGAATATAGGGGATGAGGAGATGGGACTTATCCGTGATTTAATGATTCAAGTAGCTATCATCATTTTGCCGCTATTTTTGTATGAAGCAATTCGTTTAAATCGCTATCAAAGTATGCATCAAAAGCCTAATCGCTATTTTATTGTATTATTATCAACAATTACGCTTATCCTATCGATGACATATCCGATTTGTGTTTGGGAAACTTGTAATTATGATTTTCATCAAATTTCTATTATTAGCGCATTTTTGTATGGTGGCATAGTTGGTATTATTCCAGCTCTAATCGCTATTTTATACGATGGATTTCTCAATGGTTTAAGTTGGCTCCGTGCACTAGAAGTTATTTTTATCTCTGTTATTCCTTTTTTATTGTCTAAAAAGTGGAGTACATTTTCGAGACAGAAAAAAATCGTTTTATCTTTTATGTTGGCATCTTTTTATACTCTTATTTCTTTAGGATTTGAAGTGTTTGGATTGCTGTTTGGGAAGGGACTTACACCAATGATATCTTATTTATATAGTGAATACATATTTGCTTCATTCATTATGATTATGACAATGACCTTCCAAGTTTACTTAACAGAATATTTATATGAAAATGCAATGTTACGAACAGAAATGCAAAAGTCTGAGAAATTAAATATTGTTAGTGAGTTAGCAGCGAGCGTAGCTCATGAAGTTCGTAATCCACTTACAGTTGTACGCGGGTTTATTCAATTACTAGAAAGCACAGAAGATGTGAGAAATAAAGAATACATGCATCTTGTTTTAGCTGAATTAGACCGGGCAGAACAAATTATTTCAGACTATCTAAATTTAGCGAGGCCACAAATTGATAAGAAAGAACATATTTGTTTATCAGCGCAACTTATTGAAATGGCTACGTTAATGTCTTCATTTGCTGCGATGAGAGGCGTATATTTACAAGTCGAAATTGCAGAAAATTTATATACGATAGGTGATAAAACAAAATTAAAACAAGCGATTATGAATGTCGTGAAGAATGGAATTGAAGCAATTCAAGAAAATAAAGGATACTTAAAGGTAACTGCATGGCAAAAAGATGAATCTATCGTTATTCGTGTTAAAGATAGCGGTGTTGGTATGACGAAAGAGCAACTTGCAAGACTTGGACAACCATATTATTCATTGAAAGAGAAAGGAACAGGGCTTGGGTTAATGGTTACATTTAGTATTTTGCAAGCTCATAGTGGTACACTTGAATATAAAAGTGAAATAGGAAAAGGTACGGAAGCGATCATTACATTACCAGATGCAATGCAAAACATAATACATAAAAAATGAAAGTTACCAAAAAATGGTAACTTTTATTTATTGATTTCTCCTGTTTTTTCAGATTTAAAACGAACAAATAAACTTTTAAACGATTTTAAGAAACTTTGTTCTTGCGAAGCGGCAATTAACCGTTTTGTTTCTTGTATTTCTCGAATTACTTGCATGAGTTGGGCATCACGATTACTTTCTTTATTATAAACTTGATTCATAAGTTTGTTCATTTTTTCTTCTTGTTTGGATTCTCGTTTATACATATGATTCATGAGTAGATCCATTTTTTCTTTTTGCAGCGCATCATTGTCTGCGGCATGATCCACAAGATTTTGTAGCATTTCTTCCTGTTTTACCTCTTTTACATATACTTGTTGCATTAATTCATTTAGCTTTTCATCTTTTAACCGATTTTGTGTAATAAGGGTGGAATTTTGATGAATAATGGCTTCATTTAATTGTGCGAGCATATCTAATTTGTGCATGAATTCTTCAAATTTTTTGCTTTGTTCATTCAGTTGCAGGTTTTTATTTTCCTCTACAATAGTAGGAGATGCTGCTGGAGCCTCTTCTTCTTTTAGTATGAATGCAATTGTTTCCATAATATCTTCTTTCAATGAAGCAGCTCGTTCGTGAATTAATTTTAATATCCGTACATCATCCAGTTTATACGTGCGAGATTGTGCTGTTTTATCAATAAAATAGCCATGTTCTTCTAAAAGTTGGCTATATTTACGAACTACATTTTTGGGGATTCCCGTTTTATTTGTGACATCTTTCGTTTTATAAGTTCCATTCATGACATTTCCTCCCTAAAAAGTATCATGTATATCAATTCCATTTCTTGTTTTGTACTTCCTTTGAAAAAAAATGTCGGAAGGTTTAAAGTTTTCTACATGATTAGTGAAATGCTGCACGAAACAGCATGATTTTGATGAAAAAGAAGATGGGAATATAGAATAATGTCTGAAAACATAAGAATATGAAATTTGTTATAATGACAGAAAGAGGAGGAGAATCGTTCCATATTAGCGGCAAGAAAATGGAGGATTTAGTTTAGATGAAACAAGTTAAAAGTATTTTAATTACAATTGCTGCAGTCCTTTTGTTATTAATTGGTGTATACGAATTTTTGATGGCACCAGAACAAGGGGATAAGAAAGACATAGCATACGACCAAGTTCTTGAGTTCCCGAAAAAACAGTATCCTGAAACAGGAAAACATATCGCAAATGCAATGCAAGAAGGTCATTCTCAAATTTGTACGATTGATCGAAAGGGTGCTGCGGATAGAAGAAAGCAATCACTAGCTCCATATCCATCAAAGAAGGGCTATGATCGTGATGAATGGCCAATGGCGATGTGTAAAGAAGGTGGAAAAGGAGCACACATTGAATATATTAGCCCTTCAGATAACCGAGGTGCAGGTTCTTGGGTCGGAAATCAATTAGATCAATATCCAGATGGAACACGTGTGAAATTTATTGTGAAATAATATCGTATCTTGTATTAAAGGAGTGAAAAGGGTGGAGTTAACAATTTCCTATTCGCAATTAATGGTGATGAATCAAGATGTGACACCTCCGCATGTAGACTGGACGGATAAAGATTTTGAAAGAGGTTATGCTGAGAGCGGAGACGCGATTATATTTGAAGCAATATCTGATTATACGTGTGAAATCATGGTGTATACTCAAAAGTTTGTAGAAAACAAAGAAGCAGTGCGAATCGTGTCAGCTCCGTTTACAGTGTTACAAGAACGGGTGTATATAAGTAGTGTATTAACAAGTAAACTTCCTTTCTTAGTTCCTTCAGGGAATTACATAGTAACTATGCAAGCAGTTCCGCTCGAAGAACTTTCAGCAGATAACTTGTACAAAGTAAAGTATGAATTGTTCTTTGAAGAGAACTAATATAAATATAAATTGAAGAACTGACATCAAAATCCCTTTCTTTTTAGGAGAGGACGAGAGCGTCTGACCGTGCATTTTCCGATCACATTCGAGGTTCAAAACAAAGGCAGAATGCAAGTATAGGACATATTTTGTTCTGCGTTCAGCAACTTATATGGATAAAATAGAAAACTACTGCCCTTTGGACAGTAGTTTTCTATTTTATCCAGTTATTCACAGGTGGTAAGCTTCCGAATGAGAGAAGGATATCCTCATTATCGCGCGCTTGTTTGTAAAAGTTGCCGTGCTTTTATAGCTGCTTTTACCATATGTTCTAGTGCAGGAATAACTTCTTCTGTTTTTCTTGTTTTTAAGCCACAATCTGGATTAATCCAGAAGTATTTTGGATTACACACCTGTAATGATTGCTCTACAATTACATACATTTCATCGATACTTGGTACACGTGGACTATGAATGTCATATACACCAAGGCCAATTCCCTTTTCATATGGATGTTCTTTTAATGTATCAATAAACTCCCCGTGGCTTCTTGATGTTTCAATGGAAATAACATCTGCATCAAGTTGACGGATTGATTCAACGATATCTTCAAAATTACTGTAGCACATATGCGTGTGGATTTGTGTTTCATTTTCCACTGAAGAAGTAGAAAGGCGGAATGCTTTTACAGCCCACGTTAAATATGTTTCCCAATCTTTTTCTTTTAACGGCATTCCTTCACGTAGTGCAGGCTCATCAACTTGAATGATATGAATACCGGATGATTCAAGTAATTTAATTTCATTACGAAGTGCTAGAGCAATTTGATATGCCACTTCTTTTCTAGAAATATCATTTCGAACGAAAGACCAATTTAAAATTGTGACAGGGCCAGTTAACATGCCTTTCACAACTTTATTCGTACAACTTTGCGCAAATGCTGTTTCTTTTACTGTCATACCATTGATAAACGCAACGTCACCATAAATAACAGGAGGTTTCACGCAGCGAGAACCGTACGATTGGACCCAACCGTTTTTCGTAAAGGAGAAACCAGCAAGTTTTTCACCGAAATATTCCACCATATCTGTTCGTTCAAATTCACCGTGAACGAGGACATCAAGCCCGATTTCTTCTTGATATTGAATCCATTTTTTTGTTTCTGCTTCAATAAATCTTTCGTATTGCTCATTTGAAATATCACCGCTGCGCCATTGTTTTCTAGTTTGACGAACTTCATGTGTTTGCGGGAAGCTACCGATTGTTGTTGTTGGAAGTAATGGTAGATTCAGAGCTTTTTGCTGTAAGGTAAAGCGTTTTTCAAATGAAAGAGGACGAGAAAAGTCTTCTTCTTGTAATGTTGAAAGTATAGATTGTACATCCTTACGATTACGAGCTGCTGAAGTGCGAATTGCGTCATGCGCACGTCCAGATGCTTGTAATTCATGAGAAATACTTTCTGTCCCATGTACGAGAGCTTTTTGTAAAATAGTAACTTCTTCTAATTTTTGATTTGCAAAAGCAAGCACATCGTATAATTCGTCTACAAGGTGCGCTTCATTTGTCTTGTCAATAGGAGTATGAAGTAAACTACAGGACGGTTGTAAAATCCAACCTTTCGGTTGTACGGCTTCTTGCAATGTATGGAAAAGAGAGAGAGTTTTGTCAAGGTTCGCTCTCCATATATTACGGCCATCGATACAACCAAACCCTAATACTTTATCGGATGGGAATCCATGTTGTAGTAAGGCACGCAAATTGCCTTCTTTACCGTGTACAAAATCAAGTCCGATCCCAGTAACTGGGAATGAAATGACTTCTTCATAGTTTTCTTCTATGCTATCAAAGTACGTTTGAAGCATAATAGATAGATTTGGAACAGCTTTACAGATTGTTTCATATAATTTTTTTGCGATACTAATTTCGTGTTTTGATAGAGAAGTAAGGATTGGTTCATCAATTTGAACCCAGCGTACACCAGCATCTTGCAATTCTTGTAACAATTGAATGTACGGTTCTGTTAATTTTTGTAAAATGATTGCGAATTGTTCCTTTTTATAACCTTTGGCTAAGCTTAAAAATGTATAAGGTCCTAAAATGACAGGCTTACCGTCAATGCCTAGTTCTTGTTTTGCTTCTTCATATAAACGAAGTGGACGATTTTCTTTAAGAGAAATATGTAAATCTTCCTCATATTCTGGAACGATATAATGATAATTTGTATTAAACCATTTCGTCATTTCAGAAGCAACGTGATCTTTTGAACCGCGTGCGATGCCAAAGTATACGTCAAGTTCTGATGTATACTTTGAAAACCGAGAAGGGATAAACCCGAGCATATATGCTGTATCAAGGACGTGGTCATAGTATGAAAAATCACCGATTGGAATGAGATCGATTCCTTTTTCTTGTTGTACTTTTAGATGTTGAAGGCGAATCTCTTTCATTTGTTTTACAAATTGCCCTTCATCCACTTTGTTTGCCCAAAAAGATTCTAACGTTTTTTTCCATTCGCGCTGTAATCCAATTCTTGGATATCCTAAGTTACTTGTTAAAAGTGTCATTGAAAATTCCTCCCTAAATAAAAGTAAGCATTTCCGTTTACTCGGAAATGCCTTTAACGAAAAGTAGTCATAGAAGCAGAAAATACTTCTCTTTCGTTAAAAACACCTCCTCATCATCCGTGAGTCTATCAGTGCCGTTAAAATAGGCAGGTCTCCTGGCTCATGCATCAGCGATTTCAATCACCTTCCCGTTTTCACAGTGGTATATAGAAAGAAATCTTTGCACTTACAGTGGCGGGACCGCGTTGGTTTTTCACCAAACTTCCCTATTAAACACGAAAATATTTTTTCGTGTACCTATCTCCTTTTGGAAAGGAATGTAACTAGCGTATATGATATTGAAACAGATTTTATCTTATATTTTTGAAAATGTCTACTATTTTAAAAAATAAGATAATTCATTTTATTAAAACAAAAAATTTTCTAAATGCCACCACCAATGTGAGGGGGGATATGTATGTGAAAAAACAGAGTAGGAATATTGTATTCGTTTATATATATCGCGAGCGTGATGAAAGAGTAAACGGTCATAGGAGAGTAGTTCCAGTTGTTCTTTTGGGTGTAATGAATGGGACTGAAAAGCGATTTCACTGCGAAGCATTAGTATGTATAAGATTTGTTTTTGTAAATTAGAATGGTAGTATACGGAGAATCCGTATTGCTTAATTAAATGACCTTTCATAAGATTTCGCCTCCTTTATATATTTGTATTGTAATGAAAAAGGAGAGGGGTTACAAAAAAGAAAAATGGAAAAAAGCGCTTTAGAAAATCCATTTTTATGAATAGAAAAAACAGTCACTTTCGGTGACTGTTTATATATTAGTTTAATTCTGTATTGAATTTTGAAAGTTTTTCTATTCTTGCCTCTTTATATAGTTGTTTTAACGATCGAAGTCGAGCAGAAGCATGATTAATAATATTTTCCAAAATATAAAGCTGTGTCCGGAGAATGTTAACTCACTTGTTTTTGTTTCTTGTTTGCTGGTACAACTAATCGGTCTTTTCCCATTAATAAGATGCATATAATGCTAAGCGATGCAGGAATAAGTGTCCATAAAAATGTGTCAGCGATAGAGTTTGCTAGCACCTCTTTAATGCCATGTAAAATTTCTGGTGGTATTTTTTCAGTAGCATTTGGAGATAATAAGAAACTTGTATCGCCACCTTTTGGAGCCATTTTTGCTAGTTCCGGCGGGAAAATAGATTTTAGTTTATCTGTAAATGCATGATTTTGGATGGTACCAAAAATCGTTACACCAAGTGTCATGCCAAGTGAACGGAAGAAAGAGTTTGTTGATGTTGCAGAGCCGCGCTCTCTCATACTTAAATTATGAATAGAAGCCATACTTAAGACAGAGAAGGAAAACCCAACGCCAAGTCCAGCTAAAATCATAAAGACTGTTACCATCGCGCGTGAGGTATCTATAGTTAATGTACTTAACAAATACATACCAAGAATAAAGAAAATACCAGAGATAGTCATAATGTTACGATAACTTGTACGCGTTGATAATTGTCCGCCTATTTGACTTCCAATAACAGATCCTACCATCATTGGTGTTAAAATTAATCCAGCATTTGCTGCAGATCCACCAAGAACACCTTGTACGTAAATCGGAATATAAACTGTGCAAATAATAAACGTTGCACCATAGAAGAAGGCAACGCCTTGACTCGCTGCAAATAATCGTTTTCGGAATAAATGGAAAGAAATAATCGGTTCTTCCACTTTTCGTTCAATAAAGAAAAAGATAATAAGCATAACAGTAAATGTAGCAAATAAGCTAATAATTACACTTGAATCCCAATCGTACTTTTTACCACCAAGTTCCAAAGCAAACATGAGAGAAACGATCCCGATAATTAAAGTAATGGCACCTGCCCAATCAATTTTTTGTTTACTATATTGTAAAGATTCTTTATAGTACTTTGTAATGAAAAACAGCGAGATAATTCCGAGTGGGATATTAATATAAAATACCCAGTGCCAACTAATATAGTCGGTAATATACGCACCTAGAAGTGGGCCAAATACGCTTGACGTTCCAAAAACAGCTCCAAATAGTCCTGTCATTTTACCGCGTTTTTCTGCTGGGAAAATGTCATACATAATTGTAAAAGCGATTGGCATTAGAGCGCCTCCGCCAATACCTTGAATTGCGCGATATATACTTAATTGTTCAATGCTGTTGGCAGTGCCGCAAAGCATTGAACCAGCTAAAAATAGAAGCAATCCTCCTATGTAAAAGCGTTTACGTCCATACATATCTGATAGCTTTCCGAAGATAGGCATCCCAGCCATAGTAGCTACCATATAGGCAGAAGTAACCCATACAAACTTATCAAATCCGCCTAAATCACCTACAATGGTAGCCATTGCAGTAGCAACAATTGTATTATCCATTGATGCTAATAGTATTCCAAGTAACAATCCAGTTACAACAAACTTTGTATTGCTCGCTTGCTTTTGAGTTAATTGTTCCTCCAAGTATAATCCTCCTTTATATACCAATAAGAAAGTGAAACTTTCATTAGTGTTTTCTCATCCCTTCTGTTGGTTAGAACGGGATAAATTATATTATAGTTAAATTTGACTAAATCACAAATGATTTCATTCAGTAAAATTATTTTGCCGTCTGTATGAATCATTTAGTTGAAAATTACATATTTTCATCAATAGGAGAGTTTTTATTTTCAGTTGGTAGAGAATAAAGAAATACAAGAAAAAGCTGTACATGATGTGCAGCTTTTTTAGAATGATTTTTTCTTTTGTTTATTGAATATTATATAAGGTAAAAAGGATAAATTTTTGTTGAGAGCGATTTATGAAAGATGTGAGACTGTTATACATTCAATATGAGAATGGGGTGAATTTGTATGGTGAGATATTGCGAGGAGTTAGAAAACCGAAATAAGTTTACGTTGAGTATACAACCTGCTTTATGGTCAGGGAGTATTGACAAAGATTTAGCTTATAAGCAATACATTCCTCGTATAGAAGTAGCGCTTACAGTGTGCAATGTGAAACAGCAATCTTCGTTTTCACGCAGTATTTATTATGGAATCCAAGATATAATTGCACTTCAAATTGAAGTGGATAATCAAGGAGAAGAGTCTGTTTCTCACATATGTGTTAGTCATATGATTAGAGATCAGTTATCGTATGTCCCCAATACTTTAACATCCGATAATGGGGAAAATGAATTTCTATTTCAACTTGTTCGTTGGCGCATTGATAACTTATTACCGAAAGAAAAGGCATGTTTAGTATGGCACGTAAAAGTTGAGCAAAACAGTACATTACCTTCTTTGCCTCTTCGGGCTACGTACACATTTCAACATAATCACCAAGTGTATGGACCATTGCAAACAAAGGAAGTTCTGCTGATAAAAAGGAATAATGAAACCGACTGAAAATAAATTTATGTATAAATACAAATTGAAAAAACGAGAAACCTTTGGAAACTGGGAATTAGATACGATTGTTTCAAGTCATGAGAAAAGAAAAGGGAGATTCGCAACATTTGTAGGACGTAAAACACGATATGATTAAGCGGATGTAATCATGATTGAACAGTGGAATCTATGGGGCATATCCTTCTTTATTATTCAGAAACATTTTTTGCAGTTTTGTTACAAGGAATTGTATATTTTGTAACAACCCCCTTTAAAAATGTAGTTAATCATCATATAATAAACGATAGGCGTATCAGTACATTTTGCACAATGATTTCTCATTAAAAGTGTAGAGTTGGAAAAACCTCTACACTTTTCCTTTTGAAGATAATTGGGTCATACTCGGAATTTATTATTACGTCGATTCTTTTATGCTGTGTAAAATGAAAAAAGTACAGATGTATAGAAAAATAGAAAGGAAATGATAGAATGGTAGACGTTACGAACCGTCGCTCTACAATAATTAAGCAATTGGGTATTGCTATTATCGTAATATGTATTGTAGCAGCAGGATTTTTTATGTTTCAATCCATCACTTCTCCTGCAAAAGCAGTTGCGAATCAAGAAAATACTATTCAGTTCGCCAGTGAACAACCAAAAGTAGAACTGAGAAAAGAAGTGCCAGACAAATATAACGGACAAATGCGTAAAATAGTATACTTAACATTTGATGACGGTCCAAGCGAATTTCAAAAGGAAATTTTAGATATTTTAAAGAAGAATAAGATAAAGGGTACATTCTTTATGATTGGTGGAAATATTCCGGCTCATAAGGATAGTGTTAAGCGTCTAGTAAAAGAGGGACATTATCCAGGTGTTCATAGCATGACGCATAATTATAACAAACTGTATAAAGAAGGTAAATTTGTTGAGGAAATGAAACGTGCTCAGGATATTATGAAAGAGGTAACAGGTATTCATCCGAACCTTGTTCGTTGTCCATATGGAAGTATGCCGGGTCTTACTCAAGAATTGCGAGATCAAATGACATCTGTTGATATGAAAGAATGGGATTGGACTGTTGATTCTTTAGATTGGAAATTACCAGGAAATCCTAATGGGGTCATTCAAAATGTTGTTTCTCATGTTAATAAAGAACGAGAAGTTGTTTTAATGCATGAAAAGAAGCAAACAGTGGAAGCTTTGCAAACAATCATTGATGATCTTCGTAAAAAAGGGTATGACTTTGAAGTATATGATGAAGCAAATCATTTCTCATTAAATTTTTGGCATGATAATCGCATATAAAATAGGAGGAATTGAAGTTGAAATATAAAAAAGTAGCAATAGTAGCAGCTATATCAATGAGTTTACTTGCAGGTTGCTTCGGACCTAAACCGGAAGAAGAGTTGTACGTGGCATTTGAGAATGCAGCAAAAAAAGAAAAAACAATCTTTGAAGATGCGAAAACATTAGAAACATTAGAAAAGCAAGGGCAAGAATTGTATAGTCAGATTGTAAAAGACGGAAAAGATAACAATCAAGTGGTAAAAGAGAAGTTAGATCAAGCTGTAAAAAGCGTTGCTGATCGTGAAAAAGTGTTAGATAAAGAAAAAGAAACGTTAGATAAAGCGCAAACAGAAACAAAAGATGTTGATAAATATGTAAAAGAACTTGAGGATAAAAAGTTACAAGAACAAGCAAAGAAAGTACAAGCTGCATATAAAGGCCGTTATGATACTTTCAAAAAGATGTATGATAGCTATAAAAAGTCATTAAAACTAGAAAAAGAATTATATACGATGTTGCAATCGAAAGATGAAAAATTAAAAGCGATTAGCGAAAAAGTAAAAGGTGTAAATCAATCTTATCAAGAGATTGATGCTCCAAAAAATAAATTTAATGAATATACGAAGCAGTATAATGAAGAAAAACTATCTTTCTACAAGCAAGCAAACATTAAAATAAAAGAAGATAAAAAATAAAAAAGTTTTGGCCGTTTCGGCCAAAACTTTTTTATTTTTGTGTATAAGTACGACGATACCAAGGAGTTGGTTCGCTTAACTTTTTTTCTTGTTGAAATGCCTCTTTCCCAATATACTGCTGAAGCATTTTTTTAGCAGAGGTTAAGGGTAGATGTGTTTTTGGGTTTCGATAGGCACAATCAAGATTGCCGAGATGTGGAAGGTTACGAAAATCGTCTTTCGTTGGAGGGATATGGAAGTAATAATTACCTGCCCGGACAAGAACGTCAGATTGTTGCTGGCTAAAGCGTGGGTTTTTGGAAAAATGTAAACCTTCTTTCGTAGCTTGTTTTTCTGTAATTAATCGTTCTAAAGCTGTCTTTTTTAGCCAATATAAATATTTCGGATTTGTAGCAGATTTTGCATGTCGGTTGACAGTGAAAATTGCTTCTGCAAGTTGATGAACTGAAAATTGATTATAAGAATTAGACTGAGATTGGGAAGATTTCACCTTAGCACTCCTTTCTTGTCTACATTATCATAATTCAATAAAAGTTAGCAATTTTTCTATGTAAAAAGCTAAAATAAGTATTTTCAATATTGAAGCAATGTTGTGACAAAAAACAACTATTTTGTATAATATATAAATACAAATTGAAAAGACAACATAAAAACCCCTCTTTCTTTTTCGATAGGCAAGAGCATCTAACTATGCATAGTAGTATGCATTTATATAGTTATATCTTTCTTAAAAGTAAGTCAATACTATTATTATTGAGAGATAAAACTGAGATGGGGCTTTTATCCCGTTATTCGCGGGCGTCCTGCGATTCTGGACGAGCCGCTTCCGCTTTTCTTAAGAAGTTAGACGGGAGATATACTGCCCATCAAAGCCCGATTGGTGAGAGCTGATTCAAGTTTCACTTTATTAATTCATTTAGATGCTTTTATGCAATGGTGGATGAGTTTTGAAATGTTAAAAACGAGATAATGAAACGAAGAAAAGGATGACGAGAGCGTTGAAAAAACAATATGGAATTATTGATATCGGATCGAACACAATGAGATTAGTTATTTATGAAAAACAAGGTGGTGGCTTTTACAAAGAAATTGAAAATACAAAGGTAGTTGCGCGCCTACGGAATTATTTAATAGATGGTTCTTTAAGTGAAGAAGGGATTCGTAAATTGTTATACACTTTGTTACAATTTCAAGAAAGCACGCGGTTTCATCAGTTACATAAAGTGTTGTGCGTTGCAACAGCAACAATTCGACAGGCTAAAAACCAAATGGAGATTAAATCTCTTGTTGAAGAGAGCACTGATTTTAAGCTTCGAATATTATCGGAATATGAAGAAGCACAGTATGGATATATAGCTGTTACGAATTCTACATCTTTCACAGAAGGAATTACTGTTGACATTGGAGGAGGAAGTACAGAAGTTACGTATTTTCAAAATCGAGAAATTGTAAACTATCATAGTTTTCCGTTCGGCGCGCTCTCGTTAAAACAACAATTTTTTCGTAATGAAACGCCAACTTCAGAAGAACTAGAAGAGTTAAGAAGGTATTTATGGTATCAGTTCCAATTTATTCCATGGCTTAAAGATAAGAAATTACCGCTAATTGCTATTGGAGGTAGTGCACGTAATATGGTGAATATTCACCAAAACCTCATTTCTTATCCAATTTCTGGATTGCATTTATATAAGATGAAGACAACGGATATTGAATATGTACACGAACATTTATTAAGGCTTTCTTTTGCAGAATTGCAAAAGTTAGAGGGGCTTGCTAAAGACCGAGCAGATACTATTATTCCGGCAGTAGAAGTATTTAAGATGTTAACAACTATTATAGAAGCCTCGTCCTTTGTATTAAGTAGAAAAGGACTACGCGAAGGTGTTTTTTATGAAGAATTAGTTAGTTCACTTGGCATTACTTATTATCCAAATGTAGTGGAAGAAAGCTTACACTTACTTTCTCATGAATACGAGATGGATATGAGCTTTGTAATACAGCTTATAAAAAATGCGACGATGATTTGTAAAGAATTAGAAAAAAATGAGGTTGTTTCTTTCGAGAATGAGGATTGGACTGCGTTGCATAGAGCGGCGAAAGTATTTAATATTGGAAGATATATTGATGAAGAGTCAAGCAGACAGCATACATTTTATTTATTAGCAAATAAAACGATAGATGGCATGATGCATAAAGAACGGATTAAATTAGCATTAATTGCTTCTTATAAATCGAAATTGCTCTTTAAACAATGCATCGAACCATTTGCCGGTTGGTTTGAAAAAGACGAACAAAGACAAATACGATTATTAGGATCGGTTTTGCAATTTTCAGCAGCATTAAATGTGTCTAATCGTAATCTTATTGAATCTGTTCGTATTGTAAAAAGAGAAGGTGGGCTTGATTTTTATATTTACTGTAAGCAATCAGCGTTATCTGAAGAAGTACAAGCAGAAAAGCAGAAAAAGCAGATAGAGAAAATCTTAAAGGTGAACATTGATCTTTATTTTAAAGAGGAATGTTAAGTTGTACGAACTTCTTTACAAAAAATTTACATTTATTCCAGTAAAAATTTGTTAAAATAAATATAACTAAATTATATTGAGAAAGCTTTAGGGGGAAGTGTAAAGGGGATATGGAAGTGATGAAAAATAGTCTTATAAACTTGAATGATACAGCCTATTATAACAATCGTGAATTAAGCTGGCTTGCCTTTAATGAACGAGTATTACAAGAAGCACAAGATGACAGTAATCCATTACTAGAGAGATTAAAGTTTATTAGTATCTTCAGCTCAAATTTAGATGAATTTTTCATGGTGCGTGTTGCAGGATTAAAAGATCAGGTGAAAGCTGGATTTAATCAACCGGAAAATAAAGCGGGACTAACGCCAAAAAAACAATTAGAAAAAATTTCGTATAAGGCACATGAATTAATGCAAGTGCAGTATGATACTTATCAAAATGTTCTTCTTCCTGCACTGCAGGAAGAAGGAATCGAACAATTGTCGTTTCATGATTTAACGAAAGAACAACGAGAATTTATTGAAGAATATTTTGATGAGCAAATTTTCCCTGTGTTAACACCTGTAGCAATTGATGCGTATCGACCGTTTCCTATGTTATTAAATAAAAGCCTAAATTTAGCTGCTATATTATATGACGAAAGACAAACAGTAGAAGAAAACCGGACAAAGCTTGGCATTGTTCAAGTACCATCATTATTAGAACGTTTTATTTTTTTACCAAATGAAGATAAGAAGCAAAAATTTATTTTTTTAGAAGACGTGATTAGTAACTTTACTCATAAATTATTTACTGGATACACAGTATCCTCTGTTACGCGTTTTCGAATTACACGTAATGCAGATTTAACAATTCATGAGGAAGGCGCACGCGATTTATTGAAAGTCATTGAGAAAGAATTAAAAAAACGAAAATGGGGAGCGGCGGTTCGTTTAGAAGTTGGAATGGATAATTTAGATGAACGAGTATTGTCTCTATTATACGAAGTGTTAGAAGTGAAAGATGAGGATGTATATATGATTGGGGGCCCGCTTGATTTAACATGTTTATTTGTGCTCTATAAAAAATTAGCATCTACATATGAACATCTCAGCTATCCTGCATTTATTCCGCAGCCACCTCAAGATTTAGATGATGCAGAAGATATATTTGAAAAAGTGTTAGAACAAGATATTCTATTGCATCATCCGTTTGAGTCATTTCATCCTGTCATTGACTTTGTAGCAGAGGCAGCTGAAGATCCAGATGTATTAGCAATTAAACAAACACTATATCGTGTAAGTGGGGATTCCCCTGTTATTCAAGCATTAAAAACAGCTGCAGAAAATGGGAAGCAAGTGACAGTACTTGTGGAATTAAAGGCACGTTTTGATGAAGAAAATAATGTCCAATGGGCAAAAGAATTAGAAAAAGCAGGTTGTCATGTGATTTATGGTGTTAGCCATTTAAAGACACATAGTAAAATTACGCTTGTTGTAAGGCGGAAGCACGGGAAAATTGAGCGATTTGTTCATTTAGGAACAGGGAACTATAATGATGCAACAGCGAAACTATATACTGACTTTGGATATATTACATCACGCAAAGATTTCGGAATTGATGCAACAAACTTTTTTAACTATTTAAGTGGATATACGATGAAACCACACTTTCATCAATTATCCGTTGCCCCGTTTGATATTCGTCAGCAATTTAGTGAACTCATTGATGAAGAGATCCGCTATCATAAACAATACGGAAATGGCTATATTATAGCGAAAATGAATTCGTTAACAGATAAGCCGCTCATTCAAAAATTATACGAAGCATCGCAAGCTGGTGTAAAAGTGGATCTCATTGTGAGAGGGATTTGCTGTTTACGTCCTCAAATCTTAGGTGTAAGTGATAATATTCGTGTTATTAGTTTAGTAGGGCGTTATTTAGAGCATAGTCGTATTTATTATTTTCACCATAATGGCGAGGAAAAAATATTTTTATCTTCAGCCGATTGGATGACGCGTAATATGGAAAAACGTGTAGAAATTTCATTTCCTATTTTAGGACTTGATATGAAAACACGAATTAAAGATGTTTTACAACTTATTTTAGATGATAATGTAAAATCTCGTGAACAAAATGAACGCGGTGAATATCATTATGTGGTAAGGGACCTTATCGAAAATATTGAAAGTCAAGTGCAACTCTTTCAAATGGCATATGTACACACCGAAGAGGAATAAAGTAAAATGAGAATTCTCTATAAATATAAAAGAAAACGATATAAAAACGCCTTTTCCTTTTAGGGGGAGGCCATGCATAGAAGCGGTCAGGACCTTTTCCTACCACATGCGAGGCTTAAAACAAAGGAAGAAAGCAAGTAGCGGTCATGTTGGGTTCTGCATAGCCGCAGGAGCTAGACAAAGATGCCGAAAAATGAAAATGGATATATTTGTACGTAATGGAATAAGAGATACATAGAGAAAAAGGCCTCGATTTGAGGCCTTTTTTACATAGTAGTTTCTACTTACATTAATAATAGAATGGTGTTGGACAAGGAGGGCCGTAGCAAGGGTAAAATGGAGGTGGATAGTATGGTCTAGGCCCAAATGCCAGTGCCCCGCCGAGTAACCCGCCTGCAAGACCGGCTAAAAAAGGAAATCCAAAAAACGGTATGAATCGTGAATTTCCGATTGGACCAACTGGAACTGAACGGAATGGAAATGGCTGATATTGTGGATACATGTTAAAACCTCCTTCAATGAACTCATTGTTATCATATGGGGAAAAAGCGTGAAAGAGCGAGTACAAGAGAGAATGATGCAGAAAATAGGCGAAAAACATTCTTATATTATGTCGATTGTAAAGTGAAGAGTGTAATTTCCGGCTTTGCTAAAAATCGAAATGGTATACGTGTTGTTCCAATGCCTCGATTTACATACAATAACAATTCATACTTTTTCTTAATATGATAAAAACCTTCAATATAGTGCTTTGCCAGTGTAGGAGTAATAATGGCACCAAAGAAAGGGAGTTGCACTTGTCCACCGTGACTGTGTCCAGAAAGTTGTAAATTAATAGGGAAATTTGCAATATGCGATGCAACATCTGGTTCATGTACGAGAACAATCGTATAAAGATGATCTTGCGCTTGTTTTAAGATACCATGTATATCAGGGTTTCCGAGCATAATATCATCAATACCGAAAATAGAAATTTCACTTCCATCTAGTAGACGAATGCGTTTTTCAGCATTTTGTAATACTTCAAATCCGGATTGCTTCATGATGTGACTATAGTATTCTGTTCCGTAACCACCATGATCGTGATTACCGAAAATAGCAAATTTACCGAGCGGGGCATGAATCGTTTGTAGAATTGACGATACAAATGGAGTACCTTCATATGTTTGATAATCATCGATTAAGTCCCCAGTAAAGAATACGATGTCGGGTTTTTTTTCATTTATTTTTGCAACTACTTTAGAAAGCTGCTGCAGTGAGTAATAATACCCTAAATGTAAATCGCTAAATTGAACAATTTTAATGCCGTTAAATCCATGTGGGATAAGTGGAGAGTGAAGTGTGTGATTCGTAAAAGAGAGAAGGGATGGTTCTATAAACTTTGCATAATAGTAACCTGTACCAGTCGTTATACACGTATATAATAGTGTACGAATGCCTTTTTTTATAAAGTTTCTTCTTGTTATTTGATTCATATTCATATGAGCGAGATGATAGAAAATGATAATAGTAGAAAGATATGATCGTTAGAATAAGTCGCTGCGTATCTTCTCTCCTTTCGTAAATTAATAGTGTATTTTATTAAAAGATATCAGAAAAATTTAAATTTATAAAGAATTCTGTTGTATAAAGTGATAAAATGAATATGTATTCATTTTAGGGAGGGGAAATTATGAAAGAAAAAGTAGTTGTAATTACAGGTGGTTCAAGTGGAATGGGAAAAGGAATGGCAACTCGTTTTGCAAAAGAAGGAGCGCGAGTTGTAATTACAGGACGTACACTAGAAAAGTTAGAAGAGGCTAAGAAAGAAATTGAACAATTTGAAGGACAAGTATTACCTGTACAAATGGATGTACGTAATATTGAGGATATAAAAGGAATGATTGAAAAAATCGATAAAGAATTTGGACGCATCGATGTACTTGTAAATAATGCTGCGGGAAATTTTCTTTGTCATGCTGAAGACTTATCGCCAAATGGTTGGAATTCGGTTATTAACATCGTGTTAAATGGGACATTTTATTGCAGTCAATCTATCGGTAAATACTGGATTGAAAAAGGGATAAAAGGAACAATTATTAATATGGTTGCAACTTATGCATGGGATGCAGGTCCAGGTGTTATTCATTCTGCAGCAGCAAAAGCGGGTGTATTAGCGATGACGAGAACGCTTGCTGTTGAGTGGGGACGTAAATATGGAATTCGTGTAAATGCAATTGCTCCAGGGCCAATTGAACGTACAGGGGGAGCTGATAAGTTATGGATATCTGAAGAAGCAGCGAAGCGTACATTACATAGCGTACCACTTGGCAGACTTGGTACACCTGAAGAAATTGCTGGCCTTGCTTTTTATTTATGCTCTGAAGAAGCAGCGTACATAAATGGAGCTTGTATTACAATGGATGGTGGTCAACATTTGCATCAATATCCGTTTTAAGTGAGGGGTTAATTGTGACAGAATTGTGACATATGGAAAGAGGGGCTTTACAAGAAAACTGTTTATAAGGTATATTTAATATCTCTTTTTTCTTCATAGTAGAATTGCTAATTCCCCTTAGCATTTTACCCCTCTAATCCCTTCAGGAAACTGAAGGGATTTTTTTTATTATTTTTTCTACATAACATGTTATAATCTTGAAAAGTAAAGGGGGGGAGCGCTATGGTAGATGCATTAGATGTGATGAGTAATTTGGATAAAGTCCTTCCTTATTATCAAGCTATTTTTAGTGCGGATGAACATACTGTAATTGGATATGAAGTAGTAGGACGTATTCAAACAGAAGAAGGGATTCACAGTCTTGCTACATTTTTTCATGATGATTCGATTCCACATGAATTTCAACTTGAGGTAGATAATGTCATTTTAGGAAAAGCATTGGATCGGTATTTGGAAACAGATCAATCATTTTTATTATTTGTGCATCGTAATGCCCATGTATTAATGAGCGATGAAAGTGAAAGTTTATTGGAGTTATTATTAACGTATGAGAAAAAAGGACTATGTTTAAATCGTATTGTATTAGAAACAACAGAACATGATTTTAAAGAAGATATTGAACAGTTTAACCATTTGCTTATGTATTACCGTACATATGGTATTCAAGTTGCGATTAATAAAGTAGGAACAGGCACAAGTAATCTCGAACGAATTAGTATATTAACTCCCGATATTCTAAAAGTAGATTTAACAAACTTACGTCAAACGGCGTTGTTACAATCGTACCAGGATATTTTGTATTCGTTATCACTCTTGGCGAGACGCATTGGAGCAACATTATTGTATGAAGATATTGATGCATTCTATCAGTTGCAATATGCGTGGAAAAATGGAGGGAGATATTACCAAGGGGATTATTTGAAAGAATTTTTGCCTAATTTTATTGATAAAGACATTTTGAAAGAGCGCCTTGGCAATGAGTGTCATCAATTTATTCAGCGTGAAAAACGAAAATTACAAAAGGTTTATGAATTGACAGAAACGCTTCGAGAATATGTTGGGAATGTATTAGCAAAACAGAGAAAAATAGAAGATTTTAATAAATGGCTAATGAATTTTAGTCAACAAGTAACACATTGTAGCTTTCGTATTTTTATTTGTAATGAAGACGGATTTCAAAAATCAGGCAATGTAATGAAGAAAGACGGGGAATGGGTGTTAATGCCAGAGTATTATATGAAAAATTGGAGCTGGCGTCCGTACTTTTTAGAAAACATTATGAAGCTACGCGTTGAGCAAAAGGGAAGATTGTCTGATTTATATGGAGATCTTGAAACTAGTGAATTGGTTCGGACTTTTTCATTTCCTATTGATGATGAGCATTATTTATTTATTGATTTATCTTATGAATTTTTATATGAAGAAGATGTTTTATTGTAATGCACGAAATATTTCGTGCATTTTTTTGTTTGTTTTTATCATAAATTGGTAATAGTGACAACTATGATAAGAATGATGTCTATCGTTGTAAACATTTTACGAACGATAGTTACTTTTTTTATGCATAATCATTGCTACAATGAATAGTAGAAGGATAAGCTCTTTTTACAGGGAGGGTGCGAAAATGAGGAAATACGGGATTTGGATTGTGCTATTTCTTTTCGTTGCATTTGTAATTGGACAAGGTGTGACAACGGTTCTTGGAAAAGAAGAAACAAAAATTGATCAAAATGAAATATTTGTAACGATTCAAAAGGGATATGAAGCGCAGTTTGCTATTCGTGGTAAGCGACTATCAATGGATAAAATGTATGATACATTATCTCCTTATTTCACGGATAACTTCCTTCAAGTTTTTACGGATGAAAATAATCAGGATGTGAAACGGAGTGCTCAATATTTATTACCGGCTAAAGAAGCACCATTTACTTTTTCGTCAAATACAAAAATTGTATACAATGAGGAGCATAATTTGTTATATGTGTATGAACGTAATATAAAAACGGATGAGTATCAAATTATAACACTGCAAAAAAATGGTGATAAATGGAAATTGGCGGGTTATCATGAAAATAAGCAGCTATTATCTGAAATTAAAAAATACGAAAAAGAGTAAAGAGAAACTCTTGTCATTGAGGGACCATCCTAAAATGACAAGAGTTTCATCGTATCGTCTCCATTTTTGTGTCTTTAAAGTGTTGAGGATAAATTTCACCATTTGTGGATAGGAAAAAGTGACGTACATACTGTCACTTTTTTTATTGTTCTAATCCTAAAAGTTGTTGTAATTCTTCAATTTGAAATCCTGCTACAACTTTCCCGTCTACAACGACAGTTGGCGTTGAATAGGAATCATAATCATAAAGAAGACGATTGCGAGCAGCAGTATCTTTTTTGACATCATATTCTGTAAAAGCAACATGATTATGTTTTAAAAATTCTTTAATAATTTGGCATGGTGGGCAATTAGGTTGTGTGTATATATCTACTTTCTTCATGTACTTCCTCCTCTTCAGCTCATTTTTATTATATTCTCGTATAAAAAAAACTTCAATAAAGCAAAATTTGTATTAACATGGCGACTTTTTTATTGAATATGAATTAAATAACCCTTATTTATCTCTATTCATAATATTGATGATATGTGGATTTATCTTGATTTTTCGACATAAGGATTGCTGCTAAGTAGAAAAAGGGTGCCCTTACTTGCTATGTCTCTTTGTTTTTGCATCGCATGTGGCCTGATTGCTTCTATACATGGCTAGATAAAAAGAATGTTTTTTGTCGTTTTTTAATGTGAATATATATAATTTTTTTTGTTAAATGTGTAAAAAAAGTAGTAGAAGTGTGTATTTCGGCTTTTTGTATGTTTTTTCGACAAATTTTAGTTGAGTTTCTTGCTCATAAGCATTATCCTAGGGTGTGGGACATTTTTTCAGTTATGACGGATAGAATGAGTATTGCTGTAAAACCTATTCGTAGGAACATTAGAGAAAGGGGAGATTTCATGTCTCTGCTCCAAGGAATTTTAACTCGTCTTGTTAGCCTAAAAGAACAAGCTGAAAGCGGCGAAGTAGCACAACGCTATTTTGAAGTGAACGGTGAACGCAAGTGTAGCGTAAAATATTTTGATAAAAGCGATATGTACGAGCTAGAAGTGTATCAACAAGGAGAAAAACCACAAGTATATCAATTCGATAATATTGATATGGTTGCAATCGAAATTTACGATATTCTTTCTTGATACATAAAAAGAAGGTGCCTCAAAAAAATGAAGGCACCTTCTTTTTTTTGTGATGAATAAGATTCACTCTCTGACCCTAAACTGATAACGCATTCTATAGAGTGTAGTATTCATTAATTGCACTCTTATGGACAGGTAACCTTAAGATAGAGTCCTGCTCATAAACAGTGACATAAAGAGGTGAGAAAAGTGGAAAAAATGCCTATTGTTGTATGTCCAAAATGTCATAAACAGTCAGAGATTACACATGTGTTAACAGCGCAGTCTAATCAAAATGTTATTTTCAAATGTCCGTTTTGTACATATTTAATACGGAATATCGAAACGAGCAAAGGATAAGTAAGTCATATTTTATTACTTTGTCCCATACAATGATAATACGAAAGTCTGTCTATGAGAAGGGACGTGACTGTATGGGCGGAGAATATCAATTTTACAACTTATCAGAGCGACACATGAGTTTCGAAACTGTATTTTTAAGAATTTGTCATTTTATTCAAAGTGCACCGCGCAACATGTATCGATTATCAATTGGAACAGATTCACAAGTACATCATAATAATACACGTTTTATTACAGCTATTCATTTGCATCGCGTTGGAAAAGGAGCTTGGGGGTGTTTATACCACCAAATGATAAAGCGAAAGCCCCCAAGTTTACGGGAAAAAATTTATTTGGAAACACAATTTAGTCAAGAGATTGCTTATTTATTTACCCCTGATCGCATACAACAACTTTGGGATATTCTTTATCCATACCGTGAAGAAGGTGCTGAATTTGTTATGGAGATTCATTTGGATATTGGAAAATATGGTTTAACGAGAGAGTTTATTGCGGATATGACAAATAAAATTACAGCAATGGGATTAACACCTAAAATTAAGCCTGATGCATATGCGGCGTTTAGCTATGCAAATCGGTACACGAAATGATTTTCCGTGCTGAATTTTCAGTCTATTAAATAAAAGGAATATTATATATAATAAATAATTAGGACGGTTGAATAAGGGGAGGAGAAAATGAGTAGAGAAATTGATTTAACGAAAGAGGAACAAAACTTATTGTTAGATGTGTTGTTCCGGCAAAATTATGCGAGTGAAATACTTTCCGTTGAACTTTCTGATATCGAAAACGGGCGAAAGAAAACAGACGTATCTCATTATAAACAAGTTACAAACTTATTTGCTCGTCTGAAGAATGAAGGATATTAAGGCTGCCAGAAAGGTGGTCTTTTCTTTTGTTTCTATGGTAAAATGAACTGTGATCAAAATAAGAAAATAAGGACAGATAATAATATGTAAACGCTGTCATAAACTAAAAATAGAAATGAGAAAGTAAAACATTACTTGAACGAATTGTTTTTTACGATTGGTTTACAATTGCTACTTGTTAGAATGAGTTAAAGTGGGGGATATCAATATGATTAGCATTCCAAAAGAAGAGTTTCAGCAAGTTATTGTAAAGGATTTAATGATTTCATCGGAAAAAGTAGCACATGTTCAAATTGGAAATAGTCTAGAGCACGCTTTACTTGTTTTAGTGAAATCTGGTTATTCAGCAATTCCAGTATTAGATCCGATGTACAAATTACATGGATTAGTAAGTACAGCGATGATTTTGGACGGTATATTAGGCCTAGAGCGAATTGAATTTGAAAAATTAGAGGATATGAAAGTAGAAAGTGTGATGAAAGGAGATATTCCACGCCTTAAGTTACAGGATTCATTTTCAAAGGCACTAGAGATGACAATTGATCATCCATTTGTATGTGTTGAAAATGAGGAAGGGTGTTTTGAAGGGATTTTGACGCGTCGTGCGATTTTAAAATTACTAAATAAAACAGTGAGACGATTTAATCGATAATGTTGGAAAAGGCGACTTCAACTGAAAGAAGAAGTCGCTTTTATCGTTTAGTTGTAACGAAAGAAGGGGAAAATATTGCAAATTGATGATTTTCATATGATGGTTATCTTAGCGCAAGAGTTAAATATGCGAAAGGCCTCGGAGCGCTTATTTGTATCACAACCAGCGCTTAGTCAAAGGCTTCAATCGATGGAAAAACAATGGGGGATGAAATTTTTTATTCGCTCTCAAAAAGGATTAACGATTACACCAGAAGGCGAAAAAGTAGCGAATTATGCTAAAGATATGTTGGAAAGAGAGGAAGCGATTAAGAGTGAACTAGCAACTTTCCAAACGGAAACATATGGAACTTTAAAGATTGCTGTTGCTTCTGTCATTGGGCAATATTGGTTGCCACCAGTTTTAAAGATGTTTGTACAAAAGTATCCATTCGTCAAAATTTCTCTCTTTACAGGCTGGAGTAGTGAAGTGCAAAATCACTTTTACGAAGGTGATGTTCATGTAGCGATTTTACGAGGGACACAAGAATATAAAGGTTATAAGCAACAGTTATTTGAAGATGAGTTGTATTTAGTCGATACAGAAATTAAGGATATTTCCATGTTAAAAGATACCAATAGGCCGTTCATTCAATTTAAAAGTGATTCAACATATTATGGACAAATTCAAAATTGGTGGTATGGTTTATTTTCTAATCCCCCTAAACGTACGATTGTTGTCGATCAAATTGAAACGTGTAAACAACTTGTTTTAAATGGTATTGGTTATGCTCTTTTACCGTCTACTGTTTTAAGGGAAGTAAGAGAAAAGACATATAAAACCCCAGTACAGCTGACGAGAGAAACGTGGTTATTAACAAGTGAATCGGCTAGACAATTGAAACAAGTACAGGCGTTTTTAGATATTATTGAAGAAATTCAAGCAGGAAAATAAGATTATTTTCTTGCGAGGAGTCTTTTCGTTTGGTAGAGTAACAGTATAAATGGATTTAGGAGGCAACAAGCATGAAAATGATGGATGCAAACGAGATTATCTCGTTTATTCAAAAAAGTGAGAAGAAAACTCCTGTAAAGGTATACATAAAAGGGGATTTAAAAGAAATTACATTCCCTGAAACAGTACAAGCGTTTGTAAATAAAAAATCAGGCGTATTATTCGGGGAATGGTCTGAAATTAAGACAATCCTTGAAGAAAATAAAAAACATGTTGCAGATTACGTTGTAGAAAATGATCGCCGTAACTCTGCAATCCCAATGCTTGACTTAAAAGGCATTAAAGCACGTATTGAACCAGGTGCTATTATTCGTGATCAGGTTGAAATTGGTGATAATGCAGTTATTATGATGAACGCAACAATTAACATTGGTGCTGTAATTGGTGAAGGTTCAATGATTGACATGAACGCAGTGCTTGGTGGACGTGCAACAGTAGGTAAGAACTGTCACGTTGGAGCAGGAGCTGTCCTTGCAGGCGTTATCGAGCCGCCATCTGCAAAACCAGTTATCGTTGAAGATGATGTTGTAATTGGTGCAAACGTAGTAGTTCTAGAAGGTGTTACAGTAGGTAAAGGTGCAGTTGTTGCAGCGGGTGCAGTTGTAACAGAAGACGTACCACCATACACAGTTGTTGCAGGAACACCAGCACGCGTTATTAAGGAAATTGACGAAAAAACTAAAGCGAAAACAGAAATTAAACAAGAGCTTCGTCAATTAAATCCAGAAGAATAAAAAAGAAAGCGTAAGGGCTTGTAGGCTCTTACGCTTTTTATCAATGGTGGTGAAATGATGATAAATAAATTTATTCAAATGCGCAGAGATTTACATCAAATTCCAGAGATTGGTTTTCAAGAATGGAAAACACAGCAATATATTTTAAATTATATAAATACCCTTCCAAGTGAGTATATGGAAGTAAAGACTTGGAAAACTGGTGTCATTGTAAAAATACATGGTCGTAATCCAGAAAAAACAATTGGTTATCGCGCTGATATTGACGGACTTCCAATTACAGAAGAGACAGGATATGAATTTTCCTCACTACATGAAGGGATGATGCATGCATGCGGACATGATATCCATACGACAATTGGCCTTGGGTTATTAACAGCTTTTGTTACAGAGCGAATTGACGATGACCTCGTGTTTATTTTTCAACCAGCTGAGGAAGGACCGGGTGGTGCTCTTCCGTTATTACAAAGTGAGGAATTACAAGTATGGAAACCAGATATGATTTTGGGACTCCATATTGCACCAGAATATCCAGTAGGGTCAATTGCGACAAAAGAGGGATTGCTTTTTGCGAATACATCCGAGCTCTACATTGATTTGAAAGGGAAAGGTGGACATGCAGCATATCCGCATACAGCGAACGATATGATTGTTGCCGCAAGCCATCTTGTTACGCAACTACAATCTGTTATTAGTCGCAATGTGAATCCGCTCGATAGTGCAGTTATTACAATCGGGAAAATTACTGGTGGAACAGTACAAAATATTATTGCGGAAAAGGCTCGTTTAGAAGGAACGATTCGTACATTATCTGTTGAATCTATGAAACGAGTAAAGGGGCGGATTGAAGCAATTGTTGCTGGAATCGAAACGTCTTTTGGGTGTACAGCGCAGATTGATTACGGAGCGATGTATCATCAAGTGTATAATGATGAAACGTTAACGAAGGAATTCATGGCGTTTACGGATCAACATACAGATATGAATGTTATCACTTGCACAGAAGCGATGACAGGAGAGGATTTTGGATATATGCTGCGTGAGATCCCGGGTTTAATGTTTTGGCTTGGTGTTGAATCTGAATACGGTCTACATCATGCAAAATTACAGCCAGATGAATCAGCAATTGAAAAAGCGATAATATTTTTAACAACATACGTAAAATGGAAAGGGAACAGGGCGTAATGCTTGTTCCTTTTTTTGTATAAGAAAATTTGTATAAATAGTGCGATTTTTTTGAAATTCTAGCACAATGCTTTATAATGGTAGATGGGAGAAGGAGTTGATAGTTAGTTTATTTATAATAACTATTAAATGATATTGACTAAAAACTATTTTTCCTATATAATAGAAAAGTATACAAAAATAACTAAAAATTAACGGAGGTTGGTACATATGACAGAACGTATGGTAGCAAAACAAGCTCCACGCTTTGAGATGGATGCTGTTATGCCAAACAAAGAATTTGGTAAAGTAAGCCTTGAAGAGATTATGAAACAAGACAAATGGACAGTGCTTTTCTTCTATCCAATGGATTTCACTTTCGTATGTCCAACAGAAATTATCGCACTTTCTGATCGTTATGATGAGTTCGAAGATTTAGATGCAGAAGTTATTGGTGTATCAACTGATACAATCCATACTCATTTAGCATGGATTAACACTGACCGTACGAAAAATGGTTTAGGCGAGTTAAACTATCCATTAGCTGCTGATACAAATCATGCAGTATCTCGTGATTATGGTGTATTACTTGAAGAAGAAGGAATCGCACTTCGTGGTCTATTCATTATTAGCCCAGAAGGCGAATTAATGTATCAAGTTGTCCATCATAACAACATTGGACGGGAAGTTGACGAAGTACTCCGTGTTCTTCAAGCACTTCAAACTGGCGGACTTTGCCCTGCAAACTGGAAACCAGGTCAAGAAACTTTAAACGTTTAATTTTTGAATAAGTGAACAAGGTCTAGCAAATTGTTGTTAGACCTTTCTCTACATAATATAAGGAGGAAATGTTATGAAATTACGTGAACCAATGCCTTCCTTAGAAGGAGCAACGACTGTGCTAAATGGAGAAGTAGTCAAGGAATCGCTAATTGGCGATAAACCAACATTGATTCATTTTTGGTCTGTTAGCTGTCATTTATGTAAAGAAGCCATGCCGAGTATTAATGAATTCCGTGATAACTATAAAGATAAATTAAATGTAATTGCTGTACATATGCCGCGTTCAGAAGAAGATTTAGATCTTGAAAACGTGAAAGCAGTAGCAGCGGAGCACGGAATTGTACAACCTATTTTGGTAGACAATCAGCATGCGATTACAGACTCTTTTGAAAATCAATATGTACCAGCATATTACGTGTTTGATAAAAACGGTGTATTGCGTCATTTCCAAGCGGGCGGTAGTGGTATGCAAATGTTAACAAAACGAGTAAATCGCGTTCTTGATGAAGCTGAAAAAACAGCTGAATAAAGGAAAACCTCCCTTGAACGGGGAGGTTTTTTAGTTTACATTTTATATGAAAATTGTGTAAAATCAATATGGTACATAGAGAAAAAAAGGTAGGGGATAGTGTGCAAATCGTAAGTACTATATTGTGTTTCTTTTTATATACATATGTAATTGTAGCAGCAATTTATTTTGGTGTTAGTTTTTATACATATTGTTTAGCGAAAAAAGAAAACCATACGAACACATATGAGTGGGTGAGAGAGTATTTATCACCTGTTGCAGAAATTATGAATGCATTTGCTTTATTTTTATTTGTTGGTTTAATCGCTTTTTCAACGAGCTTAGTTGGAAATAAAATGACTTTATTTATCCTTGGGGCCATTATTTTTATGTTGTTAGGAATTCGAATTGGTAATATGGTCTTTTGGAATAAGAAGTTGGTGGAAGGATATACTGGCCTATGTATTCCAGGGCTGTTAGCTGCAATCGTTACTAATATAGAGCATGAGTATTATCAGCTTCATTTTTGGTTAATTATTATTTTAACGATTGTATCGGTCTTATATATAAGTGCGACTTTTTTAACATATTGCGCATATAAACGAAAAGACAGGAATGCGATATTACTCTTTCGAAAGTGGGCTTTATTTTGGAGCGTTCAAACGATGATTGTTATAGGAGCAATTGCTATTGTTATGAACGGGTTTGAGATTGTAGGATGGCAAAAGATGATGGAAACGTGGTGGGTGTTTATTGTTTCATTTGCTGGTTTTTTAGGAGCAACTCATTATTTATTTCATCAGCATCACTATCAGCTTGCGATATTATTTGCTTTTATAAATTTATTATTTGCTTTTTTTGGACAAGAAACATTAATGTTTGTATTTCAAACGTTCAGTTCATTTGGAAATATATTCATTTTTGGTATGTTAATATGCATGCTAGCTTTTTATTTACAGCAATTTTTTTATATTCAAAAACAAAAATAAAAACGGACAGACAATCATTACAGCATTTGTTACGTAAAACTACTAAGTTTAAGTATGTAGTGAATATAGAATGGTAACTGTTGGTGAAACTTCCATCATTAGGAATGAAAAGACAATGATGGAAGTTTCACTTTATAAAATATGCTACAATGATAGTGGATTATGGTGTATAAGGTCCAAAGCCTTCACATCAAGTTTTTGAAGAGTTAAAGAAGATAGGTGGAAGATAAAGAAATTCCACTGATAAAAGTTTCATTTGATATGATTTAATATTACTGGAGGAGTTTGTGTGGGTACGAAGGAAAAAGAATTTGCTGTTATTGGTCTTGGTCGATTTGGTGGGAGTATTTGTAGAGAATTAGCGCAATTAGGAATGGAAGTTATGGCGATTGATATGGATGAAGATCGTGTAAATGAGTTTGCAAATATTGCATCTCATGCTGTAATTGCGGATTCTACAGATGAGATGGTATTAAAAAGTCTTGGAATTCGAAATTTTGAGCATGTAGTGATTGCAATTGGGGATAATATTCAATCAAGTATTTTAACAACCCTTATCTTGAAAGAGCTAGGTGTGAAAAATATTACTGTAAAAGCACAAAATGATTATCATGAAAAAGTTCTTCGGAAAATTGGAGCGGATCAAATTGTTCACCCTGAGCGCGATATGGGGAAAAGAATCGCCAATAATATTGCCTCAAGTAGCGTTTTGGACTATTTAGAGCTTTCAGATGAGCATAGTATTGTTGAGATTATTGCGAACGAAAAGATTGATGGTCATTCATTGATTGAATTAGACATTCGTGCGAAGTTTGGATTAAACATTGTAGCAATTAAGCGTGGGAAGGAAGTTCTTGTTTCACCGCGTGCGACAGAAAATATTCAAAAGGGAGACATTTTAATTGTAATTGGTCACGATAATGATGTAGACCGTTTCGAAATATTTTTAGCGAAATAATAAAAAGGACAATGCCGGCAAAGCGGCATTGTCCTTTTTATTTAAATTTCCATAATGATTGGTAAAATCATTGGTCGACGTTTCGTTTTTTCATATAAGAATGGAGCCAATGTATCTGTAATTTCATTTTTGATTTCAGACCACTGTGTTGTTTTGCGCTCCATTACTTTTTCTAAATGAGTTGTAATTAATGTTTGTGCATCGTTAATTAAATCGCTACTTTCGCGCATATAAACGAATCCACGAGAAATGATATCTGGCCCAGCCGCTACTTGGAAATCCTTCATATCGATGCTAACAACAACGATAACAAGTCCCTCTTCTGAAAGAATGCGACGATCGCGAAGTACAATGTTACCGATATCGCCGATGCCATTTCCATCGATATAGACAGAACCAGACGGAATCTTTCCTGCGATTGCTGCTTCATCTTCACGAAGTGCAAGTACGTCACCATTATCGATTATAAAGCAATTTTCATCGGGGATACCACAATCGTTTGCTAATTTTGCATGCATTCGTTGCATACGGTATTCACCGTGAATTGGCATGAAATATTTTGGTTTAATAAGACGTAACATTAGTTTCTGTTCTTCTTGTCCACCGTGTCCACTTGTATGAATATCAGTCAATGGTCCGTGAATAACTTCAGCACCTGCACGATATAACATGTTAATGGTACGGCTTACACTTACCGTGTTTCCTGGGATTGGAGACGAAGAAAAGACTACAGTATCACCTGGAATAATTTGAATTTGACGGTGTGTACCGTTAGCGATGCGAGATAATGCAGCCATCGGTTCCCCTTGACTCCCTGTACATAAAATCACAACCTGATTTGCTGGTATGCGATTTAACTGCGAGGATTCAATAATTGTATCTTTCGGACAGCGAATATAGCCAAGATTTTGTCCGATTTCCATTGCAGCTTCCATACTTCGACCAAAAACAGCAATTTTCCGATTGTTTGCTACTGCAGCTTCGACAACTTGTTGCAGTCGATGAATATTAGAAGCAAATGTTGCAAATATAATACGGCCTTCTACTTTACGGAAAATATCCTGGATGCTGTCACCAACGCGGCGCTCAGACATCGTAAAGTGAGGGACTTCGCTATTCGTGCTATCAGATAGCAGGCAAAGGACACCTTCTTTTCCGATTTCAGCCATCTTCGTTAAGTTTGCTGGCTCACCAACTGGTGTAAAATCAAATTTGAAATCTCCTGTATGCACAATCTGTCCTTGCGGTGTTTTCACAACGATACCATATGAATCAGGAATACTATGTGTTGTACGGAAGAAGGAAACGGATGTTTTTTTGAACTTAATCACGTCGTCTTCTTTAATTTCATGCAATTGTGCTTTTCGCAGTAATCCGTGCTCTTCTAACTTGTTTTTAATCAGTCCGAGTGCTAGTTTCCCGCCGTAAATTGGAATATTTACTTGGCGCAATAAATAAGGAATCCCGCCGATATGATCTTCGTGACCATGTGTAATAATGAGTCCTTTAATTTTTTCTTCATTACGTACGAGATACGTGTAGTCAGGGATGACATAATCAATCCCAAGAAGTTCGTCTTCTGGAAATTTGATTCCAGCATCAATAATAATAATTTCATCTTGAAATTGAACAGCATATGTATTTTTGCCGATTTCACCGAGTCCGCCAAGCGCGAAAACAGCAGTTTGGTCATTTTTTAGGAATTTCATAAATTAAACGTTCTCCGCTAATTTGAAATCTGCATATTGCTTTTCGTATTCAAGATGAGCACCAGTAACAGACTGGATAAACTCAATATTATATGCGAACTTGTGTAATTTTGTGCGAACTTCTCTTTCAGACCCAGCTTCTAGATATAGCACCTTAGTATTTTCACGTACAGGTACTTCTAGCATTTTTTCTTGATAAAATACTTTAAAAATCATTAAAACAATCTCTCCTTGTCTATGTTTTAGGCTATCTTTTAACTATTATAAAGCAAACGGTTATGATTTTCATGTTTTTTCGCATAAGAGTGAAGAAAAAAGCCCGGAATGGGCATGATTTAAGCAATTGTTTTTTTTCGAAGCAAATCGTTCCAATATACTTTTAATTTTTTCTTCAGTTTCTTCAGCACGGTTGTCCCTTCCTTTCTTTGCTCAAAACATGTATATAATCTTAATTAAAATAAGTAAGAAGAATTAAGTTTCAAAAGATGAACTACCTATAAGAAAATATTTCGTTCAACTTATAGTATGAGATAGAATAGAAAAGAAAATGCATAAGTTGAACCGTAGTATCGTTTTTATTTCAGTATATGCATAGTTAGGCAGAAAGGTTAGATAATAAGCAGTTTATTTATCAATATGTTATACTTTTTTAGTATTTGAAAAAATATTTTTAGTATAATGTGCTACGTTTGAATTGATGAAGTAGAAAGGGTTATGTGAATGAATGATAAAATTGTTTTTTTTGATATTGATGGAACATTGCTAGACCACAACAAAGAAATACCAAAATCCACAAAAGAAGCTGTACGCCGTTTACAAGAAAAAGGTATACATGTGGCAATTGCAACAGGACGTGCTCCATTTATGTTTGAAGATATTCGTAAAGAGCTAAACATTCATAACTATGTAAGTTTCAATGGACAGTATGTGGTGTTTGAAGATGAGGTTATATATAAAAATCCCTTGCACCCTGATGCATTGCATGATTTCACGAAATTTTCAGAACAAGAAGGCTATCCGCTTGTGTACTTGAATCATAAAGAAATGAAAGCAACAGTAACATCGCATCATTATGTAACAGAAAGCTTTGCTAGCCTTCATATGGATCATCCTACGTTTGAACCTAGTTTTTTTGAGGAACGTGAAGTTTACCAAACGCTTGTATTTTGCAAAGCAGGAGAAGAAGAAAAGTTTATTAACGACTATGCGAAGTTTCATTTTATTCGCTGGCATGCTTACTCTATGGACATTATTCCAATGGGAGGGTCGAAAGCGAAAGGGATTGAAAAGTATATTGAAAAGCTTGGATTCACAAGGGAACAAGTGTATGCATTTGGAGATGGGCTAAATGATCTAGAAATGATTGAAGCTGTAGGTACAGGAATTGCTATGGGAAATGGGCATGAAGATTTGAAAAAGCTTGCAAATTATGTAACGAAAGATGTTGCAGAAGATGGTATCCTTCATGGATTGCAGTGGGCAGGGTTGTTATAAAGTATAAATATGAGAACCATTTCAATAAAAAGAGTCAGTTTTCGCCACCTTTAGTGAAAACTGACTCTTTTTATCTTGTTATTTGTACGTCGCCAAAAATTCCTGCTGATGGAAAACTCGTTTTATCTTTCTAAAGGTGCTGCGTTTTCTAGATCCATAAATGGATTATCTTTATTTATGTGGTCATAAAACATAACGCCATTTAAGTGATCAATTTCATGCTGGAATACAATTGCTGGTAATCCTTTTAAACGCAGCTTGACTTCATCGCCATCCACTGTTGTTCCTTTAATAGTAATGCGAGTGTAACGAGGTACATAGCCAGGGACTTCACGATCCACTGACAGGCATCCTTCGCCCCCTTGTAAGTATGTACGTTCAACAGAGTGGCTAATAATTTTTGGGTTAAATAAAGCGTAGCTATATAATGTACCGTCTCGATCTGTGACGTGGACAGCGATCATTCTTTTAGAAACACCGATTTGCGGCGCGGCTAAACCAATTCCAGGACGTAAATTATATTTTTCAACCATTTCAGGGTTTTGACTGTTAATCACAAATTCGATCATCTTTCGTAATATATGAACATCTTCTTCGTTTGCAGGTAGAGCTATTTCTTCAGCCACTGCTCGTAAAATGGGATTTCCTTCACGAATTACATCATTCATTGTAAGCATATATAATCTCTCCTTTCATCTTTAGTCTACCAAAGGTTATGAAAAAAGTCATGACAAAGAACAAGGCAATAAACGCCTTGTTCTTTTATAATTGTTTCGTTTTGCATTAACAGATGCAAGCAGCACCGACGATAATTAAAAGTATAAACAATACAACGATTAAAGCAAAACCGTGTCCAAAGCCGCCGCCGCAACCACCACCATAGCCATACGTAGGATATGAGGCAGTTGAGGGATAACAAAAAGTGTATCCGTACATGGTGTGACCTCCTTTACCATTTCCGCGAATGCTGCGGTTAGTATAATGTATGGAAGAAAGAAGAGAAATGTATAGTTATTCGCCTAAAAAGAAGGAAGATGCTGTATATTTTTATTAAGATAGGACAAAAGATAAAAGGGACATAAAGCGTTTACATATTATTCTATGAGCAAAATATGTATGAAAAGGGAATAATATAACAGGAGGTTTTTGCTCACTAATACAGATGGTTTTTTGAAAACTTGTATTTGTTTAGAAAATCTCTCTAATCTTCGAAAAAAATTGAAATCAAAGTGATTGACATCATGATTAGAATAGTTGTAAACTTAAAAACGTGATCAAGATTGTATTAATTAGTTTAAATGAAAACATTAGTACAGATTGTTAGGTACACAAATTATTCAATAACTGACAAATGATACGTCAGTTTTCAAACTTATGCTTTCATGTATAGTGAGATGCTAGTGAAAGCGTTTAAGAATATGGTTCAAGAGAGGAAGAGGTGAACGGAATGGGTACTAAAACAAAAAAGACCCTATTTAATGTTGATGAGCAAATGAAAGCTATCGCAGCTCAATTTGAAACATTACAAATTTTAAATGAAAAAGGCGAAGTTGTGAATGAAGCAGCTATGCCAAAATTAACTGATGAGCAATTAAAAGAATTAATGAGTCGTATGGTATATACTCGCGTATTAGATCAACGTTCTATTTCTTTAAACCGTCAAGGTCGCTTAGGTTTCTATGCGCCAACAGCTGGACAAGAAGCTTCTCAATTAGCAAGTCATTTTGCTCTTGAAAAAGAAGACTTCATCTTACCAGGATACCGTGATGTTCCACAATTAGTATGGCACGGTTTACCATTATATCAAGCATTCCTATTCTCTCGTGGACATTTCATGGGTAACCAAATGCCTGCTGATGTAAATGCACTTTCTCCACAAATCATTATCGGTGCACAAATCATCCAAACGGCTGGTGTTGCATTAGGTATGAAACTTCGTGGTAAAAAATCTGTTGCAATTACTTACACTGGTGACGGCGGTGCGTCTCAAGGTGACTTCTACGAAGGTATGAACTTTGCAGGTGCATTTAAAGCTCCAGCAATCTTCGTTGTTCAAAACAACCGTTATGCAATTTCTACTCCAGTAGAAAAACAATCTGCAGCAAAAACTGTAGCACAAAAAGCAGTTGCAGCTGGTATTTACGGTGTTCAAGTAGACGGTATGGATCCACTAGCTGTATATGCAGCAACTGCTTTTGCTCGTGAGCGCGCAGTAAACGGTGAAGGTCCTACTTTAATTGAAACTTTAACATTCCGTTACGGTCCACATACAATGGCTGGTGATGATCCAACTCGTTACCGTACAAAAGATATCGAAAATGAATGGGAACAAAAAGATCCAATCGTACGTTTCCGTACATTCTTAGAAAACAAAGGCATCTGGTCTCAAGAAGAAGAAGAAAAAGTAATCGAACAAGCTAAAGAAGACATTAAAGAAGCGATTGCTAAAGCTGACCAAGCTCCAAAACAAAAAGTAACTGATTTAATGGAAATCATGTACGAAAAAATGCCTTTCAACTTAGCTGAACAATATGAAATTTATAAAGAAAAGGAGTCGAAGTAAGCCATGGCTCAAATGACAATGATTCAAGCAATCACTGATGCTTTACGCGTTGAAATGAAAAACGATCCTAACGTACTTGTGTTTGGTGAAGACGTTGGTGTAAACGGCGGTGTATTCCGTGCTACTGAAGGATTACAAGCTGAATTTGGTGAAGACCGTGTAATGGATACTCCACTTGCAGAGTCTGGTATCGGTGGACTTGCAATCGGTTTAGCATTAGAAGGCTTCCGTCCAGTTCCTGAAATCCAATTCTTCGGTTTCGTATACGAAGTAATTGATTCTATTTCTGGTCAATTGGCTCGTCTACGTTACCGTTCTGGTGGACGTTGGACTGCTCCAGTTACAATTCGTTCTCCATTTGGTGGCGGCGTTCATACACCAGAATTACATGCTGACAGCTTAGAAGGATTAATGACACAACAACCAGGTTTAAAAGTTGTAATTCCATCTACTCCATATGATGCGAAAGGTCTTTTAATCTCTGCAATTCGTGACAACGATCCAGTTGTATACTTAGAGCATATGAAATTATACCGTTCTTTCCGTCAAGAAGTGCCAGAAGGCGAATACACAATTGAACTTGGTAAAGCTGATGTGAAACGTGAAGGTACAGATGTATCTGTTATCACATATGGTGCAATGGTACATGCTGCATTAAAAGCTGCTGAAGAACTTGAAAAAGAAGGTATCTCTTTAGAGGTTGTGGACTTACGTACAGTTCAACCATTAGATATCGAAACAATTATCGCTTCTGTTGAAAAAACAGGTCGTGTTGTAGTAGTTCAAGAAGCTCAAAAACAAGCTGGTATTGCAGCTAACGTTGTAGCGGAAATCAATGACCGTGCAATCTTAAACTTAGAAGCTCCAGTTGTACGTGTTGCAGCTGCTGATACAATCTTCCCATTCTCTCAAGCTGAGAGCGTATGGTTACCAAACCACAAAGATATTGTTGAGGCTGTTAACAAAGTAATGAACTTCTAATTTGAGTTTTATGTGCAAAGGAAGTCAGCACATGCTGATTTCTTTTGCAATTTCCAATAATAATGATAAGAATCAGGGGGCTGAATTCCGTGGCATTTGAATTTAAACTACCAGACATCGGTGAAGGTATCCACGAAGGTGAAATCGTAAAATGGTTTATTAAAGTAGGCGATGAAGTAAACGAAGATGATGTACTTCTTGAAGTACAAAATGATAAAGCAGTTGTAGAAATTCCTTCTCCAGTTAAAGGGAAAGTACTTGACATTCTTGTAGAAGAAGGTACAGTAGCAGTAGTAGGAGATACTTTAATTAAGTTCGACGCTCCTGGCTATGAAAACCTTAAGTTTAAGGGTGACGATCATGACGAAGCTCCAAAAGCTGAAGAAGTAAAAGAAGAAGCTCCGGCAGCAGCGGCTACTCCAGCAGCAACTGAAGAAGTAGCTAATGAGCGCGTAATTGCTATGCCATCTGTTCGTAAACATGCACGTGAAAAAGGCGTAGACATTCGTCTAGTAGCTGGTACTGGTAAAAACGGACGTGTTGTAAAAGCTGACATCGACGCATTTGCAAACGGTGGACAAGCAGCAGTAGCACAAACAGAAGCTCCAGTGGCGGCAGAAGCTCCAGCAGCGAAAGAAGAAGCTCCAAAAGCACAACCAATTCCAGCTGGTGAATACCCAGAAACTCGTGAGAAAATGAGCGGTATCCGTAAAGCGATTGCAAAAGCAATGGTTAACTCTAAACATACAGCTCCTCACGTAACATTAATGGACGAAGTAGATGTAACAGAACTTGTTGCTCACCGTAAGAAGTTCAAAGCTGTTGCAGCAGAAAAAGGTATTAAATTAACTTACCTTCCATACGTTGTAAAAGCGTTAACATCTGCGTTACGTGAATACCCAATGTTGAACACTTCTTTAGACGATGCATCTTCAGAAATCGTTCATAAACATTACTTCAACATCGGTATCGCAGCTGATACAGACAAAGGTCTATTAGTACCAGTTGTTAAAGATACAGATCGCAAATCTATCTTCACAATCTCTAACGAGATCAATGAACTTGCTGGTAAAGCACGTGAAGGTCGCTTAGCTCCAGCAGAGATGAAAGGTGCATCTTGCACAATTACAAACATTGGTTCTGCAGGCGGACAATGGTTCACTCCAGTTATTAACCACCCAGAAGTAGCAATCCTTGGTATCGGCCGTATTGCTGAGAAACCAGTTGTGAAAAACGGTGAAATCGTTGCAGCTCCAGTATTAGCATTATCTTTAAGCTTTGATCATCGCTTAATCGACGGTGCAACAGCTCAGAAAGCATTAAACCAAATTAAACGTCTATTAAACGACCCACAATTATTAGTAATGGAGGCGTAATAAACAATGGTAGTAGGAGATTTCCCAATTGAATTAGATACAGTCGTTGTTGGTGCAGGTCCTGGTGGATATGTTGCAGCAATTCGTGCAGCACAATTAGGACAAAAAGTAGCTATTATTGAAAAAGCTAACCTTGGTGGTGTTTGCTTAAACGTTGGATGTATTCCTTCTAAAGCATTAATTAATGCAGGTCATCGTTATGAGAATGCAAAACATTCTGATGACATGGGTATTACTGCAGAAAACGTAAAAGTTGACTTCACAAAAGTTCAAGAATGGAAAAACGGCGTAGTTAAGAAATTAACTGGCGGTGTAGAAGGCCTTCTAAAAGGTAATAAAGTTGAAATCATTCGCGGTGAAGCTTACTTCGTAGATGCAAACACATTACGCGTAATGACTGAAGAAGCAGCACAAACATATACGTTTAAAAATGCTGTTCTTGCAACAGGTTCTACACCAATTGAAATTCCTGGATTCAAATACTCTAAACGCGTTCTTAACTCAACTGGTGCTCTAAGCTTACCAGAAATTCCGAAAAAGCTTGTTGTAATCGGTGGCGGTTACATCGGTATGGAATTAGGTACTGCATATGCAAACTTCGGTACAGAAGTTACAGTATTAGAAGCTGGCGATGAAATTTTAGCTGGTTTCGAAAAAGCAATGAGCCAAGTTGTAAAACGTGCACTTCAGAAAAAAGGCAACGTAACAATCCATACAAAAGCTATGGCTAAAGGCGTTGAAGAAACTGAAAACGGCGTAAAAGTTAGCTTCGAAGTAAAAGGCGAAGTACAAACTGTTGATGCTGATTATGTATTAGTAACTGTAGGTCGTCGTCCAAATACGCAAGAAATCGGTCTTGAGCAAGTTGGAATTAAAATGACTGACCGTGGCGTAATCGAAATCGATGAGCAATGCCGTACAAATGTACCAAACATCTATGCAATTGGTGATATCGTTCCTGGACCACCATTAGCTCATAAAGCTTCTTATGAAGGTAAAGTAGCTGTTGAAGCAATTAGCGGTCATGCATCAGCAATCGATTACATCGGAATTCCAGCAGTATGCTTTACTGATCCAGAATTAGCATCTGTTGGTTATACGAAAAAACAAGCAGAAGAAGCTGGAATGACAGTAGCAGTTTCTAAATTCCCATTCGCTGCTAACGGACGTGCATTATCATTAAACAGCACAGACGGTTTCGTACAGCTTGTAACTCGTAAAGAAGATGGTCTTATTGTAGGTGCACAAGTTGCAGGTGCAGGCGCTTCTGATATTATTTCTGAGCTTGGTTTAGCTATCGAAGCTGGAATGACAGCTGAAGATATCGCTCAAACAATTCATGCTCATCCAACATTAGGTGAAATCACAATGGAAGCAGCTGAAGTTGCTCTTGGAATGCCAATTCACATTGTAAAATAATGATAAATAAAAACAACCGCCTCCTATATATTAGGAGGCGGTTGTTTTTATTTGGAAAAGAAATATGATAATGAAAATAATAAACCAATTTGCTTCTTCTGCCAGTTTCCTCATATATATGTAATGATTTCTTTTAGCGCCCATATATTATAATACAATAGGACGTGTGAAAGGAGGCAACAGCATGAAAATAGCTTTTGTTGCTTTGTTTCATTTTATTATATGGGGTGCATTTTCCGTTGTGTTATTGTTATCAAGTCGCGATAAATTGCATTACAAAGTACTGCTCTTTTTTGTGTTTTTTTATTTGGCTTATGTTATTGCCAATATGATGTTGCACTCCAGGAAAGAGGCAATTTTATTCACTATTACTAATAGCCTTCTCTTTTTTATGAGTAAGTTACTTTTTTTTAGTTAACGTTTATAAAAGTACATTGTTCTTCCGTTAAAGAGCTGTAATTCTCCTTCTAATTTCTTTGCTAAAAATCTGCAAAATTCATTAGCTTTTCCTTTATCTCCAAAGGTTGCAGTAGATGGTAATGTAATTTGTATAAAAGATTGTTCGTTTTCAATTCCTATTCCTACATAAATAGAGTGATAGCGTTCATGATTAGATTTTAAACAAAGTGTTGTATCTGAAGTATCAACCATTTCATATGGAAAGGCAGTGTTTGCGTATGAAAAGCCGAGTTGTTGACCTGTTTGAGCTGTAATTGTTTTATAGTAATGAAATAGTTGTTTAACATCGTCTAGAGAAATAGATTGCTGTTTTGAATTTGGGACGAGTTTAATGACTGCATCTTGCATAATAAACCTCCTAAGGACATAATATATTACTATTTTAACATTGTTGTAAATTTTTTGACAATTAAAAGGGATCTTGCTTTTTTTGTTTAATATATACATTGTGGATAAATCAAGAAGAAAGGAGAGGGACAATGTTTGAGAAATTATATGATGAACATGAAAATACAAAAGTCCGCTTTCTTGGTTTTATGACAAATGAGACACGGTATGATTTTGGTGTGGTGTACACAACTATGTTTTTTGGTAAACCACTTGTTGTTTGTATGCAAACTGGTCGAGCAACTCTCCTTGGACAGGATGATATTGAAAATGTGCACCATTTACAAGATGTCTTTAAACTAAAAACGAGTGAAGAGGCAACAGATCTTGCGCAGTTTTTTAAATTTCTATTGCCACCTACTTCTGTGCATGCTGAATATGAGGAATAATTGTGTCAAAGCAGTCGTAATAATAAATATACGGCTGCTTATTATTTATAAATGTTTCATACTAATGAAATTAAAAAATAATTAATATGTCACAATCAAAACTATTGACTAAAAAAGTATAACATATTAAAATAAAGACAGAAAGTTAAGCGGTTACAAAAAATTCTTAGGAATTACAATATTAGGAGGAATTTAAAAATGGGAACTATCGTATGTCAAATTTGTGAGAACACAATTGCGCATTTTGAGGATGAAAAAGTAACAGTATTATACGGAAAATGCGGTTCTAACTGTGAGTGTGAGCATAAAGAACATACTAAAGCCCAATAAATATAAAAACGCCTGCATGTGCAGGCGTTTTTTTAGTGGATTGAAGTCGTGTGACCAATTGTTGCAATAATTGCATCGTCTCGGATGGGAATGAGTTCGATTTCTGTTTGCATTTTCTTTGTAGAGGCAAATTGGCTCATCATCCGACTGTCTATCCGTGTTAGAAAATCTGTTAAATATGCTGTTAAAAAAGCGAAAGGAATACGTCGTTGATTGAGTGCATCAATAATTTGACTTTCTGTTTTTACACCGACACCGTGCCCATAAAAAAAGAAATTTCCTAAATAAATTGCATTCTCTCCTTGCCATTCAATTGTCGCTGGGTTCACTTGTGGGTTTTTAAAATAAACAAGGTCACCAGGAACAATTTCTCCGCCTGTTTTTGTAGTGAGCTTTAAATCCTTATCATAGTCCCATGTATATAAGTAAAGATTTGCAAATAAACGATTAAACGTTTCTTCGTCATACAATGCTAACAGTGATTTATAGAAGATAATAATCATTGCAGTTGCACATTCTGTTCCATATTTTTTGCCGTTTAGAAAAATATCACGAATAGCAAAAGAGGGTAACACATTAGGGCGAAGCTGAAAGCCACCTAAATGCGTTCTTTCCCAAAATTTAGGATTACAGAAAGATTGCTTAAATGTGCGAAATTGTAACCCGCTGTTAAATAACTCTAAAGCAGAAGTAATGATATGAACACGGACATTTATATCAAAAGCTAACTCATGTAATGATTGGAAATTGTATACTTCATGATTTCCAGTCATAATTTCTAAAATTTGTTGTTTTTCCGAATAGAAAGGTTCGTTTTCATTTTTTATATATGGATGTACAATGGAGCGGCCAATTACAATCATAAAATCCCACCTATATGTTTACATTCTTTTGATTTTGAATTAAAGGGCGATGAGGCTCTCAGCTAAGAGGGAGTTAAAGTCTAATTGATTCTCATCTACTAGGCCTTTGTGATTGCCGGGAGAGAACTGTCCGTAAGATCTTGATTGAGCAGGCTTTCGCCTTATAGAAGTTTTACATTATATCGTATGAATAGGCGAATAAAGGGTGCATAGGAAAAATAATATGAAGGCTGGGAGAGGAGTATTTATAAATGAAAAATCCCACTCCAAAGATATGAAGTGGGAAGGAAGTTATTTGCTAATTGCTTTATATTCTTTAATGACACGTAAAGTTTGCAATGTCATGTCTTCAGGACCTTGTACTGGTAATCCTGCTTCTAAATTCTTTTGAATATAGTCTAAATTTTCTTGTGTAATAATTTCACCAGGAGTAAAAATTGGAATACCTGGTGGATAGACCATAACGAAATCTGCTATAATGCGGCCAGCAGCTTCTGCAAAAGGAACAACTTCTGTTTCAGAATAAAAGGCATCGCGCGGAGATAGCGCAAGTACAGGGATTTCTGGAATATCTACTTGCATTTGAACACCTTTTTCTGCTCTATGTTTAAAGGTTGCTGATAATTCATGCAGAGCGCGTACTAGTAAATTTGTTTCATCTTCTGTATCCCCAAGTGTAACAAGACACAGAATGTTATATAAATCGGAAAGCTCAACCTCTATATTATAATGCTCTCTTAACCATAATTCTGCATCATGCCCTGTAATTCCCAATTCTTTTATAGAAATAATAAGCTTTGTTGGATCATAGTCAAAAGTTGCATCGGTTCCTAGCAGTTCTTTACCAGGACAATATAGGTGTTCAATTTCATTTACTTGCTCTCGAACTTCTTCTGCTAATTGAATAGTTTTCGTAATAAGTTCTCGTCCTTCTGTTGCTAGACGCTTTCTTGCAACATCAAGTGAAGCTAATAAAATATAAGATGTTGAAGTCGTTGTAAGCATACTAATAATCGATTGAACATGCTTTACGTTTACAAGCCCTTCTCTTACATTTAAAACAGAACTTTGTGTTAATGAGCCACCTAGTTTGTGAACACTTGTTGCAGCCATATCAGCGCCAGCCTGCATTGCTGACATTGGCATTTCGTCATGAAAATGAATATGAACACCATGGGCTTCATCCACTAGTACTGGCATATTGTATGAATGTACTAACTTTACAATTTGCTCTAAGTCAGCTGCAAAACCAAAATATGTTGGATTAATGACAAGTAGTCCTTTTGCATCTGGATGTTCTTCAAGCGCTTTTTTTACAGAAGGAATTGTAATTCCGTGTGAAATTCCTAATGTTGGATCAATTTCTGGATGAATAAAAATTGGTTTTGCGCCTGAGAAAATAATCGCTGACATAATAGATTTATGAACATTTCGCGGTACAAGAATTTTATCTCCAGGACCACAAACGCTCATCACCATTGTCATAATTGCACCACTTGTTCCTTGGACAGAAAAAAATGTATGATCAGCGCCGAAAGCTTTTGCTGCTAAATCTTGAGCATGCTTAATCATACCTTTTGGATGATGTAAATCATCGAGTGGTGCAATATTAATTAAATCAATTGATAATGCGTTATGCCCAATAAATTCGCGGAATTCAGGATCCATTCCTTGTCCTTTTTTATGACCTGGAATATGAAATTGAACTGGATTTCGCTTGCTGTGCTCTCTTAAAGCAGTAAACAATGGTGTTTCGTATTGGGACAATCTATACACCCCTTCTTTTTTTATTAATATTTATTAGTTTTGTTTTATGTTTATCCTGTTCGACTAATCAATAGCAGAAGAGAAATTCTCACTACTATTTGAAGTATCCCTTTATGTTCTATAAAACAAAAGCATTATATCACCTATAGGAGAAGATGTATATAAAAATAATAATGGTAATTATTATTTTTAAGTTGGCAGGCTCAAGCGTAAAAAATGAATTACTGGATTGATAAAAATTTAAGGATAGAGTATCAACGAATGAAGCTTGAGCAAAATAAGTGACGGAAAGAGTGAGGTATATGCACATGAACAGATTATATTTTTTACTGAATTCAAGAAAAATATCATTGATGAGATTACGGATTGGTAAAGAAAACGATTCGTGAAGAAGCATTCAGGTGGAAGTTTCACTTTATCTCGCGTATGATAATGAAGAAGAATAAATTAGAGTGAACTGGAATAGATGAGGTGTTATTATGGAATATCAATATCCAATTAATTATGATTGGTCAACAGAAGAAATGGTTGCAGTAATAAAATTTTATGAAGCGATTGAACAAGCTTATGAAAAAGGGTTGAAAAGAGAAAATTTAATGGGCTTGTATCGTCATTTTAAAGAAATTGTGCCTGGAAAAGCAGAAGAAAAGAAAATCGACAAAGAATTCCAAGAGGTGAGTGGTTATTCCATTTATCGCACAATTCAAAAGGCGAAAGATTTACAGGAAGAAGATATTGTTAAAATGTAAAAATTTTTTGAAAAATAAAAAATGAAGTGTTATAATGGGATAACAACTAAAAACGGACAATACAAATATTGTCCGTTTTGCTTTATCGATTACAAATTTTATATAAAGGAAGGAGTGAGAACATCGTTGTTTCAATTTTTCCGATGAATTGTTCGTCAGTAAGATTTGTAAATTCTTCTGGAGAAATGTGAATTCCTACTAATAATTCTGCTTTTTTAACAGTTCCTAACCGCTCAATCATTGTTTGTAGCTCTTCTAATTGAAGAGTGCTATGTAATTTTACATCAGACTTAGTATGGTCAATGGACCAAACGAAATCATTTGGTATATTTGTTTTTAAATCATTTAAATGCTTTAAAAAGGCATGAGCCGCTTCCATTTTTTGTGGGCACTCATAAATTAATCCAAAGTATATAAAAGCATGTGTTCCCCATAGTCCAATTTGAAAATGAGGTAGCATTTTATATCCGCGTTTATTTGTTGAAAATGCAACCCAAGTATCGTTTGGTGGATTGACTTTACGACGTGCATGTTTCGCGACATGATAGAAAAAAGGTTCACTAGTCTCATTTGTTAAGAAATGAGACAATTGTTCACCGAGAGCTTCTAACTTCGGATGAACGTTCGTTTTAATTGCAGCCATTCTTTCTTCTAAACCATCTACTGAGAACACAGCAAAGTCTTTTTCTTTGAAAGTTTTTGATGTCATGGTAGTTCCTCCAACTCCTAGTTTGTTTTTATTCTAACATAGCTCGTACAATTCATAAAAAAAGACGCTTATAAAAAAATTTGAGATAAAAATTCAAATTAGTTGCATAGATGATTTATCCCACATAATATAGTATAAAACAAAAAATCAGAAAATTAGGTAAATTCAAGTCGAGGGCAAACGAATATTGGGAGGGGGCAAACGAATATGAGACAGGTAATTAATGCATTAAAAAGAACAGATGCGGAGAAGAGAATTCCGGTGTTACGTTTAGAATTAGATTACGAATTAGCAACCCTATATGATGCGATGATGGAAAATGATGACATGAAAAAAGAGGAGTGTATGAAAAAATTAGAAGTGTTAAGACTTGAAATGATCCGTTTAGAGGCGTAATAATAGTGTATGTATAAAAAATAAGTTGGTGCGAACCTTATAAAGGGTTCGTTTTTTCTGTGAATCGTACAGATCGGAGTGTTTAAAAATGCAAGAGGTATGGGAAGAAATTGATGCATACGCAAAACAATGGATAAAAGAAGCGGGGCAGTACCTTATTTCATCAATGAAGCAGTCTCTTATTATTGAAACGAAGTCAAATGCCTCTGATTTAGTAACAAATATGGATCGAGAAATTGAACAATTTTTTATTGGGAAAGTGAAAGAAATATTTCCTAAACACTATATTCTCGGAGAAGAAGGATATGGCGATGATTTGGCTTCAACGGATGGGGTTTTGTGGTTAATTGATCCAATTGATGGCACGATGAATTTTGTTCATCAAAAGCGGAATTTTGCAATTTCAATTGGTATATATGAGAATGGTATTGGGAAAATTGGCCTCGTATATGACCCAGTTCATGATGAGTTATATCATGCGAAAAAGGGTGTTGGAGCATTTTGTAATGAAATAAAAATTCCATCATTACAGCCGGGTGAAATATCTTCAGGCGTTATTGCTGTAAATGCAACGTGGCTTACCGATAACTCTCGTCTTGATATGAGGAAAATGGCACAGCTTGTAAAAAAAGCAAGAGGAACACGTTCGTACGGTTGTGCAGCGTTGGAAATGGTATATGTGGCAACAGGAAGATTAGATGCATATGTGACGCCTCGTTTGTCTCCATGGGATTTTGGTGGAGGGAAAATTATTGTAGAAGAGGTTGGAGGAAAAGTAACGACATTTACTGGAGAGTCGCTTCGAATTATTGAGAAGAGCAGCGTTCTGGTTGCAAGACCAGGTGTGTATGAAGAGATGCTACAATATGTACAGTAAGTGTATAAAATCCATAGAATAAACAAAAAAGTAAGAGGCAGAGAAAATCGCTTCTTACTTTTTGTTGTTATTGTAGTTTACGCATTTTTCTTTTTGTTATAAAGCCGTATCCGATTGTAAAGATCGTACCAATGATACAAATAATTACACCAATCGGGCTATTCTCAGCAATCATAATTCCAATGCCAATCATAAAAATAACACCAATGATAGCTGTTAATAAAAAACGATACTGAATCTGTTCCATATATTTCACCCTCCATTTTTATTGTACTTTCACAAAAGTGAGAATACAACTATATTTTCATTCTTGATTTTATTTTGATTGCTATTGTATCCCCTTCGCTCTTATAATAGAAAAGGATTAAAAAGACACTAGGAGTTGGACATGTTGAAAAAACGAGAAGATTTACGAAATATAGCAATTATCGCCCACGTTGACCATGGTAAAACAACACTTGTTGACCAATTGTTACGTCAAGCGGGGACGTTCCGTGCAAATGAGCACGTTGAAGAACGCGCAATGGACTCAAATGATTTAGAAAGAGAACGCGGTATTACTATTTTAGCAAAAAATACAGCGATTCATTATGAAGATAAAAGAATTAACATTTTAGATACACCTGGACATGCTGACTTCGGTGGTGAAGTAGAACGTATCATGAAAATGGTTGATGGTGTTTTACTTGTTGTTGATGCATATGAAGGTTGTATGCCACAAACACGATTTGTGTTAAAGAAAGCACTTGAGCAAAACTTAACTCCAATCGTTGTTGTAAACAAAATTGACCGTGACTTTGCTCGTCCAGACGAAGTAGTTGATGAAGTAATCGACTTATTCATTGAACTTGGTGCAAACGAAAATCAATTAGAGTTCCCTGTTGTATTTGCTTCAGCAATGAACGGAACAGCGAGCTTAGATTCAAATCCAGCAAACCAAGAAGAGAATATGAAATCATTATTTGATACAATTATTGAGCATATTCCAGCACCAATCGATAACAGTGAAGAGCCACTTCAATTCCAAGTAGCACTTCTTGATTATAATGATTATGTAGGTCGTATCGGAGTTGGTCGTATATTCCGCGGTACAATGAAAGTAGGACAACAAGTTGCATTAATGAAGGTTGATGGAAGTGTAAAACAATTCCGTGTAACAAAATTATTTGGTTACATGGGATTAAAACGTCAAGAAATTGAAGAAGCAAAAGCTGGAGACTTAGTAGCTGTTTCAGGTATGGAAGACATTAACGTTGGTGAAACGGTATGTCCAGTTGAACATCAAGAGGCATTGCCGTTATTACGTATTGATGAGCCGACACTACAAATGACATTCCTTGTAAATAACAGTCCATTTGCAGGTCGTGAAGGTAAGTATATTACATCTCGTAAAATTGAAGAACGTCTTCGTTCACAGTTAGAAACAGATGTGAGCTTACGTGTAGATAATACAGAATCTCCTGATGCATGGATTGTATCTGGACGCGGAGAATTACATTTATCAATCTTAATCGAAAACATGCGCCGTGAAGGATACGAATTACAAGTGTCAAAACCAGAAGTAATTATTAAAGAAGTTGATGGTGTAAGATGTGAGCCTGTAGAGCGCGTACAAATCGATGTGCCTGAAGAATACACTGGTTCTATTATGGAATCAATGGGTGCACGTAAAGGTGAAATGTTAGACATGGTGAATAATGGAAATGGTCAAGTTCGCCTTACTTTCATGGTTCCAGCACGTGGTTTAATTGGTTACACGACAGAATTCCTAACATTAACTCGTGGTTATGGTATTTTAAACCATACATTCGATTGCTACCAACCAGTACATGCTGGACAAGTTGGTGGACGTCGTCAAGGTGTTCTTGTTTCACTTGAAGCAGGAAAAGCATCACAATACGGTATTATGCAAGTTGAAGATCGCGGTGTAATCTTCGTTGAACCAGGTACAGAAGTATATGCTGGTATGATTGTTGGAGAACATACACGTGAGAATGATTTAACGGTTAACGTTGTAAAAATGAAACAACAAACTAACATTCGTTCTGCGACGAAAGATCAAACTTCAACAATGAAAAAACCACGCTTAATGACTTTAGAAGAGTCATTAGAGTACTTAAACGATGATGAGTTCTGTGAAGTAACTCCAGAATCAATTCGTCTTCGTAAAAAGATTCTTGATAAGAGTGAGCGCGAAAGAGCTGCTAAGAAAAAGAAATCTGTAGAAGCTTAAGTAATGTAGGGCTGCCTTTTAATAAAAGGCAGCTTTTTTATCGTGAATATTTTTTGAAAATTTGTTCTTTTTTGTGGACAGTACTTTTTTTGCAGGGTACTCTTATAGTAAGTAAATTGGAAATGAATATAGAAGGAGTTGTTATTCATCTGCGTGAGTAAGGGGGAGAAATGTAGTGCTTGAAAAAATGTCATTTTTTGCGAAGTTGTACAATGTAGATGTCAATCCAGAAGTGGGAATGTGGCTTCTTTACGGTACAATTATTATATTCAGCATTATTGTTTATAATTTAGGATTTGCTAGAAAGTTATCGTTGTTAAAGAATGTAGTAATCTATACTGTACTAATGCTTGGTTGCACTATTTTAACTTTTTTTGCTGTTTTTCTGCCTGTAGGAGAAGGGCTTGTTGTAGCGATTCTTATACTTAGTATGTATAAACTACGTTTACGGCAAGCGAAACATTCAAAAGCAGGTTAAAAGGGGGATGGAAGGTGCGTTCTGTTCAAGATGCATTATATAATTGGTTAACGATTAAAGTTGTTGCGGAGGCTCGTCCGTCTGATGAAGCTGCTCAAGAAACATATATGCTTTTTCATAATATGTTACATGAAGATCATCAATTACAACATGTTACAGTAGAAAGAAAGGAAGATATGTATGTTGTTACATATGAAAGAGAAGGGGAAAAAAAATCAGTTCGGTTTCCGCTTGAGCTCATTGATTGTTTTTTAGAACAGATAAACCGTGAGCCAGAGAAATATAAATAAGCCCTCATCCTTTGAGGGCTTATTTATACGTTACAATTATGTACAGTATTCTATAATATAATAGATAGCTAAAAAACTGCTGTATAGCGATGGTTGTTTTATTGCTATCTATGTTCAAATGGATGATATCGCCATTAACGGATTACCATTCATCGTCAACTGTTTTATCACGATATAACCGAAAATTTCCTGTTGCTTGTCGTTCTAAAGTACGTTCTGCAATTCGATCTGTACATTGCTTACACATAAATGTATGAATAGGACGATTGCGAAGCCGCTTCGCTACTGGATCTTCGTCATTTAAACTGTCTACTTTATCGCAAAGAATACATTTGACTCTCATTTTGTCACCTCAGCACAAGTTCTATCTTACTTTAGTATATCATGTACCTTAGAAGTTTTTGAACTACAGAAGAAAAAATAAATATTTCCGCAATTCAAAAAATAAGTTATTATATAAGTGAAACTACTATCAACGTTGTATGTGAATTTTGTTGATGGTTAGTTGAATCAAGTTGGCAGACCTCTTTTTTCGTTTGTTACAGTCTTGTGGTAGGAAGTACTTGTTTAAGCGAAATCAATATAGATGGTTATGGAGGTGCAAGCATGGCAAATATAGTAGAACTAACATTAACAGATGCTTTAGTGAAGGCGTTACGTGAAGAACGTATTGTAACAATTGCAACGACTGATTTTGAGAAAGGTGTTCCCAACGTAAGTGCAATTTCATGGGTATATGCAATGGATGAAAAAGTTATTCGTTTTGCAGTGGACCAACGCTCTCGTATTGTAGAGAATTTGCGTCATCACGCAGGACTTGTTCTTACTGTTATGGCAAATGAATCCATATATTCTATAAGTGGTGAAGCGATTATAAAAGCAGAACGGATAGAAGGTGTTCCGTTGAAATTAACTTTAATTGAAGTTTCTGTGCAAGAAGTACGTGACGTAATGTTTTATGGTGCAAAACTTGCTATTGAACCGAAATATGAAAAAACATACGATCTTCGCGCTGCAGAAAAATTAGATAACCAAGTTTCATCAGCGATGAAGGATGCGTGAAAAAGGATGGGCAGTAAGGAAAGTTGTTCATTCTTTTTCTTTATATTTAAAATGATTTCTATTCTACCTTGTTTGTACAGTACATATAATTATAACAATGGTTCGTCCATATCCATGGATGAAACCCTTGTTCTACAAATTTCATAGTGGAGTCAGGGGGTAACAGGTTGGGGAAAATTTATGTGCTAGATACGAATGTGCTTTTGCAGGACCCATTATCTATTTTTTCTTTTGAAAAAAATGATGTAGTCATTCCAGCTGTTGTGTTAGAGGAAGTAGATTCAAAGAAACGATATATGGATGAAGTTGGAAGGAATGCGCGTTATGTATCAAAGCTAATAGATAAATTTCGTGAACTTGGCAAATTACATGATAGCATTCCTCTTGAAAATGGAGGGACGTTTCGAATTGAGTTAAATCATCGTTCGTTCGTTCAATTACAAGATATTTTTGTAGAGAAAACAAATGATAATCGTATATTAGCTGTGGCCAAAAATTTATCATTAGAAGAGCAAGAAAAAGAAAATGGGAAAACTGTCATCCTTGTGAGTAAAGATGTACTTGTAAGAGTAAAAGCTGATGCTCTAGGATTACAAGCCGAAGATTATTTGAGTGATCGTGTTACGGAAGTTGAAAATATATATACAGGCTTCTTAGAGTATTACATACAAAAAGAGATTTTAAATCTTTTTTATGAAAAAGGGGAGCTTCCTCTTTCTGAAATTGCGAATCATCCGTTTTATCCCAATCAATTTATTGTAATGAAAGATGCTTTAGGTGGATCAAGTTCGGCTCTTGGGATTGTGGATCCTTTGGGGAAAAAGATTAAAAAGCTTATTTTTCCAAATGATCAGATTTGGGGAATTCGTCCTCGAAATGTGCAACAAATTATGGGGATGGAATTGTTGTTACGTGAAGACATTCCTCTTGTAACATTGACCGGAAAAGCTGGAACGGGGAAAACATTATTAGCATTAGCTGCGGGACTTATGCAAACAGAAGATTTGGGAATGTATAAAAAGTTACTTGTAGCAAGGCCTATTGTTCCAGTTGGAAAAGATATTGGATATTTACCAGGAGAGAAAGAAGAAAAGTTAAGACCTTGGATGCAGCCTATTTATGATAATTTGGAGTATTTGTTTAATACGAAAAAGCCTGGAGAATTAGATGCAATTTTAGCGGGAATGGGTTCAATTGAAGTGGAAGCTTTAACATATATTCGCGGACGGAGTATTCCAGAGCAGTTTATTATTATTGATGAAGCACAAAATTTAACAAAACATGAAGTGAAAACAATTTTAACACGTGTTGGCGAGAGAAGTAAAATTGTTTTAATGGGAGATCCACAGCAAATTGATCATCCATATTTAGATGAATATAATAATGGTTTAACATATGTGGTAGAGAAGTTTAAAGAACAAAAAATTAGTGGGCATGTGAAGTTTGTAAAAGGTGAGCGCTCTAATTTAGCACAACTAGCGGCGGATTTATTGTAGGAAAGAGTGGCGTTAAGCCACTCTTAATTGTTTTCTATAAACAATAAGCTCTCCCACTAATAGAAGATTCATTTTATACAATAGTAAATTTTCGAATATATCGAACAGGATTATTGACATTAGAGCCATCACCGAAATAAAGGTGAACAGGGCCATCTTCTTTTAGTGGCTTTCCATTACTAGAAAAACCGAGAATGGCATCTTTTGCTTCGTGTATTGAAATCGTTGTAATACCAGATTCGGTATGGATTTCTACATGTGTTGCGTCATTAGACATTTCTGCGTTTTTTAAAAAGGGTAAAAAAGGTATGCCGAATGTTCCCGTAATAATTTTCTCCTTTTCGAACCTGGCAACGCTTTTATTAACAGGTGGAAAAATAGCTCCTTCTTTAATTTCACGATCCCAATGCTTGGACGCTTCTTTCGTATATTGTGCTAACTCGCTTATTTCTTCTTTTGGAGTTGTAAAGTATGTTGTTAAGTCGACTTTTCGATCATCAAAAATCCAGACACTTGGATCAATTGTAATTGGAAAGCGGACATTTCCGTTAATAAATAAGATTTCAGTCATTATAGTTCCCCCATTTGTCTTATACTCCCACTTTTCAGTATAATAGGACTAGGTACAATTGTCACAGAAAATGTTTCTATTGCAATTTATGAAAACTATCGCTAATATTAATAGATAGGATAGGAGAGTAGGACGGAAACGGAGGGAACCAAATTGGCGTCTGAGACAGTAACAAATCATCAGGAAAAGGCACTTGCCCTTCTACAAGCTGATGCAGAAAAAATATTAAAACTTATTAAGGTGCAAATGGACCACCTTACGATGCCACAGTGTCCATTATATGAAGAGGTACTTGATACACAAATGTTTGGCTTATCCCGTGAAGTTGATTTTGCGGTTCGTCTTGGTCTTATTGTGGAAGAGCAAGGTAAGGAAATTTTAGGAGAATTAGAACGCGAGTTATCGGCGTTGCATGATGCTTTTACAAACAAACAATAATAGCTGGTTCAAATAAAAAGCTCAAACTGAATCAGTTTGAGCTTTTTTTGTGAAAAAAACGATTTTTCCTGAAAAAGCAGGAAGAATACAAATAGATATGGAATACAACTGTAAAAAAGAAGAGAGAAAGAGGATTTTGAATGAAAAGAGTCTGGAAGTCCATAGATTATTCTTTAGTGCTTCCTCTTGTTATTGTATGCGTGCTCGGCGTCATTATGGTGTATAGTGCTAGTTCTATTGTTGCGATTACAAAATATTATCCAAAATACGGATGGACGAGCGATCACTTTTTTCGGTCACAGTTAAAAGCGATGTTAATTGGGACAGTTGGATTGATTGTTATTATGTCTATTCCTTTTCAGGTGTGGCGAAAGCGCATTATTACTGTTTTAATTGTTGTTGTTAGCATTGGTATGCTATTAATAGTTTTAAAATGGGGAACTGTTGTGAATCATGCGAAATCGTGGGTGTTTGGTGTACAGCCATCGGAATTTGTTAAATTAGGGATTATCATTGTATTAGCCCGTTTTTATGCAAAAAAACAAGCGACTGATGGACCGATTTGGCATGGTGCTGGTCGAGTGTTTCTTTTTTTGTTCATTTCAATTTGTTTAATTTTGAAACAGCCTGACTTAGGAACAACGTTATTAATTATGTCAACGATTGGGATCATGACGTTCTGTTCAGGGGTACCAGTTCAAGTTTGGCTAAAACGAATTGCTCTTACATCAATTATATGGCTTCCGCTCGGATATTTCATAGGGAAAACTGTTTTAACACCTGTTCAAATCGCGCGGTTCACTACATTTTGGAATCCGTTTGGAGATGCGCAAGGGAAAGGGTTTCAATTAGTTAATTCGTTTGTTGGAATTGCTTCTGGTGGTATAGGTGGTAGAGGATTAGGAAATAGCATTCAAAAGTATGGATATTTACCAGAGCCGCATACAGACTTCATCATGGCAATTGTATCTGAGGAACTCGGGTTTATTGGAGTGGCAATTATTTTAATAGGTTTACTAGTCATTGTCGTTCGTGCTTTTCGAATTGCTCAAAAATGTAAAGATCCTTTTGGGAGTTTACTTGCAATTGGAATTGGTAGCATGATTGGAGTGCAATCTATTGTAAACTTAGGTGGGATTACGGGAATTATGCCACTTACTGGTGTGCCGTTACCATTTGTTAGTTTTGGTGGTACTTCTTTAGTGTCAACTCTAGCTGCTATGGGAGTCTTATTAAATGTAGCTAGTTTTGTAAAACAGCAAGAAAAAAGAGAGCAGCAAGAGCGAGAACAACAACAACAACAACAACCTAAACAAGAGAGACATCTTGTTGTTGTAAAATAAAGAAGCTTTGTACATTTGTACAAAGCTTCTTTTATTTCCATGGATTTTGGAAAAAAAGATGATTATTTTATTATTTTACAATAAAGAGTATGTCACATATAGATAAATGTGTTCTACAAAAAGGTTGGTTGCTTCTTTCGTTTTATGCTATACTAATTTTGTCGGATAATATAGACAGAGTGCTTATCATTTGTAGAAAAATGAGGTATGATGAATAAAAATAAGCTGAAGCTTGCACGCAGTGAAAAAGTAATGCTGGAAGTGAAGTACTTACTCCCACTAAATCGGGACAGGTTTATAGCGTTATGAATGGTAGGAAAATAGAGGGGGAAAATCATGAAAAAGTTGCAACGCATTCAAAAAGTATTAGTAGCTAACCGCGGCGAAATTGCGATTCGTGTGTTTCGTGCTTGTACAGAATTAGGACTACGCACAGTTGCGATTTACTCGAAAGAAGATAGCGGTTCATATCATCGCTATAAAGCAGATGAAGCGTATTTGGTAGGAGAAGGAAAAAAACCAATTGATGCATATCTTGATATTGAGGGTATTATTGAAATTGCTAAAAGTAATCATATTGATGCAATTCATCCGGGATACGGATTTTTGTCAGAAAATATCCAATTTGCAAAACGTTGCGAAGAAGAGGGAATTATTTTTATCGGTCCAAAGAGTAAGCATTTAGACATGTTTGGAGATAAAGTAAAGGCAAGAACGCAAGCGCAATTGGCGAATATCCCTGTTATTCCTGGTAGTGATGGTCCTATAAATGCACTTGAAGAAGTAGAAGAGTTTGCTAAAAAGCATAATTACCCAATTATTATTAAAGCAGCTCTTGGTGGCGGTGGCCGCGGGATGCGGATTGTACGAACTGCAGACGAATTAAAGGAAGCGTATGATCGTGCGAAATCCGAGGCGAAGGCGGCATTTGGGAACGATGAAGTATATGTTGAAAAATTTGTTGAAAATCCTAAACATATTGAAGTACAAATATTAGCAGATGAACATGGGAATATCGTTCATCTATATGAGCGTGATTGTTCTGTACAGCGCAGGCATCAAAAAGTTGTAGAAGTAGCACCAAGTGTGTCTCTTCCAGTTGAACTGCGCGATCGTATTTGTGAGGCGGCAGTTCAATTAACGAAAAATGTTAATTATGTGAACGCGGGGACAGTTGAGTTTCTTGTAAGAGGAAATGAATTCTATTTCATTGAAGTGAATCCACGTGTCCAAGTAGAACATACAATTACAGAAATGATTACAGGTATTGATATCGTTCAATCACAAATTTTAATTGCGGACGGATATGCTCTGCATAGTGAAAAAATAAGTATTCCAAAACAAAAAGATATTATTACACATGGATTTGCAATTCAATCCCGTGTGACAACAGAAGATCCGCTTAATAATTTCATGCCAGATACGGGGAAAATTATGGCGTATCGTTCTGGTGGCGGTTTTGGGGTTCGTTTAGATACAGGAAATAGCTTCCAAGGTGCAGTTATTACACCATATTATGACTCATTACTTGTAAAAGTAACAACTTGGGCATTAACGTTTGAACAAGCGGCAGCTAAAATGGAACGTAACTTAAAAGAATTCCGTATTCGGGGCATTAAAACTAACATTCCATTTTTAGAAAATGTTGTGAAACACCGAAACTTTTTATCTGGAGAATATGATACATCATTTATCGATTCCTCACCGGAACTATTCGTATTTCCAAAGCGAAAAGACCGTGGTACAAAAATGCTATCGTATATTGGCACGGTAACAGTAAATGGATTCCCTGGAGTAGGGAGACAAGAAAAACCGATTTTTGCAGAAGCGCGCATTCCAAACATAAAACATTCTGAACCAATTCTAACTGGTACGAAGCAAATTTTAGATGAGCGTGGAGCAAATGGATTAGTAAAATGGGTTCAAGAACAAAAGCAAGTTTTATTAACTGATACTACATTTCGCGATGCACATCAATCGTTATTAGCGACACGTATTCGTACACAAGAGTTGAACCAAATTGCTGAACCAACAGCAAGAATGTTACCGAATTTATTTTCAGCAGAAATGTGGGGCGGAGCAACATTTGATGTCGCGTATCGTTTCTTAAAAGAAGATCCGTGGGAACGTTTATTACAATTACGTGAGAGTATGCCAAATGTATTATTCCAAATGCTTCTTCGTGCATCAAATGCAGTAGGATATAAAAATTATCCAGATAACTTAATTCAAATGTTTGTGGAATGTTCTGCGCAGGCGGGTATTGATGTATTCCGTATTTTTGATAGCTTAAACTGGGTAGAAGGTATGCGTGTTGCAATTGATGCTGTGCGTCAAAACGGTAAAATTGCAGAGGCAACAATGTGCTACACAGGTGATATCCATGATCCAATGCGCAGTAAATATGATTTAAATTACTATAAAAACTTAGCAAAAGAGTTAGAAGCATCTGGTGCTCATATTTTAGGGATTAAAGATATGGCAGGGTTATTAAAACCAAATGCAGCATACGACCTAATATCCGCATTAAAAGAAACGGTATCGATTCCAGTGCATCTTCATACGCATGATACGAGTGGAAATGGTGTATTAACATATGTGAAAGCAATTGAAGCTGGTGTTGATATTGTAGATGTTGCGGTAAGTTCTATGGCCGGTTTAACATCTCAGCCAAGCGCTAATACATTGTTCTATGCATTGGAAGGAAACGAAAGACAACCGAATGTGGATGTGAATTCGTTAGAGAAACTCTCTCATTATTGGGAAGATGTTCGTAAATATTATTCTTCATTTGAAAGTGGAATGAATGCACCGCATACAGAAGTGTACATGCATGAAATGCCAGGCGGTCAATACAGTAATCTACAGCAACAGGCGAAAGCTGTCGGATTAGGAGATCGTTTTGATGAAGTGAAAGTAATGTATCGCCGCGTTAATGATATGTTCGGTGATATCGTGAAAGTAACGCCATCATCAAAGGTAGTCGGTGATATGGCTCTATTTATGGTGCAAAATCATTTAACAGAGAAAGATATTTATGAGCGTGGTCATGCATTAGATTTCCCAGGGTCAGTTGTCGAAATGTTCTCGGGTGATCTTGGACAACCGTTTGGTGGTTTCCCTAAAGAGTTACAAGAGATTATTCTAAAAGGAAAAGAGCCTTTAACAGTAAGACCAGGTGAATTATTAGAGCCAATCGACTTTGAAGCATTAAAAGAAGAATTATTCCATAAACTCGGTCGTGAAGTAACGATGTTTGATATTGTAGCGTATGCGTTATATCCGAAAGTATTTATGGATTATCAAAAAACTGCAGAGCGATATGGAAATATTTCCGTTCTTGATACACCGACATTCTTCTATGGAATGAGACTTGGTGAGGAAATTGGTGTGGAAATTGAACGCGGTAAAACGTTAATTGTAAAATTAATTTCGATTGGAGAACCACAATTAGATGGTACACGTGTTATCTATTTTGAATTTAATGGACAGCCTCGTGAAATTGTTGTAAAAGATGAAAGTGTTAAAGCAACTGTTTCGCAACGAGTGAAAGGGAATCGTGAAAATCCAAGTCATATTAATGCAACAATGCCGGGAACTGTAATTAAAGTGGTGGTAAAAGAAGAAGAGCTAGTGAAAAAAGGTGATACCATGGCAATTACAGAAGCGATGAAAATGGAAACAACTGTACAAGCTCCATTTACTGGCACGGTGAAAAAAGTGTATGTGAAAGACGGAGAGGCAATTCAAACAGGTGATTTGCTGATTGAATTAGAGCAATAAAATAAGGCTATCACTTGAATTTTGAAAATAATAAAGAGCTGCTTTAGTGCAGCTCTTTTTCTTTTTTGAAAATAATAACTTGCCGAAAGAGACAAGTTATTATGATAGTTTTGTTTGTTTAGTAGTACGGTTTATTTCTGTTTTTTTCATGTTGGTTTTACTGCGTGTTCCTAGTATAACTAAATAGCATAATACAGCAAATAAACATGATATAAAGAGCGAGTGAAGAAGTGACATTGCTAAGCTTGCGTCTGTGTATACAACTAAAATACCAACGATTGCTTGACATGTTACAAGAATAAAAGCTGTAATCCACCCATAACATATAACCTTTTGTTGTTTATAATGCCTAATAGCTATCATCATGGCATATAAAACCCAAGCGAAAATTAACATAGCAGCGATCCGATGCCCCATTTGTACCCATTCATGATATTGCGTGGGTAGAGGGCTGTTTTTACTGCATAATGGGAAAATCGGACAGGCCAAGCTTGCGTGCTCATGCCGTACTAATGCTCCTGTATAGACAACAAGGTAACTGTAAATTGTTACACCATAAATGTGAAATTTCATCTTTTTATCAATAACAAGTGAATAGGCATCAAATTTCTTATCGATTTCAAAAATGAGAAGTGTTAATAAAATAACAGCAGCAAATGAAATAAGGGAAATACCGAAATGAATTGCTAGTACAGCCGGAACTTGCCCCCATACAACCGCAGCAGCGCCCATTAGCGCTTGCGCTATTAAAAACACGAAAGATAAAATAGCAAGTGCTTTTGTTTCACGAACGTGTCCATAATATTTCCAAGATAAGATACATAGCAATGTAACGAGAATTCCTGCAGAACCGGAAGTGAGGCGGTGACTTAGCTCAATAATTGTTTCCATTGATAAATTCGAAGGAACTAATTCTCCATTACATAGCGGCCAGGATTTACCGCAGCCTTGTCCAGAGCCAGTTTTAGTAACTAATGCCCCGCCAAGAAGAACAAATAATAAATCAAGACTTGTAATGACTGCTAACCATTTTATAAAGCGTTGCAATCCTTTTCACCAGCTTTCAATTTCAAAGTTATTGTGCAATATTTTAATAAAATAAAGTGAAACTTCCCTCGCTGTTGTTTTTCATCCTTACCAAGGGTTAGTTAAACTAATTTGGCGCATACGAGTAGTTCCCAACCGATATACTATATGTCTTCAGAATATTAAGGTGGAGTCCTTACTACTTGTAGATAGCCATACATGTTATAGAAACAGAAATGCACTACAGTCCTATGATATATAAAATCTGATAAAATAGCAAAGGGGACAGAAAATGTGACGAGAAGAAAAAAAATCATTAACATTTTGAACATAAATTGCTAATTTTATCAAAAAAAAGTGAGTTTTATAAATAAATAAGCGGAAATACATGCGGAATTTGACAAAATAGTTTATTATAAAAGAGAATTACGTTCTATGATTGATGAAGGAGTAGGAAACTTATTGAGTTATAGACACAAAAAGTTCATGTTTTCTTCACAATTTCTTCATGAAATATGTTTTAATATATTCGAGCGAGAAGTGTATATTAATAGTGAAACCATAAAACAACATTTCTACTGTAATAATATTGCTATATAAAAGCGCGATGTTTTATTTTAAGTAAATGGACAAAAGAAAGATGGAAGTTTTAAGAGGGGGTTAAAGTGATGAACCATGCAACAAGTGAACTGCATGATGAGTCAGCTGTAACAATTGTACCGGAAACAACACGTGTACAAGATTTATTAGCGCTCGTTAAGATGGGGATTGTAAATTCCAATACACTTACTGTATTTACAGGCATTTGGTTAGCTTTACATTTCAATGGATTGAATGTTGTGGACCATCTAGATAAAATGTTTTTTACAATCGTCGGCTCTGCTTTAATTATGGCGGGGGCATGTAGCTTAAATAACTATATTGACCGCGATATTGATCATTTAATGGAACGAACAAAAAATCGTCCAACAGTAACAGGAAAATATAAACCTGGATTCGCATTAACATTAGGTATTACAATTTCGCTTCTAGGCTTTGTATTTTTACTATTTACAACACCGATGGCAGCATTTATTGGTTTTATTGGTTTCTTTACGTATGTTGTTCTGTATTCATTATGGACAAAGCGAAAATATACGTTAAATACAGTAGTAGGTAGTGTATCAGGTGCAGTACCGCCTTTAATCGGTTGGGCAGCTGTTGATCCAAGTTTGAGTAATCCTATTCCTTGGATGCTATTCTTAATTATGTTTGTTTGGCAAATTCCACATTTCCTCGCACTTGCGATGAAACGTGTTGAAGAATATCGCAATGCAGGTATTCCAATGCTTCCTGTTGCGCATGGATTTGATATTACAAAGCGTCAAATTATGATTTGGACAGTATGTTTATTACCACTGCCATTTTATATGAGTGCACTTGGAGTAACATTTATGGTAATTGCAACATTGCTTAACATCGGTTGGATCGTTTTAGGGTTTTATGGCTTCCGAAAGAAAGATGACATCAAATGGTCCGTGCAAATGTTTGTATACTCCTTAAATTACTTAACAATCTTATTTATTTCAATGATTGTTGTAACTTTCTTCTAAGACAACGACATGAGGGGATTTCTTTACGTTGAGATTTACTTTACTTACTATAAAGTACAATCTAAATAACAAAGAAAGTGGGGGTTGTTTGCATGAAGAAACAGTGGCGATTGCTTTCGCTCGTTTCACTAGTGGCTTTACTGTTAGGGGGATGCGGTAAAGCCTTTCAATCTACTTTGATACCACAAGGTGAAGTAGCAAAAATGCAATATGATTTATTGTTATTAGCTAGCGCAATCATGATTGGTGTTGTTCTTGTTGTTACGATTATTTTCTTGTATGTAATTGTTCGTTTCCGCCAAAGGAAAGGACAGGAAAATTATATTCCAAAGCAAGTAGAAGGAAATCACAAGCTAGAAATTATATGGACAGTCATTCCGATTTTACTTTTATTGGTGTTAGCTGTCCCTACTGTTACATATACGTTTAAACTTGCTGACGTTAGTGGAATGGAGAAAAAGAATATTGATAAAGATACAATCGTTGTTGATGTAACAGCGAATCTTTATTGGTGGGAATTTTCTTACAATAATGAAAAATTAGTAACTTCGCAAGATTTAGTCATCCCTACAGGTAAAAAAGTGTATTTAAATTTAAAAGGTTCTGATATCAAACACTCATTTTGGGTGCCATCTTTAGCTGGAAAAATGGATACAAATCCAGATAATGTAAACAAAATGTGGATTAAAGCGGATAAAGAAGGCACATATAATGGTTTTTGTGCAGAATTTTGTGGCCCATCGCATGCTTTAATGCAATTTAAAGTGAAAGCTCTTAATGAAAGCGAGTACAAAAAATGGGTTGCTAGTATGAAAGAATTAGATGGTAAGAAAGCTGTTGCTTCCACGCAAGAGCAAGATGGAAAACAAATTTTTGAAAAGAGTTGTATGGGTTGTCATGCAGTTGGATCAAATGATAGCAGACCACCTTCTGCACGTATCGCACCTAATTTAGCAAATTTTGCAGATCGTGATTTGGTTGCGGGAATTGCTGAAAATAATGAACAAAACGTAAAAAAATGGTTAAAAGACCCTGAAAGCATGAAACCAGGAAATAAAATGACTGGAAAATACGGTAATCTTACTGATGATCAAGTAGAGGCATTAAATGCTTACTTGAAAACATTAAAAGTTGAAAAGTAACGAGAAACTATTTGCGAAGGGGAGGTTGAAAACGTGAGTTCTGTAGCAAAGAAACAGGGAGTTGGCTCTGTAATTTGGGATTATTTAACGACAGTAGACCATAAAAAGATTGCCATTCTCTATTTAATTGCAGGTGGGTTATTTTTTATCATCGGTGGAATAGAAGCAATATTTATTCGGTATCAGTTAGCGTTTCCAAACAATGACTTTCTTGTTGGAGATGCATACAATCAAGTGTTAACAATGCATGGAACAACAATGATTTTCTTAGCAGCAATGCCGCTTGTGTTTGCGGTGATGAACGCAGCTGTACCACTCCAAATCGGCGCACGCGATGTTGCGTTTCCATTTATTAATGCACTTGGATTTTGGCTGTTTTTCTTTGGTGGTGTATTTTTAAATTTAAGTTGGTTTTTAGGCGGGGCACCTGACGCAGGATGGACATCATATGCATCGTTATCACTCGCATCAAAAGGACACGGCATCGATTTCTATGTTCTCGGCTTGCAAATTTCAGGTATTGGAACATTAATAGGCGGGATTAACTTCCTGGTTACCATTATTAATATGCGTGCACCTGGAATGACATATATGCGTATGCCGATGTTTACATGGACGACATTTGTAACATCTGCACTTATTTTATTTGCATTTCCTCCGCTTACAGTCGGTTTAGCTTTATTAATGTTAGATCGCTTATTTGGAACAGGCTTTTTTAATCCAGCTTTAGGAGGAAATACGATAATATGGGAGCATTTATTTTGGATCTTCGGTCATCCAGAGGTATATATTCTTATACTCCCAGTTTTCGGAATATTCTCAGAAATATTTGCGACATTCTCTAAAAAACGATTATTCGGATATTCATCTATGGTATTTGCAACGGTATTAATTGGATTTTTAGGATTCATGGTGTGGGCGCATCATATGTTCACGGTGGGTCTTGGACCGGTAGCAAATGCCATTTTTTCTGTAGCTACAATGGCAATTGCAGTTCCGACAGGGATTAAAATTTTTAACTGGCTCTTTACGATGTGGGGCGGAAGTATTCGCTTTACAACGCCAATGATGTGGGCTGTTGCTTTCATCCCATCATTTGTTATGGGGGGTGTGACAGGGGTTATGCTTGCGTCTGCTCCTGCTGATTATCAGTTTCATGATAATTACTTCGTTGTCGCTCACTTCCATTACGTAATTGTTGGTGGAGTTGTGTTTGGATTATTTGCGGGGGCTCATTATTATTGGCCGCTTATGTTTAATAAAATGTTAGATGAGACACTTGGTAAAATTACGTTTTGGTTGTTCTTTATTGGTTTTCATTTAACGTTCTTTATTCAGCACTTCCTTGGTTTAATCGGTATGCCGCGTCGATATTTTACGTATTTGCCAGGACAAGGATTAGAAACTGGAAACTTAATTAGTTCAATAGGCGCAGTATTTATGGCTCTTGGAACAATTGTGCTTTTGGTTAATGTTGTGAAAACATCTTTTTCCAAAAAGCAGGCGGGCCGCGATCCTTGGGATGGCCGCACGCTAGAATGGTCAATTCCGACGCCGACACCTGAATATAATTTCAAACAATTACCGTTTGTGCGTGGCTTAGACCCATTATGGATTGAAAAACGGGAAGGAAAAAATGAGATGACACCAGCAGAGCCGGTTGGTGACATTCATATGCCAAATGCATCTTTCTTACCGTTTGTAATTTCATTAGGCTTATTTATCGCAGCATTTGGAGCGATGTATATGCAAGGTGGAAAAGAGAAAATGTGGTTAGTGGTAGCGATTGTTGGTCTTATTATCACGTTTGGAGCGATGTTCTTCCGATCTGTAATTGATGATCATGGATACCACATTCATAAAGAAGATTTAGATGATAAAGGGGGCAAGGCGTAATGCATGCAGAGGAAAAATTAACAAATGAAACCTTTCCAGCAGAGCCTGAAAAAGCAACCCTTGAAGGAAAGAATAAATTTATTGGGTTTTGGTTGTTTTTAGGAGGCGAAACGGTACTGTTTGCTTCCTTGTTTGGAACATATTTAGCGTTGAAAAATTCAACTAACGGCGGTCCAACGTCACAAGAAATGTTTCAAATGCCGCTTGTGTTTATTATGACAATGCTTCTTTTAACGAGTAGTTTAACGAGTGTATATGCAATGTACCATATGAAAAATTTTAATTTTAAACAAATGCAGCTTTGGCTTATTATTACGATCTTACTTGGGCTTGGCTTTTTAGGTTTTGAGATTTATGAGTTCACTCATTATACTCATGAATTTAAGCATACAATGAAAAGTAGTGCATTTGGTTCTGCATTTTATGCATTAGTTGGTACGCATGGATTACACGTTTTATTTGGATTACTTTGGATTTTAACTCTAGTGGTTCGTAATGCGAAGCGTGGTTTGAATTTATACAATGCTCCAAAGTTTTACGTCGCATCAATTTACTGGCATTTTATCGACGTAGTTTGGGTGTTTATTTTCACTGTAGTATATTTAATGGGAATGGTGGGATAAACAATGGCGATAAAACAAACAAATATAAATAACCCTAAAGTGGATCTTGCTTATCGCAGAAAAAAAAGTGCAGAAGAAATGAAGCATCAAGTCGTTACTTTCGGATTAATGATTTTTTTGACAATGATCTCGTTTGTAGCAGTTGCATATCCAAAAACATTTAGTCCGCTTTTTTCTGTACCATTTATTTTACTGTTAGCTGCCGTACAAGTTATTTTTCAATTGTATTATTTTATGCATATGAGCCATAAGGGACATGAGGCTCCGGCATTTTTCTTGTATGGTGGTTTGCTAGTTGGATTATTAACGATTTTAGCGTTTATGACAATTGTTTGGGTTTAAAAAATGAAAGGAGATTGAGGAGGTTTATCAATCTCCTTTTATTTATCCCGCTATTCGTGGGAGATAACTGCTGGCATGCACCGATTGGTTCAACTAATAATCAGTGGGGGATGAAAAAACTCCCACTGATTAAAGTTTCACTTTATGAAAGGTAGGGTGTCAAAAAATGAACAACTTATGGATATTTGGTTTTGAAGCATTGTGGAGCCCAATCTTTTTTCTTTTTATACTAGCTGTCGTGATTAGCTATTTTTTTATAATTGGAAAGTATCGAAATCGTTTTCCGAACGGAGAGAAAGTAAGTAAGCGAAAAATCATTTGTTTTACAAGTGGTATGTTCCTCTTATATTTTGTTAAAGGAGGCCCAATTGATTTACTTGGACATATTGTATTTAGTGCACATATGTTAGAAATGGCAATTATGTATATTGCTGTGCCGCCATTATTATTACTAGGGTTACCAAACTGGTTGTTTGAGTATATCACATCATTTCGATGGATTCGTATCATGTTACGCATATGGGCAAATCCTATTATCGCATTAATTGTTTTTAATGGGTTATTTTCGATGTATCATTTACCAATTGTGTTTGATGCGGTAAAACAGAGTCAAATAGGACATCCAATTGTTCTTGCTGTACTGTTTTTTGTGGCAATTATGTTATGGTGGCCGATGTTTAATCCGTTATCACAATATCAAACATTAAGTGAAATTAAAAAGATTGGTTATATGTTTGCTAATGGGATGCTATTAACACCGGCTTGTGCGCTTATTATTTTTGCTAATGAGCCGTTATTTGTGACATATACAGATCCAAGTGCATGGATGAAGGCAATGGAACTTTGCGTGCCAGCTGGAACATTATCTAACCTAAATATTACAGGTCCTGATTTCTTACATTGGCTTCCTGTTTTGGAGGATCAGAAAACAGGAGGGATTATCATGAAGGTTATTCAAGAAGTTGTATATGGGACAGTGATTGGGTATGTTTTCTTCTCGTGGGCGCGTAAAGAACGGAAAAAGGATGCTGAACAAATACATGCATTACCCCCGTATTTACAAGCTCAAGCTGAAAGCAAGCTCTAACCAAGTAGGCTTACTGCCCACGAATAACGAGGTTAATTTACTAAACAAAAAGAAGGTGTATCATTGTGTATACCTTCTTTTTGTTTATATAAATCCATTTTAATTTTTCGATATCTTTGTCTAGCTTTGCCTTCTAAGCCCTCATGTTTAAACAGTTGGAGTTGGATCAGCTGCTGCTGTGCAACATACAACATGATCGCTATTTGCTTGCTCCCTTTGTTTTAAACCCCGCATGTGGCAGGAAAAGGCCCTAACCGCTTCTATGCATGACCAGATGCTCTCGCCCCCCTAAAAGAAAAGGGTTTTATGTCGTTTTTTACCTTGTATATAGTGAAACTCGTAGAAGGTTTTCTTTATTCTGTAATCGCCAAACCTTGCAACTCTTTTTCGATATTTTGAAGTAACTGTTCGCTTTTTTGAAGAACGTTTTTTGGGAAATTTTCATTTTCTCCATATTCCACGCCGTGTGGATAATAATGTTTACCTAAAAGAGGTTTTAATAATTTAATATGGGCATGTCGACGCCCGATGTCTCCTTCTGTTGCAAAACCTTGTATACGTAAATAATACACATCATTTAGCATTTCAAATTTATAGTCGTATGTAACTCGCTCGTAATCCCATTGCCCAGCTAGTACAAAGTGATGATTGTCCATTACTTCAGTAAGAAGTGTGAAGTCAACAATTACGCCTTCAAGTTTCGTATTTGCAAATTGCATGAAATTGCCCCCTTATTATAAACATAGTATCGCTTGAATTTATAATAGTACGAATAGTGAGAAAACGCAATTCATATAGAGAGAAAAGGGGGAATGTCTGATTTTATAATAGAAATATGATATAGTGAACATAGTGTGGTACACACAAAATGGAAAAAAGTTTTGTTTGTGTATACCTCAATTTCATGGTTATTCAGGAGGTATATAATTTGAAAAAGTTGTTTCGTATTATAGTAATTATTTTTCTTATTTTAGCAATCGATCTATACGGGAAATTACTCGTTTCTCAATATATATTTCAATCACCTCAATTAAAAAAAGAGCATAAGATTGTGAAAATCAAAAAAGAAAAAGAGATTAAAGGGGTACCAGATACGATTCCAGAGTTACTTGGTAGGGATTCTGAAATTTTATTAGCGAATTGGGATGAACCAGCGCGAATTGAACCATCTGCATATGGTTATGAATGGTGGATATATAATAAAGACCAATCGCAATATGTGCAGTTTGGAGTTAAAGAGCATAAAATTGTTACGATTTATGTTGGCGGAGAGAAAGTAAATATTTCGCCATTTCATATTGGGGAAACATATGAAGATATTTATAAGAAAAATCCGTTTTCACATGAAATTTCACTTAAAATGGGAAGAAATAGCTATCAATTCGAATTATCTGATGTTGAACTAATAGAACAACCACTCGTTTCTATAGAAGATGGCTGGGCGCAATTATATTTTGATCATTTTACACATAAACTTGTTGGTGTTCGTTATATGGATGATGAGACGTTAATTAAACAAAAACCGTATCAACTCGTTTCTTCTGGAGAATTAACGAATCCACAGCCATTATCGCCAGAACTAATGAAACAAGTTGAACAAGGGAATGCGCAGCAAATTTTAGATTTAACAAATGTCATTCGAAGTCGTTACCATATTCCATTATTAGCATGGGATCAACAAACGGCAGCAGTAGCATTTGAGCACAGTAAAGACATGAAAGATAACAACTATTTTTCTCATGATTCACCTTCGTTTGGTACATTAGGAGATCGTTTGCAAAAAGGAAATGTATCATTTCAGTTAGCCGGAGAAAACATTGCGGCGCAGCATAGTGATGCAATCGCAGCGATTCAAGGATGGTTAAATAGTGAGGGGCATCGAAAGAATTTACTAAACGAACAATTTACCGGTTTAGGGATTGGCGTGTATGATAAATTTTATACGCAAAATTTTATTCAGAAGTAGGGTGTATGGATTGCCTAAAAATAGGCGAACCATGCGCCTTTTTTTTCTTACAATATAGTAAAAAGATACATCTGATGGGGTGGGTGATTGTGATGACAACAGTGAAAGGAGATTTACATCCTTCTATCCAAAAGTTCAAAGAGTTTGTACGTCAGCATCCAAAGATGGTTCATGACGTTCGAAATGGAAAGAAATCATGGCAACAGTTTTACGAAGAATGGTATTTACTTGGAGAAGAAGATGGCGTATGGAATTACTACAAAGTAAACGGAGAGGTTGTTCCTCCTTCTGTACAAGAAGAGAGCGGAGAAAAGTCAGGGGACTTTATGGGACAAATGGCGTCGTTTTTTAAAAAAATAGATGTGGAACAGGTGCAGCAACATTTAGTGAATATGACTACAGCTATTGGAAGTGTACAGCAGGTTATTCAACAGTTTCAAGGGAACCAGACAACAAAACAACAGCGCAATTCTGAAAATAATCCGTTTTTCTTTCAAAAAGATTAGGAGGAAGAGTGATGAGATCAGAACTCATCGAATTTATAAAGTCGAATGAAGATTTACAGAAATATATTCGTGAGCAACCGCATTGGTATCGGAAACTTTCTAGAAATCCAAGTGAAAAAGAAGCATTTGAATTAGCAGCTATGCAATATTTTAAAAAGACGATCCCAGATAAGGTAGAAAAGTTTCAAAATCAATTATCCGTTGCTTCTCTTATGATAGACATGTTTCAATATATGAAACAGCAAAATGTTAATTGATTAGGAGTAAAAACTGTGTCCGTCATGCGAAACTTTTGTTACAATAAAAAAATGGATTATAGAAAAAGGAGTTATAGCATGACGGAAATTTGTTTAGTACGACATGGACAAACTGATTGGAATTTTCAAGAAATCATTCAAGGAAGAGAAGATATTCCTTTAAATGAAATTGGGAAAAAACAAGCAAGTCAAAGTGCTGCAGCTTTAAAAGCTGAATCATGGGATATCATTGTTAGTAGTCCGCTAGTAAGAGCATACGAAACCGCACAAGCTATTGCTAATGCGGTGAAAATAGACACAATTCACCTTGATGAACGTTTTATGGAAAGAAATTTTGGAGTAGCATCAGGAAAACCGGTTGCTGAAGTTAGACAGTTTATTACAGATGGTAACGTAGAAGGAATGGAAACGGATCAAGAAATTGTGGAGCGGTGTTTTGCAGCATTAAAAGATGTTGCCCAAAAATATATGGGAAAACGTATAATTATTGTTGCACATTCTCATGCAATTAAAGCAATGTTACACGCTATTTCTCCAGAAGAAATTACATTTCAAACACCATTACAAAATGCATGTATTAGTTATGTGAGAGAAATGGAAGGAACATGGGAAGTTGTGAAGTACAATATTGCTGAACATATTTGTTTGTAATTTATATCTGAATAAAGTCATAGAATTAGTAGTTCTGCTATAAATGTGATATGATTAATATTCGGAGGTGTCTCTCATGATTGTAGCGACGCTAGAGAGCGTAATGATTTTAGACAAGTCTGAACAACTTGCAAAGGCTGTTGTTCTTTCAGATATAGCAGAGCAATACCGCAAGTGCTACCGCATATTGCAACAAGATTCGGAAGTACAAATGCTAATAGGGCAATTTTCAGCAATGAAAGAGCGTTATGAAGAAGTGCAGCGTTTTGGAAAATATCATCCTGACTATACAACCGTATCGAAACAAATGCGGGAGTTAAAACGAGCAGTAGATTTGCATGAAAAAATAGCTGCTTTTAAAAAAGCAGAAAATGATTTGCAAAAGTTATTGGATGAGATAAGTGTAATTATGGGAGCTGAAATCTCTCCTGCTATTAAGGTTCCGACAGGCAATCCGTTTTTTGATGCAGGTGGTTGTGGAGGCGGTTGTGGCTCTGGAGGTAGTTGTGGGTGTAAAAAAACGGGGTAATCTGCCCCGTTTTTTAGAATATAGAAGAAAAAGGACTACAAGAAATGGCTTCCGTTTTTTAAATATTTGAAAAATGATAACGAAATCTTTGTATGTGGAGGCCTAATACCCGTTAATACGGGATGAATTTCTGTGGCTTATTGTAAAATAAATGAATGATATTAAATAAAAGGAGAACATTATGTTTGGGCAACGACAAAGTATGATTGTCTATCTAAATTCCTTAAAGAATGCTAAAATTTTAAGGAAATATGGAAACATTCATTACATATCGAAACGGTTTAAATATGCTGTTGTATATTGTGATATGGAGCAATTAGAACATCTGATGCAAAAATTAAATAAACTTCCGTTTGTAAAAAAAATCGAGCCATCTTATCGGCCGTTTTTAAAAACGGAGTTCGAAAATTCCAGACCAGATCGTGCAAAAGAGTATGATTACAATAAGATGGATTAAAAGCCCGCCAAAATTTTGGTGGGCTTTTTGTATTTTTTACTTTATCCCGCTATTCGTGGGCAGTAATACTCCCGCCTCAAAATTCAGCAAAAGCATTGTTCTAGGATCTCCGGCCGTTTCACTCCCTCGGACGAGGCAAAAAAGCGCCTCGTCCGAGGGGCGTGGGCGTCCTGCGATTCTGGGCGAGCCACTTCCGCTTTTCTTAAGAAGTTAGGCGGGAGATAAACTGCTCATCAAAGCCCGATTTGTGAGGGCTAATAATCAGTGGGGGATGAAGAAAATCCCCACTGATTAAAGTTTCACTTTATTGCATCGGTGGAATAAAATGATTCATTCGTAAAATACCGATGAGATGATTAAAGTATAGTTCGGTTTCTGGAAATATAGTAGATGGTTTTACAGTAAAAGACACTACTTTTTTTCCGATTTGTTCAGCCGTTTCTTCAAATAAAGTAATTCGTTTGCTTTTTTTATCTGTTAATACAGGGATCCCTTCTCGACATATGTATAAAGGTTGGAAATCGCCTACTGTCGTGGGTTGAAGAACAACGACGAGAGAGCATACAGCTTTGTCGCTTTTCGAAGTATTAAATTGTAGCATATGCGCTACGCGATGTTTGTTTACTTTTGCAATTTCGAGTAGTTCGTATAAATCGGAGTATCCCTCTCCTAGTTCAATAAAACGTTGAATCATGTCTTTTCCTCCTCTTTCTTTTACTGTATCATTTCATTTTCAAAATGAAAAGAAGACAAAGAAAAAACCCTGCCGAAGCAGGGCCCTTCTTATACTAGTATGACTAGCAAGAAGGCAAAGGGAGAGGAGAAACCGGAGGAAGAACTTATGGGGAAACGTAAGTCTTCTCCGCGGTTGGCAACAACATCGAAGGTGATGTTGTTATATTTATTTATCCCCAAACTGTATGAAGATATACATTGCAAAATTAAATTTTCTCTTTTCCTTTTTATTTTTCTTTCGAATGTTTTATGATAGGATAAAAAAGGTGCATATACATAAAGTGAAACTTTCATCAGTGGAGGTATTACTGCCCACGAGTAGCGGGGTATAGTTGTACTTACACAAAATGATTTATATGAACATTTGTTATATGAATCCATTTTGATTTTTCGACATATAGATTGCAGTCAGATGCTCTTACCCACCTGAAAAGAATGGTTTTATGTCGTTTTTTAATTTGGATTGATATAGAAAGAGATAAGGTAGTGAAAAATTATGAGAGTAGTTTCAGGAAAGTGTAAAGGTCATCCTTTAAAAGCTGTACCAGGTAATACAACACGGCCGACAACAGATAAGGTGAAAGAGGCTATTTTTAATATTATCGGTCCGTATTTTGATGGTGGTTTAGCTCTTGATTTGTTTGGCGGGAGTGGAGGGCTTGGTATTGAGGCTCTTAGTAGAGGGATAGATAAAGCTATTTTTGTTGATCGTGATGGAAAAGCGATAAAGGTAATCCATCAAAATTTAGAAAGTTGCAAGTTAGAAGCGCAAGCTGAAGTATATAGAAATGATGCAGAACGTGCTGTAAAGGCGCTCGTGAAACGTGCGTTATCGTTCGATCTTGTACTGCTAGATCCGCCGTATAAAGATCAAAGGATTATTTCTTTAATCAGTATAATGGATCAGCATGATCTATTGAAAGAAGATGGAATCGTAATGGCTGAACATGGTGTAGATATAGACCTGCCTGAAACGATTGGTAGACTTGTGAAGGTAAGAGCTGAAAACTACGGTATTACAGCGATTTCGATTTATAAGTATGAAGGTGAGGGGACCGAATGGCAAGCATAGCGATTTCTTCGGGAAGTTTTGATCCAATTACCCTTGGACATTTAGATATTATTAAAAGGGGTGCAAAAGTTTTTGATGAAGTATATGTTGTTGTTTTAAATAATTCATCAAAAAAACCGCTTTTTACGGTAGAAGAGCGTTTAGAATTAATTCGCGAGGCGACAAAAGACATTCCGAATGTAAAGGTTGATTCGCATAGTGGATTATTAGTAGAGTATGCGAGAATGCGTAATGCGAATGCGATATTACGCGGTTTACGTGCGGTATCTGACTTTGAATATGAAATGCAAATTACATCTATGAATCGTAAATTGGAAGAGAATGTAGAAACATTTTTTATTATGACAAATAATCAATATTCTTTTTTAAGTTCAAGTATTGTAAAAGAGGTAGCTCGTTATGGTGGAAGTGTTTCTGGACTTGTTCCGCCAATTGTAGAACGTGCTTTAAAAGAGAAGTTTCAAACCCCGTTATGATGAACGGGGTTTTTTGTTATGAAAGAGACGGACAACGAGTAATAAAACGTATAAATATAAACAAAATAGTGTAAAGGCCGGACCAAACATAATAAGGGAATTCCAAGCTTTTGCAAACACGGTAGATTGTTCAGATAAAAAGACTGGAATATCGTATTGAGTAGGCGAAAAAGAATGTAATCTTTCATAAAGTGGTCCCCAAAATATGTATGTATAGATTGGAGCAAGGAAGCTTTGAATAATCCGTGCAAAAAAGTATGGTTTAAAACGGATATCCGTTTCTGCTAAAATACTGGCAACTTGAGCTTGAATAGAAAGACCGCTAAAAGCTAAGATAAAACTTGTCATCATAGCTTGTTGTAAAATAGAAGTGTGTTCTGTTTGACTAATCATTTGACTCCCAAGTGTCATTTCTAAAAGGCCGGATAAAATCGGGAAACTAAAATAAGGCGAAAGTTGAAATGCAGCTAATATTTGTTTCATAATATAAGCAAGGAAGGTTGTAATATGAAAAACGGTTAACATTTTATTTAAAACAGAGAATAAAATAATAAACCCGCCAATCATAAGTAATGTTTGAACAGAAGAAGAAATTGCATCACCGATTAATTTACCAATGGGGCGTTTTTCTTGTAATCGAGTGTTATGAAGAACTGAAAAAGCATGCCGCAACGGAATTGGCGGTGTATGTCTTTTTGCTTCTTTTTGCTTGCGATTATCTTGGTAAAAGCGCATGAGTAGTCCAACTGTGAAATTACTAACATAATGGGAGGCTGCTAAAATTATTCCTAATTTTGGGTTATCAAAAAAACCAATTGCTACAGCTCCAAAAATAAATAGTGGATTGGAAGAATTTGTGAAAGAGACGAGGCGTTCTGCTTCAATTTGTGTAAGTTGGTTTTCTTGACGTAACCGAGCGCTTAATTTTGCGCCTGCAGGGAAACCTGAGGCCATACCCATTGCCCATACAAAGCCTCCGATGCCAGGTACACGAAAGAGTGGACGCATCAAAGGTTCTAATAGCACCCCAATAAACTTTACAATTCCTAGTCCGATTAGAAGTTCCGCGATAATAAAAAAAGGTAGCAAGGAAGGAAATACAACTTCCCACCATATATTTAAGCCTCGAATAGATGATTGGAGTGCTGCTTGGGGATGGAGTACGAGAGAAATTGTAAGAAAAGAAACCGATATGGTGAGAAAGCCTGTTTTCCATTTTTCGTACATTTTATATCCCCCCCTTTGTCCCAAATGTTCATTTCAGTATACGAGGATACATAGTGAAATTAGACCATAAGTATAAAAAGAGAGTGAAAAATTTTTGAGGGTGAAGAAGATGAATGAACCGAAAATTGGATTAGCGCTTGGGTCAGGTGGTGCAAAAGGATTTGCACATGTTGGTGTTATTAAAGTACTACGAGAAGCCAATATACCTATTCATATGATTGCAGGAAGCAGTATGGGGGCACTAATAGGTACGTTTTATGCAGCAGGATGTAATGTGGACCGTTTGTATCGTTTAGCAACAGTATTTAAGCGGAAGTACTATTTGGACTTTACTGTACCCAAAATGGGATTTATTACTGGAAAACGTGTAAAAGATATGATTAAAATGTTTACATATAATAAAAAATTAGAAGAGTTAGACATTCCAACAGCGGTTGTAGCAACTGATATTTTAAATGGTGAAAAGGTTGTCTTTACAAAAGGTTCTATTGCAGATGCTGTTAGGGCAAGTATATCTGTGCCCGGTATATTTGTTCCTGAGAAAATAAATGGAAGGCTGCTCGTTGATGGAGGAGTGATTGATCGTATTCCAGTATCAGTAGTAAGAACATTAGGGGCTGATATTGTGATTGCTGTTGATGTATCCCCTATTAAGGTCAATGGGGAAGTTACATCCATTTATGATGTCATTATGCAAAGTATCGAAATTATGCAACATGAGCTTGTAGTAAATAGACAAATTGCATCAGATCTTATGATGCATCCAGCTGTAGAACAGTTTAGTTCGCGATCCTTTACGAATATAGAAGATATCATTCGTGTCGGTGAAGAAGAAGCAAAGCAGCACATTCAAACAATTTACACATTGATTGAGCAGTGGAAGGAGAAAAAAGATGTTTAAAAAGTTTCGGTATTTATATGCACTACTTATTGGAGTAATTATCGCGATGCTAATCGTGTTTGTCCCTCTGCCATACTATATTACAAAACCAGGCATGGCAGAGAAATTAGAGCCGTATGTAAAAGTTGAGGGAGGAAATAAAGAGAAAGGGGATTTTATGCTCGTAACAGTTTCGATGGGGCGAGCAAATGTTGTGAATTATCTTTCTGCTAAATTTAACAAATATAACGAAATATTTAAGAAGGAAGAAATTTTAAGAAAAGGTGAAAGTGATGAAGAATATCAATTTCGCCAAGTATATGCAATGAAAGAGTCACAAGATGCGGCTATTTATAATGCGTATAAAAAAGCAAATGCCTCTGTTACGTTTGAAAATCAAGGTGTGCTTGTAGTTGGAATTGCAAATGATATGCCAGCTGCTGGAAAATTAAAACTTGGCGATCGGATTCTTGCTGTTGATGGTCAATCATTGCAAACGGCAGAGCAGTTTATTGCCTATATGAAAACAAAAAAACAAAATGATGAAGTAAGCGTTAAATATGTGCGTGAAAATAAAGAACAGGAAGACAAATTTGTACTAAAGCCAATTCCAGAAGATAAAAACCGCGCTGGTATGGGAGTTTCTATTATTTCAGATAAGAAGCTTACAGTAAGTCCTAATGTGAAAATTGATGCGCATAAGATTGGAGGACCTTCTGCTGGTCTTATGTTTACGTTAGAAATTTATAATCAGCTCGTGAAAGAAGATACAACAAAAGGTCACGAAATAGCTGGAACTGGAACGATCAATGAAAAAGGAGAAGTCGGTCCAATTGGAGGTATTTCTCTAAAAGTAGTTGCAGCACATAATGCGGGTGCAGAAGTATTCTTCGCACCAAATGAGAATGGAAAAGAGAATTCAAACTATAAAGAGGCAGTGAAAACAGCTAAAGATATAAACACAAAAATGAAAATTATACCTGTAGATACGTTAGATGATGCCTTAATGTATTTAGATAAAATGTCAGAAAAAAAGTAATCCTCTCGTTTAAGAGAGGATTTTTTTTCGTGCTATTTTCAGACAGTGAAAGATTAAACACGGAAAGCTGAGAGATTCACTTTATCCCGCTATTCGTGGGCAATAAGCCCCCACTTATGGAAGTTTCACTTTATAAAAATACGTGTTGCACTTCGTCATATCGGATAGGGTGCTGCGTTATATCTCGTTTTATCATTTCACCGCAAAGGGTTCCTTGTAAAATAGAGAAATAAGTAGCGCTTGCTTTTCGGTCTAAATCTAAAAGAGGATGCTGAAACGTTTTTGTATGAGAAAGCAATGGAAGTGTTATTTGCTTTTTCTTTGCTGATATATACGCTTGTCCTTTTTGGGACATGCCGAGCAAACGAATATATTGTGCGTGTTGTTCTACACGGACTTTGTGCATCTCTTCTTTTGTTGTGTTGGTTAAAATATGTGTGCAAATGCGCTGTAATCGTGTCCATGTGTAACGTTTTGTTTTTAATATTTCCATAAACTTTGCGAATGAAGTAGCTTCTTGAATAGATGATAAAATCCGATGTTCCAACCCTTCCTCTACTTCATATATATTTTGTAATTGCGATGGTGACATTGTTAGGAGTTTATATTTTAGCAAGTGAAAATAATGCTCCCAATTATGTAATAGGTGATAGGAATGTGTATATTGCTCTAAAAGTAATTTTGTCACTTTTGGAACAAAGGGAATAATTGCTGGAAAAGTTTCTGGATCATTAAATAATTGCTTGCGAATGCTCGTTGCGCTAGCGATTCGTTCATCTTGAAATGTTTCGTCATGATAATGCGAAGCAAAGCGCTTAATTGTACTCGCTTTCATTGAACTCTTTTGCCCGATAATTGCTTCTATGTAATGCATTCCTAAAATATTATTAGGCTCTGAAATGTCGATAGTATCTATGTTTTTTTGTAAGGATGCAAATGCCTCAGAAGTTGCTTTCGCATAGCTCATTCCTGTTTTTAAGTATTGTTGTACGAGGGAATGAAATGCGTCTTGCTCAGCTTGACGTAAAGTGATCGTATTGTAGAAATGATCAATATTACCACTTTCACTCCCAAAGCAAACCTCAGAGACGCAAAGAGCATCTAATATTGAAATAGCACCGTTTGCAAATGTTTCAGCTTTTTGCGTTGCGAAGGCATATGGAAGTTCGACAATAATGTCCGCGCCATTTGCTAAGGCCATTTGTGTTCGCGCCCATTTTGAAATGAGAGCCGGTTCCCCGCGCTGCAAAAAAGGTCCGCTCATAACAGCGATGATAATATCTGTCTTTGTTAACTTTTTGGTTTGTTGCATATGATAAGCATGACCATTGTGAAATGGATTATATTCAACAACAATGCCGCTAGCTTTTATAATAATCTCCCCTTTCGGTGTAGCATCTTTTTCTAAAACATGATAATCTATATATTATTTCCTATAATGACTTCATTATAGTGTAAAGAAAAAATATTGACAAATATACAATGGCTAGCTATAATTTTGTTTGTTGCCTTGAGGTGATATGATATGAAATGGTCGATTCATCAATTGAACAAATATCGACAAAAAGGACTAACGTTAGATGAGATGGTAGATGTAAGTGAGCTGAAAAATGTTGAGAACGATGTTCGAGATGTTACTCCTGTTCATGTGACAGGTAGAGTTGATTTTAGTTCTAACAAATATACGTTTCATCTACATATAACAGGAAGCATGGTATTACCATGTTCTAGAACGTTAGTAGATGTAACATTACCATTTGAAATTGAAACAACTGAGGTGTTCTTAGTTTCGAAAGAAGATTATGAAACTGAAGCAGATTTTCATTACTTAGAAGGAGAAGTACTTGACTTACTCCCTGTAATTAAGGAAAATATACTATTGGAGATTCCAATGCAAATTTTCAGTGAGGATGTTTCAGAAGGAACACCGATGCAAGGTCGAGACTGGCAAGTGATTTCGGAAAAAAGCGAAGAAAAGCCTGTTGATCCAAGATTAGCAGGACTTGCGAAGTTTTTTGACAAATAATCAGAAGACCATTTCAGGCCTTCGTATGAAAATAACTTTCTCTTTTAAGGAGGTGGGAAGAATGGCTGTACCTTTTAGAAGAACTTCTAAAACAGTAAAAAGAAAGCGTCGCACGCATTTCAAATTATCAGTACCTGGTATGGTAGAGTGCCCAAGCTGTGGTGAAGCGAAATTAGCTCACCGTGTATGTAAAGCATGCGGTACTTACAAAGGTAAAGAAGTAATCAGCAAGTAATTGCAAAAATAAACGCAGGAGGGAAACCTCCTGCGTTTATTTTTTCGCTTTTCTTTACATGTTATTCTTCTATCTTTTCTAGTAACTGCATATGTTTAATAAAAAATGCATAAGGAGGACTAGAGAGATGGCAACAACAAGACAAGATGCATGGACTGATGAAGAAGATTTACTTCTGGCGGAAGTAGTGCTCCGGCATATACGTGAAGGAGGAACGCAACTTTCTGCCTTCAAAGAAGTAGGAAGACATTTATCGCGAACACCTGCCGCTTGTGGATTTCGTTGGAATTCTTACGTACGTAAACAATATAAAGAACGCATTGAAGAAGCAAAGCAAATAAGGAAAGCTGATAATTATGAAGTGCGAGAACAAAAGAAAGAGAAAGTGACTTCTCTTTCAATAACGTTAGAAGATGTAATTGTCTTTTTACAAAGCTATAAAAAAGAAGAAGAAAAAACGGAATTATATAAGAAGATTGAGGCATTGCAAAGGGAAAAAGAAGGACTTTTGCAGCAATTGTCTTTGTATGAAGAAGAATACCGTACTTTATTCGATTATATTGACCGAAAAAGAAACTCGATGGTATTAGAACCTTCTGAAAGAGAGAGAAACCGAGAAAAAGGAATACTTGAAAAAACATCAAAATAAAAACAGCTGTTATGCAGCTGTTTTTATTTTTAAGCAGATTCACTTTTTGTAACCGCATTCAAATTTACGTTTGGATGCCAAATGTAAAAATCGCTATCATCGATGGTTACTTTTTCGAAGTGTAATTTTTCCCAAAAATCAGCAGATTGGACGCGAGCAATCGTTTTGATAGGAAGGTTTAATTGTTTTACATAATTGACAAGCATCTTACCGAATCCTTGTTTTTGGAATGTTGGTAACACTTCGAGTTTAAAAAGTTCTACATAAGGGCTAGTTAACGAATTGTTGCTGGCCTGTTGTTTCGTATACAAGCTCATGCGAGCGATAAGAGAACCACCGTAATAAATTCCGTAAAAAGGGGATTCACTATCGTTTTCGATAATATTTGCTTGTAGATCTTCCAGCATAGATAATTCTTCAGCGCCACAACCCTTGAATTTTTTAAACTCTTCTAACGTTTTATAATTGATGAGCAAGCGCTCAACTTTTGGGAAATGCATAGAATCACATCCTTTTCTTGTTGTAAAATAAAGAAAAGTATAAATATTTACAATAATATTATAACGCATTTTTTTATTTTTATGAAGAAAAGAGATGATTCTTTCGATATTTTTTTTAGAAGTTTGCTAAACTAATTTTATAAACTATATAAATACAAATTAAAAATCCGACATATAAGCCCTCTTTTTTGAGGAGAGCGAGAGCATCTGGCTATGTATAATAGCGGTCAGGGCTTATTTCTGCCACCTGCAAGGTTTAAAAACAAAAAGAGTAAGTAGCGATTATGTTATATTCTGCATTGAAGCGACTTATGGATGTTCAGGCCCGTTGGTAAGGTTCTTAAATATGAGGGCTTAGGAGAAAGAGCTAGACAAAGATGTCGAAAAATTAAAATGGATTTATATATAGTAAAGCTTTCGTTAGTAGAAATTCTTTTTTTGTTTGCGGAAAGTTATTCATAATGTATAGCATGATGAAAATGGGGGCTTTGTAAAGATGAGGATTGGAATTGTTGGGCCAGGAGCAATTGGACTTCTTTTTGCGTTTTATTTACAAAAAAATGAGCAGGATGTCACACTGTACACACGAACAGCGGAGCAATCTGAGCGTTTGAAAGAGTCCGGAATTACATGTGTGCAAAATGGTATGCGGGAAACTGTATTTCCTCGTGTAAATCATTTAGAGAATATAAAAAATGAAACACATGATTATATATTTATTGCTGTAAAGCAATATCATTTAGAAGAGGTATTACCGTGTTTGCAAGCGGAAAAGCGACTTATCTTCTTACAAAATGGAATGGGACACCTTCATTTATTACAACAAATTCAAGGTGCTAGCGTTGCAGTAGGAATTGTAGAGCACGGAGCGAAAAAGGAAAATGGGAGTATCGTTCATCATACTGGAGTTGGTAGTACGAAATTTGGAATCATACATGGAGAGAGGAAGGACTTAGAGCTTCTGTTCACTGCATTTTCTTCGAGTCTATTCCCGGCAGTGGTTGAAAGTGATTGGAAGCGAATCATGATAAATAAGCTTGTCGTAAATGCGTGTATTAACCCATTAACCGCGTTGTTCGGTGTACAAAATGGAGAATTGTTGACAAATCCTTCGTTTCACAAAGTGATGAAGCAAGTATTTTCAGAAGTAATGGGAATAGTAGGTGACGTACAATGTAAAGAGTATTGGGATCGTGTATGCACAGTGTGTGAAAATACAGCTCATAACACTTCCTCTATGTTAACGGATGTACGCAATAATAGAAAAACAGAAATTGATGCAATTGTCGGTTATTTACTTGAAGAAGCAGAGAAACAACAAAAATCAGTTCCAACGCTGTCTTTTTTGTATCATTCTATAAAAGGATTAGAATGATAAGAGTTATTCTTTGCTTTTGCAACGAACATTGACTACAATTTGGTTGGTGAGAGATTCGGAGATGAAAGGAAGAAGTATATGGAGATAAAAGAAATCTCTGTCCCGCTTCAAGGAGTTGTTGCGGACTATTTGAAACATAAAAAAGAAATTCAAGAATGCTTTGATTATCCAGTAACGGAAGAGAGTTTTGTAAGACGTATACAAGATTTACGAAATAGACAGTATCCAAGACAAGAGTTAGTATCACATTTATTACAATATAATCAAGAATTAAATGCAGGAGAAAAAACGTTTCAAAATATCAATGCTTTGTTAGAAGAAGATACATACGTTGTTATAGGAGGGCAACAAGCTGGATTGCTAACGGGTCCTCTTTATACGATCCATAAAATTATATCTATTTTACAACTTGCAAAGGAAAAAGAAGCTTCGCTTGGCGTACGAGTGGTTCCTGTTTTTTGGATTGCTGGTGAAGATCATGACATTGATGAAATTAACCATGTGTTCGTTACGAAAAACGGAAAAGTAAAAAAGACAATTTTTCACGGACGTAACCTAAATAAAGCGAGTGCATCTGAAACGGAGATTTCCATCGAGGATTGTCAACATTGGATCGAAGAAATATTTAAAACATATCCAGAAACAAAACATACAAAGGATCTACTTCGTTTGGTAGAAGAATGTTTACAGCAATCACGTACATACGTTGATTTTTTTGCGCGTTTTATTACAAAGCTATTTATGCATTCGGGTTTAATTCTTGTAGATTCTCATCATCCTATCCTGCGGAATATTGAAGTTCCTTTTTTAAAAGAATTATTAGCACGCTATAAAAATGTGCAAGTAGCACTTAACGATCAGCAACGTATATTACGTGATTTGGACTATAAAACAATTATTGAAACAAAGCCGAATGTAGTGCATATCTTTATGGAGATTAATGGGGAACGTCTTTTGTTAGAGGAAGAAGAAGGGCGTTTTATTTGTAAAGAAGGGATGTATTCGTTTTCCTACGAGGAGATTATAAAAAGTATGGAAGATCATCCAAAACGATTTAGTAACAATGTTGTTACAAGACCGCTTATGCAAGAATATATTTTTCCTACACTTGCATTTATTGGTGGACCAGGAGAAATTGCGTATTGGAGTGAACTCCAACAAGTATTTCATGCGGTGGACTTCCAAATGCCGCCAGTTGTGCCTCGCTTGACAATTAGTTATATAGAACGCGATATTGAAACTGATTTACAGGATTTGCAGATTCAGGAGAGCGAAGTGTTCAGTACTGGTATTCCTGCACTGCGAGAAAAGTGGCTATCTAAGCAAGTTGAAGAGCCGATAGACAGTCACTTTATGAATGCGTCGGAGCAAATTGGAGCAATTCATACATCATTACAACAATTTGTTCAGAAAGTAAGTCCAGGTCTTCGAGATTTTGCGAAGAAAAATGAGTTGAAAATTATGCAACAACTTGAACTGTTAGAGCGGACAATTCAATCTGACTTAGAAAGAAAACATGAAGTGCAGCTTAATAAATTCAGAAGAATTGAGTGCTCATTACAACCGTTAGGTGCACCGCAAGAACGAATATGGAACATTTGTTATTATTTAAATGTCTATGGGCTTGATTTTGTAGAACGAGTAATGAAGCAAACTTATCGTTGGAATGGAAAACAGCATATTATAAAATTATAAAATCTTGCTCTTAAGAGCAGGATTTTATTTTATTTTGTGGAATTACCTGTAAAATAAATTGGTTTATTGATTATATGTATTGTAAAGTATATTGGTTGAAAATACACAACTTTTGAAGAATGGTTCTTTTTTGACAAAATGGAACAAAAAGAAAGTGAATTATCATCATTTTCGACATGTTTTTGTGAAATTTCCCGAAAAAGATGATAAGATTTAGTATATAATAAGATAAAACTTTAATTTAGTAGGAAGTGGAATTCTTACTAATTACTGACCACGCCAATCGGAATTTTATGGACAATTATCTTGATTCCTTTTCATTTTTGGAATTGGGGATAAAAAGATGACTTCAAAAGATTATTTTGTAAAAAAGTAGGTGCAACAATGTTTAAACATGTAACAGTGTTATTAAAAGAAACAGTAGATGGATTGGAAATTAAACCTAATGGTACATATGTAGATTGTACGCTAGGAGGTGGAGGACATAGTGCTTATTTACTATCTCAACTTTCTGAAGAAGGAAGATTAATTGCATTTGATCAAGATGAGGTTGCAATTCAAAATGCAAAAGAAAAATTCTCTTCTTATGACGGTCAATTTATAACTGTAAAAAGTAACTTTCGTTATTTAAAAGAAAAATTAAATGAATTAGGAATAACGGAAGTAGACGGTATTTTATTCGATTTAGGTGTTTCTTCCCCACAATTAGATACGCCAGAACGTGGATTTAGTTACCACCACGATGCTCCGCTTGATATGCGCATGGATCAAGATGCCCCGCTAACAGCATATGACGTTGTAAATAGTTGGTCATATGAACAACTTGTAAGAATCTTTTTTCAATATGGTGAAGAAAAGTTTTCAAAGCAAATTGCAAGAAAAATTGAAGCATACCGTGAAAATAAATCAATTGAAACAACTGGAGAACTAGTGGAGTTAATTAAAGAAGGGATTCCTGCCCCGGCTAGGCGAACGGGAGGACATCCTGCGAAGCGAGTATTCCAGGCAATTCGTATTGCAGTTAATGATGAATTGAAAGTATTTGAGTACGCGTTAGAAGCGGCGATCGATATGACGAAAACAGGTGGTCGAATTAGTGTGATTACATTCCATTCGCTAGAAGATCGGATTTGTAAAACGACATTTAAAAGACATAGTACAACACCACAGCTTCCACCAGGATTACCAATTATTCCGGATGAATACAAGCCGAAGTTGAAGTTAATTACAAGAAAGCCGATTTTGCCTTCTGATGTAGAATTAGAAGAAAATAAACGAGCACGTTCTTCGAAGTTACGAATTGCTGAAAAACTATAAAAAGGAGAGAGAGGTATGTCAAATTTAGCCGTTAAGTACAAAAAGCAACAAGTGGAAATAGAAGTACAATCTCAAGCTCCGCAGCAAGTAGTACAGCCAACTGTCAAAACAAAAATTACAAGAATTGAAAAATTATTGTATGTTGCATTTATTGGCTTTTTATTATATACATGCGTAGCTGTTATTGGGAATAAAGCGGCGCTATATGAAGCTGATGCTAAAGTGACAGAGATGGAAAGCACCCTTATAAAACACCAAAAAGAAAATCAAGAATTACAAGCTGAAAAGGAAAAGCTAACACGTTATGATCGCATTGCAGAAATTGCAAAAAAACATGGACTTGAAATTAATGCGAATCATGTAAAAGGCTTAAATTAATAATAGGTGTGAAGAAAAGATGAATATACGTAAATTTCATACTAACAAAGGAGCAGGATTCTTCATTAAGGTGTTTCTCCTGCTCTTTTTTCTGTTGTTAGCGCGCTTTCTTTATATTCAAGCAACGAAAACAGTGCATGGAGTAGATTTAGAGACAATTGCACAGCAAAAGCATAATAAAAAAGGGGTACTTGAAGCAAATCGAGGAACGATTTACGATCAAAATGGTTACGTGCTTGCTCAGGATGCAAATTCGTATAAGATGGTTGCCGCACTAAAAGGACAAAAGTATGTGAAAGACAAAGATGATGCGGCAGAGAAAATATCAAAAGTACTTGAGGTTGATAAAAATGAAATTTTACAGTACTTAAATAAAAATGCTACACAAGTAGAGTTCGGAAAGATTGGAAAAGACTTAACGAAAGAAAAGAAAATTCAAATTGATAATCTGAAAATAGATGGAATATCGTTTGTTACAGAAAAGGCAAGAATATATCCGAATGGAAATTTTGCTTCTTACATACTTGGATTTGCAAAACCAAATGATGAAGGAATTGCAGAAGGGAAATTTGGACTGGAACAAAGCTTAGATAAATATTTAAGAGCTTCTAACGGAAGCATGAAGTATACAGGAGATACGAAAGGTATTGCGTTAGATGGTGGTAAACAGTCTGTGAAGCCTCCTAAAAACGGGGATAATGTATATTTAACACTTGACCAACGGATTCAAGGCTATCTAGAAGATGCGATGGAAGAGGCAGAAAAACATTATGATCCGTCTATGTTAATTGGAGTCGTAGCAGATCCGAAAACAGGAAAAATTTTAGCGATGTCTAGCAGACCGAGTTTTGATCCGAATCCGAATAATCGAGATATTCAATACTTTTTAAATGATACGATTGCAAACGCGTATGAACCAGGTTCAACGATGAAAATCTTTACGTTAGCAGCTGCTATTAATGAGGGCGTATATAAAGGACAAGATTATTATCAATCTGGTAGATACAAAGTGGGGAATGAGGAAATTAGAGATCATAATGGCGGATCAGGTTGGGGTTCTATTACGTTTGACGAGGGAGTAGAGCGCTCATCAAACGTTGCTTTTGCTATTTTAGGAAATGAAAAGCTAGGCCCTGATCGTTTTCGTCAATATATTCATAAGTTTGGTCTGGATGAAAAGACTGGTATTGATTTACCTGGAGAAGGCGAAAATACAATTTTATTTGATAAGAAAATCCAGCAAGTAACAACAGCATTTGGACAAGGTTCAACTGTAACTCCAATTCAGCTTGTACAAGCAGCTACTGCAATTGCTAACGATGGGAAAATGATGAAACCCTACATGATTGATCAAATTGTAGATCCGATGGATAATAAAGTTGTCTTGCAACACCGTCCAGAGGAAGTAGGGAAACCAGTTACAAAAGAGACTGCAACGCAAGTAAGGCAACTGTTAGAACGAGTTGTAACGTCACCGAAAGGGACTGGAACGATGTATAAACTTGATGGATATTCCGTTGGTGGTAAAACAGGAACAGCACAAATTCCGGATGGAAAAGGCGGTTATATGATAGGGAAAAATAATTATATATTCTCCTTCCTTGGTATGGCACCAATGGATGACCCACAGCTTGTCATATATTTAGCAGTTAAGCAACCTAAATTGAAAGACACTGAAAATGGTGCACAGCCGTTATCCGAAATGTTTAAATCTGTTACGAAAAATAGTTTGGAGTATTTGAAAATTAAGCCAAATGAAATAAAAGATGTGAAAAAACAAGGAAACCAGCAGCAAGCTACTGTTCCAAATGTAACGGGTAAAACAATGGAAGAAGCAAAAGGCATATTGGAAAAGGCGAAGTTCCGACCTGTTATTTTAGGAGAGGGAAAAATCGGACAACAAGTGCCAAAAGCGAATGAAAAAACGTTAACGGGTGATCGTGTATTCTTAGTAGGAAATCAACCGAAAATGCCGAATGTTAATGGTTGGGCCCTTCGTGATGTGATGAATTTAGCGAAAATATTAAATCTTGATGTGAAGCTTTCTGGTACAGGTTATGTAACTGAGCAAAGTGTCGCTGAAGGTACTCCTTTACAAGAAAGAACACAGGTAGAAGTAAAACTTGAACCACCTCTTGAACCGCAACAAGAAGCAGAGCGGGAACCAAATAAGAAGGAAAAGAAAGAGGACACGTAACATAGGAGAAATGAACGTGTTCTAATGAAACAAGTACAAGCATATATTGGAACAAGCTAGGCGTAAAGGAGGCTTGTTCCAATATGCGTGTATCAAATGTAACGGTAAGAAAAAGACTTATTTTTGTGCTGATTTTTGGTATACTTATTTTTACAATTATTGATATTCGTCTTGGATATGTGCAGTTTTTTCTTGGTAATCTGTTAACAGATCGTGCGAAAGATTCATGGAGTCGTAATATTACATTTGAACCTGAACGGGGAAAAATTGTAGATCGTAATGGTGTGGAACTTGCAACAAATAAAAGTGCACCAACTGTCTTTGTGGTACCAAGGCAAATTGAAAAACCGGCAGAGACTGCAGAGAAGTTAGCTGCAGTTTTAGGTGTGTCGAAAGAAGATATTTATCAACGCCTTACGAAAAAAGAGTCTATAGTCAGATTAGATAAAGGTGGACGAAAAATTTCTCATGATAAGGCGAAAGAAGTTAGAGCTTTAAGTTTAAAGGGTGTATATATTGCTGAAGATTCAATTCGATACTATCCGTTTGGTAAGTATTTATCACATGTGCTTGGCTTTGCTGGGAGTGATAATCAAGGGCTTATGGGGCTGGAGTCATATTATGACAAAGAATTAAATGGTGACAAAGGATATGTCCGTTTCTTTGCTGATGCGAAAGGACAACGCATGCCGAACATAGGCGATGATTATAAGGAGCCAGGCGACGGCTTGAATTTGAAGTTGACAATTGATTCGCGTATTCAGACAATTATGGAGAGAGAATTAAATATAACAGAGTCTACGTATCATCCAGATGGAATCGTCGCGATTGCAATGAATCCAAATAACGGTGAAATATTAGGTATGTCTAGTCGTCCGAGTTTTGACCCAGCGGATTTCAAAAGTGTTTCACCAGAAGTCTTTAACCGAAATCTTCCGGTTTGGAGTACATATGAACCAGGATCCACATTTAAAATTATTACACTTGCAGCTGCTTTAAATGAAAAATTAGTAGACTTGGAGAAAGATACGTTTTATGATGATGGAGCGGCAGAAGTTGGCGGTGCAAGATTGCGTTGCTGGAAAGCGGGGGGGCATGGCAGCCAAACGTTTTTAGAGGTTGTTCAAAACTCTTGTAACCCGGGTTTTATAGAACTTGGAGACCGTTTAGGAAAAGAAAAGTTGTTTCAATATATCCGTGATTTTGGATTTGGACAAAAAACAGGTATTGATCTACAAGGAGAAGGTAGAGGGATTTTATTTGATCTAAAAAAAGTAGGACCTGTTGAACAAGCGACTACAGCGTTTGGTCAAGGAGTCTCTGTTACCCCGATTCAACAAGTAGCAGCAGTAGCGGCTGCTGTAAATGGAGGCAAGTTATATCAGCCTTATATAGCGAAAGAATTCATAGACCCAACTACGAACAAAGTAATTAGTAAAAAAACACCTATTGCAAAGAAACAAGTGATTTCCAAGGAAACATCTGAAAAGGTTCGGTATGCACTTGAGAATGTTGTTGCGAAAGGTTCAGGTAACAAAGCATATATTGATGGATATCGTGTTGGAGGGAAAACAGGTACAGCACAAAAAGTAAAAGATGGTAAGTATTTGGATAACAACTATATCGTATCATTTATTGGATTTGCACCAGCGGATAATCCGCAAATTGTTGTATATGTCGCTGTAGATAATCCAAAGGGAGTTACACAATTTGGCGGAGTGGTTGCTGCACCAATCGTTGGGAATATTCTTCGTGATGTCTTACCGGTTATGGGAGTAGAGCCTAGAAAAGAGCAAATTGAAAAGAAATTAACTTGGGATGAGACGCCATTAGTAGAAGTCCCTAATATAGTAGGCTTGGATCGAAAGGAATTACAAAGTCAACTTGTTGATTTACAAATTGATGCCAGCGGTGATGGAAACAAAGTGGTTGAACAGTCTCCAAAGCCAGGTACGAAAGTAAAAGCAGGATCCAAGGTTCGAATATATTTTAATAAGTAAGTATCAAGGCATGTGTGTACGATATAGTAACACTCAACTAACAATATAAATACAAATTGAAAGACTGGCATAAAAACCCTTTTTCTTTTAGGAGGATGAGAGCATCTGGCCGTGCATTGGAGCGGTCAGGGCCTTTTCCTGCCACATACGGGGTTTAGAACAAAGAGAGCAAGCAAGTAGCGGTTATGTTTTAATCTGCATAGCAGCGACTTATAAAGAAAAGCGGAGCCGCCTGTTTAGGCCATTGGCTAAGGTTCTTATACATAAGGGCCTAGGAGGCAGAGTTAGACAAAGATGTCAAAAAATCAAAATGGTTTTTATAGTAGTGAGATGTTTGATTCACATTGCATGTTGGGTAAATATATGACATTCTTATTAATGGAGTGCTTTGATAGCATTAATAAGAGGTAAATAAAGAGTAGAGAGGATTTAAAGAAATGAAGTTGCATACACTCGTATCAAATTTGCATGATTTTCCAGTCATTCCAATAGAAAATCCAGAAATTACATCAATTGAAGCAGATTCACGTAAAGTGACAACTGGAAGTTTATTTGTATGTATAAAAGGTTATACGGTTGATAGTCATGAATTTGCTATGCAAGCAGCCGCGCAAGGTGCGGCTGCTATTGTTGCGGAAAGACCTATTGATGTTGACGTTCCAGTTGTACTTGTTAAAGATACAGTACGTTCTTTAGCAGTGTTAGCTGACTCTTTTTATGGACAGCCGACGCAAAAGTTACACTTAATTGGAATTACAGGTACAAATGGAAAGACAACAACATCGCATATAATGAACGAAATTATGCGCGCACATGGACATAAAACAGGGCTAATTGGGACGATTAATATGAAAATAGGTGATGAAACGTATGAGGTGAAAAATACAACACCTGATGCATTAACATTACAAAATACGTTCGCTAAAATGGTCGAACAAAATGTAAATAGCGCTGTTATGGAAGTATCTTCACATGCGTTGCGTCTCGGAAGAGTACATGGATGTGACTATGATGTAGCGGTGTTTACAAACTTAACGCAAGATCATTTAGATTATCATAAAACGATGGAAGAGTATAAATATGCAAAAGCCTTGCTATTTGCACAGCTTGGTAATAGTTATCATCATAATCGTGTAAAGTACGCTGTATTAAATAATGACGACGCTGCAACAATAGACTTTATGGAAAGTACAGCAGCAACAGTGATTACGTATGGGATTGATACAAAAAGTGATATTATGGCGAAAAACATTGAGATGACAAGTGCTGGTACGACGTTTACACTCGTAACTCCAAATGAAAGTTTTGACATCACGATGAAATTAATTGGGAAGTTTAATGTGTATAATGTATTAGCTGCAACAGCTGCATGTTTTGTTTCTGGTGTAGCGCTGCAAACAATTATCGACGTTGTGAAAGAATTAAAAGGTGTTCCTGGCCGCTTTGAAGTTGTTGATAGAGGACAAGATTTTACTGTCATTGTTGATTATGCGCATACACCAGATAGTTTAGAAAATGTATTGTTGACAACGAAACAATTTGCAAAAGGTAATGTGTATTGTATTGTTGGATGCGGCGGAGATCGAGATCGTACGAAACGACCAATTATGGCCAATGTTGCAATGAAATACGCAACGCATGCGATTTATACATCAGATAATCCGCGTAGCGAACACCCACAAGCAATTCTTGATGATATGATTGAAGGTATAGAGGGAAATAATTATGAAGTAATTGTTGATCGAAAAGAAGCGATATTTCATGCTGTATCAGAGGCAAAAGCTGGAGATATTATTGTAATTGCAGGTAAAGGTCATGAGACATATCAAATTATTGGTACAGAGGTACACCATTTTGACGATCGTGAGGTTGCTGGGGAGGCAATTGCACAACGTTTAAGCATGAAAGAATGACAACAAGAGAGGGGGACTAAATATGCTTGAACAAGGATTATTAATTACAGTTGGGGTGTCATTTTTAATTTCGGTTGCGTTGTCACCAATTTTTATTCCATTTTTACGTCGTTTAAAATTTGGGCAGAGCATTCGAGATGAAGGACCAAAATCACATCAAAAGAAATCGGGAACACCGACTATGGGCGGAATTGTTATTTTTATTTCAATTATGATTACGTCTATTATTATGATGTTTAAATTTCAAAAAAGTGCTGAGACGTACTTATTGCTTCTTGTTACATTTGGCTACGGTTTAATCGGATTTTTAGATGATTACATTAAAGTTGTAAAAAAACGAAATCTTGGTTTAACATCAAAGCAAAAATTGGTAGGACAATTTATTATTGCAGTAGCATTCTTTATCATTGCAAAAGGACAAGGATTTGATACACATTTAATGATTCCAGGTACGGAAATTAAGTTTGACTTACACTGGGCGTACTTTATTCTCGTGCTCTTTATGCTGATAGGAGCTTCAAATGCAGTTAACTTAACAGATGGTTTAGATGGATTATTAGCAGGAACAGCTGCTATTGCATTTGGTGCATATAGTATTATTGCATTTGCTCAGGAACAGTATACAATTGCTATTTTTTGTATGGCAGTTGTGGGAGCTGTATTAGGATTTTTAGTATTTAATGCCCATCCCGCAAAAGTGTTTATGGGGGATACAGGATCTTTAGCTCTTGGCGGTGCTTTAGCTGCTGTTTCCATTTTAACGAAAACAGAATTATTATTAGTTATCATTGGTGGAATGTTTGTTATTGAGACACTCTCTGTTATTATTCAAGTTGTGTCGTTTAAAACGAGAGGAAAGCGTGTATTCAAAATGAGTCCGCTTCATCACCACTATGAATTATGTGGTTGGTCAGAATGGCGAGTAGTTGTAACGTTCTGGTCAGTCGGACTTTTATTTGCCGTGTTAGGAATTTATATCGGAGTGTGGATGTAATTGAAAACGATAACTGACTATCAAAATAAAAATATTCTTGTATTAGGTATGGCAAAAAGCGGTTATGCTGCAGCTGTCTTATTAAAGAAACTTGGAGCAAATGTGATTGTAAATGATGGCAAGCCGCTTGCTGAAAACCCATTAGCGACAGAGTTACAAAGTCAAGGTATAGAAGTTGTATGTGGCGGCCATCCTTTAGAATTATTAGAAAAAAATATTTCTGTCGTTGTAAAAAATCCAGGGATTCCGTATTCTAATCCGTTACTAGTAGCGGCAAAGAAAAAAAACATTCCGATTATAACAGAAGTAGAACTAGCGTATCGCATTTCGGATGCTCCATTAATTGGGATTACAGGATCGAACGGAAAAACAACGACAACAACATTAACATTTGAAATGTTAAAAGAAGGAGAAAAACATCCTGTTATTGCTGGAAATATCGGCATGGTAGCGTGTGAAGTTGCACAAGGTGTAACGGAACAAGAAGTGGTTGTAACAGAACTTTCTTCTTTTCAATTAATGGGGATTGATACATTTCAACCGAAGATTGCGGTGTTGTTAAATTTATTTGAAGCACATTTAGATTATCATGGTACGAAAGAAGAATACGGTTTAGCAAAAGCGAATATCTTTAAAAATCAAAATGAAAATGACTATAGCATCATTAACGCTGACGATGAAGAGGTAATAATGTTGTCTGAGCAAAGTAAAGGACAAAAAGTGTACTTTTCTACGACGAAAGTCATTGAAGACGGTGCGTGTGTAAAGGACGGCGCTCTTTACTTCAAAGGTGAAAAAGTGATTGATGTTCAAGATATCGTATTGCCAGGGAAACATAATTTAGAAAATATCCTAGCTGCTATGAGCATTGCAAAGCTTATGGGTGCTGCAAATGAAGCGATTATAGCAGTCTTAAAACGGTTTACAGGTGTAAAGCATCGTTTAGAATATGTAACGACAATTCAAAACCGTAAGTTTTATAATGATTCGAAAGCAACAAATATGCTGGCGACAGAAAAAGCATTGTCTGCATTTACGAAACCAGTCATTTTATTAGCTGGCGGACTAGATCGCGGGAATGAATTTGACGAATTAATTCCATACTTTGAGAATGTAAAGGCATTATTTACATTCGGACAAACTGCACCGAAGCTTGTTGAAGTGGCAGAAAAGGCTGGAATGAAAGGTATTAAATGTGTCGATAATGTGGAACAAGCGGTACAAGAAGCGTTTGCTCTGTCTGAAGAAGGAGATATAATTCTTTTATCTCCAGCATGTGCAAGCTGGGATCAATTTAAAACATTTGAAGAAAGAGGAGACATGTTTATACAAGCTGTGCATAAGCTAGTATAAAGTGAAAGAATCATCAGTGGATTATTTCTGCTGATGATTCTTTTATAGATAAAATAATGTGAAATTTCTATCGGTGAGAGAGCTCATCTTCTACTGATGAGAAATCTTCACCAGGTTCTTACAGGCAGTTATTCACACATATCTTCTTTGATTTTGCGGTGGAATTAGGCTGCTTGCCTCTTGCCTAAATAAATGAGACTTCGGTTGTAAAAAAAGTATGGTTAACGAAAAGCTACATTCAAAGAGGTGATACTCATTGCCAACAAAAAAGACGCCTGACTTTATTCTTATAATTGTAACCTTGTTACTTTTGACGGTAGGAATGGTGATGGTATACAGCGCTAGTGCTGTATGGGCTTCGTATAAAATGGGAGATTCGTTCTTTTTTGCAAAACGTCAATTGTTATTTGCTGGGCTTGGTGTCGTTGCTATGTTTTTTATTATGAAGATTGATTATTGGGTGTGGCGTACATATTCTAAAGTGATTTTACTCATTTGTTTTGTTCTCCTTATATTAGTTTTAATTCCAGGTATTGGACTGGTGCGCGGCGGCGCTCGAAGTTGGATTGGGATAGGGGCATTCTCAATTCAGCCTTCGGAGTTTATGAAGTTTGCGATGATTATTTTTTTAGCGAAATTTTTATCGGAAAAACAAAAAATGATTACATCTTTTAAACGAGGATTGCTTCCTTCGCTTAGTTTTGTATTTGTTGCATTTGGCATGATTATGCTGCAACCAGATTTGGGAACGGGAACCGTAATGGTTGGCACTTGTATTGTTATGATTTTTGTTTCGGGAGCACGGATTTTTCACTTTTCCATGTTAGGACTAATAGGAGTAGCAGGATTTGTAGGGCTGATTGTATCAGCACCATATCGAATGAAACGGATTACATCTTATTTAGATCCATGGTCGGATCCGCTTGGAAGTGGATTTCAAATTATTCAATCGTTACTTGCAATCGGACCGGGTGGATTATTTGGTCTTGGTCTTGGGCAAAGCAGACAGAAATTTCTTTACTTACCAGAGCCGCAAACAGACTTTATTTTTGCGATTCTTTCTGAAGAATTAGGTTTTATTGGTGGTTCGTTTGTGTTATTATTATTTAGTCTGTTGTTATGGCGTGGGATTCGAGTAGCATTAGGAGCGCCAGACTTATATGGAACTTTTTTAGCAGTCGGGATTGTGGCGATGATTGCGATTCAAGTAATGATTAACATCGGTGTTGTAACTGGTTTAATGCCAGTTACAGGAATTACCTTACCATTTTTAAGTTATGGTGGGTCTAGCTTGACCCTTATGTTAATGGCGGTTGGAGTATTACTAAATATAAGTCGCCATTCTCGCTACTAAACCCTGTTTTTATGACAGGGTTTTTCGTATGTAAAAATAGAAACTAAGCGATTGACATATGAATAGCATACAGTGAAATTTATGAACAGTAAGGTTAGTTAAACAAATCGGACTTTTATGATCTGGCAGTAGTGGGATAATAGAAAAAAGAAGCGGAGGAATAAGCAGTGCGAGTATTAGTCAGTGGTGGCGGAACAGGTGGGCACATTTATCCAGCTCTTGCGTTAATTCGAGAAATCAAAAAAATTCATCCGGAAGCGAGATTTTTATATATTGGTACTGAAAATGGTTTGGAGAGTAAAATTGTTCGCAAAGCGGGGATACCTTTTCAATCCATTGTTATTAGTGGGTTCAAGCGTAAATTATCAGTTGACAATGTGAAAACGGTGATGCGTTTTGTGAAAGGTGTACAGGATAGTAAACGGTACATACGTCGTTTTAATCCAGATGTTGTTATTGGAACAGGTGGTTATGTATGTGGTCCGGTTGTATACGCAGCAGCTAAACTGGGTATTCCAACAGTTGTACACGAACAAAATAGTGTACCTGGTGTAACAAATAAATTTTTGAGCCGTTACGTGAATAATGTAGCGGTTTGTTTTGAAGCGGCAGTAGAACATTTCCCGCAAAATAAAGTTGTGATGACAGGGAATCCTCGGGCTTCAGAAGTGTTGAATCAAAATGGTATGAAAGGCAAGCGTTCGGTCGGTTTATCTCTTTCAAAAAAATCAGTGTTAATTTTTGGAGGAAGCCGAGGCGCTAGACCAATTAATGATGCGTTTTTAGAAGCAATTGAACAATTTGGTAATAAAGCTTACGAAGTATTGTACGTTACAGGTGAAGTGCATTATGATAAAGTGATAGAATTGGTGAAACAAAAAGGGAATCCACACAATGTTATAATTAAGCCGTTCATTGATAATATGCCAGAAGTACTTACTGGGGTAGATCTTGTTGTTTCGCGTGCAGGTGCCACAACGTTAGCTGAATTGACAGCTTTAGGGAAACCAAGTATTTTAATTCCAAGTCCATATGTTACAAACAATCATCAAGAGAAAAACGCTCTTTCTGTTGTTGAAAAGGGGGCAGCAAAAATGCTTCTTGAAAAAGATTTAACAGGTGAAACGCTTCTTGGTGATATCGATGAAATTTTATTGGATACACAAAAATTACAAAATATGAAACTTGCTGCAAAGCAGTTAGGAATTCCAGATGCAGCAAATAAGTTATTTGAAGTGATGAAAAAACTTGTAGAAAATAACGTTAGGTGAATACCCTGCATACTACTGTAGTACAGAGATTTAATATGGGGGAGATCATCATGAAACAATTAGCAAAAGAACTTATGGAAGCACATGTAGGAAAAGTATTAGAAAATGAACCATTAGCTCGTTATACAACAATGAAAATAGGTGGTCCAGCAGATATTTTAGTCATTCCAAGTAGCATGCAAGGTGTAGAAAAAGCGCTAGAATGTGTGAAAAAGTATAGAACAAAATGGACTACGATTGGTCGCGGTTCTAATCTGCTTGTATCCGATAAAGGAATTGAAGGTGTTGTCATTCGACTAGGAGAGGGTTTGGATCATTTAGAAGTGACTGGAACGAATGTCCGCGCGGGCGGAGGATATCCTCTTATTAAGCTTTCAACTCTACTAAGCCGTCAAGGACTCGCAGGATTAGAGTTTGCAAGTGGAATCCCAGGAAGTGTAGGCGGGGCTGTGTATATGAATGCAGGCGCTCATAAATCGGATATGTCTAAAATTGTGAAGCGCGCTCGTGTGATGTTTGAAGACGGAAAGTTTGAATGGTTAACGAAAGAAGAGCTAGAATTTTCTTATCGTACATCTGTGTTACAAAAGAAGCGCCCTGGTATTGTACTAGAAGTAGAATTGCAATTAAAAGAAGGAAATCGTGACGAAATTATCGGGATCATGCAAAAAAATAAAGATTATCGTCGTGATACTCAACCTTGGAACCATCCGTGTGCAGGGAGCATTTTTAGAAACCCGCTCCCAAACTATGCTGGTGATCTAGTGGAAAAAGCTGGGCTGCGCGGTTATCAAATTGGTGGTGCGAAAATTTCAGAAATGCATGGAAACTTCATTGTAAACACGGGGACAGCATCAGCACAAGATGTTCTTGATTTAATCTCTTTTGTAAAGAAGACAATACTAGAACAGTTTGGTTTAGATATGCACACTGAAGTAGAAATCATTGGAAGATAATAGTTGTCTGTCCTGCCTTGTATCATTTATGATATAATGAGAAGAAGAACGGCATGCATAACATGCCGTTCTTTATGTTACATAGGGGGAGCGTACATGAAGAATAGTAAAGTTATTAAGTTACAAGATCGTGTACCAAAATTAAAAAATCAAAAGAAGAAAAAACAAGTAAATAAACGATTAATTTTATATGTATCGATTTTATTTTTATTGGTACTTTTTTTAATTTATTTTCGATCTCCGATGAGCAATATAAAAGAGATTACAATTCATGGTAATCATTATATGACGGATAAACAAATAATGGAGCAGTCTGGGATTACGAATAATATGAGCTATTTTAGTCTAATTGGACATCAAGCGGAAGCGAAATTAAAGAAGCAAAAGGAAATAAAAAATGTCCATGTGAAAAAACAATTTCCAAACAAGATTGTTATCGATGTTGAGGAATATGTGACAATTGGCTACATTAATAAAGATGACAAATTATATCCTCTTTTACAAAATGGAAAATCATTAGATGCCCTTCCAAATGGGAAGTTACCAGTTGCTGCACCAATTTTTGTTCCTTTTGAAGAAAAGAAAATGAAAGAATTGATTGCTGAACTAGAAACGTTAACACCAGCTGTTCTTCGCTCCATATCAGAAATCCAGTATAAACCAACAGAATTGTATGCAGATCATCTTACACTATATATGAATGAGGGATACGAAGTAAGTACAGTTATTCAAGATTTTGCAAAACGAATGGAAGCTTATCCACTTATTGTTAAGAATTTGTCGCCAGATAAAAAAGCAATTATCCACCTAGAGGTAGGTGCTTACACTGAATATCTAAATTAACGAATAACAGCTTAGCAAAGTGGATGCTTTAGTTGTAAAATTTGTTTTGTTAAGAAAAATAGAAATGTATTCTTGAAAATTATGTAATTAAGTCATATTTTCCTCTTTTTTCTTTTTTTAATATAATCTTAGGAGTAAGTTTCACTTTTCTAGAAGTACATCTTAGTGTAGACTTATAATTGGCGGTAATCTTTGTAGAGAGATAAGGTTGTTTCAAAAAATAACAGTGATTTATATTTTGCTGTTAAAAAAATGAATAAATACCAAACGAAAATAAGAAAAATATAGTGTTAAAAAAGGGAAACGCATAAATACGTTGAATATTTTTCTTATAACATAGTAAAGCAACGATTGTTGTTCCATATATTGAATCTTATGGTATAAATAAAGAAGGAGGTGCCAAAGAATGAACAGCAATGAAATATATGTTAGTCTTGACATCGGTACATCCAATGTTAAAGTCATAATTGGCGAGATGGTCAATGACGCTTTAAACATTATTGGTGTTGGAAATGTAAAGTCGAATGGTTTGAAAAAAGGCTCCATTGTTGACATAGATGAGACTGTACAATCGATTAAAAAGGCTATTGAACAAGCTGAACGCATGGTAGGAATTCACATTGAACGCGTTGTTGTAGGTGTAAATTCTAATCAAGTACAGCTTCTTCCTTGTCATGGAGTAGTCGCTGTTTCAAATGAAGATCGTGAAATCGGAAACGAAGATGTGCTTCGGGTACTTGATGCAGCACAAGTTGTGTCAATTTCACCAGAGCGTGAGTTTATTGATGTGGTGCCTCGACAGTTTATCGTAGACGGCCTTGATGGAATTAATGATCCGCGTGGAATGATTGGTGTACGTTTAGAAATGGAAGGTACATTAATTACAGGCTCGAGAACATTGTTACATAATTTACTTCGATGTGTAGAAAAAGCGGGTCTTGAAATAATTGATATTTGCCTTCAGCCATTAGCAGCAGCATCAGTTGCATTATCGAACGATGAAAAAAATCGTGGTGTTGCTCTTATTGACATCGGTGGAGGTTCGACAACATTATCCATTTTCCAAGATGGGGAATTACAAACGACAAGTATATTACCGATTGGTGGAGATCATATTACAAAAGATATCGCCATCGGATTGAAAACATCAACTGAAAATGCCGACCAAATTAAACTAAAATATGGACATGCTTTTTATGATACAGCATCTGAGGAAGAAATGTTTACTGTTTCAATGATGGGCAGTGATCAAACGGAGCAATATTCTCAATTAGAGTTAGCTGATATCATTGAAGCTCGTGTAGAGGAAATTTTTATGCTAGTACAAGATGAGGTGCAAAAACTTGGCTTGAAACAGTTACCAGCTGGCTATGTACTTACTGGTGGTGTTGTTTCTATGTCTGGTATTCTTGATCTTGCAAATGACATTCTACAACAAAATGTTCGTATTGCAACGCCAGATTATATTGGTGTACGTGAACCACAATATACAATTGGGGTTGGACTTATAAAAAATGCATACCAAAAAGCTAAATTGCGAGGAAAGAGCGTGCAGGAAAAGCAGGAAAATTATGAAACACAGCATACACATGCACCAGTACCTGCTGCAGCGCAACAACCAGTAAAACAAAAGCCTCGTAAAAACAATGATAACAATGAACGAATGATGTCAAAAGTGAAGCGTGTATTCCGATATTTATGGGATTAGATTTAAACGCGAAAAATGAGGTTCTAGGGGGATTTCGACATGTTAGAGTTTGATACTACACAAGATCAATTAGCAAATATAAAAGTTATTGGTGTTGGCGGCGGCGGAAACAATGCTGTCAATCGTATGATTGAAAATGGCGTACAGGGCGTAGATTTTATTGCTGTAAACACAGATGCCCAAGCACTAAACTTATCAAAAGCTGAAACAAGAATGCAAATCGGTGGTAAATTAACGCGCGGACTTGGTGCGGGCGCAAATCCGGAAGTAGGAAAAAAAGCTGCTGAGGAAAGTAAAGAACAAATTCAAGAAGCACTTCGCGGTGCGGATATGGTCTTTGTCACAGCTGGTATGGGCGGTGGAACTGGGACTGGAGCAGCTCCTGTTATTGCACAAATTGCAAAAGAACTAGGGGCATTAACAGTTGGGGTTGTAACTCGCCCATTTACATTTGAAGGTCGTAAGCGTGCAACGCAAGCTACATCTGGGATTGCTGCGTTTAAAGAAAATGTAGATACAATCATTGTTATTCCAAATGATCGTATTTTAGAAATCGTTGATAAAAATACACCAATGCTTGAGGCATTCCGTGAAGCAGATAACGTATTACGTCAAGGTGTTCAAGGTATTTCTGACTTAATTGCAACGCCTGGTCTTATTAACTTAGACTTTGCAGACGTAAAAACAATTATGTCTAACAAAGGTTCTGCATTAATGGGGATTGGTATTGGAACTGGTGAAAACCGTGCGACAGAAGCAGCAAAACGTGCGATTTCTAGTCCGTTGCTAGAAACATCTATTGATGGTGCACAAGGTGTTATTATGAACATTACAGGTGGCACGAATTTAAGTTTATACGAAGTTCAAGAAGCGGCGGATATTGTAGCTTCAGCTTCTGATCCAGAAGTAAATATGATTTTCGGTTCAGTAATTAATGAAAACTTAAAAGATGAAATTGTTGTTACAGTAATTGCAACAGGTTTTGATGATAGTATCTCAATGCAACCACCTAAACCAATTACTCGTTCCTCAGTAACTACTACTAAAAGTGCGCAGCAACCAGTACAACCAGTTAAACAACGCGAAGTAAAGCGTGAAGTAAAGCGTGAAGAGCCAGTTAGCGAGCGTCATACAGATGTAGATGATATCGATATTCCAGCATTTTTACGTAATCGTCGCAGACGCTAATGGAGCGTTTATAAAGTGAAACTTTAAGTTGTAGGGTATACCCGCTGCTTATTAGTTGAACCAATTAAGTTTTTACTGTCCATAAGTTGCGAGATGAATTTTCGTATTTCATGGAAAAATAAAGAAGAAAACTCTCTTTAAATGCAAAGAGGGTTTTCTTTTTTTTATTCTCTTTCCTTTGTTATTCACGGACAGAAAAATAATAATCTTTATATTGATACAAATTTCGTTACTTACTCAAAGATAGTGCCTTCTCGGTAGTTTTATAAGAGTCCTCTTTTTCTACATGACAAATTATTCCTTAAAGTTTCAAAATAACAAAAAATCCCTTCCGTCAATTGACACACTTTTCCATTGGATATGCATTATACTAGTCTCAACTTTATAAAAAAGAGGTGAACCGTTTGGTTGTATACGCCGACATTATATGGTTATTAAATGTCTGCATTGATTTTCTTTTACTTTTATTAACAGCAGTTGTTTTAAAACGGAAAGTGAAAAGATGGAGACTTATACTTGGGGCATGTATCGGTTCAACAATTGTTATTTTTGCATTCACGCCGTTAGCATTCTTGATGACACATCCTGTAATGAAATTAATATATTCATTTCTTATTGTTTATACTGCATTTGGCTTCATTCGTTTTCGGACATTTCTCCAGAGTGTTTTAACGTTTTATTTTGTGACGTTTATGGTAGGAGGTGGCCTTGTCGGCACTCACTTTTTTCTTCAAACAAGCGACATGATGAATGGGCTAATTTCAACAAAATCTATTTCGTATGGTGATCCTGTAAGTTGGTTGTTTGTAATAATCGGGTTTCCTGTTATCTACTATTTTTCAAAAAAGAGAATTGCAGATGTAGAAGTAACAAAGATTCATTATGAGCAAATTGTGAAAGTAGATATCAAAATAGGTATAAATGATATTCAACTAGATGGATTGATTGATAGTGGAAATCAATTGCATGATCCGCTTACCAAAACACCAGTTATGATTATCCATGTTTCTTCTTTGGACAATGTGCTACCGAGTTGGCTAATAGAACAAGTTCAACGAAAAACAGCAATTCCTTATATACCAGATGAAGAATCGGGGTGGGCAACACGTTTGCGCTTAATTCCTTACCGCGCTGTAGGGGTTAACCAACAATTTTTATGGGCGTTTAAACCTGACTATGTACAAATTTATCATGAATCTGCGAAAGTTACTGTAAATAAAGTATTAATTGGTTTGAATGCACAGCAGCTATCAGCGAACGGTGAGTATCAGTGTATTTTACATCCAAAAATGTTATTGTCACAAAAAATAACAATTGCTTAATAGAGAAATGGAGGGATTGAATTGAAGTTGAAGTTTCGGTTAACGTATCTTTGGTATAAGTTATTGTTAAAACTTGGAATTAAGACCGATGAAATATACTATATTGGTGGGAGTGAAGCGTTGCCACCACCATTAACAAAAGAAGAAGAAGAAATTTTGTTAAAAAAACTACCAAATGGAGACGAAACAGCAAGGTCACTTTTAATAGAGCGCAATTTGCGTCTTGTTGTATATATTGCTAGAAAGTTTGAAAATACAGGGATTAATATTGAAGATCTTATTAGTATTGGAACCATTGGCTTAATAAAAGCGGTTAATACATTTAATCCAGAAAAGAAAATTAAACTTGCAACGTACGCTTCAAGGTGTATTGAGAATGAAATATTGATGCATTTACGGAGAAATAATAAAAATCGTTCAGAAGTGTCTTTTGATGAGCCTCTTAATATTGATTGGGATGGAAATGAACTATTGTTATCAGATGTTTTAGGAACAGATGAAGACATTATTACAAAAGATTTGGAAGCAACTGTTGACCGCCATTTACTTATGAAGGCATTGCATCAATTAAATGATCGAGAGAAACAAATTATGGAACTTCGTTTTGGATTAGATGGTGGAGAAGAAAAAACACAAAAGGATGTTGCTGATATGCTCGGCATTTCCCAGTCGTATATTTCACGTTTAGAAAAACGAATTATTAAAAGGCTTCGTAAAGAATTTAATAAAATGGTATAGATGAAGCTAAGCAGACAATTGTCTCGTTATAAAGAATGTAGGTTTCATTTGATAAAGTGAGACAAATGAATTAATGCATAAAATTCCCTCCAAAGGAGATACTTTACACTGTACAGCAACTCCCGTTAGGAGGGAACACTTTGACGAGAAACAAAGTAGAAATTTGCGGTGTTGATACATCAAAACTTTCAGTACTAAAAAATGAAGAAATGCGACAGCTATTTCGAGAAATGCAAAGCGGCGATATAAGCGCAAGGGAGAAACTAGTAAACGGAAACTTACGTCTTGTACTGAGCGTCATCCAAAGATTTAACAACAGAGGGGAGTTTGTTGATGATTTATTTCAAGTGGGCTGTATTGGACTTATGAAATCCATTGATAATTTTGATTTAGGTCAAAATGTTAAATTTTCAACATATGCTGTACCAATGATTATCGGAGAGATTCGAAGATATTTACGTGATAATAATCCAATACGAGTATCACGTTCTTTGCGAGATATTGCGTATAAAGCATTACAAGTACGCGAAAAACTCATTGCTGAAAATTCGAAGGAGCCAACAGCAATGGATATAGCAAAAGTACTTGATGTGACGCACGAAGAAATTGTGTTTGCACTTGATGCGATTCAAGACCCAGTTTCATTATTTGAGCCAATATACAATGATGGTGGAGATCCGATTTTTGTTATGGATCAATTAAGTGATGATAAACAAAGGGACGAGCAATGGGTCGAAGAGCTAGCGTTAAAAGAAGGAATGAAGAGATTAAATGAACGAGAAAAGATGATTATTCGCAAGCGTTTCTTTCAAGGAAAAACACAAATGGAAGTGGCTGAGGAAATTGGAATTTCTCAAGCACAAGTGTCGCGTCTTGAAAAATCAGCAATTAAACAAATGAATAAAACAATTCAAGGCTAAGAAACTGACTTCAAAAGGCGCATAAGTGCCTTTTGAAGTCAGTTCTTTTTTCGTTATCGACCACTCTTTAGAATATATCGGCGTTTCGGCACAATATAAAGACCGTTCGACGATATTCGACATACAAGTAGTCAATTCGCTGAGCTGAATCATACCGAAAAGTGAATTTTTTAGTCAGCCACTTTCATGTAAGAATTAAGAGGGGAGATTCTGTTCATAGGAAAGGTTTCATATTCATATAATGGCTATAAAGAAAAGATTTTGTACGTGAAGGGACGGATTCTCTACTAATGATTATACTAACAGGCCTCATCTCAAGAGGCGGAGAGAGCCAAAGAAGTTAGGTAGGAAGGAAAAAACTTATTTATGGAAGTTTTACTTCATTTTTTAATTGAGGTGAATTTGCGATTGTCAGTTAAATATGTGACAAGGAGTGGATTGTAATGATACGTATTTCAGAATTTCAAATGAAAGATGTTGTCAATGTATCCGACGGAAAAAGGCTTGGAAACATTGGAGATATCGATATTGATATGAGAACAGGGAAGATTCAGGCAGTTATCATTACAAAGCAAGGGAAAATGTTAGGGTTATTTGGAAAAGAAGAGGAATTAGTAATCCCTTGGAAACAAATTGTGAAAATAGGGGAAGATGTAATATTAGTTCGAGCGGATCATGTTCCTACTGTTACAGAAACAATACAAACACCGACAACTTTTTAAAGAATATTACAATTTTCTCTTTTTTTTTAGTTGTCATTATGGAAAAATAAAAGTATGGTAAAATAGACAGGAAGTACCATACTTTTTATGTTATTTTATTATAAGGAGCCTTTTTATGAGAGAACCATTTACATATAAGGACGATATGTTGTATTTACAAATATGGGAAGAACTGGGTCCTATCATAGCTGGATTTACCACAAAAGAAGGTGGAGTGAGTACTGGGGCGTTTCATTCAATGAATCTAGGACTGCACGTTCATGACAAAGTGGAAAATGTTCATGAAAATCGCCGTCTTTTAGCAGAAAAATTACAAGTTCCATTAGAAAATTGGATTTGTTCTGAACAAGTTCATGATCACCATGTTGCAAAAGTGGGCAAACAAGAGAAAGGAAAAGGTGTCTTTTCCTATGAAGACGGTATCCCAAATACCGATGGCATATATACAAATGATACAGATGTGTTATTAACATCTTGTTATGCGGATTGTGTACCACTCTATTTTTATGCACCATCTTATAGAATGATTGGACTTGCACATGCTGGCTGGAAAGGAACCGTAAAAGGAATTGCGAGTGAAATGATCGGTAAGTGGAAAAATGAAGGCATACCGCTTGATGATATACACGTTGCTATCGGTCCATCTATTGGAGCGTGTTGTTATGTTGTAGATGAGCGTGTATTATCTGCTGCTAAGCAGGTGCTTCATGGCTCCGTACCGTATGACATGATTTCTACTGGACAATATGCACTAGATTTAAAAGAAATAAATCGTTTGCTATGTTTACAAGCTGGGATTAAAGAAGAGAACATTGTTATGTCTTCTCTTTGTACAAGCTGTGAAACGCAATTATTTTTCTCACATCGCCGCGACCATGGAAAGACAGGAAGAATGCTTAGTTTTATTGGTTTTAAGGAGGATGGAAAACAGTGACAGTACAAGAGAATTTAGCATACATTCAACAAGAAGTTGAAAGAGCATGCCAACGAGTGAATCGATCTTTAGACGAAATTACACTTGTTGCTGTTACAAAAACAGTAGGGATTGAAAAAACGAATGAAGTGTTACAAGCCGGGCTTGTACATCTTGGAGAAAATCGTAATGAAGGTTTTTTACAGAAGTATGAGTATTTTGGAGACAAAGCGACGTGGCATTTTATCGGTTCATTGCAATCTAGAAAAGTAAAAGAGGTTGTAAATGAGATTGATTATTTACATTCACTTGATCGTCTTTCCCTTGCAAAAGAAATTCAAAAACGAAGAGCGAAACCTATTCGCTGCTTTGTGCAGGTAAAAACCTCAGCAGAAGAGTCTAAACAAGGGTTAGATATAGAGGAGACCATTGAGTTTATTTACAACTTACAACAATTTGATAAAATTGAAGTTGTTGGACTGATGACAATGGCACCTTACATAGACGATGAAATGCAAATTCGTAGTTGTTTTCAGATGTTGCGTAAACTGCAAAAGCAAGTACAAGATTTAAACCTATCGTATGCTCCGTGTACGGAGTTATCAATGGGAATGTCGAATGATTATACAATTGCAATTGAAGAGGGCGCTACTTTTATTCGTTTGGGAACGATTTTAGTGGGAAAAGAATAAAAGGAAGGAGAATTTGATTATGAGTTGGTCAAAAGTAAAGTATTTCTTTTTTGACACACCAGAAGAGCGGGAAGCGCACTATGCTTACGAAAAGGAGCAAAATGAAATGAAAAAACAGCAGGACCCAGAGCAGGATATTCCTCTTGCAAAGATACAAACGAAACAAAACGTAGTAAGCATTGAAACAGCAAAACAATCTTCAAAAGTTGTTTTATTAGAACCTCGTACTTACTCAGAAGCACAGGGGATTGCCGATCATTTGAAAGGCCGTCGTGCAGTTGTAATTAATTTGCAACGTATGTCTACAGATCAAGCGGTGCGTATCGTTGACTTTTTAAGTGGAACTGTATATGCAGTAGGCGGGGATATTCAAAAGTTAGGCCCAAAAACATTTATATGTACGCCAGATAATGTAGATATTGTTGGGGCAATTTCTGAATTGTTTGGTGAAGATGAAGAAACAAATATAAAAAGGTGGTAGTGCACTATGATGGTAATTTTTCAAATTTTGTACTATCTATTCGAAATTTATTCATTTGCGCTTATTGTTTATATCCTTTTATCCTGGGTTCCGGGAGCTAGAGAGTCAACATTTGGTGATTTCCTAGCCCGTATTTGTGAGCCGTATTTAGAACCGTTTCGGAGGTTTATTCCACCATTAGGTGTAATTGATATTTCTCCAATTGTGGCGATTCTTGTACTACGTTTTGCAAAATCAGGATTGGTACGTGTATTTGAATTCTTTTTGATATAGGGAAATATAGATGAGCATCTATGAACATTTTAGACCTGAAGAAACAGTTTTCGTTGATAAAGTATTAGAATGGAAGCAAGCAGCAGAAGAATACCATCAAGTAAAACTTACTGATTTTCTTGATCCGCGAGAACAACAAATTGTTTCTATGATTGTTGGACATCAAGGTGATGCTGCATTTCAGTTATACGGGGCTACCCCGAGTGCAGAAAGAAAACGGGCGTTAATTTATCCCGATTACTTTCTGCCGAATGCAGAAGAGTTTCAAATAGAAATATTAGAAATTGACTATCCTTCTAAATTTTATACGCTAGAGCATCGTCAAATATTAGGAGCATTTATGTCTCTTGGCTTAAAGCGGGAGAAATGCGGAGATATTTGGCTTCAGAACAATCGTGCCCAAATTGTAGTTGCAAAAGAAGTTGTGTCGTATATAGAAATGAATTTACAATCAATTGGAAAAACAAAAGTATCATTATCACCTGTGTCAATTGATCGTGCATTACATATAGAAGATCAGTGGGATGAAAAGTCAGGTACCGTCCCGTCACTTCGATTAGATGTACTGCTATCAGAAATGTTTCATCTATCTCGACAAAAGGTACAGCCATTCATTAAAAATGGTCTTGTGAAAGTAAACTGGAAAGTCGTTGATCGATCTGCTTATGAATGTTTTCCGGGAGATGTATTTTCTGTAAGAGGTCATGGTAGAGGTAAATTACTCGCTGCTGAGGGAAAAACAAAGCGCGATAAATGGAGAATTTTGTATGGGACTTTAAAATGATTTCTTTTTTTAGAAGGAAAATCTCCCATTTTGTCGAAGAAAAGATATAATTAAAAAAGAAAATTTAGATAACCTACTTGGAGGTGGCGTTTGTGCCGTTAACACCGTTAGATATTCATAATAAAGAATTTAGTCGTGGTTTTCGTGGCTATGATGAGGATCAAGTAAATGAATTCCTTGATCAAATCATTAAAGATTATGAATTAGTAATTCGTGAGAAAAAATCATTAGAAGAAAAAGTTGCACAACTAGAAGGGAAATTAGATCATTTCTCCAATATTGAAGATACATTAAACAAATCTATCGTTGTAGCACAAGAAGCAGCAGAAGAAGTAAAGCGTAATGCACAAAAAGAAGCAAAGTTAATTGTTCGTGAAGCAGAAAAAAATGCAGACCGTATTGTTAACGAAGCGTTAGTAAAATCAAGAAAAGTGGCATTTGATATTGAAGAGCTGAAAAAGCAAGCAAAAGTGTTCCGTACGCGTTTCCGTATGCTAATAGAAGCGCAGCTTGAAATGTTAAACAATGACGATTGGGACAAGTTAATCGAGTTAGAAGAAGAAGTAGATGAGCTTCTTAAAAAAGAAGAAACTGTGTAAACTTGACGTTTTTCTCATTATTACATATAATTCTATACAACATAATTTTTTAGAAAAACGAAGATAGGGATAAGTACTTTTTTCATACCTTATATAGCGAACTGAGGGCGGTGGAAGCTCAGGATAAGGAGAGAATGGGAATATCACCCTGGAGTTCCTCGCTGAACAACAAAGTAAGCAGAGGCGTGTATTCGCGTTAAGAATATAAAGAGGATTACTATATGTAGTAGTCTACTAGGGTGGTACCGCGGGAGACCTTCTCGTCCCTTTTTGGGGATGAGAAGGTCTCTTTTTTATTCCATTTATTTAGAAAAAGTGTCAATCTTTTATATATTCAAGGAGGAATTAAGTATGGAGTATAAAGATACATTATTAATGCCAAAAACAGAATTTCCAATGCGTGGGAATTTACCGAAACGTGAGCCTGTTATGCAAGAAAAATGGGCTGAAGTGAACATTTATGAAAAAGTACAAGAACGTACAAAAGAACGTCCGCTGTTTGTACTGCATGATGGACCGCCATATGCGAATGGTGACATTCATATGGGACATGCGTTAAATAAAGTATTAAAAGACTTTATTGTTCGTTTTAAATCAATGACGGGATACTGTGCACCATATGTACCAGGTTGGGATACACACGGACTACCAATTGAGCAAGCCTTAACAAATAAAGGTGTTAAGCGTAAAGAAATGACAGTTGCTGAATTCCGTAAACTTTGTGAAGAATACGCATACGAGCAAGTAAATCGTCAGCGCGAGCAATTTAAACGTTTAGGTGTACGCGGTGATTGGGATAATCCATACATTACATTAGAGCCAGCATATGAAGCACAGCAAATTAAGGTATTCGGCGAAATGGCGAAAAAAGGTTATATCTATAAAGGACAAAAACCTGTTTACTGGTCTCCAACAAGTGAATCTGCATTAGCAGAAGCAGAAATTGAATATAAAGATAAAAAATCTGCATCTATTTATGTAGCATTCCCTGTAAAAGATGGAAAGAATGTTTTAGAGGGTGATGAGAAGTTCATCATTTGGACAACAACACCTTGGACGTTACCAGCTAACTTAGGTATTTCTGTTCATCCAGAACTTGAATATAGTGTTGTGAAAGTAAATAATGAAAAATATATTATCGCTTCTGAACTATTTGAAACAGTTACGAAAACATTAGAGTGGGAAAATGCTGAAGTTGTGAAAACAGTAAAAGGTAGCGAGCTTGAATATACAACGGCGAAACATCCATTCTACGACCGTGATTCTCTTGTGATGCTTGGTGAACATGTCACGACAGATGCTGGTACAGGTTGTGTACATACAGCACCTGGGCACGGGGAAGATGACTTCCTTGTTGGAAAGAAATACGGTTTAGAAGTTCTTTGTCCAGTTGATGATAAAGGTGTATTAACAAGTGAAGCTCCAGGGTTTGAAGGACTATTCTATGATAAGGCAAATAAACCAATTACAGAAAAATTAGAAGAGGTTGGTGCGTTATTAAAGTTAACATTTATTACGCATTCTTATCCACATGACTGGAGAACGAAACAACCAATTATTTTCCGAGCAACTGCACAATGGTTTGCGTCTATTGAAGCGTTCCGCAGTGAATTATTACAAGCTGTAGAGGAAACAAAATGGGTGCCAGCTTGGGGAGAAACACGTCTTCATAACATGGTTCGTGATCGCGGTGACTGGTGTATTTCTCGTCAACGTGCATGGGGTGTTCCGATTCCTGTATTCTATGCAGAAAATGGTGAACCAATTATTACAGATGAGACAATTAATCATGTAGCAGCGTTATTCCGTGAACATGGTTCGAATGTATGGTTTGAACGTGAAGCGAATGATTTATTACCAGAAGGATTTACACATCCATCTAGTCCAAATGGTGAGTTCCGTAAAGAAACAGATATTATGGACGTATGGTTTGATTCAGGTTCTTCTCATCAAGCTGTCCTAGAAGAGCGCGAAGACTTACAACGTCCAGCTGATTTGTACTTAGAAGGATCTGACCAATATCGTGGCTGGTTTAACTCTTCGTTATCAACAGCAGTTGCGGTAACAGGTAAAGCACCATATAAAGGCGTTTTAAGTCATGGCTTCGTACTAGACGGTGAAGGTCGTAAAATGAGTAAATCTATCGGGAATATTGTTGTACCGAAGAAAATCATGGATCAATTAGGTGGAGATATTTTACGCCTATGGGTATCTTCTGTTGATTATCAATCTGATGTACGTATTTCAGATGATATTTTAAAACAAGTAGCAGAAGTATATCGTAAAATCCGTAATACATTCCGTTTCTTATTAGGAAACTTAGCTGACTTTAATCCAAGTCAAGATGCAGTAGCAAAAGCTGAACTACGTGAAGTAGATCGTTACATGCTAGTGAAATTAAATGACTTAATTGCAAAAGTAAAAGATGCTTATGAAACATATGAATTTGCTGCTGTATATCATGCGATTCATAACTTCTGTACAATTGATTTAAGTTCATTCTATTTAGATTTTGCAAAAGATATTTTATATATCGAAGCAGAAAATAATCATGATCGTCGTGCAATTCAAACGGTACTATATGATGTACTTGTTTCATTAACAAAACTTGTAACGCCAATTTTACCGCATACAGCAGATGAAGTATGGCCGTATATCCCTGAAGTAGTAGAAGAGAGCGTCCAATTAACTGATATGCCGGAAGTTGTAGAAGTAGAGGATGCTGAAGAGTTAAAAGGAAAATGGGATGCATTTATGACACTTCGCGATGACGTACTAAAAGCGTTAGAAGATGCACGTAATGCAAAAGTAATTGGTAAATCATTAAATGCAAGTATCACACTTTATCCAACAGCAGAAATGAAAGAATTGTTACAATCCATTACAGAAGATGTGAAACAATTATTTATCGTTTCTGAGTACCATCTTGGTGGAACGATGGAAGAAGCACCAGCTGATGCACCGAAATATGAACATACAGCTGTTGTTGTAGCGCAAGCAACTGGTGAAACATGTGAACGTTGCTGGGTTGTCTCTGAAACAGTAGGAAGTAATGCGGACCATCCAACATTATGTAAGCGTTGCGGAGAAGTTGTAACTGAACATTATGTAAAATAATGCAATGAGGAAAATCGACTGCATACAAGGCAGTCGATTTTTTTCTTCCTTGGAAGGAAAAATGTGTGTGCGGTAATCGAGTGTGTTTCGGATAAACTAACGATACATTCCAGCCGGGAGGGACGCACTTGTGACTGACACATACATGGAAATTCAAGCAGAACTACAATTAATGAAGCGAGAATTACAGGAGAGATTAGCTAAAGAAGAGTTGTATGCGTATGATGTGGAATTTGGTCAGGAATTGCTATTTATAGCGAAAACAGATATGAAAAATAAATTATTATTGCATGATATGAGGGAAGATTTAAAAGATGTAGAGCGAGCGCTTTGGAAAATGGAAATAGGGATGTATGGAATTTGTGAGGAAACCGGACAACAAATGACACTTAGACAATTAAAGGGGATGCCGACAGCACGTACAATTTATGAGTGCTTTTATGAAAAAGTAAAAACACTTTAAAGACAACAATATTATATTACCTAGTTCATTTTATTTTATGCTCCAATGCGATGCTTCATTGTGAAAACATAGCAGCTATGCTAAAATTTTGAGGTATACTGTCATTGTGGGGGAAACGAAAATGATATATTATTTAATAGCATTATTTGTGATTGCCATTGATCAAGTATCAAAATGGATTATCGTGAAGGAAATGGAGTTAGGTGAGAGCATTCCGATTATTGATAATGTGCTGTATATAACGTCTCACCGCAACCGCGGAGCTGCATGGGGTATTCTAGAAAATAAAATGTGGTTCTTTTACGTTATTACGGTTATCTTTGTAATCTTTATTCTGTTTTATATGAAGAAATATGCAAAGACAGACAAGCTTCTCGGTATTTCGCTGGGGCTTATTTTAGGCGGGGCAATTGGTAATTTTATTGATCGTGTCGTACGAAAAGAGGTTGTTGATTTTATTCATACGTATATTTTTTCGTATAACTTCCCAGTGTTTAACGTTGCGGACTCGGCATTATGTGTAGGAGTGGCGTTAATTATTATTCAAACATTACTAGAAGGAAAGAACATAAAGGAGTAAATAATGAGCGAAGTAGTACAAGTAACAGTTTCAGAAGAGCAAAAGAATGAACGGATTGATAAATTTGTTGCTGGAGTGAATAATGAATGGTCTCGTTCACAAGTACAGCAATGGATTAAAGATGGTGTTGTAACGGTAAATGGAAAAGACGTTAAAGGGAATTATAAAGTAAAAACAAATGATGAAATTATAGTTACCATTCCAGAACCAGAAGAACTTGATATCCAGGCCGAAGATATGAATTTGGAAATTCATTATGAGGATGCTGATGTATTGGTTGTAAATAAGCCGCGTGGCATGGTTGTACATCCAGCCCCGGGACACACAAGTGGTACACTTGTAAATGGTCTTATGTATCATTGCACAGATTTATCAGGTATAAATGGTGTAATGCGCCCAGGGATTGTGCATCGCATTGATAAAGATACATCTGGGTTATTGATGGTGGCAAAAAATGATATGGCACATGAGGCGCTTGTTAACCAGCTTGTAGCAAAGACGGTAACAAGACGTTATCAAGCAATTGTTCATGGTGTTATTCCACATGATAAAGGAACGATTGATGCGCCAATTGGTCGTCATAAACAAGATCGTCAAAGTATGACCGTTGATGAAAATGGAAAACATGCTGTGACTCATTTCCGAGTATTAGAACGTTTTAATAACTTCACTCATGTGGAGTGTCAATTAGAAACAGGCCGCACGCATCAAATTCGTGTACATATGAAATATATTGGTTATCCACTTGCAGGTGATCCGAAATATGGTCCGAAGAAAACATTTGATATAAATGGTCAAGCTTTGCATGCAGGTATTTTAGGTTTTATTCACCCGCGTACAGGTGAATATTTAGAATTTGAAGCACCAGTTCCACAAGTTTTTGTAGAGCTTCTAAATGATTTACGAAAATAATATTGACAATCGTTATAAAAACTGACATAATAACATCAGTTGAATAAGTCCTTTAACACAACCCCGTGAGGTTGAGAAGGTAACGGTTTGAAATGCATAGGGTATCTTTATATCCTTTTTCAGAAACCCCTCTCGCACACGACGGCGAGAGGGTTTTTTTTATACCATTCCTCTCACGCAAGAAAAAAAGCCTGGAGGTGAAGAACATGAAAGAAAAAGCAGTGGTACTAGATGATCAAATGATTCGCCGCGCTTTAACACGCATTAGTCATGAAATTGTAGAACGTAATAAGGGTGTTGAAAATTGTGTTCTAGTTGGCATTAAAACACGCGGCATTTTCATCGCTCAACGTTTAGCAGAACGAATTGGTCAAATTGAAGGAAAAGAAATGGCCGTCGGTGAATTAGACATTACGTTATATCGTGATGACTTGACTTTGCAATCTAAAAACAAAGAACCGCTTGTAAAAGGTTCAGACATTCCAGTTGACATTACAAATAAAAAAGTCATTCTTGTTGATGACGTATTATATACAGGAAGAACAGTGCGAGCTGCTATGGATGCATTGATGGATATCGGTAGACCATCACAAATTCAGTTAGCTGTTCTTGTAGATAGAGGTCACCGTGAACTGCCAATTCGCGCTGATTATGTTGGGAAAAACATTCCAACATCAAGCGAAGAGCGTATTGAAGTAGACCTTCAAGAAACAGATAAACAAGATCGAGTAAGCATATACGAAAAAAAATAAAGCCCTTTTAAATGTAGTCCCGTGAGGCTGCCAAAGGGTCTTGACTTTCATATGTCTAATTTGACATACGTAAGTATAGGACTCTTTGTGCATAGTCACAAAGAGTTTTTTTATTGCAAGTTTTCAACATTGGAGGAGGAGATAACAATGGAACAAAAGCCAGTGTTAGATATTCATGAAGTACCAAAGCCAGGAAAATGGTTATTGTTAAGTATACAGCATTTATTCGCTATGTTCGGGGCAACGGTGCTTGTTCCATTTTTAACAGGATTAAATCCAGCAGTTGCTTTAATTTCAAGTGGACTCGGAACGTTAGCATTCTTGCTTGTGACGAAAGGGCAAGTACCTGCTTACCTCGGATCATCGTTTGCATTCATTGCACCAATTATTACAGCAAAAGCAGCAGGCGGTCCAGGAGCAGCTATGCTTGGCGGAATGATGGCAGGACTTGTTTACATGTTGATTGCACTTGGCATTAAAAAGTCTGGATCGAACTGGATTATGAATCTCTTACCACCAATTGTAGTTGGTCCAGTTGTTATGGTAATTGGACTTGGGCTTGCGCACACAGCGGTAAATATGGCAATGAATAATGCAGATGGAAAATATAGCTTTACACACTTTTCAGTTGCGCTCGTAACATTAGCAATTACAATCATCTGCTCGATTTTTGGAAGAGGCTTCTTTAGCATCATACCAGTATTAATTGGAATCATAGGTGGTTATATCTTTGCCTACTTCCAAGGCTTAGTCGACTTGAAACCAGTGGTAGAAGCAAAGTGGTTCGACGTGCCAGACTTCATCGTACCATTTGTCACATATACACCAGAGTTTTCGTGGAAAATCGTCCTAGTCATGGTACCAGTTGCGATTGTAACGATTTCAGAACATATCGGACATCAAATTGTACTTGGAAATGTTGTAAATAGAGACTTGATTGAAACCCCTGGTTTGCATCGCTCTATTATGGGAGACGGCATTGCAACATTTATCGCGTCCACAATTGGAGGACCGCCAAATACAACGTATGGTGAAAATATTGGAGTACTTGCGATTACTAGAGCATATAGCGTGTACTTGTTCGTCGGATCAGCAGTATTTGCGATTATCTTCGGGTTTATTGGGAAAATCTCAGCACTTATCCATTCGATTCCAACGCCGGTAATGGGTGGTGTATCAATCTTACTCTTCGGTGTGATTGCATCAAGTGGTTTACGCATGTTAGTAGATGAGAAAATAGATTTAGGAGATAAGCGCAATCTAATGATTGCATCTGTCATACTAGTCATTGGAATCGGCGGTGCAGTGCTTCATATCGGCCAGTCTTTCCAGGTAGAAGGTATGGCTCTTGCAGCAATGGTGGGAGTACTGTTAAATCTAGTTTTACCTAAAATGAAAACGAAAAAACAATCAAAGCGAATTGCTTCATAAAGACAGCCTTTTAATTCAGTCCTGTGAGACGGAAAAGGGTGTGTAGTTTGTTACACCCTAGTCTCACATGGCTAGGGTGTTTTTATGCGGTTAATATAATAAAAATTCATATGTACTATTATAAAAATTAGAAAGATGAGGGATGACAATGAACCATTTGTTAACGATGAGTGAGTTATCGGAGCAGGAGATTTCAGAAATCCTAAAAGATGCAGAAGATTTCGCAAGCGGAAAAGGTATAAAAGCGACAGAGCAAACGTTTGTTGCAAATTTATTCTTTGAGAATAGTACAAGAACGCGTTTTAGCTTTGAAGTAGCAGAGAAGCGTTTAGGACTAGATGTTCTCGACTTTACAGCAGAATCTTCTAGCGTACAAAAAGGAGAAACATTGTACGATACGGTAAAAACACTAGAATCGATAGGAACAAAAGCTGTTGTCATCCGCCACGAGCAAGATCGCTATTTCGATGAGCTTAGAGAGCAAGTGAATATTCCAATCTTAAATGCAGGGGATGGATGTGGAAATCATCCAACACAATGCTTGCTTGATCTACTAACGATAAAACAAGAATTTGGAACATTTGAAGGACTGAAAGTGGCAATTGTTGGAGATATCAGTCATAGCCGGGTAGCGCGCTCAAATGCAGAGGCGTTAACGAAGTTAGGAGCAACTGTTTATTTTGCAAGTCCAGAAGAATGGAAAGATGAAACGAACACATTTGGAACGTACAAAGCATTAGACGAATTAGTTCCAGAAGTTGATGTAATGATGTTACTACGCGTGCAGCATGAGCGTCATGATCACTATGAAACAGATATTATGAAAGAGTATCATGAACAGCACGGTTTAACGATTGAACGTGAGAAACGCATGAAGCCAGGAAGCATTATTATGCACCCAGCACCTGTAAACCGTGATGTGGAAATTGCAAGTGAACTTGTCGAGTGTGAGCGCTCACGCATTTTTAAACAAATGGAAAACGGTGTTTATGTAAGAATGGCTGTATTAAAACGCGCATTACCAAATGTATTAGGAGGAATGAAACATGAATTATTTGTTTAAAAATGGTCGCTATGTAAATGAAGAGGGAACTATCGTCACAACAGACCTTCTCGTACAAGACGGTAAAATTGCGAAAGTAGCAGAAAATATCACTGCTGAAAATGTAGAAGTAATTGATGTAAATGGAAAATTAATTGCACCTGGGCTAATTGATGTACATGTACATCTTCGTGAACCGGGTGGTGAGCATAAAGAAACAATTGAAACAGGCACACTTGCGGCAGCAAAAGGTGGATTTACAACAATTTGTGCAATGCCAAATACACGTCCTGTACCAGACTGCAAAGAACATATGGAAGATTTGCAAAAACGAATTCAAGAAAAAGCACATGTAAATGTACTGCCATATGGCGCTATTACAGTACGCCAAGCAGGTTCTGAAATGACAGACTTTGAAACGTTAAAAGAACTCGGTGCATTCGCGTTTACTGATGATGGGGTAGGCGTACAAGATGCAAGTATGATGCTAGCTGCAATGAAGCGTGCAGCAAAATTAAATATGGCAGTTGTTGCACACTGTGAAGAAAATACGCTAATTAATAAAGGTTGTGTACATGAAGGGAAGTTTTCTGAGAAACACGGATTAAACGGTATCCCATCAGTATGTGAATCTGTACATATTGCCCGGGACATATTACTGGCGGAAGCAGCGGATTGCCACTATCACGTATGTCACGTAAGTACAAAAGGATCTGTACGCGTGATTCGTGATGCAAAACGTGCTGGAATTAAAGTAACAGCAGAAGTAACACCACATCACTTAGTATTATGTGAAGATGATATCCCATCGGCTGATCCAAACTTTAAAATGAACCCACCGCTTCGAGGAAAGGAAGACCAAGAAGCATTAATTGAAGGGTTATTAGATGGAACAATCGATATGATCGCAACAGATCATGCACCACATACAGCAGAAGAAAAAGCACAAGGTATTGAAAGAGCACCGTTTGGAATTACTGGTTTTGAAACAGCATTCCCATTACTTTATACAAACTTTGTGAAAAAAGGAATCATCACATTAGAACAATTGGTTCAATTCTTAACAGTAAAACCGGCAGATACATTTGGTTTAGAAGCTGGTCGCCTGCAAGAAGGAAGAGCAGCTGATATTACAATTATCGATTTAGAACAAGAAGAAGAGATTGACCCAGCAACATTCTTATCAAAAGGAAAAAATACGCCATTTACGGGCTGGAAATGTCAAGGATGGCCGATTATGACATTAGTTGACGGTAAGATCGCATGGCAAAAGGAGAGTGCATTAGTATGAAAAGACAGCTTATCTTAGAAGATGGAACAGTATTAATTGGAAAAGGTTTCGGAGGAGAAATCGAGAAGTCAGGTGAAGTTGTATTTACAACTGGAATGACTGGATATCAAGAAACACTATCTGATCCATCATACTGCGGTCAAATTGTAACATTTACGTACCCATTAATCGGAAACTACGGCATTAACCGTGATGATTTCGAATCAATTCATCCATCTGTAGATGGTTTAATAGTAAACGAAATTTGTGATCACCCATCTAACTTCCGTAATGAAATTTCGTTAGATGATTATTTAAAAGAAAGAAACATTCCAGGATTAGCAGGAATTGATACAAGAAAATTAACACGAAAAATTCGTCAATATGGAACATTACGCGGACGTCTTTGCAACATGGATGCGGATGTAGAGTACATCGTTAGCCAATTAAAAGAGACAGTCTTTACAGATCATGTGAAACGCGTATCAACAAAAGATCCATATCCAAGTCCAGGCCGTGGCCATCGCGTTGTACTTGTAGACTTCGGTATGAAGCATGGTATTTTACGAGAACTAAATAAACGTGATTGTGACGTAATCGTTGTACCATACAATACAACTGCCGAAGAAATTTTACGCCTTAGCCCAGATGGAATTATGTTAAGTAATGGACCTGGGGATCCAAAAGATGTACCAGAAGCAATTGAAATGCTAAAAGACATTATCGGAAAAGTACCATTATTTGGAATTTGCCTTGGGCATCAATTGTTCGCTCTAGCATCTGGTGCAAATACAAGCAAGTTAAAATTCGGTCACCGTGGTTTAAATCATCCAGTAAAGCATCTTGCAACTGGAAAAGTAGCCATTACTTCTCAAAACCATGGTTACGCAGTAGAAGAAGAATCAGTTAAAAGTACAGATCTTGAAATTACACATGTAGCTTTAAATGATGGAACAGTAGAAGGTCTTCGTCATACGAAGTTCCCAGCATTTACAGTACAATACCATCCAGAAGCTTCAGCAGGACCAGAAGATGCAAATGATTTATTCGAAGATTTCTTAACAATGATTGAAAACTTCAAGAAAGAAGGGGAAGAGTTATGCCAAAACGCCTAGACATTAACACAATTTTAGTAATCGGATCAGGACCTATTGTAATCGGGCAAGCAGCGGAGTTTGACTACTCTGGAACGCAAGCTTGTCAATCTCTTAAAGAAGAAGGTTACAAAGTAATCCTTGTAAACTCTAACCCAGCAACAATTATGACAGATACTGCAACAGCAGATAAAGTATACATTGAGCCATTAACATTAGAATTTGTAAGCCGTATTATTCGTAAAGAACGTCCAGATGCAATCTTACCAACATTAGGTGGCCAAACAGGCTTAAATATGGCGGTTGAACTTGCAAAATCAGGCGTACTTGACGAGTGCGGAGTTGAAATTTTAGGAACAAAATTATCAGCAATTGAGCAAGCGGAAGATCGTGATTTATTCCGTACATTAATGCAAGACTTAAACGAACCAGTACCACCAAGTGAAATTATTCATACGCTTGATGAAGCATATGAATTTGTAAAAGTAATTGATTATCCAGTTATCGTTCGCCCTGCATTTACGCTAGGCGGAACTGGCGGTGGTATTTGCCATAATGAAGAAGAGTTAATTGAAATTGTAACAAGCGGTTTAAAACATAGCCCAGTAACGCAGTGCTTATTAGAAAAAAGTATCGCAGGGTTTAAAGAAATCGAATACGAAGTAATGCGCGATGCAAGCGATAATGCGATTGTAGTATGTAATATGGAAAACATTGACCCAGTTGGTGTTCATACAGGAGATTCAATCGTTATTGCGCCTAGCCAAACATTAAGTGACCGTGAATATCAAATGTTACGTAATACTTCATTAAGAATTATTCGTGCATTAGGAATTGAAGGTGGATGTAACGTTCAGCTTGCACTTGATCCGCATAGTTTCCAATACTATGTAATCGAAGTAAATCCACGTGTAAGTCGTTCATCTGCATTAGCATCAAAAGCAACAGGATATCCAATTGCAAAATTGGCAGCAAAAATTGCAGTCGGCTTAACACTTGATGAAATTGTAAACCCGGTTACACAAAAAACATATGCATGCTTTGAACCAGCTTTAGACTATGTTGTTTCTAAAATTCCACGTTGGCCATTTGATAAGTTTGAGTCAGCAAACAGAACGCTTGGCACACAAATGAAAGCGACTGGGGAAGTCATGTCAATCGGTCGTAATTTAGAAGAATCATTATTAAAAGCAGTTCGTTCTTTAGAGCTTGGTATTTATCATTTAGAGCTTGATTACTTAAAAGAGCTTGATAAAGAAACAATGAAAAAACGTATTATAAAAGCAGATGATGAGCGTCTATTCGTTGTAGCAGAAGCAATTCGTCAAGGTGTAACGAAAGAAGAAATTAATGCATGGTGTGAAATGGACTTCTTCTTCTTACAAAAAGTTGAAAACATCGTAACTATGGAGCTTAACGTTAAAAACAATGTAGGCAATATGGAAGTATTACAAGAAGCAAAAGCAATGGGATTCAGTGATCATTACATCGCAGCTGCTTGGGGTAAAACAGAGCGTGAAGTTTACGATATGCGTAAAGAAAACGGCATGACACCAGTATTCAAAATGGTAGATACATGTGCGGCAGAATTTGAATCGGCAACGCCTTACTACTACAGCACATATGGTGATGAAAACGAATCAATCGTTACAGAGCGTAAAAGTGTAGTCGTTCTTGGCTCTGGTCCAATTCGCATCGGTCAAGGTGTCGAGTTTGACTATGCAACAGTTCATTCTGTATGGGCAATTAAAGAAGCTGGTTACGAAGCGATTATTATAAATAACAACCCAGAAACAGTTTCAACAGACTTTAGTATTTCAGATAAATTATATTTTGAACCACTTACAATTGAAGATGTAATGCACATCATCGATTTAGAACAACCAGAAGGTGTAATCGTTCAGTTTGGTGGACAAACAGCGATTAACTTAGCGGCAAAATTACAAGAGCGCGGCGTGAAAATTTTAGGTACATCACTAGAAGATTTAGACCGTGCAGAAGACCGTGATAAATTTGAAGCAGCTTTAACAGAGCTAGGTATCCCGCAACCAGTTGGTAAAACAGCAACGACTGTAGAACAAGCGGTAGCAATCGCTGAAGAAATTGGTTACCCAGTATTAGTAAGACCATCTTACGTACTTGGCGGACGTGCAATGGAAATTGTATATCGTCAAGAAGAACTACTGCACTATATGAAAAACGCAGTAAAAGTTCATGCAGATCATCCAGTATTAATTGACCGCTACATGGTTGGGAAAGAAATTGAAGTAGATGCAATTTCAGACGGTGAAAATGTATTCATTCCAGGTATTATGGAACATATTGAACGCGCTGGAGTTCACTCTGGTGACTCAATTGGAGTATACCCACCGCAAAGCTTATCTGCAAAACTGAAAGAACAAATTATCGAAAATACAATTGCACTTGGAAGAGGATTAAACATTGTTGGATTACTGAATATCCAGTTTGTAGTATTCAAAGATGAAGTGTATGTAATTGAAGTAAACCCACGTGCGAGCCGTACAGTACCATTCTTAAGTAAGATTACAGGTGTACCGATGGCGAATATCGCAACAAAAGTTATTTTAGGTCAAAATCTTGTAGAACAAGGTTATGAAACGGGATATCGCCCAGAAGAGAAAGAAGTATATGTAAAAGCTCCAGTATTCTCTTTTGCAAAATTACGTTCTGTTGATACAACATTAGGACCTGAAATGAAATCAACAGGGGAAGTAATGGGTAAAGATTTAACGCTTGAAAAAGCATTATATAAAGGACTTGTTGCTGCTGGAATCAATATTCCAACGCACGGATCTGTAATCATCACAGTAGCAGATAAAGATAAAGAAGAAGCACTAGAAATCGCTAAACGATTCCATGAAATTGGCTATAACTTATTAGCGACAGCAGGAACTGCGAAATCATTAACAGACCAAGGCGTTCCAGTCCAAGTTGTAAACAAAATTGATTCTGAAGACTACAACTTACTTGATATTATTCGCCAAGGAAAAGCGCAATTTGTTATTAACACATTAACAAAAGGAAAACAACCAGCGCGTGATGGCTTCCGTATTCGCCGTGAGTCTGTAGAAAATGGTGTAGCATGCTTAACATCATTAGATACAACAAGAGCAATTTTACGAGTACTAGAGTCTATGACATTTTCAGCTCACGCAATGAAAGAATTTGCAGGGTCTGAGCGTCAAGAGGTGGTACATGCATGATGCAAAAGCAAAATATGATTGTCGTTAACCAAACAGAAATCGCAAAAAACATTTATGAATTAGTGCTTCAAGGTGATATTGTACAGCAAATGAACGAACCAGGGCAGTTTGTACACATTAAAGTCGCAGAGGGCATCGCGCCCCTTCTGCGCCGCCCGATTAGTATTTGTAATGTCGATCAAGAGAAAAACGAATTTACAATGCTATACCGTGCAGAAGGACAAGGAACAAAAACATTAGCAAAGAAAAAGCAAGGTGAACTTGTAGATGTATTAGGACCATTAGGCCATGGATTTCCGGTAGAAGAAGCGGAGGCAAGGCAAACTGCTCTATTAGTAGGAGGCGGAATTGGTGTACCACCACTTTATGAGCTATCACAACGCCTTGTTGCAAAAGGAGTACGTGTCATTCATATCCTAGGTTTCCAAACAAAAGATGTTGTCTTCTACGAAGAGAAATTTGCAGAACTTGGTGATACGTACGTTGCAACAGTAGACGGCACGCATGGGACAAAAGGATTTGTAACAGATGTAATTGATGCATATGGAATTGATTTTGACATTCTTTACTCCTGCGGCCCACTTGCAATGTTACGTGCACTAGAAGGGCGTTATAAAGAGAAAAAAGCATACATTTCACTTGAAGAACGTATGGGCTGTGGTATTGGAGCGTGTTTTGCATGTGTATGCCACTTACAAGAAGATCCAAGTGGACATTCTTACAAGAAGGTGTGTAGCGACGGGCCAGTATTTCCAATCGGGGAGGTTGTACTATGAACAGATTGCAAGTTGAATTACCAGGATTATCATTAAAGAATCCAATCATCCCAGCATCTGGTTGCTTCGGGTTTGGTCGTGAGTATGCACAATTTTATGATTTAAGTGTACTTGGATCAATCATGATTAAAGCAACAACGGAACAACCTCGTTATGGAAATCCAACGCCTCGTGTTGCCGAAACACCGGGCGGAATGCTAAATGCAATCGGGCTTCAAAACCCAGGGTTAGAAAAGGTGATGACTTCAGAATTACCATGGCTAGAACAGTTTGATCTGCCAATTATTGCGAACGTTGCAGGATCACAAGCTGAAGACTATGTGGCAGTTGCGAAAGAAATTTCAAAAGCACCGAATGTTCATGCATTAGAATTAAATATTTCTTGCCCAAATGTGAAGACAGGTGGAATTGCTTTCGGTACAGTACCGGAAATTGCAGCAGATTTAACGAAACGTGTAAAAGAAGTATCTGAAGTTCCGGTATACGTAAAGCTATCACCAAACGTTGCAAACATTGTTGAGATTGCAAAAGCAATTGAAAACGCGGGAGCAGACGGGTTAACGATGATTAATACATTGCTTGGCATGCGTTTAGATTTAAAAACAGCAAAACCAATTTTAGCAAATCGTACAGGCGGACTATCTGGACCAGCGATTAAGCCAGTGGCAATTCGCATGGTGCACGAAGTGAGTCAAGCTGTTAACATTCCAATCATCGGAATGGGTGGTATCGAATCGGCGGAAGATGTAATTGAGTTCTTCTACGCTGGTGCAAGTGCAGTAGCAGTTGGAACAGCCAACTTCGTTGATCCGTTTGTATGTCCAACAATTATTGAAGAATTACCAGCACTTTTAGATGAATTAGGATTTGAACACATTTCAGAATGCCGTGGAAGGAGCTGGAAGTAAGCATGTCACAATCTTTAATAGTTGCACTAGATTTTCCAGGTAAGGCAGAGGTAGAACAGTTTTTAAGTCACTTTGAAGGAGAACAATTATTTGTCAAAGTTGGTATGGAACTGTTTTATAAAGAGGGACCTGCTATTATCACGTATTTAAAAGAAAAAGGACATCAAATTTTTCTGGATTTGAAACTTCATGATATTCCGAACACAGTAAAAAGTGCAATGCGCAATATAGCTAGTTTAGAAGTTGATATGGTAAACGTTCATGCTGCTGGGGGAAGCAGTATGATGAAATATGCGCTTGAGGGATTAGAGGAAGGTAAGAAAGAAGGAAAAGAGAGACCGATTTGTATTGCAGTTACACAACTAACAAGCACATCGGAAGAAGTAATGAAAAAAGAGATCGGCATTGAGAAAACTTTAGAAGAAGCGGTTGCTCACTATGCGAAATTAACAAAAGAAAGCGGTTTGGACGGCGTTGTTTGTTCAACGCTTGAAGTACCAAAATTACGTGAAGTATGCGGAGACGCTTTCGTAACAGTAACACCGGGGATTCGTCTTGCAAGCGACGATGTAAATGACCAAGTGCGTGTAGCAACGCCAAAACGTGCGCGTGAACTCGGCTCTAGTTATATCGTAGTAGGACGTAGTATTACAAAAGCAGAAAATCCGCGCGAGGCGTATCAAATTGTAAAAGAACAGTGGGAGGGTGTAACAGTATGAAAAAACAAATTGCATCTCATTTATTAGATATCGGAGCAGTATTTTTACAACCAAATGATCCATTTACATGGTCTTCTGGCATGAAATCACCAATTTATTGTGATAACCGTTTAACGTTATCATACCCAGAAGTACGCCAAGCGATTGCAGCAGGATTAGAAGAATTAATTCAAACACACTTCGGAGATGTAGAAGTTATTGCAGGTACAGCAACAGCAGGTATTGCGCACGCTGCTTGGGTAAGCGACCGTATGAACTTACCAATGTGCTATGTACGCAGCAAGGCAAAAGGTCATGGTAAAGGTAACCAGATCGAAGGTAAAGCAGAAAAAGGCCAAAAAGTTGTCGTAGTAGAAGATTTAATCTCAACTGGCGGCAGTGCAATCACTTGTGTAGAGGCACTTCGCGAAGCTGGTTGTGAAGTACTAGGAATCGTATCAATCTTCACATACGAACTAGAATCAGGAAAAGAAAAATTAGCAGCAGCAAACGTTGCATCATACTCTTTAAGTGACTACAGTGCACTTACAGAAGTAGCAGCAGAAAAAGGTATCATTGGCGAAGCAGAAACGAAGAAACTGCAAGAATGGCGTAAAAATCCAGCTGACGAGGCTTGGGTTACAGCGTAATAATATAGAAAACACGACCGTGGGGGAACGCGGTCGTGTTTTTTTGCAATTATATGTATTCATTCATGTAAGGAGTATATATGAATAGTATCTGATAGACAGTGTAATAAGAAAGAATCTTAAGAACGAAAGGATTTAAAAGAAGACTTCGGTATTGGCGGAGTCTTCTTTCTCATGTTCATGAATTTATATATTACAAGAAAAAGGAAAAAAATACTATGTGTCGAAAATAAGATGATGAAGGATGTCGTATCAAAAAGATAATAAAGTGAAACGCCTTTATTAGTTTTTATTATTACATTTTTTAATTAGGGGTAAGCGTTTGGAAAAATATAAGTAGATTGTAACAGAAATAACGAAGGACTTGGGAGGGAAAAAATGAATAATGATCGATTTAAAACAATAGAAGCAGTACGAGAAGGAAAAAAGAAAGTACATCCAATTTTAGCGGTGATATTAACAATTTTATTTTTAGTTTTAGGTGAATTGTTTATGCTCTTTATGTTGTTTTTACCGAAGGCAAGAACGACCTTTATGGAGGGGATATATCTTGATTTAGAAATGGTATTAACATTTGGAGGAACAATTTTAATTGTATTTTTATGGGTTCGATTTGTGGAGAAAAGACCATTTTCATCCATTGGTCTTTGGAAAGGACAATGGATAAAAAAGTATTTGCGCGGAGCTTTGCTAGGATTTATATTCATATCAATACCAGTTGTATTTCTTGTTATAACAGGAGCTGTACAGTTGCAAATACAACATATTACAACGACAGGTATATTTAGTATATTCGGATCTTTAGTTGCATTTTTAATACAAGGAGCCGCAGAAGAGGTTGTAGTACGAGGGTGGTTGTTTCCTGTTATATCTGTAAGAAGCCGCATATGGATTGGGGTGGTTGTAACTTCAATTCTATTTGGTTTTCTTCATTTATTTAACCCTGATATTACAATTCTTTCAATATTAAATATCATATTAGTTGGTGTATTTGCGGCATTTTATGTATTAAAAGAGGGTAGTCTTTGGGGGATTTGTGCTTGGCATTCTATATGGAACTGGGCTCAATATAATGTATATGGTTTTGCGGTGAGTGGAACAACGGCATATTCTACACCATTATTTAAATCGGTTACGAGTGGTCCCAACCTATTACATGGTGGAGCATTCGGAATCGAAGGAAGTATGATTACGACAATTATGCTTGCAGTTGTTTCGTTCGGACTATGGAGACAACTATGGGGAAGAAAGGGAAACAGCATAATGCTAGATCATAATAGGTGAGAAATGGATGATGCGATCATCTGTCTATATAAATATCAATTGAAAAACCAATAGAAAACCATTCTATTTAGGAGGGAGAGGGGATCCGGCCATGCAGAGAAGCGGATCCTCCCATATGCAAGTGTTAAAGTGAGTGCAGGTTAGTTTTCGTTGTACATAATAGGGATTTATATATCGAATGTCGAAAAAATTAAAATAAACTTATATATCCAAAAGCAAAAGGTCATAGTAAAGGAAACCAGATTGAAGGTAAAGTAGAAAAAGAGATGATTGGCGAAGCAGAAACGAAGAAACTACAAAAATGGCGTAAAAATCCAGCTGACGAGGCTTGGATTACAGCGTAATGATAAAGAAAACACGACCGTGGGGGGGAACGCGGTCGTGTTTTTTTATACATAATAGTAGAGGGGGAGTTATATTTGTGCGGTTATGTTATTTCTAACATGTTGTTTTTTATAATGGAAGAAATCATAATGTATTTGATATTGGAAACGTTGTTCGTTATCAAGTCGGCAATAGCGCGGCGGGCCAATTTACGTATGACCACACAAAGAAACTGACAAACTTACAAATAGGCACAAAAGATTCACAGCGTATTTTAGAAGAATCCTATACGTATGACGCAACAAGTAACCGCACCGCAATCGAACGCAAAAACGGTGACAAAACAGAAAAAACAACATATGCATATGATTCTATTAATCAACTAACAAAAGAAGCATTACAAAATGGTACAATGAAAGAATACAGCTATGACGGCTTTGGAAACCGCACAAACGCACAAGTAACAGAAGCAGGACAGCTGTATCAACAACTGTATTTAACGACGGCAACCAGATAACGAAATTTGGCAACGAATCCCTAACATATGACGCAAAAGGCATCGCCGCAGAGAATCCATTTGGCTATGCGGGATATATGTATGATGAAGAAATTGGGATGTATTATTTAATTGCGAGATATTACAATCCAACTCATGGTGTGTTCTTGTCTGTGGATCCAGATCCGGGTGATGAGGATGATCCGATTACGCAGAATGGGTATACGTATGGGAATAACAATCCGGTGATGATGGTGGATCCGTAATGGCTAGTTCAAAATTTTTGCAACCATAATGGGAAGCAACGAAATCGTATGGCAAATATCAAAATAAATCCAAATGGCTAGTTCAGCAAAGTGCAAATTTAAAATCTAAAAAAGGAAAAATATTGTCTAGAGTACAAAGTAAAGCAAATGCTAGGCAATTTCAAAAAGTGAGTATTCGATTGGCTGGAAAAGTAGGAAGGAAAACCTTATTAGGTCCGATTGGTTGGGCATCGGATGCTTATGTATTTTATAAAGATTTTAGGAAAGGACGGAAATCTTATAGGAAAAGGTGATTAAATGATAGATAGCGATGAAACAATAATTTGGATATATGGGATTATTATAGGAGTTATTTTTGGTGGAGGTTGCATACTAACAATAGTTAAAAATAAAACATATATACTATTTTTATTTTTTATTCCTTTTATAATTCTATATTTACTATACTTCACATCATTATCTTTTATCCCCATATTATTTCGTTTGTTGATATTTGGAGGATCCTTTATCTTAGTTTACATTGTCGTATACTGGTTTGAAACACGTTAAGTATATAGAAAAATAACCAAAATAAAGAAATTTGAAACGACAATAAATCAAAGTGGTAGCGAGGACGCATAGAATAATTTCTTAAAGTGTGATACGGAAAGGTATTGCAGCAGAGAACCATAATAGTAGGGGAATCGATACATTTAAATCTAGCTGATAAAGCTTGGATTACAGCATAATAAGAAAAAACACGACTGTGTGGGGGAAATCAGTCGTGTTTTTTATATTGCATTCATGAACAATAAAATTATTTGTTTTAAAATTCAGAGAAAATAAAAGAGAGGTGCAGTGATCATTATCAATTAATCTTATTATAAAAAATAAGGCAGGTAATAAAATATGCCAATGCCAATACTTGCAGTTGATAAAATAATCGTACCAAATACAAGAGGATTTAAAGAAAGGCGGAATACTGTTACTGATCCTAAATCTACACCACCGCTATAATATTTATCTGCAATTTTAGCATTATTTCTTTGAATCGTAACGAAATAGGGAATAAGCCAAACGCAACATAATAATAAAATACTTCCCATAACTAAACTTTCTAAGACAGATACTTTGAAAAAAATTGAGAAGCGCCATATCACAAGTAATTCGAATAAGATGGTTATGGCTGTTAAGAGTATCTTTCTCCACTTTGCACTAAACTTTTTAAAAATAGTTGCATTAAGAAATTGCTCGGTTTTATCCCATGCAAATGCTAACAAGAAGAGGCAACAAACAAAAATGAGAGTGACTAGAAATTTTAATAATGAGACCATATGTTATTCCTTTCTTTTACGGTTTTATAATAGGTAGTCTAAATATTCGTACTAGAGCGTTTATGTAAGTATATGAATTAATTCATACAACGATTGTATGGTAAGAACACTACATTGTTGTTTTTTATTACTTCGATCTAGCCATATTCCATGCATACCAGCTTTTTTACTGCTGAGGGCATCTGTTTCTAAGCGATCACCAATGTAATAGCAATCTTGAATTTGACATTTGGCTTTCATACTAGCTGTTTGAAAGATAGCTATATTAGGTTTTGCCACACCTATTTCACTAGAAGTGATAACGGGATCGAAATAATGTAAGATATGTAAACGATGTAGTTTTTCAATTTGTTGTTCATAATTCCCATTACTAATAATTCCTAATGGATAACCTTTTTGTTTTAAGCTATCTAGTACATAGACTACATCTTTATACACTGTCCAGTTTTCTATATATAAGGATAAATATAGGCTGAATTTCTCATCAGCTTCTTCATTCGTTAAGAGAACGCCATACTTTTGAAAAAGGTGTAGCATTCGCAATCTTTGTTGTTCTTGAAACGATAATGTATTGGATAAAAATTGATTAAAGTATTGTTCAGAGAGTTGGTTCCATAGTTTGCTAGCTTCAAATTCTTTACCAGAAAAAATAGGATTATGCTCGCGAAAGAAGTCAAGAATACCATTTTTTTCAGCGAGCTCATAATCAAGTAAAGTACCATCAATATCAAAGAAAATCATGAATAATGCTCCTTCAGTAACATGTAATGACATAGTTAATGCTTTTTATCTACTTCTTTTTTCTCTTTTTCAAATAATAGTGTTATATAAGAAACAAGAAATGAAAAAATACTATACATCCCGACCCAAAAGAAAAATGATCGATTAAATAAGGTTACTGCCAAAATAAGAAAAATCGCAAACGTAATAATAGGCATTACATAATATGTTTTTGTAACCCGTGTACCAATAACAGAAAAAATAAAGACAAGCAATGGACAAACAAGTAATACGAATGCAAATTCACTCATGTGCTGTCCTCTTTTCTATCAAATTATTCCGCTATTCGTGGGCAGTAAATAAGACCCCCACTGATGGAAGTTTCACTTTATTATTTTCCTGTTAAACGTTTTTCTGTACTCGTTTCTTTTCCTTCTAATCGCTTCGTAAATGTGTTACGCCAGCTTTCTGATAAAGAATCAACTGCTAATATGCGTTGTATACCTTCAATATTTTGTTTATCGCGGTGCATGATTTCATTTGCGAAGGCTATTGTGATGTGGTGTTTATTATGTTCTATTAATATTATTTCATCAGAAGGGGAAACAGTTCCTTCTGTTAGCACTCTTACATAAAAGCCAGTAAATCCTGTATTTTGCACAAGAAGCGGGAAGTCTTTTCGATTGTAGCGATAAGATAGTTTATAGCAAGGTTGTCTCGGCTGTGTTACTTGAACGAGCGCTTCTCCTATTTTATATATATCACCAATGCATACATCTGATTCCAGTAATCCTGTTACTGTTAAATTTTCTCCGAATGCTCCGTATGGAAGTTGCTGCGTTAGCTCTTGTTCCCAATATGGATAATGTTCAAAGGCATATATACAAACAGCTTTATCTTTTCCGCCGTGATGCTTTAAATCAGCCTGACCGTCGCCTTCGAAGTTAAGTGTCGATAAATATAATGGTTTATTAATACTTTCTTTAAACAAACCAGTTTCAATTTCTTTCCCTTGAAACTGGAATTTTTGCGGTGTCCCGATATTGAGGGAAATGATGTGTGGCATAATAATAACTCCTTTCTATCTTTATATATGGTTTATATTACCATGAAATGAGATAAGGATTACATGCTTTGTAGGAAAATTCATACATTTTTGAATGGATTAAAGCAGAGGTCATAAGTGGTATGAAGAAGTATGAATCCCCCAGTAGGGTCAACTGTTTAAAATAGGAGAACAATTTCACTCACCGTAATGGAATAAGTACGACATACAAAAAACATAATGAATGAATGTTATAATGAAAGTAATTCTATAAATAGAAAATAAAGGAGGTTTTTATGGCAAAAAAAATAGGTTTTTACGGTTTAATGGCTAGTTTAATTTTATCTATTATTTTAACTCATCTAATTGCAGATAATTGGATAAACATTGTTTTTATTGCTGGAATTATTTTTGCTTTGCTATACAGGTGGGAGGATATTCGAAATTTAAGTAAGAAAAAGAAACTAATTTTTACGATTGAATTTATTATTTTGGTACCGACTGTAGCATTTCTATTAATAGCAGGTCAGAAAAAAATGGCTGCTATGTCACTTTTTCAAGAGTGGTTATTTTTAGCGAAATTCATTTATATATTTGTAATTTTAATTGTTTCTGGAATGATTGTTTCCAAAGTAAATAGAAAGTTATTATTACATGATGATACATTTCGTGTATAAAAAATATTGCTTTTTTACCTTATTTATTATAGGATAATCATTAAGTAAATAAGATAAGCGATGAATGGAATAAAGTAGTGTATGTTCTCCCTGTTAAAGAGAGCTGGCGGTTGGTGTAAGTCAGTACATAGAACAACATGAATTACAATCCAGGAGCATCTTCTTCGAGCGAATAGTAAGGGGAAGACGGTGAAGAGCCGTTATAGAGAATGAAGAGATTGACATATAAAGTTTGTCAATAATTAGGGTGGTACCGCGAATAAAATCGTCCCTACTGATTAATTTCAGTAGGGGTTTTTTGTATTTTCATAACAACTAAATAATAGATAAGCGATGAATGGAATAGAGTAGTGTATGTTCTCCCTGTTAAAGAGAGCTGGCGGTTGGTGTAAGTCAGTACATAGAACAACATGAATTACAATCCAGGAGCATCTTCTTCGAGCGAATAGTAAGGGGAAGACGGTGAAGAGCCGTTATAGAGAATGAAGAGATTGACATATAAAGTTTGTCAATAATTAGGGTGGTACCGCGAATAAAATCGTCCCTACTGATTAATTTTCAGTAGGGATTTTTTGTATTTTCATAACAACTAAATAATAGATAAGCGATGAATGGAATAGAGTAGTGTATGTTTTCCCTGTTAAAGAGAGCTGGCGGTTGGTGTAAGTCAGTACATAGAACAACATGAATTACAATCCAGGAGCATCTTCTTCGAGCGAATAGTAAGGGGAAGACGGTGAAGAGCCGTTATAGAGAATGAAGAGATTGACATATAAAGTTTGTCAATAACTAGGGTGGTACCGCGAATAAAATCGTCCCTACTGATTAATTTCAGTAGGGATTTTTTATTTACTTTTTAAATAGAAGTACTTAAATGTATGAATGATGATGCTTTTAAGAGGCCTAATTGTGGATAAGACTGACAGGCCGTTATTTAAAAAATGAATTTAGCTAGTATAAATCAATTCATTCACCAAGTACCAATAGAAATGTAAAGGAGGTGAATAGCTATGGAAGATGGCTATTACTATGTAAAATCACTTGCAAAACAACTTGGGAAATTAAGAACAGAAAGAGGAGAACAGAATGAAGAAAGATGGTTTAAAGAAAGAGTTATTACCTAGACATGTGCAATTTTTAGCGTTAGCGGGAATGATTGGTACGGGTATTTTTAAAGGTAGTGGAGATACTTTAGGGATTGCTGGGCCTGGCGTAATTATTTCGTACTTACTTGGTGGATTATTAATGATGATTGTTATGGTGGCTTTAGCAGAAATGGCTGTTGTTTATCCAAATCAAAATGTTCAACATTTAGTTCATAAGGCTTTTGGATTTCACGTATCATTTGTAGTGGGATGGCTATACTGGATTAACTGGACGCTTGTTACAATTGTAGAAATATTAGCTGCAGGATCTTTTTTACAATTTTGGTTTCCGAATGTACCTCTTTGGTTACTAAGTGCTATTTGTGCACTATTAGTTGTGGGGATTAACAGCTTTCAAGTGAAATTTTATGGCGAAATGGAATTTTGGTTTGCTAGTATAAAAATTTTGGCACTTGTATTATTCATCCTTTTAGGAGGAGCAGTCTTATTTGGACTAACGAGTTTTGCTCCGTCAACACCAACGGAACATTTACTTGGGCATGGTGGATTCTTTCCAAATGGTATTAAAGGGGTATTTAGTGCTTGTTTTATTGTAATGTTTTCGTTCGGAGGATCTGAGTTAATAGGGGTAGCAATTTCTGAGACAAAAGACGTTGAAAAGGTGTTACCTAAAGTGATAAAGGGTGTTGTTTGGCGCGTAATCATATTTTATATCTTGCCCATTACAATTATTGCGGGATTAATACCTTGGAATGAAGTTGCAGGAAATGAAAGTCCATTTATACAAGTAATGAATGCCATTGGTATCCCAGGTGTTGCACATATTATGAATTTTGTTTTATTAACTGCAGTTCTTTCAGCGGCGAATTCAGGAGTTTTTGCTACTTCCAGAACAATGGTTGCGTTAGCTGAAAAAGGAGAAGCACCAAAAATATTGAAACAGACTGCGAAATCAGGTGCACCAATCATTGCAATTTCTTTGAATGGCTTATTACTATTGATCGGGGCAGGCCTAGCATTCTTTGCTCCAAATAGTATTATCGGAACAATGATGACAATTCCAGGGTTTACAATGTTATTGCTTTGGTTAAGTATTTGCTTTGCGCAACTTAAATTACGTCCTAACTATGCAACGATGCCTAATTTTAAAATGAAGTTATTTCCAACTACAACTATTATTGGAATCGTGGGATTATGTATTATCTTCATAGGCTCAACGTTTAGTAATGGAATTTCAGTTGGAACAGTGGTTTGTTTTACAACTTTAGCAATTTTAATTGGTTTTGCTTTATTTAAAGGGCGGAATAGAAAGAAAGAAGAAACACAATTAAAGCATATAAGCTAAATTTATGAGCGGAATAATGAAGTATATTATTAAATTTGATAGAGTAGGGACATTCATCTAATAATCATTAGAGCATGCTTTTACTGAAATAAGAGTTTAATAAAATAAATTAAAGTCATAACAAAAAGCTGTATTACTTCACGTATAAAGTAATACAGCTTTTTTACATATTATTTTACGGATTGAGCCTGTTGCATTTTTTTAATCATGCGAATTTGTCCACGGTGATTTAGTTCGTCTTCAAACACATGAAACCATTTGAAATAATTGTTTGCTGGCTTGCCCTCCCAAAATGGAGTTGTTTTAAATAACCATTCGTTTGGAAGTGATTGAAATGTAGCGATTGTTTTCTCGCGCACTTCTTGTAATGTGTTGATGTAGAAATCTAGCGGTTGGTTTTTGATTTTCTCCCGTCCAAGACTACCGAGTTCAACACCTGGTAACCAGCGTTCTAGTTCTTCTTCCGTCGGCTCTCTGTCTTCAAAGGTATGAATTTGATAATAAAATTCGATAGCTGCCATGTGATACAGAAGCATACCGATTGAATTTGCATTTTCATCATTTAAGTAATCTAATTCTTCAATTGTTAAATCTTGAACTGCATGTAGTGTTGAGAAACGTGCATAATTCATCATCGAAACAAGTTTAGAAAAATCGTCGCTTAATCCGTCGATTTTATCAATTAAAAATAAATTCTCCATTGTAATCCCCCTGTTATGAAATGTAGACCTTTATTTCATTTCTCCAAATAGGAAGAGAATCCTTTTTTATGTATAGGAATAAAGCGGAAAATAATCTTTAAAATTTCAATTTTTTTGGAATCAACTTCCTTTGCCGCTTTTTTGTTGAGCAATAATATGTTCAAATTCTTTTTCTAGCGAGGTCAGTAGATGAGAATCTAGTTTATTTTGCGAATAACGAGCTTCGTTATAAGAATGAATGATAAGCATTTCATTGATTGAAATTCCTAGTCTTTTTAAACGAAATAACCAATCTTCTAACGTTTCCCCGCGGTGTCGGGAGAACGGAGGATGCAACTGTTGTTCTAATTGAAAAATGATATAACGAAATGGATTTTCAGGTGCCTTACTTTTTTTGTTTTTTGTTCCATTTGTGACTTTACTTGGCATAAATACAGCAGGGAGTATGTTCGTTTCCTTTATTTTTAATCCGTTTTTTCGTTTTACAATACGATAGATGACATAACTCATTAGAAATAAACCTGTTACTCCAATGAGTATATAGGGAAGTTGTGATGATTGATTATTAGAAGAAGAAACAAGGCCCTCGTGCAATTGAGAGTTATTCCCGGATTGATTTTGCAACACTTTTGCAATTTTGTTACCTGTTCTTGTTGGAATCCGTTCAAATAAAGGAGTTACTGCATAGCCAATACTAGGGAAAAACATTGATATAACATAGAATAAGCCTATTCGAAAATAGATTCCTATATGTAAGAGAAGAAAGCTAACAATACTTAAACCAATTATCATGATGGGCCGAGTAACTTGTTGTTTTTTGTTGTGACTGGTTAATAAAAGTATGATAAACCCTTGTAACAAAAGTACAAAAATATCAAATGATGAAGGAAAGTCCATACTTAAAAACATCGATACAACAATGATTAACACAGAAAAAATAAATTTTTCTACTAAAGATATATTCTTTTTGAATAAGAGAATAAAGAAAATACATGAAAAAATAAGCGTATGAAAAATTGTAGTAGAAAATAGAACATAATTATTGATGATAAGAAAAGAATAAAAAATAAGGTATCCAAAATAGTTATGTATATATTTTTTCACAATGTAATACGAAAAATAATAGATGATTAAAAATAAAAAGAGAAAGTGTAGCCTTATTATTCCTAGCGATGATGCGAGTAAGAGAAGGAGCAAGATGTCAATAATAAAAGAAATATATAATTTCATCTTATTCTACAACTCCTTTATCTGATACGAAATATGTAGGTTGCTGAGCAGATGGAATATCTGTTTTATTTACTCCGATAAAAATAAGAGAAGAAGAGTAGTCTCGTTTGTTCATAAAATAGTGAATAAATCGCTTTTTTGGTAGTAATATATTTCCTTGTGTAATATGAGCTAATTTTTCTAAAGCTTGTGTATACTGCTGAATGCCTTCATTTGCAGGAAGGTGAATGGGATTGTTCTCTGAAAGAATACTAATAAATAATTCAAAGGGAATCTTTTTTTCTACTGCAGTTTGGCAAATAAATGCGGTATAAGAAATCAAATCTTCCATATTTATATTCCAATCAGGTATTGCATCATAAGATAAGCAAAGGCAAATACTCCAAGAATGATTGAGAACGGGTTGATAATGTTTTGCATGTAACTGTTGCATTTTTGCCGATGCTTTCCAATGGATAGAGCGAAAGGATTCTCGTTCATATGGTTTAATACCAATGATAGTAGATTCATCTTGATAAAAAGATAGAGTTGTTTTATAAGTACCAGGTGTAGTTTGGAAAACTTGTTGTAATCCTATAACTGGTTTGAGTGATGGATAGACGAGAATTTCTGTTCGCAACTTATGAATGGAAGGTAAATGAATATGAATAAACTGAAAAGGATCACCGATGATACATTCTAAATTCTCAATTTGAAAGCAACCTCGTTTTGTCGCTTGAAATGAAAAATTCCATTGTTGCATGGAAGCAGCATTTTGTACAAAAGAGAAAGTAAATATTGTATTGGATACAGTTTCTACTTTTGAGTAGTTATAAAGAGACGAATCCGAATTGAATATGATGTGTTCATTTATAAGTGGAAGCTTAGCTGTACGAAATGTAACTTTTCCATTCATAACGGGAAGTTTAGCATTGTTTTGCATAATGATGCTTAGTGTTCCTGTTTCTTTAGGGAAGAGACGGACAGTTTTTTTAGAATCTATAACTTTTATATTTTTTTCTATATACGAGACATAAAAATGTAGAGAAATTGCTAATAAGTAATAGAAAAGAAAAAAATATATAATCGTATTATTTTGAAATACAAAGAAAAATAAAAGGAAAATAGGAATGGTTAATTTGAGAATATAATGTTGCAGGAAAATAGGAACTACTTCGATATGTTGATTCATTTATAACCTCCTGTTGAATATTTTTTGTAAGGTTTTGTAGTTTTTATTATTTGATATAACGATAGCATAAAGATTAATAATTTGGAATTATCTAAAATTGATAAAAGGAGGGAGAAATAGTGTTAAATAGCGATTATATTCATATAACCGCTATTTATAAATAGTAATTGAGGGATAAAAAACGAAAAACTTCTTTTTAGCCTATAACGATAAGTTCTCTATTCGCATGTGTAATCACTTCATGTCCAGTTTTTGTCACGACAATATCATCTTCAATTCTGCAACCGCCAAAGTTTGGGATATAAATACCTGGTTCTACAGTTACAACCATTCCTTCTTGCAGTGTGTCTGTACTGTCTTTTGATAATCGAAGAGGTTCATGAAGTTCTAATCCAAGTCCATGGCCTGTTGAATGACCGAAATATTCACCGTATCCATGTTCAGTAATGTAATTTCTTGTAATGTCATCGATTGTTTTTGCTGACTCACCTGGGCGAATTGCTGCAGTACCTCGTTTTAAAGCTTCAAGTATAATGTTGTATATTTTTACGAATTCCTCGGAACAACTGCCGATTGCAACAGTACGCGTTATATCAGAGCAATATCCGTTATAAAGTGCACCGAAGTCTAATGTAACAATGTCACCGTCTTCAATGATTTTACTTGTAGCTACTCCGTGCGGGAGAGAAGAGCGAGTGCCGGACGCAACGATAATGTCAAATGATGAAGAGGAAGCCCCTTGTTTTCGCATAAAAAATTCTAATTCATCTCTGACATCACGTTCAGATACGCCAGGTTTTAGGAACGTTATAATATGCTCAAAAGCATCATCCACGATGCGAGCGGCAATTTTAATCATTTCGATTTCGAAGTCTTCTTTTACAGTACGAATCGTCTCGATTATTTCATTTACATGAACAAGTTCGATATTTGTATATTTTTTTAACGCTGTGTATTGTTTTAGCGTCATATTATTTTCTTCTATACCTAGTTTTTTAATTTGTAATCTGTCTATTTGAGCCGCAATCTCTTTTTCCATGTTTCCTTTATGCATAATAATTTCCGCTTCGCGTACTTGCGATTTTGCTTGATCTGTATAACGGAAATCTGTAATAAATACGGCATTTGTAGGAGAGATTAAGACAACTCCAGCAGTACCTGTAAATCCAGTAGCGTACCTGCGGTTTTCTTTTTTTGTAATAAGTAATCCGTCTATTCCAAATTGATGTAGCTGTTCTTGAATTTTTTTAATTCTTGAATTCATTTTAATTCCTCCCTTTCATCTCCTTATATAAAGCAAGAATAATGCCAACATTTTATCCAGCATGAATGGGGAGTAAAAATCTACTGTGAAAAGAGTTTTATTAAATCTCTGTCAAAAAATATAGACACACAAGATGAGTTTGTGTCTATATTTTTTGACAGAAAAGTGATTGTGTAAAAATGAATGAAATAACGATCTTTTTTGTAAGGGAATATAGAGAATCTTTAGAGTTTCATTAAGATTTTTCAACATGTAGGTCGCTTTCGCTCTTTGTTTTAACCCTTGTTTGTGACAGAAAAAGGTTTTCATGAAAAAGAAGTTGCCCTAAGTTACTACTTTTTGGGACAACTTCTTTTCGTATTTTTAAGCCTTTAATTTCATCACTGTGTCTGCATTCGGTGTTACGTATACTGTTTGTTGATTATCATATGTCACAAACCCAAGTTTTGCTCCGCTTGGCTTTTTCACATGACGAATTTTCGTATAATCGACTGGAACTGAGCTCGATTCTTTTGCTTTACTAAAGTAGGCAGCGAGCTTTGCTGCTTCCACTAATGTTTCGTCACTTGGCTCTAATGAACGGATGACTACGTGAGAACCTGGAATGTCCTTCGTATGAAGCCAAATTTCATCCCGGCGTGCTAGTTTATTCGTTAAATAATCGTTTTGTTTGTTATTTTTCCCAACTAAAATCTCTGTTCCATCACTTGCAATATATTTGTCTAATACAGGTTTAGTTGGCTTTTTCTTTACATTTTTCGTTTTACGATTCCGTACATATCCTTCTTCAGCTAGTTCTTCGCGAATTTCCTCAATATCTTTAGAAGAAGCAGCTTCCATTTGTTGTAGTAAGCTATCAAAGTAAACGATTTCTTCGTTTGTTTTTTCGATTTGTTCTTCTACGATTGTGATAGAATTTTTTGCTTTTTGATATTTTTGGAAATAACGCTGTGCATTTTCTGATGGTGTGCGCAGTGGATCTAAAGCTATTTTTACAGTACTGCTATTTTCATCATAGTAATTGATAACTTCAATTTCTTTGTCGCCCTTTTTCATTGCGTACATATTAGCTGTAAGCAATTCGCCAAATAGTTGATATTTATCTGCTTTGCCCGCGTCTTCTAACGTTTTTTGTAATTTAATTAATTTCTTTTCATTCTTTGCTTTTTCATTTTGCATAAATCGTTCTAAATCATGGGCCTGTTGCTTTACGCGGTCACGCTCTGCTTTTCCGAAGAAGAATCGATCTAGTAATTCACTTACAGATGAGAAGGTTTTCTCTTCACCTTTTAGGTGTGCAAGCGGGAATAAATAAAAGAACTCTTTCCCATTTGCTACAATCATCGAAGGCGTATACTGATGTTGTAAGAGCGGTTTTTGTAATGTGAAAAATGCTTCAGATAATGCATGTTCATTTACCATGCCAGCTTTTGCAACTACTTCTTTTGCAAATAATGGAGAGATTCCTGTAAAAGCTCCTACGAGTTGTTTATCCATATTTCCTGATAAAAAGTCGAGCGGCCGAATAAATTCTTCTTGCGTTTCAATTTGCAAGGGGTTGATTTTTTGTTGCGTTGGCGGTGCAACATATTCAATCCCGGCATATACAGTACGGTGACGGTTTACCGCTAAGGAAACGTGTTTTAAGCTGTCCAAAATAATATTTGTTTTGGAGTCTACTAAAATGATATTGCTATGGCGTCCCATAATCTCAATAATTACTGTTTTTAATGATTCATCACCAATTTCATTGCGGCTGCGAATAGTAATTTGAATCATTCGTTCTAAATCAATTTGTTCAATTTTTTCAATGAATCCACCTTCTAAATGTTTGCGAAGAAGCATGCAAAACATTGGTGGTAATGCAGGGGAGTCATAGTTTTGTGTTGTTAGATGCATCCGCGCATATGTTGGGTGAGCGGAAAGAAGTAATTTTTGATTTTTTCCGTTTGCCCGAATATGTAATAAAATTTCATATTTTGACGGTTGATATATTTTTGAAATTCTTCCTGTTTGAAGAGAGTTTGCAATTTCATGTGTGATTGCTCTTGTAAATAATCCATCGAATGCCACGTTGAACACTCCTTTCTCACTAAAAGTTAATTATAGCATTTTTTCGGACGAGGCTGAATAAGCTTTCATTAGAGCATGTCTGCAATCAGGAGGTAGATGGCGAGATGAATTGGTATGAACTGCGTGCACATGAAGTAGAAGAGCGAACGAATACAAATGTAAAAACAGGATTGACGGAGCAAGAGGTAGAAGTGCGGCTGAAAAAACTTGGCCCAAACGAATTACAAGAAGCAAAAAGGCCTTCTGCACTTATTGTGTTTTTGGCGCAATTTAAAGATTTTATGGTACTTGTTTTGTTTGGTGCAACGATTATTTCTGCTTTTTTAGGAGAATATGTGGATGCAATCGCGATTGTGGCAATTGTCATTATTAATGGTATTCTCGGTTTTTTTCAAGAGAGAAAAGCAGAAAAATCACTGGAAGCATTAAAAGAGCTGGCCGCCCCGCAAGTAACTGCACTTCGGAATGGGAGATGGATGAAGATTCCTTCGAAAGGTCTTGTGCTTGGAGACATTATAAAATTTTCAAGCGGGGATCGTATCGGTGCGGATATACGGCTCATTGAAGCTTCAAGTCTATATATTGAAGAGTCTGCATTAACTGGAGAATCAGTGCCGGTCCAAAAGAAGATTGATGTTCTGCATGGTACTGATGTTTCAATTGGTGATCAAACCAATATGGCATTTATGGGAACGATGATTACGAGAGGATCCGGTATTGGCGTTGTTATTGGAACTGGAATGAATACAGCGATGGGACAAATTGCAAATATGCTGCAAAATGCGGAGCAAAATGAAACGCCGCTACAGAGAAGGCTTGAGCAGCTTGGAAAAATCTTAATTATCGTTGCATTAATTTTAACAGCACTTGTTGTATTAGTTGGTGTTTATCAAGGTAATGAAATGTATCATATGTTTTTAGCAGGTGTTTCGCTTGCGGTTGCAGCGATTCCTGAAGGATTGCCGGCCATTGTTACAGTAGCACTCTCACTTGGTGTTCAACGGATGATTAAGAAAAAAGCAATTGTAAGAAAGTTACCTGCGGTTGAAACTTTAGGATGCGCATCTGTCATTTGTTCAGACAAAACAGGGACAATGACGCAAAATAAAATGATGGTCACACATGTCTGGTCGAGTGGTGAAACGTGGAATGTAACGGGGCAAGGTTATGAACCAAGTGGCGAATTTATGAAAGACGATAAGAAAATAAATCCAACAGCGGCTCGCTCTTTATATCAGCTCCTTACATTTGGATGTCTATGTAACAACGCAAATATTGTGAAAAAGAAAAAATCATATGTATTAGATGGTGATCCGACGGAAGGTGCCCTCGTTGTAGCGGCGATGAAATCTGGTATTTCAAGAGAAGGCATAAAGGATCAATTTGAGGTCATTCACGAGTTTCCATTTGATTCAACGCGGAAAATGATGAGTGTCATCGTTCGTGACAAGGCAGGAAAAAAATTTGTAATAACAAAGGGAGCGCCTGATGTTTTATTACAAATGAGTCAAACTATTTTATGGGGAAATAAACAGCAGCCATTAACAGAATTGTATCGAAATGAAGTGCAAACGGCTATTCATCAGTTAGGAAGTCAGGCACTTCGTACAATTGCGATTGCTTTTAAGCCTTTAAAAACAACAGAGCAATTGGAAAGTGAACGAGAAGCAGAACGAGATTTAATGTTTATTGGACTGCAAGGAATGATTGATCCGCCAAGACCTGAAGTGAAACAAGCGGTGCAAGAGTGTAAAGAGGCGGGGATTAAAACAATTATGATTACAGGAGACCATAAAGTTACAGCGATGGCAATCGCCGAGCAGCTTGGGATTTTACCATCTGGCGGCCGCGTTGTGGAAGGAATTGAACTTGCAAACATGTCAGTTGAAGAGTTGGAAGATATTGTGGATGAAACATATGTCTTTGCGCGTGTTTCTCCGGAACATAAGTTGAAAATTGTGAAGGCGTTGCAAAATAAAGATCATATTGTGGCAATGACCGGCGACGGCGTGAACGATGCGCCTGCTATAAAAGCAGCTGATATTGGTGTGGCGATGGGGGTTACTGGGACAGATGTTGCGAAAGAAGCATCATCTCTTGTGTTATTAGATGATAATTTTGCTACTATTAAAGCGGCGATTAAAGAAGGAAGAAATATTTACGAAAACATTCGTAAGTTTATTCGTTACTTATTAGCGTCTAATGTTGGCGAAATTTTAGTTATGCTATTTGCAATGATATTAGCATTGCCACTGCCACTCGTACCGATTCAAATTTTATGGGTGAATTTAGTAACAGATGGTTTGCCCGCGATGGCGCTTGGACTTGATGCAGCAGAAGGTGATGTGATGAGAAGAAAACCACGCCATCCAAAAGAAGGGGTATTTGCGAGAGGGCTTGCATGGAAAATTGTGAGCCGAGGCTTTTTAATCGGTGCGATGACACTCTTAGCGTTTATCATTACATTCAATCAACATCCAAATGAATTAAAGTATGCGCAAACAGTTGCCTTTGCAACACTTGTATTAGCTCAGCTTATTCATGTGTTTGATTGCCGGAGTGAGCATTCTGTCTTTCACCGTAATCCATTTGGAAATATGTATTTAGTAGGGGCGGTAATTATTTCGATTTTACTCATGCTAGTAGTCATATATTATCCGCCGCTGCAACCGATTTTTAGTACGATGCCAATTCAATCGAGAGATTGGTTATTAATTGGTGGACTTTCTTCTATTCCAACATTTTTATTAGTTGGATCCTTGCTAACTGGGAAGTCTGAAAAGAAGAAACCAATTGTATATAAAAGAGGGGTAAACTTGAAATAGTAAATGACATAAAAGTATGCTATAATTTGAAAAGGTAGTAGAGTAGAGTCTCTATTACCTTTTTCATTGAGTAAGATCATGGCTTGGATGTGATAAAATGATTTCGAGTATGACAGGTTTTGGACGCGCAAAAGTAGAAAGTAATGCGTTTCAAATTACAGTAGAAATGAAGTCGGTCAACCATCGTTTTTTAGAGATGAATATTCGTCTTCCAAAGCAAATGATGGTGTTCGAGGATAAAATCCGCAAGTTAATTGCAGAACAAGTAGGCCGCGGACGTATTGAAGTATCGATCATTGTTGAAGGGGAAGGACTCGTTGAACGAAAGTTACGCGTGGATTGGTCCCTTTTAGAGCAATATAAGCTCATTATGGAAGAAGCGAAGGGGAAATTTCAATTACAGGATTCGATTACATTACAACAGCTTATTGCTATGCCAGAAGTGACAGCAATTGAAGAAGTTGAAAATGTAAATGAAGCGTTTGAACATAGTTTGTATGAGGCGGTTCGCCGCGCAGCTAGCATGTTAAAAACGATGCGTGATGGTGAAGGGGAACGACTGCATAAAGATTTGGAGCATCGTTTACAAGGAATTAACACGTGTGTGCACGCCATTATTCCTTATGCGCCGTCAGTTATTCAAAAATATCGTGAGCGCTTAGAAAACCGTTTGAAAGAATTACATAATCAAGAATTAGAAGAACAACGATTACTTACAGAAATAGCGGTGTTTGCAGACCGCTGTGATATTCATGAAGAGTTAGTTCGTTTACAAAGTCATTTAGAACAATTTCAAGAGGCATTGCAAAGTAAAGAGCCTGTTGGAAGGAAAATGGATTTCATCGTACAAGAAATGCATCGTGAAATAAATACAATTGGTTCAAAAGCAAATGACTTAACCATTTCAAAATATGTTGTGGAAATGAAAAATAATCTTGAAAAAATCCGTGAACAAGTACAAAATATTGAGTAGCTGTCAATTGTATACGAAGTTATACGAGAGGGAGAAATCGGATAGACTTACTAGGAGGCGCAAATTATGGCCATGCGGTTTTTAAATATTGGATATGGAAATATCGTATCTGCACATCGAATTATTTCTATTGTAAGTCCGGAATCAGCACCGATTAAGAGGTTAGTACAGGAAGCGCGCGAACAAAATGTGCTGCTTGATGCTACCTATGGGCGAAAAACGCGAGCGGTGATTGTTATGGATGATGGACATATTGTTTTAAGTCCGATACAACCGGAAACAATTGCACATCGGTTAAACAATAAAGAAGATTTAAGTGACGAAGGGTAGGTTTAACATATATATGAGAAGTAGAAGAGGGTTGCTCATCGTTCTTTCAGGGCCTTCTGGTGTTGGAAAAGGAACAGTTCGAAAGGAATTGTTCAGTCAAGAAGATACAAATTTACAATACTCTATTTCTGTAACAACGCGTAAACCACGTGAAGGAGAAGTAGACGGCGTTGATTATTTCTTTAAAACGAGAGAAGAGTTTGAAGAGATGATTCAAAATAATAAACTGCTGGAATGGGCGGAGTTTGTTGGGAACTATTATGGAACACCAATTGATTATGTCGAGCAAACATTACAGCAAGGGAAAGATGTTTTCTTAGAAATTGAAGTGCAAGGTGCCATTCAAGTAAAGAAAGCTTTTCCAGAAGGAGTATTTGTCTTTTTAGCTCCTCCAAGTTTATCGGAACTAAAAAACCGAATTGTGGGCCGCGGTACAGAAACAGAAGAAGTAATTCAAAATCGTTTAACAGTAGCAAAAGAAGAAATCGAAATGATGGATGCTTATGACTACGTAGTAGAAAACGATGAAGTAGAACTTGCTTGCGAACGTATTAATGCAATTGTGATAGGTGAACATTGTCGCCGTGAGCGAGTAGCAAAATATTATAAAGAAATGACGGAGGAAATATAATATGTTAAACCCATCTATTGATGCATTGTTACAAAAAATTGATTCTAAATATACGCTAGTAACAGTAGCTGCAAAGCGCGCTCGTGAAATGCAAGAGCATAATGATTGTGCTGTTGAAAAACCGGTATCTCATAAATTTGTAGGGAAATCATTAGAAGAAATTCATGCACAATTATTAAGCTACGAACCAAGTGAAGATAACAACCAAAAATAATGCGTTATTTTCGACAAATAGAGGCATAGATACTATACTTTTCTATGTAACAGTAACAACCTATTTACAAGTAGGTTGTTATTTTTTTACGATGTTGATAAATTTAAAAATGAGATAAAAGCTTTCTTTTTAGGTGGGCGAGAGCGTCTGGCCGTGCATAGAAGCGGTCAGGGCTTATTTTTGCCACATGCGAGGTTTAAAACAAAGGGAGAAAGCAAGTTGTGGTCATGTTGTATTCTGCATAGCAGCGACTTATATGCCGAAAAAAACAAAATGGATTTATCCCGCTATTCGCGGACAGTAAGTCCCCCACCTCAAGGTTCCAAGAAAATCGAAGAAAATAGGTGAGGGCTTTCCATCAGCGGGGGATGAAGTCCCCACTGATGGAAGTTAGAATAACGGTAGCTTATATTTGCAGGCTGTGATGATGAATGAATTGAAGTTCGAATTGGGTTAAGGATGATGAAAGAAAGAGGACGAGACTTATGCTAAAAGGGAAAAAAATACTTTTATGTGTTACGGGGGGCATTGCTGTATTTAAAGCAGCTGCGCTAACAAGTAAATTAACACAGGCAGGTGCGCTTGTAAAAGTAATAATGAGTGAATCGGCAACGAAGTTTGTTACACCGCTTACATTTCAAGCACTTTCTCGCCATGATGTATACACAGATACATTTGATGAAAAGGATTCAGCAGTCATTGCTCATATTGATTTAGCAGATTGGGCTGATCTTGTACTTGTTGCACCGGCGACAGCAAACATCATTGGTAAATTCGCAAATGGTCTTGCCGATGATATGGTTTCAACGACGCTTCTCGCGACAACAGCTCCAGTGTGGATTGCAGCTGCGATGAACGTTCATATGTATGAAAATCCAGTTGTCCAAAAAAATATGCAAATGCTAAAACAGTTAGGCTATACATTTATTGAGCCTGGAGAGGGCTTTTTAGCTTGCGGATATGTTGCTAAAGGTCGGTTAGAAGAACCAGAAAACATTGTAACTATGTTAGAGAAGCATTTTTCAGAAGAGAAGCCGCTGCAAGGGAAACGAATATTGGTGACAGCTGGCCCGACACGTGAAAAAATTGATCCAGTTCGTTTTATGACGAATTTTTCTTCTGGCAAAATGGGATATGCACTTGCGGAAGTTGCGGCGAATCTTGGTGCAGAAGTCATTCTTATTTCTGGTCCAACAGCGCTAACACCGCCTGCGAATGTAACAACAATACAAGTGGAATCAGCACAAGATATGTTAGAGGCGGTTTTACATCATTATGCTAATATGAATGTTGTAATTAAAACAGCAGCAGTAGCAGATTACCGTCCAAAGTTTGTGTGCGATGAGAAGATGAAAAAGAAAAGCGGAGATACAGTTATTGAATTAGAAAGAACGACAGATATTTTGAAAACATTAGGTGAGCGAAAAGAACATCAATTACTCATTGGTTTTGCAGCAGAAACAACAAACGTTGAAGAATATGCAACGAAAAAATTACGCGAAAAAAATGCTGATATAATTGTTGCGAATGATGTAAAAGCAGAAGGGGCAGGATTTGGTACGGACACAAATATTGTGACGATGTATAAACGAAATGGCGCCGTGGTTGAATTGCCATTATTAACAAAGCAGGAAGTAGCGCGAGAAATATTACTGCATGTTGAAAAAATGTTGGAAGATGATCCTGCATGAAATTTGCAAGCGTAATTGTCGATGTTCCAGCAAGGCAAACGGATAGGCCATTCGATTATATTATTCCTAAACGTTGGGAAGATTTTGTTCAAACGGGTATGCGAGTTGTTGTTCCTTTTGGACCGCGAAAATTACAAGGATTTGTCATTGGGATAAAAGATACAGTAGATGTAGATGTAAATAAGTTGAAAACATTACATGAATTGTTAGATGTAACACCTGTATTAAATGAGGAATTACTACAGCTTGGAAATTGGCTTACAGAAGAAACACTTTGTTTTACAATTTCAGCGTTCCAAGTTATGTTGCCAACAGCAATTAAAGCGACATATAAAAAACAGCTACGTCTTCATCGGCCCGAAGACGTAGCGACCAATGTGAAGCAGCTCTTTCAAGGAAAAGAAAGTATCGATTGGAATGTACTTGATGAATGGCCGCAGTTGTACCGTGCAGTGCAAACAGAAATTGCAAAAGGGACTGTTGAAGTTGTTTATGAAGTAAAAGATAAGGCGCAAAAGAAAAAACAAAAAATGATTCAACCTGTTTTGCCTTTTGAAGAATTGGAGGAAACGGCTTTTCATCTAAAGAGTAAAAAGCAGCAGGATGTATTGTATTATTTCATGGAACACTATCAGCCTGTACCGTTAAAAATAGTAATGGAAGAATTGCAAATGACGGATGCTCCCATTAAATCACTTGTGAAAAAAGGTTTGTTAGCTGAAAAATATGTGGAAGTATATCGAAATCCCTATGATGATGATGCTTTCGAACGCACAAAGCCATTCCCGCTTACAGAAGAGCAACGACAAGTAATTGCACCAATCTTAACCACCATTACTGAAGAGCAGCATGAGACGTTTTTACTGTACGGTGTCACAGGGAGCGGAAAAACAGAAGTTTATTTACAGTCAATTGAAGAAGTACTTAGCAAAGGAAAAGAAGCCATAGTACTTGTGCCTGAAATTTCGTTAACGCCGCAAATGGTGGATCGTTTTAAAGGGCGTTTTGGCTCGCAAGTGGCAGTTCTTCATAGTGCATTGTCTGTTGGTGAAAAATATGATGAATGGCGTAAGATTTTACGGAAAGAAGTCAAAGTAGTTGTAGGGGCGCGTTCAGCAATTTTTGCACCATTTGAGAATTTAGGAATTATAATTATTGATGAAGAACATGAATCGAGTTACAAACAGGAGGATAATCCACGCTACCATGCACGTTCTGTTGCGATTCGGCGGGGAGAATATCACAATTGTCCTGTTGTGTTAGGAAGTGCTACGCCTACACTAGAATCGTTTGCTCGCGCTCAAAAAGGTGTATATAAACTGCTTACAATGGCGAAGCGGATGAATGAAAAGGATTTGCCTGCAGTTGAGATTATTGATATGAGAGAAGAGCTTCGTGATGGTAATCGTTCTATGTTTTCTCAGCTTCTTCATGAGAAGATAGCGGATCGATTAGAGAAAAAAGAACAAATGGTGCTTTTTTTAAATCGAAGAGGGCATTCGACATTTGTTATGTGTCGTGATTGCGGATATGTCGTACAATGTCCACACTGTGATATTTCGCTTACATATCACAGAATGAATAACCGTTTGAAATGTCATTACTGTAGTTATGAGGAACATTTACCGAATGCTTGTCCTGCTTGTAATAGCTCCCATATCCGCTTCTTTGGGACAGGGACACAAAAGGTTGAAGAAGAAATTACAAAATTGTTTCCAGAAGCACGCGTTATTCGAATGGATGTGGATACGACAAGTCGTAAAGGGATGCATGAAAAGCTCCTGAAGTCATTTGGGGCAGGAGAAGCTGATATATTACTTGGGACGCAGATGATTGCGAAAGGTCTTGATTTTCCAAATGTGACGCTTGTAGGTGTATTAACAGCAGATACAATGTTGCATTTGCCGGATTTCCGGGCAAGTGAAAAAACGTATCAGCTTTTAACGCAAGTAAGTGGCCGAGCTGGACGTCACGAGCTTCCAGGAGAAGTAGTCATTCAAACGTATACACCTGAACATTATAGTATAGAATTAGCAAAAAAGCAGAAGTATGATTTGTTTTTTGAGCGTGAAATGTATATGAGGAAAATGCGGCAATATCCACCATATTATTATGTTACGTTAGTTACAGTATCTCACCCGGAATTATTAAAAGCAGTGCAGGTAACAGAAAAAATTGTTGGTTTTTTACGACAACATTGCTCACAGCAAACGATGATCTTAGGTCCAGTTGCTTCGGCAATTCCTCGTATAAAAGATAGATATCGATACCAATGCATGATAAAATACAAACGGGAACCAAACTTAAAGTACGTGCTTAAAATGGTAAATGAACATTATCAGGCAGAAATGCAAAAAGACTTGCAAATCTCAATTGATTTTAATCCAACTATGTTGATGTAGTAGAGCTGAATTTAGAGGCAAATGGATAAAATAGAGTGAAACTTTTATAAGCTAGGAAGAAGGTCCTCGTTGCCCGTACTGCTGGCATGTGCCTGAATAGGCAAGCAAATCATCAATGGAGTTGCCTCCATTGATGGAAGTTTCAATCTGATTGTATGTTGAAAAGGAGAGTAGTATGGCAACATTAGAAATTGTAAAACATCCAAATGAAGTATTAGAAACACCGTGTGAACGTGTTATTAATTTTGATAAAAAGTTAGTGAAGCTTTTAAAAGATATGCACGAAACAATGTTAATTGCGGATGGTGTTGGATTAGCAGCGCCGCAAGTTGGTGTTAGTATGCAAGTTGCTGTTGTAGACATTGATGATGATAACGGGAAGATTGAATTAATTAATCCTGTTATTTTAGAAAAACGTGGTGAACAAGTAGGTCCCGAAGGCTGCTTAAGTTTTCCGGGGCTTTTTGGTGATGTAACACGTGCTGAGTATATTAAAGTACGTGCCCAAAATCGTCGTGGTAAAGTGTATTTATTAGAAGCAGACGGCTTTTTGGCCCGTGCAATTCAACATGAAATCGATCATTTACATGGTGTGTTATTTACATCGAAAGTAACGCGATATTATGAGGAAAATGAATTAGAAGAGATGTAAAAGGAGAGTTTTTCAAATGGTGAAAGTTGTATTTATGGGAACACCGGACTTTTCAGTGCCGGTGCTTCGTCGTCTTATTGAAGATGGATATGATGTGATTGGTGTTGTGACGCAGCCAGATCGTCCAGTAGGTAGAAAAAAAGTATTAACCCCAACGCCTGTGAAAGTTGAAGCAGAAAAACATGGTATTCCGGTATTGCAACCGTTAAAGATTCGTGAAAAAGATGAATATGAAAAGGTATTGGCATTAGAGCCAGATTTGATTGTGACAGCTGCATTCGGACAAATCGTTCCAAATGAAATTTTAGAAGCGCCGAAATATGGATGTATTAATGTACATGCTTCGTTACTTCCAGAACTTCGCGGCGGTGCACCTATTCATTATTCGATTATGCAAGGAAAAGAGAAAACAGGCATTACGATCATGTATATGGTTGAAAAATTAGATGCGGGTGATATTTTAACGCAAGTAGAAGTCGAAATTACCGAACGCGAAACAACCGGCTCATTATTTGATAAATTAAGCGTAGCTGGAGCTCAGTTATTATCTAAAACGGTGCCGCTTTTAATACAAGGAAAGTTAGAACCAATTAAACAAAATGAGGAAGAAGCAACATTTGCTTATAATATTAAACGTGAGCAGGAAAAGATTGATTGGTCGAAAACTGGAGAAGAGATTTACAATCATATTCGTGGCTTAAATCCTTGGCCAGTTGCTTATACGACATTAGCAGGACAGGTTGTAAAAGTATGGTGGGGAGAAAAAGTTCCTGTCACAGAAAAAGCTGAAGCTGGAACAGTTGTTGCAATTGAAGAAGATGGTTTCGTTGTGGCTACAGGAAATGCAACGGCAATTAAGATTACTGAGTTGCAACCATCTGGTAAAAAACGTATGGACTGTTCGCAATTTTTACGTGGAACAAAGCCTGAAATAGGTACGAAGTTAGGAGAAGACGCATGAAACAAAACGTTCGTGAATTAGCTCTTGACGGTTTAACGCAAGTTGAAAAAAGCGGCGCATATAGCAATTTGCTTTTAAACAACCTTATTGAAAAAAATAGTATTGATAAAAAAGACGTTGGATTGTTAACTGAAATTGTATACGGAACAATTCAACGACGCGATACACTTGATTATTATTTACAGCCGTTTTTACGAAAAAAGATTGAACTGTGGGTAAAAGTATTGCTTCGTCTCTCTTTATATCAAATGTTGTATTTAGATCGTGTTCCAGAACGGGCAGCCATTCATGAAGCGGTTGAAATTGCGAAGCGTCGTGGCCATAAAGGAATCGCCGGACTTGTGAATGGAGTACTTCGTTCGATTCAGCGTGAAGGTATTCCATCACTAGATGAGATTAAAAGTCCGGAAAAGCGTCTTGCTATTGCAACAAGTCATCCAGAATGGCTTGTTAAAGAATGGATAGAAGCATACGGAATTGAAACGGCAAAGCAAATGTGCGAAGTAAACTTACTCCCGCCAGTTCCGACAGCTCGCGTTAACGTAGCGAAAGCGTCTAGAGAAGATGCGCTCAAAATGTTAGAAACAGAAGGAATTCAAGCAAAACATGGCGATTTATCGGAAGATGCGATCCAAATTGAAAAAGGGAATGTAGCTCATACAGGAGCATTTCAAGAAGGGATGTTATCTATTCAAGATGAAAGTTCTATGCTTGTAGCTCGTGTGCTTGATCCAGAGGCAGGAGATATAGTTCTAGATAGCTGCGCTGCTCCTGGTGGGAAAACGACGCATATTGCAGAACGATTGGGAGGAACGGGGAAAGTTATTTCTCTTGACTTACACCCACATAAAGTGCGTTTAATTCAGCAGCAAGCAAAGCGTCTTGAATTAGAAAATGTAGAAGCGAAAGCTCTTGATGCACGGAAAGTGCAAGAACATTTTGAACAAGAAAGCTTTGATAAAGTATTAGTAGATGCACCGTGTTCTGGATTTGGAGTAATCCGCCGTAAACCAGATATTAAAATAGGGAAACAGAAAGAAGATAGTGAAAGACTTGCTAATATTCAACTATCTATTTTAGAAAAGGTAGCTCCTTTGTTGAAAAAGGGAGGACGCCTTGTTTATAGTACGTGTACAATTGAGAAAGTAGAAAATGAACAAGTAATAGAGCAGTTTTTACAATCACATCCTGAATTTGAATGGGATGCAACAATGAAAGACCGATTACCAAAAGCTGTGCATCCTTATGTAGTTAATGGTGAAGTGCAAATTTTGCCACATTACTTTGCAACGGATGGATTTTATATTGCTTGTTTAAGAAAGAAGGTGTAGCATCATGGAAACTACTGTAAAAAAACAAAAGAAAGAATTAGAAGAGAAAAAGCCATCTATTTATTCCTTGCAGCTTCATGATATGGAACAATGGTTAAAGGAACAAGGAGAACCTAAATTCCGTGCCAGTCAAATTTTTGATTGGCTATACAAAAAAAGAGTAACAACTTTTGAGGATATGTTAAACCTTTCTAAAGGATTGCGTGAAAAATTGTCGAATTCCTTTGATATTACGACTTTAAAAACATTAGTAAAACAAACATCTTCAGATGGAACGATTAAATTTTTATTCCAACTGCATGATGGTTATTCGATTGAAACAGTATTAATGCGCCATGAATATGGAAATTCAATTTGTGTGACAACACAAGTTGGGTGCCGAATTGGCTGCACATTTTGTGCGTCAACACTAGGCGGCTTAAAACGTAATTTAGAAGCTGGTGAGATTGTTGCGCAAGTAGTTGAAGTACAACGTGAGTTAGACGCTTCAGATGAGCGTGTTAGCTCCCTTGTTGTAATGGGAATCGGAGAACCGTTTGATAATTATGACAGTTTAATGGCGTTTTTACGCATCGTGAATCATGAAAAAGGTCTTCACATTGGGGCTCGTCATATGACGGTATCAACAAGTGGAATTATCCCGAAAATTTATAAGTTTGCTGAAGAAAATATACAAATTAATTTTGCGGTTTCTTTACATGCTCCAAATACAGAGCTGCGTTCAAAATTAATGCCAATTAACCGAGCGTACAAGCTGCCAGATTTAATGGAAGCTATTAAATATTATACTGAAAAAACAGGGCGCCGTGTTACGTTTGAATATGGCTTATTTGGAGGAGAAAATGACCAAGTCGAACATGCTGAAGAGTTAGCTCAGCTGTTAAAAGGTGTAAAATGTCATGTTAACTTAATTCCGGTTAACTATGTACCAGAACGCGATTATGTGAGAACACCACGTGAACAAATTTTCTTGTTTGAAAAAACATTAAAAGATCGTGGAGTTAACGTAACAATTCGTCGCGAGCAAGGTCATGATATTGATGCAGCCTGCGGTCAATTGCGTGCAAAGGAGCGCAAAGAAGAGACGAGGTGAGATGATGAAAACCGTGTTTCTATCAGATAAGGGAAAAGTTCGTCAACATAATGAAGATAGTGCAGGAGTATTTCATAATTTAGATGGAGATATTTTAGCGGTTGTAGCAGATGGAATGGGAGGTCATCGAGCAGGTGATGTTGCTAGCTCGATGGCAATCCAACTGTTCCATGACTACTGGAAACAAACGTACAATATGGATAAGCCTAAAAAAGCAGAACAATGGTTACATAATCATGCACAAATTATTAATGAACGAGTATATAAATATTCTGGAGAACATCCAGAATGCAGTGGAATGGGAACAACAATCGTTGCTGCTATATGTACGGATACTTTTGTAACGATTGGTCATATTGGAGATAGTCGCTGTTATATGCTATCAGATGATTATATGTCACTTGTTACAGAAGACCATTCCCTTGTAAATGAACTCGTTCGGCATGGGGAAATTTCCAAAGAAGATGCTGAATATCATCCAAGAAAAAATGTTTTACTTAGGGCGCTTGGAACGGAAGAAACCGTTATATTAGATGTGAAAACCTTAGTATTAGAAGAGGGAGATCAGTTGTTACTCTGCTCGGATGGGTTATCTAATAAAGTTGCAATGAGTAATATGAAAGAAATTTTACAGTCTAATGAACCTCTGCAAACAAAAAGTGTGCAGCTTGTGCGGCTTGCAAATGATTTTGGAGGAGAAGACAATATTACTCTTGTCATTATTGATTATGCGGACTCGGCGAACGAAAGTAGGTGAATGACAACGTGATGATTGGAAGACGCCTAAATGACCGTTACAAGCTACTTAAAATGATCGGCGGAGGAGGAATGGCCAATGTATATTTGGCGCATGATGACATACTCGATCGTGATGTAGCTGTAAAAATGTTGCGACTTGACTATTCCAATAATGAGGAATTTATTAAGCGTTTCCATCGAGAAGCACAGTCGGTTACAACGCTATCGCATCCAAATATTGTGAATATGTATGATGTTGGAGAAGAAGATGGAATCTATTATCTTGTTATGGAGTATGTACCAGGTCAAACGTTAAAACAATATATACAACAGCGAGGTCTTCTTCCTGTAGAAGAAGCGATTAATATTATGGAGCAATTAACTGCTGCGATGGCTCATGCGCATCATTTTGAAATTGTCCACCGTGATATTAAGCCTCACAATATTTTAATTCGAAATGATGGTGTTGTAAAGGTTACAGATTTTGGGATTGCAACCGCAACAAGTGCAACTACCATAACACATACAAATTCTGTTCTTGGTTCTGTTCATTATTTATCTCCTGAACAGGCAAGAGGTGGTGTTGCAAATAAGCAATCAGACATTTATTCTCTTGGAATTGTAATGTTTGAATTATTAACTGGAAGGCCGCCGTTTTCCGGAGAATCTGCTGTTTCTATTGCACTGAAACATTTGCAAAATGAAACACCATCTCCAAAAAGGTGGAACCCTGATATTCCACAAAGTGTAGAAAATATTATTTTAAAGGCAACAGCGAAAGATCCGTTTCATCGTTATCAGTCTGTAAATGCAATGAAACGTGATATTGAAACTGCATTATATCCAGAGCGAATAAATGAACAACCTTTCTATATACCAGAAGATATGGAAGCCACAAAAGCGATTCCTATCATTCAGCAGGAACAGTTAATAAGTGCAAATACTGAAGAAACAATTGTTTTAGCTGGAAAGTCGAAAGAAGAAAAACAGCAGGATAAACCAGAAGAAGAACAAAAAAAGAAAAAGAAAAAAAGCAATCGTTGGCTTAAAATTTTATTAACGACGTTCCTATTTTTAGTTGTTTGTGGAATATTAGCAGTGACGGTGATACCAGGTTTCTTTATTCCAAAAGAAGTCAAAGTGCCAGATGTATCTGGAATGACATATGAAACAGCAGTGAATACACTTAAAGGATTCGACTTGACGTCACCTCAAGTTATATATACAGATGAAGTGGAAGAAGGTAAGGTTATTAAAACAAGTCCAGCGGCAGGACGAGTTGTACGAGAAAATACAAAAATTACAATTTTTAAATCTGGTGGAAAGCAAAAGAAAAAAATGCCTAATTTGATAGGGCAAGATTATGAAAAGATTAAAGATGGATTGACTTCATATAAAGGGGTTGTTCCTGATTATATTGAAAGTGAAAAGCCGCGCGGTGAAATTGTGTTACAAAGTCCAGAAGCAGGACAAGATATTATAGAAGAAGAGCAAGAGGTAAAGGTGTGGATTAGTAAAGGGCCAAAACAAATTAGCCTCGCCGATTTTTCCGGTTGGACAGAAAGTAGCGTGAATAGCTATTTAAATGAGAAAAAACTTGTGCCGGAAATAAAGAGAGAGTATTCCGATAAAGTGGATAAGGGGCTAGTTATTTCCCAATCACCAAAGCCAGATACGAATTTAAAAGAAGGGGCAAAAGTAACAATTACTGTCTCTGAGGGACAAAAAGAAAAACCAACAAAAATTGTAAAAGTTGATAATATTCCAATTCAGTATCAAGGGCCAGCAACTGGAGAGAAAACACCACAAAAAATTGAAATATATAAAGAAGATATGCAAAATACTATGGATAAACCGCTTGAAACGAGAACAATAACAGAGTCAACGACAGTCTCTCTTGAGTTTATTATTCAAGAAGGAAAAAAAGGGCGTTACAAAATTGTTCGTGATGGAACGACCTTAATTGAAAAAGAAGTTTTGTATCCAACGCAATAAAGTGAAACTCCTATTAAAAATAATTATAAATGGTGAGTTGAGCGAATCTCGTTCTAAAGTGTATTATGAATAGCTATTTTTATGTCTTTTAGAACAAGGTAAAAAAAGGAGAGAATGTATGCCAGAAGGGAAAATTATAAAAGCTTTAAGTGGGTTCTACTATGTGCAGCATGAAGAAGAGATCACACAGTGCCGAGGACGTGGTGTATTTCGTAAACATAAGATTACACCGCTTGTTGGTGATCAAGTTGTATTTCAAGCCGATAACCCGAGTGAAGGATATGTTCTAGAGATATTAGAACGAAAAAATGAGCTTGTGCGTCCACCGATTGCGAATATCGATCAAGCACTTCTTGTGTTTTCAGCTGTAGAGCCAGAATTCAATCCATTACTATTAGATCGGTTTTTAGTTTTAATTGAGTTTCATAACATTAAGCCGATTATTTGTATTAGTAAGATGGATTTAGTAGATGTGAAAACGCGTGAAAAGATTGAAGCATATGCAAAGGATTACATTGCAATTGGATATGATGTTGTATTCACTTCAACGACAACATCAGAAAGTATAGATGTATTAAAGCCGTTTTTAGAAGGGTGTGTTTCCGTTGTAGCAGGACAATCTGGTGTAGGGAAATCGTCGCTTTTAAATGTATTACGTCCAGATTTAGCGCTAAAAACGAGTGGGATTTCAGCTCATTTAGGGCGAGGTAAGCATACGACAAGACATGTAGAATTAATTGAAGTAGGGAGTGGACTTGTGGCGGATACACCTGGATTTAGTTCACTCGATTTCATCGATATAGAAGTAGAAGATCTCACATATTGTTTTCCAGAGTTGAAAGAACGGAGTCAATACTGTAAATTTAGAGGTTGTACACACCTTTCTGAACCGAAATGTGCGGTGAAAGAAGCGGTAGAAGAAGGGAATATTACAAACTATCGTTATGAGCACTATGTGCAGTTTATTGAAGAAATTAGAGAGAGAAAGCCGAGGTATTAATTATGATTAAAATTGCACCATCGATTTTATCAGCAGATTTTTCAAGATTGGGAGAAGAAATTAAAGATGTAGAAAAAGGCGGAGCAGATTACATACATGTCGATGTAATGGACGGACATTTTGTTCCGAACATTACAATTGGACCGTTAATTGTGGAAGCTATTCGTCCAATTACTTCTTTACCATTAGATGTTCATCTTATGATTGAAAATCCGGATCAGTACATTGAGGCTTTTGCGAAAGCAGGAGCGGATATTATTACGGTACATGTAGAAGCTTGCGCGCACTTACATCGTACGATTCAATTAATTAAATCACATGGCATTAAAGCAGGTGTTGTTTTAAATCCACATACACCAGTTTCCATGATTGAACACGTATTAGAAGAAATCGATATGGTTCTACTTATGACTGTAAATCCAGGGTTTGGCGGACAAAAATTCATTCACTCTGTATTGCCGAAAGTGAAACAAGTCGCTGATATGGTTCGTGAACGTAATTTACAAGTAGAGATTGAAATTGATGGCGGCGTGAATGCAGAAACAGCAAAACTATGTGTAGAAGCAGGAGCGAATGTTCTTGTTGCTGGATCTGCAGTATATAATGAAAAAGATCGCGGAGCAGCTATTGCTGCAATTCGCGGATAAGAATGTAGAAGTAGATATATATACAAGTTAAAAAACGACAAAAAACCTTTCTTTTTAGGGGAGCGAGAGCATCTGGCTGTGTATAGAAGCGGTCAGGGCCTGCTCCTGCCACATGCGAGGTTTAAAACAAAGGGTGCAAGTAGCGTCATGTTTTATTTTACATAGCAGTGGTTTATATGTCGGGAAATTTAATTGGATATATAGGAGTTTTGTTTAAAAGAGAAGGTAATCTAGCTATTAGCAGATTGCCTTTTTTCTATAGGAGGAGAGAGAACGTGATTATTCATATTTTAGCTGGAGGTCCAGTAGAGTGCTGGGCAGATTTTTCTAAATATGAGAATGAAAAGGTCGTATGGGCAGCTGTTGATCGCGGAGTATACCATTTGTTGCAGTTTGGAATTATGCCAGAAGTGGCGTTTGGTGATTATGATTCTGTTACAAAAGAGGAACTAGAATGGATGCGAGAGCAGAAACATGATTTGCATATTGTACCGAAAGAAAAGGATGAAACGGATTTAGAGATTGCAATTAACTGGGCTTTAAAGCAACAACCAGAACAAATTCGTATTTTTGGTGCAACAGGTGGAAGGCTGGATCATAGTTTAGCGAACATTCAAATGTTAATAAAAGGTTTGAAATCCAATACTAATATAAGCATTGTAGATTATAAAAATGAAATCTCAGTTAGAGAATTTGGCACATATATAATTGAAGAGAATTCATCATTTCCTTACATATCTTTTGTTCCAATGACAGAAATAGTAATGGGAATTACACTTCGTGGCTTTAAATATCCTCTTACTGATAAAACGATAAACTGGGGATCGACACTTTGTATTAGTAATGAACTCGTTGCGGAAAAAGGTACTTTTTCATTTACTTCCGGCATATTAATGGTGATAAGAAGCACTGATTGATGAAATACTTCTGTTGCGGCGTCTATAGTAAACAAGTGGAGTAATGGGGATTAGGAGGGAAACCATGAGATTTTATACAATTAAGTTACCGAAATTTCTTGGTGGAATTGTTCGCGCGGTATTGAATACCTTTAAAAAAGGATAAAAAAGCACCTATTACCGGTGCTTTTTTCATGAGCATAATAAAAAAAGAGCCAACAGGCTCTCTTTTTTATTATTAAACACGTTCGATTTTGCCAGATTTTAATGCTCTAGCAGAAACGTAAACACGTTGAACTTTACCGTCGATGCGTACGCGAACTTTTTGAAGGTTAGCGCCCCATTTACGTTTTGTAGCGTTCATTGCGTGAGAACGAGAGTTACCAGAACGAGCTTTTCTTCCAGTAATAGCACAAACACGAGCCATCTATATTTCCCTCCCTTAACTACCGTAACTTACGTAATTTTCAATGTTAGTCTTTTATGCGATGCTAAAAACACTACTATAATTTAACACAACTAAAAAGAGAATGCAACAGTGTATAAAAAAGAAATCAAGAAAAATTACTTGACACTATATGTAAGAAATCAAAAGCTGAAATCAAGAAAAATCACTTGACATATTGTAGTGGTATATGTTGTATAATAAAAATGGACTATTTTGCTCACCATAAAAAATTGCTGTTTTATTATATAAATGTGAGAGCAAAACGAAAGAACGATGGAATTTTCTTTAAAAAGATTATATGATAGTAAATAAAGTAGTCTAGCTCACTTTCACCATTTCAGAAGGGGGAAACGAGATGTCAATTGAAATTAAGACAAAATACGGTCAAATTGATATTAGTACAGATGTAATTGCAACAATTGCTGGAGGCGCTGCAGTAGACTGTTACGGCATCGTCGGTATGGCTTCTAAAAACCAATTAAAAGATGGGTTGACAGAAATTTTACGAAAAGAAAACTTCACTAGAGGCGTTATTGTTCGTAAAGACGAAGATGAAGTACATATTGATATGTATATTATCGTGAGCTATGGTACAAAAATTTCAGAAGTAGCACATAACGTCCAAACGAAAGTGAAATATACACTGGATCAAACGGTAGGACTAGCAGTAGATTCTGTAAACATCTACGTACAAGGAGTTAAAGTAATAAACTTGTAATTGCATTAAGGAGGAAGAACTGTGTCAATTCAAAAAATTGATGGAAAACGTTTGTCACAAATGATCATACAAGGAGCGAATAATTTAACAAACAATGTTCAACTTGTTGATGCTTTAAACGTTTTTCCGGTTCCAGATGGCGATACCGGTACAAATATGAACTTATCGATGACTTCAGGTGCGCGCGAGGTGAAGGGAAATCCTTCGCAACACGCTGGTAAAGTCGGAGTAAGTTTAGCTAAGGGATTATTAATGGGAGCGCGTGGTAACTCAGGTGTTATTTTATCTCAGTTATTCCGTGGTTTTTCAAAATCCATTGAACAAAAAGAAGAATTAACAACAATTGATTTTGCTGATGCGTTAGAAGCGGGTGTAGAAACGGCATATAAAGCAGTTATGAAGCCGATTGAAGGAACGATTTTAACTGTTGCAAGGGAAACGAGTAAACATGCAGTCACTGTTGCGAAAAAGCAGCGCGATTTTGTTTTGTTTATGGAAGAAGTTGTGAAAGAAGCGAATGCATCATTAAATCGTACACCTGATTTATTACCTGTATTAAAACAAGTTGGTGTTGTAGATAGCGGTGGAAAAGGTCTTGTTGTCGTTTATGAAGGATTTCTAGCGGACTTAAAAGGTGAGACAATCGCCTTTAATGAGCCAACACAACCATCTATGAACGAAATGGTACGTGCAGAACATCACCGTAGTGTACAAAGCCAATTGAGTACAGAGGATATTAAATACGGCTACTGCACAGAATTTATGGTTAAGTTAGACGAAGAGAAGATGCAAGAACATAATTTCTCTGAGCAAAAATTCCGTGAAGAGATTAGTGTGTATGGTGATTCATTGCTTGTTGTATCTGATGAAGAAGTCGTAAAAGTTCATATTCATGCAGAGCATCCTGGAGATGCGATGAATTACGGACAACGTTATGGAAGCTTAATCAAAATTAAAGTAGAGAATATGCGTGAACAACATACTGCTTTATTAGATGAGCCTGCGGCGATGCATGTAGAAGTAAAACCTGCAGAAAAACAGTCTTATGGAATTGTAACAGTAGCAATGGGTTCTGGTATTAAAGAATTGTTTGAAAGCATCGGAGCGACGGTAGTTATTGAAGGCGGTCAAACGATGAATCCAAGTACAGAAGATATTGTAAAAGCGATTGAAGAAGCGAATGCAGAAAAAGTTATTATATTACCGAACAATGGTAATATTGTAATGGCTGCAGAGCAAGCAGCTTCTGTAGTGGATCAAGAAGTAATTGTTGTTCGTTCAAAAACAGTTCCGCAAGGTATGGCAGCGATGCTTGCATTCAATCCAGCAGGAACTCTTGAAGAAAATGAAGCGCAAATGAACGAAGCACTTGCTCATGTGAAAACAGGCCAAATCACGTATGCGGTTCGTGATACGGAAATTGATGGTGTGACAATTAATAAAGATGACTTCATGTGTATTGCAGATGGAAAAATTGTATCAACAGATGCAGAGAAAATTTCAGCTGCAAAAAAACTGTTAGAAAATATGCTTGATGAAGATGCAGAAATTTTAACAATTTTACAGGGTGAAGATGCATCAGAAGAAGAAGTAGACACATTAGTAACGTTTGTAGAAGAAAAATTTGAAGATGTAGAAGTGGAAGTTCATAATGGAAATCAACCTCTATATTCTTTCATTTTTTCTGTTGAATAAAGTGAAAACTTTATTTCTGTTTAAAATGTAATTACTCTATTATGAGATGAACAAATATATATAAGAAGAGGGCCTTGCTAGCAGATGTGGTGAGGCTCTCTTTCTTTTTGGGGAAATATGCCGAGAAACTAAATGAATATATAAGATTTAGGAAAAGGGAAATGACTACTATGCTTTCTTGATGCTATGGTAGAATAAGAGAGGTAGCGATTGCGTATTCAACGTGAATACGGAAATACGTAATCCGTTGTTGAGATATAACCTACAAGTAAAGAAGATGTATGTTATATATGAAAGGTTAGGAATAAGATTTGACGGGGCGTGAAGATCTTGAATGAAGTGGTGCAAATTCCAATTACGGATGTGAAAGGGATTGGAGAAGAAACAGCTGTATTACTAAATGAGATGGGGATTTTTACGGTTTCTGATTTACTAGAGCATTTTCCGTATCGTTATGAAGACTATGCGATGAAAGATTTGGCTGAAGTTAAACATGAAGAACGAGTAACTGTAGAAGGTAAAGTACATAGTGCACCTCTACTGCAATATTATGGAAAAAAGAAATCTCGTCTAACTGTGCGTGTTCTCGTGGGGCGTTATTTAATTACAGCTGTATGCTTTAATAGACCCTACTATAAGCAGAAATTAAATATTGATGAAACGGTAACGATATCTGGAAAATGGGATCAACATCGTCAAATGATTTCGGTATCTGAACTTCACTTTGGGCCGGTTGTTCGTCAACAAGAAGTAGAACCGGTGTATTCAGTTAAAGGGAAATTGACGGTAAAACAAATGCGGCGGTTTATTGCGGGGGCGTTTAAAGAGTATGGTTCTTTTGTGAAAGAAGTGTTACCAGAAGGGTTGTTGTCGCGTTATAAGTTATTATCCCGTTATGAAGCACTATATGCCTTGCATTTTCCTAGTGGACAAGAGGATATGAAACAGGCGCGTCGTCGCTTCGTATATGAAGAGTTTTTCTTGTTCCAATTGAAGATGCAAGCACTTCGCAAAATGGAGCGGGAAAGTTCGAAGGGAACGAAAAAAGATCTATCTCTTGAACAATTAGAGGAGTTTATAGGCGCTCTTCCTTTTCCGTTAACAAATGCGCAGCGTCGTGTTGTTACAGAAATTATGAAAGATTTGCAGTCCCCGTATCGAATGAATCGTTTACTGCAAGGTGATGTAGGTTCTGGAAAAACGGTAGTGGCTGCAATTGCTTTGTATGCTGCGAAATTAGCTGGATATCAAGGAGCATTAATGGTACCGACAGAAATTTTAGCAGAGCAGCACTATCAATCTTTAGAATCTATATTTTCTCATTTTAATATGAACATTGAATTATTAACAAGCTCTGTAAAGGGAGCGCGTCGCCGCGAGATACTAGCAAGACTAGAACAAGGGGAAATTGATATTCTTGTTGGGACGCATGCTTTAATTCAAAATGAAGTCATATTTCACAGGCTTGGACTTGTAATTACGGATGAACAACATCGCTTCGGTGTAGCACAGCGTCGTGTGTTAAGGGAAAAAGGTGAAAATCCAGATGTCTTATTTATGACAGCAACACCAATTCCTCGTACATTAGCAATTACTGCGTTCGGTGAGATGGACGTATCCATTATTGATGAGATGCCGGCGGGTCGTAAAGTCATTGAAACATACTGGGCGAAACATGATATGTTTGAACGTGTTCTCGGATTTGTAGAGAAAGAAGTAAAAAAAGGACGACAAGCATATGTCATTTGTCCATTAATTGAAGAATCGGAGAAACTGGATGTGCAAAATGCAATTGATTTGCATAGTATGTTGACTCATCACTATCAAGGAAAATTTCAAGTTGGGCTAATGCATGGCCGTCTTTCTTCTCAGGAGAAAGATGAAGTAATGCATCAATTTAGTGAAAATAAAGTGCAAATTCTCATTTCGACAACGGTTGTAGAAGTTGGTGTGAACGTACCGAATGCAACAACGATGGTTATTTATGATGCAGAACGTTTTGGGTTATCGCAACTTCACCAGCTTCGTGGTCGTGTGGGACGTGGAAGTGAACAATCTTATTGTATTTTAATTGCTGATCCGAAATCGGAAACGGGAAAAGAACGCATGCGTATTATGACAGAGACAAATGATGGATTTGTCCTATCGGAAAAAGATTTAGAACTGCGTGGTCCTGGGGATTTCTTTGGGAGTAAGCAAAGTGGTTTACCTGAATTTAAATTAGCTGACATGGTACATGATTATCGAGCGTTAGAAACAGCGAGGCAGGATGCTGCGCTACTTGTTGATTCGACTGCTTTTTGGCAAAGTGAACAGTATGAAATGCTGCGAAGATATTTAGAGAAATCAGGTGTTTTTCAAGGAGAAAAGCTGGATTAAAGCGCAATGCGTAAAAAAATGTTGCATTCTGTATTTAATGCTTATATACTACTGTTAGTACCTAGTCATAAAAATGGATGGTGCGGAATGAAAAAGAGAAAGAAAAAAGAAAGACAAGAGTTGTTACAACAAACAATAGAAGAAAATCCGTTTATTACGGATGAAGAATTAGCTGAACAATTTCAAGTAAGTATTCAAACAATTCGTCTCGATCGAATGGAACTTTCGATTCCAGAATTACGAGAACGAATAAAACATGTGGCAACGAAACAACATGAAGAAGATGTAAAATCTTTACCGCTTGATGAAGTGGTAGGGGAAATTATTGATATAGAATTAGATAGACATGCAATTTCTATTTTTGAAGTGAAAGAAGAACATGTCTTTAAACGTAATCAAATTGCTCGTGGACATCATTTATTTGCACAAGCAAACTCATTAGCTGTTGCGGTTATTGATGAAGAATTAGCACTAACTGCAAAGTCTACCATTCGATATATTCGTCCTGTAAAATTAGGGGAGCGTGTTGTTGCGAAAGCGCGTGTTGAAGATGTAGAGAATGATAAAGGACGGACGGTTGTCAAAGTGCAAAGCTTTGTTGGGGAAGAACTTGTTTTTGCTGGCACTTTTGAAATGTATCGATCTAGTAACTACAGTGAGGAAGGTAACAACTTATGAGAATCGCAATAGATGCAATGGGCGGCGATCATGCGCCGAAATCTGTCGTACTTGGAGCAATGAAAGCAATTAAGCAATATTCAGATTTACATATTACTTTAGTTGGAAAAGAAGATGAAATTCGTAAATATTTAACGAGCGAAGAGCGTATCACAGTATTGCACACAGACGAAGTAATTGAAGGAACAGATGAGCCGGTACGAGCAGTGCGTCGAAAAAAACAAGCTTCTATGGTACTTGCTGCGCAGCAAGTTAAAGAAGGTACAGCTGATGCTTGTATTTCAGCCGGGAATACAGGGGCTCTTATGGCAGCTGGATTGTTTGTAATAGGACGTATAGAAGGGATAGAGCGCCCTGCTCTTTCTCCGACGATGCCAACAGTAGATGGAAAAGGCTTTGTTATGCTAGATGTCGGTGCAAATGTCGATGCGAAAGCAATTCATTTGTACCAATATGCTGTAATGGGATCTGTATATGCAGAGAAGGTAAGAGGAATTTCTAATCCGCGAGTAGGTCTTTTGAATGTTGGAACTGAGGAAGGAAAAGGAAACGAGCTTTCTAAACAAGTCTTCGCAATGCTAAAAGACGCACCGGTTAACTTTGTTGGAAATATAGAATCACGAGACCTATTACAAGGTGTAGCTGACGTGGTTGTTTGTGACGGATTTACTGGAAATGTTGCGCTTAAAACACTAGAGGGAACTGCAATATCTTTATTCTCAATGTTGAAAGAGCAGTTAATGAGTTCATTTACAAGCAAACTAGCGGCAGCGGTATTAAAACCGAAATTAATGGTATTAAAAGATAAAATGGATTATTCGGAGTATGGAGGAGCAGCTTTATTTGGATTGAAAGCTCCTGTCATCAAAGCACATGGTTCTTCAAATGATCAATCGATTTTTAGTGCGATCCGTCAAACTCGAGAAATGGTAGCAAAGGAAGTTATTCCTACTATTAAGAGTGTAATGGAGGAAGAACCGCTTCAATAATGAGGAGGGTTTGAAATGGGAAAACTGGCATTTCTTTTTCCGGGACAAGGTTCACAAGCAGTTGGAATGGGAAGACAATTAGCAGAAAGTTATGAAGAGGCTACAAAAGTATTTCGTCAGGCTGATGAAATTTTAAAGGATTCTCTTTCATCACTTATTTTTGAGGGACCTCAAGAAGCGTTGACGTTAACAACCAATGCACAACCGGCATTGTTAACGACTTGTGTTGCAATTTTAAAAGTATTGGAGCAGTACGATATTGCACCTGATTATGTTGCAGGACATAGTTTAGGTGAGTATAGTGCGTTAGTAGCAGCAGGTGCTCTATCATTTGAAGATGGTGTTTATGCTGTTAGAAAACGTGGTGAATACATGGAAGAGGCTGTGCCAAATGGCGAAGGTGCCATGGCGGCTATTTTGGGAGCGGATCCCGATATGTTAAAACAGGTAACTGAGGAAGTGACAGATGAAGGTTATTCTGTTCAAATTGCGAATATGAATAGCACAAAGCAAATCGTAATTTCTGGTACAAAGCAAGGTGTAGAATTGGCTTCGGAAAGAGCGAAAGCAAACGGCGCAAAGCGTGCAGTTCCTTTGCGAGTTAGTGGTCCGTTTCATTCATCACTTATGAAACCAGCGGCTGAGAGGTTTCGAGACGTGCTAAATGAAATTAAGATTGAAGATACAAAAATTCCGGTAGTTGCAAATGTAACAGCAGATTGTATTACACGTAAAGAAGATATTCAAGAAAAATTAATTGAGCAACTCTATGCCCCTGTATTATGGTACCCATCCATTGAACGTATGGTAGAGCTTGGTGTAGATACATTTATTGAAATTGGGCCTGGAAAAGTTTTAGCTGGTCTTATGAAATCAATCGCTCCTTCTGCGAAAGTATATGCGATATACGATGAAGAGACGATGAAAGATACCATTTCGAAACTGAGAGGAGAAGGCTAATGTTATTAAAAGACAAAGTTGCGTTAGTAACGGGAGCATCTCGCGGAATTGGCCGTGCAATTGCATTAGATTTAGCAAAACAAGGTGCAAAAGTAGTTGTAAACTACGCAGGAAACGAATTGAAAGCAAACGAAGTTGTTGATGAGATTAAAAATATAGGTTCAGAAGCAATTGCAATAAAAGCAAATGTTGCAAGTAGTGAAGAAGTTGCTGACATGATAAAACAAACTGTCGATACATTCGGTCAAATTGACATTCTTGTAAATAACGCTGGCATCACGAAAGATAATTTGTTAATGCGTATGAAAGAAGAAGAATGGGATACAGTTATTAATACAAACTTAAAAGGTGTCTTCTTATGCACAAAGGCTGTCTCTCGTTATATGATGCGTCAACGTCATGGACGTATTATTAATATCGCTTCAGTTGTCGGTGTTACTGGAAATCCAGGACAAGCAAATTACGTTGCAGCAAAAGCTGGTGTAATTGGATTAACAAAAACTTCAGCAAAAGAGCTAGCAAGTCGCAATATTACAGTAAATGCGATTGCACCTGGATTTATCGTAACAGATATGACAGATGTATTAGCAGAAGATGTAAAGAACGAAATGCTTAAGTTAATTCCAATTGCAAAATTTGGAGAAGCTGAAGATATTTCAAATGCAGTTGCCTTTTTAGCATCAGATGCAAGTCGTTATATTACTGGACAAACACTTCATGTTGACGGTGGTATGGTGATGTAAGGGAAGAAACTATAGAAATAGGTTGATTTCATCTCGTTTTTCTGTACAATATTAAATATAATGTCTTGAGGAAATCGGATGGATTAATAATAGTAATTGTATGTTTATACTTTTTAAAGGAGGTGAATGAATATGGCAGACGTTTTAGAGCGTGTAACGAAAATCATCGTAGATCGTCTAGGAGTAGACGAAACAGAGGTAACACAAGCTGCGAACTTTAAAGAAGATTTAGGTGCTGATTCCTTAGATGTAGTAGAACTTGTGATGCAATTAGAAGATGAGTTTGAAATGGAAATTTCTGATGAGGAAGCAGAAAAGATTGCTACTGTTGGCGATGCTGTGACTTACATAGAGAGTCATCTATAATGCTTGATGAAGTCCCGTTTATATACGGGGCTTTCTCAGCATATATACCTGGAGGGACCTATGCCGTACAGAAAGTATAGAGATAAGAAAAATGAAACTAAATATCGAGAGGCTTTTAAAAAGTTTCAAGAGAAAATAGGTATTACATTTACAAATGAAAAGTTATTGATTCAAGCATTTACGCATTCATCGTATGTGAATGAGCATCGAAAAAAGCCACATGAAGATAACGAGCGTCTTGAATTTCTTGGCGATGCGGTATTAGAACTGACAGTTTCGCAATACTTGTTTCAAAAATATCCGACAATGAGCGAGGGCGAATTAACAAAACTTCGCGCTGCTATTGTATGTGAACCTTCTCTCGTTCGCTTTGCAAATGAGTTATCATTTGGAAGTTTGGTCCTTTTAGGAAAAGGAGAGGAAATGACAGGAGGGCGTGAACGTCCAGCATTATTAGCGGATGTCTTTGAAGCGTTTATTGGTGCTCTTTACCTTGACCAAGGTTTGGATAAGGTATGGGGATTTTTAAAAACAGTTGTTTATCCAAAAATTAATGAAGGTGCTTTTTCTCATGTGATGGATTTTAAAAGCCAACTACAAGAGTTAATACAGCGTGATGGTAGCGGGAATATAGAATATCAAATTCTGCAAGAAAAAGGACCGGCTCATAATCGGGAATTTGTATCGCGTGTTACATTAAATGGTGAATCATTAGGTCTTGGAAGTGGGAAGTCTAAGAAAGAGGCAGAACAGCATGCTGCCCAAGAAGCGTTGGAAAAATTAAAAGAGCACTTATAGCGAATCCCCCTTATACTTAGGGGGATTCCTTGTGCATAAAGGGGGAAGGCCTTTCGTGTTTTTAAAACGATTAGAAATATTAGGATTTAAATCTTTTGCAGAACGTGTGTCGATTGACTTTGTGCCAGGTGTAACGTCTGTGGTAGGACCAAACGGAAGTGGAAAGAGTAATATTACAGATGCTATTCGTTGGGTGCTTGGTGAACAATCTGTAAAATCACTTCGCGGTGCGAAAATGGAAGATATTATTTTTTCAGGCAGCGATACACGTAAAGCGTTAAATATTGCAGAAGTCACATTAACATTAAATAATGAAGATCAGCGTCTACCAATTGAATATAACGAAGTAAGTGTAACGAGACGAGTATATCGTTCTGGAGATAGTGATTTTCTTATTAATAAACAATCTTGTCGTTTAAAAGACATTGTCGATTTATTCATGGACTCAGGTATGGGGCGTGAAGCGTTTTCTATTATCAGTCAAGGTAAAGTGGAAGAAATTTTAAGCAGCAAAGCAGAAGATCGCCGCAGTGTGTTTGAAGAAGCAGCTGGTGTGTTGAAATATAAAATCCGCAAGAAGAAAGCGGAAGGGAAATTAGCCGAAACGCAAGATAATTTAAATCGTGTAGAAGATATTATTCATGAATTAAGTACACAAGTTGAACCTCTTGAAAGACAAGCTTCTATTGCAAAAGATTATCTTGAGAAAAAAGATGAACTAGAAAAAGTTGAAGCGGCATTAATTGTGTATGAGATTGAAGAATTACATGAAAAATGGGAAGCGCTTCGTGAGCAATTTAAACATAACAAAGATGAAGAAGTGAAGGTATCGACGCATCTTCAAAAAAATGAAGCGGATTTAGAAGAGATACGCGGAAATGTACAAGCTATTGATGAATCTATTCAATCTTTACAAGAAGTTCTTCTTCTTTCTAGTAAAGAACTTGAAAAGCTAGAAGGACAACGTGAACTGCTGAAAGAAAGAAAGAACAACGCAACAACACATTGCGCGCAGTTAGAAGCATCCATTCATGAATTAACAGAAAAAGTTTCTATATATGAAGGAAGTGCCCTGCAAGGAACAGAAGAATTGCTGGAATTAACAAATCATGTGAAAGAGTTAGAGCAGAAACTACATGATAGCGAACGATTGTTGTCTACATATGAACAAAATTTAGATGAGAAAATCGAACATTTAAAAGGGGATTATATTGAACTTTTAAATCAGCAGGCAAGCTATCGAAATGAACTGTCTATGTTAGAGGAACAATTTAAACAGCGAGATTTCAAAAATCAGCGTCTTGATGAAGAGAATGAAAAATATGTTCAGATGCGTATAGGTATTGCGCAGAAAAAATCAATTGTCGTTGAAAAATATGAACGTATAAAAGAACAAATTTCAACTTTATTGTCAAGTATACAGCAGACGGAAGCTACGCTTGGTAAATATAAAGATCAATACAGTGAAAATGAAACTAAACTGTATCAAGCATATCAATATGTTCAACAAGCTCGTTCACGTAAAGAAATGCTTGAAGAAATGCAAGAAGATTATTCAGGATTTTATCAAGGTGTCCGTGAAGTGTTAAAGGCGCGTGATAGCCAGTTGCATGGTATTGAAGGGGCGATTGCCGAGCTTCTTACTGTACCGAAAAAATATGAAATAGCGATGGAAATCGCACTTGGGGCAGCAATGCAACATGTGGTTGTGCAAACAGAAGAACATGCACGCCGAGCTATTACATTCTTAAAGCAAAACCGCCATGGCCGAGCGACCTTTTTACCGCAAAGTGTTATAAAGGGCCGGGCGCTTAATAGAGAGCAACTTCGCATGATAAGTCAGTATCCTTCATTTATAGGGATTGCTTCAGAGCTTGTACAGTACGATAATAAATATGAAAATGTAATTGCAAATTTATTAGGTACAGTAATCGTTGCCCAAGATTTAAAAGGGGCAAATGAATTAGCGAAGCTGCTGCAGTATCGTTATCGTATTGTTACATTAGAAGGGGATCTTGTGAATCCAGGCGGTTCAATGACAGGCGGTGCAGTGAAACAAACAAATTCTTCTTTATTAGGACGTCAACGAGAATTGGAAGAGTGGAATGAAAAGTTGACAGATATGGAAGAAAAGACTGAGAAGCTTGAGGACTTTATTAAAGCGTTAAAACAAGAAATACAAGAAAAAGAAGTGAAGGTAAAGGAACTGCGCCAAAATATTGATGAAAAGCGTGTAGACGAACAACAATACAAAGAAGAAATGAATCAGTTAGAGCTGGAAGAACATCGTATTAATGAGCGGTTATCTATTTATGATTTAGAGCTAGAAGGGTTTTTGCAAGATCAAGCGAAGATACAAGGGCGAAAAACTGAGCTAGAAGAAACGCTTACTGAGCTGCAAGGGAAAATTACGGAACTCGATATGACGATTACAGAGTTAACACAACAAAAGAATGAGCAGCATTCTTCGAAGGAAAAAGTTCAGAAAGAGATTACCGAGCTAAAAGTACAAGCGGCTGAAAAGTATCAGCGATTATCAAATCAAAAAGAAACAGTAGAACGCCTTACGAGAGAACGAGATGAAACTAGTAAGAATCTTATAAAGACAAAAGAAGATTTAGCATTCTTAAAACAAGAAATGACATCGAATTCTAGCGGCGAAGAGCAAATTACAAGTCTAATTGAAAAGAAAACACACGATAGAAACCAAACTGTGGAATTAATTAGCTCACGCCGTGAACAACGTCTTGATTTACAAGGGCGGTTAGAACACCTAGAGTTAGAGGTAAAAGAAGCGAAACGTAGGCATAAATACTTACTTGATGTATTAAAAGATCAAGAAGTGAAAATAAATCGTTTAGACGTGGAGTTAGAAAATCGCTTGCAACACTTACGGGAAACGTATACCATTTCGTTTGAATTGGCGAAACAAAAATATACGATGACAATGTCTAGCGAGGAAGCTCGTAAAAAAGTGAAATTAATCAAACTATCCATTGAAGAACTCGGTACAGTAAATATAGGTGCTATTGATGAATTTGAGCGTGTATCTGAGCGCCATACGTTTTTATTAGAGCAACGGGATGATTTGCAAGAGGCGAAAACAACGCTGCATCAAGTAATTGACGAGATGGATGAAGAAATGAAAAAGCGTTTTTCTTATACATTCCAAGCAATTCGTACAGAATTCCAGTTCGTATTTAGTGAATTATTTGGCGGTGGGCGTGCAGACTTGGTTATGACAAACCCGAATGATTTATTAAATACAGGAATTGATATTGTTGCACAACCGCCGGGGAAAAAGTTGCAAAATCTAGGCCTTCTTTCTGGAGGCGAACGAGCATTGACAGCTATTGCATTGCTATTTGGTATTTTAAAAGTTCGTCCTGTACCGTTTTGTGTGCTAGATGAAGTAGAAGCTGCGTTAGATGAGGCGAATGTTGCTCGTTTTGCACAGTATTTGAGAAAGTTTAGCAATGAAACGCAGTTTATTGTGATTACGCACCGAAAGGGTACGATGGAAGAATCTGATGTATTATATGGTGTAACGATGCAAGAGTCTGGTGTGTCTAAACTTGTTTCTGTCCGTTTAGATGACGGAGAAGAGCTTGTTACAAGCAAATAGGAAGGATGGGAAAGAATGAGTTTTTTTAAAAAATTAAAAGAAAAGATTTCGAAGCAAACAGATACGGTAACAGAGAAGTTTAAACAAGGTTTAGAGAAAACGAGAAACTCTTTTGCTGAAAAAGTAAATGATTTAGTATTTCGTTATCGTAAAGTTGACGAAGATTTCTTCGAAGAGTTAGAGGAAATTTTAATTGGCGCGGATGTGGGTGTGTCCGTAGTAATGGAGTTAATTGACCAATTAAGAGATGAAGTGAAGCGTCGTAATATTCAAGATCCAAAAGAAGTACAAGCTGTTATCTCTGAAAAATTAGTCGAGATTTATAAAGGTAACGGTAATTTTAATAATGAATTAAATGTACAAGATAATGCATTGACAGTTATTTTATTTGTTGGAGTAAACGGTGTTGGAAAAACAACAACGATTGGAAAAATGGCACATAAATTTAAAACGGACGGCAAATCTGTATTATTAGCAGCCGGCGACACATTCCGTGCTGGTGCAATTGAGCAACTAGAAGTATGGGGAGAACGCGTTGGTGTAGATGTAATTAAACAAGGATCAGGTTCAGACCCAGCAGCTGTTATGTTCGATGCAATTCAGGCTGCAAAATCGCGAAAAGTTGATGTCTTGTTATGTGATACGGCAGGTCGTTTGCAAAATAAAGTCAACTTAATGAAAGAGTTAGAGAAAGTGAAACGTGTAATTGAACGTGAAGTTCCTGGAGCTCCTCATGAAGTATTACTTGTCATTGATGCAACAACAGGGCAAAATGGTTTAAGTCAAGCGAAGACATTCCGTGAGGCGACAAATGTAACGGGTATTGTCTTAACGAAATTGGACGGAACTGCTAAAGGTGGAATTGTATTAGCGATTCGTAATGAGATGGATGTACCGGTGAAATTTGTTGGTCTAGGAGAACAAATGGATGACTTACAAGCATTTGATCCAGAACAATATGTGTATGGATTATTTGCGGACTTTGTAGAAACAGAAGCAGAATAAATATAACTTGAAAACTGACTTAAAAACCCTTTTTCTTTATAGGTGGGCGAGAGCATCTGGCCGTGCATAGTAGCGGTCAGGGCCTATTTCTACCGCGCGCTAAAGGAGCGAGTAAGTGGCTGACATGTTGTATTCTGCATAGCAGCGACTTATATGTCGAAAAAGAAGGGGCGGTGTTTACCGCTTCTTCTTTTGGATTAAAATTGAGATGTTAAGAAAAAAACTTGACACACCTTTACTCTCCATGTAAACTAATCCATGTAAAGGTAATTCACTTAACAAAGGGTGATTCAACATGCTCGAAAAAACAACGAGAATGAACTATTTATTTGATTTTTATCAATCGTTGTTAACGCCAAAACAAAGAAGTTATATGTCACTTTACTATCTTGATGATCTATCGCTTGGTGAAATTGCAGAAGAATTTGAAGTAAGTCGCCAAGCAGTGTATGATAACATTAAACGGACAGAAGCGATGCTTGAAGAATATGAAGAAAAGTTATTATTACTTCAAAAGTTTCAAGAAAGGCAGCAACTTGTTACAAAGTTAAAGCAGCTAATCAGCGAAGAAGAGCATGTAGATGAACAAATAAAACAAGTTGTTGAAGCTATCGAAAATTTAGATTAGGAGGGCGGCAATATGGCATTTGAAGGATTAGCCGACCGACTTCAACAGACAATGCAAAAAATTCGCGGCAAAGGGAAAGTATCCGAAGCCGACGTAAAAGAAATGATGAGAGAAGTTCGTCTTGCACTTTTAGAAGCAGACGTTAACTTTAAAGTAGTAAAAGATTTTGTAAAGCGTGTGTCTGAACGTGCTGTCGGACAAGATGTAATGAGAAGTCTAACGCCTGGACAGCAAGTTATTAAAGTAGTACAGGAAGAACTTACTGAGCTAATGGGCGGGGAACAGAGCAAAATTGCTATCTCTAACCGGCCACCAACTGTTATTATGATGGTAGGTTTGCAAGGTGCGGGTAAAACGACGACAACAGGTAAGCTTGCGAATTTACTTCGTAAAAAGCATAATCGGAAACCGATGCTTGTTGCAGCTGATATTTATCGTCCAGCGGCAATTAAGCAACTTGAAACACTCGGTAAACAATTGGATATGCCAGTTTTCTCTTTAGGAGACAAAGTAAGTCCTGTTGAAATCGCGAAACAAGCAATTGCAAAAGCAAAAGAAGATCATCATGATTACGTTCTTATTGATACAGCAGGTCGTCTGCATATTGATGAGGAACTTATGGGTGAATTAGCACAAGTTAAGGAAGTAGCGAAACCGGATGAAATTTTCCTTGTTGTTGATGCAATGACAGGACAAGATGCGGTTAACGTTGCACAAAGCTTCCATGAACAGCTTGGTTTAACAGGTGTGGTATTAACGAAATTAGATGGTGATACGCGCGGAGGTGCAGCGCTATCTATTAAAGCTGTTACAAACACACCGATTAAATTTGCTGGTATGGGTGAGAAATTAGATGCGCTAGAGGCATTCCATCCAGAACGTATGGCATCACGTATTTTAGGTATGGGTGATGTTCTAACGTTAATTGAAAAAGCGCAAGCGACAGTTGATGAAGAAAAAGCAAGAGAACTTGAGCAAAAAATGCGTACACTTTCCTTTACGTTAGATGATTTTCTAGAGCAATTAGGACAAGTGCGTCAACTAGGACCACTTGATGAGCTATTAAATATGCTTCCTGGTGCTGGGAAAATTAAAGGATTAAAAAATGTCCAAGTTGATGAAAAGCAAATTGGACACATTGAAGCGATTATTCGCTCAATGACGAAATTAGAGCGTGAGCAACCGGAAATGATTAACGCTAGTCGCAAGAAACGTATTGCTAAAGGTAGCGGTACAACTGTACAAGAGATCAATCGTCTTTTGAAGCAATTTGAAGATATGAAAAAGATGATGAAAACGATGTCTGGTATGCAAAAAGGTAAGAAAAAAGGACTAGGTGGTATGAAGTTTCCATTTATGTAAGGAAAAAAAGATGGCTCTGTTAAGAAAAAATACTTTACAAAGGCCCACTCTTTTTGCTAATATTATTATCTGTGTGAAATATATTCGGAGGTGCTTTATAAATGGCAGTTAAAATTCGTTTAAAACGTATGGGAGCTAAAAAATCTCCTTTCTATCGTGTAGTTGTTGCAGATTCTCGTTCTCCTCGTGACGGACGTTTCATCGAGGAAATCGGAACTTACAATCCAGTTGCAGTGCCAGCTGAGATTAAAATCAACGAAGAAGCAGCATTAAAATGGTTAGGAAACGGTGCGAAACCATCTGATACAGTTCGTAACCTTTTCTCTAAACAAGGCATTATGGAGAAATTCCATTTAGCTAAACAAGGTAAGTAATTAAAGCAATGGCTATGTCAGGGTTAATCGAAACAATTGTTAAACCCCTTGTGGATCATCCTGATTATGTATTGGTTACACAGGAACTGTACAACGGAGAGATGAAGTATCGGTTAACCGTACATCCTGAGGATGTGGGTAAAGTCATTGGGAAACAAGGGCGAGTTGCAAAAGCAATTCGAACGATCTTATATGCAGCGGGACATCATGAAAATGAAAAAGTCACGCTGGAAATTCAATAAGTACGAAAAGGGCGAGGATCTGTTCCTCACCCTTTTTTAACATTTTAAGATAAATCGCATCTTCAGCAAAGAGAATGGAGATGCTAACGACATATTGCGAACAGGGGTGACGTGCTGTTTATGACGAAATGGTTTAATGTAGGGAAAATTGTAAATACTCACGGTGTTAGAGGTGAGGTCCGTGTCGTTTCACGTACAGATTTTCCAGAAGAGCGTTATAAAGTAGGAAACACATTATACATATGGCAGGAGAAAGTTACTGAGCCATTAGCTGTAAAGATTACTTCTCATCGTCAACATAAGTCTTTTGATTTATTGACATTCGAAGGCTATAACAATGTAAATGAAGTGGAACAATGGAAAGGCTCTTTATTAAAAGTGCCAGAGGATCAGCTTGGAGAATTGGCTGAAGGAGAGTATTATTATCACGAAATTATTGGTTGTACAGTTGTAACAGAAGACGGAGAGACAATTGGTACAATTAAAGAAATTCTTTCTCCAGGTGCAAACGATGTTTGGGTCATTAAACAACCAAAAGGTCAAGATGTTTTAATCCCATATATTGAGGAAGTTGTCTTACAAGTAAATATGAACGAAAAGCTTGTGACCATCCACGTGATGGAAGGGTTACTGTAATGAAAATCGATATTTTAACATTGTTTCCAGAAATGTTTACAGGTGTCTTTGGTTCTTCTATATTAAAAAAAGCACAAGAAAAAGAAGCGGTGCAGCTAAGAGTTGTTAATTTTCGTGATTATTCAACGAATAAGCATAATAGCGTGGATGATTATCCATACGGCGGCGGAGCTGGAATGGTATTAACACCACAGCCCATTTTTGATGCTGTAGAAGAGTTAACGAAGGAAACAGAGCGTAAACCACGAGTTGTACTAATGTGTCCACAAGGAGAGCGTTTTACGCAAAAGAAGGCTGAAGAATTAGCTGAAGAAGAGCATTTAATTTTTATTTGTGGCCATTATGAGGGGTATGATGAGCGTGTTCGCGAGCATCTTGTAACCGATGAAATTTCAATAGGTGATTACGTCTTAACAGGCGGAGAATTGGCATCTATGGTTATTACAGATAGTGTTGTGCGTTTATTACCTGACGTTTTAGGGAATCAGCAATCACAAATAGAAGATTCATTTAGTACAGGCTTACTAGAACATCCGCATTATACGAGACCAGCGGAGTTTCGTGGGATGAAAGTGCCAGATGTACTTTTGTCTGGAAATCATAAATATATTGAAGAATGGCGTCATAAAGAGTCGCTGCGCCGTACTTTTGTACGCCGCCCTGATTTACTAGAGGAACGAAGCTTATCTAAACAAGAGGAAAAGTGGTTAGCAGAAATTAAAGAAGAGAAGTAAAAAAATGCTATTGCAACAAACCAAGCAATATGCTATTATAACACTTGTGCTACTTATAGAGAGTAGCCGTTAACAACGGTGTTCCGCTGTAATTTATGATATGACTTTGCATGAGCATCTGTTTGGAAGGAGAGAATTGAATATGCAACAATTAATCGCAGAAATTACAAAAAATCAATTAAAAACTGATTTACCTTCATTCCGTCCTGGTGACACTTTACGTGTACACGTAAAAGTAGTAGAGGGTACTCGTGAGAGAATTCAGATTTTTGAAGGTGTTGTAATTAAACGTCGTGGTGGCGGAATTAGCGAAACATTCACAGTTCGTAAGATTTCTTACGGTGTAGGTGTTGAACGTACATTCCCAGTTCACACGCCAAGAATCGCGAAAATCGAAGTACTTCGCCGTGGTAAAGTACGTCGTGCTAAGTTATACTACTTACGCAACCTTCGCGGTAAAAAAGCACGTATTAAAGAAATTCGATAAGACATGTATGGGAGCTTGTATTTGCAAGCTCCCTTTTTCCAATCTAGCTGTGTCCTAACTTACATACAAACAGCTTACATAACCGTGGAGGGAATTACATGACGAAACAAAAAAGTACGCTTTGGGAATGGACAAAAGCTATTTTGATTGCTGTTGTCTTAGCTTGGATTATTAGACAATTTTTCTTTGCACCAATTCTTGTAGATGGTGTATCGATGTCACCGACGCTTCAAGATCGTGATCGTATGATTGTCAATAAAATAGGTTATCACATTGGAGAACCAAAACGCTTTGATATCATTGTGTTTCAAGCGACAGAAGATAAAGATTACATTAAACGTATCATTGGTTTACCTGGTGATCAGATAGAATATCGAAACGACACACTCTATATTAACGGAAAGCCGTATGAGGAGCCGTATTTAGATAAGCAGAAAAAGCAGCTTGCTGATGGGCCATTAACGTATGATTTTAAGCTTGAAGAAATTACAGGGAAAACAACGGTTCCAAAAGGAGAATTATTTGTATTAGGAGATAATCGTCGTTTTAGTAAGGATAGTCGTACAATTGGAACGATTTCAATAGACCAAGTAATTGGAAAAGCGAATATATTGTATTGGCCATTCGAGGATGCACGTATTGTAAAATGAATGTAGAAAAGAAGGTGGAAGTATGGTAATTCAATGGTTTCCTGGTCATATGGCTAAAGCAAGGCGCCAAGTAACAGAGAAATTAAAATTAATCGATGTGGTAATTGAACTTGTTGATGCAAGGTTGCCATTATCATCACGAAATCCAATGATTGATGAAATTATTACGCACAAGCCAAGACTTGTTGTTTTAAATAAAGCAGATATGGCAGACGATCGTGTAACAAAAGAATGGATTGCTTATTTTGAAGAAAAAGGTCATAAAGCAATCTCTATCAATGCGCAAGCTGGACAAGGTATGAAAGAAATTACAGCAGCTTGTAAAGAACTTGTGAAAGAGAAATTTGATAAAATGATTGCAAAAGGTATTAAACCAAGAGCAATTCGTGCTTTAATTGTTGGGATTCCGAACGTTGGAAAATCGACATTAATTAATAAATTAGCAAAGAAAAATATTGCTAAAACGGGCGATCGTCCAGGTGTAACAACGGCACAACAATGGATTAAAGTTGGAAAAGAAATGGAACTATTAGATACACCTGGTATTTTATGGCCAAAATTTGAGGATGAAATGGTTGGACTTCGTCTCGCAACAACTGGAGCGATTAAAGATTCTATTTTAAATTTGCAAGATGTGGCTGTGTATGCACTTCGCTTTATGGAGAAACAGTATCCAGAACGTTTAAAAGAGCGATATAAGTTAAATGAGATTCCAGAAGATATTGTAGAGTTATTTGATGCGATTGGAAAAAATAGAGGCTGTTTAATGGGCGGGGGACTTGTTGATTATGATAAAACATCAGAACTTGTTCTTCGTGAACTTCGCGGTGGTAAACTCGGGAAAATGACATTTGAAACACCGAAAGAGATAATGGAAGAAGCATAGAGCAATCCTTCTATTTCTTTCATTTCATTCGATGAATGTTACTGGTAGTTATTTTTTTGCCAAGTGTCTTTCTTTTTTTAAAAATGAAAAGATAATGCTTGCTATTGTGAAATGGGAGAGAAAAGGCACGCTATTGCGCGCCTTTTCTTACTTGTAGGAGGAACTACGTATGTCTAAAAAACAAACAATTCAAGAAATCGAAACTGTATTGCGAGAAATTGAACGAGAAGACGACGAGCGCTTTCGTATGTTAGTAGCAGATGAACGAAAAGGCGTGCAGAGACTAATATTAAAATGGAAAAAACAGCAAGAGGATAAAGAAAAAGAAAGACAAAAATTTGCTGAGATGTCTTCATATGAGAATGCGCTTCGTCAAAAGGGGATTGAATCAATTGCTGGTATTGATGAAGTCGGAAGAGGCCCCTTAGCAGGACCTGTTGTTACGGCTGCTGTTGTGCTTCCGAAAGATTTCTATATGCCTGGTTTGAATGACTCGAAAAAATTGAGTGAGGCAAAGCGTGAGCAGTTTTATGATGGGATTAAAGAGCAGGCGCTAGCAATTGGGGTTGGAATTATTCCACCACACGTTATTGATCAGATAAATATTTATCAAGCGACGAAACAAGCGATGTTAGAGGCTGTAAGTAATTTATCATGTGAGCCAGAGCATTTGCTAATTGATGCAATGGATTTGCCAACATCAATCCCACAAACGTCTATTATTAAGGGAGATGCGAAAAGTATTTCGATTTCAGCTGCGTCTATCATCGCGAAAGTCACAAGAGATCGCATGATGAAAGAACTTGGAAAACGATATCCGCAGTATGGATTTGAGCAACATATGGGATATGGAACGAAACAACATTTACAAGCGATTGAAACTTATGGTGTGTTAGAGGAACATCGAAAAACGTTTGCTCCAATTAAAGATATGATTGAAGAATAAGCTGGGAATTCACAGCTTATTTTTTTATTTTTGTATATTAACATTATTATTTTCAAAAAAGAATAAAGCGATTTCAGTTTTCTGATATTTTACTGTAGACAGCGTGCCAATCATTTTATACAATGACAATGTAGTGTTTAAAAACATTAAAAAAACTTTTCGAGTAAAACAGGAAAATAGGGGAGGATGGGACCATGAATATCCACGAGTATCAGGGTAAAGAAGTCCTTAGAAACTATGGGGTAAGCGTTCCGAATGGGAAGGTTGCCTTTACAGTAGAAGAAGCTGTAGAAGCAGCGAAAGAATTAGGAACAAACGTATGTGTAGTAAAAGCGCAAATTCATGCTGGCGGACGCGGCAAAGCTGGCGGTGTAAAAGTAGCAAAGAACTTAGATGAAGTTCGTACATATGCAGAAGAAATTTTAGGGAAAACGCTTGTAACTCATCAAACAGGTCCTGAAGGTAAAGAAGTAAAGCGCTTACTTATCGAAGAAGGATGCGACATTAAAAAAGAGTACTATGTTGGTCTTGTGTTAGATCGCGCGACTTCTCAAGTTGTGTTAATGGCGTCTGAAGAAGGCGGAACAGAAATTGAGGAAGTAGCAGAGAAAACACCAGAAAAGATCTTTAAAGAATATATTGATCCTGCTGTGGGTCTACAAGGCTTCCAGGCACGTCGTATTGCGTTTAATATCAATATTCCAAGCGCGCTAGTTGGACAAGCTGTAAAGTTTATGATGGGCTTATACCGCGCGTTTATTGAAAAAGATTGTTCTATCGCAGAAATTAACCCGCTTGTGACAACAGGTGACGGAAAAGTAATGGCGTTAGATGCAAAATTAAACTTCGATTCTAACGCTTTATATCGCCATAAAGATATTTTAGAGCTTCGTGATCTTGATGAAGAAGATCCGAAAGAAGTTGAAGCTTCTAAATATGACCTGAACTATATTTCATTAGATGGAAACATTGGTTGTATGGTAAATGGTGCAGGACTTGCAATGGCAACGATGGATATTATTAAACATTATAACGGTGACCCAGCTAACTTCTTAGATGTTGGTGGCGGTGCAACAGCTGAAAAAGTTACAGAAGCTTTCAAAATTATTCTTTCTGACAAAAATGTAAAGGGTATTTTCGTTAACATTTTTGGCGGCATTATGAAATGTGATGTAATTGCAGAAGGTGTTATTGAAGCGACAAAACAAGTAGGTCTTGAATTACCGCTTGTTGTTCGTTTAGAAGGTACAAATGTAGAGCTAGGAAAGAAAATTTTAAATGAATCTGGCTTAAATATTGTTGCAGCAGAATCTATGGCAGACGGTGCACAAAAAATTGTTTCACTAGTAGGCTAATAGAAAGCGGGGGAGAAGAAATGAGCGTATTAGTTAATAAAGATACAAAAGTTATTGTACAAGGTATTACAGGTTCTCAAGGTTTATTCCATACAAAACAAATGATTGAATACGGTACGAAAATTGTCGGTGGTGTAACGCCTGGTAAAGGTGGTACTGAAATCGAAGGTGTACCGGTATTTAATACTGTAGAAGACGCTGTAAAAGCGACAGGTGCAAACGCTTCTGTTGTATACGTTCCACCTGCTTTTGCTGCAGATGCAATTATGGAAGCTGTTGATGCGGAACTTGATTTAGTAGTATGTATCACAGAAGGTATTCCTGTATTAGATATGGTAAGTGTTAAAAAATATATGGATGGCAAAAAGACACGTCTTCTTGGACCAAACTGCCCAGGTGTTATTACGCCAGAAGAATGTAAGATTGGTATTATGCCAGGATACATTCATAAAAAAGGTCATGTTGGTATCGTATCTCGTTCAGGTACGTTAACTTATGAAGCTGTACATCAATTAACACAAGAAGGAATCGGCCAATCAACTGCAGTTGGTATCGGCGGAGACCCTGTTAATGGTACAAACTTCATCGATGCTTTAAAAGCATTCAATGAAGACGAAGAGACACATGCGGTTATTATGATTGGTGAAATCGGTGGAACTGCAGAAGAAGAAGCTGCTGAATGGGTAAAAGCGAACATGACAAAACCTGTTGTCGGCTTTATTGGTGGCCAAACAGCACCTCCAGGAAAACGTATGGGTCATGCTGGTGCGATTATTTCTGGTGGTAAAGGTACAGCTGCTGAAAAGATTAAAACAATGGAAGCATGCGGTATTAAAGTTGCTGAAACACCAGCTGTTATGGGTGAAACTTTAATTTCTGTGTTAAAAGAAAAAGGCTTATTTGAAACTTGTAAAAATTATTAATCATTAAGAAAGACACCTTCTGTAAAAGAGGGTGTTTTTTATCCCTTTCACAGTTAACATAATCTTAATTATGGGTAAGGAGAATGAATATGAAACATGAAAGATTATTACATCTTCACTACTTCTTGGCAGATCAGTGGAAAGTACTAAGGCGCTTATTAGCTATTGATCCTCAGTTATCGAATATTTATTCCTTTCAAGCTCCTCAAATTGAAAAATACCTTGGGTTATCGATACAAAAAGCCTCTGCACTTGTTTCTTATCTTCAAAAAACATCACCTTCTTTTTACATTCAACAATTACAAAATGAACACGTTTTTTACATGACGATATGGGATGATGATTATCCAAGTTTGTTACGCGAAATCCCTGATCCGCCATATGTTTTATATGGAAAGGGGAAGAAAGAATTATTGCAATGGTCAAAAAAAATAGCTGTTGTTGGAACGCGAAATCCGTCTTTATACGGAAAAGGTAGCATACAATCTATTTTACAACCGCTTATAAACAATGACTGGCTCATTGTGAGTGGTTTTGCAAATGGTATTGATACAATTGCTCATGAAATTGCAGTAGAACATCCTTTTATGACAATTGCGGTGTTAGGACATGGTCTAAACTTTATGTATCCAAAGAAGAATCAAGGTTTTTATGAAAAATGGAAAGACCAAATATTACTCGTAACGGAGTATCCCCCGTATTATGCGCCGCAAAAATGGTATTTTCCAAGACGAAACCGCATTATAAGTGGACTTTGTCAAGGTGTTCTCGTAGTAGAGGCGAAAGAGCGAAGTGGTTCTCTTATAACAGCAGATTGCGCTTTAGAGCAAAATAGAGAGGTGTTTGCTATGCCGGGACCAAATTATATTGTGAATGCGGTTGGAACAAATCAGCTCATTCAACAAGGAGCAAAATTAGTTCAATGTGCCGAAGATGTGATAGAAGAACTTTCAAATTATAAAATGAACCCATTTTAATCTGCTTTACAGAAAAAAGGAGTATGCACTCGTCCACCAAAAAAGAAAGAGGTTGTTCAATCGATTTCTTAACTAATATTTCTAAAGTTATCTATATATCCATGCACGCGAAACAAAAACATAATGGGCTCTCGCATACTACCATGTGTTGAAAATGCGGCACGTGGCAGAAAAAGGCCCTGACCGCTACTAAGCCCGGCCAGATTCTCTCGCCCACCTAAAAAAAGCTCTTAAGTCATTATTAAATTTATCTTTATACAGTATATTTCATGTTTTTTATTAAACAATTATTGACAAATAGTAGATACTCACTGTATGTTATATTCATTGTTGATTGACAAAAATGAGAGAAATCAATAATATTAGTCAATAATCCTTCCCAAAAGGTTATAGAAGCTTTTCGGAAGGAAATTTTGTGTGAATAAAGATGAAGACTTGAATCCACCTCTTAAGGAGGCACTAGCATGTCAGATTACCTTGTAATCGTGGAGTCGCCTTCTAAGGCGAAAACGATTGAAAAATATTTAGGGAAAAAATACAAAGTAGTCGCGTCTATGGGCCATGTTCGCGATTTACCTAAAAGCCAAACGGGGATAGATGTGAAAAATAATTTTACCCCGAAATACATTACCATTCGTGGTAAAGGGCCTGTTTTAAAAGATTTGAAGACAGCGGCAAAAAAAGCAAAAAAAGTTTATCTCGCAGCCGATCCGGATCGCGAAGGAGAAGCGATTGCTTGGCACTTAGCTAATACGTTGAACGTAGATATAGAATCAGATTGCCGTGTTGTGTTCAATGAAATTACAAAAGATGCTATTAAAGAATCTTTTAAATATCCACGTGCGATTAATATGGATTTAGTGGATGCTCAGCAAGCAAGACGTGTGCTTGATAGGCTTGTTGGTTATAATATTAGTCCTTTACTATGGAAGAAAGTGAAAAAAGGGTTAAGTGCAGGCCGTGTGCAGTCTGTTGCAGTTCGTTTAATCATAGAACGTGAAAAAGAAATTCAAGCGTTTTTACCTGAAGAGTTCTGGACAATTAAAACTGAATTTGTAAAAGGGAAAGAGACGTTTGAAGCAACCTTTTATGGAATAAACGGGGAAAAAGTAGAATTAACAAATGAACAACAAGTAAATGATGTCATTGAAAAAATGCAAGAAAATGCGTTTTCAGTTGAAAATGTAACGAAGAAAGAACGTAAGCGTAATCCGGCACTACCGTTTACGACATCTTCACTGCAACAAGAAGCTGCAAGAAAGTTAAATATGCGAGCAAAGAAAACGATGATGCTTGCGCAGCAACTTTATGAAGGTATTGATATTGGGAAGCAAGGAACAGTCGGATTAATTACTTATATGAGAACAGATTCAACGAGAATTTCAGAAACGGCGCAGCAAGAAGCACGTTCTTATATTGAAGAAGCGTTTGGTGCAGACTACATAGGAACGCAAAAAAAGAAGGAATCGAAAAAAGCAAACGCACAAGATGCGCATGAAGCGATTCGTCCATCATCTGTTTTGCGTAAGCCAGACGAACTAAAAAGTTATTTGAGCCGTGACCAACATCGTTTATACAAACTGATTTGGGAGCGATTTGTTGCAAGTCAAATGGAATCTGCTATTATGGATACCGTTACAGCTACACTGATAAACAATTCTGTGCAATTTCGTGCACATGGTTCTGTTGTAAAGTTCCCGGGATTTATGAAGGTGTACGTGGAATCAAAAGATGACGGAGCAGAAGAGAAGGATAAAATGTTGCCGCATCTAGAAATTGGAGAAACAGTCTTTTCTAAAGATGTCGAACCGAAACAACACTTTACACAGCCGCCACCGCGTTATACAGAGGCACGTTTAGTAAAAACGTTAGAGGAACTTGGAATTGGTAGACCATCTACATATGTACCAACGCTAGAGACAATTCAAAAACGTGGGTATGTAGGGTTAGACAATAAGCGATTTGTTCCGACTGAACTTGGCGAAATTGTAACCGAACTTATTTTAGAGTTTTTCCCTGAAATTATTAACATTGAGTTTACAGCTAATATGGAGCGAAATCTTGATGAAGTAGAAGAGGGGAACGCAAATTGGGTACAAATTGTCGATGATTTCTACAAAGAGTTTGAGCCACGTTTAGAAAAAGCGGAGAAAGAAATGCGCGAAGTAGAAATTAAAGATGAACCTGCTGGGGAAGACTGTGAATTGTGTGGTCACCCAATGGTCTTCAAAATGGGTAAATTCGGAAAGTTCATGGCTTGTTCTAATTTCCCAGATTGCCGAAATACAAAACCGATTGTAAAAGAAATCGGTGTTACATGTCCAAAATGTAATGAAGGACAAATTATTGAACGACGAAGCAACAAAAAGAAACGTCTTTTTTACGGCTGTGGTACATATCCAGAGTGTGACTTTGTTTCTTGGGATAAACCAATTGGTCGAAAATGTCCAAAGTGCGAAGGGATGCTTGTTGAGAAGAAGTTGAAAAAAGGCGTTCAAGTACAGTGTATTTCTTGTGATTATGAAGAAGAACAACAAATGTGAGCCTACCAGCTCACATTTTTTTCGGGAAATGCAAAAAGAAAGGTGAGATACATGACAACACAAGTAGTAAACGTAATTGGTGCAGGACTTGCAGGAAGTGAAGCAGCTTATCAAATCGCAAAACGCGGTGTTCAAGTAAGGTTATACGAAATGCGACCAGTAAAACAAACACCAGCCCATCACACAGATAAATTTGCTGAGCTTGTATGCAGTAACTCGCTTCGTGCAAATACATTAACAAACGCGGTGGGCGTAATTAAAGAAGAGATGCGCCGTATGGATTCTGTTATTATTCGCGCAGCAGACGAATGTTCTGTGCCAGCAGGCGGTGCGTTAGCTGTTGACCGTCATGAATTTGCGGCTAAGGTAACGGAATATGTGAAAAATCATCCGAACGTGACAGTAGTGAATGAAGAAATTACAGAAATTCCTGAAGGACCTACAGTAATTGCAACGGGCCCTCTTACGTCAGCAAGTCTAGCGGTACAACTGAAAGAGCTAACAGGCGAGGATTATTTTTATTTCTATGATGCAGCGGCGCCAATTGTAGAAAAAGATAGCATTGATATGGAGAAAGTATATTTAAAATCCCGTTATGACAAAGGGGAAGCAGCATATTTAAACTGTCCTATGACAGAAGAAGAATTTAATCGTTTTTATGATGCGTTAATTGCTGCAGAAACAGTGCCATTAAAAGAGTTTGAGAAGGAAATTTTCTTTGAAGGCTGTATGCCGGTAGAAGTCATGGCAAGCCGTGGTAGACAAACGTTAGTATTCGGACCGATGAAACCAGTTGGATTAGAAGATCCAAAAACAGGGGAAACACCGTATGCAGTTGTTCAATTGCGTCAAGATGATGCAGCAGGAACGTTATACAATATTGTTGGTTTCCAAACACACTTAAAATGGGGACCGCAAAAAGAAGTGTTACAATTAATTCCTGGATTAGAAAATGCGGAAATCGTACGTTATGGTGTGATGCATCGTAATACGTTTATTAATTCACCGAAATTACTTCGTCCAACGTACCAATATAAAAATCGCGACGATTTATTCTTTGCAGGACAAATGACTGGGGTAGAGGGATATGTAGAATCAGCTGCTTCGGGCTTATTAGCAGGTGTAAATGCAGCGCGACTTGTGAAAGGTGAAGAACCAGTTGTTTTACCAGCAGTAACAGCAATGGGAAGTATGGCAAATTACATTACAACGACGAATGCGAAAAACTTCCAACCGATGAACGCGAATTTCGGACTATTTGCACCGTTAGAAAAGAAAATTAAAAAGAAGCAAGAACGTAATGAAGCGTATGCAAATCGCGCATTAGAAACAATTCAAAATTTTGTAAATATTTAGTCAAATTTCTTGCAAAGGCTACTAAATTGTGATACGATTTAGTAGCCTTTATTGAGGTGAAGAGTATGAATGAAGATGTGAATAAAATGTTACAATTATTCGTCGGATATTTACAAATTGAAAGAAATTATTCAAAATATACAATTGCAAGTTATCAAAATGATGTAGAACATTTTATACAATTTATGAATCGAGAAGGTATTTTGACTTTTGAGGATGTTACGTATACTGATGTTCGTTTATATTTAACAACTTTGCATAATGAAAAGTTAGCAAGGAAGTCTGTAGCGCGAAAAATCTCGAGTTTGCGAAGTTTGTATCGCTTTTTGATGCGTGAAGGATATCGGGAAGATAATCCATTTGCACTTGCTGCACTCCCTAAAAAAGAATGGTCAATACCAAAATTTTTGTACGCTGAAGAGTTAGAAAAATTATTTGAAGTTTCGGATACTTCAAAACCGCTAGGTCAACGAGATCAAGCGTTATTAGAACTTATGTACGCGACGGGTATTCGTGTAAGCGAATTCGTGAATATTCAGCTTGCGGATATTGACTTTTCAACAGGTACGATTTTGGTGACGGGAAAAGGAAAGAAACAACGCTATGTTCCTTTCGGTAGTTATGCACAAGATGCTTTACTAACTTACATAGAAAATGGGAGAAAACAATTAGAGAAAAAATCGCAAGAACACTCTCAAATGTTGTTTTTGAATGCGAAAGGCACACCGCTAACGAATCGAGGTGTTCGATATATTTTAAATGAACTAATAAAAAGAACATCCCTTACAATGCATATAAGCCCCCATACGTTAAGGCATACGTTTGCAACCCATATGTTAAATGAAGGGGCAGATTTAAGGGCTATACAAGAATTATTAGGACATGAAAATTTATCGGCAACACAAATTTATACGCATGTCTCAAAAGAAAGATTGCGATCGGTTTACATGATGCACCATCCTCGTGCATAAATTGCTTTTAAAAGCTATAAAGTGAAACTACTATTGGTGGAGGGGGTTCTTCCTTTTTCACTAATAGTTAGGTGTACCAATTAAGCTCTTACGGGTAGTTAACTCCTAGGTACCTTGTTTGATTTATCAGAATTTTTAGGTTGGAGTCTAAGTGCCTGTTAGCAGCAGGATAAAAACAAATAAAGGAGTTTTTTCTATGGGAAACTTCCATGCTACAACGATATTTGCGGTTCACCATAATGGAGAATGTGCAATGGCCGGTGATGGGCAAGTTACACTTGGAAATGCTGTTGTTATGAAGCATACAGCTCGTAAAGTTCGAAAGTTATTCCATGGCAAAGTGTTAGCAGGTTTTGCAGGTTCTGTAGCTGATGCTTTTACATTATTTGAGATGTTTGAAGGAAAGCTTGAGGAATACAATGGTAATTTACAGCGAGCTGCGGTAGAAATGGCAAAGCAGTGGCGGGGAGATAAGATGCTTCGCCAACTAGAGGCAATGTTAATCGTTATGGATAAAAATACGATGTTGCTTGTTTCAGGAACGGGTGAAGTGATTGAACCAGATGATGGCATTTTAGCAATTGGTTCTGGTGGGCATTACGCACTTGCAGCAGGGCGCGCTTTAAAACAACATGCAGGTTCCCATTTCACAGCAAGAGAAATTGCGAAGGCAAGTTTAGAAATTGCTAGCAATATTTGTGTATATACAAACGAAAATATTATTGTGGAAGAACTGTAGAACTGTAAGGGAGGCATTTTATATGCATTTACATTTTACTCCGCGACAAATTGTAGAAAAATTAGATCAATATATTATTGGTCAAAAAGATGCGAAAAAAGCAGTTGCAGTGGCACTTAGAAATCGTTATCGCCGCAGTAAATTAGAAGAAGGACTTCGCGATGAAATTGCACCGAAAAACATTTTAATGATTGGACCTACAGGGGTCGGAAAAACAGAGGTGGCGCGTCGTATTGCAAAGCTTGTGGGGGCTCCTTTTATTAAAGTAGAGGCAACTAAATTTACAGAAGTAGGCTATGTTGGTCGTGATGTTGAATCGATGGTTCGTGATCTTGTAGAAACTTCTGTTCGAATTGTAAAAGAAGAAAAAATGATTCATGTGAAAGATAAAGCGGAAGAGCAAGCTAATCAACGAATTGTTGAAATTTTAGTGCCGCATAAACAAAAAGAATCAGGATTTAAAAATCCGCTAGAAATGTTATTTGGCGGGTATCAAAATCAAAATACTGCTCCAACTTCAGAAAAGCAAGATGAGAGAGAAGTGGAGCAAAAACGAAATGAAGTAGAGAAACAGCTTGCTGCTGGTTTACTTGAAGATGAAATGATTACAATTGAAGTGACAGAACAGCAATCATCTATGTTTGATATGCTCCAAGGTACAGGGATGGAACAGATGGGCATGAATTTTCAAGATGCACTTGGAAGCTTTATGCCGAAAAAAACGAAAAAACGTAAACTTTCTGTAAAAGAAGCGAGAAAAGTCTTGACAAATGAAGAAGCACAGCGCTTAATTGATATGGATGAAGTTACACAAGAAGCCGTTTATCGTGCTGAACAGCTTGGGATTATTTTTATTGATGAGATTGACAAAATTGCTGGTAAACAATCGAATAGCGTTGATGTATCGCGTGAAGGTGTGCAGCGAGACATCTTACCGATTGTGGAAGGATCGACTGTTGTGACAAAATATGGACCGATAAGAACGGATTATGTTTTATTCATTGCAGCGGGTGCTTTTCATATGTCAAAGCCGTCAGATTTAATTCCAGAACTGCAAGGAAGATTCCCAATCCGCGTAGAGTTGACAAAATTGTCAGCGGACGATTTTGTGAAAATTCTTGTAGAACCAGATAATGCTTTAGTAAAACAATATATAGCATTATTGGAAACTGAAGGTATAGAAATTGAATTTTCTGACGAAGCTATTCGTAAGATTGCCGAGATTGCTTATCAAGTCAATCAAGACACAGATAATATTGGAGCAAGAAGGCTCCATACCATTATGGAAAAACTTCTTGAAGATTTATCATTTGAAGCATCTGAAATTACGTTAGAAAAGGTAACGATAACACCTCAGTATGTAGAGGAAAAATTAGAGACGATTGCTAAAAATAAAGATGTGAGCCAGTTTATTTTGTAATAGTATCATCAGGTGACTCGCCTTAGCTTCCAAGTGATTAAAACTATGTGAATAATGTGTAGGAGGAAATTTAGAAATGGAATTATTAGCAAAAACGAGAAAGTTAAATGCGTTATTACAAAGCGCAGCAGGAAAACCAGTAAACTTTAGAGAAATGGCTGACACGATGTGTGAAGTGATTGAAGCGAACGTGTTTATTGTAAGTCGTCGTGGAAAATTATTAGGGTATGCAATTCACCAACAAATCGAAAACGAGCGCATGAAGCAAATGCTTGCTGAGCGTCAGTTCCCAGAAGAATATACAAAGAACTTATTTAATGTAACTGAAACATCTCCAAACTTAGAAGTAAACAGTGAGTATACAGCGTTCCCTGTAGAAAACAGAGAGTTATTTGGTCAAGGTTTAACAACTATCGTACCAATCGTTGGTGGTGGTGAGCGTTTAGGTACATTAGTATTAGCGCGACTTGGTCAAGAATTTTTAGACGATGATTTAATTCTTGCTGAATATAGTTCTACTGTAGTAGGTATGGAAATTCTACGTGAAAAAGCGGAAGAAATTGAAGAAGAAGCACGTAGTAAAGCAGTTGTACAAATGGCGATTAGCTCATTATCATACAGTGAACTTGAAGCAATTGAGCATATTTTCGAAGAGTTAAATGGAACAGAAGGTTTACTTGTTGCAAGTAAAATTGCTGATCGTGTAGGTATTACACGTTCTGTAATTGTAAATGCACTTCGTAAGTTAGAAAGTGCGGGTGTAATTGAATCTCGTTCTTTAGGTATGAAAGGAACATACATCAAAGTACTAAATGACAAGTTTTTACATGAACTTGCGAAACTAAAAACAAACTAATTTTTATAAATGAAGAACTCTTCTGGATGTTGCAGAAGGGTTCTTTTTGTTATTAACAGAAAAGAAGAATTTGCTATTGCAAGTTTCACTGTATTATTAAGACAGCTTAAAAATAATGGGAATTGGTAATACTGTATATAAGTTCAAAAAACATAAAACCTCTTTCTTTTTAGGAGAGGACGAGAGCATTTTATCGTGTATAGAAGCGGTCGAGGCTATTCCCTGCCCATGCGAGATTTAAAACAAAGGGAGCAAGAGAGTACAGGGTATAATGTATCCCGCATAGCAACGACTTATAAAGAAAAGCGAAGCCTACTATTTAGACATGATGGCCTAGGAGGCAGAGCTAGACAAAGATGTCGGAAAATTAAAACGGATTTATAGATAAAGAGTGCGTATATCATTCAGCAATAAAATAGGAAAATGAAAAAGAAAGTTTGACAATGTGTGTATTTTCGACTTGATTGTGATATTTTGTTGTGATATAGTTGTCAGTGGTGTCAGTACAAAGTACACACGTTCATTGATTTAAGTGTTGGTGCTACGCTTGTAGTTTCGCTTAAAGATGAAGTGAACGGAGGATATCAAAAACCATTTAGGAGGAACAAAATTATGTCAGTAATTTCTATGAAGCAATTGCTTGAAGCTGGTGTTCACTTCGGACATCAAACTCGTCGTTGGAACCCAAAAATGAAACGTTACATTTTCACAGAGCGTAACGGTATCTACATCATCGACTTACAAAAAACTGTGAAAAAAGTTGAAGAAGCATTCAACGTAATGAGAGACATCGCTGCTAACGGCGGTAACGTATTATTCGTAGGTACAAAAAAACAAGCACAAGATGCTATTAAAGAAGAAGCAACTCGCGCTGGTATGTACTTCGTTAACCAACGTTGGTTAGGTGGTACGTTAACAAACTTCCAAACAATTCAAAAGCGTATTAAACGCCTTAAAGACATCGAAAGAATGCAAGAAGATGGCACTTTCGAAGTACTTCCTAAGAAAGAAGTTGTACAACTTAAGAAAGAATTAGAGCGTCTTGAAAAATTCTTAGGCGGCATTAAAGATATGAAAGGTCTTCCAGATGCATTATTCGTAGTAGACCCTCGTAAAGAGCGTATCGCTGTTGCTGAAGCACGCAAATTAAACATTCCAATCATCGGTATTGTTGATACAAACTGTGATCCAGATGAAATTGATCATGTAATCCCAGCAAACGATGATGCTATTCGTGCTGTAAAACTTCTTACATCTAAAATGGCAGACGCAATCCTTGAAGCAAAACAAGGTGAAGAAACTGTTACTGCGTAACAAATTTAGAAAGGTGATAAGGGGTTAGGCCTTTTATCACCTTTTTTAAGGTATATACATATTTTAGGAGGATGAAAAGCATGGCAATTACTGCACAAATGGTAAAAGAACTTCGCGAAAAAACTGGCGCAGGTATGATGGACTGCAAAAAAGCGTTAACTGAAACTAACGGTGACATGGAGAAAGCAATTGACTTCCTACGTGAGAAAGGTATTGCGAAAGCTGCGAAAAAAGCAGACCGCATTGCTGCTGAAGGTTTAACTTACATCGAAGCAAACGGTAACGACGCTGTAATCTTAGAATTAAACTCTGAAACTGATTTCGTTGCGAAAAACGAAGGTTTCCAAGCATTAATTAAAGAATTAGCTGCTCACTTATTAGCTAACAAACCTGCTAACGTTGAAGAAGCTATGGCTCAAACAATTTCAAACGGCAAAACAGTAGAAGAGCACATCAACGAAGCAATCGCTAAAATTGGTGAAAAACTTACACTTCGTCGTTTCGAAATCGTATCAAAAACTGATGCAGATGCATTCGGTGCTTACCTACACATGGGTGGACGCATTGGTGTATTAGCAGTTCTTGAAGGTTCTACAGATGAAGCAGCTGCTAAAGATGTAGCAATGCACATCGCAGCAGTTAACCCTAAATACATCGACCGCGATGCTGTAACAGCTGAAGAAGTTGAGCATGAGCGTCAAGTATTAACACAACAAGCTTTAAACGAAGGCAAGCCAGAAAAAATCGTTGCGAAAATGGTTGAAGGTCGCCTTGGCAAATTCTTCGAAGAGATTTGCTTACTTGACCAAGCATTCGTTAAAAACCCTGATATGAAAGTTCGTCAGTTCGTTGAGTCTAAAGGCGGAACATTAAAAGGATTCGTTCGCTACGCTGTTGGTGAAGGAATTGAAAAACGCGAAGACAACTTTGCTGAAGAAGTAATGAACCAAGTAAAAGGTAACAACTAATAAAGATTGGGGAACACATTGTGTTCCCTTTTTTAAAATAAAGATGCAAGTACTGGAGGTTCATTATGAGTAAGCCAAAATATGATCGTGTTGTATTAAAGCTAAGCGGGGAAGCTTTAGCTGGAGATAAAGGGTTTGGGATTAACCCATCTGTTATTAAATCTGTTGCACAGCAAGTAAAAGAAATTGCTGAGCTTGATGTAGAAGTTGCAGTCGTTGTTGGTGGCGGTAACATTTGGCGTGGAAAAATCGGAAGTGAGATGGGAATGGACCGTGCAACAGCCGACTACATGGGCATGTTAGCAACTGTAATGAATTCTTTAGCTCTTCAAGATAGCTTGGAGAATTTAGGAGTCCAAACACGTGTGCAAACTTCTATTGAAATGCGCCAAGTAGCAGAGCCTTACATTCGTCGTAAAGCAAATCGTCACTTAGAGAAGAAGCGTGTTGTAATTTTTGCAGCAGGTACGGGTAACCCTTACTTCTCTACTGATACAACAGCGGCATTACGCGCAGCTGAGATTGAGGCTGATGTTATTTTAATGGCAAAAAATAATGTAGATGGCGTATATAGTGCAGATCCAACTGTTGATGAAACAGCGACAAAATATGAGACACTTACATATTTAGATGTCTTAAAAGAAGGTTTAGGTGTAATGGATTCTACAGCTTCTTCTTTATGTATGGACAATGATATTCCACTAATTGTATTCTCAATTATGGAAGAAGGAAATATTAAGCGTGCCGTTCTCGGCGAAAATATTGGAACAATTGTAAGGGGGAAATAAAATGGCACAACAAGTAATGAATAATGCAAAAGAAAAAATGGAAAAAGCAGTTGCGGCATATTCTCGTGAACTTTCAACAGTTCGTGCAGGTCGTGCGAGTGCTGCTGTATTAGATAAAGTACAAGTAGATTACTACGGTGCACCAACACCAGTTGTACAATTAGCAAATATCACAGTGCCAGAAGCACGTTTGCTAGTTATTCAACCGTATGATAAGACATCTATCGGTGATATTGAGAAGGCGATTTTAAAAGCTGATTTAGGATTGAACCCTTCAAATGATGGTACTGTTATTCGTATCGCATTTCCAGCGTTAACAGAAGAACGTCGTCGTGAACTTGTTAAAGTTGTAAAGAAATATTCTGAAGATGCAAAAGTAGCTGTTCGTAACGTTCGTCGCGATGCAAATGATGATTTAAAGAAACTTGAGAAAAACGGCGATATTACAGAAGATGACTTAAGAGGATATACAGAAGATATCCAAAAAGAAACAGATAAGTATATCGTAAAAGTTGACGAAGTTACAAAAAACAAAGAAAAAGAAATTATGGAAGTGTAATCGCGAAACTTTCGCAAATATGACCCTCTTCTTAAGGGGGTCTTTTTACACTTTTAGGCATATGTCTGCTCGTTGGAGGGTTTGAATGATGTTTAGAAAACTTCCCTTTTTTAAAGGCAATAAGATTGCGTCGTTTGATCATCTCGTAGAAGAGGCAAAAAAAGGAGAAATCCCAGCACATATTGCAATCATTATGGATGGTAATGGAAGATGGGCGAAAAGAAGAGCGATGCCACGTATTGCAGGGCATCATGAAGGCATGCAAGTCGTAAAGAAAATTACGAAGTTTGCCAGTAAGCTCGGTGTCAAAGTGTTGACTCTTTATGCCTTCTCTACAGAGAACTGGAAAAGACCAAAAGTAGAAGTAGATTATTTAATGAAACTTCCTGAAGAGTTTCTAGGTACATTTTTACCAGAGCTTGTTGAAGAAAATGTACAAGTACGTGTGATAGGACAAAAAGATCGCCTTCCAACTCATACGCGAAGAGCAATGGATAAGGCAATTGAAGATACAAAAGAAAACACGGGGTTAATTTTAAATTTTGCGTTAAACTATGGAAGTCGTGATGAAATTGTATCTGCTGTGCAAAATATGGTGAAGGATAGTAAGGAAGGGAAACTTTGTTCTGAAGATATAACAGAAGAAATGATTTCTTCATATTTAATGACGAGAACATTGCCTGATCCTGATTTACTAATCCGAACAAGCGGTGAGCTTCGAATAAGTAATTTCATGTTATGGCAAATTGCTTATACAGAGTTTTGTTTTACCGATGTATTGTGGCCGGATTTTACAGAAGAACATTTATTACAGTCGATCACTGACTTCCAAAATAGAGGTCGCAGATTTGGAGGCGTGTAGAAAGAGAGGGTTTGGTAGTGAAACAGAGAATAATTACTGGAGTGATTGCTGCCGCGCTATTCATCCCCATCGTATTTTACGGTGGCGTGCCTTTTACAATTTTAGTGTATGCATTAGCTTCTGTTGGATTATATGAATTAATTAGAATGAATAAACTAACGATTATTTCTGTACCAACAATTTTAGCAGCGATATTGTTATGGATTAGTTTAGTTCCAAGTAATGCATTGGACGTATTTGAAACAATAGGTTTATCAAAAGGAGAAATTACATTTGTAATTGTCTTATTACTTTTATCATATACGGTCCTCTCTAAGAATACATTTACTTTTGACAATGCTGCATTTTTATTAATGGCCACAACGTATGTTGCAATGGGTTTCCTTTATTTAAATGAAACGCGTATTGCAGGAATCCAGTACGTATTTTATGCGTTATTTGTAATTTGGGCAACGGATTCTGGCGCTTATTTTATTGGAAAAGCTATCGGAAAACGAAAGCTTTGGCCGGAGATTAGTCCAAATAAAACAATAGAGGGTTCTATCGGCGGTATTTTATGTGGAATTGTTGTTGCGCTTGTGTATAATGTATTTTTACCGGTTCATTCCAATATCGGTGTTCTTATTGCAGTTACAATTGCAATAGCGGTATTTGGCCAAATTGGAGACCTAGTAGAGTCAGCATTTAAACGTCATTACGGTGTGAAAGATTCAGGTACGATTTTGCCAGGACATGGTGGTATTCTAGATCGTACTGATAGTTGGCTATTTGTGTTACCGCTATTACATTTCTTACATTTCATTTAATGAATGAACGAGGAGTAGAAGTAATGAAAACCATTAGTTTATTAGGTGCAAGCGGATCAATTGGAACGCAAACATTAGATGTATTGCGTACGCACCAAGACCAATTCCGTCTCGTTGCTTTTTCTGTTGGTAGAAATATTGAATTTGCTCAGCAGGTGATTCAAGAATTTTCTCCTGAGATTGTTTCTGTACAACATAAAGAAGATGCCGGGAGGTTACAGGCGGTTTGTGGAAATACGAAAATTGTATATGGAGAGGAAGGACTGCTTGCGGTTGCACTTCATCCAGATGCAAAAATAGTTGTAAACGCCGTTGTTGGGAGTGTAGGATTATTACCGACATTGCGAGCAATTGAAGCGAAAAAAACGATAGCAATTGCAAATAAAGAAACATTAGTAACAGCAGGACATTTAGTTATGGAAGCTGCAAAGAAACATAATGTATCTCTGCTTCCTGTAGATAGTGAACACTCTGCTATTTTTCAATGTTTGAATGGGGAAAATGAGAAGCACATTTCCAGATTAATTTTAACGGCATCAGGTGGAAGTTTCCGAGATAAAACGAGGGATGAGCTGAAAAATGTAACAGTGGAAGATGCACTTTGTCATCCAAACTGGTCTATGGGTTCGAAAATTACTATTGATTCTGCTACAATGATGAATAAGGGATTAGAGGTTATTGAAGCGCATTGGCTTTTTAATATCCCTTATGAGCAAATCGATGTTGTATTACATAAAGAAAGTATCATTCACTCTATGGTTGAGTTTGAAGATCGAAGTGTAATGGCGCAGCTTGGTACACCAGATATGCGTGTTCCAATTCAATATGCCCTTACTTACCCTGATCGTTTGTCACTTCCAAACGCTAAACAGCTGAATTTATGGGAAATTGGGACATTACATTTTCAAACAATGGATATGGAACGTTTCCGCTGTCTTAAGTTTGCATATGAAGCTGGAAAAATGGGAGGAAGTATGCCAACTGTGATGAATGCAGCTAATGAAGCTGCTGTAGAAGCTTTTCTGCAAAAGAAAATTAGCTTCTTAACAGTAGAAGATCTCATTGAAAAAGCAATGCACCATCACAATGTCATTGCGCGTCCAAGCTTAGAAGAAATTCAGGAAATTGATGCTGCCACAAGACGGTTTGTGATGGAACAAATTTAGCAAAGGTGGTTATGAGAATTGAATACAGCGATTGCCTTTATTTTAATTTTCGGTGCACTTGTATTTTTCCATGAACTTGGACATTTGTACTTTGCCAAACGTGCTGGCATTTTGTGTCGTGAATTTGCCATCGGTTTTGGTCCAAAATTGTACTCGTTTGAAAAAAATGAAACAGTTTATACAATTCGTTTACTTCCGCTTGGCGGATATGTCCGAATGGCTGGAGAGGATCCAGAAACAGTTGAACTAAAACCTGGGACTAAGGTAGGTCTTGTTCTAAACAAAAACGATGAGGTTACGAAAATCGTTTTGGATAAACGTGAAAAATATCCAAATGTTCGTGTCATTGAAGTAGAACAAGCTGACTTGGAACATAAGCTGATTATATCTGGATATGAAGAATATGAAGAAGAGTTACAAACATTTCGAGTACATGAGAAAGCTCATTGTGTTTCAGCGGGAGAGGAGACCCAAATTGCGCCGTTTAACCGCCAATTCGGTTCAAAAACACTAGGACAACGAACGCTTGCCATTTTTGCTGGTCCTGCTATGAACTTTGTGCTTGCTTTTGTTATCTTTGTAATTATTGGTTTTGTACAGGGGATTCCAGTAGATAAACCGATGATTGGAAAAATTGTATCTGGCAGCGTGGCAGAGAAGGCAGGCTTGCATGAAGATGATATCATTACGTCGATTAATAAAAAGCCGACAAATAGTTGGAAAGATATCACAAGTATTGTCCGTGAAAATCCAGGAAAAGAAATTACGATGGATGTAACACGTGATAGTAAAAAAGTAGCAATTCAAGTTACACCTGCTGCTGAAAAAGAAGGCGACGTTACAGTCGGTAGACTTGGTGTGCAATCGCCTGTTGAAAAATCAGTCTTAGGTTCTATTAAATTAGGCTTTGAAGAAACATACAGATGGACAAAGCTTATATTTGTCTCACTTATTCAGCTCGTTACAGGTCATTTTTCTATAAACGATTTATCTGGTCCAGTAGGAATTTATAATTTAACAGACCAAGTTGTAGAATATGGTACGATTCGCGTCATGAGCTTAGCGGCTGTTTTAAGTATAAATCTTGGTTTATTTAACTTATTACCAGTTCCTGCACTTGATGGAGGACGTCTTTTCTTCTTCTTAATTGAAGCGCTTCGTGGGAAGCCGATTGACCGTCAAAAAGAAGGTATGGTTCACTTTATTGGTTTTGCTTTATTAATGTTACTGATGTTAGTTGTAACATGGAATGATATACGGAAGTTTTTCTTATAAAAGAGGTGCTATTGAATGAAACAAAGTATAATATTTAGTCCTACCCTGCGTGAAGTGCCAGCTGATGCGGAAATTAAAAGTCATCAGCTTCTATTGCGCGCAGGGTTTATGCGTCAAAATGCTTCAGGCATATATAGTTTTTTACCGCTTGGTCTGAAAGTGTTGCATAAAGTAGAGCGTATTGTTCGTGAAGAAATGGAGAAAGCTGGTGCTGTAGAATTGTTAATGCCAGCTCTTCAAGCAGCTGAATTATGGCAAGAATCTGGACGCTGGTATTCATATGGTCCAGAATTAATGCGTATGAATGATCGTAACAATCGTGAGTTTGCTTTAGGAGCAACGCATGAAGAGGTAATTACTGATCTTGTACGTGACGAAATTAAGTCCTATAAGAAATTACCTTTAACGCTTTATCAAATTCAAACAAAATTCCGTGATGAGCAAAGACCTCGCTTTGGTTTGTTACGCGGAAGAGAATTTTTAATGAAGGATGCATATTCTTTCCACGCAACGCAAGAGAGTTTAGATGAAGTGTATAACCGTTTGTTCCAAGCGTACTCTAATATTTTCACACGTTGCGGCTTAAATTTCCGTGCTGTTATCGCTGATTCTGGAGCAATGGGCGGAAAAGACACACATGAATTTATGGTATTATCAGATGTAGGAGAAGATACAATTGCATATTCTAATACATCTGACTATGCTGCAAATATTGAGATGGCACCTGTTCTTGCTTCTTATGAAAAGAGTGATGAAGTAGAAAAAGCGCTTGAAAAAGTAGCTACGCCAGATCAAAAATCAATTGAAGAAGTGAGTACGTTCTTAAATATTGAAGCGACAAATTGTATTAAGTCTATGGTCTTTAAAGTAGACGAGAAGTTTATTGTTGCTCTCGTTCGCGGAGATCATGAAGTAAATGATGTTAAGGTGAAAAACTTATACGGTGCTTCAGTTGTTGAACTTGCAAGTCATGAAGAAGTAAAACAATTGTTAAACTGTGAAGTGGGTTCATTAGGTCCAATCGGCACAGCGGAAGTAGAAATCATTGCTGATCATGCAGTGCAAGCTGTCGTAAATGGATGCTGTGGAGCAAATGAAGAAGGTTTCCATTACGTGAATGTAAATCCAGAACGTGACTTTAAAGTAAGTCAATATACAGATTTACGTTTTATCCAAGAAGGAGACCTTTCTCCAGACGGCGAGGGAACAATTCGTTTTGCTCGTGGTATTGAAGTAGGACATGTATTTAAGCTTGGCACTCGCTATAGTGAATCAATGAATGCAACGTTCTTAGATGAAAACGGTAAAACACAGCCGATTATTATGGGCTGCTACGGAATTGGAGTATCTCGTACAGTTGCGGCTATTGCTGAGCAATTTAATGATGAGAATGGTTTAGTATGGCCAAAAGCAGTTGCTCCATTCCATGTACACGTAATTCCAGTAAATATGAAATCTGATGCACAGCGTGAAGTGGGCGAAAAAATCTACAATTCATTACAAGAACAAGGATATGAAGTGTTATTAGATGACCGCGCAGAGCGTGCTGGTGTAAAATTTGCTGATGCAGATTTATTCGGTCTTCCAGTTCGAGTTACAGTTGGTAAAAAAGCTGATGAAGGTATTGTTGAAGTAAAAGTACGTGCAACAAATGAATCTGCAGAAGTAAAAGTCGAAGAACTTCACACATACATTGCAAATATTTTAAAATAAGAAGAGGTACCTCCAGGTGAGGTACCTTCTCTTTCTTTGTGGAACGTTTCAATTTATAATAGCAGGTGGAAGGAGGTTGCTTATGTCATTAACAAACGAACAACAAGAGCGATTTCAAATTTTGCTCCAACAGTTAAAAATGCCTGAAGACCTTATCAATCAATATTTACAAGGTGGTGGCATTCAAAGGTTAGTTGTTGATAAAGCAAATAAGAGTTGGCATTTTGATTTACAAGTACCACGTATTTTACCAACAGAATTATATGAATTGCTTGAAACACAACTTAAGCAGTCATTTTCTCATATTGCAAAAACGTCATTTTCACTAGAAACAGAGAATAAGCAATTTACGGAAGAAGAGGTTAAGGCGTATTGGCCGCTCTGTACAGAGCGAATTACTTTCTCGCCTATGTTTGCGTATTTAAAAAAGCAACTTCCGCATGTAAACGGAGTGAAGTTGTTACTTGATGTGAATAATGATTTAGAATCTACTGCGCTAAAGAAAAATCTTGCGAAGTCAGTCGGAGACCAATATGAAATTTTTGGATTTCCTCGTTTTCAGCTAGAAACAAATATAAAACAAAATGAAGAGGAAGTTCAAAAGTTTCGTGAACAAACACAGCAAGAGGATCGCCAGCGTGTTATACAAGCCATGGAAGAAATGGCCAAGAAACAAGCGGAAGAAAGTGATATTGTACACGAGGGGCCGATTGTACTCGGTTATCTTATTAAGCCTGATGAAGAAATTACGCCACTTCGTGAAATTCAAGATGAAGAACGAAGAAAAACGGTACAAGGTTATCTATTTGATGTTGAAACGAAAGAACTACGAAGCGGACGTACGTTATTGACATTAAAGATAACGGATTACACCGATTCCATTATGATTAAAATGTTTTCACGCGATAAAGAAGATATTCCACTCTTACAATCATTGAAAAAGGGAATGTGGGTGAAAGCACGCGGATCCGTTCAAAATGATACGTTTGTTAGAGATTTAGTCATGATAGCAAACGATATTAATGAAATAACAGGACCATCTCGTAAAGATAAAGCGCCTGAAGGAGAAAAAAGGGTAGAGCTTCATATGCATACACCGATGAGCCAAATGGATGCTGTAACTTCTGTATCTACACTTGTGAGTCAAGCGGCAAAATGGGGACATGAAGCGGTAGCAGTGACAGATCATGCTGTTGCACAGGCTTTTCCTGAAGCGTATTCTGCTGGAAAAAAAGCAGGAATTAAAGTGATTTTTGGGGTAGAAGCAAACCTTGTTAATGACGGTGTGCCAATTGCTTATAATGAGGAACATCGATTACTTGCAGACGAAACATATGTTGTATTTGACGTTGAGACAACTGGATTATCAGCTGTATATGATACCGTTATTGAGCTTGCTGCAGTAAAAGTAAAAGGTGGAGAAATTATCGATCGTTTTGAATCGTTTGCAAATCCACATCAGCCATTATCAGCAACAATCATTGAATTAACAGGTATTACAGATGATATGCTAACGGATGCCCCAGAGGTAGAAGAAGTATTTAAAAAGTTTGAACATTGGATGGGTGATCATACACTTGTCGCTCATAATGCAAGCTTTGATATGGGGTTTTTAAATGTTGGATTTAAGAAAAGTGGTTTAGAAAAAACGAAAAATCCAGTTATCGACACGTTAGAGTTGGCTCGTTTCTTATTTCCAGAGATGAAAAACCATCGTTTAAATACGTTATGTAAAAAGCTTGATATCGAATTAACACAGCATCACCGTGCGATTTATGATACAGAAGCAACGGGTTATCTGCTTGTGAAGATGCTGAAAAATGTAATTGAAAAGGGCTTCGAATATCACGATCAGTTAAATGACAGTATGGGACAAGGAGATGCGTTTAAACGTGGACGTCCTAGTCATGTGACACTTCTTGCAACGTCAGATGAAGGATTGAAAAATTTATATAAACTTGTTTCTTACGCGCATCTTCAATATTTTTATCGTGTCCCACGTATTCCGCGTTCTTTATTAAAGAAGTATCGCGAAGGTATTTTAGTCGGTACGGCTTGTGATAAAGGTGAAGTATTTGAAGCGATGATGCAAAAAGCACCAGAAGAAGTGGAGGAAATTGCTCAGTTTTATGATTACATTGAGGTAATGCCTCCAGAAGTGTTACGACATTTGGTAGAGCTTGAGCTTGTTCGTGATGAAGGTCAATTAAAAACAATTATTTCTAACTTAGTAAAGTTAGGTGAAACGTTAGATAAGCCTGTTGTTGGAACTGGAAATGTTCATTATTTAAATCCAGAAGATGCAATGTACAGAAAAATTTTAGTGAGTTCGCAAGGCGGAGCGAATCCATTAAATCGTCATTCATTGCCGCCTGTGTATTTCCGAACAACAGATGAAATGTTAGAATGCTTCTCCTTCTTAGGTGAAGAGAAGGCAAAAGAAATTGTTGTAACAAATACACAAAAAGTCACATCGATGATTGGGGACGTAAAGCCTGTAAAAGATGATCTTTACACGCCAAAAATTGAAGGTGCAGATGATGAAACGCGGGATATGAGTTACGTAATGGCTCGAAGTATTTACGGAGATGAACTTCCAGAAATTGTAGAAGCCCGCTTGGAAAAAGAATTGAAAAGTATTATTGGACATGGATTTGCTGTTATTTACTTGATTTCTCATAAACTTGTAAAGAAATCACTTATCGATGGCTACCTTGTTGGTTCACGTGGTTCAGTTGGTTCATCATTTGTAGCGACAATGATGGAAATTACAGAGGTAAACCCTTTACCGCCGCATTATGTTTGTCCAAATTGTAAGCAATCGCAGTTCTTTAATGATGGATCGGTCGGTTCTGGATTTGATTTACCTGATAAAGATTGTCCAAGCTGTGGAACTGCATATAAAAAAGACGGTCATGATATTCCGTTCGAAACGTTCCTTGGTTTTAAAGGAGATAAAGTTCCGGATATTGATTTGAGTGCGACACGTTCTTAACTGAAAAGGTTAAGCACTAGCATCTACTAGTAGAACTGCTATTCCGAAGTGTGGAATGATGGAGTAACGTCCTGAAACATACTCACTGAAGCTACGGCAAGCGATAGCGATATTGCAAACATCAACATCGTTTGAAGCCCGTTAAAGTAGGCTGAAGTTCACCCTAACGTAAAGACGAGGAAAGGAAGGTAGAAACCTTCTGTGAATGATAGGTCTGGTGTCTATAAAATTCCTATGGTTAGAATCAGTAGAATCACTGGGACGAACCCTCGACTGACTTTTCGTGAATGTCACGTAGTAGAAATGTTACGGGGTCCAAATAGGACTTCCAAGTGTGGATGAGTAAGCGTTTGGTTATGAAAATCCATACTGTGTTACAGGCACAGTCAAGCTTGGCGGAATTTAGGGGGAACCTAAGGGAATTATGTACAGATAGGAATAGTGGAACGTGTGAAGCTTTCGACATAAGAGAAGGTTGTACTTCGATGACGATGGTATGTGGAAAGGCAGATGCTATAACACATTTTACGAGAGTGGCAGTAGTGCCGTAGTACCGCTTAATGAAATGCTGAAGATGACTGAATAACCAATAAGTCGGAGGGGAAAAACATTTCAGAGGGAAGGGCACAAGTCGTTAACGTCGAAATAAAACCTACAAAAGTCAGATTCGTGTATGACAAAAGAGAAACGAAAACTTCATAAGGAAGTGATTAGTTGGCTGACTTAATGATTCAAAAATTAAGAAACAATGAATATTTTGGCTTACAATCAACTTTTGATAATCTTTATGAAGAGAGTAACGAGGGTCGATATTTCAAAAACATATATGAGCTGATTGTTTCTGAAGAAAACATTCGATTAGCCTTTCGTAATTTAAAAAGCAACACTGGTAGTAAAACGAAAGGTACAAATGGACACACAATAAAACATCTTAATAAAATAGATGCTGACAAGCTAATCAGATTAACGAAGAAGAGATTGGAAAACTACATGCCACATGCAGTAAGACGTGTGTTTATATCAAAGCCAAACGGGAAAATGCGACCTCTAGGAATTCCAACGATTGAAGACCGATTAATTCAGCAAATGTTCCTACAAATTTTGGAACCGATTGTTGAAGGGAAGTTTCATCCGCAAAGCTATGGTTTTCGACCAAAACGAAGCACTCATGACGCTTTAGCCAGGTGTTATCATATGGTCAATCACAGTCACCAACATTTTGTAGTGGACATAGATATTAAAGGTTTCTTTGATAACGTTAATCATAAAAAGTTAATGAGGCAGCTATGGACAATTGGAATACGAGACAAAAGAGTTTTAGCCATTATCAAAAAGATGCTGAAGGCGGAAATTACAGGCGAAGGCATTCCTGTTAAAGGGACTCCTCAAGGTGGTATTTTATCCCCATTGCTAGCCAACGTTGTATTAAATGAACTTGACTGGTGGGTGTCAAACCAATGGGAAACAAAACCGACAAGAGTACCTTATAAATTGAAACGCAATAAAACGGATGCACTTAAAAAGACAAGGTTAAAACCAATGTATCTAGTAAGGTATGCGGATGATTTTAAAATCTTCACAAATTCCTACGAAAACGCTAGAAAGATTAAAATAGCGGTTGAAAGATGGCTCAAGGAAAGATTAGGACTTGAGATAAGTGAAGAAAAAAGTAAAATCACAAACTTACGGAAAAACGGTACAGATTTTTTAGGCATTCGATTTAGAGCAGTTCAGAAGGGGAATGCTAAAACTGGTTATATTGTAAATTCTAAAATGGACCCGAAAGCGAAAGATAAAGTATTGGGTGTCATTAGGCATCAATTGGTGAAGTTAAGAAAAAGTTCTACTCCAGAAAAAGTAATGAACTTTAACTCCAACATTCTCGGCTTGCATAATTATTACAAAATTGCAACCAGAATTTCTCAAGATTTTAATGAGATAAGGCATAAAGTTCATCCGAATATAAAATCATTGATGTTTAGAAACATCTTTGTTTATACAAAGGAAACGAACAATGTCATTGATAAATTTTATGGAGATTACAATTGTCCAAGGTTTAAAAGCAATGGATTACTGGTCTATCCTATTGAAGCAATTCGACATGATATACGAGGTCAAAGAGACCCTAACTTCTCAGTTTATGACGAAAAAGATAGGGCATTAATTCATAAAGAGATAAAGCATGTGTCTGTATGCGAAATCGAAATGTTTCGTAAAGGAATATATAAAGCGAAAAGTGTTTTGTATGAAAATAACCGCTTAAGTAAATATGTTGCTCAAAAAGGGTGCTGCGGTATTACAGGGGAACGATTGACTCCTCATAATGCTATCTGTCACCACATCAAGCCAACAACTCAAGGCGGTAGTGATGAATATGATAACTTGATTATTATTAATAGGAAATATCATATGTTAATTCACAATAAAGACCCTCTTGCAAATAAAGATTACAAAAAAATGTTAGCCAAGTTTGAAAAGAAAGCTTCAAACAAATTAAATAAGCTGAGAACGGAAGTAGGGAATCCAAAACTTAGCTTATAAACTTCGACTAAGTTAACGATGGAACGCCGTGTGAGTGTGAAAGCCTCATGCACGGTGTGGAGTGGGGGAAAAGCTGGAGATAACATCAAATGCTTACCTATCACTATACTTCTCAGGAGAATACCAACCACGTGCCCATAACTATACGAAAGTACTGTTCGGTGAAGATAATGTATATCGTGCTGGAACAATAGGTACTGTTGCCGAAAAGACCGCGTATGGATATGTGAAAGGATATGCTTCCGATCATAATTTAACGATACGAGGAGCGGAAGTAGACCGCCTTGTAGCAGGGTGTACTGGTGTTAAGAGAACGACAGGACAACATCCAGGTGGTATTATCGTAGTGCCAGATTACATGGATGTCTTTGATTTTACACCGATTCAATTTCCAGCAGATTCTTTAGAGGCAGAATGGAGAACGACACATTTTGATTTCCATTCTATTCATGATAACTTGTTAAAACTTGATATACTCGGACACGATGATCCGACAGTGATTCGTATGCTTCAAGATTTAAGTGGAGTGGATCCAAAGACGATTCCTACTGATGATCCAGAAGTAATGAAAATTTTCTCGGGTACAGAATCACTTGGCGTAACGGAGGAACAAATTAACTGTAAAACAGGTACACTTGGTATTCCAGAATTTGGGACGAAATTCGTTCGCCAAATGTTAGAAGAAACGAAGCCGACGACGTTCTCAGAGCTTGTCCAAATTTCTGGACTATCTCACGGTACAGATGTATGGCTTGGAAATGCAAATGAACTCATTTATGATGGTACATGTACATTAAGTGAAGTAATCGGTTGTCGTGATGATATTATGGTGTATTTAATTTACCAAGGTTTAGAACCGTCTTTAGCGTTTAAAATTATGGAATCTGTGCGTAAAGGGAAAGGTGTGCCTCCAGAGTGGGAAGAGGAGATGCGTAATAATAATGTGCCGGGATGGTATATTGATTCGTGTAAAAAGATTAAGTATATGTTCCCTAAGGCGCATGCGGCAGCATATGTACTCATGGCAGTGCGCATTGCCTATTTTAAAGTGCATTTTGCGCTCTTATTCTACGCAGCATACTTTACTGTTCGGGCTGATGATTTTGATGTAGATGCGATGGTAAAAGGCTCAGCAACTATCCGCACTAAAATTGATGAAATTACGCAAAAGGGATTAGATGCTTCGCCAAAAGAAAAAAGTTTACTAACAGTATTAGAAATGACACTCGAAATGTGTGAACGTGGTTATTCATTCCAAAAAGTTGATTTATATCGCTCTAGTGCAACAGATTTTATTATTGATGGGAATACATTGATTCCACCGTTTAATGCAATACCTGGTCTTGGTACAAATGCTGCATTAAACATTGTAGCAGCACGTGGAAATGGCGAGTTTTTATCGAAAGAGGATTTACAACAGCGCAGTAAGATTTCCAAAACAATTATTGAGTATTTAGATAGCCAGGGTTGTCTAGGAGATCTACCAGATCAAAACCAGTTATCGTTGTTCTAATAGGTAGGAAAAGTCTTTGCAAAACAATGGTTACTATGCTATACTAGATAGCGAGATAACCATGTCGTGTATATTTTGTGAAAAAAAGAGTGGGGAAACCCACTCTTTCGTTTTACTATCTACGTTTCTGCGTCTAAAATTTACGTAGACGCTTCTGTCGTATATACATATTTTGTTACAAGTTTTACTTCTTAAATTTGGTAATACTAAGACAGATATTCCCTGCTTATTAGCAGGGGCTTTTGTTAGCTAACGAGAAAGAATATACAAACTGCATTGGTTAAAAGTACGCAGGATGAAGTCTTTCAACTGTTACATGGCGGCAGAAAGGAGGCTGTTTATGGATAAGAAAGTTACAGAAGTTGTTGAAGCACTTGCGCAGCCAATTGTCGAAGAGCTTGGTCTTGAGCTTGTAGATGTAGAGTATGTGAAAGAAGGACAAGATTGGTTTTTACGCGTGTCCATTGACTCTGATACAGGAGTAGATATTGAGGAATGTGGAGCGGTAAGTGAGCGGTTAAGTGAAGCTTTAGATAAAGAGGATCCAATTCCTCATCTTTACTTTTTAGATGTATCCTCTCCAGGAGCGGAGCGTCCACTAAAGAAAGAAAAAGATTTCCACCAAGCAGTAGACAAACAAGTTGCAATTAAAACATACGAGCCAATTGATGGTGAGAAAATGTTTGAAGGAAAACTACTTGCATATGATGGAACAACAATTACATTACTATTAACAATTAAAACACGTAAAAAAGAAATCCAAATTCCAATGGATAAAGTTGCCAATGCGCGACTTGCAGTTACGTTTTAGTAAGAAGGGGGATCTTCATGAGCACTGAGTTGTTAGATGCTTTGCTCGTATTAGAACAAGAAAAAGGTATTAGCAAAGATATTATTATTGATGCTATTGAAGCAGCTTTAATATCTGCTTACAAACGAAATTTCAACCAAGCGCAAAATGTTCGCGTTAGCTTCAATCCTGAAGTTGGTACAATTCAAGTATTAGCACGTAAGGATGTAGTGGAAAATGTATTTGATCCACGTCTTGAAATTTCTGTTGAAAAAGCAAGGCATATTAATCCGAACTATCAAGAGGGCGACGTATTAGAGATTGAAGTAACGCCAAAAGATTTCGGACGTATTGCAGCACAAACAGCAAAACAAGTTGTAACACAGCGTGTACGTGAAGCTGAACGTGGCGTGATTTATTCTGAGTTCAGCGACCGTGAAGAAGACATTATGGTTGGTATTGTACAACGCCAAGATGCTCGCTTTATTTATGTAAGTTTAGGGAAAGTAGAAGCACTTTTACCAGTAAGCGAGCAAATGCCAAATGAACAGTACAAACCTCATGATCGCATCCGTGTTTTCATTACAAAAGTAGAGAAAACAACAAAAGGACCGCAAATTTATGTATCACGTACGCATCCAGGCCTTTTAAAGCGCTTGTTTGAAATTGAAGTACCAGAAATTTATGATGGAACTGTAGAAATTCGTTCTGTAGCACGTGAAGCAGGAGACCGTTCAAAAATCTCTGTGTACTCTGAAAATGTAGATGTAGATCCAGTAGGTTCTTGTGTAGGACCGAAAGGACAACGTGTACAACGCATCGTAGATGAACTAAAGGGTGAAAAAATTGATATCGTTCGCTGGTCAAATGATCCGGTTGAATATGTAGCAAACGCACTAAGTCCATCACAAGTTGTAAAAGTGCTTGTAAACGAAGAAGACAAAGCAACTACTGTAATTGTTCCAGATCATCAACTTTCCTTAGCAATTGGTAAGCGTGGGCAAAATGCACGACTTGCAGCAAAATTAACAAATTGGAAAATTGATATTAAAAGCGAGTCTGATGCGAAACAACTAGGACTTTTAACAGAAGAAGATATGATAATCGCATTCGATTCTGCTGAAGATGAAATCGAATAGAGGTGATGAACGTGAGCAATCGAAAAGTTCCGTTACGAAAATGTGTGGTAACACAAGAAATGAAATCAAAACGCGAGCTCATTCGCATTGTTCGTTCCAAAGAGGGAGTCGTGTCAATTGATTTAACAGGTAAACAATCAGGACGCGGTGCATATTTATCAAAAGATAAAGAATGTATTTCTCAAGCGAAAAAGAAAAATGTTTTGGAACATCACCTAAAAGCGAAAATTGATGACTCTCTTTATGAAGAGCTAATCGAGCTTGTTGAGAAGGAGTCGAAGTAAGTGTCCAATTGGAAATCGTTTTTAGGGCTGGCTAATCGGGCCCGAAAGATTATATCGGGTGAAGAGCTTGTTTTAAAAGAAGTCCGAGGTGGTAAAGCAAAGCTCGTATTGCTTTCTGAAGATGCGTCAGCAAATACAACAAAGCGCATTACGGACAAAACAACGTTCTACAACGTACCAATGAGAAAAGTCGAAAATCGACAAGAATTAGGGCATGCGATTGGGAGAGAAGAACGAGTCGTTGTAGCGGTGTTAGATGACGGCTTTGCTAAAAAGCTGCTTAGCATGCTCGATACAACTTACCGGGGGTGAAGGTATGAGTAAAATTCGAGTATATGAATATGCAAAAAAACACAATATCTCAAGTAAGGATATTATTACAAAACTAAAAGAAATGAATATAGAGGTTTCTAATCATATGGCGATGTTAGATGATGAAGTAGTAAACAAGTTAGATAATCAATATAATGACGGAGCAGAAAAACCTTCTGTTGCAGATGAGTTTGAAGTAGAAGAAAAAGTTGTTCGCAGTAAAAAGAACAGCAATAAGAATAAGAAAAAAGGCAAAGGAAATCAAGACAAACGTCAAGAAAACTTTGCTGGAAGACAACAAACGCAAGTAGTAGAAACACCAGACAGAATCACTTTCTCTGGCACGCTTACAGTAGCTGAACTTGCAAAAAAATTAAGCAAAGAGCCGTCTGAAATTATTAAAAAGCTCTTTATGCTTGGAATCATGGCAACAATTAACCAAGATTTAGATAAAGATACAATTGAGTTAATTGCTAGTGATTATGGTATTGAAGTAGAAGAAGAAGTAATTGTTAGTGAAACAGAATTCGAGACGTTTATAGACGAGCAAGACGATGAAGAAAACTTAAAAGAACGTCCGGCTGTCGTTACAATTATGGGACACGTTGACCATGGTAAAACAACATTACTTGACTCTATTCGTAATTCAAAAGTAACTGCTGGTGAAGCAGGCGGAATTACGCAGCATATTGGTGCATACCAAGTTGAAGTAAACGACAAAAAAATTACGTTCCTAGATACACCAGGTCACGCAGCGTTTACAACAATGCGTGCACGCGGTGCGCAAGTTACGGATATTACAATTCTAGTTGTAGCAGCTGATGACGGTGTTATGCCACAAACAGTTGAAGCGATTAACCACGCGAAAGCAGCTGGAGTACCAATTATTGTTGCTGTAAATAAAATGGATAAACCAGCTGCAAATCCGGACCGTGTAATGCAAGAGTTAACTGAATATGAGTTAGTTCCAGAAGCTTGGGGCGGCGATACAATCTTCGTACCAATCTCAGCTATTAAAGGTGAAGGAATTGACAACTTGTTAGAAATGATTCTTCTTGTAAGTGAAGTAGAAGAATATAAGGCAAATCCAAATCGCTATGCAACTGGTACAGTAATCGAAGCACAGCTTGATAAAGGTAAAGGAACAATTGCGACGTTACTTGTTCAAAACGGTACACTTCGAGTAGGAGATCCAATCGTTGTTGGTACATCATTCGGCCGTGTTCGTGCGATGGTAAATGATATTGGTCGTCGTGTAAAAGTTGCAGGTCCGTCTACTCCTGTTGAAATTACAGGTTTAAATGAAGTACCACAAGCGGGAGATCGCTTTATGGCATTTGCCGATGAGAAGAAAGCACGTCAAATCGGTGAAGAACGTGCACAACAAGCATTGCTTGCACAGCGCGGTGAAAAATCTAAATTAAGCCTTGAAGATTTATTCCAACAAATTAAAGAAGGCGATGTAAAAGAAATTAACTTGATTGTGAAAGCAGACGTACAAGGTTCTGTGGAAGCAATGGCAGCATCACTTCGTAAAATTGATGTTGAAGGCGTAAAAGTGAAAATCATCCATACTGGCGTAGGTGCAATTACAGAATCTGATATTATTTTAGCTTCTGCATCTAATGCAATTGTAATCGGATTTAACGTACGTCCTGATGTTAATGCGAAGCGTACAGCTGAATTAGAAAACGTTGATATTCGTTTGCACCGCATTATTTATAAAGTAATTGAAGAGATCGAAGCAGCAATGCAAGGTATGCTAGATCCTGAATTCGTAGAAAAAGTAATTGGTCAAGCAGAAGTTCGTCAAACGTTCAAAGTAACGAAAGTTGGAACAATTGCAGGCTGTTACGTAACAGATGGTAAAATTACACGTGATAGCGGCGTGCGTATCATTCGTGACGGCGTAGTTATTTTCGAAGGCCAACTTGATACGTTAAAACGTTTCAAAGACGACGTAAAAGAAGTTGCCCAAAACTATGAGTGTGGTATTACAATTGAAAGATATAATGATCTTAAAGAAGGGGACATCATTGAGGCGTACATTATGGAAGAAGTGAAGCGATGATTATCGCTTCACTCTCATTCGAATGTATAATCTATGATGTGCATTCTTTAAAAGAGAAACGAGCAATTTTACAGCGTGTTTTAACTCGTGTAAAACAGCGTTACAATGTATCTGTTTCAGAAGTTGGGCATCAAGATGTATGGCAACGTACAGAAATTGCGATTGTTTCCGTATCCTCAAATCGTGTTGTCTGCGAAAAAGAAATGGATCGTGTACTTGCCTACATTGATTCATTTCCTGAAATTGAACGTACGATAACACAATTGGAATGGTATTGAATGAGGTGATTAGTTATGAAGCTACGTGCAAATCGCGTGGGCGAGCAAATGAAGAAAGAATTAGGCGAAATTATTAGTCGCAAGATTAAAGATCCACGTATCGGTTTTGTGACGGTAACAGATGTGCAAGTAAGTGGGGATTTACAGATTGCCAAAGTATATATTTCTGTTTTAGGAGACGAAGAACAGAAAGAAAATACATTAAAAGGTTTAGCGAAGGCAAAAGGCTTTATTCGTTCCGAAATTGGACAACGTATTCGTCTTCGTAAAACACCTGAAATTTCCTTTGAATTTGATGAATCGATTGGATACGGTCATCGAATTGATACACTTTTACATGAAATTAATAAAGACGGTAAACGTGAAGAATAATGGATAGACATTTGTCTATCCATTTTTTCAATCTAGAGTAAGTTTGACATACAAAAAGAATAACGATGAGGTGAATATATGGAAGGTGTAGTACTATTACATAAACCAAAAGGCATGACATCACATGATTGTGTATTTAAATTAAGAAAAATATTAAGGGAGAAACGTATAGGGCATACAGGAACTTTAGATCCGGATGTGACAGGAGTATTACCAATTTGCGTAGGGCGTGCCACGAAAATTGCACAATTTTTGACGAGTGAAACAAAAACGTACGAAGGCGAAGTTACACTAGGATTTTCGACGACTACAGAAGATGCTTCAGGTGAAGTGGTTGCAAAGCAAGATGTCAATCGTGTTATTAGGCGTGAAGAAGTAGAAACCGTATTAGCAGGCTTAACAGGAACAATTGAACAAGTACCACCGATGTACTCAGCTGTAAAAGTAAATGGAAAGAAGCTATACGAATATGCGAGGGCGGGAAAAGAAGTAGAGCGTCCTGTTCGTACAATTACGATTCATGAATTTACTTTACTTGATAATTGTGAATTATTTGAAGGGAAGACAATTTCCTTCCGTTTCCGTGTGACTTGTAGTAAAGGAACATACGTAAGAACATTAGCAGTTATGATTGGGGAAAAGCTTGGGTTTCCAGCGCATATGTCCGATCTTGTAAGAACAGCATCAGGAGAGTTTAAATTAGAAGATTGTATATCATTTGAAGAAATTGAGCAAAACATGCAAAATGGAACAGTGGAATCTATCTTCATTTCAATTGATGAAGCTTTATGTAAGTTTCCAAAAATAATTGTTAGTGAGGAACAAGCAGAAAAAGTGAAGAATGGTATGTTTTTACCGAATAAAGAACAAATAACAGCACCATACATCACAATTTTTGATAAAAATGAGCGTTGTTTAGCAATTTATGAACATCATCCAAAGCATCAAGATATGTTGAAACCGATGAAAGTACTTGTGAATAATCAAGAATTACAGCTATAATGGATAATTGGAAGGATTATTACAGAAAAAGGTGAATTCAAGCGTGAAACTTATTCATTTAACTCATCCACACGAACAAAATAAAATAGAACTACCACCTACTGTAATGGCATTAGGATTTTTTGATGGCATTCATTTAGGGCATCAGCGTGTGATTCGAACAGCAAAAAAAATAGCGGATGAAAGAGGATATAAAAGTGCTGTCATAACGTTTCATCCACACCCATCTGTTGTGTTAGGGAAAAAAGAAGCGCATGTGGAGTATATTACACCGTTATCTATTAAAGAAAAAGTAATTGCAGATTTAGGGATTGATATGTTGTATGTGGTGAAATTCGATGAATCATTTGCTGGATTACTGCCACAACAGTTTGTAGATGAATATATTATTGGGCTAAATGTAAAGCATGTAGTAGCAGGTTTTGACTATTCATACGGACGTCTAGGAAAAGGGACGATGGAAACTTTACCATTTCATGCAAGAGGGGAGTTTACACAAACCGTGATTGAAAAAGTAGAATTTCAAGAAGAAAAAGTAAGTTCCACATTATTACGAAAGCATATTCGTAATGGAGAAATGGAACGAATCCCAGCTATTTTAGGAAGACCATATACAGTTGAAGGCATAGTTGTTCACGGAGATAAACGAGGACGCCAAATTGGCTTTCCAACAGCTAATGTGGCTTTAAGTGATGAATATCTTTTGCCGCCTGTTGGTGTGTATGCTGTTAGAATGAACGTAAATGATGAGTGGCATGAAGGTGTATGTAATATCGGATATAAACCTACTTTTAAGGAAAATGAAAAGCAGCTTTCTATTGAAGTGCATCTATTTGAATTTCAGCGCGATATATATGATGAGTCTGTTGTTGTAGAGTGGCACATCCGCATTCGTGAAGAAAAAAAGTTTAACGGAATAGATGAGTTAGTTGCACAAATTGCAAAAGATAAAAGAACGGCAGAAGATTATTTTAGCCGTGCAAATAATATACTTGCTTTTTCTAATGAAAAGTAGTATTCTATCTTATGTACTTTACAATAACCTTTGCTTGGCATTACGACTCACCGACGTGTGCTAGGTAATTGGGGATATAATACTTAGGAGGTGAAATAGGATGGCTTTAACACAAGAGCGTAAAAATGAAATCATTGCACAATTTAGAACTCATGAGACTGATACTGGTTCTCCAGAGGTTCAAGTTGCTGTCCTAACAGAGCAAATTAACACTCTAAATGAGCACTTACGTACTCACAAGAAAGATCATCATTCACGTCGCGGTCTTTTAAAGATGGTTGGTAAACGTCGTAACTTACTTACTTACCTTCGTAACAAAGACATCACTCGCTACCGTGAGTTAATCACAAAGCTTGGATTACGTCGATAGTCAAAGAAGCGGGAATATTCCCGCTTTTTTGTTAGGTAAAAATATATCTTCTACTCTTGATAGCTTACTGTATTTTCGGTAATACTAGAGGAAGAATATTGTGATATATTATTCATTTACATAGAAGAATTGAATATTTTAAATTGAGAGGGGTACTTAAATGAGTCAGGAAAAGCAAGTCTTCTCGATAGATTTGGCTGGTCGTCAGCTAACAATTGAAGCAGGTCAGCTTGCAAAACAAGCAAACGGAGCAGTTTTAGTAAGATATGGCGATACAGCGGTTCTATCTACAGCAACTGCATCAAAAGAGGCAAAAAATGTAGATTTCTTCCCACTAACAGTAAACTATGAAGAGCGTTTATATGCAGTAGGAAAAATTCCAGGTGGCTTTATTAAACGTGAAGGTCGTCCAAGTGAGAAAGCGATTTTAGCGAGTCGTTTAATTGATCGTCCAATTCGCCCTCTTTTTGCTGAAGGTTTCCGTAATGAAGTACAAGTTGTCAGCATTGTAATGAGTGTTGATCAAGATTGTTCTTCAGAAATGGCGGCTATGCTAGGTTCTTCATTAGCATTATCGATTTCAGATATTCCATTTGAAGGTCCGATTGCTGGTGCGACAGTTGGTCGTATTGACGGCGAATTTATTATTAATCCAACAGTTGAACAACAAGAGAAGAGTGATATTCACCTTGTTGTTGCCGGAACAAAAGATGCGATTAACATGGTAGAAGCTGGTGCAGATCAAGTGCCTGAAGAAACGATGTTAGAAGCGATTATGTTTGGTCATGAAGAAATTAAACGTTTGATTGCATTCCAAGAAGAGATTGTACAGGCTGTAGGTAAAGATAAAACAGAAGTACAACTTTATGAAGTGGATGCTGATCTTAATCAAGTTGTACGTGAAATGGCAGAGCAAGATATGCATTCAGCGATTCAAGTGCACGAAAAACACGCGCGTGAAGATGCAATTAATGCAGTGAAAAAGCGTGTTATAGCGCATTATGAGGCGCAAGAAGCTGATGCTGAAACATTAGGACAAGTAAATGAGATTTTATATAAAATTGTAAAAGAAGAAGTACGTCGTCTTATTACAGTTGAAAAAATCCGCCCAGATGGACGTAAAGGTGATGAAATTCGTCCTTTAGCATCAGAGGTAGGGATTTTATCTCGTACGCATGGTTCTGGTTTGTTTACACGTGGACAAACACAAGCATTAAGTATTTGTACATTAGGAGCATTAGGTGATGTGCAAATTTTAGACGGTCTTGGTGTAGAAGAGTCTAAACGATTCATGCATCATTATAATTTCCCGTCCTTTAGTGTTGGTGAAACAAGACCAATGCGTGGACCAGGTCGTCGTGAAATTGGTCACGGTGCGTTAGGTGAACGTGCTCTTGAACCTGTTATCCCATCTGAAAAAGATTTCCCATATACAGTTCGTCTTGTATCAGAAGTATTAGAATCAAATGGTTCTACTTCTCAAGCAAGTATTTGTGGTAGTACTTTAGCGATGATGGATGCAGGCGTTCCGCTGAAAGCACCAGTTGCTGGTATTGCAATGGGACTTGTAAAGTCAGGTGAACACTATACAATTTTAACAGATATTCAAGGTATGGAAGATCACTTAGGCGATATGGACTTTAAAGTAGCTGGTACAGCTAAAGGTGTAACAGCACTTCAAATGGATATTAAAATTGAAGGTTTATCTCGTGAAATTTTAGAAGAGGCATTGCAACAAGCTAAGCTTGGTCGCATGCACATCTTAGAACATATGTTATCTGTTATTGCTGAGCCTCGTAAAGAGTTATCTCAATATGCTCCAAAGATTGTTACAATGACAATTAATCCGGACAAAATCCGTGATGTTATTGGGCCAAGCGGAAAGCAAATTAACAAGATTATTGAAGAAACAGGCGTGAAAATTGATATTGAACAAGATGGTACAGTCTTTATTTCATCTATTGATCAAGAGATGAACGAAAAAGCGAAGAAAATTATCGAAGATATCGTTCGTGAAGTGCAAGTAGGTGAAATTTACTTAGGGAAAGTAAAACGAATTGAAAAATTTGGTGCTTTCGTTGAATTATTCAGTGGTAAAGACGGCCTTGTTCATGTTTCTGAATTAGCGCTTGAACGTGTAGGGAAAGTAGAAGATGTTGTGAAAATCGGTGATGAGATTTCTGTAAAAGTTATCGAAATCGATAAACAAGGTCGTGTAAACTTATCTCGAAAAGTATTGCTTAAAGAAGAGCAGGAAAAAGAAGCAGCAAAACAAGAACAAGAACAAGAACAAGAACAAGAACAAGAATAAGCAAAAAAGCTAAGGAATTTCCTTAGCTTTTTTTATTATGTAAAAACCTTGGGATATATCTCAAGGTTTTTTGTATATAACAGAGTATAGTTTTAATGAGAACGTTTAAATTAAAAATGAAAAGAAAAGAAACTGTTATTACTTTCGTTTGACGAGGTGTACATGAAAAGAAAAGAAGGGAAATCTGACTAACTATTAGTCGGCGGACGGAAGATCCTTGACTGATGGGAGTTTTACTTTATTGGAGGGTGCTTAATGAAAATTCGCATTATTTTACTTATAGTTATACTATGCTTCTTTGCAATGCATGTTTCGCATATATCATATGCAAAAGACAGCTTGTATGAAGAGATTGAAGAAAAAGCAAAAGTGTATGCGATTCCACCGCAAAATGCATGTATTGATAAGGTGTGGAAAGCGACGCCGGGGTATAATGGTAAAGAAGTAGATATCCGAGCTTCCTATGATAACATGAAGAAACAGGGGCGTTTTGATGAGAAACAATTGGTATATCGAGAAGTATCGCCCAAAGTACATTTAACAGACTTATCGCCTGCTCCTATTTATAGAGGAAATCCAAGTAAAAAAATGATTGCACTTACCATTAATGTTGCTTGGGGAAATGAATATCTTTCAAAGATGTTAGAAATACTGCAAAAGCACAATGTGAAAGCAACTTTTTTTCTAGAGGGAAGATGGGTGAAAGAAAATTTACGGTTTGCAAAAATGATTGCGGATGCTAACCAGGAAGTGGGAAATCATTCATATACGCATCCTGATATGAAAACGTTATCGCTTTCTGCAATTCAAGAACAATTACAAAAAACGAATCAAGTCATTGAAGCGGCAACGAATCAAAAAGTGCGTTGGTTTGCACCTCCAAGTGGCAGTTTTCGTGACGATGTTGTTCATACTGCTGCAAAATTGCAAATGGGGACGATAATGTGGACAGTGGATACAATTGATTGGAAGCATCCAGAACCGCACGTGTTACTTCAGAGAGTATTAAGTAAAGTGCATCCCGGAGCCATTATTTTAATGCATCCAACTTCTTCTTCGGCAGAATCACTTGATACATTGATTTCAAAACTAAAAGAAAAAGGATATACTGTAGGGAACGTATCTGCTTTAGTAGATGAAAAGCGTATTGAATAAACACATTTGCATGACATTCTTCTTTAAACTTGTTATGATTATATAATAGAATTTTTTAACAGAGAAATTGTTAATAGGAGGAAGGCTTTTGATCAAAAAATATACGTGTAAAAATGGAGTAAGAATCGTAATGGAACATATTCCAACAGTACGTTCTGTTGCAATTGGAGTATGGATTCATGCAGGATCACGAAATGAAAATGAAAAGAATAATGGAATTTCTCACTTTTTAGAACATATGTTTTTCAAAGGAACGAAAACACGTAGTGCTAGAGAAATCGCTGAATCCTTCGACAGCATTGGCGGGCAAGTTAATGCGTTTACATCAAAGGAATATACATGTTACTATGCGAAAGTGTTAGATGAACATGCGAAATATGCACTTGATATTTTAGCGGATATGTTCTTTAATTCAACGTTTGTAGAAGAAGAATTGAAAAAAGAAAAAAATGTTGTGTTTGAAGAAATTAAAATGTATGAAGATACGCCAGATGATATTGTCCATGATATGTTAACGAAAGCGACGTATGAGACGCACCCGCTGGCATATCCTATTTTAGGAACAGAACAAACGCTTGAAACGTTTACTGGTGATACACTTCGTGAATATATGAAGGATCATTATACGCCAGAAAATGTCGTTATCTCTATTGCTGGCAACATTGATGAGTCATTCGTTCAAAACGTTGAACAATATTTTGGAAGTTATGAAGGAACGACAAATCGTGAACAAGTACATAATCCTATTTTCCATCCAAATAAAGTAGCACGCAAAAAAGAAACAGAACAAGCTCATTTATGTCTAGGGTTTAAAGGATTACAGATGGGTGATGAAAGTGTTTATAATCTGATTGTATTGAATAATATTCTAGGTGGCAGTATGAGTAGTCGTTTGTTCCAAGAAGTGCGTGAGCAACGCGGGTTAGCATATTCTGTATTTTCTTATCATTCTTCTTATGAAGATACAGGTATGTTAACAATTTACGGAGGAACGGGCAGTCAACAACTCGATATGTTGTACGAAACAATTCAGCAAACACTTGATACATTAAAAAATACAGGTATTACAGAAAAAGAATTACTTAATAGTAAAGAGCAACTAAAAGGAAATCTTATGTTAAGTTTAGAAAGTACAAATAGTCGAATGAGCCGCAATGGTAAAAATGAATTACTTCTAAAAAAACATCGCTCTTTAGATGAAATTATTGAAAGTGTAAACAGTGTTACAAAAACAGATGTAGACACATTAATTCGTAATATGTTTACAGATGAGTTTTCTGCAGCATTGATTAGCCCAAATGGTGAGCTTCCAAAAGGGATAAGTCAAAAATAAATACAAATAAAAAACCGTTTCTTATTAAGGAAACGGTTTTTTATTTGTATTTATATATTCGGTTTAATATTTATGTATATAAATTGGTATTATGCAGAGTGCAACATAACTGTTCCTTGTTTTTGCTTGTTGTAAACCATGCATGTGGTAGGATAAGGACCTGACCGTTTCTATGCCGTTTTTTTAACTTATATATAGGCATTTTTTTTTGAAGTTTAGAATAGGTACTTAATATAAAAGAAATCTTCTATTCCAAATGATATATAAGGAGGGGATGGAATGCGATTAAGTGAACTAAGTGGAAAAGAAATTGTGGATTTACAGCGTGCGGAACGAATGGGAGTATTAGGGCACGCCGATCTTGAGATTGATGAGAAAGATGGGAAGATTCAAGCGCTCATTATTCCAGTTGGAAAATGGGGAGGATTTAAACGAGGGCAACAAGAAGTCAAGGTGGAGTGGAGTAGAATTAAAAAAGTGGGGCAAGATATGATCATTTTTGATCTTGTTAATTATTCAGATTCTAATTAAAAGATGACCATTGCGGTCATCTTTTTTATTATGAGAACCTATAGGTGTAAATCATCCTTACTTTGTTGTTTTCAATCACCTTATACTCGTACATTACATATGATGTGGAGGAAAACGAAAAAGTAGGCACTTTTCTTATAATGAGAGAAAAAGAAGGTGAAGAAAAGAATGTTGACTGATATTCATATCGCTGTCATAGGAGGAGATGCAAGGCAGCTTGAAGTCATTCGTAAGCTAGTTGAGCTTGATGCGAAACTCTCATTAGTAGGCTTTGATCAGTTGGATCATGGATTTACAGGATCAGCAAAAGAGAGTATGCAAAATCTCGATTTTACTACTTTAGATGCCATTATTTTGCCGGTAGCTGGAACTGATGCGAATGGAAAGATTGATACTATTTTTTCAAATGCAAAAGTTATGATTACAAAAGAACAGATTGAAAACACACCAGCCCATTTTACGATATATTCAGGAATAAGTAACACTTACTTAGATACAATTGCTTCTTCAACGAATCGAAAACTTGTCAAATTGTTTGATCGTGATGATGTAGCGATTTATAACTCAATACCAACTGTTGAAGGGACTATTATGATGGTTATTCAACATACCGATTATACAATTCATGGGTCTACGGTAATGGTATTAGGTTTTGGGAGAACTGGAATGAGTGTAGCAAGAACATTTCAGTCATTAGGAGCGAAAGTGAAAGTAGGTGCACGACGTTCTGAACATATTGCTCGTATTACTGAGATGACATTCACGCCATTTCAAATGCGAGATATAGAGCGAGAAGTACACGATGTTGACATTGTTATTAATACAATCCCTCATCTTGTTGTAACGGCAAGCGCAATTTCAAAAATGCCTGCTCATACATTAATTATCGATTTAGCCTCTAAACCTGGAGGGACAGACTTCCGCTATGCAGAAAAACGAGGAATTAAGGCTTTGTTAGCGCCTGGACTTCCAGGGATTGTTGCACCGAAAACAGCCGGACAAATTCTCGCAAATGTCCTTTCTAATTTATTAATAGCAGATGTAGACGTAAGAAAGGAGAATAAAAAATGAGTGTGAAAGGTAAACGAATTGGCTTTGGATTAACAGGCTCACATTGTACGTATGCAGAAGTTATGCCACACTTAGAAAAACTTGTTGCGGATGGAGCGGAAGTACGTCCTGTTGTATCATATACATTACAAACGACAAACACAAGATTTGGTGAAGGTGCAGAGTGGATTGAGAAGATAGAATCGATAACTGGTTATAAAGTAATTGATTCTATTGTGGGGGCAGAACCACTAGGTCCGAAAATTCCATTGGATTGTATGGTTATAGCACCATTAACAGGAAATACGATGAGTAAATTTGCGAATGCAATGACAGATTCACCTGTATTAATGGCTGCTAAAGCTACCTTGCGAAATGGTAAGCCTGTTGTATTAGCAGTTTCAACGAACGATGCTCTTGGGTTAAATGGTGTGAACTTGATGCGCCTTATGGCAACAAAAAATATATATTTTGTGCCATTTGGGCAAGATGCACCGCATAATAAACCGAACTCTATGGTAGCGCGTATGGAATTATTACAAGATACAATTGTTGAATCGCTAGAAGGGAAACAACTCCAACCTGTAGTTGTAGAAAAATTCAAGTATATGAATTAACAATCAAAAAACAGACAATTTTTTTCATGAAACCATCATTCTTATCGCAGAATATGATAAAATTAATTCTATTAAGAATGAGAAGGAGTATTTGTTACTCCTTTTTATTCTAAGTATAGAAGGATTGGTACCTAGAAAGGGGCATAGTGATGGAAAAGAAAAAATCTTTTCATGTCGCTGTAGTTGGAGCAACCGGCGCAGTTGGTGAACAAATGTTAAATACTTTAGAGAAACGTAATTTTCCAATAGAAAAGCTATCGTTACTTTCATCTAAACGTTCTGCAGGTAAAACGCTTTTATTTAAGGGAGAAGAAGTAACGGTACAAGAGGCTACTCCTGAAAGTTTTGAAGGAGTGGATATCGCACTCTTCAGTGCGGGTGGATCTGTATCGAAACAATTAGCACCAGAAGCAGCAAAACGCGGTGCAATCGTTGTTGATAATACGAGTGCATTTCGTATGACAGAAAATGTTCCGCTTGTTGTACCAGAAGTAAACGAAAAAGATTTATTAGAGCATAATGGAATTATTGCAAATCCAAACTGTTCTACCATTCAAATGGTAGTTGCTCTTGAACCAGTTCGTCAAAACTTTGGTTTAAAACGAGTAATCGTTTCCACATATCAAGCTGTATCAGGAGCAGGAGCGGCTGCGATTGAAGAGCTACATGAACAATCACAAGCCATTTTAAACGGTGAAGAAGCAAAAGCAAATGTTTTACCAGTAAAAGGTGATGAAAAGCATTATCCAATTGCATTTAATGCGATTCCGCAAATTGATAAGTTTGAAGATAATGGCTTTACATTTGAAGAAATGAAAATGATTAATGAAACAAAGAAAATTATGCATATGCCAGATCTTGAAGTAGCTGCTACATGCGTACGCTTGCCAGTTGTATCTGGTCACTCTGAATCTGTTTACATTGAAGTGGAAAAAGAAGGTGTAACAGTAGAAGATGTGCGTAATCTGCTAACGAATGCAGAAGGAATTGTTCTGCAAGATAATCCAGCAGAACAAGTATACCCAATGCCAGCAACTGCAGTTGGTAAAAACGAAGTATTCGTTGGGCGTATCCGTAAAGATTTAAACAATGATAAAGGATTCCATCTTTGGGTCGTATCTGATAACTTATTAAAAGGTGCTGCATGGAACTCTGTTCAAATTGCAGAACGATTAGTGAAATTACAATTAGTGTAAACGGCTAAAAGAAGGTGCGAAAATGAAAATTATTGTCCAAAAATTTGGTGGTACATCTGTACGTGATGAAAATGGTCGGAAACATGCCCTTCACCACATCAAAAAATCGTTAAAAGAGGGCTATAAAATTGTAGTTGTTGTATCTGCGATGGGGCGCAAAGGTGAGCCATATGCGACTGATACATTATTAGGCCTTGTAAATGAAAAACAATCATTTATTTCAAAACGTGAACAAGATTTATTGTTATCTTGTGGTGAGTTAATTTCGGCAATTGTGTTTTCAAATATGTTAAATGAAAATGAAATTAAAGCGGCAGCATTCAATGGTGCGCAAGCTGGTTTTATTACAAATGATGATTTTACAAACGCTAAAATCATTGAAATGAACTGTGAACGTATTCGAAAAGAGTTAGAAAAAGTAGATGTAATTGTCGTAACAGGATTTCAAGGACAAACTAAAGAAGGCGATACGACAACACTTGGGCGCGGTGGAAGTGATACATCAGCGTCAGCATTAGGTGTTGCGCTTCATGCCAAATATATCGATATCTTTACAGATGTAGAAGGTGTGATGACAGCCGATCCTCGTATTGTAAAAGATGCGCGTCATCTTGAAAATGTAACATACAATGAAATTTGTAATATGGCATATCAAGGTGCAAAGGTTGTTCATCCGCGTGCGATTGAAATTGCGATGCATGCGAAAGTACCATTGCGTGTACGTTCTACGTATTCTGATAGCGAAGGAACTTTAATTGCAGCATATGATGGTGCACGCGACGTACAAGAGCGTCCTGTAACTGGTATTGCTCATTCTTCAAGTGTCACGCAAATTAAAGTGTTGGCCAAGGACGGAGCATACGATTTACAAACAGAAGTGTTCAAAGAAATGGCTAAAGAAAAGATTAGCGTAGATTTGATCAATATTTCTCCTACGGGTGTAGCATACACAGTGAGTGATGATGTTGCATATCGAGCGGTTGAAGTGCTTCATAAACTTGGTTATGATCCAATTGTAACGGAGCACTGTGCAAAAGTATCTATTGTTGGAGCAGGTATCGCAGGTGTTCCAGGTGTTACAGCGAAAATTGTGACGGCATTAGCTGAAAATGGCGTTCAAATATTGCAATCAGCAGATAGTCATACAACAATATGGGTACTTGTGAAAGAAGAGAAACTTGTAGATGCTGTAAATGCACTTCATCGTGCATTTGAGCTTTCAAAAGAAAAGCAACTGGAATTATAAGGAGTGAGACCATGAGAGATTTTGGGACAATTGCAACAGCGATGGTCACACCGTTTGATAAAAATGGAAACATCGATTTTGCAAAGACAACAAAATTGGTAAACTATTTGATTGATAACGGGACAACGTCAATTGTTGTAGGAGGAACAACAGGTGAATCTCCTACATTAACATCTGAAGAAAAGGTAGCGTTATATCGTCATGTTGTATCTGTTGTCGATAGCAGGGTGCCTGTCATAGCTGGAACTGGCAGCAATAATACGCATGCTTCTGTGGAGCTTACGAAAAAAGCGGAAGAAGTAGGCGTAGATGCGATTATGTTAGTTGCACCATATTATAATAAACCAAGTCAAGAAGGAATGTATCAGCACTTTAAAACAATTGCTGAAAATACAAAACTTCCGATCATGTTATACAACGTTCCAGGTCGATCTATTGTTCAGATTTCGGTTGATACAGTTGTTCGTTTATCGCAAATTCCAAACATTGTTGCAATCAAGGATGCGGGCGGCGACGTATTAACGATGACAGAAATCATTGAAAAAACTGATGATGATTTTGCTGTATACAGTGGTGATGATGGATTAACATTGCCAGCGATGGCAATTGGCGCAAAAGGGATTGTCTCTGTTGCTTCTCATATTATTGGTAATGAAATGCAAGACATGATTGCAGCATTCCGAACTGGTGATATGAAAACAGCACAAAAGCTTCATCAAATGTTAGTTAGAGTGACAAATGCATTATTTATGGCACCGAGTCCAACTCCTGTGAAGACGGCATTGCAATTCGTAGGATTAGATGTTGGTTCTGTTCGTTTACCTCTTCTACCATTAACCGAGGCAGAAAGAACGCAATTACTTGAAGTTATCCAATCTATTCCTCGCTAATAAGCAAGTGGCTTAGTGATATGTGCTAAGCCACTTTTTGTATTTTATCCCGCTATTTGCAGGTAGTAAGTCCCACACATTAAGGATTAGAGAAAAGGGAAGAATCTATATGAATTCATTTGTATTTTGACATCTTTGTCTAGCTCTACCTCCTAGTCTAGTTGGCTAAACAGTCGTCTTGGTTTTTCTTTTTAAATTACTGCTATGCAGAATACAACATGCCCCTACTAACTTTCTCCTTTTGTTTTAAACCTTGCATGTGGCAGAAATAGGCCCTGATCGCTTTCTATGCATGGCTAGATGCCCTCGCTCACCTAAAAGGAAAGGAGTTTTATGGCGTTATTTTAACTTGCATATATAGATAGGGATGAAGAAAATTACAACTGCTAGATGTCTCACTTTGCTTCTTACATGTAGTAGTGAAATAAATCCAGTTTATCCTCTTATACATATTCTTCTCTTTGCTTTCTTATAATTTAACTTGTGTTCTATTTCTTATATCAGTTATAATATGGCTAAGTAGCTTAGTACGGGTATGCTTAGCAAAAATGGAAAAACTTTACGGGTTATCGGATTTTGTATGAAATTACATAAAACATTTGATCTATATAATGAAAGAGAGGTGGGACCTGGTTTAAAAACAAAAAACGTGATAAGACCTTCGTTTTAGATGTTGAAAAATGATGGTGGAGTTTCCCCTGGTTTCTCTACAATGTTAGTGGGATCAGTTTTTATACTATTTTTAAACCAGGCAACAACATGAAGAAGAAAGAGATAGATACTGTAAAAGTATTCGCTCTCGGCGGAGTGGGCGAAATTGGAAAGAATATGTACTGCGTGGAAATTGATTCTGAAATTTTTATTGTGGATGCAGGACTTATGTTTCCAGAAGAAGAGATGTTTGGAATAGATATTGTTATACCAGATATCACATATTTAGTGGAAAATAAAGAGCGCGTAAAAGGACTATTTTTAACACATGGTCATGAAGATCATATTGGTGGTATTGTTTATGTGTTAAGGAAATTAGATATTCCAGTTTATGGAACGAAGCTGACGCACGGTCTTGTGAAAGAAAAATTAGGAGAAGCGGGTATGTTAGGCCGTGTTGATTTAAGAACAATTGATTCTAATGCTACTGTAGAATTCGATACAACAACGGTTTCCTTCTTTAATACAACTCACAGTATTCCAGACGCAGTGGGTGTTTGTTTCCATACTTCACAAGGGGCAATTGTATATACTGGTGATTTTAAATTTGATCAAACTCCTATTGGGAATAATGGTGCAGATATTGGAAAAATGGCACAAATCGGCAATGAAGGTGTGCTTTGCTTATTATCTGATAGTACTAATGCAGAGCGACCTGGCTATACAGGATCTGAGAGAGAAGTTGGTATAGAGATTTCCAAAGTATTTTATAACTCAGAAGGTCGTATTATTGTAGCCTCATTTGCGTCTAATGTTCATCGTATTCAACAAGTTTTTGATGCAGCTTATGAAACTGGTCGTAAGGTAGCGGTAGTTGGACGAAGTATGGTAAAGGTAGTTGATATTGCATATAATTTAGGTTATTTAAATATTCCAGACGGTATGTTAATTTCACTACAGGATGTTGATAATTATCCTGAGAAAAAGGTGACAATTTTAACGACTGGAAGTCAAGGTGAGCCAATGGCTGCCCTTTCTAGAATGGCTAGACAAGCTCATAAACAAATTTCAATTCGTAAAGGTGATACAGTCATTATTGCAGCATCCCCAATTCCAGGGAATGAAACATCTGTCTCAAGAACAATTGATTTACTATTTAGAGCAGGTGCGGATGTAGTATATTATGGAGAAAAGAAAGTTCATGTTTCGGGGCACGGTAGTCAAGAAGAATTGAAGTTAATGTTAAATTTAATGAAACCGAAATATTTCTTGCCTGTACATGGTGAATTTCGTATGCAAAAGGCACATGCCCGCTTAGCTCAAGATGTTGGAATTCAATCAGATCGTATTTTTATCACAGAAAAAGGTGAAGTAATCTCCTTTACAGATGGTGAAGCGAAACCAGCAGGGAAGGTTCCGGCTGGAAATGTATTGATTGATGGATTAGGCGTTGGTGATGTTGGGAATATCGTATTACGTGATCGAAAAATGTTATCACAAGACGGTATTTTAGTCGTTGTTGTGACACTTGGAAAAGATGAGAAAAAAATTATTTCTGGACCAGAAATAATTTCGCGAGGCTTTGTTTATGTTCGTGAATCTGAAGCGTTGATTGAAAAATCAACGGATATCGTCCGTACAATTGTAGAACAATCTATTAAAGAGTATTCAATTGAATGGTCAACGTTAAAACAAAATATTCGTGAGCTACTTGGACAATTTTTATTTGAAAAAACGAAGAGAAAACCGATGATTTTACCAATTATTATGGAAGTATAAGAGATGGCTGCCTGTTTATAGGTAGCTTTTTCTTTTATCCTCTGTCGAATGAAATTTATAACTTAAGAAATAATAGTTATATACGTGAGAAAGGGGATACGACATGATAGAGCGTGATAAAATGAAAAATGAAGAGAAAGAGCCTGTGACAAAAGAAGAGACGAAAGAAGCTTCTGTATTAGAGAAAATTCAGCAGCTTGGCCAGACGAATGTCCCGCAATTAAATGAATCACGTATTCATTGTTTAACGATTGTAGGGCAAATTGAAGGCCATGTGCAATTGCCACCACAAAATAAAACGACGAAATATGAGCATGTTATTCCGCAAATTGTAGCAATTGAACAAAATCCTAAAATTGAAGGGTTATTAATTTTGTTAAATACAGTTGGAGGGGATGTAGAAGCTGGGCTTGCGATTTCTGAAATGATTGCTTCTCTTTCGAAACCGACTGTATCAATTGTTCTTGGCGGAGGTCATTCTATTGGTGTGCCGATTGCGGTATCAACAGATTATTCATTCATTGCAGAAACAGCAACAATGACAATCCACCCTATTCGTCTTACAGGTCTTGTAATAGGTGTTCCGCAAACATTTGAGTATTTAGATAAAATGCAAGAGCGTGTCATTCGTTTTGTAACAAAGAATTCCAAAGTAACAGAAGATCGTTTTAAGGAGTTAATGTTTGCAAAAGGGAATTTAACGCGAGATATTGGTACAAATGTTGTAGGTATGGATGCGGTGAAATATGGTTTAATTGATGATGTCGGAGGGATTGGTCAAGCAATCAAAAAGTTAAATGAATTAATTGAGGCGAAAACATCAACTAAAAAAGATAAGGCGTTGTTACAATGATTTTATATACGATTATGCCAGAGCAACTCGTGTATCCAATAGATCATGCAGAATTTGCGAAGCAGAAAATTATACATGTAGATGGTATTGATATGGTTGTGGAAATGGGGAATGAAAATAACTATTCTGTTATACGTGTGTTAAGTACAAATCCAGAGCATTTTTTACAATATGAACCTGGGCAGAAAATATCCTTTTCATAAAAGAAGGATTTTGTTTATGAGCTATGGTATAATATAAAAAACAAGAGGGTGAAGCAGCCGTGTGTACAGGCTGCTTTCTTGCGTTTATCCTGTAAAATCCTCTTTGAATGGGACTATACTGATTCTATGAAAGCTATATTTTTGAATGAGAATTTGAGGTGAAGAAATGGCAAAACAAAAGCAAATAGGGACGAAAACAAAAGCAAGACGTACTATAAAGCCAACTTTGTACTACGAAATCGTCGGTTTGACTCTTTTTGCGCTCTCTATCATTACAATTATGCAACTAGGTGTTGTCGGAAAAGCATTCGTGCTATTTTTTCGCTTTTTCTTTGGAGAATGGTACATACTTGGAGTACTTGGGGTTATTGCACTTTCTGTAGCGTTTGTTATAAAACGAGAGTGGCCGGATTTATTAAACAAACGATTGATTGGTCTATATTTAATCGTATTAGCTATATTGATGTTTAGTCATATTACATTAGTCAGCCTTTTAACAAAAGATGGAGCAGTACAAAGTACATCTGTTATTGTAACGACAAAAGATTTGTTCTTTCATGAAATGAAAAAAGGAGTCGACTCGGTCCATTTAGGCGGGGGAATGGTTGGGGCTATTATGTTTGCGACATGTTATTTTTTATTTGATGAAGTTGGCGCATACATAATCGGAATGATTCTCATTTTACTTGGTGTATTATGTATTACAAATAAACATATAGGAGAAGTACTAGCACCAATTGGAAGAATACTGAGACGGCAATTTCAAGTGATGCAAGGTGATTATAAAGATTGGCAATCAAAACGAACTGCCGAGAAAACTGAAAAGAAAAAGACTGCTCGTACGCGGAGTGAGCGTCATGTGTCAGAAGCACCAGAGTTAGTAGAATGTACAGAAGAGGTTGATATAGCGCCGCCGATTATATCGAATTTTACTGAAAACTATACAACGCCGGATCCAATAAGTGAAGAATCCCTTATTCCTGAAGCGATTCAAGAAGAAGCTTTGCCTATGCAAGAAGAAAAGCAAAAGCGGAAAAAAGGTGAAAAAATTGTTGAATCACTTGCCGGAGAGACGACAGCGCCGCCAATGCATTTTTCCGATGTTGAAAATAAAGATTATAAGTTGCCGTCTTTAGAGCTATTAAAGTTCCCGAACAATAAGCAAGTGACAAATGAGAATGAAACGATTTATGAAAATGCTCGTAAATTGGAACGAACATTCCAAAGCTTCGGTGTGAAAGCGAAAGTAACAAAGGTCCATAGAGGACCAGCAGTTACAAAATATGAAGTGTATCCTGATATGGGGGTTAAAGTTAGTAAAATTGTTAGTTTAAGTGATGATTTAGCACTAGCTTTAGCGGCGAAAGATATTCGAATTGAAGCACCAATCCCAGGGAAATCAGCTGTTGGTATTGAAGTGCCAAATTCAGAAGTTGCAGTGGTTACGTTAAGAGAAGTGTTGGATTCGAAAGCAAATAATCATCCAGAAGAAAAGTTATTAATTGGACTTGGACGCGATATTACAGGTGAAGCTGTCTTAGCACGTCTAAATAAAATGCCCCATTTACTTGTAGCAGGGGCAACTGGTAGCGGAAAGAGTGTATGTATAAACGGAATTATTACAAGTATATTAATGCGCGCTAAACCGCATGAAGTGAAACTCATGATGATTGACCCCAAAATGGTCGAATTAAATGTATACAATGGTGTTCCGCATTTATTAACACCTGTTGTGACAGACCCGAAAAAGGCGTCACAGGCATTAAAAAAGGTTGTCAATGAAATGGAACGACGTTATGAATTGTTTGCGCATAGTGGAACACGGAATATTGAAGGGTATAATGAATACATTAAACAACATAATGAACAATCCGAAGCGAAGCAACCAGAACTTCCGTATATTGTTGTTATTGTGGACGAGTTAGCAGATTTAATGATGGTTGCTTCTTCTGATGTAGAGGATGCGATTATGCGTCTGGCACAAATGGCACGTGCAGCTGGTATTCATTTAATTATTGCAACGCAGCGACCATCTGTAGATGTTATTACCGGTGTTATTAAAGCGAATATTCCATCGCGAATAGCTTTTGCGGTTTCCTCTCAAACTGATTCAAGAACGATTCTTGATACAGGGGGAGCAGAGAAATTATTAGGACGAGGTGATATGCTGTTTGTACCAATTGGTGCTTCTAAGCCAGTTCGCGTACAAGGTGCATTCTTATCAGATGATGAAGTAGAGAAAGTAGTCGAGTATGTTGTTGCGCAGCAAAAAGCGCAATATCAAGAGGATATGATTCCGCAAGATGTACAAGAAACAGTGCAAGCGGTAGAGGATAATTTATATGATGAAGCGGTGCAGCTCGTTGTAGACATGCAAACTGCATCAGTCTCTATGTTACAGCGCAGGTTTCGTATTGGATATACGCGTGCAGCCAGGTTAATCGATGCAATGGAGATGAATGGTGTTGTTGGCCCGTATGAAGGAAGTAAGCCTCGTGAAGTGCTTATAAAGGATATTCAAGAGAAAAGTTCGTGATAAAGTGAAACTTTAATCAGTGTTTTTTCATTCCCACTGATTATTAGCCCTCACCGATCGGGCGCATGCCAGCAGTTTACCTCCCGCACAACTTCTTTGAAAGCACGTTCAGACCTGGACAACGCTTTCGCTGATTTTGAGGTGGGAGTATTACTGCCCGCAAATAGCGGGATAAAGAAACCGATTAGGAAAGATTCTAGTCGGTTTCTTTAATGATTAAAAATGATAACGCTTACCGTTTGTGAATTTCAATGAGAATACGAATGGTAGGATGTTTTTGAATTTCAACGTTCGATTTTTTCTTGGATTGTATTGACAGTTATCCTATCAAGTGGTACGATTACTTCGAAATCAAAATAAACCTCATATAATCTTGGTAATAAGGTCCATAAGTTTCTACCTAGCAACCATAAATCTGCTAGACTATGAGGAAAAAGTGTCAATACAAGGTGTATAACAACTTTGTTCCTAACTTTTTCAACATGTGAGAAATGGAGGGTGCAAAGTTTTTTTTATAGGTTAAAGAAAGAAAATTTCATTTAAAGAAATTATTAACACTTATTCGACAAATTGCAACTTTCTTATTTTTATTTCGGGTAAATCATGATATAGTAATTGTGGAAAAAAGAGAAAAGAGGTCTTACATCAGAGGTCGAATAAGTGAAGTGCGAGGGGAGTCTTATGTCAGTAAAGTCAGATAGTCGACATTTGTATTTACGAGTGATTGACCACATTAAAGAAAAGATTAAAAACGGGGTATATAAAGAGAAGCAAAAGCTACCGTCCGAATTTGATCTAGCAAAAGAGTTAGGTGTTAGTAGAGCGACCTTACGAGAAGCACTTCGAATTTTAGAAGAAGAAAGCGTTGTCATTCGTCGGCATGGTGTAGGAACTTTTGTAAATGCAAAACCATTGTTTTCTTCAGGAATCGAACAATTATCTAGTATTACAGATATGATTACTAGTGTAGGCAAACAGCCGGGTACAGTATTTTTATCATCAGCAGTAGGGAGCTTAACGGAAGAGGAAAAAGAAAAGTTTAATAGTGAAGATGGTTTTGAAACACTTATGATTGAACGCGTTCGTACAGCAGATGGGGAACCTGTAGTTTACTGCGTTGATAAGTTGCCAAAAGAAGTTCTTCCTGATTTGTCAGAATACAAAGAGGAATCATTGCTTACGGTCATACATAGAAATACACATAAACGCATTACATATGCTGTTGCTCATATTGAACCACTCGGTTATCACTCTAAAATATCACCAATTTTAGAATGTGGACCGGAAACAGCATTACTTGTGTTAAAGCAAATGCACTATGATCAAAATGATGAACCGATTTTATATTCTATTAATTATTTTCGAGCAGACAAATTTAGCTTCCATGTGTTAAGAAAACGTATGTAGGTAGTGCCCATTTTAGGGAGGTGACAGCAAGAAAATAGGACATGACTTTGTAAGGAGCTAGATACATATTTTAGGAGGGGTTTTTAGTATGAAGAAAAAAGCGGGGATTTTATTATCATTAACGTTAGCGGCAAGCACAATTTTAGGAGCTTGTGGAAACACTGATAAGTCAAGTGAGAAAAAAGAGGGAAAAGACAGTAAAAACTTTAAAGTTGGTATGGTTACAGACGTTGGTGGAGTAGATGATAAATCATTTAACCAATCTGCATGGGAAGGTTTAAAGAAGTTTGGTAAAGATAACAAGCTAAAAGAAAATGAAGGATATCGCTATCTTGAATCTGCTAAGGATGCGGACTATATTCCAAACTTAGCAAAATTTGTAGATACTAACTACAATTTAACATTTGGAATTGGTTATAAAATGCAAGAGGCTATCCAAGAAACAGCTGTAAAGAATTCGAAAAAACAATTTGCAATTGTTGACGCAGTAGTTGATAAGCCAAACGTAACAAGCATTACATTTAAAGACCATGAAGGTTCTTTCCTTGTAGGTGCTGTAGCAGCAATGACAACAAAATCAAATAAAGTAGGATTTATTGGTGGAATTAAAAGTCCTCTAATCCAAAAATTTGACTCTGGTTTCATGGCTGGTGCGAAATTTATCAATCCGAAAATTGAAGTTGTATCTCAATATGCAGAGGCATTTGATAAGCCGGAAAAAGGTTCTGTATTAGCTTCTGCTATGTATGGCCAAGGTGTTGACGTAATTTATCATGCATCTGGTGCAACTGGTAACGGTGTGTTTACAGAAGCGAAAAACCGTAAGAAAAAAGGTGAAAATGTTTGGGTTATCGGTGTTGACCGTGATCAAAACCAAGAAGGTATGCCAGAAAACGTAACATTAACTTCAATGGTAAAACGTGTTGATGTTGCGGTAGCGAAAGTTTCAGAAAAAGCAAAAGACGGTAAACTTGAAGGCGGTAAAACAGAAGTATTTGGTTTACAAGATGATGGCGTTGGAATTGCAAAAACAACTGAAAACGTGAAAAAAGTAAATCCAGAAATTTTAACAAAAGTAGACGAATTGAAAAAGAAAATTGTAAGTGGTGAAATTAAAGTACCTTCTACTCCAGATGAGTACAAAACATTTGAGGCTTCTCTTAAAAAATAATGGTAGATCAATAGCAAAGGTTAGTTCTTAGAACTAACCTTTGCATATATAAAGAACTATATCCTGTTAGGAGGATTAATATGGAATACGTAATTGAGATGAATAATATTACAAAAGTATTCCCAGGAATTGTGGCGAATGATAATATTACGCTGCAAGTGAAACAGGGAGAAATTCATGCTTTGCTTGGAGAGAATGGTGCTGGGAAATCCACACTTATGAATGTTTTGTTTGGCTTGTATCAACCAGAACAAGGTGAAATTAAAATTAAAGGGGAACCTATAAAAATTACCAATCCAAATGTAGCAAATGATCTTGGGATTGGCATGGTACATCAGCACTTTATGTTAGTACATAATTTTACAGTTACAGAAAATATTATTCTCGGAAATGAACCGAAGAAAAGCGGGAAAATTGCGATTGACGATGCTGCTAAGGAAATTAAAGCATTATCTGAGCAATACGGATTATCGGTAGATCCATATGCGAAAATAGAGGATATTTCTGTTGGAATGCAGCAGCGTGTAGAAATTTTAAAAACGCTTTACCGCGGAGCGGAAATTTTAATTTTTGACGAACCGACAGCTGTACTAACGCCGCAAGAGATTCAAGAACTTATTCATATTATGAAAAAGCTTGTGCAAGAAGGGAAATCTATTATTCTTATCACACATAAGTTAAAAGAAATAATGGAAGTGTGTGATCGTTGTACAATTATTCGTAAAGGAAAGGGAATTGGAACGGTAGACGTTGCAAATACAGATGAAAACAAGCTTGCAGAATTAATGGTCGGACGTCAAGTGAATTTTAAAACAGAGAAATCAGACGCCAAACCACGTGGGAATGTACTTGAAATTTCCAATCTTGTTGTGCACGATGCACGTCATTTACCTACCGTAAAAGGACTTGACTTAACTGTTCGTGCAGGAGAAATTGTTGGTATTGCAGGAATCGATGGGAATGGACAAAGTGAATTAATAGAAGCGATTACTGGTTTACGAAAAGTTGAGTCAGGCTCTATTACGTTAAGAGAGAAAGACATAACAAATTGGCCGGTTAGACGTATTACAGAGGAAGGTGTTGGACACATTCCTGAAGATCGTCATAAGCATGGTCTTGTTCTAGATTTTTCTATCGGAGATAACATGGTACTGCAAACGTATTATAAAAATCCTTTTTCTAAAAAAGGGGTTTTAAATTTCACAAAGATTTATGAAAAAGCAAAATCATTAATTGGGCAGTTCGATGTTCGTACGCCGAGTGAGCATACGCCAGCACGAGCATTATCTGGAGGAAATCAGCAAAAGGCAATTATTGCTCGTGAAGTAGATCGTGATCCAGATTTATTAATTGCTGCGCAGCCAACACGTGGTTTAGATGTTGGAGCAATTGAGTTTATTCATAAAAAGTTAATTGAACAGCGTGATAAAGGAAAAGCAGTTCTGCTGCTTTCGTTAGAGCTTGATGAAATTATAAATGTAAGCGACCGCGTTGCTGTCATTTATGAAGGGAAAATTGTTGACATTGTAAATGCAAAAGAAACGAATGAGCAGCAGCTAGGTCTATTAATGGCTGGGGGAAAGAAGAAAGAGAAGGTGAACACAAATGGCTAAAAAATTTTTAACGGAGCGAACAATTAACATTATAGTACCTGTATTATCCGTTATTTTTGGTTTACTTGTTGGAGCCATTGTCATGATTACGAGCGGATACGATCCAATCGTTGGCTATGCCGCATTATGGGATGGTATGGTCGGAAATCCACGTGCAATAGGTGAAACACTCCGTACGATGATTCCACTTGTTCTTGCTGGTTTATCAGTAGCATTTGCCTTCCGTACAGGTTTGTTTAATATCGGGGTAGAAGGACAGTTGCTAGTAGGATGGCTTGCTGCTGTTTGGTTCGGTTATGCTGTTTCTTTACCAGCCTTCCTCCATGTTCCGTTATCGATATTATTTGCAGCGCTTGTTGGTGGACTATGGGGATTTATTCCTGGATATTTAAAAGGGAAGTTTAAGGTAAATGAAGTTATTGTCACAATTATGATGAACTATATCGCGCTTTATGTAACGTATTACATCATAAGGAATTTTCTACATGAAGCAAATGAAAAATCGTATGACATAAAAGCGAGTGCGTCTTTATCTTCTTCTTGGTTAGCCTCTTTAACAGATGGCTCTCGCCTGCACTGGGGAATCGTTGTCGCGATTGTTGTAGCACTTATAATGTGGTTTTTATTAGATCGCACAACATTAGGTTACGAGCTTAAATCGGTTGGGTTTAATCAGCACGCTTCTAAATATGCCGGAATGAAAGTGTCGCGTAATGTTGTATTATCAATGACAATTGCTGGTGCATTTGCGGGAATTGGTGGTGCAATGGAGGGGCTTGGAACATTCCAAAGTATGACAGCAATGTCTTCCTTTACAGGAATAGGATTTGATGGTATTGCCGTGGCTCTTCTTGGTGCAAATAATGCATTTGGTATTTTGCTATCAGCATTATTATTTGGTGGTTTGAAAAGTGCTGCACCGCAAATGAACTTTGAAGCGAACGTGCCATCTGAACTTATTAATGTAATTATTGCATGTATTATTTTCTTTGTAGCATGTAGTTATATTTTACGATGGGCACTTTCTCGTTTTAACAAGGAGGGGAAATAAATGAGTTTCCTAGATATTGTAGCCATTCTTGTTACAGGTACGTTATATACGGCAGCGCCGCTTATTTTTACAGCGCTTGGAGGCGTATTTAGTGAACGTTCTGGTGTTGTAAACATTGCATTAGAAGGGTTAATGTTGTTTGGTGCGTTTGTTGGCGTTGTTACCACTTTATTAATGGGAGATACATGGGGAGCGATGACGCCGTGGATTGCGCTTATTTTTGCAGCACTTGGCGGGGGATTATTTGCACTTCTTCATGCGGTTGCATCCATTACATTCCGCGCTGATCAAGTTGTTAGCGGAGTCGCGATTAACTTTTTAGCGTTAGGATTAACGGTGTTTGCGATTAAAAAGATTTTTGGAAAAGGTCAAACTGATTTTATCCAATATCGTATTGAAAAAATCGATATTCCTGGTCTTTCTGATATTCCCGTTATTGGAAAAATATTTTTCTCTGATGTACCATTAACTTCTTATATTGCAATTATTTTAGCATTTGTAGTTTGGTATGTGATTTATAAAACACCATTTGGTTTACGATTACGTGCTGTTGGGGAGCATCCGATGGCAGCTGATACAATGGGTATCAATGTTTATAAAATGCGCTATATTGCAGTTTGTTTATCAGGTATGTTTGCAGGTGTTGGCGGCGCTGTATTTTCAACATCTATCTCAAATAACTTTTCGGGCGCTACAATTACAGGGCAAGGATTTTTAGCATTAGCAGCAATGATTTTTGGGAAATGGCATCCAATTGGAGCTCTAGGTGCAGCGTTATTTTTTGGATTTGCACAGTCACTTGGCGTTACAGGTGGTACAATTCCTGTTTTAGATCAAATTCCAAGTATCTTTTTAACGATATTACCATATGTATTAACAATTTTTGCACTTGTCGGTTTTGTTGGGCGTTCCGAAGCTCCGAAGGCACTTGGAACACCATATGAAAAAGGAAAACGATAAAATAAAAAGCTCGCACATTAGTGCGAGTTTTTTTACATACAATAACGTTAATACATGAGAAAATTTGCATTTTCTTTTGTGAAAACTGTATATTGAAGAAGAAAATTCCTTTTTAGAGGAGGTTTATGAATGGATCTTATAAAACAAGAAACACATGAACTAGGTGGATTACGTGTACATATGATTCCAACAGAGAAATATAAAACGAATACACTTGTGTTACGGTTAAAATCACCGTTATGTGAAAAAACAGTAACAGAACGGGCGTTGCTACCCTATGTATTACAAAGTGCTACAGAAACACATCCGTCTGTCATTCGAATTCGTCAATATTTAGAGGAGTTATACGGTTCGTCATTAGCTGTTGATGTAAGTAAAAAAGGTGAGGATCATGTTATTTCTATTTATATAGACATCGCCAATGAAACATATTTACAGGAAGCGCCGCCGCTTTTCGAAAAAGCACTTGCAATGCTTGCTGATATTTTACTAAGGCCAGCAACAGAAGGAAATAGTTTTTTACAAACGGTTGTAGAAAGTGAAAAGCGTGCACTCGTGCAGCGTATTGAATCTACATTTGATGATAAAATGCGCTATGCAAATGAACGTCTCATTGAAGAAATGTGTAAAGTAGAACCGTACCGTTTAAGTGCAAATGGTCAAATAGAACGTGTTTCTAAGATTACAAACGAAACGTTGTATCAATATTATAAAAAAGTGTTAGAAGAAGATGAAATGGATTTATATATCATTGGTGATATTGAAGAAGGGGCTCTTGACCTTGTGAAACGGCATTTTTCTGTTTCTATACGTGAACCGAAAGAAAGAAATGTGTTGCTTCATAAGAAAAATGAAAAAGAGCAAGAGGTTGTAGAAAAACAAGAACTAAAGCAAAGTAAATTAAATATTGGATATCGTACATATATTACGTATCGCGACGAAGACTATTTTGCCCTGCAGTTATTTAATGGCCTGTTTGGTGGTTTTTCACATTCGAAATTATTTGTGAATGTACGTGAGAAGAACAGCTTGGCATATTATGCTGCCTCTCGTTATGAAAGTCATAAAGGACTTCTGTTTGTAATGTCTGGAATTGAGGGGGAAAATTACGAAAAAGCTGTAACGATTATTAAAGAACAAATGATAGCGATGCAAAATGGTGATTTTACTGATGAGGAAATCGTACAAACAAAAAGTGTAATTAAAAATCAAGTTTTAGAGACAATTGATACGCCGCGCGGTCTTGTAGAACTTCTGTATCATGGAGTAATTGCAAATTATGACCGCCCTGTAGAAGAATGGTTAACAGAGATTGAACGAGTAACGAAAGATGAAATCGTTAAAGTAGCCAATGATATTCAGCTAGATACAATCTACTTCTTACATGGGACGGAGGGAGTTTAAGATGGAAAAAATCGTTTATGAACAATTAAAAGAGACGCTGTATTATGAAAAACTGTCCAATGGTCTAGAAGTATATATTCTCCCAAAACAAGGTTTTAATAAAACGTATGCAACATTTACGACAAAGTATGGTTCTATCGATAATACGTTTGTGCCACTAGGGAAAAATGAGATGCTTCGTGTGCCAGATGGAATTGCCCATTTTCTAGAGCATAAATTATTTGAAAAAGAGGATCACGATGCGTTTCAATTATTTAGTAAGCAGGGAGCTTCTTCAAACGCATTCACATCGTTTACAAGAACTGCATATTTATTTTCTTGCACATCGAACGTTGAAACGAATTTAGAAACATTGTTAGATTTCGTGCAAGATCCATATTTTTCTGAACAAACGGTGGAGAAAGAGAAGGGGATTATTGGGCAAGAAATTCAAATGTATCAAGATAATGCCGATTGGCGTTTATATTTTGGGTTAATTGACAGTTTATATAAGGAACATCCGGTGAAAATTGATATCGCTGGAACAATTGATTCAATCAGTAAAATTACGAAAGATTTGTTGTATGAGTGCTATCATACATTTTATCACCCAAGCAATATGTTGCTATTTATTGTTGGTTCAATTGATCCAGAGAAAACGATGGATTTAGTGCGTCAAAATCAAGCGAAAAAAAATTATACTGCCCAATCTGAAATAGCTCGGTCTTTTAATGAGGAGCCAGAACAAGTAAATGAGAAAAAAACGATTATTACAATGCCGGTACAAACACCAAAATGTTTAGTTGGTGTGAAAGCCCAAGACTTAAAGCAACAAGGAAAGGACTTGTTAAAACAAGAAATTGCATTAACGCTTATGTTAGATTATTTATTTGGAAAAAGTTCTACCCATTATGAAACATTGTATAATGAAGGTTTAATTGATGATACGTTTTCGTACGATTACACAGAAGAAAGTAGTTTCGGTTTTGCGATGATTGGTGGAGATACGAAGCACCCGGATGAATTAGCAGAGCGAATAACGGATATTTTACTTCAAACGAATTATGATGAGTTATGCGCGGAAACATTAGAACGTGTGAAAAAGAAGAAAATAGGTGGTTTTTTACGTTCACTAAATTCACCAGAATATATTGCGAATCAATTCACTCGATATGCATTTAACGGTTCTAGTTTGTTTGACGCATTAACTGTTTTGGAAAGTTTATCAATTCAAGATTTACAAACAGTTGCGAAGAGCTTTTTAAAAGAAGAACGAGTGAGTATTTGCCAGGTTCTTCCAAAGAAATAACGAAGTAGAGAGAGGAAAAAGATGAAGAAGTTTGCATTAGTTACCGGGGGAAGTGGGGGAATCGGCTCTGCCATTGTAAGACGATTAGTAAAAGATGGCTATGCGGTGTATGTTCATTATAACCAAGGTGAAAAGAGAGTCCGGCAATTAGAACAAGAACTTAAAGATATTATTCCTGTTCAGGCTAATTTATCAGAAATAGATGGTGCTTCGCAATTATGGTCGCAAATTCATCATCCAATTGAGACGATTGTATATGCAGCAGGGCAAAGTATATTTGGATTGACGACAGATGTTACAGATGAACAATTAAATGAGATGGTGGAGCTGCAAGTGAAAAATGTATATAAACTTGTTTCATTTGCACTTCCCTCTATGATTCGAAGCCGAAGTGGGAATATTGTTGTGATTTCTTCCATTTGGGGACAAATAGGTGCATCATGTGAAGTGTTATATTCAATGGTGAAAGGAGCGCAAAATTCATACGTAAAAGCATTGGCAAAAGAAGTTGCATTAAGCGGTGTACGGGTGAATGCGATTGCTCCAGGCGCAATTGAAACAGAGATGCTGCATGTATTTTCAAATGAAGAAAAGCAAGAGATTGCAGAAGAAATTCCGCTTGGTCGATTAGGGATGGCAGAGGAAGTTGCAAATACAGTTGCATTTATAATTTCTTCTCAAGCATCATATATAACAGGTCAAATCATTGGAGTGAACGGGGGATGGCATTGCTAATCACTTAAGAAGGAGTAGTGTATTTTGCTGTTTTGTTTGTACATAAAAAAGAACGTAGTGGCAAATAGTAAATATGACTCCATTACTTTATAGTGAGGTGCTTAACAATGTCAGTATTAGATAACTTTGAACAATGGAAAGGCTTTTTAGGAGAACGTTTAGACCAAGCGCAAGGAAAAGGTTTAGACGGCGGTGCGATTTCTGATATGGCTTATCGTATTGGGGATTATTTAGCACATGAAGTAGAAGCGCGTAATGACCAAGAAAAATTATTAGCGGAGCTATGGAAAGTTGCAGATGAACAAGAGCAACATACAATTGCAAATTTAATGGTAAAAATGGTCAAACATAAGTAGTGAAAAGAGAGGAAGAGTCCTCTCTTTTTTTGTCGATTTTGAGAATCCGTCAATTAATTTGAGTCCTCGATTGTACATTTCGCTTTCCTATTAGGGGAAAATCATATAATATAGTACGTAGATGTAAAGTAAGCAAGGGGAGTGTCATCAAATGATTGAATGGTATTTTGAGTATGAAATACATAAAAACCGACCTGGCTTGCTTGGTGATGTTTCTTCGTTAATCGGTATGCTTGGTATTAATATTGTAACAATTAATGGGGTAGACAATGCTAGGCGCGGACTATTATTAATGTGTGATAATCAAGAACAAATTTCTAGACTTGAATCAATTCTAAATACGATGGATAATATAACTGTAACGAAATATCGTCCACCGAAGCTTCGCGATCGATTAGCAGTTCGACACGGAAGATATATACAGCGAGATGCAGATGATAAGAAAACATTTCGTTTCGTTCGTGATGAATTAGGTTTACTTGTCGATTTTATGGCAGAACTTATGAAAAAAGATGGCCATAAATTAATTGGAATTCGTGGAATGCCGCGCGTTGGAAAAACAGAGTCCATCGTTGCTGCAAGTGTTTGTGCAAATAAACGTTGGCTTTTTGTATCGTCGACTCTTATTAAACAGACGGTACGCAGTCAATTAATTGAAGATGAATATAATGATAATAATATCTTTATTTTAGATGGAATTGTTTCAACGAAGCGCGCAAATGAACGACACTGGCAACTTGTTCGCGAAATTATGAGATTGCCAGCAACAAAGGTTGTAGAGCATCCAGATGTATTTGTGAGTCAGTCAGAATATACACTTGATGATTTTGATTACATTATTGAGCTGAGAAATGATTACGATGAAGAAATTCAATACAATCTAGTAGATGAAATTGAACAAGGAAATCAAAATAATTTTTCTATGTTCGACTTTTAAAGAAATATTGAGGTGTTAGCATTGACAGAATTAGGACAAAAGCTGAAAGAAGCACGAGAATTGAAAGGTTTATCCATCAATCAGCTGCAAGAAATTACAAAAATTCAAAAACGCTATTTGGTTAGTATTGAAGAAGGAGATCTTAGCGTATTACCTGGGGATTTTTATGCGCGTGCCTTTATAAAGCAGTTTGCAGAAGCAGTTGGGTTAAATGGAGAGGCGGTATTAGAAGAATATAGACACGAAATACCGCAGTCAGTTTCTAAAAATGTACCGCAAGTTGCAACGGGACAAAAAGCGCAGGAAACTGTGCAAAGAGCAGCGTCAGCGCCAATTACAGACCATATGCCCAAAATTTTAATTACATTGCTTGTTATTGCTGTTGGTGTTGCAATTTGGTTCGTATTCCAGTTTATTTTGGGTAAAAATGACGTTAGTCAAGTAAATCAAACGAAAAATGCACAAACAGAAGTAGAAAAAGCAGAAAACTCTCCTCTTGATCAAAAGAAAGAAGAGAAAAAAGAAGAGAAAAAAGAAGTCCCTCAACAACCACAGCAACAACAAAATGCTGCACAAGAAGAGATTAAAGTTGTTGAAAAAAATGGAAAAGAATCTACATTAGAACTAAGCCATAATAAAGAATTAAAGGTAGAAATTCACGCAAAAGGTACAAGCTATGTAGATATTAAAAACGAAGATGGTAAAGAATTTTATACAGGTACTTTAAATAAGGATGAAACACAACAACAAGATTTATCGCCAGAACATGTTGTGCGTTTAAACATTGGTAGTGCGCCAAATGTTGAAATTAAAATTAACGGTAAACCTGTTGAATTTCCACAAAATGCAGAAGAAATGCGTCATCAAATTTTGGTGATTAAAAACTTAGGAGAACAACCTGCACAATAATAGTCATCGTTCCGATGACTTTTTTCAATGCATAAACCGTTTTTTGACATGATGGAGGAATAGCTGTGAATTTACCAAATAAAATTACTGTATCAAGAATATGCTTAATTCCTATATTTTTAATTATTATGCTCGTTCCGTTTGATTGGGGAGTATATACAATTGGAGAAGTAGAATTGCCAGTTCAGCACTTAGCTGGAGCGCTTGTTTTTATTATTGCTTCTGCGACAGATTGGATTGATGGCTATTATGCAAGAAAACATAATCTTGTAACGAATCTAGGAAAATTTTTAGATCCTTTGGCGGATAAATTATTGGTATCTGCGGCATTAATTACGCTTGTAGATTTACATTATGTAGCGACTTGGATGGCGGTTGTTATTATTAGCCGAGAATTTGCTGTTACAGGCTTGCGTCTTGTATTAGCTGGTACAGGGGAAGTGGCTGCTGCGAAGATGCCTGGGAAAATTAAAATGTGGATGCAAGTTATTGCAATTTCTGCCTACTTACTTCACGATGTTCCATTTAATTTAATTCATATTCCAATTGCAGATATTTCAATATGGGTTGCACTTATTTTCACGATTATTTCAGGATGGGATTATTTCTGGAAGAATAGAGGAGTTTTTGTGGATTCGAAATAACGGCTTATGGGGGAATGGAAGATGAATGCAGAGATTATCGCGGTTGGTACAGAGCTATTGCTTGGGCAAATTGCGAATACGAATGCCAAATTTTTATCAGAAAAGCTGGCATCTATCGGAATCGATGTATATTATCACACTGTCGTTGGGGATAACAATAATCGCTTACGCAGGGCAATTGAAATCGCTCAAAAACGTGCAGATATATTGATTTTTACAGGTGGTTTAGGACCAACAAAAGACGATTTAACGAAAGAAACAATTGCTTCTTCCTTGCAGGAAGAGCTTGTATATGATGAAGTAGCGCTCAATTCCATTGCTGATTATTATAAAAGAACGGGAAGAGAGTTTACTGAAAATAATAAAAAACAAGCTCTTGTTTTAAGTGGGGCGACTGTGTTTGCAAATGATCATGGTATGGCACCGGGTATGGGATTATGTAAGGATAACAAAGTATATATTTTACTCCCAGGACCACCTAAAGAAATGAATCCAATGTATATAAGTTATGTAGAAAATTGGCTTCTTTCTTTTACAGTTGGTGAGAATCTATATTCTCGTACTCTTCGATTTTTTGGAATTGGAGAATCGCAATTAGAAGCAAAGATTCAAGATTTAATAGATGCTCAAACGAATCCGACCATTGCTCCTCTTGCTTCTGAAGGAGAAGTAACGCTTCGCCTGACAGCAAAGCACAATGATGCAAAAGAAGCTGAATCTTTAATAAATCATATAGAAGAATTGATTTTACAAAGAGTAGGGCCGTTTTTTTACGGATACAATCAAGATCTTCTTCATAAAAAAGCCATTGCTTTGCTTAAACAAAAGTGTTTAACGATTGCATGTGCTGAAAGTTTAACGGGTGGCTTATTTGGTGATCGTATTACTGAAGTTGCCGGTGTATCTTCTCTGTTTAAAGGTGGCGTAATTTGTTATAGCAATGATGTGAAACAACATGTTCTGGATGTACCAGAAAAGACTTTACAAACCGCTGGAGCTGTTAGTGAAGATTGTGCCCGTTATCTTGCTGAAAATGTGAAGAAACTAATGCAAACGAATGTCGGAATTAGTTTCACTGGAGTAGCAGGGCCGGATGCATCTGAAGGAAAAGAGCCTGGGACAGTGTTTGTTGGTTTGGCAATAGATGAACAACCGACAGTAGTAATTCCCCTTACATTAAGTGGAAGTCGTCAACAAATTCGTGAACGAACTGTCAAATATGGTTTTTATCATTTGTATAAGAAGCTAGAAGAAGTATAAACTTCTTCTAGCTTTTGCTATTTTATATAGAAAAAGCGAGTTTTTCCTCTACTGGAAAATAAAAAAACGAATAAACGTTCGATTTTTGTTGGCATATTGGGGAGGAAATATGTATAATAAGATTAGCATTTAAGTTAAGGAGGAATTTTTGAATGAGTGATCGTCAAGCGGCATTAGATATGGCGTTAAAACAAATAGAAAAACAATTCGGTAAAGGCTCTATTATGAAACTAGGAGAGCAAGCAGAACGTAGAATTTCTACTGTATCAAGTGGTTCATTGGCACTTGATGTTGCCCTTGGAGTTGGTGGTTATCCACGTGGCCGTATTATTGAAATTTATGGACCTGAAAGTTCAGGTAAAACAACTGTTTCTTTACATGCGATTGCAGAGGTACAGCGTCAAGGTGGACAAGCGGCATTTATTGATGCGGAACATGCAATGGATCCTGTATATGCACAAAAATTAGGTGTTAACATTGATGAATTATTATTATCTCAACCAGATACAGGAGAACAAGGATTAGAAATTGCTGAAGCATTAGTACGGAGCGGTGCAATTGATATTATTGTTATTGACTCGGTAGCAGCACTTGTTCCAAAAGCAGAGATTGAAGGAGAAATGGGTGACTCTCACGTCGGTTTACAAGCACGTTTAATGTCACAAGCTCTTCGTAAATTATCTGGTGCGATTAACAAGTCAAAAACAATCGCAATTTTCATTAACCAAATTCGTGAAAAAGTTGGGGTAATGTTTGGAAATCAACAAATGGTTGCTTAATCTTTATAGATTAAGGAGTTTACTATGGGTTTCCCTTGCTAGTGATAGCATGTTCAAAAAACCTTGTGAACCTTATTGCCTAAGGGTGTAGCTATATAGCTGCTAACGGTGAAGCCCTCCAAATAATAGGGTAATACCGTGCCAAGCTTCAAAATGATATGAAGAAGGTGTAGAGACTACCGAAAAGGACTTTTAAAGTTAACTGAGTAGGGTACGGCAGAAGATAGGCTCCTGCTGGAAGTGCAAGGCTCTCTGTAAAGAGATGAAGAGATAGTCCGCGCTATAGAGATGGAAAATCTATAGAATTATGCCAGAAACAACTCCAGGTGGACGTGCGTTGAAATTCTATTCAACTGTACGTTTAGAAGTACGTCGTGCTGAGCAGTTAAAGCAAGGTAACGATATTGTTGGTAATAAAACAAAAGTGAAAGTAGTAAAAAATAAAGTAGCGCCTCCTTTCCGCGTTGCAGAGGTTGATATTATGTACGGAGAAGGGATCTCGAGAGAAGGCGAAATTTTAGATATGGCTTCTGAACTTGATATCGTTCAAAAGAGTGGAGCTTGGTATTCTTATAATGAGGAACGCTTAGGACAAGGGCGTGAAAATGCGAAGCAATTCTTAAAAGAAAATCCAGAGGTTACAGATGAAATAGCATTCTTTATTCGTGAGCATCATGGTATTGGTGAAGAGGGTGCATCTGGAAGCGGAGAAGATACGACTCTTCTTGATAATTAAAAGACACGGTTTCGTGTCTTTTCTTTTTTATCCCGCTGTTTATGAACTGTTAACCTATTTAAATGGATCCGTTCTGTGCAACTATATAAATCCATTTTCATTTTCCGACATCTTTGTCTAGCCCTGCCTCCTAAGCTCTCATGTCTAAACAGTCGGATCCGCTTTTTTTATAAGTTGTTGTTATGCAAAATACAGTATGACCGCTACATGTATTCTTAACATTGCATGCAGTAGAAAATGGTTCTGGCCGTTTCTGGGCGTGGCCAGATGCTCTCGTTTCCCCTAAAAGAAAGGGGGTTATGTTGTTTTAAAATTTACATATAATAATCAATTAATTGATAAAGAAACATTACTGATGAAAGTTTTGTTTATCGTAGGTAAAGAAAGTAAAGGTAGACAATGCTTGACAATGAAAATAGCGGTAGATACAATGAGAATGTATATTTTTTCTTATATTATATACGATACACTCTTCTCAAGAAGAGAAGTAACATTCGGAGAGGACGTATACTTTCCGAAATAAGCATATGTCTAGTTTAATTGTGAATTGAAGAAAGTCCCTTAAAAAGGCGGGACGACGGTCATCGTTGTACGTTGCAGTTACAAACAATGTACATCCATGCAGTCTTTTTTCATTCATAGCAAGAGGAGGTGAAATTATGAGTAATGAAGTTTGGATACTCATCTCCATTTTGCTGGCCATCGTCAGTGCAGTTGTTGGGTTTTTTGTTCGAAAGTCCATTGCAGAAGCGAAGATTAACGGTGCGACCAATGAAGCGAAGCGCATTGTAGAAGATGCAAATCGTCAAGCAGAAGCACTGAAAAAGGAAGCGCTATTAGAAGCAAAGGATGAAATTCATACACTTCGTACAGAAGCGGAATTAGAAATTCGTGACCGAAGAAGCGAGTTGCAAAAACAAGAAAATCGTTTAATGCAAAAAGAAGAGAACCTTGATCGAAAAGATGAATCGCTTGAGAAAAGTCAGCAATTATTAGAAAAGAAAGAGGAATCTCTTGTAGCAAGACAACAGCAGATTGAAGATTTGGAAAGCAAAGTGGGAGAGTTAGTACAAAAACAGCAAGATGAATTAGAGCGTATTTCTAACCTAACACGTGATCAAGCAAGAGCTATTATCTTAGAAAAAGTTGAAAATGAAATTTCGCATGAAATCGCTGTTATGGTAAAAGAAACTGAAGTTCGTGCAAAAGAAGAAGCGGATAAGAAAGCGAAAGAGATTTTATCTTTAGCTATGCAAAGATGTGCTGCTGATCACGTCGCCGAAACAACGGTTTCAGTTGTCAATCTTCCAAATGACGAGATGAAGGGTCGTATTATCGGACGTGAAGGCCGAAATATTCGTACGCTAGAAACATTAACGGGTATTGACTTAATTATTGATGATACACCAGAAGCGGTAATATTATCAGGTTTTGACCCGATTCGTCGTGAAACTGCTCGTATTGCTTTGGATAAACTTGTACAAGACGGACGTATTCACCCAGCGCGTATTGAAGAAATGGTTGAAAAATCAAGACGTGAAGTGGATGAGTATATTCGTGAAGTGGGTGAACAAACGACTTTTGAAGTAGGTGTACACGGATTACACCCTGACTTAATTAAGATTTTAGGTCGTTTGAAATTTAGAACAAGCTACGGTCAAAACGTCCTAAAACACTCTATGGAAGTTGCGTATTTAGCTGGGCTAATGGCAGCGGAACTTGGTGAGGATGAGAAACTGGCTCGTCGTGCCGGTTTATTGCATGACATCGGAAAGGCAATTGACCATGAAGTTGAAGGTAGCCACGTTGAAATTGGTGTCGAGCTTGCGACAAAATATAAAGAGCACCCAGTTGTTATTAATAGTATTGCATCTCATCATGGGGATACAGAACCGACTTCTATTATCGCAGTTCTTGTGGCTGCGGCAGATGCGCTGTCAGCAGCAAGACCTGGAGCACGAAGTGAGACACTTGAAAATTATATTCGTCGTCTTGAAAAGCTTGAAGAGATTTCTGAGTCTTATGAAGGCGTTGAGAAATCTTATGCAATCCAAGCTGGACGTGAAGTTCGTATCTTAGTGAAACCAGATACAATTGATGACCTAGAGGCTCATCGTTTAGCACGCGATATTCGAAAACGTATTGAAAATGAATTGGATTATCCAGGACATATTAAAGTTACCGTTATTCGTGAAACTCGTGCAGTTGAATATGCAAAATAAAGTGGTGGTGTTGCACCACTTTATTTTTTTGTGCCAGAAATGGACACAATATAGAAAAGCTTGTAGAATCGGAAATGATTCACGAAATGGGAAAATGTGAGGAAATCCGTATTTTTTATAAGTGAAAGTTGTAGTTTATCCCGCTATTCGTGGGCAGTAATACCCCCACCTCAAAATTAGACGAAAGCAAGGAGGTTAGGTGGAGATAAACTGCCCGTAAAAGCCCGATTGGTGAGGGCTGATAATCAGTGGGGGATGAAGAAAACCCCCACTGATTAAAGTTTCACTTTATGAGAATAAATTACGAAGAATGTATAGATGGAAAGGGTAAGAAAAATGAGAATTTTATTTGTTGGGGATGTAGTAGGCTCGCCAGGAAGAAAGATGATTCAAGATTATGTGCCTGCGTTAAAGAAAAAATATACACCTACAGTTACGATTATTAATGGAGAAAATGCTGCAGGTGGACGTGGCATTACAGAGAAAATTTATCGTAATTTTTTAGAGTGCGGTGCACAAGCAGTTACACTTGGAAACCATGCCTGGGATAACCGTGAAATTTTTGAATTTATTGATGATGCAAAGTATCTTGCAAGACCAGCAAATTTCCCGGAAGGAACGCCAGGAAAGGGACTTATTTTTGTAAATTGTAATGGTGTAGAAGTAGCGATCATTAATTTACAAGGCCGTACATTCCTGCCGCCAATTGACTGTCCATTCCGAAAAGTGGACGAATTGATTAAGGTCGCAAAAAAACGTACGAACATTATTTTTATTGATTTTCATGCGGAAACAACAAGTGAAAAGCAAGCGCTTGGATGGTATGTAGATGGACGTGCTACAGCAGTTGTTGGTACCCATACACACGTTCCAACAGCGGATAATCGTATTTTACCAGATGGAACAGCTTATATTACAGATGTTGGGATGACAGGTCCATATGATGGTATTTTAGGAATGGATCGCGAAGCGGTGCTGAAGAAATTTTTAACAAATCTTCCTGTACGATTTGAAGTAACGAATGGAAGAACGCAGTTAAGTGCCGTCCTAATTGATGTAGATCCTAATACAGGAAAAGCTAAAAAAATTGCTCGTATTTTAATTAATGATGATCAACCATTTTTTGAATAAAAGACATAAAAGTTAGAAAAAAGAATATATTTTAATTTTTTAGAAAAATTACGAATTTTTAGCAGGAATATGAATCATTGCTCGTGAATATAAGTTAAAAGTGAACTCAATCGCTAATATTTTTTTAAGAAACGAGGAGGAAACGAGCAATGGAAATATTAAAAGTTAAAGCAACTTCGGTACCTAACTCTGTAGCTGGTGCACTAGCTGGAGTCATTCGTGAGCGTGGTTCAGCAGAAATGCAAGCAATTGGTGCAGGTGCATTGAATCAAGCCGTAAAGGCAGTAGCAATTGCGAGAGGATTTGTGGCGCCGAGTGGTGTGGATTTGATATGTATCCCAGCTTTCACAGATATTATGATTGATGGTGAAGAACGCACAGCGATTAAATTAATTGTAGAGCCTCGTTAAATTGGATGACCTGTTTGCATTTGCAGACAGGTCATTTTTATCCCTCTATTTGTGGACAATCACACCTTCAATTTAAGGGGCAGGGGCAGCTACAAGAAGATTTTGGTTTCAAGTCGTAACAATACAATAAATAATAAGAATGTTTTAGACAGAAGGGAAGAAGAGCATTGAAAATTTTTGATGCGCACTGTGATGTGTTGTGGCAATTATGGATGGGGAAAGGCAAGCGAACTTTTCAAAATGATTCTTCTTTACATATTACATACGATCAGTTAACAAAAAAGCGTGGTAGTATTCAATGTTTTGCAATTTATGTACCAGAAGAAGTTCCATATGGACAGCGGTTTGCAGTTGCATTAGAGATGGCAAATATATTTCATGAACAAATTTTAGCACTGCCGAATGTAAAATGGATTCGGACAAAAGAAGACATTCAACGATTAGGAACAGATGATATAGGAGCGCTTTTAACTTTAGAAGGATGCGATGCAGTTGGAAGAGAATTAACGAAACTACAAACGCTATATTATCTTGGTGTTCGTTCTGTTGGGCTTACTTGGAACTATGCGAACTTAGTTGCTGATGGAGCGCTAGAGTCTCGAGGTGGCGGTTTAACACTGTTTGGAGAAAAAGTAGTGGAAGAATTAAATCGTTACAAGATATGGACAGATGTTTCTCATCTGTCAGAGAAAGGTTTTTGGGATGTAATGGAACTTTCCGACAATCCAATTGCGTCGCATTCAAATAGTTATGAGTTATGTTCGCATCCAAGAAATTTAACGAATGAACAAATAAGAGCATTAATTCAAAAAGACGGAATGATCGGGATAACATTCGTCCCGATGTTTTTAGCTGCAAATAAGTCTGTTTGTACAGATGATATATTAAGGCATGTAGAGCATGTATGTATGCTTGGCGGCGAAAGGAATGTTGGATTCGGATCAGATTTTGATGGAATCACGGAAACAGTCGTACATGTAGAAAGATATGAGCATTATGAATATGTCATAAATGAACTATTAAAGCGATATAAAGAAGAGCAAGTAAACAATTTCATATATCGTAATTTTATACATCATATTCCATTTTAGAACACTACTATAAAAGCGTTCTGTAAAAGTTAGAAAATTCGTAAAAATACACAATGAAATTGTATCAAATTGTTGCATTTTTACGGTTGTAAGGCTAGAATTGTAAACGAATTAAGATTATGCGAAATATTTACTGAAATCAGAAGAGGTATAATTTGTGTCCATTGTAGTTTCTTATTCTAAAAAGTGCTAAACTAGTACTGTAAAAAAATACACTACAATGTATGCAGTTAAAGGGGTGTAGGAAATGATTAGTCAACTTTCATGGAAAGTTGGAGGCCAACAAGGTGAAGGAATTGAAAGTACAGGAGAAATCTTCTGTGTTGCATTAAATCGACTAGGTTATTATTTATATGGTTATCGCCATTTTTCATCACGAATTAAAGGTGGACATACAAACAATAAAATTCGCGTAAGTACTACAGAGGTACGTGCGATATCAGATGATTTAGATATTTTAATTGCATTTGATCAAGAAACGATTGATTTTAACTTCCACGAACTACGTCCTGGTGGAATTGTTGTTGCAGATGCAAAGTTCAATCCAAGCATTCCAGAAGGAACAGATGTAACTTTATATGCGATTCCATTTACGGATATTGCTTCTGAGCTAGGTACATCTTTAATGAAAAACATGGTTGCAGTTGGAGCGTCTAGCGCGGTATTAGGGCTAGATGAAAAAGTGTATTTAGAAGTTGTAGATGAAATTTTCGGTCGTAAAGGAGAGCAAGTTGTTCAAAAGAACATGGATGCAATTCAGCGCGGTTCTCAATATATGAAAGAATTGCTCGGCGAAAAAGTAAATATGATGCAACTTGAAAAAGCAGATGGAAAAAAACGTATGTTTATGATCGGGAACGATGCAATCGCATTTGGTGCAGTAGCTGGCGGTGCTCGTTTTATGTCTGCTTATCCAATTACACCTGCTTCTGAGATTATGGAATACTTAATTAAGAAGCTTCCAAAAGTAGGAGGAACGGTTATTCAAACAGAGGATGAAATTGCTGCTTGTACGATGGCAATCGGTGCAAACTATGCTGGTGTACGTACATTAACGGCTTCAGCTGGTCCTGGTTTGTCTCTTATGATGGAAGCGATTGGATTAGCTGGGATTACAGAAACACCTCTTGTAATCGTTGATACGCAGCGTGGTGGACCAAGTACGGGATTACCAACAAAACAAGAACAATCTGATTTAATGGCGATGATTTATGGTACGCATGGTGAGATTCCGAAAATCGTAATGGCACCAAGTACTGCTGAAGAAGCATTCTATGATATTGTCGAAGCATTTAACTTAGCTGAAGAATATCAAGTGCCTGTTATCTTTTTAACAGATTTACAACTTTCTTTAGGTAAACAAACAGTAGAACCGCTTCAATTAGAAAAAGTTGAAATTCGTCGTGGTAAACTGGATCTACATGCGGAGTTACCAGAGCGTGAAAATAAAGCATACTTCAAACGTTATGAAGTAACAGAAGATGGAATTTCACCTCGTGTTGTACCTGGTATGAAAAATGGTATTCACCATGTAACAGGTGTAGAGCACGATGAAACAGGGAAACCATCTGAATCAGCACTGAACCGCAGTGCACAAATGGACAAACGTTTCCGTAAAATGGAGAATATTAAGTTTAATACCCCTGTATACAAAAATGCCAAATATGATGACGCTGATGTATTATTAGTAGGCTTTAACTCAACTCGCGGTGCAATTGAAGAGGCAATGGAACGTTTAGAGCAAGAAGGATTAAAAGTAAATCATGCTCATGTGCGTTTAGTTCATCCGTTCCCAACAGCTGAAATGCTGCCGCTTGTGAAGGAGGCAAAACGTGTTGTTGTTGTAGAAAACAATGCAACTGGACAGCTTGCTAATATTATGAAGATGAATCTTGGCTATGGTGAGAAAATTTCTAGTCTGCTAAAATATGACGGAAACCCATTCTTGCCAAAAGAAATTTACAACGAATGCAAAAAAGGGGTTGTTTTAAATGGCAACATTTAAGGACTTTCGTAATAGTGTAAAACCGAACTGGTGTCCAGGTTGCGGTGATTTCTCGGTACAAGCAGCAATTCAGCGTGCTGCAGCAAATGTAGGTTTAAATCCTGATGAATTAGCGGTTATTTCTGGTATCGGTTGCTCTGGTCGTATCTCTGGTTATATTAACTCTTACGGTGTTCATAGTATTCATGGACGTGCCCTTCCAATTGCACAAGGCGTAAAAATGGCAAATCGTGATTTAACAGTTATCGCATCTGGTGGTGACGGCGACGGATTTGCAATCGGAATGGGACATACAATTCATTCTATTCGTCGTAATATTGATATTACGTACATCGTTATGGATAACCAAATTTACGGTTTAACGAAAGGGCAAACTTCACCACGTAGTGAAGCTGGCTTTAAAACGAAAAGTACGCCGCAAGGATCGATTGAACCAGCATTATCTGTAATGGAAATGGCATTAACTGCTGGGGCAACGTTCGTAGCACAAAGTTTTTCTAGTGATTTAAAAGAATTAACACAGCTAATTGAGGCTGGTATTCAGCATAAAGGGTTCTCTCTTATCAACGTATATAGCCCATGTGTAACATATAACAAGGTAAACACTTACGATTGGTTTAAAGAGAACTTAACAAGACTTAGCGAAGTAGAAGGATATGATCCATCTAATCGTATGCTTGCTATGCAAACCTTAATGGAAAACAAAGGTCTAGTAACAGGTTTAATTTATCAAAATAAAGAACAACCTTCTTACCAAGAGCTTGTAAAAGGTTATAGTGAACAACCGTTAGTTCATGCTGATCTACAAATGGACCAAAACATGTTTGATGAGCTTGTAGCAGAGTTTATGTAATAGATGAAAGGCTATCGAAATATCGGTAGCCTTTTCTGATACAAAATTATGATTAAGTTTTTTCATAATGAGATGTATTTTATTTACTAAGAAAATTCAGAATGATAAAATTATAAATAGGAGTCATATTATATGAGTTCCTCTTATCCCCTTTAGTACCAAGTAAAATCGTTCATGAATCCAAGCTATCTCTATTGTTTAATTTGACTGAACGCTTTATACTATAATAATGTGTATAGGAATGAAGCGATATGCTTTTTTATAAGAACAAATTAAACAACAAATAAAAGTGAAACTTTGTATATGTAAGGTTGAAAGGAGATTAATCATGAACGAAGAACAACGATTAGCAGGCCAACAAGCAACTTCAACTACTAAAAAAGCAGAAAAAGATTACAGTAAATATTTTGAAAGCGTATATCAGCCACCTTCTTTAAAAGATGCGAAAAAACGCGGTAAAGAAGAAGTTAAAATTGAACGTGATTTTGGTTTACCAGAAGAGTTCCGTAACTTTGGTACAGGAAGAAAGTTTTACATCCGTACTTATGGATGTCAAATGAATGAACATGATACAGAAGTAATGGCTGGTATTTTTACAACTCTTGGATACGAACCAACATTCTCTACAGAAGATGCAGATGTAATTTTATTAAATACATGTGCCATTCGTGAAAATGCTGAAAATAAAGTATTCGGGGAACTTGGTCATTTAAAATCCTTAAAACAAAGAAATCCTGATCTTTTAATCGGTGTATGTGGCTGTATGTCACAAGAGGAATCTGTTGTAAACAGAATTATGCAAAAACACCAGCATGTAGATATGGTATTTGGTACACATAACATTCACCGCTTACCGTACATTTTAAAAGACGCTATGTTCTCGAAAGCGACAGTTGTTGAAGTATGGTCAAAAGAAGGTGATGTAATTGAAAACCTTCCGAAAGTACGTCGCGGAGATATTAAAGCGTGGGTAAACATTATGTATGGATGTGATAAATTCTGTACGTACTGTATCGTACCGTATACACGTGGTAAAGAGCGTAGCCGCCGTCCTGAAGATATTATTAAAGAGGTACGTCATTTAGCTGCAAATGGTTATAAAGAAATTACGCTACTTGGCCAAAACGTAAACGCATACGGAAAAGACTTTGAAGATTTGAAATACGGTTTAGGAGATCTTATGGATGAACTTCGTAAGATTGATGTAGCACGTATACGATTTACTACAAGCCATCCGCGCGACTTTGATGATCATTTAATTGAAGTGCTTGCAAAAGGTGGCAACTTAGTTGAACATATTCACTTACCGGTGCAATCTGGAAGTACGGATATGCTGAAAATTATGGCACGTAAATACTCACGTGAGCACTACTTAGAACTTGTACGTAAAATTAAAGAAGCGATTCCGAATGTAGTATTAACGACTGATATCATCGTCGGTTTCCCAAATGAAACAGAGGAACAATTTGAAGAAACGATGTCGTTATATCATGAAGTAGGATTTGATAGTGCATATACATTTATTTATTCACCGCGTGAAGGTACACCAGCTGCAAAAATGCAAGATAATGTACCGATGGAAGTGAAAAAAGAACGTTTGCAACGTTTGAATGCGGTAGTAAATGAATTTTCTGCGAAGAAGAATAAAGCCTATGAAGGGCAAATCGTTGAAGTGCTTGTTGATGGAGAAAGTAAAAATAATCCTGATGTACTTGCAGGTTATACACGTGCTAATAAACTTGTAAACTTCGTAGCTCCAAAATCTGTAATCGGTCAGCTTGTAAAAGTGAAAATAATTAAAGCGAAAACTTGGTCTCTAAACGGGGAATTGGTAGAGGAGCCGATTGAGGTGAAATAAGAGATGAAAATCTTTACAAAAGATGAAATTGTAGAGCAAGCGAAAGAATTAGCAAAAATGATTTCTGAAACAGAAGAAGTGGATTTGTTTAAACGTGCAGAAGCGCAAATTCATAAAAATGAAAATGTAAAACGTACGATTGATGAAATTAAAGCTTTGCAAAAACAAGCAGTGAATTTACAACATTATGGGAAGTGGGAAGCGTTAAAAAAAGTAGAATCCGAAATTGATGCGCTGCAAGATAAACTGGATGAAATTCCAGTTGTCCAGCAGTTTAAATCTTCTCAAACATATGTCAATGATATATTGCAGCTTGTCGCAAGTACAATTTCAAACACAGTCACAGATGAAATTTTAATTTCAACTGGCGGCGATGTGTTAAAAGGAGAGACAGGTGCTGAAGTAGCAAATAAAAAAGGCACATGTGGTTTCTAAAAAGATGTCGAGTTCGGCATCTTTTTTTTGTTGTGCACCCAGCATACGTCTATTCCAAAATCATAAAGGCAGAAGTAACGATTAGTTTAAGACAAGTGTGTACGTGGTGATGCAGAATTTAAGGAAGTCGGCGGAAAATCTCTAGACTGAGGAACTCGAACTACATAGAAGGCTAGGTACTGGATGAGGTTTCCATACGCAAATCAAAGGCTGTACAAAGTAAATGAAGCAGATAGATGGAGAGGAAGAATATGTGCTTAATAACCTAACTTATGAAAAATTTATAATGATTATTAAATTCTGGAAACCGCGGTTTTACTATTATAATAATGAAAGGTGTAACGCTTTTTCAAAAAAGAATAACACATTCCGCGTTTGCCCCGCATATAATTAATTGAATATTTATTGAGGAGGGTTTCGGATGTCTGAATTTAGAGAGATTATTACGAAAGCAGTTGTGGGAAAAGGACGTCAGTATATGAAAACAACTCACACTGTTGAACCGAATCATCCACCGACTAGTATTCTAGGTTGCTGGGTTATAAACCATGCATACGAAGCGAAAAAGAATGGGAAGTATGTAGAAATCGAAGGATACTATGACATTAATACTTGGTATTCGCATGATGAAAATACGAAGACGGAAGTTGTAACAGAGCGTGTACATTACACAGATGACGTGAAAGTTGGTTTTCGTGATAAGAGTTTTTCTGGGGAAGATCTTGAAATTATTGCACGAGTCGTTCAACATCCAAATTGTTTAGAAGCAGTAATTTCACCAAATGGAAATAAAATGGTTGTTACAGTAGAACGTGAATTTGTCACAGAAGTTATCGGGGAAACAAAGATTTGTGTAAGTGTGAATCCAGAAGGTTGCCAAGAAGAAGAAGAGCCATTTGAAGTGGATGATGATGAGTTTGAAGAACTTGATCCGAATTTTATTGTAGAAGCTGAAGAAGCTGAAGAAGAGTAAGTTGAAGCTAGGGAGATTCTCTTCCTAGCTTTTTGTTTATGTTTCAGATGATGGATCAAAATCATTCGTGTATAATTTGTGTTATAATATGTTTTTAAAGTGAAAAAGAAAGATGTATGGAGGAACAAAATGGCACAGTACACGCCGATGATGCAACAATATTTAAAAATCAAGGCAGATTATCAAGATGCCTTTTTATTTTTTCGCTTAGGCGATTTTTATGAAATGTTTTTTGAAGATGCTGTAAAAGCAGCACATGAACTTGAAATTACATTAACGAGTCGTGATGGGGGCGGAAGTGATCGCATTCCGATGTGTGGTGTACCATATCACGCTGCCAAAAACTACATTGAACAGTTGGTTGAAAAAGGATATAAAGTAGCAATTTGTGAACAAGTTGAAGATCCAAAAACAGCAAAAGGTGTTGTGCGCCGGGAAGTTGTACAATTAATTACACCAGGAACGATGATGGAAGGTCGAACAATAGATGAAAAGGAAAATAATTTCCTTGCAGCATTAGAACAGTTTGAAGATGGTTCCTATGCATTAGCTTGTAATGACTTAACAACAGGCCAAAATACAGTAACATTGTTAACTGGAGCACTTGAAGATGTAATACTAGAAGTATACGCAACGGGCGCAAAAGAAATTGTTGTATCGTCTACATTCTCTGAGGAAGAACTAGATAAGTTGTTAGCAACACTAAAAATGACAGTTTCATATGAAAAGGAAACCGACATTCCAGAGAATCTTATGCACCTCGTTCAAAATGTGACGCAAGCAAAACTCCTTGCAGCCGTTGGACGTTTATTTCATTATGTCTTACGTACGCAAAAACGTTCGTTAGATCATCTACAACCGGTTGAAATTTATTATACAAATCAATTTATGAAGATTGATGTTCACTCTAAACGTAATCTAGAACTAACAGAAACCATTCGCACAAAAGAAAAAACAGGTTCTTTATTATGGCTGTTAGATAAAACGAAAACAGCGATGGGGGGACGTATGCTAAAGCAGTGGATGGAACGTCCGCTCATTCAAAAAGAAAAAATTGAAGAACGTTTAGAAATGGTTGAAACATTTGTGAACGATTATTTCTTCCGTGAGGATTTAAAAGAAAAATTAAAAGAAGTATATGATTTAGAACGGTTAGCAGGAAAAGTTTCATATGGAAATGTCAATGCACGTGATTTACTGCAACTAAAGCGTTCTTTACTGCAAGTACCATCCATACTGGAGGCGGTTAGTCTTTTAGATAATGCCTATGCTGCAACCTTAATTCAAGGCGCTGATCCATGTGAAAGCTTAACAGCGTTACTAGAGAAAAGTATTCAAGAAAACCCACCGCTTTCAGTAAAAGATGGTGACATTATTAAAGATGGTTATAGTGAGAAATTAGATCAGTATCGCTATGTAAGTAAAAACGGAAAAACATGGATTGCAGAGCTTGAAAAGCGTGAGCGTGATATAACGGGAATTAAATCGCTGAAAATTGGATACAACCGCATTTTTGGCTACTATATTGAAGTTACAAAAGCAAACCTTTCTGCACTTCCAGAAGGACGTTATGAACGAAAACAAACTCTTGCGAATGCAGAACGTTTTATTACAGATGAATTAAAAGAAAAAGAAACGTTAATTTTAGAAGCAGAGGAAAAAATCGTTCAATTAGAATATGATTTATTCACAGCTCTTCGCGAAGAAGTAAAAGTATTTATTCCGAAATTGCAACAATTAGCAAAAATTATTAGTGAATTAGATGTCCTTCAAAGTTTTGCAACTGTAAGTGAGGAAGAGCAATTTGTAAAACCAACATTAACAGGTAAACGAGAAATCTTTATTAAAGATGGTCGTCATCCTGTCGTTGAAAAAGTATTAAACGGTAAATTGTATGTACCAAATGACTGTATCATGCCAGAAAATATGGACATCTTTTTAATTACTGGTCCAAATATGTCAGGTAAAAGTACGTATATGCGTCAATTGGCATTGATTACTGTTATGGCGCAAATCGGTTGTTTTGTACCGGCAGCAGAAGCAGTTCTCCCTGTGTTTGACCAAATCTTTACGAGAATTGGTGCAGCCGATGATTTGATATCAGGTCAAAGTACGTTTATGGTCGAAATGTTAGAAGCGAAAAATGCAATTGCGAATGCATCGGAAAGAAGCTTAATTTTATTTGATGAAATTGGCCGTGGTACATCTACGTATGATGGTATGGCACTAGCGCAAGCAATTATCGAGCATATTCATGATCAAATTGGTGCGAAAACGTTATTTTCAACACACTATCATGAATTAACAGTTCTAGAAGAAAATTTGGATAAGTTGAAAAATGTACATGTTTCCGCAATTGAAGAGAATGGAAAAGTTGTCTTCTTGCATAAAATTCAAGAAGGAGCAGCAGATAAGAGTTACGGTATTCACGTTGCTCAGCTTGCAGAGCTCCCAGATAGCTTAATCACTCGTGCGAAAGAAGTATTAGCGCAGCTTGAAGGACAAGAGGAAGTTATCATTCCGAAACGAACGGAAGTTAAAGTTTTAGAAGAAAAAGTACAGGAACCTGTGATCGTAAAAGAAGAAATATTGCCGCAAGAAGAAGTAGAAGAAGAAGTGGAAGAAGAATCACAGCTATCCTTCTTTGCAGCGGAACAACCATTGAAAAAAGAAGACAAGCCTGTACTTGATGCAAAAGAAACAACAGTATTAACACAAATTAAAAAAATGGACTTACTCGATATGACACCGTTAGAAGCGTTAAATGAATTGTACCGTTTACAGAAAAAGTTGAAGAAAGGATGAGTAAGTAGATGGGGAAAATTCGCAAACTCGATGATCAGCTTTCTAACTTAATTGCGGCAGGGGAAGTAGTAGAACGCCCTGCCTCGGTTGTAAAAGAACTTGTCGAAAATTCCATCGATGCGAATAGTACATCTATTGAAATCCACTTAGAAGAAGCTGGATTATCGAAAATTCGCATCATTGATAATGGAGATGGCATTGCGGAAGAAGATTGTGTTGTTGCCTTTGAACGACATGCAACAAGTAAAATTAAAGATGAAAATGACTTGTTTCGTATTCGAACGCTCGGCTTTCGCGGCGAAGCATTGCCAAGTATTGCATCTGTCAGTGAATTAGATTTAATGACAAGTACAGGGGATACACCAGGAACCCACCTTGTCATTAAAGGCGGCGAGATTTTAAAACAAGAAAAAACAGCGAGCCGTAAAGGAACAGACATTACGGTTCAAAATCTGTTTTTTAACACACCAGCACGCTTAAAATATATGAAGACGATTCATACAGAGCTTGGAAATATTACCGACATTGTATATCGCATTGCCCTGTCGCATCCAGAAGTCTCGTTGCGTTTGTTTCACAATGAGAAAAAATTGCTTCATACATCAGGAAATGGTGATGTAAGACAAGTTCTTGCGGCAATTTACGGCATTCAAGTTGCGAAAAAATTAGTTCCAATTGAAGCAGAATCGTTAGACTTTACGATTCGTGGTTATGTGACGTTGCCAGAAGTGACGCGTGCATCTCGTAACTATATGTCAACGATTGTAAATGGTCGTTACGTTCGAAATTATGTCTTAATGAAAGCAGTGCAACAAGGCTATCATACGTTGTTACCTGTCGGCCGTTATCCAATTGGTTTCTTATCAATTGAAATGGATCCGATGCTAGTTGATGTGAACGTTCATCCAGCAAAACTAGAGGTTCGTTTTAGTAAAGAACAGGAGCTATTGCAGCTTATTGAAAAAGCATTGCAGAATGCTTTTAAAAAGATCCAACTTATTCCTGATGCTGGCGTAACAACAAAGAAAAAAGAAAAAGATGAAAGCGTCCAAGAACAGTTTCGATTTGAGCACGCAAAATCGCAAGAACTACCGAAAATTGTGTTGCCAAGTGGAATGGATGAACAAGAAGAAAAACCGAAGTCACAGACGCCGCTTTGGAATCCACCAAAACAAGAATGGCAGCCGCCAGAGTCTCTTGTGAAAGAAGAAAACAATTGGCAACCATCTAAGCCAATCGTAGAAGAACCACTCCCACAAGAGACTGATTGGGATGACAATGAGGAAGAGTTTGAATTAGAAGAACTTGAAGAAGTGCAAGAAATCGAAATGAACGGAAACGATTTACCACCGTTGTATCCAATAGGCCAAATGCACGGAACATATGTTTTCGCTCAAAATGATAAAGGATTATATATGATTGATCAGCATGCCGCTCAGGAGCGCATTAACTATGAATATTTCCGTGATAAAGTAGGAAAAGTGGCACCCGAGGTACAAGAATTACTCGTTCCATACCGAATTGATTTATCGCTTAATGAATTTTTGCGCATTGAAGAACAATTAGAAGAACTGAAAAAAGTAGGAATCTTTCTAGAACAATTTGGCCACCAATCGTTCATTGTCCGCTCACATCCAACATGGTTCCCAAAAGGACAAGAGATGGAAATTATCGATGAAATGATGCAGCAAGTATTGAAATTGAAAAAAGTCGATATTAAAAAACTGCGTGAAGAAGCAGCTATTATGATGAGCTGCAAAGCATCGATTAAAGCAAATCAATATTTAACGAACGATCAAATCTTTGCTTTATTGGAAGAACTGCGAACAACAACAAATCCCTATACTTGTCCGCATGGCAGACCTATACTTGTTCATCATTCGACTTATGAATTGGAGAAGATGTTTAAGCGGGTGATGTAAATAAAATGGCGCTAAACTCTTTATTTATAAAGGGTTTAGCGCTATTTTTTATAACATTGACCACATTTTGACCACATTGTATCAATTTGTTTGCTGAAAAGCTTTTTCAAACCGATCTGATGATTCCTTTTGCATGTCGAAAGTCACGTGAGAATATGTGTTCATTGTCATTTCGATAGATGAATGTCCTAATCGTTCTGATACAATCTTCGGATGTTCTCCAAGAAGTAACATAAGTGATGCATGTGTATGACGCAAATCATGAAAACGGATTTTTTTCACATTGGCTTTTTTTATCGCTTTAGAAAAGTGATTGTACACATAGTTTGGATTCAGTGGACCACCTTTTTCGTTTGCTATAATATAACCATCTTCTGAATAAGGTACACCAAATTGTAATTTTCTCTCTATTTGCCAAATCCGATGTTGTTTTAATTCACTCATAACAAAATCAGAGATAGAAACTGTACGTGCTGAGTGATTATTTTTAGTGGACTGAATAATGATACCTTGCTCTTTTGTATAGTAGAGTGTTCTTTGAATGCTTAATTTTCCAGCTTCAAAATTAATATCGGACCAACGCAATCCTAAAATTTCTCCGCGACGCATTCCGGTATAAATAGCAAGAAGGTACAACATGTAATAATGTCTTTTACCGTCTTTTATAGTTTCTAAGAAACAACGTGCTTCTTCAAAGCTCCACGTTTGCATTTCTTTTTTCTTTCTTCGAGGCTTTTTCACTTTATGAAATATATTGGTTCGAATATATTCCCATTCCACGGCAGTATTAAAAGCTGTTTTAAGTATAGAATGGATATACTCCACATACTCTTCAGATAAGTTTTCGTCTTTCAAGAGGTGATTATAAAATTTATTTATAGCTGGCGGCTTCAAGTCAGTAAGTTTATAGTGACCTAATGCAGGGATAATTCTTTTATGTATGGTTCCTTTATACCCACCAAAAGTAGATGGTTTAATATTATGTCTAGCTACGTTTTCTAGCCAATCTTCTATAAAACTCTTAATCGTTATTTTCTTTTCTTCAAAATACTCACCACGTTCTAATTGGGTAATAAGTGCAGCAGCAGCTGTTTGTGCTTCCTTTTTAGTTTTGAATCCAGATTTTGTTTTCTGTTTTCGTTTACCTGTCTCTGGATCTATTCCAATATCAACTGTAAAAGACCACTTGTCACCGCGTTTTCTAAAATATCCTTTCATTGGACTAAGACCTCCTAATAATTACTTAAACAGCGTAATGTACCCGTAAAAACTCTTGTATACGACTAGCAAGTATTTGCCCTTCATAATGAATTAAACACTTGTTAGCGAGTTCTGCCGTAACATTAAACGTAATAGAAAGTAAATAGATTGCTTCTGATCGTGTAGATGGAAGAGATAATCTTTGTAACATAAAAGTCGGAATACAAAAGTGCATAGCGAAATTCTGTGCCTTTGATTCCTGGTAGTCCAACAACAACTTTGACATATTTAATTGATTACCAGCATGGAAGAGAAGGTGTGCAATCTCATGACCAAAATCTTCGAATTGTTCTTGTGGAGACTTTCGGTTATCTAATACGATGCTTGCTAGACCATTACGCTCTATTGCGCAACTTTCTATCGGAGCGAAATAAAGCCAAATGTTTAGCTTTTGTGCAATCTTCATTATATCCACTTGTTCTGGAACAAAGATAGAGAGTGATTGGTACAAGTTTTTCGTATAGTCTTCAAGTTGTGTCGTGTAGTAGGGCTGTGATTTGTACATGTTATTTCACTCCATTATTGTAAAATGAGAACGTTTGTTCCTGTTTTAACGCAAAAAGAAAAGCCCGTGAAGGGGGCTTTTGGTATATATTTGATTTTGTGTTAGAAAACAATTTACATTAAGTTATTTAGTTATATGATGTTATAATCTTGTTAAGCGGTGATTCGAATTGAAAATATATCATTTTGACGAAAAAACTCAATATTACTTTTAGTTTGGAAGAATTTAAATCACTTGTTACGAATTTTTGTAATTATGGCGAATTTCAGTATTATTGAACAGTAACAAACTTCTTGAAATATTCCGCACGTTTAGCTTTAGCGTATACATACGGATTAAGGAATTTCTTCTGCCAAGATTGATCTTCTGATTTTAAACTCTCAATCTTTAATCCGATGTATTTATTTAATGATTTTCTATCTAAGTTTATGCTGTATGTTTTCCCGTCGAATGGGAGAGTCATTTTAACTCCATTTACGTCAGGGAATTGTCTTAGTAACCTAGCTGGTTCACTTACCAACATTTTTTCAATAGCGTCTCCAGTTGCGAAATATTGTTTATATGTATCTTCATTCACGTTGGAGTCTGGCTTTTGAGATTTAAAAGATGAATAAGAGTCATAATATGTAATTTCAGCTTCATTATTAGTTAGCTTTATGTCTTTAATAAATGCTCCACCTTTAATGTTTTGAGCATAGTTTGAAAATTCTTCTTGCTTCTTTTGTTCTGCAAGTTTTTTGTCCTCTTCTTGTTTTTGTTTCTCATCTTGATTTTTCTGTTCTTCTAATTTCTTTTCTTCAGCTTTTTGTTTGTCTTCAGGTGTCATAGACATCCCAAATCCCGCAAAAGAAATAATGGAGACAATAAATGCTATGCCGGTAAATTTGAAAAATTTCTTAGTGTTGTGTTTCTTTTTAAAACGAAACACAAATGAGGTAATTAATAAAATTAAAGTGGATATAATTCCTAATACGAATAAAATTGCGAAAAAAGTGTTCATTTACTAGTACTCCTAATCTGAAAAATTATGTAACTGTGTAATTTTTATACAGCTGTAGAATAAATAAAAACACGCAATAAGAGCGTGTTTTATTTTTGTTCATCTCCAGGCTTACGATTTTTTTCTTTCACCTTGATAAACTCCCAAAACTGGCGAAGTTCTTCTTGTTTCTCTGGAGAAGCATCTTTGATGTCTTTGAACCATAATCCGAGTTCAGGATCATTGAGGGCTTTGTCTATTTCTGTGTCATTTTCATGTGTATATGTGTCAATTATCCCTAGAAGGTAATCAGTAGAAACCTCATAAAAAGCAGCAGCATGTTTAATAAAATCTGGATCAGGTTTTCTTTCACCTGATTCGTAGCGGGATAATTGCACATTTGAAACATTCAAAGCTTGTGCAGCTTTAGTCTGAGAATATCCTCTTATTTCGCGCACGTGACGCATTCGCTTAGCTAATGTGCTCATAATTTTCCCCTTCATTCTTTTATATTTAATATTTTACCATATCGGTAAATAAGCTAAAATAAACTTACCGAAAAGGATATTTTGTTATTAACTTTGCCAAAATGGTAATATATTATAAGGTCATAAGTTACCAATTTGGCAAAATGAGGAGGTGCAAAATGTTACAAACAGTTAAGAAGGTTGATTTAAACAAAATTAAACGCATTAGAAAAAAGTTAGAGTTTTCAGTTGAAGAGATGTCTAAGTGTCTTGGTTATAAAACAATTAATGGATATTATTATTTAGAAACAGGTCGTAATAAATTTTCTGCTGAAACTTTAGCAATGGTTGCTGATATCTTTGATGTACCCATAGCTGACCTTTTTTTGAAGAGAATGTTGCCAAAATGGCAAAGAACGCTAAAAAACTAGCCTAAGGTGGTGATCCAAAGCATAAAGGTAATCGAATGCAGGAGTTAAGTGAAATTAGTCGCAAGTTAAAATTAATGGCCCGAAAGTTAGGAGTATGTGTAGTTGCTTTATCACAGCTCAGTCGTGCAGTAGAGAGTAGGCAAGACAAACGACCGATGCCATCAGACTTACGCGAGACAGGACAACTTGAGCAAGATGCAGATATTATTACATTTTTGTATAGGGATGATTATTACGATAGGGAATCTGAAAATAAAAATGTGATTGAAATCATTATTGCAAAGCAGAGAAATGGTCCAGTAGGAATTATAGGATTAGCCTTCATTAAAGAGTTTAGTAAATTTGTAGATTTAGAGCGCAGATATAGTGAACGGCCGCAACAGGAGGCGAGATGATGTTGCTACGACAAGAAGTTGAACGGAGAAGATTACTTATTATTCGTAAACTATTAAGTTTAGGTTTAGCTGAACTGTCAGATGGAAGAACACTAGATCAATTAACATTGACACAGCTTGAGGGAATTTTAGGAACAAGTTTGAAGTTACTGGAGGATAAGAAAAATGATTCTAACGAAAAACTGGCGTAACGGTGACACTGTTCATATTAAACGTAAAAAGTTCAAAGATATTCTTAAAGCTGTACAAGAATTAGAAAAACGCGGATATTCATGCGTTCATCCAATTAGATCATTAGCGCAGCGGCAGAAAGAGTTTATTCATAAGCGAACGAATGGAAAAATCAGTACAACTAATTATAGTTTTGGACAAGCTAATGCAGATACTTGCTATGTTGTGATGATGAGAAGAGAAAAGGGTGAGGCACATGTCAAAACAGTTAACAATCTTTGATGTCGAACCAGTATCCGAATTTAATATTAAGAGAGCCAAAGTTCAATATTCAAGCTCTCAAGTGCGTTATGCAGATGTAATTGTTCAAGTTCCACGTAGAGCTAAAGCAGTTGATGAGTTAAAACAAACAACCGCATATGACGAAAAGTACGAACTTTTTGAGGAGTATACAATTGGAATTTGGCGATATAAACGTGCGGAAGATCAGCGGTTTGATTGGGAAAAAGCTGAAGAACTATGTAAGCAAGCGAGGGATACTAAACAAGCGATTCCAATTCGACTTTACTTGTCAGTGGAACAAACATTTATCCCAGAAGATGTTGTGAAATATTTATGAGATTACACAAAATAAAAAAAGCCGAGATTGCTCCCGACATAATTATTCGACAAAGTAATTATAGCATAAATGGGAGTGATTTCGTTGGCAATTATTCAAGAAAATATTGCAGAAATGACAGCTGAAATAGATTTAAAAGAAAACAAGATTTATGTTGTGAAAGATGGACAGATTCATGAGATAGATCCACCAAACAGCGGACATGGTGAACAATCATTTGTATATAAAAATGGAAAAGTAACTCGTGTTGATGAGCGGAAAACACAGTTACTTTAATACCAATTTTGAATTTTGTAGAGAAGTAGGTGAATGTGACTGTGAGCCGAAAAGTAGAAAAATTGTTAAATAGAGCAGGTCTTTGGGAGACGAGATCAAAGAAAGCTTCTTTAAAAGGAGATTATGACAGGGCAGGAAAACTTCGAACAAAAGCCCTGCAATTAGCAAATGAAGCTGAATCAGAATCGTACACAGATAATTCTTGATGAAACATATGACAATGATTCTATTCAACCGGGAGAAAGACCAGAATTATCATATTAATTTTTAACAAAATAGTTATTTTGGAGGGAACAAGAATGAGTGAAGAAACAATTGTTATTAATATTCCGCCAGTAGAAGAGTGGACTATGAAAGACCTTAAATATGTTTGTAAACACAATAAGATAAAAGGTTATACAAAGATGGATCGTGAGCAGTTAGTGCAGCATGTGAAAGAAGTCATTAAGAATATGAAGTCTAAATAGGAAAGGAGATTGAAATGAGTGGAATATTAGCAAAGTTCTCGTATAAGCAATTACACGCAATGAAACATGCAATATTGAAATACATGGAACGTGATGACGTTACAGAAGATGATTTTAAAAGTGAACAGGCATTATTACTTAAAATCAATTATCTAATTGAACAGATGAAAGAGCGTAATAATATCAATTAAGCAAACAAGATCGGTATTTGAAAAGGAGTGGGGTAGTTGAGTAATTATCGTAAATTACATGTAACGCTTAAGGTTCCTAATAAATTAATTGCAATGTACAGCCAAGAAAGTTTTGCTTCAATAATGGATCTCTTGAACGAAGATAAATTCATTATGCTCTTTGAGCAATCAAACGGTTTATACAATCCTTTGGCAGTGAATACAGACAATATTATCGCTATTGCTAGAGCGGAAGAAAACTAAACAAGAACGCTACTTTGTAAAAAAATAGGGCCTGAGGTGCGCTACAGGCCCTATAAAAAAATATATAAAACGTTAGGGTTACCTTCATATTACCAAAAATGGTAATTTTATTCCACGTGTTGGTTGTTGATAAATAAGGTTATAAGGAATTAATAAATATTCTATAAGGAGAATGGATATGAAAAAGTGGTCAGTAGAGTAAAGAGCAGCTAGCAAAAGCTAACCGCTCACCATTAGAGAATGGACTTAAGGGGGAGCCTTTATGTGATATCTGATATGTATTAGATATTTTGTGAATTACTTTTTTTACGGTGATCTTTGTCCTCGATATCAGTTTCAGGCATTCCGTATAATCCGTTCATAGCCTGTTCATCTAAATCAAGACCAAGCACACTATTATTTGTCACATCATTTTTTTCTTTTTTAGAGTTATTCATATTATATCACCTCCTATTTTTAGGATGTCTAAAAGTGACATAAACATTCAAGGTTTGTTTTATGATAAAAATTTCATTTTGTATAAATTAAGACCCTAGTCTCCTAGGGTAATGGGTATAACAGTTCGATTTATTTGAACAGTTATTATAATAACGTGATATTAAATTAATAACATCAAGTAAATGTTTCCAATAAAAGAGCAGCCAGTAAAAACTAACTGCTCCCTAAAAAGGGTTAAGAGAAAGAAAAATTGGACTAAGCTGTTTAACAGCTTATCTATAGTATGTATTGCTGGTGAAATATTATACGAAAAAAAGCAGATAGCAAAAGCTAACTGCTCCTCCTCGAGGGAGAGGAAAATAAAACTACAAATGGAGTACAGCTATGAGTAGCCAGTTATAGTATACGCAGATGGTGAAATATTATGCGGAGGGATGAGGAATGAAAACAGTTGAGTTTAGAGCATGGGATATTAAACGGAAAGAAATGTACATTATTGACGATTTATACTTCTTTGAAGAAGAAGGGATCCATGAAATTGTCGATGGCATAGCGAGAGGTCATCATGCTGAATATAAGATTATGCAATATACCGGATTGAAAGATAAAAATGGAAAGAAGATTTTTGAAGGGGATATTGTAAGACTTACAAATTCAAGAGGGTTTCATTGTCTAGCTGAAGTTCAGTTTGTATATGGTTGTTTTGAAGTTGTATTCCAAGAGCTTTTATATGTTAGGGAAGGGTTGCGTGGATATTACAGGGAACGAGATTATGTAAAATGCTTTACATGTAATCATGCGATAGAAGTTATTGGTAACATCTATGAAGATCAAGAACTACTGAAAAACTGAACAAAATAATCCTTTGAGTAGAAAGATAGATTAAGAAAAATGGTACAATAGATACAATTAAATATTTTGTCCTACTGGAAGAACCAGCGGACATCAAACTATAAAGAGCATTAGTAATATTGTTCTGTAGTTTGGTGTCCGCTTTTTGTGTTTATTAAAATAGACAAGGAGTGTTTTATATATGACGCAATTAACATTCTTACCAAAAATTGATCGTAAAGCAACACAAGTGCGATTAGAAGAAGTTCTTGGAAATGTTCGTATTTATAGACAGTTCGGGATGATTAGAAATGAGATGAAGGTTACAGCTTCCGGTGAAGTTAGATATCACGGCCCAACAAACATAGTGGGAAAACCAGCTGAAGATGTTGCTTTATCTAATGTGAAACTAAGTGAGAGAGAAGTAAGATTACAGCGTTTGTCTTTTCAAATTGATAAAGCATTAAGTCGTTTTAGTAAGAATCAAAGAGACATAATTGTAAAGCGCTATTTGGAAGATGAAGAAGTATTTGATTACATGGTTTATAACGAGATTGGCATGAGTGAACGTACATATAGACGTAATAAATCTAATGCTTTTTATAAGCTCGCCTTTGCTCTTAGATTAGAAGTATATGAGATAGAAGAGCATCATGGGAGGGATGACCAATGAATTTTGTCCAACCAATACGTGATCCAGAGCAAATACAACAAATAAAAGAATATCTTAAAGAAAAGAGCGAACGTAATTATATTCTGTTTGTAATGGGAATCAATACAGGCTTACGTATTAGTGATATCTTGAAGCTAAAGGTTGGTGACTTAAAAGGGAGCCACATTTCAATGCGTGAAATGAAAACAGGTAAGCAGAAGCGTATTCAAATTACTGCAGCATTGAGAAGAGAGTTGAAATGGTTCATTGATGAAAGAGAAGACCAAGAATACCTAATTAAAAGCCGACAAGGTAGTAACAGGCCAATAGGTAGGAGCATGGCATATAAGATACTTCGAGCAACGGCAGCAGAGTTTGGTTTAGATGAGATTGGTACACATACATTACGTAAGACATTCGGATACCATATGTACATGCAGACAAAGAATATAGCATTGTTAATGGAAATATTTAATCACTCATCAGAACGGGTAACGCTTAGATATATAGGAGTAAACCAAGACGCAATGGATAGAGCGATGACTAAGTTTAAGATTTAGTAATTCGCTTTTTATTTATGTAGATGAGCAGGTACAACATAAAAAGTATCGAATAAATACATTCAATAGTATTGTTTGCTTTGGATATGAATATTAGTTAAAGGTACATTCCAGTCAGTAACCAAAAAGATGATTAAATAACAGAGGGAGCAAATTACATGGAAAATATATTAAAAGTATCATCAAAATCAAATCCCAATTCAGTTGCAGGCGCAATTGCAGGCGTATTAAGAGAAAGCGGTAATGCAGAAATTCAAGTGATTGGAGCTGGCGCTTTAAATCAAGCAATTAAAGCCATTGCTATTGCAAGAGGATTCGTAGCTCCTAGTGGTATTGATTTGGTTCTTATTCCAGCGTTTCAAGAGATTTCAATCGATAATCAAGAAAGAACAGCAATCAAATTAATTGTAGGTCCTAGAAAATCTAGGTCTTAGAAGAGACCAACAATATAAGAATATTTGAAAAGACCGATAGAAGTCGGTCTTTTTCTTTTTTACTTATAGTTAACCATTTTTATTGTGTTGTGTAACTCAAAAAAGAAAGTGTTATAAAGTTAATAATAGCAATGGGTTCAGCGTTCGGGACAGTTACACAAAATATAAGATATGGGTAAGTCATAAGGCAAAACAAAAAATGCTAAGACATTTTTTTATAAATAAATATCTTCTTATTGAAGTGAATCTAGTCGGTGCTTTTAATAAGAGTATTTCCTATATTTTTATGGATGTCTCTCAAAGTGTATGATTCTGGTTATTTATCCTAAATTTTTCTATGAAATCATATCTTTGTATAGTATGATTTAACAGTATTGAATTTATTGGGGAGGAATTAGATAATTATGAAAAAATTTGTAAAAGCAATGATATTATGTTTTGTTATTTTTGCTATTTATCCCACTACAAATGCTTTTGCAGCTAATACATATGTAGCTGGAACTCACGGGGAATGGGAGGAACTGGAAACAGGACCGATGTGCCCTTCTAAAATATGGGTTTTTAACTTATATGCCGATAATGGAAACTCATTATATAATGGTTGGGTGCAATCTGGACAAGATTGGTATTATATTTATAAACGTACTATGGTTGATCCAGTCAATAAATGTAGTAATCCTACTACAAATGGATGGATGCTGATTGACCGTGATGCTGGAAAAGCAAGGTGGTATTTATTTGCTCCGGGAGGAAAGTTATCTAAAAAAGAAGGTTGGGAGCAAGGCGCTAATGGAAAATGGATGTATTTTATTCCAGGAGATTATGGACTTGCAACAAATGAATCATTAGTAATTAACGGGACAAAATACTATTTTGATAGCAACGGTTATATGAAATAATAGTGAAGAAGAATACTTGAAAGAGTATTCTTCTTTTTTATTTCCGTCAATATAAGATGTGGATAATTTAAAATAAACTGGCAGAGTCGTGACCGCTTTTTGACCGCAAATGTGCCGGTTGATTTGGAATTACTGTGATATATTTGTATTGTGAGAAGTGGTGGAAATAACCCGACCCACAAGGATACCTTTATAATTAAAGCGGCCCATTTTATATTATGGTTTTGAACTTGATTTCCGATAGCTTCGATGTTGCAGATTGAATGAACGTTGAAGTATTGAAGAGCTTTTGCTCTTCTTTCAGTCGCTAACACCGAGATCACATTGTATTATGTACTAACAGGGAAACGCATATGCAGTTGGCGATTGAAAGAGGTGTAAAACCTCCTTAACTAAAAAATATGGAGCACACATGACTTGTCTATTTATTTAAAACTGTTATCCGATTGGGTAGCAGTTTTTTACTTTCTTTGATTGATAGTAAAACTTCATTTACCGTATTTATAGTAGAGCAGCTAATTCATGTTGCTCCTTTTTATTATGCCAAAAAGGATGGTTACAAAATTGTTAAATCAAGTTCTTAATATGGATTGTCTAGAAGGAATGAAAATGATAGAGGATAAATCAATTGATATGATTTTATGTGATTTACCTTATGGAACTACATCTTGTAAATGGGACAGCATCATTCCGTTTGATCTGTTATGGGAACAATATGAAAGGGTTATAAAGGATAATGGCGCGATTGTGTTAACAGCAAGCCAACCGTTCACAACAAAGTTAATTGCTTCTAATATGAAGTTATTTCGTTATGAATGGATATGGAAGAAGGGAAATCATGTAACTGGATTCCCAAATGCAAATAGAATGCCATTAAAGAATCATGAAAATGTATTAGTATTCTATAAAAAGTTACCCAAATATTACCCACAGAATTTAATTTTGTTAGATAGGCCGATCAAAAAGAAAAGAATAGCTAACATTGGGGTATTTGGTAAAAGAAATAATGAATCCTTAAATAAGGTACATGTAAAGAAATATACTAACTATCCAAAGTCGGTTATTGATTTCCAGAGGGAAAGTAAAACATTTCATCCAACTCAGAAGCCATTAGCATTATTCGAATATCTAATTAAGACTCATACAAAAGAAGGTGAAGCGGTATTAGATAATTGTATGGGTAGTTTTATAACTGCTATTGCATGTATTAATACTAATCGAAATTATATCGGCTTTGAGATGGACGAAGAGTATTGGAGATTAGGAAATGAATGTGTTCAAGAGTATTTGAAAAATAAGTGAGTGAGCATTCGGTTGCTCTTTGCACATTTTGTTAAGGACGAGCATATACTACTTGTACCTCTTAACTTTTGTTAAAAGGAACCTCGTAATCCAAATCCCATAGAAGAGAAGAGCGCTTGCGGAAACAGGTGCTCTTCTTTTTATTGTGTAAAAATTACATAGGTGGTGTAGAAAATGACATGGTTAAGTTTCTCCAAGAAGTAACATAAGTGATGCATGTGTATGACGCAAATCATGAAAACGGATTTTTTTCACATTGGCTTTTTTTATTGCTTTAGAAAAGTGATTGTACACATAGTTTGGATTCAGTGGACCACCTTTTTCGTTTGCTGTAATATAACCATTTTCTGAATAAGGTACACTAAATTGTAATTTTCTCTCTATTTGCCAAATCCGATGTTGTTTTAATTCACTCATAACAAAATCAGAGATAGAAGTTGTACGTGCTGAGTGACTATTTTTAGTTTACAATATGATGGAATTAGTACTTTAATCACATATACGATTTTGAATCCCATACCTCTATAAATTCAAAACCTTTTAAATCACTTTCTAATACTGCATTTCTAAATTCATCTGACACCAAAATATAGTTCGGGTGAATTTTTTCATTTATATACAATTTAAAAATCATTTCATTTTGAACAACACTAGGAATAAATGCAAATTTTTCACAGCCTATTATTAAACCTGAACTTAATTTTTTAAAGATTGCTTTATTACTGTCAATTGCATCTAGTACATTTAAAACATGGATTAGATAATATACTTTATTTGTTTTATTATAAACAAGTGGAAGAAACTCAACATTAGTACCTATTAAAGGTTCTAATAAATTTTTTGCTTTTTCACTAATCATTATTGAACCAGTTTCTCCCCAAAAATGCGGACAGTCGCTTTGATTGCCTTCTTCTATACATTCAATGAATATTTCTCCCCATGAATCTAATAAAACTGCTGTAGAGTTGAACTTCCCTTTAAAATATTTTTTGTCTTCTTTATAATTCAATAGTTGAAAGGATTTATAGTCATCAAACGAACTTCTCAATTCCCAAATTTTCATTTTTACTCTCCTTTGCTATTTTTCTAGTATAAATAAGATTACTTCTTCGGTTTATTTAATTTAAACTCACCATTCAATAATTTTAGGAGAGTAAAAACGTCCACCAACTTTGAAATTCGAATTTTTATTTATTATTTTATTAGATATAATAATCAGGATTTTCGTCCATTTTTATATAGTTTTTCTGATTTTATTTGATTTTTTTATGATAACCATTGAGTTCATGGTGCTTATATTTCAATTAAAGTAAATGAGGGCTTATAATAATTAATTAAACCAATAATCTATGTTCTGCTTAATAAAAAGCAGCTGTATATGCTTCTAAGTGCATGAAATAGCTGCTTTTTTAAATGCGACATCTATATATGTCGCATTATGAGATTGAATCTATTCATCTAAATTCGATTGTATTTAAAATATCATTTTTTCTACAACTTCAACAGATGGTCTTATTGTAGAGTTCGGAAATTTTTGTACTAAACGTTTTAAACACTCCACGTATTCTTTAGTTTTTTCGTCAAAATCTACATCCTCAAATACCTCACTAAGCCATTCTACTTCTTCTTCTGAAGCGGTATCTAAAAATTTAATAGTTTGCTCAATATCTTCGCTTAATAATTCTGCAAGTTCTTCCCAATATTTTTCAATTAAAAAAATATTTTCAGGATGAACTGCCTTTCGTTCCTCTATAATTTTTCTTACTTGTTCTTCAAACATAATTAATTCTCCTTTATTTGCATTTTTAAGGTTGTTTTGTTCCATCTGGGAATACAGTTCCAATCTTATCGTTTGTTTTTATTACTCCAGCTCTTACGCCTTTATATTCACCAAATATCATATTTCCGTCTTTTACATTTATATTTTCTTGAAGGTTAGCAACATATTCACCAGCTTCTTTTATACCGTTTCTAGTCCAGGATTCGGGAAACCATGCTTGACCTGTACCTGTTCGTTTTGGTTTAGATTTATGATCGGGAACATTTCCAATTCTGATGCCGTCCCCATATTGTGGAAGGTTGGATGTATTTTGATGAATCTTATGCAAATGGGCTTAGATAATAAAGAAAGCCGCTCATTTTAGATGGGCGGCTTGTTCTTTAATTCTATTAAAATGTTACGCTTGTGGTGCTGGTGTATCACCTTCAGCCTCATTACTTACCATACCACCACCAACACCGGGATCACTTACAACTTTATTACTTATAATACCGCCACCATCACCTTTATTATCAGCAGGTGATGGTGTATCACCGTGTTCAGAGTAAGAAGGAGAACCTCTGTGATTTCCATCGGCAGAGATAGGTAAGTCAGCATGTGAATAATTTGGAGACCAACCTTCTCCATGTGTATAAGCTAAATCAGGTCTTTGTGGTGACCCGCCTGTGTCGCCTTTATTGAATCCTATAAATCCAGCTGTTATAGATACTACAAATGTACAACCTATTGTTGTTAAGAGGACTTTTTTCATCATTTTAATGCTCCTTTTTCCCTTTGTTTTTGTTGTGCTTCCTTACTCATACGATAATATTTGCTTGCTTGTTCATAGTTGTTTTCATTATAAAATTTATCGGCTAAGCGATCTGTATATTCTTCAATACAGTCAAATAATTTTTCTTTTTCAAAATACGTAATTCCTTCTAAAACAGCTTTTTCTAATGTATCTGTATTTGTATTCATTTCTTTTAAAATCATAAAACGATATTGATATTCTCGATTTTTCAAATGATTACAGATGTATAACCCTTTTTTTATTAATGGTTTAGCTATATTTAGATGATTTAATTTCAAATTTTCATCAGCTTCTAAATACAACGCTCGGAAATGATTTGGAGATTTCTTTGTTACTTCTGATAGGTGACGAAGTGCTAATTCTGATAAATTTTGATTTGCATAAAGTAATCCTAAGTTGTTGCGTACCATAAGGATATATTTTGCATGATTTATTTTTTGGAATAAAGCTAATGCTGTATTTAATGCTTCTTCAGCTAATTCAAATTGTTTTAAATCGATACAACATAGTCCATATATATTTTCACATAAAGCAAGATTAATCTCATATCCATTCTGTTTAGAAAATTTTTCTTTTGCATTTCGAATACAATCAATGGATTTAAGGTGTTGATATGAATGATAATAAAATTCTCCTAAACGATAATGAAACTCAGCTTTTTCAAAAGGATTTACAATGTATTGTAATAGTGTTTCAGCTTTATCAAACTGTTCTTTTGCTTCAGTATAGTTAGTAATAAGTCTTAAGTGAAGAGCTTTGAAGAAATGATAATAATATGCTAGGGATTTATCTGTTGGGATTTCAAAGGATGCTACTTGATCAAAACTGTCTACTTTAATTGAAACCCAATCAGTTAGAACAGTATAGCGAAAATTTAATAATGCATGATACAAAGATATATTGTAATCTGTTTCTACATTGTTAATTTCATTATCAACTTCTTGTTTTAATGTCGTTGCTTTTGAAACTTGTTGCTGCAACATGGCTTGATACCAATCATTTAGCAACTTTGTAATTTGTTCATTCCCCTTCACCGATACGTTCATAATATCCTCCTCATCCATATAATTGTTGATTAAATATTAACATAATTTGGATAAGAAAAATGTTTATATTAATTATTTTTCAATAAAAAATAGAATATTATGTCTTTTTATTTAGATTAACATTAACATTTTGAATGTTTTTACCCAACCCTCGAAAAAACAGAATTAAATACAGAAAATAGTAAAATATTTACAGGACATTATGATATTAATAAAGAAGTTAAAAAACAAGGATTACAAAGTATAATTCCAAAACAGGAATCATATGGCTATACTGATGTTGAATTCTTTTGGTGGGGATTTATCATACATGCTAATGGATAGTGGACAACTATAATAGTTGGTTCAGGTGTAGTTGCAGTATGTACTTATGTTGCTAACAGAATTGTTAGTTCAACAAACTGGGATGGTTTTGTAGTTCATTATAACTGGGCTTGGGGTGTAGATAAGTTTTATTGGCAATAAGCAATAAAATGAAAGGAGGGTAACGGTGGAAACTTCTAATAAATTTGTGATAATTCTTTCTAAAATTGTATTTAGTTTTATTTTATTTAATTTATCTGTGCTTGCAATATTAGCATTTGGTCCAATGTTAGACGCTTTATTTCAAGTAAAATTTTTATTTGGAATAGGAGTAATTTTGTTTATTTTAGGAATCAATCAGATAAGTGTTTTATGGGGTAAGCAGTTATTAAAATACAACCTAAAGAATGGAATTATATTACTTGTTTTAGGTGTATGTATTTCTATTTTAGCAATTATTTAATACAAAATAAATAGTTTCCAAAGGTGTACGGTATAATTGCGGGGGGAAATAATGAATATTGGCACAGGAATTTATACAATTATAAGTTTTGCCTCAATTATAATTGTATTCTTCGTTTTATATCTTCTTATGAAAAAGAAAAAACAAAAATAATAAAAAAATATTAGTTTAGATTGTTAATGATTTAATAAAGAAAGTCGCTCATTTTTAGGTGGGCGGCTTGTTCTTTAACTCTATTCAAATGTTACGCTTGTGGTGTAGGAGGATCCACTTCACCTTCATTACTTACAATACCACCAGTGTGTCTATATTTAATACTAATTATTTATATCAGTAGGTACTGCACTTAGGGCTACACCAGCAGGTCCTAATTTTTCAATTAATTTTTTTGCCTTACCATATGGAAATTTCTTCACTAATATAAAAGGAAGATTTTTTGAACCCTTTAATAAATCCCCTGTTGAAATGTCAAGTGCTAATACACTTTTTATTTTTACTAAATCTTTTAATCCTCCATTAGGAGTTTCTACTAACACTATATTACACGTATCAGGAAATTCCACTGCTATCTTCTGTATTTTTTCATTTAAACATCCTGCATTTACCCAATCACTAAAATCTAAGGTAATTACAGTAGCATGATTGGGATCCATATCACCAGAATCAACAACCAATACTTCTTTTACATCTGCACTTTGCAACATTAAAAAAACATTACCACTACCATCATCACCGATAGAAACATATCCACTTGCATATTCAGTTACTTCCCAAGTCTCATTTCTTTCTAGAATATCCTCAGTACCATAAATAGTTAAACCTCCACCAATTGAAAAACCATTCGTGTATCTCAATAAATCCTTATATGCATTAGGAAATTCCATTTTCATCAGATCTTCTAATTCTTGAATTTCAATATCACTTGCTGGGTTATTTTTTATTAAATCAGGAATTTTAGATAAGTCTATCATTCTTTTATAAAACCTCCTAAACTATCAAAAAATTTATAAGCATCAACTAATACCTTTCTTGCAACTTTTTGATCAACCCCTGCCTCAATCATTTCCCTATAGCTTACATTAAATTCATAGCGTATATCAGTATCATACCCCTCAATTCTTCTTCGTTTTCGTTGCATAGCAGAAATTTTCGCATGTGGCAAACCAGAACTTGATGGTAAAAGTATTGCTTGAGCTTTCTTTTCGTTATAATCGAAGTCCCCATTTTTAGCCCACTCATTTTGTATAGGGTCGCTTGTGACATTTGGCAATATGCAGACGGAGAAACAGGTGGATGGCTTGATGGTATCGGAAAGGTAGACTTAAATTACTTAAATGGGGACAAGCCTTTATCTGAGTTTATTGGTAGTTCTCAATCCTTACTACCACAAGAAAATGTTTTAGGATACCTTACAACGACTGCTGATGTAGCTAATATTCGTAAAGAACCTAATGTAAATGCACCTATTATGCGTCAAGCAACAAAAGGACAAGGGCATACTTACTATGAATGGCTTTATGATGGTGCTCATTTTTGGTATAAAGTAAATCTTGATAATTGGATGAGAGATGATGTTTGTCAAATCAATAAGGACGGAAAAAGTAAAGGTGTCGTGTGGGTTAATGCAACTGATGTTAACCTTAGAAAAGGTGCAAGTACTGGTGACGTTGTTATCAATAAAATTACAAAGCGCTCTGCCTATGACGTACATTATCGTTATGAGAACTGGATTTATGTAACAGGTGAAGGCGTTGAAGGTTGGATGTATTTCGATGAGTCATATGTACATTGGATTAGATAAAATAAAAGCCGGCTCTTATGTAGTGCACCCCAATTGTTAGACACGGTCTAACAATTGGAGGTGCATTTTTTTATGGCTAAATTCTCTTCAAAAGAAAAAATACAAGCAGTGAGACGATATTTAGAGGGTACTGAAGGCGGAAAGACAATTGCTAAATCTATAGGTGTTGATGCCAGTGTACTCTATCAGTGGATTAAACGATATGAATCTTTAGGTGAAAAAGCTTTTGAAAAACGCTATGCATTCTACTCTCTTCAGTATAAACTAGATGTACTTCAGTATATGAACGAACAAGGGACATCTATCAGGGAAACAGCGGCGATTTTCAATATTCCGTCTTACGAAACACTTCGGAAGTGGAAAGTGGCTTATGACTCAGAAGGATTGGGTGCCCTACAATCAAAGAAAAAGGGGCGTCCATCCATGCAAAATAAAAAACTGAGCACAACTAAAAATCAAAAAGTAGTTGAAGGTTCAATTGAAGCACTACAAGCGGAGAATGAGCGTTTACGTATGGAAAATGCGTATTTAAAAAAGTTGAATGCCTTAGTTTAAAACAAAGAAAAATCACAAAACAAGACAAGGCCCAAGTAATCTATGAATTAAGGCATGAATTTTCGGTGAAAGCACTACTTCAATTCGCAGATATTCCGCGTAGCACATATTATTATTGGGTGAAAAATTTCGATCGTCCTGATATTGATTCAAGCTATTTATGACGAACATGAGGGACGTTATGGCTATCGTCGTATTCGTGATGAACTTACAAGTTGCGGACACAAAGTAAATCATAAAAAAGTGCAACGTATCATGAAAGAATTAGGATTAAAATGTCTAGTCCGTATGAAAAAATATCGTTCCTATAAAGGAACTGTTGGAAAGATTGCACCGAATATTTTAAATCGCAACTTCCAAGCTGAAAAACCAAATGAAAAATGGGTTACAGATATTACGGAGTTTAAATTGTTTGGAGAGAAGTTATATTTATCACCGATGTTAGATTTATTTAATGGCGAAATTATCACGTATACAATTGGCTCAAGACCAACTTATTCACTAGTTTCAAGGATGTTAGATCAAGCTTTTGAACGCTTAACAGATGAGGACACACTCCTTATCCATTCTGATCAAGGTTGGCACTATCAAATGAAAAAATATCGGCATTCCCTCAATAAACGTGGCATTACACAGAGCATGTCCCGTAAAGGGAACTGTTACGATAACGCAGTGATTGAAAACTTCTTTGGCATCATGAAGTCAGAATTACTTTATCTAAAAGAATTTGAAAGTGTTGAACACTTTAAGCAAGAATTAGCAAAGTATATTGAATACTATAATCATAAAAGAATTAAGGCAAAACTAAAGGGCATGAGCCCGGTACAATACCGAGCTCATGCCCAGGAAGCTGCCTAATGAAATAACCTGTCTAACTTTTTGGGGTCACTACATTAATTGAGTCGGCTTTTTTACTATGGATTAAACTTTAGCATACTACTTAATTTGCTTCACCCATTTCTTTTAACTTATTGTGTGCTTCTGTTATCAGCTTAGAACCATTAGACATCAACTGTAACCCTTCAGTTATAAGGTTACGGTCTTTCTTATCTAAACCTTCTTGTGTTTTTACTACGGAATCTTTTACTAGCTTCATGGATTCATTTAATGTAGCATGTACGTCTTTATACTTTTCACCAGGTTCTAACTTTTGTAGCTTGTTAGCTGTCTTTACAAGTGGTGCAGACTTCTCTTTAAACTCTACTGCTTTTTCGTCAATTGATGTCTCACTTGTTAATATCCCTTGAATAGCCATTGATTGCTCTGATAAGTCTTTCATGAGATAAGCCATTTCCATTTTGTAATCCTTTTTCTCTTCTACTACCTTGCTATCCTTTGCTTTCGTTTCTGCTTTATCTGTTGCACAACCACCTAATAGTAACATAGTTGGGATTGCCAACGTAACTAGTCTCTTTGCTTTCATTTTTAACTACCCCTTATTTGATTTCTTTGAACTTTTTATCTGCTTCTATCAACATTTTAGACGCTTTTTCTGTTTCTTCTCCACCTTTATGCACGAACTCATCGTTTTTCATATTCATACCACTTCTTATTAGAAGAGTACCAGTTTTTAATTGAAGCATTGCTCCTTTTATATCAATATGTACGTTTGTATATTTCTCACCAGGCTCTAGAGCAATTACTTTATCTGCTGTATCTGACATGATGTCTGATTTCTTCATGTATTCCTTTTCTTTCTCTTCGAACGGTTTATCACTAGTGAGTATAGTAGTTAACTCTTGTGCTTGTTTTGTGATATCTGATAATAAAGAGTTTAAGTTTGACTTGTACTCTTTTTCAACATTCGTTTCTGTTGCTTTCGACTTTGATACCTCTTGACTACCTGTTTCTGCTGACTTTAGGCTGTCAGTTTTAGTTTCAGAAGAGTCTTTAGAACAACCTACCCCTGCTACTAATAAAATTGGTAATGTTACTGCTAATAGTTTACGTTTCATTCTAGAATACCCCTTTTAATATTTATCTTGTTTTTCTATCTATACTGTTTATTGCTTCTATCCAGTACTTCTCTCCTTCTTTTTAGTCAAATACATCCCTTATCACCATATATATTCCTAATAATACCAACTGATATGATGTTATTATAATATACAGAAAAGACTGGATACAATATCAACATTACGAAATGAAGCAAAAAGCCTACTTCATGAAAATGGAACGATTCTTTTTCACACACTCCATAAAAAAACGTCATCCTTTCTGTATATTTTTACAAAAAGAATAATGTTTTTTTATATTTGAGGGTATTAAAACCTTATAAGTTAATGGGCATGGGGAACCGCCCACATTTTATAAATAAATTTAATCATAATTTTACACATCCTCAATATTTAATTGTTAAAATTTTACACGAGATAACAATTAAGGGGATAATCTTAGTGGAGTGGACAGTAATCGATGAACAAAAGGTAACATCGTATTTAGTACAAGTATCCCATCTAGACAAAAATTTCTTATTTCATATTCGGGAAATTGATGACAACATAGATATTAATCTTATTGATGAAAATAATAATTTTTTAACACCTGTTCCTGTTGAATTATTTCTTAGTAAACTTCTGAGCGAGGAAGATAAAATGAATTTTAAAAGAGAGTATAGAAATATGTCGGGATTGGTATTATTAGAACCATTGACACGTGAGGAATCTATTTATGTAAGGGAAATGACAAAAGAAGAGGCTGTTATATTTAGATACTTAGAAGATACTTTTTCACGAGACTCAATGAATAAAGTAGAAAGCCCTCTCATGTGAGAAGGGCTATTTTGTTATTTTCCTCATTCTGTTTAATGATTTATCAAGATTAAGTAGATTTATTTTTTCATGTTTCAACTAGACCACATTGACCACATTTTTGACCACGATTTAAATAAAAAATAATGAAAATATATGAGTAGAAAAACAATGTGAAAATGATAAGACAATACTTGTGAGTACATTTTGAAATGAAATGAAAAGATATAAAGGCCATTAATCAAACGGGTGATGTGATGGTTTTGTGTTGAGGGAAAATTAATTAGACTAGAGAAAAATCAAAAGGCAATAATAAGTTTTTTGTTATTATTTTGACAAAATATCGAGTTAGGAAAAAAAGCGATAGGAATAAATCGCTTCTTTTTTAATTATTTTTTGGTTTCGGTTACTTTTTCATAACACTTTTGTACTGGCGATAAGTACATTTCTAAAACTACGTTTAGCGCCTCAATTTAGCTCAGTACAACGGATAACCTGTTTAATGAAAGGGAATTATCAAAAAGAGTACTATAAAACAGAACAACCCAAGAAATGGATAAGGAGTGAGCGATGGACAACATGATGAATGCAGGCGGCTTTGGTTCGCAAAGTGGGAAGGCTCAAAAAACGGTTGGCCAGTATTTGTTCGATTGCCTGAAACTGGAGGGTATTACCGAAATTTTCGGCGTCGCAGGGGACTATAATTTTACACTTCTTGATACTTTGGAATGTTATAACGGCATCCGGTTTATAGAAGGACGGAACGAACTAAACGCGGGTTATGCCGCGGATGGTTACGCAAGAATCAAAGGAATTTCTGCACTTATTACAACCTTCGGGGTCGGGGAGCTCAGCGCCTGCAATGCGATAGCGGGAGCCAACAGCGAGCATGTGCCAATCATTCACATTGTGGGTGCACCTCCTGAGAAGGATCAACAAGAGCATAAGCTGATGCACCACACCTTAATGGATGGAAATTTTGATGTCTTCCGTAAGGTGTATGAGCAGATTACGGCTTATACCGCAGTGCTTACGCCGGAAAATGCCAAAATTGAAATTCCAGCTGCAATTCGCATTGCTAAGGAAAAGAAAAAGCCGGTATATCTGGTTGTGGCAAATGATTTAGTGACCAAGCCAATCAAGAGCCGAAAAGAGCCGGTACCGCCACGTCCAACGTCCAACTTGAAAACCCTTCAGGCTGCGATGGATCATGTCCATCGGCTGCTCGGGCGTGCCCACCGACCGGTTATTCTGGTAGATGTGAAAACAATGCGTTTCAGCCTTCAGACGGCAGCTCGGCAGCTGGCCGACGCCATGAACGTGCCTGTTGTAACGATGATGTATGGGAAGGGGGCCTTTGACGAAACCCATCCCAATTATATCGGAATGTACCTAGGCTCTTTCGGAGATTCTGAAGTTCAAAGTACGGTGGAAAATGCAGATTGTATCATTGCAATCGGCATGGTATGGGCGGACACCAACACCGCGAATTTTACTGCAAAGTTGAACTCGCTTCTGACTGTCAATATTCAACCGGACATGGTCAAAATCGCTGAGGCGGAATATCCAAATGTTCTTGCATCCGACTTGCTGCTTGCGATGCAGAAGGTAGGTTACACGGGCAAAGGTTTGGCGGGGAAATGGACATTCCCTTACGATCAATTCACAACTAATGCCGACGAGCCTCTCATGGCGGCCGACTATTATCCCCGTTTTCAGCGCATGCTGAAAGAGGGCGATATTGTGATTGCTGAGACCGGGACATTCTATAACGGAATGGCGGAAGTGCGACTACCGTGCAATGTAACATATATTGGGCAAGGAGGATGGCAGTCCATCGGTTACGCAACCCCTGCAGCGTTCGGTGCTATTATAGCCGCGCCGGAACGCCGAGTGTTACTGTTTACAGGTGACGGCGCTCTGCAGCTAACAGCCCAAGAAATTAGTTCCATGCTTTATTACGGCTGTAAGCCTATAATTTTTGTCTTGAACAACGATGGTTATACGATCGAGAAATATTTGAATGTCAAAACCGAGGGGCAAAAGTACAATCAAATCCCTCAATGGTCTTACACCAGATTGGCCGAAGCTTTTGGAGGTAACGCGTTTACCGTTACGGTCCGGACCTATGGAGAGCTTGATCAAGCTATAATTCAAGCTGAAACGGAAAGTACGGAAAGACTCTGTATCATTGAAATGATCGCAGGGAATTCGGTGGACGCACCTAAATATATGCGACGGATGCGCAGTTATATGGAGAAGCAGGAAATGCAGCGAAGCCAGGAATAGCCCCGAATGAAACATGAATCTCTTCTTTAAAGTGGGCGCTCAAATTATCTTGAAAGGGTACAGTAATTATAGGGGAGTTTGCAAGGGAGAGGTAGTAAACGCTTCTAGCAGTGATTCTAACATCCAGGGAATGATGCTCTTCATCTGAATCACAACTATCTTCTACGGCAATACAGACTGTGGGAAGCAAAGGATATGATGGATTTGCGACGGGAGTAGTTTTGTAGTAATTGTTGGAAAAGGAGCATAATAAATTTGCTTCTTTTTTGTTTGTATTTGTAAAAAAATACATTCTTTTATATATTATACATATAGTTATATTAGACCGGTAGTCGGTCTAAGGAGAAGGGGTTAATGGATGAGAATCGTAAAAGAACATGAAGAGCGCAGAAATGAAATTTTAGATACCGCAGAAAAATTATTTACTTCTAAAGGATATATGAAAACGACAATAAATGATATTCTGCAGGAAATCGGTATCGCAAAAGGAACGTTTTATCATTATTTCAAATCAAAAGAGGAAGTAATGGATGCGGTTATTATGCGGATTGTAATTGCAGATGTAGCGGCCGCAAAAAAGATTGCTTCAGATCCTAATATCCCTGTACTTGATAAATTATTTCATATTTTAATGGCGCAAGCACCAAAAGCTGGGGGGAACAAAGAAAAAATGATTGAACAATTTCATCAGCCAAGTAATGCTGAAATGCATCAGAGAAGTTTAGTTCAGTCTATTTTACATTTAACACCTGTTTTGACGGAGGTGATTGAGCAAGGAATCAATGAACATGTTTTTGTAACAGAATATCCACAAGAAACATTAGAATTTTTGCTTGCTTCTGCACAAGTAATATTCGATGAAGGATTGTTTCAGTGGCAGCCGCATGAAGTGATGCAAAGAGCAAAGGCGTTTATCAGCATAACGGAGACTACTCTTGGTGCTAAAAAAGGGAGTTTTGATTACATTTTAGATATTTTGATAGGACATTCTGAAAATGACTAATAAGATTAACGACATAAAGTGAAACTTTAATCAGTGGGGGTTTTCTTCATCCCCCACTGATTATCAGCCCTCACCAATCGGGCGCATGCCAGCAGTTTATCTCCCACCTAACTTCTTAAGAAAAGCGGAAGCGGCCAGGACCTTTTCCTACTATATTTAAAACTAAGGGAGAAAGCAAATGCAGGGCACGTTGTATTCACATAGCAATGATTTGCATGTCGGAAAATTAAAATTTTATGAGTGTTTTATACAAATTTATAGACCGGTAGTCGGTCTAAGGTTTTGATGAAAGGTGGATATATAATGCAAAATAATAGCAATATAGAGCCTTTTTCTAAAGCTTTTAAGTTAATGGTAATTGGACAGATTGTATCAATATTAGGTTCTTCACTCCTGCGTTTTGCTTTATCTCTCTATGTATTGGACATAACAGGCAGGGCAGATATATATGCGACTTTGTATGCCGTATCAAATGTACCCCTTTTGTTATCACCTCTTGGCGGGGCTATTGCTGATAGATTCAACCGCCGCAACCTCATGATAATTTTTGATTTTGCAAGCAGTGCAATTGTATTTTGTTTTCTTTTGTTGTTAGCAGCTGGTAATACTTCTGTGATACGAATTGGTGTTGTTATGATATTACTTGCGATGATTAGCGCCATGTACTCGCCAGTTGTCATGGCAAGTGTTCCTTTGTTAGTAGTGGAAAATAAACTGGAGCAGGCAAACGGTATTGTAAACGGTGTTCAAGCACTATCAAGTGTAGCAGCTCCTGTTTTAGGCGGGGTATTGTATGGCATTGTAGGGTTAAAAACATTGGTTGTAATGAGTTGTATTGCTTTTTTCTTAGCCGCAGTTTTAGCGATCTTTATTCACATCCCGTTCGCGAAAAGAACGCAGGATGGACATATCATATCGATAATTGTAAACGATTTAAAGGTTGGGTTTATCTATGTGGTTAAGCAGCCTTTTATTTTGAAATGTATAATACTTGCAGCTTTCCTCAATTTAATTCTCACGCCGTTGTTTGTTGTTGGAGGCCCCATCATTATACGGATAGTTATGCAAAGTAGTGACACGATGTATGGCATTGGAATGGGCCTCATAGATTTTGCTACAATTTTAGGGGCATTGTCCATCGGTTTTTTTGCAAAAAAGATACAAATGAAAAAACTTTATCTTTGGTTTCTCATAATGGCGTTATTGATTATACCAATGGCTTTATCGATTACACCTTTTGCGCTTAGTTTCGGATACTATCCATCATTTCTACTCTTTATCTTGTGTGCAATCCTTATTGCAGTAGTGATGACTATTATTTCTATTTTTGTCATTACCGCTGTGCAGAAGAAAACACCAAATGAAAATTTAGGGAAAGTCATGGCGATTATTATGGCAGTTGCACAATGCATGGCACCTGTAGGTCAAGTTATATATGGTGTCATATTTGAAGCTTTTAGTATAAAGGTATATCTTCCTACACTGATTGTAAGTATAGTGATGATTGTAATGGCAGTTATCGTGAAAAGGGCATTAAGAAATGAGGGAGAAATAACATCTCCTCAATGAACAAAAGATGTACAACGTGGTATTTGAAGTGCATTTTTTAGTTAACGGATATCAATAGGGGCTTAAAAAATAAACGTGTATAAAATCCATTATCTATTTCGCATAAGGATTTTATACACGTCTAACTAAATGATTATTTATTAGGTTCTACATGCTTGTTTCGCATTGCATAGTAAATTGGAAGTCCTAAAGCAGTTAATCCTATACCGCATAACGCTAATAGCGTTTGTGTGAATAGAGTATTAATAACAATAAATGATCCACCTACAATGGAAATTATCGGGATAATAGGGTATAGCGGTACTTTGTAAGGACGCACAAGATCTGGTTCTCTTTTACGTAAAATGAATACTGCTACAAAGGTCATTGTATAGAATATCCAAATAACAAACACTAACATATCTGTTAATGTATTGAATCCACCGATAACCATCATAATCATAGAAACAAATAAGATAAATAGTCCAGAATTATAAGGAACTCGACTATTGTTAGATAATGTTGCAAACCATTTACTGAAAGGCAGTTTGTTTTCTAATGCCATTGCATAAGGGATACGCATTCCTGTCATGATATATCCATTAATTGTTCCGAATACAGAAATTAAAATACCGATTGTAACTAATTTTCCACCCATTGCTCCAAATAAAATTGTTGCTACTTGAGATGCAGGTGTATCAGTTCCTGCAAGTGCTGATGCAGACATTACCATAAGGAAAGCGACATTAATAAGTAAGTAAACAACCATTACAATAAACAAACCAATTACAATTGCTTTAGGTAAATCTCTTTTAGGGTTTTTCATTTCTCCAGCGATATTTCCTACATGAATCCACCCATCATAAGCAAACATTGTTGCAAGTAAGCCAGTACCAAGTGCAGAGATAAAGGATTTACCTGGACCTGCTTCAACTGGAAACAGTTGAAGAGTTACGTCGCCTTTATGCAATAATCCAAAAATAATAAGTAATACTAAAGGAACTAATTTGCAAATTGTCGATGCCATTTGAATTCCACCGGCTGCTTTCGCGCCTAAGAAGTTCATAAATGTTACGAATGCTGCAGTAATAATAGCAATTCCAATAATCATCAATTTATGTTCATTCGCATTTAATCCAAATAAACTAACTGCTTGTGTTCCGAAAATAATTGCAAGTGCTGCAATGTTAGCAGGGAAGTAAATGACAGTTTGTGCCCATCCTAGTAGGAAAGCAGTTAAGTTTCCATAAGTACGTTTTAAATATGCCATCATTCCCCCTGTTTCAGGAATAGCTGCTGAAAGCTCAGCTGCAGTTAAACCGGAGCAAATTGTTAAGATTCCTCCAATTACCCATGCGAGTAATCCTAAACTTGCTGATCCAGTTGCACCGTATAGTGCAGTAGGTTTGAAAAATACACCCGCACCAATAACGGTACCAATAACGGTTGTTAATGCTGCAAAGAAGCCAATATCTTTTTTAAGTTGTGCTTGTGACATAATAATCACTCCTGTTTGAAAAAATACATACAATCTCTGATGAATTCACTTTTACATTTGTATTAATAGTATGTCCTCTCATTTTTTTAATAGTACTTTTTTATTGATAAAATCCAAATTCGTTTGTGATATAATTCACAATAATATGGAAATAAGTACAATCCTTTTATGGTATTTCCATATTATTCAATGTGAAAATAATCACAAATGTAAGTAAAAAAATAAAATTGCATTTCATTGGAATTCATAAGAGATGTTATTTGTGACAAAGTCTATCATAGTTAAAAAGTGGTTTCAATCCTTCTGTGTAAGAAAAAATTTATTTTAAAATAAAAAAAAACATTTTGTGAACTATTTCACAAAATGTTGACTCATTATTTTCTTAAGTGCTATCTTGTATGTGTGAACAGCGATTCAAAAAATGAGGAAATATAAGAATGTTTCATATAGTCCGCAAATTTATTTGAATCGTATAAAAAAATTGTATTTGTGTATATTACACTTAAAAAGGATGTGTCAGCATGAAGATTGGCGTAGTGAAAGAAATTAAAAAAGGTGAAGCCCGTGTTGGGATGACACCAGAAAATGCTCGAAAATTAATTGAAGCAGGACATGAAGTGTTAGTAGAAAAAGACGCTGGTCTAGGATCAGGTTATTCTAATGAAGAATATACAAATGCAGGCGCTACTTTAGTTAATCAAGAGCAAGCCTGGGATGTTGATATGTTAGTAAAAGTAAAAGAACCTTTAGCGGAAGAATATAAATATTTTAAGAAAGATTTAATTGTTTGGGGATTTTTACATCTAGCAGCTTCTAAAGAGTGTGTAGAAGCAATGAGAAAAGCGGGAACAACCGCAATTGCTGGAGAAACAATTAGTGACAATGGAGTTCTAACATTATTAAAACCGATGAGTGCAATTGCTGGTCGTCGCGCAGTATTTATGGGAGCTTATTATTTAGAAAAGCAACATCAAGGAGAAGGTATTTTATTATCAGGCATAGAGGGTATTCCTGCTGGTAATGTTGTAATTTTAGGCGGAGGTAATGCTGCAATTAATGCTTGTGATATGGCCGTTGGAATTGGTTGTAACGTAACTATTTTAGAATTAAATAAAACGCAAATTGCTTATTTACAAGAAAAATATGCAAATGCGCCAGTTGAAGTTATTGAATCTACTACTGAAAACTTAGAGAAAACAATTAAAACTGCAGATTTATTTATTTCAACTATTTTAATTCCAGGTGCTAGACCACCAAAAATTGTGAAAGAGTACATGATTCAGTCCATGAAACCGGGCAGTGTTGTAGTTGATATTTCAATTGACCAAGGCGGAACGATTGAAACAATTGATCACTATACAACACATAATGATCCTGTATTTATTAAACACGATGTAATTCATTATGCTGTACCAAATATGCCAGGAGCGACTCCACGTACATCGACTATGGCGTTAGCGAATGGAAATATCGATTATTTATTAGCAATTGCTAACGATGGTTTAGAAAAAACTATTCAAAACAAACCAGCATTAGTACATGGTGTTAATATTTATAAAGGAACCATTACTTATGAAAATTTAGGAACAACGTTAGAATTGGATTATAAACAATTGAACGAAGTCTTATAAGAGTTTAGGAACAACGTTAGGATTAAATTATAAACAATTGAAAGAAGTGTTAATATGATTACGAAAACTTTGCCGCTAAATATTGTTGATATAAAAAATGCTAAACAAGTTCTTGATAGAAACGCACGTAAAACACCGCTTGTTAAATCCTTTTATTTAACAAGTAAAACAGGCGGAGAAATTTATTTGAAATTAGAAAATATGCAGTTAACAGGATCATTTAAATTCCGCGGAGCATTCAATAAAATTTCTACTTTAACAGAGGAAGAAAAAGCTCGTGGGGTTATTGCTTGTTCTGCTGGTAACCATGCACAAGGTGTAGCGTTATCTTCACATTTACTTGGAATTAAAAGTAAAATTGTAATGCCAACTTCTGCTCCAAAGGCGAAAGTTGAAGCAACAAGAGGATACGGTTCAGAAGTCATTTTATACGGTGATACGTTTGATGATGCAAAAGCAAAATGTGAAGAAATTATAAAAGAAACTGGCGAAACATATTTACATCCATATGATGATGTAAAAGTTATGGCAGGTCAGGGAACAATTGGTCTCGACATTCTTGATGATATGTGGGACGTTGATACTGTAATTGTACCGATTGGCGGCGGCGGAATTATCGCTGGAATCGCAGTTGCACTTAAATCTTTTAACCCTTCTATCAATATTATTGGTGTTCAAGCTGATAATGTTCATGGAATGAAAGCTTCGTATGATAAAGGTGAAATTGTAGAACATTATGAAGCACCAACTATCGCTGATGGTTGCGCAGTAAAAATTCCAGGAACATTAACTTTTGAAATCGTAGAAGAATTAGTTGATGATATTGTAACTGTGTCTGAAGATGAGTTAGAAGTAGCTATGAAAGATTTATTACAACGCGGAAAAGCTGTTGTAGAAGGCGCAGGAGCATTAGCGACAGCTGCTCTTCTTGCAGGCAAAGTTGATTCCTATATTAAAGGGAAAAAAGTAGTAGCAATTATTTCTGGCGGAAACGTTGATTTAACTCGTATTTCTAGCGTATGTGAGCATTTCTTTGCGAATGAAGTAAAGTAATCAAAAATTATTAAATAAAAAATGAAACCGAGAAATTGGTTTATATAACACAAGAAGAGCTAAGAGAAATTCTCTTAGCTCTTCTTAATAAATGGGGGTAAGTATCATAATTAATTTATTTAAAAAGAAATCTGTTACCCAGTTGTTAAAAGAAAGTAATAGTAAAACTTTAACGAAAACATTAGGAGCGTTTGATCTAACGATGTTAGGTATTGGTGCGATAATCGGCACAGGTGTTCTTGTGCTTACTGGATTAGTTGCGGCAAGAGATGCTGGTCCTGCAGTGATTTTTTCATTTATGATTGCAGCAATTGTTTGTGGATTTGCAGCTTTATGCTATGCTGAAGTTGCTTCTACACTTCCGGTATCGGGTAGTGTATACACATATTCGTATGCAACAATTGGAGAGTTTGTAGCACACTTAATGGGATGGACATTACTATCCGTATACGTCGTAACAACAGCAGCAGTAGCTGGTGGATGGACAGGGTATTTTCACAACTTAATTAGTGGATTTGGATTAGAGATACCGAAGGCGTTGTTAACAATCCCTTCACAGGGCGGTATTGTGAATTTGCCAGCAGTATTGATTACACTTGCACTAACATGGTTATTATCACGTGGGACGAAAGAAAGTAAACGTATAAATAACGCAATGGTGTTAATTAAAATTTGTATTGTCGTATTATTTATTGCTGTTGGTGTGTTTTATGTAAAACCAACAAACTGGATTCCATTTGCACCATATGGTTTAAGCGGCGTTTTTGCAGGAGGAGCTGCTGTATTCTTTGCTTTCTTAGGGTTTGATGCGTTAGCAACTTCAGCTGAAGAAGTAAAAAATCCGCAGCGCGATTTACCAATCGGTATTATTGTATCATTAGTAATTTGTACAATTATTTATGTCGCGGTATGCCTTGTAATGACTGGAATGGTATCTTATAAAGAATTAAATGTACCAGAAGCAATGGCCTATGTATTAGAAGTTGTAGGACAAGATAAAGTGGCTGGTGTAATTTCATTCGGAGCTGTAATTGGAATTATGGCGGTAATTTTTGCTTACATTTATGCAACAACACGCGTATTCTTTGCGATGAGTCGTGATGGTTTACTACCAAAAGCTTTCGCGAAAATCAATAAAAAAACAGAAGCGCCATCGTTTTCAACTTGGTTAACGGGAATAGGTAGTGCTTTCATCGCTGGATTTATTGATTTGAAAGAATTATCGAATCTAGCGAATATTGGAGCGCTCTTAACGTTTGCGATGGTTGGGGTATGTGTAATTATTCTTCGTAAAACACATCCAGGCTTGCAGCGTGGATTTATGGTGCCACTTGTACCAGTTGTTCCGATTATTTCTATTGTATGTTGTGTATTCTTAATGGTTAACTTGCCATTAACAACGTGGCTGTATTTTGGAATTTGGTTAGTGATTGGAGCGTTTGTTTACTTCGTATATTCAAAGAAACATAGTCATATAAGTGAAGAAAATAATTCAGAAAATGGATTTGAAGAAATGGGTTGAAGAAAAGGGTTGTTGGTGTAATTTGGGTAATGTTATGCGAAGTAAATAGTTTGAATATTTCACTATTTTTTAAAAAAGGTTGTTTAAGATTTGCTATATGAAAATATGTCATAATAATTAAACTATTGTTTGAAACTTCTTAAAAAAGTTTAATGAGGTTGGCAGTATATATCAATTTGTAAATCCAATTTCATTTTTTAGCATATAAGTTGCTGTTAGGGAGAAAAAAGAGTCATGTACTCGCTTTCTCCCTTTATTTTAACCATTTCCCGTGGTAGAAAAAGGCTCTGACCGCAACTATGCATGGCCAGACGCTCTTGCCCACCAAAAAAAGAACAGGATTTCTATGTCGATTTTTTAACTTGTATTTTATATAGATAAGAATAACCTGTCTTTCTTTGATTATTAAACTCGTAATAAGGTATAATACAATGTAGTGAATAAATGTGACATCTTCAATTTGTCTTTTTTGTTAACAATATGAAATATAATGAAAAACTGTTGAAGAAACAGCATATTTTATATTACTATTTTTATGTAGAGTTAAAGTTGAAAGAGAGTGGAACAAGAATGGGACGTAAGTGGAATAATATTAAAGACAAAAAAGCATCAAAAGATGCAAATACGAGTCGTGTCTATGCAAAGTTTGGACGAGAAATTTATGTAGCAGCAAAACAAGGAGAACCAGATCCAGAATCTAACCAGACTTTAAGAGTTGTACTTGAACGTGCAAAAACGTACAGCGTACCGAAAACAATCATTGACCGTGCAATTGAAAAAGCAAAAGGTGGTTCAGAAGAAAACTATGACGAACTTCGTTATGAAGGTTTCGGACCAAATGGATCGATGGTAATCGTTGATACACTAACAAATAACGTGAACCGTACTGCAGCAGATGTACGTGCAGCATTTAGCAAAAATGCTGGTAACATGGGTGTAAACGGATCAGTAGCGTATATGTTTGATGCAATTGCTGTTATTGGTCTTGAAGGTAAAACAGCAGATGAAGCTCTTGAAATCTTAATGGAAGCAGATGTAGACGTGCGTGACATCTTGGAAGAAGAGGAAGCAGTTATCGTATATGCGGAACCGGATCAATTCCATGCAGTACAAGAGGCATTTAAAAATGCTGGTGTAGCTGAATTTACAGTTGCAGAATTAACAATGCTTGCACAAAGCGAAGTAACACTTCCAGAAGATGCACAAGTGAAATTTGAAAAAATGATTGATGCATTAGAAGATTTAGAAGATGTTCAGCAAGTGTACCATAATGTTGATTTAGGTGAATAATAATTGGAAAGCAGACTTTTGTTTTGGAACAAAGGTCTGCTTTTTTATATTGTTCATTGAATTTTAAAAGATAAAATGAAAAGAAATAAAAAAATATGTTACAAAGGTTTATAATAAATAGAGATAGATAAAAAGGAGTGAGAGAGTATGAAAAAAGAAATTATCGAACGCTTTACAAGATATGTTAAGGTGGATACACAATCTGATGCAGAAAGTCAAACTGTACCATCAACGCCGGGTCAAATTGAATTCGCAAAGCAACTGGTAGAAGAGCTGAAAGCGATTGGATTATCAGAAGTAACGATGGATGAGAATGGCTACGTGATGGCTACGCTTCCTGCAAATACGGACAAGCAGGTACCTGTAATTGGTTTTTTAGCCCATTTAGATACAGCAACAGATTTTACTGGGAAAAATGTGAAGCCGCAAATTCATGAAAATTTTGATGGTAAAGCAATTACGTTAAATAAGGAGCTTGGTGTTATATTAACTCCAGAATTATTTCCAGAACTCCCATCTTATCAAGGCCATACATTAATTACAACGGATGGAACAACACTTCTTGGTGCGGATGATAAAGCAGGCATTACAGAAATTATGACGGCAATGAATTACTTATTACATAATCCACAAATTAAACACGGGAAAATTAGAGTAGCATTTACACCTGATGAAGAAATTGGCCGCGGTCCGGCTCATTTTGATGTAGAAGCTTTTGGAGCTTCATTTGCATATACAATGGATGGAGGTCCACTAGGTGGATTAGAATATGAAAGCTTTAACGCAGCTGGTGCTAAAATCACCTTTAAAGGGAACAGCACACATCCAGGAACAGCTAAAAATAAAATGGTAAATGCGAGTAAGCTCGCAATGGAATTCCATGGGAAACTCCCAGCAGAAGAAGCACCGGAATATACAGAGGGGTACGAAGGATTTTACCACCTTATTTCTATAAATGGTGATGTTGAGCGAAGTCAATCTACTTACATTATTCGTGATTTTGATCGCGAACATTTTAATACTAGAAAAGAGAACGTAGCAGCCATTACAAAACAGATGCAAGAAAAGTATGGTGCAGAAAATATTATTCTTGAGATGAATGATCAATATTACAATATGCAAGAAAAGATTGAACCAGTGAAAGAGATTGTTGACGTTGCATATGAAGCGATGAAAAATCTTGATATCGAACCAAATATTCAACCAATTCGCGGAGGAACTGATGGTTCGCAGTTATCGTATATGGGTCTACCGACACCAAATATTTTTACGGGCGGAGAAAACTACCACGGTAAATTTGAATATGTATCTGTAGATAATATGGAAAAGGCCGTTCAAGTTATTATTGAAATTGCAAGATTATTTGAAGAAAAAGCTTAAAAGACAAAACCCCGAATAGTGTTCCTATTCGGGGTTTTGGATTATATAGCATTATTTATATAAATCCGTTTTAATTTTTCGACATCTTTGTCTAGCGCTGCCTCCTAAACAGTCGGCTCCGCTTTTCTTTATGATCCAGCTCCAGCGGCTAGAACAGTCGGTGGCTTCGCGTCTTCCGCCGAGGCAAAAAGCGCCTCTATGTCAGAAGCTCCATCTCCCTCTTGTTCTGAGTGAGCCGCTTCCGCTTTTCTTTGTAAGTCGCTGCTATGCAGAATACAATATAACCGCTACTCGCTTTCCCCCTTTGTTTTAAACTTCGCATGTGGCAGGAAAAGGCCCTAACCACTTCTATGCACGACTTTTAATAGCTGAAATCATCTTTTGAATAAAAAACTCGCCATAAAGTGAGACTTCCATTTTATCACACCTCTTTTATAGGGTTCATTGTTCAAAAATTAGTAGGTGTAAAAGAAAAAGATTTATGAGAAATATGGATTTTTAACTATTATTTTCTATTTTTTGTTAAAAGTTTGAAAATCATTCTTGAAATAATTTTAGGTTACGCATATAATCAATAATGATAATCATTATCGGTATTTATAGATAAGGGGGATTAAAAGATACTATGTTTAATAGGGGAAGTGAAGAATGTAAGTGTCAATATTGGCTAATTATAATGCAATATATAGATAAGAATAATATTTTATTAGATTGACAAAGTTATAAATTTTTATTTTTGAAAGGAGCATTTTTTAATATGAACAAAAAGTTATTTACACTAGGAATGGTTACAGTATTAAGTTTAGGTCTTGCTGCATGTAATAGTGCAGAAAAAAGTTCAAGTGAGAAGAAAACGGAAAGTGTAGAAACTACAGCAAAGAAAGATGAAAAACAGAAAATTACATACCTTGGTAAAGAATATACAGTGCCTGCAAAAGTAACAAAAATTGCAACAGCTAGTTTAGAATCAATGGAAGATGCAGCCATACTTGGAGTGAAACCAGTAGCTGCAATTACAGTAGGTGGGAAAATACCTGACTATTTAGCTAAAGATTTAAAAGGTGCAGAATCTATTGGTGAAAAAATGCAGCCGAATTTTGAAACACTACTTAAATTAAAGCCAGATGTTATTACATCTAGTTCTAAATTCCCAGCAGAGACAGCGGAAAAATTTACAAAAGTAGCACCAACATTCCCTGTTTCTCATATTTCAACACATTGGGAAGATAATCTAAAATTAATGAGTGAGCTAACTGGTAAAAAAGATAAAGCGGAAAAAATTATAAAAGATTATAAAGCGGATGCTGCGAAAACGAAAGAAAAAGTAGCAGATAAATTAAAAGATAAAAAAGTTGTTGTAATAAGATTGAGAGAAGGAAGCATTAATCTGTACCCAGAAGATGTTTATTTCAATCCAGTAATTTATAAAGATTTAGGCTTAACGGCTCCTGAAGCGATTAAAGCAGTTAAAAAGCAAGAAAAAATTGCTTTAGAAAAGTTTGCAGAAATGAATCCGGATTATATCTTTGTTCAATTTGAAGGAAGCGAAAATAAAGATAATCCGAAAGCGCTAGAAGATTTACAAAGCAATCCAATTTGGCAAAGTATTAACGCTGTAAAAGATAAAAAAGTATTCGTAAACGCTGTTGATCCAATGGCCCAAGGCGGTACAGCTTGGAGTAAAACAGCTTTCTTAAAAGCTGCAGAAAAAAACTTATCTAAATAAATAGTAAGGTGCGTTGAATGATATGCGGAAAATGAATGCAGTACCAATGATGATTTTATGTTTGGCACCTGTGTTAATTTTATTAACGATTATGTTATCCATATTGTATGGAGCAAAAAATATTACTTTTGAGACAGCTTGGAATGCGCTATTCCATTTTGATTCAGGAAATGTAAATCATAATATTATTATTACATCTCGTTTACCGAGAGCAATTGGTGCGTTATTAGTAGGAGCATTTTTGGCCATATCAGGAGCACTTATGCAGGGGATGACAAGAAACTATCTTGCATCCCCTTCTATTATGGGTGTGACAGAGGGGTCAATGTTTGTTATTACGATTTGCATGGTATTTATTCCAGGGATGTCTTCAATGAATATGATACTATATTCTATGCTTGGTTCGGCATTAGGAGCGGGAATTGTTTTTGGATTTGGTTCATTGCTTCGAAATGGATTATCGCCGGTTCGTTTAGCTATTATAGGAACTGTTATAGGAACATTTTTAAATAGTACGGCAATAGCAATTGCATCTTACTTCCAACTTTCTCAAAATGTTAGTTTTTGGTACAATGCAAAGTTGGACCAAATCGATCCAAAGATATTAAAATTATCTATTCCATTTGGTGTTATTGGTATTGTTTTGGCACTTGTAATTTCAAAATCTATTACAATTCTCTCATTAGGAGAAGAGGTTTCTATTAATTTGGGCCAACGTACAAAACTTGTGAAAGTTGCTGCAATCCTATCTGTTGTGTGTTTAACAGGTACTGCTGTAGCTGTAGTTGGGAAGGTAGGTTTTGTAGGATTAATCATCCCTCATATTACTCGTTTTTTAATTGGAGTAGACTATAGGTGGATTATACCGTGTGCCGGTATAATAGGCGGAGTCTTTCTCGCTTTATGTGATGTATTGAGTAGATTTATAAATTATCCATTTGAAACACCAATAGGGGTCGTTACTTCATTGATTGGAGTTCCTTTCTTCCTTTATTTAATTCGAACAAGAGGAGGAGAGAAACATGCATAGAGATTCATGGCAGTGTTATATGGTCACATTTAGTGTAATCCTGTTTTTGGTTATAGTTTCCATTTATATTAGTTTAACGAATGGTACATTTGATATGACAGTTATGGATATAATTCGGACGGTATTTCGAATAAATCCTGTGCCTGAACATGATTTAGTTATATTTGATTTTAGGCTTCCCAGAATAGTAATTGCAGCATTAGTAGGGTTTGGTCTTGGCGTTGCGGGAGCTGCTATTCAGGGAGTTACACGAAATGGATTGGCGGATCCAGGTATTTTAGGAATTAATGCGGGTGCAGGGGCGGCTATTGTTGTCTTTATGTTTTTCTTTCAAGGACAAATCAAGAGTACAGACTGGTTTTCTATTATGCTTCTGCCGTTATTTGGCTTGGCCGGGGGACTTGGTTCTGCAATCTTAATTTATATATTTTCTTGGAAAGGCGGAAGATTAGATTCACAGCGCCTATTATTAACAGGAATAGCAATTGGTTACGGTCTTAGTTCTTTCTCTGTATATTTATCTTTGAAAATGAAGGCTACTGATTTTGAAATGGCAGCAGTTTGGGTCTCAGGGAGCATATATAATGCAAATTGGAAATATATTATTGCGATGTTACCATGGTTAATTATTTTAGTGCCTATGATACAAAGGAAAGCATATTTACTTGATATGTTTCAACTAGAAGAGACGAGTATAAAAAGTCTCGGAATTTCAGTCGAAAAAGAGAAATCCATTTTATTATTAAGCGGTATTGGAATAGTGAGTGCTTGCGTTTCTGTTTCTGGAAGTATTGGATTTGTTGGGTTGATGGCACCGCATATTGCAAAACGTCTCGTTGGAATTCATCATAATCAAGTTATTCCGATATGTGGTGTGATTGGTATGTTACTTGTTATTGTTTCTGACTTTATTGCAAAGACTGTTTTCACACCAATAGAGTTACCGGTTGGAATTGTCATTTCTATCATTGGTGTACCGTATTTTCTATATTTGTTATTTAAAGCGAAAGCGTAAAAGGAGTGAAGATGAGTGAGTGTTTTAAGCACAGAAAATTTAGAAACGAGCTATGAAAAGCTTACGGTATTTCGTGATTTAAATATAGAAATACAAGAGGGAAAAGTGACGACGATTATTGGACCAAATGGATGCGGGAAATCTACGCTACTAAAAACAATGGGGCGAATTTTAAAGCAGAAAAGTGGAAAGGTGTACTTGCAAGGACAAGATTTACATACCATTTCAACAAAACAAATTGCGAAGCAACTTGCGTTATTACCACAAAATCCAATTGCTCCATCAGAATTAAAAGTAGAAGAGCTTATTTCTTACGGACGATATCCGCATCGTAATAATGTGAATAAATTATCATCAAAAGATAAAGAAATGATTGAATGGGCAATGGGAATTACAAATATCACTCCTTTTCGCAACCGTCAAATTGGAAATTTATCAGGAGGACAAAGACAAAAAGTATGGCTAGCAATGGCTTTAGCACAAGAAACAGAAGTTTTACTATTAGATGAACCAACAACTTATCTTGATATGGCTCATCAGCTAGAAGTACTGCAAATTGTTGAACGATTGAACCAAGAACATAAATGTACAGTTGTTATGGTTTTACATGATATTAATCATGCAGCACGTTTTTCACATGAAATCATTACGATGAAAGCAGGGGAAATCATTAAGATTGGGAGCCCATTAGAAATCATTACAAATGAAGTATTGAAACGTGTGTTTCATATTGATGCAAGGGTAATGATAGATCCTTATAATGGTGCTCCTGTGTGTTTTGGGTATGATAGTGCATTACAAGAAGAACGTGCAAAAGTTTATGTAACAAATTAAACATGTAAGAGGAGGGCGACAATGCAGCCTATACCGGAGACACGAAATGTCGTAATTTCTAACACAGAGCAATGGACGATGTATTCGAAAAGAGAAAATCGTCAGTATCAAATTTATATAGCAAAGCCGAAACAGCCAGAACCACCTTCGGGTTATCCTATTATTTATGTATTAGATGGGAATGCTTTTTTTCAAACGTTTGAAGAAGCTGTGCGCATCCAAGCAGTTAGATCTGAAAAAACAGGAATTGTACCAGCAATTATTGTTGGAGTTGGGTATCAAATAAAAGAAAGTTTTTCTTCTACATATCGATTTTATGATTTCACTCCTCCAGCATCATCTCTTATTTTGCCGCCAAAACCAGATGGTAAACCGTGGCCGGTAACAGGGGGAGCGAATCATTTTTTAGAGTTTTTTCAAGAAGAGCTAAAACCTGAGCTTACTAAATATTTTCCGATTGATACAAAGAGACAAACATTATTTGGCCATTCGTTAGGTGGGTTATTTGCTTTACATGTCTTATTTACAAACATACATGCATTTCAAACATACTTTATAAGCAGTCCTTCTATTTGGTGGAATAATCAATCTGTTTTAGAAAAAGAATCTAATTTTATAAATGAATTAAATAAAATGAATTCTGAGATTGGTGTATTTCTTACAGTGGGGTCATTAGAAAAAGATCATATGGTTCAAGATGTAAATGCGTTATCTGATCGATTATACAAGATGCAGCATAGCAGATTACGATTCTCGTTTCATAAAGCTGAGGGAGAAAATCATGGATCTGTAGTACCGACTGTTTTAAGTAAGGCGCTACGTTTTATATTTCATCCATAAATAATAGGGATACTGTTTATCCCGCATCAACGGGCAGTAAGACCCCTACCTCAAGATTAGAAACATTGTCCAGCTCTAGCGGCTAGAATCCCCTCGGACGAGGCAAAAAGCGCCTTGAATTGCTTCTGCTCCCATTATATGATGAATAATTAACCACCCGAACCCTAGAGCTGAACCAAATGATAGTATAACAGTAGCCATTAAATACAACATAGCTGTAATAGAGCGTAAGTATACAACGAGTAATAGCGAGATAAGACCGATGATAATCGGGATGATTAGGCTCGAATCTTTATTGCTTGTTATCATTGTGTCATATTGAGTAGCAGTTTGACCGGCAATCCAAACTCTCGAATGCACGTCTGTTATACCAGCTTTCATTTGAATTGTTTTTGATGGGATTGCTTTGAAGGAATAATGATTGGAGGATCTTTCCTACCGATGGGGACAGAAAAAACTTTGGGTAATGCGGCCTTGGACTGAAAATATTCTTGTTATAACTTGGATAAAGTAGATGTAAATAACAATAAGAGGTACAGGTGAAGATAGATCAACCGAGAGATTCCATTATATGTAATCAATATTACCACAGTGTATATAAAATATTTTTCTTGACTTTTTATACGAATATTAGGAAAATAGTAAAAAAAGAAAGGAGGGGTAACGTTGGAGGAATATGTGCTAGATATATATAATTTTTTGTATACGACTGATTGGGAAGATATCATGTCAATTGTAAGTATTGTATTATGTATTCAATTCCTATTTGTATATGGGGAAATGAATAGTGCTCATTTTTCTTTAACGTCCCCATCCGACGTGCAAGGAGAAATATCGCTAAGACCGACAAACTTGAAGCATGTATATTTCCCTATAGTTATTATGTTATTTATTCGGTATATTACTGCTATTGTAAAGAAAAAAGAAGGAGACGACCACTATCATCCGATTTGTTATCTGAATTTTAAATGAATGATACAAGGAGGAGATTCGTATGTGGATTCGTTTCGTATTAATTGGTTTCTTTTCATTAACAGCAATGTCTCTTATTGGTTTTCAATTAACAGAGATTTTTCAAGCATATAGCGACATGTTTTTTAATAAAAATTAAAGCGAGTGTAATAATTTGAAATTTTAAATATAAAACGATACAATCCTTCTTAAGTGGTAAAAGACTTAAGAAGGATTTTTTATCTTTCTACTTGAGAGTGATAAGAACTACAATTGTAGGTATTTTACTTTATAGTATTATTCAAACATTTGTCACATTTACAATATTGATAATATGTTAAAATAATGAAGCTACTGTATATTTTAAGAAAAATAAGGGAGTGAATAATTTGACTGATCATTCTGTGAAACAGAAGAGCTATGCTCCTGTTGTGATAACGCTTTCTGTGGTTGTCAATGCGATTATTTTATTTTTGTTTTTTGGATCGGTTGGATACAAAGGAGAAGTACATTTTGATGTAACAATTTTACCACTTGTCAATGCGATTTGTAATAGTTTTACATTTGTGTTTTTACTAGCAGCGTTGTTCTCAATTATTAAAAAGAATGTAAAGCTACATAGAGGGTTTATTCTTGCCGCATTTACAACAACATTGCTATTTTGTGTTTCGTATTTAACGTATCATTATTTAGCACCAGCAACGCATTTTGGTGGAGAAGGAATCATTAAATATGTATATTTCCTTATTTTAATTACACATATTTTCCTTGCTGCTATTATTGTGCCACTTGCATTATTTTCTTTAGTATACGGATTTACAAACCAATTGACTCGCCATCGTAAAATTGTACGTTGGACAATGCCAATTTGGTTATATGTAAGTCTTTCTGGAGTTATCGTATACTTAATGATTTCACCTTATTATTAAAAGAGTCTCAGTTTTAACTGAGATTCTTTTTTTATAAGCAAATTTTTTTATAAAAAACGAAATATATGATATACAAAAGTATAGTTACTTTTATCTAGAAAGGATGAAGTGTATGCAAAACTTTGTGTTTCGTAATCCAACAAAGCTTATTTTTGGAAAAGGTCAATTAGAACAATTGAAATTAGAAATACCTCAATACGGGAAAAAGGTGTTACTCGTATACGGTGGTGGAAGTATTAAGCAAAATGGAATTTACGATAATGTAATATCTATGTTAAAAGAAATAGATGCAGAAATTTTTGAGTTAAGTGGTGTAGAGCCAAACCCCCGTTTATCAACAGTAAACAAAGGGATTCAAATTTGTAAAGAAAATGATGTCGAGTTTATTTTAGCTGTGGGTGGTGGAAGTGTTATAGATTGCACAAAAGCGATTGCTGCTGGTAGTAAGTATGAAGGAGATGCGTGGGATCTTGTTACGAAAAAAGCGATCGCAACAGAAGCATTACCTTTTGGAACAGTGTTAACTTTAGCTGCAACAGGTTCTGAAATGAATGCAGGTTCAGTTATTACAAATTGGGAAACAAATGAGAAGTATGGCTGGGGGAGTGCTGTAACATTTCCGCAATTTTCGATTTTAGACCCAAACCACACAACTTCTGTACCGCGTAACCAAACCATTTATGGTATCGTTGACATTATGTCGCATGTACTTGAGCAATATTTTCACCAAGGTACAAATACAGCATTGCAGGACCGCTACTGTGAATCTATTTTACAAACGGTTATTGAAACAGCTCCAAAATTGCTAAATGACTTAGAAAGTTATGAGCATCGAGAAACCATTTTATATTGTGGTACAATGGCGTTAAATGGTATTTTGGCAATGGGTGTACGCGGGGACTGGGCAACGCATAACATTGAGCATGCTGTTTCAGCAGTGTACGACATTCCGCATGGCGGCGGTTTAGCAATTTTATTCCCGAACTGGATGAAACATGTTTTACATGAAAATGTAGATCGTTTTAAACAATTTGCAATTCGAGTATTTCATGTTCAAACAGGAGGAAAGACCGATGTTGACATAGCATTAGAAGGAATTGAAGCATTACGTCAATTTTGGACATCTATTGGAGCGCCGGATCGTTTAGCGGATTACGAAATTGGTGAAGAACAAATTGATCTTATGGCAGAAAAGGCAATGGTTTATGGTGAGTTTGGCCAGTTTAAACAATTAAATAAACAAGATGTTGTAGCGATCTATCAAGCGTCGTTATAACCAAACAAAAACACTTCTTTTGTAAAGAGGTGTTTTTTATTTGGTAATTTTCACGCCGAGTTATATAAGTGAAAAAGCGACATAAAAACCTCCTTTCTTTTTAGGGAAGGTCGAGAGCATCTGGTCGTGCATTGGAGCAGTCAGAGCCTTTTCCTGCCACGTGCAATGCTTAAAACAGAAGGAGCAAGTGAATGGAGGTCATGTTGCATAACAGCAACTTTTAACGAAATGCGGAGTCAACTGTTTAGGCCTGTTGGCTAAGGTTCTTTCACACAGAAGGAATGTTCTTAGAGATGAAGGCTTAGGAGGCAGAGCTAGACAAGAATGTCGAAAAATTAAAATGGATATATAAAGATGAGGATGGAGGATTGTTTAGAATGGATATATTGTTCGTCCCGTTATAATGTTATATGCGGTGCAAAACTGAGTTTGGATATATTCGGTATTCATTGAGTCTGTTTCTTCATCTGTAAGTATTATATGAAATGACCGGAGTAAACAATTTAGTGCAAAGTATAGCTCTTCTTGGGAGCAATGTATTTTATTTGTTGCTGTTGCTAAAATCAAATCTTCTATTAATGAGCGGAAATCAATAGCAGCTTGTCCATCTTTCATAGTATCATCTCCATTTTTGTTTTTACTATGTATATGAAGTGGTTGGACAAAACATGCAAAAAAGGTTGTATTTTTTAATAAACATATATACAATTTCAATTACCGTAATAAGATAACTTGCATTTTGGCTATTAAAGTTGGTAAGATTGGATATAATAATCAGATGTATAACGTTACATAAAGAGAGTTGAAGTATATGGGAGTAGAAAAACAGGAAAAAGTTGTTGTTATTATTGGACCAACTGCAGTTGGAAAGACGAAGCTTAGCATTGAATTGGCAAAAGCATTGAATGGGGAAATTATAAGCGGTGATTCAATGCAAATCTATCGTAGTATGGATATAGGTACGGCGAAAGTTACAGAAGAAGAGATGGACGGAATTCCTCATTATATGATTGATATAAAAAATCCAGAAGATTCCTTCTCTGTTGCTGAGTTTCAAGAACTTGTACGCTGTCATATAGAGGATATTACAAAGCGCGGTAAACTTCCTATAATTGTTGGAGGAACAGGTTTATACGTACAATCCGTGTTATATGATTACCAGTTTTCTGATGAGCCGGGAGATCATGTATACCGTAAGCAGTTAGAACAATTAGCTGAGGAGCGCGGTGTAGAGTATATACATGGGAAGCTAGAAGAAGTTGATCCAATAAGTGCAAAGCGTATTCATCCGAACAATGTAAGACGTGTCATTCGTGCTTTAGAAATTTTTCATGCAACAGGGCAAAAAATGAGTGATCAACTAGAACAACAAGAAAATGAATTGTTATATGATGTTGCTTTAATTGGTCTAACAATGGATCGAGATTTATTATATAGTCGCATTAATTTACGTGTAGACATTATGATGGAACAAGGTTTATTGGATGAAGTTAAACGATTATATGAAGAAGGAATTCGGGGTTGTCAATCTATTCAAGCGATTGGTTATAAAGAACTGTATGAATATTTTGATGAGGAAACTTCGTTAGAAGAAGCGATAATCGCTTTAAAAACGAATTCCCGTCGCTATGCAAAACGACAATTAACTTGGTTCCGTAATAAAATGGATGTTAAATGGTTTGACGTTACAAGTGGTGAAAAATTTCGAGAAATTTTACAGTACACAGAAGGAAAGCTACAACTTAAGTCGAATAATAAGTAGTAGAGAAAAAGAGGAGGATTCGACATGAAGCAATCAATCAATATTCAAGATCAATTTTTAAACCAACTCCGTAAAGAGAATACGTTTGTTACGCTGTACTTATTAAATGGCTTCCAACTTCGTGGTTTAATTAAAGGATTCGATAATTTTACTGTATTGTTGGAAACAGAAGGTAAGCAACAGCTTATTTATAAACATGCGATTTCTACATTTGTTCCACAAAAGAACGTTTCAATCGAATTAGAATAGTAAAGAATTGTACATAGTAAAAAGAGCGAATGATTCGCTCTTTTTTCATTTCTACAATAAGCAAAAACGCTCAGATTTCTGAGCGTTTTTTAACGGAATATTTTAATATCCTTCTTGAATTAAAGTTTAAAAATATTTGTGCACTACAGAGCAAACTCAATTTGACCAGTAAATTATAAGAAAATCATAATTCTCCAGAATATAAAGAAGGAAAGAGAGCGGATTAAAGATATTATAGGAATTGCATTTTTCTCCGTTTTTGTTGTTATTTATAGTTTGTTCCCAATAATCGAACCCGTTTGCTTATTACGAGGCGTTCTCTTTTTGCTTTGCATAGTTATAATATCTTTTTAATGAAATTTTTGATTTGAAACCAACCCGTTTGATAATTTTCTGTTCAGGAATGTGGTGTTGAATGAGTCGTAAAATAAACGTATTACGTAAATGTTGAGCAGAGATACCTTTACGAAGCCCTGCGCGTGATACTTCAAGTCGAATCATTTTTTGTACGGAAATTTCTGTCAATCTTTTTGGAGCGTCATTTTCATATACCCAACGGAATGTATTTCGGTTAAAGTCAAAGGCCACAAATACTGGATCTGAGCTATGGTATTTTGGGCGTACTGGCTCAGGAATTTTTTTATAGTAATGATATAACCTTTTCTTATCTTCTTCAGTTAATGTAATGACTCGTTCTATTCCAGATATAGCGGGAATAGCTAATGTATTATTTTCAAAATGAACATGCTGCATATTCAATGAGACGAGTTCTTGTAATGATAATCCGTAATCGAGCAGAAGCATAATAATGCATACGTTTCGATCCATGAGTAATGGACGTACAGGTCGCTGTTTGTCTGACAGTCCTTCTAATGAAGTTAAAATATATTTTAAACGCTGTTCTTCTTGTGGTGAAATGAAATCTTCATCTCGTAATGTACGATCTGGCTGTATGATAAGTTCCATATCTTTTAGTGGGCTAGGCAAGTTTAAAAAATGATACAGTCGATTTAGCACAATAAACACACGGTGCATTGTTTTTTCGGAGTAATGACGTTTTATTTTCAAGTCCGAAAAATAATCTTCATAGTCTTTTGTACAAAGAGTCTCCCATATATTATTAGAAGAAATTTTTTTGTTTTTTTGTAACCAATGAAGAAAATCCTCGATGTCGTAGACATATCTTTTAATAGTCGAAGGCTTTCGTCCCTTATTTAATAAATAAGCAGAGAAAGCTTGTACTGTATCATTAAGTTCTTTTGTTGACATAGTCCCACCTCCCTAGTTTTCTTACATTATAACAAAAATTTTCAGAAAATGTTTATTTCTTGGTAAAGTGTAAATTTTGATAATATCTATCAATGAAATGATAAAAATGAGGTGATTGTATGGAACAGTCGATGCGAAAGAAGAATAATAACCAAATTAACATTGTGCTTAATCACCGACAGAAAATTTCAGTTTCTTCTCCAGAACAAAAACAAAATCTTTCAAATGAAACTGTTACAAAACATGAAATGTTGCAGCGAATTGAAGAAGAAATGAGCAAGCTTATTGGAATGCAGGAAATTAAAAAAATTATAAAAGAAATTTATGCATGGATTTATGTAAATAAAAAACGGCAAGAAGCGGGTTTGAAATCAGAGAAACAAGTCCTTCATATGTTGTTTAAAGGAAATCCGGGAACGGGGAAAACAACTGTTGCTAGGATGATTGGAAAATTATTATTTGAGATGAATGTGTTATCGAAAGGGCATTTAGTTGAAGCGGAACGAGCGGATTTAGTCGGTGAATATATTGGGCATACTGCACAAAAAACACGTGACCTCATTCGAAAAGCAATGGGGGGGATATTGTTTATTGATGAGGCTTATTCACTTGCACGTGGGGGTGAAAAAGATTTTGGGAAAGAGGCAATTGATACGCTTGTTAAACATATGGAAGATAAGCAACATGCTTTTGTGCTCATTTTAGCAGGGTATTCACGTGAGATGAACCATTTTCTATCATTAAACCCTGGTTTGCAATCTCGTTTTCCTTTCATTATTGAGTTTTCTGATTACACTGTCAATCAATTATTAGAGATAGGGAAACAAATGTACGATGAACGGGAATATCAATTATCAAAAGAGGCAGAGTGGAATCTTCGCGATCATTTAAATGCAGTAAAATATTCATCACAGATCACTTCTTTTAGCAATGGACGTTACGTTCGTAATATTGTGGAAAAATCCATTCGTACACAAGCGATGAGGCTGCTTCAGGAAGAAACGTACGATAAATATGATTTAATAACAATTTCTAGTAGTGATTTGTTACTTGAAGATGGAGAGTGCAATTCATAAATTATTTATTATAAAACACGAAGCGTAATGCTTCGTGTTTTATTTCGTATTTTTTGTTTTTGCGCGTTGTTCTAATTGGCTTTTTGGACTCTGATCTGCTACATCTGAAGCTAGTCCTTGTGGATTCACGCTGCTGCCTTGCCCTCGGTTACGATTGTTGTTTCCTTTTGCCATTTTATTTCACTCCTGTTCGTCTTTTGCTTTTTGTTGATATGCTTTGTGATAACGTTCCATTTTTTTGCTTTTTTCATGTGCGGAATTTAAATCATGCCCAAATTGATCAACGGAACTTCTTTGCGCGCCTTTATTTACGTGTTTTGTCACTTGTCTCACCTCTCTTTAAGGAATAGTATTTACGGATATGTACAAAAAACATGCAATAAAATAATACTTCTATCAGTGGAATTTTTTTGATAAGGATGAGATGAAAAAGAAAACGCCTTTATGAAATTTATCAAGACCTAAATTATAAAAATCCCTAAAAATAAAGGAAAGCACATATTATACATGACTAATATATGCTCTCCTTTTATTCCATTAAAGCGCCCGATTGTGGAAAATCACTGGTTAGTTGAAGAAGAATTTGTCCACAACTCTTAAGTTATGGTACTTAAAAGTTAAATTCATCTCCTACAATTCCTTCAAAGCCGTCCATCTCCATCTTTTGAATTCCTTGACCAATGCTGATTCTAAGCCAAACAACTATACCACCTCTAGCAAAATAATTAACATATCATATTCAGGAAAAGTTAGTTAGCTAATAGCATATGTTTTATTGAAAGGGTGTGATTGAATTATGGATCGGCAGAAATCGGGCGTTGGAGTATTAGTATTCGTTGGCTGCATGTTTCTTGGTGGAGGAGTGGGATCTTTGTTAGGAAGTTCCCAAATTGGATGGCTGATAGGAATGGGTGTTGGATTTCTTGGGATGGCTTTAACGAGACTAATTAGAAAACAGTAGAACAAATGTTCTTTTTGTGAGTAAGGCAATATGCATTTAAGTAATTACTTACATACTAGCTCTGTAACATGTAGTAATCGTACTCGTACAAAGCCACTCTCTAACAGAAAGTGGCTATTTTGTTTTTGGCGCTGTTAAATTTCATTGTTGATTTTTAGTCAAATAAAAAGCCGATGTTTTACCGCATTTCCGAAATTCACCCCCATCTTCAAGTGCGTGAAGGGCAAGAAGTGGTGGGTAGTTGACTCTCTAATTATGTAATATACAATGTAAGAAAAAAAGAGGATCTACGTCTTCATATTGGACATAGTATCCTCTTCTAATTATAGTATGTTAAAAGTAAAGAGTTAATCTGTTATCTATCATTGAAATGATTGATTTTTTCTACACTACGATGTGGCAAATGCCATTGGTAATAGATAGAAATCATACGGAAACATACGATAAGAACGAATAAAACATATAATGCCAAGTCACTTGTTACAATTTTAGTACCAATTAAAAATCCGGCTAAAATTGTCCAAAGTGCATAAATCTCCGCTCGTAGTACAAGTGGTTTTCGGCGTGCTAATAAATCACGGATAATACCGCCGCCGATTCCTGTTAAGACAGCTGCGACAATCGTTGCACTAATTGGTAGATTTAGTTTTTGTGCATATAATGCACCTTGAATTGCAAATGCAGATAAACCGATTGCGTCGGTGATATTTTCCCAGCGTTTCCAATGTTTGATGAGTTTGTTCGGGAATAAAAATATAATAGTCATTGACAACATTGCAATTTCAAATAACATATCTTGTTTCCAAAGTGAAACAATTGGATAGCCAATTAATAAATTACGCAGTGCGCCTCCCCCAAACGCGGTTGCCATTCCTAAAATATAAACCCCGAAAATATCGTATTCTTCTTCCATCGCGATGATTGCTCCGCTTAAAGCGAAAGCGATTGTACCGATGATGCTAAATAAATCCCATGCCATGAAATTCTCCCTCACTAACTAGATGAAATGTTCTTACTCTGCTATTATATTAGAAGGTTTAACTTTCGAAAAGGATGCGTGAGGATATTTGTTAGAAAAAAAAGAAAAAGTGATACTCGTTGGCTGCCAATTACCTGAAGATGATGAAGAACGTTTTGAACACTCAATGGAAGAATTAGAATCATTAGCAAAAACAGCGCAAGCAGAAGTGTTAGTTATTGCGGTGCAAAAACGTACTAAGTTTCATCCAGCAACGTATGTTGGAAAAGGAAAGTTAGAAGAACTTTCTCTACTTGCAGAAGAATTAGAGCCAGATGTTATCATTTTTAATAATGAATTAACACCGAGCCAAATTCGAAATTTATCAGCACAGTTAGATTCAAGAGTCATTGATCGGACGCAACTGATATTAGATATTTTTGCTCAGCGCGCAAAGTCGAGAGAAGGTAAATTGCAAGTGGAACTTGCGCAGCTCCAATATGCGTTGCCGCGTCTTGTGGGACAAGGGCAAGCGTTATCTCGTCTTGGTGGTGGGATTGGTACAAGAGGACCGGGAGAAACAAAGTTGGAAACAGATCGTCGTCATATTCGTTCTCGCATTGATGAAATTAAACGGCAGCTCTCTGGTGTGGTAGAGCATCGCAAGAGATATCGTGAGCGCCGTAAAGAAAATCAAGTTTTTCAAGTTTCTTTAGTCGGATACACGAATGCTGGTAAATCTACGCTGTTTAACAGATTAACAGCGGCAGATACATTTGAAGAAGATTTACTGTTTGCGACTCTTGATCCGACGACACGTAAAATGCAGTTGCCATGTGGATATACAGTGTTATTAACAGATACAGTTGGGTTTATTCAAGATTTGCCGACATCGTTAGTTGCGGCATTTCGTTCCACATTAGAAGAAGTAAATGAAGCGGATGTTATTTTGCATGTTATTGATTCAGCTGATCCGAATTATATTGGGCATGAAGAAACTGTGAAAAACCTATTGCAAAATCTTGAATTTGATCATATCCCAATGATTACTGTATATAACAAAAAGGATAAGTTACATCCAAACTTCATTCCGTTCCCAAAAAATGATTTTATTATGACAAGTGCTTTTCATGAGGAAGATTTAGAAAGATTAAAAGAAGTTGTAGAAATAGAAATGATGAAGCGAATGGATTCGTATGAATTAATGATTCCGGTGCATGAAGGCAGATTGTTGACGCTTTTAAAAACAGATACAGTATTAACGGAAATGAAGTTTCAAGATGAGAAGCAAGCATATGAATGTACAGGGTATATTTTTGCTCATTCTCCGCTAAATGGACAAATTTATAAATATTCAACGAGAAAAGGAGAAGGGAAAGAAGATGTTTAATCGATTGAAGAATGGGGAAAAGATTGCTCCGATTGTAAAAGAAGTAGAAATGCAAATTACAGATATACATAAACAAATTGATGAAGTGATTGAAAGTAATCAATTTCGTGTGTTAGAAAGTTTTCGTAATCATAAAATTAGTGATGCGCACTTTATTCCAACAACAGGATATGGCTACGATGATATCGGCCGTGATACGTTAGAAAAAGTGTATGCTGATGTATTTGGGGCAGAAGCAGGCCTTGTGCGTCCGCAAATTATTTCTGGAACTCACGCAATCTCTACAGCGCTATTTGGGATTTTACGCCCTGGTGATGAATTGTTATATATAACGGGGAAGCCATATGATACGCTAGAAGAAATTGTTGGTGTTCGTGGAAAAGGTGTTGGCTCATTTAAAGAGTATAATATCGGTTACCAGGCAGTTGCTTTAACAGAAGAGGGACGTGTTGATTTCGCTGCAGTGCAAGCGGCAATCCATGAAAATACAAAAATGATTGGAATTCAACGTTCAAAGGGCTATGCAACTCGCCCATCATTTACAATTGCTGAAGTTAAAGAAATGATTGCGTTTGTAAAAGAAATTAAACCAGATGTTGTTGTCTTTGTAGACAACTGCTACGGAGAATTTGTAGAAGAGTTAGAACCGTGTCATATTGGTGCAGATTTAATGGCAGGTTCACTTATTAAAAATCCAGGTGGCGGCATCGTGAAAACAGGTGGCTACATTGTTGGGAAAGAGCAATATGTAGAAGCGTGTGCATATCGTTTAACGTCTCCAGGTATTGGAGCGGAAGCTGGTGCTTCTTTATATAGTTTACAAGAGATGTATCAAGGATTTTTCTTAGCGCCTCATGTTGCTGGTCAAGCATTAAAAGGTGCAATTTTTACAGCGGCATTTTTAGAGAAGCTTGGTATGAACACATCACCAACTTGGGATGCGCCGCGAACAGATTTAATACAATCGGTTCAATTTGATGATAAAGAACGTATGATTGCATTTTGCCAAGCGATTCAATATGCATCACCAATCAATTCTCATTTTACACCGTATCCAAATTACATGCCGGGTTATGAAGATGATGTAATTATGGCCGCAGGTACATTTATTCAAGGTGCGAGTATTGAATTATCAGCAGATGGTCCAATTCGCCCGCCTTATGTTGCGTATGTGCAGGGTGGCTTAACATATTCGCATGTGAAGATTGCGATTTGTTCTGCTATTGATGCGCTTATTGAAAAAAATCTATTAGTAATTTCTTAAATGAGAGCTGCCGATTTTGGCAGCTTTTTTTGTATATAAGTAAGGGTTTGAGACATTTTAATAAAGTGAAAAGTTTTTTTGAAAAAATCATGTTAGAAAAGCTAACATCTGTTGACATGAAACATAACATAATATAAAATGAGAATCAAGTTAAGGCGAAGGAGGAACTGAAGTGACACAAAATGATCGACGTTCTGCTCCGCTGTTTCCGATAAGTATAGTTATGGATTTAACACAGTTATCTGCGCGTCAAATTCGTTACTATGAAGAACATAAATTGATTTCCCCAACCCGTACAAAAGGAAATCGTAGATTATTTTCATTTAACGACGTGGATAAATTATTAGAGATTAAAGACTTGTTAGATCAAGGTTTAAACATGGCTGGTATTAAACAAGTACTATTAATGAAGGAAAATCAATCAGAAGTGATACAAGTAAGAGAAGAAGTAAAGGAAATTTCGAAATCAGAACTTCGTAAAATACTTCGAGATGAATTGCAACATACAGGCAGATTTAATCGAACATCATTACGACAAGGTGATATTTCAAGGTTTTTTCATTAATGATTGATAATTTCGAAAATGTTTAGAGGGACTAAGGAGGAATTGAAAATGGCAAAGTACACAAAAGAAGATATTTTCCGCTTGGCGAAAGAAGAGAATGTAAAGTATATCCGTTTGCAATTTACGGATCTTTTAGGAAGTATTAAAAACGTAGAAATTCCAGTTAGTCAGTTAACAAAAGCTCTAGATAACAAAATGATGTTTGACGGATCTTCTATTGAAGGATTTGTTCGCATTGAAGAATCTGATATGTACTTATATCCAGACCTAGATACATGGGTAATCTTCCCGTGGACTGCTGAAAAAGGAAAAGTAGCGAGATTAATTTGTGATATTTATAATGCAGACGGTACACCGTTTGAAGGTGATCCGCGTAACAACTTAAAACGCATGTTAAAAGAAATGGAAGCACTAGGCTTCACTGATTTCAATCTTGGACCAGAGCCAGAGTTTTTCTTATTTAAAGTTGATGAAAAAGGAAATCCGACATTAGAATTAAATGATAATGGTGGATATTTCGACCTTGCTCCAATGGATTTAGGAGAAAACTGCCGTCGTGATATCGTTCTTGAACTAGAAGAAATGGGCTTTGAAATTGAAGCATCTCACCATGAAGTTGCACCAGGGCAACATGAAATTGACTTCAAATATGCAAGTGCAATTAAAGCATGTGACTATATTCAAACGTTTAAACTTGTTGTAAAAACAATTGCTCGTAAACACGGTTTACACGCAACATTTATGCCAAAACCACTATTTGGTGTAAACGGTTCAGGTATGCACTGTAACTTATCACTATTCAAAAATGATGAGAACGTATTCTACGATCAAAAAGGTGATCTGCAATTAAGTGATGATGCTCGCCACTTTATCGCAGGTATTTTAAAACATGCACCAAGCTTTACAGCTGTAACGAATCCAACTGTAAACTCTTATAAACGCTTAGTACCTGGATATGAAGCACCTTGTTACGTAGCTTGGTCTGCGCAAAATCGTAGCCCATTAATCCGTATCCCTGCATCTCGCGGTGTAAGTACGCGTGTAGAAGTACGTAGTGTTGACCCAGCTGCAAATCCATATTTAGCAATGGCTGTATTACTAGCAGCAGGTCTTGATGGAATTAAAAATAAACTAGCGGTACCACCTGCGGTAGATCGCAACATTTATGTAATGACTCTAGAAGAACGTGAAAAAGCAGGCATTAATGATTTGCCAGCTACATTAGCACAAGCATTAAATGAACTAAAATCAAACGAAATTATTTGCGGTGCGTTAGGAGAACACTTACTTGAGCACTTTATCGAAGCTAAAGAAATTGAGTGGGATATGTTCAGAACGCAAGTCCATCAATGGGAACGCGATCAATATATGACTCTTTACTAAGAGTTGGAAGCCTTGATACTACTGGTATCGGGGCTTTTTTCTTTTTGTGGCTAAATCAATGTTAAAAGTTTTCGGAGAAAAACAGCCGCAAAACAGCCACAAAAAATCTAAGGATTTTTTTAACCCAAAACATCATTCATATAGGCTTCAAATTCAGCGATGGAATCTTTATTAATTTTGTCACTAATATGTGAATAAACATTCGAAGTGATTTCGATATTTTTATGACCCAAACGATCTTGAATGTATTTCATACTTGCGCCTGACTCTAATAGTAGAACTGCGTGTGTATGTCGAAGGGAATGGATTTCTAATTTTGGTAAATCCGCTTTTTTAAGAATTCGAGAAAAGGCGTTGAATAAAGTTGATTTTGGTATAAATCGGCCATCTACTCTAGTGAATACTAAATCTAATTTATGTTCATATGCTTCTTGCAAAACAAGTTTGTTTTCGTTTTGCCATTTCTTGTGGTTAAGTAAATCGTTAACCAGCGGTTTTGGTATCATAATGGTACGTCTAGAAGTAAATGTTTTTGTATCTCCGAAAAGATCTTCACCTTTTTTTACTGAAAAATCTAAGGTTTTGGTGATGCGGATTGTTTGTTCTTTAAAATCAATATCACTCCATTGTAATGCTGCAGCTTCACCTTTGCGCATACCTGTATTGATTAGTGTTTTGAAAAAGATATAATAGATATAGTTATATTGATAAGCGTTTTTTAAGAAAAGAGGGATGTCTTCAGTTCGCATATACTTGAGACCTTCCTCTTCTTTTTTGTTTTTATTAGAAATTACTACGTCTTCACAAGGGTTGTTCTCAATTTTTTTTAAACTAACCGCTTTCTTCATAGCGTTATGCATTGTACCATGGATAATTTCTACTGTACGTTTACTATAACCTTTATCAGTCAAGTAATTGATGAAATTTTGGTACATCATAGGTTTAATTTCTTTTAAGTTGATGTTTTTAAAATAAGGTATTAAATGTTTTTCAACATTGCGCTCATGTAGGATATAGGTGTTTTTTCTAACGTTGTTCGCTTTAAATAATTTTAACCAGTCACGAAGGAAATATTTTAATGACATAGGCGTGCTTTCAACCTCTAAACCATTTAATATTTTCTTTTCCTCTTCAGCAGCAGCAATCTGGGCCTCTTTTTTTGTTTTGAATCCACGTTTTGTTTTTTCTTTAAATTCCTGAGTATAAGGGTCTTTAAACTTGATACGATATTGCCAACCATTACTCACCTTTCTAAAACTAGCCATTATGTTATTGCTCCTTTCTTTAATGCAGAGTAGTTAGATCAATCATCTAACCACTCTATAGGTGTTTTCTTATATCCTGATATCTCAAATTTCATCTCTCCATCTATTTCATAAATTTTCTCGACAATAGGTACCATTTCAAATTCAGGATCTTTAGTCTTGGATGCCCTTTTTTCTCTTTCGACAGCTAAGTCAATAATCAAGTCCATCACCTTCCTTCAGAGAACGTATAGAATTCTAATAATTCAATTGGAATATTATTCTTATAGGCTATACATGCTTTTGTATCGCCTTGATTGATTGTCTTTTGGTCAATTAACAAAAGAGCAGCAAATGTATTAGCTTCAATTTCTAATCTATCCACAGACAAAAAAGTATTTTTTCGTAAGAATAGAGTATTTACTTCTTCATGAAGTACAGCGTGTCCTAATTCATGAGCGCAAACTGTTTTTTGCATTGTTTCTGATAAATTACTATTAATAGCGATAAATCTATTTCCTTTCTCACATCTATAAAAGCCATCAATTTCTTCATGTAAGTCATGAAAAAACACATGGATGTTTAAGCAATCTGCAAGCTCAAAAGGGTTTTTAGTTTTATGTTTTTTGCAAAGTTGATTGACTGTGTTGTTTATAATGAATTTCAATATAATCCCTCCTGAATCTACATTAATTACCTTTATTGTTTTTTTCAGGAGCGTACTTTTTATTGATAACTTTAGTTTGACGAACAATATACTCCATTGCATCTAATAAAGAATCAACAGCTTCCTCGCTCATTGGTTCACCAGAAAACATAAGCCCCTGAGAATCTTTTAAATCACGTTTTATTTCTTCCATTCGTTTTTCGATATCTTTTTCGTCTTTAGATGTCATGTGCATTTGGTTTGTTCTTCCTAATAAGAAATCAGTTGTCACGTTAAAACGATCAGCAACTTTTTGTAGACGATCGGCAGAAGGGTATGCTTTGTCCCATTTTCTTATTGTTCCATTACCGAAATCTAATTCTTTCTCTAATCCTGATACTGATATATCGTGGCTTTTACACAAGTTTTTTATTGTCTCTACTATGCTCATCCTTATCACCTTTCAGGCTCACCAAAAAACAATGATTAGTCTACAAGCTAAAAAGTGTTGACTTTTAGTCTGTGGACTATTATTATTAGTTTGTAAGCTAATTTGTTAGCTAAAAAGGGCATGAAAATCCCGTTGAAAATACGGTTAGAATTAACGACGCTGGGGGGCGTGTGTAATTTTTAGATTTTTTAAACCTTTTATAGTTATAATTTAGCACATAGACTAATTATAGTCAATTAATTAGCGAAAATTTTCTCATTTGGAAGGTGTGAGCATCAAGATGAAGTATTCGAATTTTGGTATTGAGGTAAGGAAAGTGTTGTTAGAACGGGATTTAACATTAACATCGTTAGCTTCTGAGCTAAAAATATCAGTTTCATATTTATCCGATATTTTAAAGGGTTCTCGAAAAGGAAAAAAACAAAAAGTGAGAATCATTGAGGTTTTAGGTTTGGAAATGTGTGAGGAGGATTTAAAATGACAGATCAATTAACAGTAGTAAATGAACCACCAACATTATCAATTATTAATCAAAACGGACAACTTTTGGTCGATAGCCGAGATGTTGCTGGAATGGTAGGTAAGGAACACAAGAACTTACTTAGAGATATTAAAGGGTACACTGAAATTTTGGACGGCTCAAAATTGAGCACTCCTAACTTTTTTATTAGTAGCACATACCGAAATAGTCAAAATAAGGAGCAACCTTGTTACCTCTTAACTCGTAAAGGATGCGACATGGTGGCTAATAAGTTAACTGGTGAAAAAGGCGTTCTATTTACAGCCACATATGTTACTCGTTTTGAAGAAATGGAAAACCAGTTGAGAAAACAGATAAACATTCCTAATGATCCATTCGGACAAATCGAACTCCTTGCAGCTGGTACAAGTAATTTAAACAAGCGAGTTTCTTCATTAGAACAGGTTGTTGAAGAACAATTAACAATCGATTATGGGCAGCAACGGGTAATGGAAAAAGCTAAGGCAAAACGTATTTACTTTCTATGGGAAAACGGACATGTAAATACTGAGGTCCATGACTCTACACGTAAGTTGTTCGGATTACTAGGTCGGAATTTAAAAGATGCCTTTGATGTTAATAGTTATCGTGACATTTTGAAGAAGGACTTTAATGAAGCACTGAACTTTATTAACGGATGGAGACCAATGATTTAATAGCGGAAGGTGAAAATAAAATGTTAAACATTCAAGTTGATGAGCAAGTTGTAAAGGAATTATGCGCAGAGGAAATTCAAAAAAAGGTCAAAGAGTACAATGCAGAGTTTACATTTTGGGATACGAAAGAGTTAAAAAAACGTGTTTGTATGTCATGGAATACAATTCAAGATCAATTCTTTTTTGACCCGCGATTTCCAAAATTTAAGGTTGGTCAAAAATGGTATTTTCCAGCAAAACAAACACAAGCGTTCTTATTAGAATGGGCGGAAGAAAGGATGGAAGGAACACAATGAATCTATCAATCAACTATAACAACGTAAAAGTAGCTGATTATCTCAAGCTATTAGTTCATTACAAACTACCAAACAAGAAGCAGCGTCGTCTTATTGAAAATCGGTTCGTGTGTATAAACGCTCTTGTGAAGAGTGGCGGCGAACAATATGGCAATTGAAAACCTTGTTTTACCAGAAGATGCAGAGTTAGCAAAGTCATTGCGCAGCAAGAAAGAGAACTACATAAAAAATCAATTCTTGTTATCTCGTATCGCTACTAAGAAAAATGCAGAAGGAAAGATAAAAGAATTCTATGAAACTTGTAAAGAATATGAAGCATGTGGAGAAAAAGCAAAAGAATGTGATGATCAACTGGCAAAGCTTTTTTTCAAGAAGAAAGAACGTGACCGCGTTGAAATGGTTGCAAATCGGATGCATGAAGTAAATATTCCGGCCCGCATTATTGAGTATGTTTTAAATGCATAAAAAGACCCCTGTTGCAGCAGGAGTCATTTGTAAAAATATTTTCGCAGTCAGTATATCACATGAGGTGAATACATGAAAGAGTCATATGAAAATCAAGTGTTAAAAAAGCAAGTAGAAATCGCGGTAAACAACTTGAAACGTATGTCTAGCAAAGAAACGGACAAGTCCAAAAAGCTAGATATCGATTATGTCATTACCGTATTAACAGATAAACCATATGGTAGCATGCCATTTTAGGAGGATATAAAACTATGAAACTTTACGAACTGACAAGCAACTTTAACCAGTTGCAACAAATAATTGAGGATGGAGCGGATCAAGAAGCAATTCATGATACATTGCAGGCAATTGATGAAGCAATCGATGATAAGGTACAAGGCGCAGCGTTATTAATTCGCAACATTGAAGCACAAGCGGAAGCTATTAAGGTAGAAGAAAAACGTTTGTCTGACCGTCGTAAATTTTTTGAGAACAACTGTAAAAAGATTAAGGATTACCTGTATCAACAAATGGTTGCTGTGGATAAAAGACGAGTTAAGGGGGCATTGGTAACAGTAGGTATTCAAAAGAATCCAGCAAGTTTAGAGATTGCAACTGATGCAGTTATCCCACCGGAATACATGATTGCACAGGAACCAAAAGTTCATAAAAAAGCATTACTTGCAGCGGTTAAAGATGGGTTGCAATGGGATGGTATCACGTTAAAACAGGGTGAGAGCGTGAGAATCCGATGAATGAACAAAAAAATTATTTTGCAGAATTAGCATCTATTGATGTCAGTAAACATGTTGAAAAGAAAGGGCGTTTCAGTTATTTGAGCTGGTCATGGGCAGTAGATCAGCTATTAAAAAAATGTCCTGATGCAACTTGGCAAGTTGTTAGGTTTGATGGATTACCTTATATGAAAACAGAGGTCGGCTACTTTGTCGAAGTTGAAGTGACGGTCAATAATATCACACGTTCACAGATTCATCCGGTATTAGATAACTACAATAAACCAATAGCAAAGCCTACATCATTTCAAATAAATACATCTATTCAGAGATGTTTAGCGAAGGCAATTGCGTTACACGGGTTAGGTTTATACATCTATTCTGGTGAAGATATTCCACAGGATGATGAGCCGAAACAAACTAGCAAACAACAAAGTATTGTTCCAGAAAAAGAGCAAGAAAGACAGGCACAAGTTGCTAATGAACAACGAATACAAGCGATTCATGCACAAATCAGAGAGTTATCGGAAGTGTATGATATGCCGTTTGAAGAAACGAAATCGACTGTAAAACAATCATTAGGAATCCAGACATTCAAAGGAATTACGGTGCAGCAAGCATCACATGTTCAAAAAACAATTACATCATGGTTGAATGATGCAAAAGCAAATCAGCAAAAAGCACAATAGGTAGGTGATAGATAGAAATGGCCATTTTTAGACCTGTACAGACAGAATTTTGGACAGACGTAAAAGTATTAGAGGACATGACACCAGAGGATAAACTATTCATGGTTTATCTTCTGACTAATCCTCACACTACACAGTTAGGTGTATATGAAATTACTCCTAAAATAATAGCTTTTGAGATTGGTTTTTCAGTTGAATCGGCAAGGGCATTACTTGATCGTTTTGAAAATCATCATAAATTAATTAAGTATAACAAGGAAACACGTGAAATTGCTATTAAAAATTGGGGGAAATACAACCTAACAAGGGGCGGAAAACCGATTGAGGATTGTTTGAAAAAAGAGATTGATAAGGTAAAAGACTTGTCACTTGTTAAGTTTATTCTAGAGAGAACGGAAAATGAAAAAATAGTTGAGAAAATCAGTGTTTATGCGGGGTTTGACGATACGTCGACGATACGTGGTACGTCACGTGGACAAAAAGAAGAAGAAAAAGAAGAAGAAAAAGAAGAAGAAAAAGAAGAAGAAAAAGAAGAAGAAAAAGAAGAAGAAAAAGAAGAAGAAAAAGAAGAAGAAAAAGAAGAAGAATATATTGTCGAGATAGTAAATTATCTCAACGATACATGCAGTAGTAGTTACAGATCATCAACAAAGAAGACTCAATCATTTATTAAAGCTAGATTAAATGAAAAGTTTACAGTAGATGATTTTAAAAAGGTTATTGATGTAAAACATGCTGAATGGACTGAAACGTCACAGGCTAAATACTTAAGACCAGAAACATTATTCGGTACTAAGTTTGAAGGTTACTTACAGCAATGGGAGTTGTGGAAGAATGGAAAAACTCGGGGACATAATGCAAGGCCTTATGAAGCGAGCGGAGGCTATGCACAAGAAGAAGCTAGAAGAGGAATCCAACCAGCAAATAACAGAGGATTTGCAAAGTCAGTCGGTTGATTGTGAAAAGTGCGGAGACAGAGGTTATACATTCGAAAAGCAGCCATCAGAGTTTTTGAAAGGTAAATATGTAGACGTTGCTATTGAGTGCGAATGCTTGGAACGTAAAAGCTTAATGGCCCGTTTTAAAAATGCGATGATTCCGTCAGAGTTTGAGAATGCTCGGTTTGATAACTATGTAAGAAAAACAGCAGTACAGCAAACTTTGTATAATGCGATGATTGAATATTTAAAAATCTTTAATGATATACGAGATTCAAAGATAAATAGCATTGGTTTTATTGCTGAGGTAGGTGAAGCAAAACTAAAGGGTCTACCACCAGGAGAACGGAACAAGATGCGGCAAGCAAATAACTCATATGGCTTAGGTAAGACCCATTTACAAGTAGCGGCGGCTAAATATTCATTAAATCATTTTAAGGTTGTAGACAAGCATACAGGGCGTTTACGTGGTATCCGAGTGTTGTGTGTCCAAGATGTAAATATCATGGCTGAGATTCAAAATGCATCGTTCTTAAATGATAACAAGAAGCAATTGAATGAGATACTTCACGATTTATGTACATGTGACATTCTTGTGTGGGATGACATAGCGAAATCGAAGTACAGCGAGTTTAAAGAGGACATGTACTACAAGATTATTAATGAGCGGTATTTGCGGAATCTACCAATCTGGTATACCAGCAACGAAGATTTAGACACGCTTGAAGACAAGGTGGGGTTTGCGGCAGCTGATCGGTTATTTGGAATGAGTAAGGATTATCTGTACCAAGTCAAGGGAGCAAGTTATAGAACGACATGAGGTGAAGTAGATGAAAATCACTGTAATACGTCCATATATCCATATAACAAGCGTTAGTAGTTGGGGAATGGTATTTACACCATCTCCTTCACAAAACGTTCGTACACGCGAGGATTATGTGAATACGACAGGTAAATGGATTGAGGAAGAGCTGAGGAAAATAGAAGGTGTGAAAGTTGATTGAACAACTATCTATTTTCGAAGTAGATGAAACAAAAATGAAACTCTATGAAGTGCTAGAAGCGCATGACTTACATTACACAATTCAAAGTTATTATTTGCACCACGATTATAAAGGACTAGTTAAATACTTTTATATTCGAGCGACAGATAACACGATTATCGATTTATGTTTATCTGAATTTCCGGAGGTATTTGCAGTACATGAGGGTTTCAGAGATAGCAGTATTAGAAAGGTATTCAAAGGGAATTTGTGAGGAGGAAAACAATTATGACAAAAGCATATACAGGTTTTGAAGCGATTGAACGGATGAAAACACACTGGATTACTACTCATGAAAAAGGATGCGCTTGGAGAATTGATGACGGAAATCTTTGGATGATGGCTGGTGAATTAGCGAGACACGTCAATGAGACAGTTAACTTCTTCTTTCAAAACGAATTTATCGACTATGTAGAACAGTTGAAAGTTGGTGATTGGGTTCATGTTACTGAGGATGAAGTAGAACAGTATGTAGCTAAGGTTGTAGCAATCGAAGGTAGTACTGTTGAGGTCGATGAAACGATTTATATAGCTAATGCTCATAGATTTATTCATTTTGCAAAATTGCGAAAAGCAACAGAAGAAGAAATTGCAGAGGAAGAAAGAAGAAGAGCGTTCGCAGCGAAAGGTCGTGAGATGAACGAATTTAAATTAGGAGATATCGGAGAACGCGAAGACACTCTATATAAAGTGGTTGTCCAGACGGAAGATAACAAATTCGAAGGCGTTATTGGTTGTGTAGCAATTAACGAAAAGGATGCACCAGTGAAATACTTTCCAGTTAAAAGTGTGGAACTACACTTTTGTGTTGAGGACATGGTGGGGTAATTTTGGATCAACACCTCATAGAGAAATTGGAGGGGTAGATTGGGATTTAAAAGAGAAATAACAATTATCTTGGTCGGCTGGTTATTAATCAGTTTGACCATGTTCATACTTAAATTCGGATTTGGAGTGAATTTATAATGATTCAGTTACATGTAATTACGCCGGAAGAAAAGAAGCAAACATTTGATATAAGCGAACTGTTTGAAATGCAAAAGGAATTGGACAAGCGAATTGGATATAAAGGGAACGACAAATTAGATATGTTATTCCGTGCATTGATTGTGGAGATCAGTGAGGCATGGAATGAAACAAGAGCATTTAAAATGTGGAGTACAGGCTTTGGTATTCCGAAGAAAGGGCTACTGGAAGAACTAATTGATGGATTGCACTTTCTTATGAACATCGCAATTGAGTTAGATAAGGGTACAGTTCGTCGTAAACTAGTTGAAGCGTTTTGTATTCAGTCTGTGTTAAGAAAAGATGTGACGAATGTAAATATGCTATTTGAATGGTATTTACAAGACATATTAAAGGCAAAGCGTGCATGGTGCCAGTATCGTGATTTAACTACAACAGTAGGGCATTTACGCCGAGCATTTAGTATTTTCTTCCGTTTATGTTACCTGTACGGGTATAAGTATGAGGACGTTGTGACGTCATATAAGGAGAAAAACGCTGAGAACTTTGAAAGACAGGATAGCGGTTATTAAAAAATAAGATAGAAGGTGACGACAGTGAAGGCGGTATGTATAAATGCTGATGCTTCTACAGAGTTGAGATTAGAACAAGAATATTTCATCTTTCCGGCTAAACCGAATCACTACTATGTCAGTCGATTTGATAATGTGAATGCACATTTCGGTTGCTATCAACCTGAAAGGTTCCGTTTTGTAGAAGAAGAGGAGTGGTCTAAAGAACCGCAGATGGATATTCCTAAGCTTGATCAAGATAAGTTTTATCATGCTCAACTTATTTGGCGACAACAAGGTTATAAAAACAAACCGCTGAAGGAATACATTATTAAGCCCAAAAGGACGCATTGTTTCTTTTGGCATGATGAGGAACGGAAGAAACCAGGCGGATGTTTTCCGTTACATTGGTTTACAAATTTTGTTCCAATCATTGAGCAAGAAGGACATGAAGAAGCAGAAGAGCAACCAGTTAATTTATTAGAAAGAATGGATGGGCAACTTGCATTCTTTTAAAATGCTATACAATTTGATTTTTTAAGAAACGAGGGAGAAGAATGACATACCTGGAACAAATAAATAAGATAGCATCACAGTTACCATTGCCAGTATTGCAAGATATTAATCAACGTGTAGGCAACTGGCGGAAATGAAAATGATCAGTATATAGGGCAGCAGTTACGATTTGCGGAAAACGTATTAATCCGAGCAGCTGGCACACGCTAGCTGCTCGGATTAATTTAAGGCTGATTCCAAAAAAGTGACATACCAAAAAAATATAAAATTATTAAAAGGATAATTGCTATGAAAATAATCAAAGAAACTTTTTTCCATGAATTTTTCATCAATAGACCTCCTTTATGAATAATATTAACATCTATCTAAAATTTGAACAAAATAATCATTTTATAGAATGGAGATTTAAGTATGGGAAGAAGTCAACGAGATAAAGGAGCAAGACGTGAAAGAGAATTTGCTAGTTTAATAGGGGGTGAGCGTGTACCGCTATCTGGTGCAGTAGATGGGTATTCTAATGATGTAAAGGGATTAGGTCTTGAATGGGAAGTAAAGGCGAGAAAAGACGGATTCAAGACACTATACAATTGGTTAGAAGATGAACGGGAACAACCAGACGCATTAGCGATTAAGGCGGATAGAAAACCGTGGTTGGTAGTTATGCCGTTGGATACATTTTTGAAAATGGTGAAGGAGTGAGAGTATGTTGGATATTGCCCTACCTGTTCTTAACAAAGAGAAGACAAAAAAGAATGTGCTTCAAGCTTTGAAAAAGTATCGTTTATTTTTATCAAGTATAGATGAAAGAGATATACAGTGTGTAAGAGATGGCAAGATGATTGTCATGAGCAAAATAGTTTTAGAACGGATCAACTATATTCAAGAAATACGAAAAGGTGTAGAAAAGCTGAATGCACGGGATAAACAGCTCATTGAGTTAGCTTACCTGGAGAAAGAAAAGCCTAGTTGGGTAAAGATGTGTAGGATATTGAATATGTCTCAACCGGATTATTATAGAAAGAGGAGTAAGGCCTTATGTGATTTGTCTTATAAGTTGGGAATTGAGGTAGAAGAGTAAAGAGTAGTTATAAAAAATATGTATATCATTTGTAAAAAAAGTGAACATTAATGATAAAAAGAAGCAATTCACTTGACACTTTCGAATATATTTGTAAAAATAGCGTTAATAATACAGAAATTTGAAAGTGAGTTGAAGTGGATTGACAGTTGCAGGGAATTCTTTATTTCCGGGAGAAGAATTTAAACAAAGTTTTGTACAAAGTATCTATAATGGCAATACATATGACTACACAGAATTTATTGAATCAAAAAAGACTCGTGCCAAGAATGGAAATCCTTATAATCGCATGGATTTCATATATGAAAATTTAATTGATATGTTTGAAGGAGAGGATTTTATTGCTAGGTTATGCAGTTCTGGTAACTGGCAAAAACATCTTCAGGTTATTAATAAAAAAACAAAAACCTTATATATTGTGGTAAAAGATGATAGAGTACAGGAATATCGTACGAAGACATCAATCGACCGTTCGCCGCACTATATTGAGTCGTATTGTCTAATAAATGAAAAATATGGTGATATTGAGTTTGTACAAAATGGAGAGCAACTTAGTTTTAATATAGATTTGTCTAATATTAGAAACGAAAATCCACTTGTAGGAGATTTTTATAATAGGAAAAAAAGTAATTTATATAGATTAATCGGACAATTTGAGATTGATACTTTTATACTTATCCCAGTCTCGATTAAGAACAATGAAGTGATAGAGGTTACAGCACATATACCTAGACCGGAATTTCAAGATCCATATTATCTATCAGAAGATTGGAGTCAATATATTCCTGTTCAATTCACTGAACAAAGTGATTATGATATTACTGAGGATATTATTGATGAAGACATTCCACTAGGACTAAAGAAAGAGATTTTAGAAGGGGATTCACTTGATACCGATTCTGAACCAAAGTTAAAAGGAAATCAGGATAAGCAAAAAGGACAAGATGAATAACTTCTTTATAAAAGGAGTATGACAATGAAAGGGATTAAACAATTTAATCCGGAAAGATTAAAAGCAGCTCGCTTATATGAGGGGTTAACTATAACGGATTTAGCAAATGCAATTAATGTATCTAAACAGGCTGTTTCACAGTTTGAACATGGTAAGAATCAGCCAAGTTTAGAAACATTATTTGAAATAATGAAAGTGTTGAATTTTCCAAGAGAGTTTTTCTATGGGAAAGATGATGAGAAAGTTCAAATCGGAAGTACTTTCTTTAGGTCATCAGCTACGACTAATAAGAAGGTCTACAATGCTCAAATTCAGAAAATGTTGATTGTAGCCAAGATATATTCTTTCTTAGAAAAATATATTGATTTTCCAGTTTTAAACTTACCTAGACTAGAAATGAAATATGATAATTATCAAAACGAGGATATTGAGGTGTTAGCGCAAGCTGTAAGAGAGTATTGGGGATTAGGTGAAGAGCCAATCAAAAATATTGTACATTTGTTAGAAAAGAATGGTTTAATTCTTACGTCATTATCAACTGATCAGGATAAAATTGATGCTTTTAGTCAAAAGCAAGTCGTAAATGGACAAGAAAGATACTATATTGTTTTAGGTAGTGATAAAAAATCAGCAGTTCGTAGACAGTTTACTGCAGCGCATGAGTTGGGACATTTGTTGATGCATGACTGGATTACGGATATTGATGAATTATCTAAGGAACAGTATAGGGAGATAGAAAGGCAAGCTGATTATTTTGCAGCGGCATTCTTATTACCAAAAAAAAGCTTTGTTGCAGACCTACATTATCCTAATAAGTTGGAATTTTATGTTGAGCTTAAAAAGAAATGGAGAGTTTCAATAGGGGCGATGATTGTAAGGGCATATCATTTGAATGTAATAAATTATAATCAATATCAATACCTTATGAGACAAAGGAGTAGTAAAGGATATAGAAAGTTAGAGCCTTTGGATAACTTAATTACAATTCCTTCACCAACAGTATTGGAAAAAGCGATTAAGTTATTAATTGCTAATAATATTTTAACACCTAAACAAATATTAAATTATTTAGAATTACCGAAGGAAAAGGTTGATTCATTAATGGATTTAAGTTCAGATACTCTTATGGAAGTAGAATTAAATGTGGCCCCATTAATTAAGTTAAGTAGTCATTCTTCAAATAGGAGAATTAATTAAGATAAATTGTAGAAATAAAAAGAAGGTGCCACATTAATGGGCATCTTCTTTTTGTAAAAAAGTATGTTCGAGAAATTTATGCAAAAATAATTCTAAGGAGTGAATCTAAGTATAAAAAAGATTGTTAAGAGAATATTTTTTATAAGTAAACAATAAAAAGTTTAAACAATAAAACGAAAGGGTAGTTTGTATACAACGGCAGTTTTGAGGAGGGATTATCCTTAATTGGTGAGGAAGAAGAGGAATGAAGGTTGTCTATTGAGCAGGAAAAAGAGTATTCTGGTGAAACCTTTTAGTGTTAATATAAAAATGTAGATATATGTGATATGGTTGATTATGCTAGTTTAAGTTAGGGAGGATATTATGAAACAGGTTTTTCCAGAGTTTTATAAATTTAGCAGTGAAGAATATAAAGAAATGTTTAATGATTGTTATTTTATAATTGATACAAATGTTTTACTAAATTTGTATCGATATTCAGAAGCTACTAGAAATGAATTGTTAGGATTGTTAGAGAGAATTAAGGATAAGTTATGGATGCCATATCAAGTTGGATTAGAATTCCATTTTAATAGAGTATCTGTGATTTTAGAACAAAAAATGGCATACGAAAATATTTGTAACAAAATTGATTCTCAGGCTAATGATTTTATTACGAATTTAAAAAAAGGATTTAATAATAGACATCCTAGAATACAAATAGATAGTATAACGAGACAGATACGTAATTCTTTTGATTTGCTTATTAATAATTTAAAAAAGCATGAAGAAGAACACCCTAATTTATTAAATGATGATGGTATTTTAGTCACATTGAATCAGATGTATGAAGGGAAAGTAGGTGAACCATATCCAAAAGAAGAACTAGAAAAAATTTATGGAGAGGGAGAACGACGTTATCAAAAGAAATTCCCACCGGGATATGAAGATGAAAAAACTAAAAAAGATCGTACGAAAGAGTATGATGGGATTATTTATAAAGATAAATTTGGAGATTTAGTTGTTTGGAAGCAAATCTTGGATAAGGCTAAAGTAGATCAGAAAACAATAATTTTTGTTACCGATGATGTAAAAGAAGATTGGTGGGAAATTGAGAAGGGTAGAACGATAGGCCCCCGAATTGAATTGTTAAATGAATTCAAAAAAGAAGCTAATATTCCTTTTTATATGTATAAAACTGAGAACTTTATGAGCTACATAAAAGAGTATTTACAGGAACAAGTAAATAAAGAAGCGATAAAAGAGATGGAAGATTTAAGGGAATCAAGTTATTACAATGAGCTTGCAAAAGTTAATGAGTATGGTGACATTAATGAACAACTTTATATTAATGAGCTTGCAATTGTTGATGAGTATGGTGACATTAATGAATTGTATATTCATGAGAATAGAGAAGCTGAAAGGGAACTATCCAAAAGAAATAATTATGACGATATGTCACCAAATGAAATTTTGGAGAGACATACTTTGGAGAGACATACATATTGGTTACAAGAAATACAGAGATTGAATTCTAAAGTAGAGAGAACTTTTGAAAACGTAAGACCGTTGTTAGCTGAATGGAATCTACATGAATTTGGGAATCTTAGAAAAGATTATTTAGATATTAATTATAAGTACAAAAGAAGAGATTGTAGCATCAATGAATTACAAGAACATTATAAACATCTAAAGACAATATATACCAGTCTAAGGGAAATATACACTCGTTCTATGCTTAAATCGCGGATTAACCCCCTAATTTTGGACACATACTATCCTTAACTCATTGTTTCATAGAATTGCTCTTTCTTTCGGCAAGTTACTTTTTTTTTCAGATGAGACAAGAAAAAATCTCGCCTCATACTCGAATCTCTTTGATTTTTAACTTTTCTATTTGCGTTCTTCGATAAAATTCACTTGGTGATAAATCTAAAATACTAGAATGGATTCTTCGGTTGTTGTAAAACTCAATATATGTAGCTACTTCTTGATAAGCTTCGGCATATGTTTGAAACATGCAGCGCTTCAGACATTCGTACTCCAGTAAACGATGAAATGACTCAATATGGGCGTTCATATTTGGTGTCTTTGGTGGAATTCGCTCATGCTCGACTTCGCAAATGTGACACACTTTTTCAAATACATTCGAAATAAATTGTGGACCATTGTCAGTGCGAATTACAGGTTTGTGTTCCCTCTCAAATTGTTTCCGTTTGAATAAAGCTCGTTGCACAAGATGACCAGCATCTTGACCTGTACAGTGTAAACCAATGTGATAATCAACAATAGAACGATCGTACACATCGATAATGGATAGGATATAAAAGAAACGATCTTCTCCTTCTATGTAGCCATATTTAATATCCGTCTCCCATAACTGATTGGAGCCAGTGACGATTCGATTACGTGCTAATTTCCGCGGATACTGAAACTTCATTTCTCGTTGTGGCTGTAAGATATCTAACACCTTACATAATCGATATACTTTCTTCTTATTGATTTGTAGCGCATACTCGTTCCTTAAACAGAGACACAGTTTGCGATAACCATAAACGCCCGCTTCGCCTGCAATGAGCTCCATGAGCCATTCTTGTATTTGTTCATCGGGTATTTTCTTTCCTTGTTGATTATAGGAATAACCTGGAACTGGTCTGCCCTCACTCACGACTTTTTCTTCTTTTTTCTGATAATAGTATGTGGAAGGGGAAATTCCCAAGATACGAAGGACACGGCGAACCGCATATCCTTTCTCAATCCACTTATGAGCTACTTCAAGCGTTTCAGTAAGTGAGGGTTCTTCTTTTTTAGCACATCACGCAAGATGGCGATTTCTAAATCTTTCTCACCTAATAGCTTTTTCAGTTGATCATTTTCCGCTTCTAGTTGTTTGACTTCAGCCGGTGAAACTACTTCATGATGCCCAGCTTCTTGTCGATCAAGATCTTGAAAAGCTTTTACCCATTTGTGTACTAAATTTGGACTGAGATCATGCCTTCTAGCTACTAATGCGGTCTTTCCAGTTTCTATCACTTCTTGTACCACTTGTTGTTTAAATTCTACAGAATGTTTTCTTCTTTGCATAATAAATGCCCCCTTATTTGGCTACCTCAAGTATAAAACCACTCTTAGTATGTGTCCAAGTTCATTAGGGGGCTAAAGAGATCGCACAATTCACTATAAATAAAACTCTAATTATTCGGGCCATCTATATAAAATATAGATGGTTTTCTTTTTGATAAAAAAGAGATAAAAATTTGATAAAAAATATTAAAGGTACGCTTGTATTATAGGAAGTGTCGTAGCGTCACGGAAATAGCGATTATATTCGTTTACGATGGTTCTATAGTGTAGGGCGATTAATTATAGTTTACTCACGAATAAACGTAAATTAGGGTCTTAATACAACGAGGGAGAGGATATTACCTCTCTTTGAGCTGATGATTCTTTTCTAAAGTACAGACACTTCTCATTTTGCTAGAATTATATCTCGTCGGTTCAAAGAGGTGTGAGCTATCTCAATTTCTCCTCTCTTAAACAAATTTATAGGCTACATTGATTGATTACATCGTCTATTTTAAAGGGCAACGCTGATGCGTTGTTTTTTATTTTATATAAATCTATTTGGAGGTTATGCATATGAATGAAGCAACATTGAATTTAGATATGAAAGAATTAGATGTAACAAAATCAGTGAAGAAAGCGATGCGTGCGTTAAAGAAGTATCGTATGTATATGCTATCTGTCGATGATGAGTATCTGCCAAAAGTAACACCCACGTATTCACTCACACCTCCAAGTAACACAAATCAATTTTATTCCTCAACTGAAAACGTGATTGAGTTTGTAGATCGAGAGCGAGAGAAAGGACAATATATGACTCTCATCTGGAAGGGGATTAATCGTTTATCAGCGGAGTTAAGGAAGTTAATTATTGAAAAATATATGGGGCGAGATGAGTTATATGATTTCGAGGTATACAACAGAATGGGAATCAGCAAACCGAATTTTGATAGAAGAAAACGAGAGGCGTTAAAAGATTTAGCTTGTTCGTTGGGGATTGCGGTGTATAGAGATGCTGATACTTTTTAGATACTTTTATGATGCATCGTGATTCAATGAAGCTGTTAATATAGTAGTATAGATGATTTGACGAAAGGGCAACTGATACATGGTTGCTCTTTTTATTATGTAAAAAAGGATGGTTACAAGGTTGCTAAATCAAGTATTTAATATGAATTGCTTAGAAGGAATGAAAATGATTGAGGATAAATCAATTGATATGATTTTATGTGATTTACCTTATGGAACTACATCTTGTAAATGGGACAGCATCATTCCGTTTGAGCCATTATGGCAACAGTATGAGCGAATTATAAAAGACAATGGTGCTATCCTTTTAACAGCAAGTCAACCATTTACAACAAAAGTAATTGCTTCAAACATGCGATTATTTCGTTATGAATGGATCTGGAAGAAAGGGAATCATGTAACTGGTTTTCCGAATGCAAATAGAATGCCATTAAAGAATCATGAAAATGTATTAGTATTCTACAAGAAGTTACCTAAATATTACCCACAGGATTTAATTTTGTTAGATAAGCCGATCAAAAAGAAAAGAATAGCTAACATTGGGGTATTTGGTAAAAGAAATAATGAATCCTTAAATAAGGTACATGTAAAGAAATATACTAACTATCCAAAGTCGGTTATTGATTTCTCAAGGGAAAGTAAAACATTTCATCCAACACAGAAGCCAGTAGCGTTATTCGAATATCTCATTAAGACTTATACAAAAGAAGGTGAAACGGTATTAGATAATTGTATGGGTAGTTTTACAACTGCTATTGCATGTATTAATACTAATCGAAATTATATCGGCTTTGAGATGGACGAAGAGTATTGGAGATTAGGAAATGAACGTGTTCAAGAGCATTTGAAGAATAAGTGAGAAAGCATCCGTTTGGGTGCTTTTTATTTTGGAAGGAATGATATAAATGACGTGGTTAAGCTTTTTCATTGGTTATAGTATTGGAATGTTAGTTTGTTTAATTATTATGATTCAGTTCATTAAAGCAAAGGAAGTAAAAGAATTAGGTTAATAAGGGGTGAGAATAATGTGTGAGCATAAGTATCGAGTGTTAGATAGTGAGACTACTTCCTTTTATTCTGATACTAAACATTTTGGTATGGATATCTCTGCTACTTTCTATTGTGAGAAATGTATTGACATTCAACATCGTGAGAAGCAGATTGATACAGGTGTGATTGAGGTAAAGGATAGTGAATGAATACAAAACCAAACAACAGAAGCGTAAGTTCTATGATAGTGGTGAATGGAAACAGTTAAGAGAGCAAGTAAAGAAGCGAGATAACTATGAGTGTCAGGAATGTAAACGTAACGGTCGCGTTCAAACAGACACTAATGAGTACAGCGAGAGTGCAAGGCGTAAGAAGATACAGTTAGTTGTCCATCATATAAAAGAACTCGAACATCATCCAGAACTTGCATTAGAGAAAGATAATCTTGAAACAGTTTGCGTTGATTGCCACAACAAAGAACATGGTAGAACGTTTAAAAAGAAACAGAATAAATGGCAACACGATGAAAAATGGTAAAAGAAACAAAATTATATACCCCCCCTTAAAATATTTCAGTATTTTTTTGTCTTAGGGGCACCGGAGGAGGGGGTTAACTGTCAGGTTTTTTTCGATTTTACGCACGTAAGGGGGGTGGGTAGATAGATGGCTGTTAGTATTGTGAAGTTAAAAGAACAGCTCATGAATAGTATTGATATTACAGATTTAGTCGAAGTTGAAAAGGTGGAAAGATACATTGATCTTGTAAAAGCATTTAGAAAAATAAATAAAACTATTAATAAAGAAGGCGAGTCCGTAACGATAAAAAACGGTTCTCAAGTTTTTGTTAAAGCCCACCCTCTTATAAGTGAGAGGAATAAAATTAACAGTTCATTAATTGCTTTAGGAAGGGATATAAAGTTTGTTCCTAAAGCTGGTGTTCCTAATTCGGGATATAGTACAAGTGATTTAATATGATTAGACAAAAGTACGTTGATGAATACATAGAACTTTATCGAAGTGAAAAAGTAAAGTTCAACAAAGAAAGAGAACTGTTAATAGAGTATCTAGAAAAATACGTTTTAAACAGAGACGACTTGTATTTTGATGATGAAATGATTGAGAAGTGTATCCGCTTCGGTGAAAAGTGGTATTTTCCATTACAATCATTTCAGAAATTCTTAATAGCATTCGTCTTTTTATTTTATAAGAAAAATGGGCGCGTATTTTATCGTAAATTCCTGTGGATGCTAGGGCGTGGCGGCGGTAAAAATGGTTTAATATCGGTTATTATTCATTTTCTAATTAGTGAAATGCATGGTATTCCGGAGTATAACATTTCCGTCGTTGCAAATAGTGAAGAACAAGCAAAAACAAGTCCTGACGAAGTTCATAAATGTATTAAACGAAATGAAATATTACAACGAGCATTTAAAACAACATTAACTCAAACTGTTTCAAAGGCTACCGGAAGTGTATTAAAGTTTAGAACATCAAATGGAGATACGAAAGACGGTTTGCGTGATGGTGCGGTTGTGTTTGATGAAATACATCAATACGAAAGCAATAAAGACGTTCGTGTCCATATCAGCGGCTTAGGAAAAAAGAAAAACCCGCGCGAATTTTACATTGGTACGGATGGATATGTACGAGATGGTTTTTTAGATAAACAAAAAGAAAAAGCTATGAAGGTTTTAAATGGTGAGGCTCGTCCAAATGCTGTATTTCCTTTTATCTGTAAGCTTAATGATGAAAAAGAAGTTGATGATCTTGATAATTGGGAGCTTGCGAATCCCATGTTATCAAAGCCATTAAGCGAGTATGCTGAAGGATTACTTGAAACAATAAAGGAAGAATATGAAGATTTAGAGGATGATCCAAGCAATAGAGAAGAGTTCATGACAAAACGAATGAACTTGCCAGTTACAAATTTAGAGCGATCTGTTGCAAAATGGTCAGAAATCCTTGCTACAAATCGTCCGTTTCCTGATTTATATGGTCAAGAATGTATTGGAGCGTTAGACTTTGCAAGTATGCGAGACTTCGCAGCATGTGGTCTTTTGTTTAGAAAAGATGGCGATTATATTTTTAAAACACATTCATTTGTACGTAAGGAATTTGTTGATATTTACTATGGTTATTCAAAAAAAGCTGGTGAATATAAAAAACAAAAATTCGCACCAATTAAAGAATGGGAAGAACAAGGGCTGCTAACAGTTGTGGATGAACCAACTATTAATCCGCAACACATTGTTGATTGGTTTGTAGCAATGCGTGAGAGTTATGGGCTTAAAAAGGTTATAGGAGATAATTTCAGATTAGAAGCTATAAAACCATTATTAATAGCAGAAGGTTTTGAAGTGGAAATCATAAGAAATCCTAAAGCAATTCACAGTTTACTAGCACCACGTATTGAAATGGCCTTTGCGAATAAACAAATTATTTTTGATGATAATCCTCTTATGCGTTGGTATACACAAAACGTATTGGTTGTTATCAAGAATGATGGAAATAAAGTGTATGAAAAGAAAGAGCCAGTTCGTAGAAAAACGGATGGTTTCCAGTGTTTTGTACATGCTCTTTATAGAGCTGATGAGATACAAGAATCAACAGAGTTCCTAATAGGTGATATTAAATTCTAGTAAAGGGGGTGATGACAATTGGGTGGCTTAGTGATGTATTAAACAAAAATAAAGAAGTAGCATTTATGTTTGATGTAGACATGTTTATTGATACAGCAAACAGAGTTCACATGAAGAGATTAGCAATTGATACATGTATATCCTTTTTGGGAAGAACAATTAGTCAATCTGAATTCAGAGTGAAAAATAAAAAAGAATTTGTAAAAGACGAACTGTATTATCGCTTAAATGTTAGACCAAATAAGAATATGACAGCCAGTACATTTTGGGAAAAGTTTGTTTACAAGCTTATTTATGATAATGAATGTCTAATAATACAAAGTGATGATGGCGATTTGCTTATTGCGGATGACTTTCAACATAATGAGTACGCTGTTTTTGAGGATATCTTCACTAACGTGACTGTGAAAGATTATCTTTTTAAAAGAAGTTTCAAACAAAGTGAAGTTATCCATTTGAAATATCGAAATGATAAATTATCACCGCTTATTGATGGACTTTTCGCTGATTATGGTGATTTATTTGGAAGAATATTAAACTCCCAAAAACGTAAAAATCAAGTCCGTGGCACAGTTGATATGGATATGATCGGCGCTAAGACTCAAGAACAGATAGGAAAGTTACAAAAATTTATAGATGACATGTATAAGGCAGTTGGCGATAAAGATATTGCTATTGTTCCACAACAAAAAGGGATTGAGTACAAAGAAGTTTATAACGGTTCTGCTAATGGTCCCAGTGTGGAAGAAATAAATAAAGTAACAAATGGATTTTTAAATCAAGTTGCAATGGTTATTGGTATTCCAACGGCTTTACTATATGGAGAAATGGCCGATGTTGAAAAACAGACTAAGAACTATATGCTTTTCACTGTAAATCCCTTGTTGAAAAAACTATCAGATGAAGCAAATGTGAAATTCTTTGAAATGAATGAATATCTTGATGGACAAAAAATTGAAATTAAAACCATTTCCTATCAAAACATATTCGACCTTGCAACAAGTATTGATAAGCTTATTTCTTCCAGTGCGTTTACTGGCAATGAACTTAGATTAGAGGTAGGATATGAAGCTTCAAATGATCCGAACTTAGATAAACATTATATTACGAAAAACTATGCGGAAATGAGCACAGGTGAAGGAGGTGAGAAAGAAAATGGCGGTAAAGCTTGATATTAAAGGACCAATTATTTCTAGTGATGAAGCTTGGATTTATGAATGGTTTGAAATGGATGCAACAAGCCCAGGTATGGTTGCAAAAGAACTTACTAATGCCAATGGTGAGGATTTAATTGTATCAATTAATAGTCCTGGTGGTTATGTACATGAAGGATCGGAGATTTACACAGCATTAAAAAATTACCCTGGTTATGTGGAAGTTCAAATTGTTGGTTTAGCTGCAAGCGCGGCTTCTTTCATTGCAATGGCTGGTGATAAAGTTCGAATTTCTCCAACAGCACAAATTATGATTCATAACGCTTCTATGTGGAATGGTGGAGATCATAGAGGAATGGAAAAGGCTGCTGAAATGTTGAGAACTACGGATAGAGCCATTGTGAATGCTTATGTCATTAAAAGTGGTAAATCTGAAGAAGAATTGCTAAATATGATGGCAGAAGAAACATGGATGGGAGCGCAACAGGCACTAGAAAATAATTTTGTGGATGAAATCATGTTTATGGATAATCCAATTAAAATGACGGCTTCCAGTGCCGCTTCTGCTATGATTCCACAGAAAGTAATCGATGGTTTTAGAAACGGAACACTCAATAAAGGGAAAGCCGAAGGAATTACAAAAGAAGATTTAAATGCAGCATTATCAGGGTTAAAAAACGAAATCCTGAATGAGTTACAAAGCAATATAGAAGAACAACCAAAAGAGCCTAATCCGAAACTTGCTAAAAACAACAGATTGAAAAGGCTCTTTTTAAATTTATAAAAAATGGGGGAAATATATAATGGTCATTAAATTTAATAAATCTGAAGCATTTAATAAAGCGAAAGCAAAATTAACGGATGCTTTAACTAACGCAGAAAGTACAGAGCAAGAACAAACGGCAGCGTTTGAAGGTTTCTTTGATGCAATGCAAACAGATGTAATTAACACAGTCCGTAATCAAGTAAATGATGAAATGTTAGATCGTTCTATTCTTCAACAGCGCGGTCAAAATGTATTAACAGCAGCAGAAACAAAATTCTTTAATGCAGTTGTACAAGAAGGTGGATTTAAAGACGGTTCAATCCTTCCAGTAACTACGCAAGAACGTGTATTTGAAGACTTAGTTAAAGAACATCCATTACTTGATGCTTTAGGTCTACAAGATTTAGGAGCTGTAACTAAGTTCATTTATTCAGATCCAACAAAAGCATATGCATGGGGCGAATTGTTTGGTGAAATCAAAGGGCAAGTTAATGCAGCGTTTAGACAGGAACAAATTGGTCAGCTTAAATTAACAGCATTTGCAGCTATTCCAAATGATATGTTAGAACTTGGTCCAGAATGGGTTGAACGTTATGTTCGAACTTTATTAGTAGAAACATATTCAGTTGGTTTAGAGTTTGGTTTTGTAAATGGTGGCGGAGCAGTAGCACATCAACCTGTAGGTTTAATGAAGGATGTAGATCCATCAACAGGAGCTGTTACTGACAAAAAATCATCTGGTACATTAACATTTGCTCCATCTGAACATGGTGAAGTAGTGGCTGGTGAACTTTATGAAGTAGTAAAAGCTTTATCGACTGATGCAAAGGGAAAATCCCGAAAAGTATTAAATAATATTGTAATGGTTGTCAATCCTGTGGATGCAATCGGTGTACAAGCACGTAACACAATCCAAACGGCAAATGGTCAATGGGTAATGGCGTTACCTTATAACATTCAAACTGTTGAATCTGAAGAAGTTCCAGTTGGGAAAACGGTATTCTTTGTGAAAGGTCAATACATTGCAGCAATTGCAGGCGGATACAAACTTAAAAAGTTTGATCAGACATTAGCAATTGAAGATGCAACGCTTTATACAATCAAACAGTTTGCTAATGGTAAGCCAAAAGATAATAAAGCGGCTCTTGTATATGATTTAAAGATTTCATTTACACCACCAGCAACTAAATAAGGAATGATGTGAATGAATACAATAATTTCAAATGAAATATTACAGCAATTCAAAGAAAGGATGCACTTAGGTGATGAGGAAGATGATAACCTAAAGCGCATCCTTTCTACATCTAACAAGGCATTACTTAGGGTTTGTGGTGATTATGATTTAAACGCTAACGAGGAGTTCAAGGAATTAGTCTTTGAACGCTCTCGTTATGTTTATAATGATGCTCTTGAATATTTTGACAAGAATTTTTTAAGTCAGATTAATAGTTTGAGTATCGATAAGGCATTAGAAGAAATTAAGTTGGACGGTGATTAATATGCGTCCTTTTCAATATAAAAAACCATTAAACACAGGTGATTTTAGAAATCGAATAATCATTGAACAACCTGTAACAACGAAAGATGATCTTGGACAAGTAATCGAAACAGATTGGAAAGAAGTAAAAAAAGCTTGGGCCATGATAAAGACATTAAAAGGTTCCGAGTATATTGAAGCTTCAACCTCGCAAGCTACACGGATTTATAGATTCATTATTCCATACACTTCTGGTATTACGGAAGAAATGCGAATTAATTTAAAAGGACGTATCTTCGACATTACTGAGCCGCCGATAAACGATGATGAGGAGAAAAAGACATTAACCATCATAGCTATGGAAAAGATGAGGTGAAATAGTATGGTTAGTGTTAGTGATCTAGCTAATGAAATTGTTAGACAAGTAGAGTTATATACAAGAGAAGTTGAAGAAGTAGTGGAAGTTTCCAAAGTTGAAGTTGCAAAAAATGCTGTTGATGAGTTAAGACAAAAGAGCCCAAAACTAACAGGTGATTATAGAAAAGGATGGCGTGTTAAAAAAGTTGGTAACAACGTTGTCATTCATAATAAAACAAATTATCAATTAACTCATTTGTTGGAGAAAGGTCATGCAAAAGCTGGTGGTGGACGTGTTCCAGCTAAAGTGCATATTGCTCCGGTGGAAGAACGAGCGGTAAATGATTATTTAGAGCGTGTGGAACGGGCGGTGCAGCGATGAACTTACCTGAATTTAAAAAGATACTTGAAGCTACAGGTTATCCTGTGGCTTATTCGCATTTCACCGCAACACCTGGTAATCCCGTACCATCACCACCATATATTTGTATCCTTGTGGACGGCTCATCTAACATGATGGCTGACAATAAGGTTTATCACGAAATAAATGATATCAATATTGAGCTTTACACAATGGAAAAAGATTTAGTTGCAGAAGCCAATCTTAAAAACGTCTTAGATGAACATGAGTTACCTTATGAATCATCATTTGAAACGTTTATTGAATCTGAAAAATTATATCAAAAATTTTATGAAGTGAGGTTGATTTAAGTGAATGAAAATAAAGTAACGTTTGGTTTGAAGAACGTTCATTATGCACTATACGATGTGAAAGATAATGTAGTTACGTTTGGAACGCCAATTGCAATGCCAGGTGCGGTTGAATTAACGTTTGATCCACGAGGAGACTTAATTGAATTTTATGCAGATGACATGCTTTATTATTCTGCAAGTAATAACCAGGGCTATGATGGAACATTATCAATTGCTAGAATGCCAGATCAATTTGCAATTGATGCATTAGGGGAGCAATTAGATGAAGAAGATGGTGTGTTAAATGAATTGGCAGATGCAAAAAGTAAGCCTTTCGCATTATTATTTGAATTCGATGGTGATGTGAATGCAACACGTCATGTTATGTATAATTGTTCAGCAAGTCGTCCGACTCTTGCATCTAAATCAAAAACGAATTCTGCAGAGCCTAATACAAATGAGTTGAAATTTGTATCTAGTCCTATTGATCTCAATGGAAAGCGCATGGTTAAAACAAAAACAACTGCTAAAACAACGCAAGCAATTCATGATAACTGGTACAAAAAAGTGTATGTAAAAACACCAGCAGCACCAAAAGGAGCGTAATTAGATGGAAAAAACGATTGTAGTAGATGGTAAACAAGTTCGATTAAAAAGCACAGGTGGAACTCCTAAGCGATATAAAGCGCAATTTGGAAAAGATTACTTTTCAGAACTAATGAAACTATATCCACTAATGAATGTAGATATGAATGATTTAGATAATATAGATTTTAGTTTATTAGATATGGATGTTTTCTATAACTTTACTTATGTATTGGCGAAAACAGCAGATCCAACAATTCCTGATCCAATTACTTGGCTCGATACATTTGATGAGTTCCCAATTTACGAAATCATTCCCGAAATTCAAGACATGTTAATGGCTTCTATGCAATCTAAAAAAAAGATGTAAGTGATGAGCAAGGGACTGATGATGGTGAAGGATTTACCACTGAGACGTTCCTTGCTTTGTGTTATAAATGTAAGCTTACAAGTTCGGATTTAGACGAAATGACAATTGGTATGTGTCTTGATTACATTAGTGAATACATTGAATTGCAGAATCCGCAAAAAGAAAAAGTCAGAAAAGCCAATCAAAAAGATTATGATTCATTCTAAAGATGACTACCTATACAAAAGGGTGGTCATTTTTATTTTTTATAAAAAGGTGGTGAATGTGTGGATAAATCAATCAAAGGGATTACGATACAACTTGGTGCAGATACAACGAAATTAGGTAATGCTCTTAAAGATGTTACAAAACAATCCGTGGCTTTAACACAGGAACTTAAGCAGGTTGAGCGTGGATTGAAATTTAATCCTGGTAACACTGAATTACTGGCACAGAAACAGCAATTATTAGCTGAACAAGTATCTGTAACAACTGAAAAGCTAAATAAGTTGAAAGAGGCACAAACACAGATCAATCAGAAGTTCGCGGAAGGCAAGATATCACCTGAACAATATAGGGCGTTCAACCGTGAAGTAATTGCAACTGAAAACCATCTAAAAAGCTTACAAAACTCTATGCAAGAGATGGAGGCTGAAGAAGGTCGCATTGCTTCTTCTACAAGGCAACTAGAATCATTATTTCAAGCAACAGGAACGAGTGTAGACAATTTCGCTAGTGTTTTAGGTGGTAGACTTGTTAACGCTATTAAAAGCGGTACAGCTTCATCTAAACAGCTTGACGATGCCATTAATAAAATTGGTGTGGAAGCATTAGGGACAAGAACTGATCTTGAAAAGATGAAACAAATTCTTGCAACTATTGATGATGGTAATTCTGTAGAGAATGTAAGAAAAGAATTATCCAAGTTATCACAAGAAGCAGAACAAACAGGTAAAAAGTTCAAAGAACTTGATATCGGTTTAGAAAATATGCTAGGTGCAGCGGCGGCTGGCGGTGGAATTGATAAAGCTATTGAAACAGCGTTAGATTCATCAAAATTAAAAACGAAAATCGATATATCTTTTGATGTACCCGAATCATCTAAGAAGTCGATTGAACAAGCCGTAAGAGGTATTGAAGCGTATGGCCTTGATGGTGAAGAAGCACTTGAAGGAGTTCGTAGACAATGGGCATTGAATAAAAACGCTTCTGACGAAACGAATGCAGCTATTATTAAAGGCGCAGCGACTATCGCTTCAAATTATGCTGGTATTGATTTTAACGAGCTGATACAGGAAACAAATGAGATTGGTACAACATTAGGCATAACTAACGAAGAAGCACTAGGGCTAGTTAATCACCTTTTAAAAGTTGGATTCCCTCCTGAACAATTAGATATTATTGCCGAATACGGAGATCAAATGATACAAGCTGGTTTTTCAGCTAAAGAAGTCCAAGCTATTATGGAAGCTGGCATCGATACTAAAACTTGGAATATTGATAACCTATTGGATAAAAAATTGTCCCTATGAGTGGCGACATTTATAGAAAACTCCTTTAATTCAGTGGAACTCTCAAAAAGAGACAATACTGAGCGAAGCCTTTAATAAAGGAACGTGCAACGACTAGCTGAAAAGCGTAGGGTGTAAGCCAATGGCATCCGAAATGGGGAGCATCTTATATAAAGATGATGATATAGTCTGGTCTGTATAGTGATATACAGAAGTTCATAAGAGAACTGGCAGGATGTTGCGAATCCTGTTGAACATATCGGGTGTTAAAGAAGGGCGTATTAAAATGGCTGAGTTTGGCCAAGGTGTCGACAAAGCTATGCAAGAAGTTTTAGATAAAACAAATATCTCAGCAGATCAGTTCGAAAAATGGGGTCAGGCCATTGCTGGCGGTGGTGAAAATGGACAAAAAGCGATGCTTGAAGCAACCAAAGCTTTAGCTGGTGTTGAAAATGCAACAGATAGAAATAAACTTGGAACAAAAATGTTCGGTACAATGTGGGAAGACCAAGGTAAGAAAATTATCGATACCATTTTAAAAGCAGAAGGCAAGCAAGTAGACCTCAAAAAAGGGGTAGATGATTTACACAATTCAACTTCTAAATTAGACGCTTCACCAGCTGTGAAAATGGAAAAGGCGTTCGGAGATTTAAAAATGGCTCTTGAACCAGTGTTGGAAGTTGTTGCAAATGTAATAGGTAAATTTGCCGAATGGATTTCTAATAATCCTGAACTAGCAGCAACATTAGCGACGATAGCAACTATAATCGGTGTGATAGCTGGGGCCTGTTTAGCGCTTGCTCCTATATTTGTTACATTGTCTAGTGTTATGGGGGTCTTAGGATTAAGTGCAACAGCAGCGGCTGGTGCAGTATTGGGTATTGTAGTTGGTATTCCGTTGCTTATTGCCGGGGTTGCAGCCTTAGTTATCGCAATCGTTAAGAATTGGGATACGATTAAGAAACGAACAATTGAAATATGGAATTCGATCATTGAATTTCTTTCAAACTTGTGGAATGGGATTGTAGAGACAGCCTCAGATATTTGGGGAAATGTTGTAGAAGTTACAATGAATGTTTGGGATGGTATAAAACAATTCTTCTCTGATCTGTGGAAGGGCATTGTTGAGGTATTTACTTCATCTGTAAATGGTATTAGCGATTTCTTTACAACAGCATGGAATGGGATTTCAAATTTCTTCATTGGGGTTTGGGATGGATTAGTTAGTTTCATATCAAAAACTTTACAAAGTATATCAGAGTTTTTTACTCAAACTTGGACATCGATTTCTAACTTTTTTACAAGTATATGGAATGGTATTGTTTCCTTCCTTACACCAATATTGCAAGGTATAGCTGACTTCTTCAAGACGATTTGGGATGGGATTTCAACTGTTATACAAAACGTTAATAACTTTATTGCACAGTATTTACAAGCTATTTGGACAGCAATTTTATACTTTGTTACTCCAATGTTTGAAAATATAAAAAATGTCATTATTATAACATGGGATACAATTAGTACTACTACAAGTGCTGTATGGCAAGCGATAACAGACTTCTTAGTATCATGTTGGAACGCATTAGTACAATTCATAACACCAATATTTGAAAACATAAAGAATTTCATCATTATAACATGGGATACTATAAGTTCAACTACTAGTCTTGTATGGCAAACAATAACTGATTTCCTCGTATCTTGTTGGAATGGTCTTGTTAATTTCATTACACCAATCTTTGAATCTATAAAGAATTTTATCATATCCGCATGGAACACGATCAGTTCAACAACAAGTTCAGTGTGGAATGAAATCATTAGTTTCTTAACTGGATTATGGAATGGCATTGTTTCTACAGCAACAAGTATTTTCGATGGAATCAAAAATGTTATTTCAACTGTGTGGAATTGGATTAGTGGTACAAGCGATAGTATATGGAATGAAATTAAATCAACACTTTCTAGTATTTGGGAAGGTATTAAATCGACAGCCTCATCCATTTGGGAAGGCCTAAAAGAAGCAATTATGGGTCCTGTCCGTTGGGTTACTAATGCGGTCGAAAGTGCATTCGAGGGAATGAAATCAATCGTGCTTGGCGTATGGGATGGTGTTAAAAGTGGAATTAAGTCTGCAATAAATGGAATTATTAACATGATTAATGTATTTATTGATGGCTTTAATACACCAGCTAATCTATTGAATAAAATACCTGGTGTAGATGCGCCAACTATTCCACATGTTCCGATGTTGGCTACAGGTGGTCATGTTCTTGGAGATGGTCAATTCATAGCGGGTGAAGCTGGCCCAGAGTTATTCACTAAGAAGGGAAACAAGGTATCTGTTACGCCATTATCATCAAGAGAGAAATCGCTTGGTATCACTGGCACAATTAAAGAATTAGTTGCCAATATGAACCGTACTATGGCTAGTAACATACAATCATTAAGTGAAAATGCAATGCCTGTAACGAATGTTTCATATGCAGGAATGCCTGGTATAGATTCAACTCCCAAAGACACGGTTATACAACTTACTGTAGATCAGCCTATTATTGTGGATGGTCGTACAGTGCAGCGAGTTGTACGAAAAGAAACTATTCGTGAGGATAATATAAACTTTCTAAAAAGGGGGCAATAGTAAATGCCAGATACAATAATTTTATTTAAGAATGGACAAACTTGCTCCCTTAAAAAAGATTACAATGTAGAAACTTTAGAATTAACAGTAGATCCACCTCAAAAAGAATCAGACAAGATGAAAATAAAAGGACAGTTTGGTGTTCGTCATTACAATAAAAGCTATACAGAGCGAGGGTGTCAATTAAGGGTTCTTGTGGATACAGGAGATATTGAGGGAGTATATGAAAAAAGAAATGAACTATATGCTTTATTTGGTAGGTTAGAAGATTTTTATATTATATATTCAAGGGAACCAGGCATACGACGACGTGTTGAGTATGAAAATATGAAAATTAACCGTCCACCTGGTTCTTTATTATTTGAAATTATTGTTGAGTTTTCTATACCTGATGGTTTCGGTGAAAGTATCTTTACATCACTAGATGCGAAGGAATGGGATACTAATAAATTCGCTTGGGGCATGGGGTTAGAATGGGATGATAAATACGATTATACATTCAAAGAGAAAATATTTTATTTTAAAAACATCGGTTCCATGGAAATTAACCCGGCCCAACATGATATAACATGGCGTATTAAATGCGATCCGCGTTACTTAAAGGTTACTAACTTTACTACAAATGATTCATTGACTATTTACAATCCGGGTGCGGTTTCACAGGGAATCATTGTTATAAAAGGACTTCATATAGAAGATGAATATGGTCGTAATTTGGTACGCCATGCTGATGCAGGTGAAATACACCTTGTGCCTGGCATAAACCAAATCAAAATTGAATCGTCTACGTTCCATTGGTGTGAAGTAAATACGAGATTTTATTATTTATAGAAAGGAGCGAATGACATGAGTTTATCAAGAAAATATTATATAAATACTCTTATATCTGCTGATGAACGGAAAGAATTAAATTTAGAAATAGATAATGTATATTTAGAGCTTGTGAACAACAACAAATTTATCACTACGGTTCAACAGGCGCTTTTAAATTTGACAGAAAAAGAAGCTATTGATGTTGCTAATTTACAATCACTAATAACAAGTGGTGATACAAATACTTTAAACATAGTTAAAAAACTAATCTCTGATTTCTTAGTGGCAAATCCGTCAGATTTTGATGAGGTATTGGCAGCACGATTAGGAGAAGAAACTTTATATGATTTTAATCAGAAGATAAAAACAAAACTTGATAATACAGATAGCTTTCAACAAGTTAAGGTAACGGACAACACAGGCCTTGCTTTATCAGTGACAGATACCAATGAATTAATAGGTAAATCAGGATTTTTTAGATATACAGCAGGAGCAAAAGGGATGCCACCAGGAAGTACTGATGGAATTGGTTTTTTTGTTTCTAACAGTAAAACAGACGTTTCGGCTCTTGCAGTAGACAAGACAACGAAACGTTTATTCTTACGTTTAGGAACAGAGTGGATGTCATTAGCTTTTGAAGGTGCTTATGATGACATAAAGCAAGAAGTATTAAACGTAAAAAGTACTCATTCTTCATTAAATGCAGCAATCAGAGCGATGATTCCATACAATAGTGTGCAATACTACGGTAGCGATAACGCAGCTTTTCAAAAAGCTTTGAATGAATCAGCCGGAAAAACGTTAGATGTGCCAGCAGGAACATATACAATTGGTGATTTAGAAATTCCAAGTAACATTAGCATTCGTGCAGATCCGAATGCTATTTTTAATTTAAAGGCAGGAAGTATAACGTTCTTTACAAATAAAGATACAGTTAACATAGGTGGATATGACAAAACGAGAGGCATCGTTTTTAAAGGTGGAGTATTTGATTTTAAAAAGATGAAAGATGCCAAAGCATTTGTGCTATCTCATTGCCAAGATATAAAAGTAGATACAAAAATTATAAATGGCGGAGAATCACAAACATACGTTGCTCTAAATGCTGTGAAAGATTCAGAGATAGAGATAGAAGCCATTGATTGTAGCGCTACAACGTCTACAGGGGCAACTGTAGGTATTTATGTATTTAATGATAAAAATACGCTTACAAATCAAAATGCGAAGCCTTATGATCTCACATCATGTGACAATGTATTAATTAATCTTAAATTAAAGAATGCTAAAAAAGGACTAGCTGAAATTGCACCGGTAGACAAAGTGATTCATAAGAATATCACTTATAATGTACAAGCTGAGAATGTACTAGAAGAACTTGGATTATTCAACAATATGTCTTATTTCAAAACAGAAAAAGTAGCCGGAAATGATATTGGACATGGCTTAGTATTCCAAATTCTTAATGATACTTGTGAAGATTTTACAATAACAGGTGTTAATATTCGAAATGGTAAAAGTAAAGAAACATCCCGCGGTGTTTGGTTCAAAAGTAAGGAAGGTGACAATGCACCGCAGTATAAAAATGTTCGTATTTCCAATCCAGTTATTCGATCGTTTGCAAAAGGTATCACTACAGATTATGGTTTTAGCGCTAAAATCACCAATCCAGACGTACAAGAATGTTGGGAAGATGGTATTTGGAATTACTTCACCCTTGATTGGGGCCTAAATGGTGGAACGGTCAAATACAACAATAAAAATGGTTGGGACTCCCGTGCTGATGTCCACATAGGTGAATTAGCTATTGATAATGGGAATAAGAAGGTATTTAGATCGATTCTTTCAAATGTCCAAGTTAGAACATTACGAGTAGAGAATTTACAAGATAGCATTATTAATAATGTGATCATTAAAGGTGGCGCTTTCTCGCAAGTTGGTTCTAATCACAATAATAAAATCGATTATTTAGAAGTAGGTTGGTAATATGAAGCGAGTAGAGAGACCAAAAATTGAGCAGCTAGGAACTGGTGAACAATATCATCTTGTTGATATGAAACTTTTTGAAGTAATGGAGGGCAAGAACGAACCGTCCTCTATTCGCTTCGAGGTTCCAGATACAGATATGAACAAGCGTGTTTATCCATATGTAGAAGATAGAAACATACTTATCTTTGAAGGGCAATATTACATTCTATTAGTAAACAAATTAAATGAATTAGGATTTAAAGATTGTGATGCTATTCAGATTGGTGCAGAATTATCTAGGCAAACACAGGAGCAGAAAGTTACAGGTGATTTTTCTATTGAAGAAGGTCTTGATCATATCTTCCAAGGAAGTAATTTTAAATACGTTAACTATTGTTCTCCAAAAAAGCAGTTACATTTCGAAAATTTTGGTGGCGTAAACCGAATGAGCATGATTCAAAACTTATTAAAACGGTTTGATATCGAATGTATTTTTGATAATATGACAGTTATTTTTGCTGATCGTATCGGAAAAACAACAGATAAATTATATAAGTTTGGTTACAATGTAAACGCGATTGAGAAAACAACAGATGATAGTGAGTGTTCATTCTCTGTTTTATTACTAGGTCATACACCTTCTGAAGAAGATGGTGGTGGCCCACAATTTAAATATTATTATGAGTCGCCATTAAAATATAAAATGCCAGAGCTTATTCGTTGTAGACAAGCTGAAAATATTGAAGATGACAAAATTAAAGATAAGGAAACAGCATTAAGAAGATGTAAGGAATTTGTTAATGATATTCCTATTGTTTCTATCACTGTAGATCATAAAGAAGCCAATTTTGATGATACAAATGAACCAAAAGTTGGAGATAAAGCAATCTTACAGCATCATAAATATAATATGGATTTCGATGTACGCGTTGTAAAACGAAGACGTTATCCATTTGAACAAACACCAAATGTCTATGAATTTAGTAATAAGCGTGATGAATTAGTTGATCGTACAGAAGAACAAAAGAAATGGACTTCTGATATTTTATCAGTTGTGAAAGACCTTGATAAAAAGCTATTAGACGAATCCAATAATTACACAGACCGTATCAATGCTATAACCGATAAAAAAGCCGAAGAAGCAAAGCAGGAAAGTGAAGCAGCAAAGAAACTTGCGGAGCTTGTGAAAGAAAACCAAAAAAACTTTCAAACTACAATTATTGAAAGTGATATTGAACCAACTACTAATCTTGAGCCTGGTAAATCGTTGTGGTTAGATACTTCGAAAGGTAAGCCTGGTGTTCTAAAGAAGTGGAGCGGAACAACATGGGATGTAATTGTTCCAGATGTAGAAGAAGCAAAAGCAGAGCTTAATGAAAAAGTAGAAGCTGTTCAGAAAGAAGCTAATGGAAAATATAACGAAGTAAAAGAAACTGTTGATCTTGTTAATCGAACAATGACAGACGTACAAAACGAACAAGGTAATGTTAGCAAACGAATGACAACAGTAGAACAAACGACTGAAGGATTTAATCGTTCTATTGAATCGTTAAATAAAAGCAATGAAACTATTACAAACAAAATAAACACAGTAGAAGAAACTGCGGATGGCATAAAAGAAAATATAACAAAGGTTGAAAGTGATCAAGAAACATTTAACCAGCGTATTACAACTGTAGAAAAAAGTGCTGAGGGAATTTCACAAAATGTTAGTGAAATTAAAGAAGTACAAACATCCCAAAGAAAAGCGATAGAACAAGCGAATTCAACAATTGAACAACATTCAAATGCATTAAATTTAGCTGTTAAGATAAAAGATGTTGAAAATTATGTAAGTGGAGTTGGAAATGCAAATTTAATTAGAAACTCAAGATTTACACAAGGAACAAAGTATTGGGGGATTGCAGCTAAATTTCCAGCGGTTGTAGACCAAGACACAACATACTTAGGTGATTTTAGTATGAAATTGACTGTTTTTGGTCAAACAAGCCCTGTTTATAATAGTTTTACTTCTAATAGAATTCCTATTCAAGCAGGAGAAGAAGTTGTTGTTTCAGCGTATTTTATGACTAAAAATATTGATGAACACTACAATAAGAAACTACGAATGGTTGCTGTGTTTTGGAAAAGCGATGGCACTCAATTTTCAGCTGGCACCCATGATTTCACTATAAGTAATGACACTTGGACAAGACAAGAATTTACAAAAGTCGCTCCGCCTGAAGCAGCTTCTGTAGGGTTAAGAGCATATGTCCTTCAAAACGGTACATTTTGGTTGGCACATCCAATGCTACAAAAAGGAAATAAAGCCAGTGCTTATGTTGAAAATCCAAATGATATTGTTGATAAAGATCAAATCCTTGAAGATTTAGCTCATAAGGTAGCAACCGAAGATTACAACAAGAAAATGACTGAAATAGATCGTCAAATTGTAGCTAACACGGAAGGGATTCGGATTTCAGCTAAGAGTACAGAAGTTTACACAAAAGTAGAAGCTGACGGCAAGTATGCTACAGGCGCTTATGTAAAAACGGTGGAAGGCCGTATTGATGTAACTGAGAAAGCAATTACTAATACAGTCCGTAAAGGTAGTGTAATTTCAGAAATTAACCAAACCGCTGAAGCAATAAAAATTGAAGCGAAACGCATTAATTTAGTTGGCGCCGTTACAGCAGAATCGATTGCTGGTAAATTTCTTGAAGGTATCACGATTAGAGCAAAAGACCCAAACGATAATAATAACTTTACAGAAATGTCGAATGGTAGAATATTTACACAAGGTTTTCAAACTCCGGCTGAATGGAATCAGTGGTCAAAGAAAGTTATTACAGGTTTAGAAAAGGGAAGTTTTTATAGTAGAGGTTATAAAGAGGACGGCACACAAGCAAATTCTGTAAACATTGCAGCATGGGGCCTTAATCTTAACAACGGTAATGACGGAGCAACATACGGAGCCGGTTCACTTATTATACGGGATAATGGTCAAAACAAAACTGTTGAAGCTAGATCTTATGATGCAACAATGGGGTGGAGACCAAGTTTTAAGATCGATAATCCTCAAGGTGACGAACTTGCAAGAATATCATCAAATGGGATTTATTTTCATAATTATAATGGTCGTTATGAGAATGAATGGGTTACTGAGAGTAACGGTTCTCATTTAACTTTGTATAGATCAATGCTTGCTTGTGATGATCACTGGAATGGGTATTTACAAGTTAAATCAGGTAATGGTTCCAGTCACAACGGTATTGTTGCTACTGAATTTAAGACAACATCTCAGTTAAAGCTTAAAACAAACGTAAAGGATATACAGATTGATGCATTGCAGGACGTTTTAGACTTAAAAATTAAAGAATACTATTTTAAAAGCGATGTATCGAAATTATACGAAATGCGTGAACAAAAAGAAGAAGGACAAGCTCCATACACATTAAATGATATTAATAAATACTATGGTTTCATGGTAGATGATTGTCCTATTTCATTTACAGATGTAAATCGACAAGGAGTAAATTTATACGCTTCTTTATCAGTAACAATAAAAGGTTTTCAACAGTATGTAGGGAGAACTGATGAAAGACTAAATCAAATAGAAAAGGTGATTATTGATGAAAATAACAGCAAACGCAGAACTTTACGCAAAAGTGGTGGAAGAACAACTAAGCGCAGCCAACCAAGAGAAAAACATTTATTTGGCTCGCGTAATCGAACTAGAAGCAGAAAATCAAAAGTTACGAGAAGAAAATGAAAAGTTGAAACCAAAGTCTACTAATAAGTAAGGCTTTTTTATTTTGTATAAAGGAGTGGGAAAATGACAATTGAAATCGGAGTACTCGTTGCAATAGTATCTGCGGCCGTTAGTTATTTTGGGTACTCACTAAATAAATCTAAAGTAATAAAATCAGATGGCCAACAAAGTGCAGAAATGAAAGCAGAACTCGGATATATTCGTAAGGGAGTTGATGACATTCGAATTGACTTAAAAGCGAATGAGAAGCAAATGCAGCAGCTTGGTGAACGAATTACACGAGTTGAAGAGAGTACAAAGCAAGCACATAAGAGGCTGGATAATTTAGAAAAGGAGACGAATTAAAATGAACAAAGAAAATATTAAAAAGCGTTTGCGCAACTGGAAAACATGGGTTGCGCTTTTTTCATGCCTTGGATTAATGTTACCTGTTTTTGGTGTTAAAGGTTTTGAAGGCGATTTAGAAAAGGTACAGCAAGCTGTTTACTTATTCGGTATTGCTTTAGGTATTTGGTCAGATCATGAAGAAGTTCAAGAAGGAGAGGATAAATAATGACTAAAAAAATTATCGATATTTCAAAATACAATGACTCTATTAATTGGGACGTAGCTGCTTCTAATATTGATTTAGCAATCTGCCGTGTACAATATGGTTCAAATAAAGCTGATTATTTATACAAACAACACGTTGAAAATTTAGAAGAACGAGGCATTCCACACGCTGCTTATGCTTATGGCTGCTATGTATCTGTGGAAGATGCAATTGTAGAGGCGAAGGACTTTATGAATCGTGTTAGCCCTAACGCTAAATTTTTAGTATTAGACGTTGAAGATGATACCCTATCAAGCTGTGGAGGCACTAATCTAGCAAAAGCTTCACAAGCGTTTATAGACACGTTAAAAGCAAAAGGATGGAAAGTAGGTTTCTATGTATCTCATCATATGTACGGCTCTTATGGATTACAAAATGTACAAGCTGATTTCTTATGGATTCCTCGTTACGGTAAGAAACCTGCATATGCATGTGATATGTGGCAATATGCAGATAATGCAACTGGTGGGTATGTGGAAGGTATCGGCAACTGTGATGTAAATAAACTTATTGGCGATAAATCACTAGAATGGTTTATAGGAAATGATTCTCAACTTGCTCCTCCACAAGAAGATGTTTTAGGATACCTTACAACGACTGCTGATATAGCTAATATTCGTAAAGAACCTAATGTAAATTCATCTATTATGCGTCAAGCTACAAAAGGTCAAGGGCATACGTATTATGAATGGTCTTATGATGGTTCTCATTTCTGGTATCGAGTAAATCCAGAAAACTGGATGCGTGATGATACAGCAAGTATCAATAAAGACGGTAAAAATCAAGGTGTCGTTTGGGTAAATGGTACTGACATCAATCTACGCAGAGGTGCATCCACTGGTGACCCTGTTATGAATAAAATTACAAAGCGTTCCGCTTATGAAGTGCATTATCGATATGAGAACTGGATTTATGTAACAGGTGAAGGTGTTGAAGGTTGGATGTATTTTGATGAATCTTATGTAAGTTGGTTGAGATAAACAAAGCGTATTTTATTTTTATTGCTCGTATATTTAATAAAGCCTCTGCTAATAATCTAGCGGAGGCTTTAAATACCGTGAACACAATCAAAACTACATTTCTAATAACTTCTCACGTAGAATTAATTCACTTTCAGTCATATAACCTCTATGTAATTCCTCTTCAATCTTATCATGATTAAAGCATAATACTTTTTCATCACCTAGATAACCAACAGGATAAGGAACGCCTGCATAGTCAAAGTCACGTTTGTCTTCTGAAATAACCATTCTTCCAATAATCATAATGATTGGTTCTACTTCTTCTAATTTTACAACGGAGCCTATAGGTAATAGTTTCATTTACTTACTCTCCTTCTTCTTTTTAATGTATTTAAAGATATAATCTAGTGTTATTATTGAAGTAACTCCTACGGATAGTTGAATAACTGTAAAGATAGCCTTTTCTTTTTGAGAAGCAGTATTTATGCTCCATATTAACATAAGAGGAAAGAGTACTCCGATAATAGTAATGACTCTTAATGTTTTATTCATAATTTAATTTCTCCAGTCTTATGTTAAACCTATTTATTTATAAATTTATCATATATCGACCCAAGTAGCTTGTTAGCACCAAGTGAAAACGCTCCTAAAAGAAGTATACAAACAATAAATAAAATCTTTTTAGTTAATCCATAGGGAGAAAAGATAGCAAATACAAGAAATATAGAAATTGCAATACATATAATAATTTTACCTGATTTAAATGGACTCATATTATTTTTTATCCTCCGGTTTTTCAAATTTAAGGAATCCACCCAGACCAAATCCTTCTCCTGGTGCGATATACCCACCTGTTTGTGCTCCAAGACTCAATTTGTATCCAAATGTACCTATACCTAGCTCACCTTTAGCTATCATATCTTTATCTCCTATAATTGGAATGAATTTCGGGAAATGAAAGATATTTAACTCTACTTCGTACTTATTTGTAGTAAGCTCTGCTCCCAGTTTCATCGTATATTGATCTACGCCAGACGCGAAGTTCCCTTCGAAAAATTTTTGTGTGATTGTAATGTCCTTCATAAATACACCGATAGGAGTAGTAATTGGGATTTTTGCCTTATAGGAATTCTCTAATGCGGAAGCTTCTATCTTTCCACCAATAATTTTACCAGCAAGTAAATCATCTTTTATAGCGCCCAAAGAAAATGGCATGTTTATATCCATCTTTCCGGACAGAGCTTTCATCGAAAATTCATCATTTCCCCCAATACGATTCTTTGTTTCTAACACAAAGCCTTCCGCTTCTCCTCCGAGTCGAGTTCCTTCTTTCCATTTTACTGTTCCTTTAAAAGTTTCATAGCTACCTTTAGCCTGCTTCTGATTTGAATCACTCGATTTTGCATTTGCTACCGTAGAATCTAACTTATCAGCTTTCCGAGCTTTATCTTCTGCAATTTTTTGGATAGGGGCTACCCAATCCATATTTAGTTCTTGTGTACTAAATGTCCCTGATGCGGAACTGAAACCTTTCCCGCTTTGAACTTCAGCAAGTCCTCGGGCAATGCTGGCAGCAAGTTGGATCGCTGTATCATAGTTACTACTAGAAGTATAATTAAATCGATGTAGATGGTCTAGTTTTTCCTGTAGTTTTCGCTTCATAGCATCAAACATGTCTACCATAACTTTCGTGCTTGGAAGGGTACTACTGATTCCTTCAATACCTGTTTTTGTTCGGTCAATTTGTCGCATTTGCTCTTTTATTTCTTCTTCAATGACATCTGTTGTAGCTACTTGTGATTGAAAATCGTTTGGAAAGGCATTATTTTGCCGGATTAATTCTTCACACAAGTAAATGATTCCTTGTGCTAAAGGTCGGAATGTTTGTGCAAAGAATGTTTTTGCACTGTCATAAGTTTGTCCTTGCAAAACCGCATCGAACATAAAAGCATCAATCGCGCGACACGTTTCCTTATAAGTGTGTAATCACGAAATAGGAGGGTTATCAATTTGATGACAACAACTGATTGACCGAAAGTAGGAATGAAAGCCGTCAGGTTGAGCTGAAACTACTTGTCTAATACTCCTACATGCAAGGCGTGATAGTAGTTACAAATTGTATGAAGCTAGGTGAAGTCGGCTGAACAAAACCTAAGTGAGAAATCATATGGTAATGGATAGGTCGGGATGCTACAAAATATCTATGGTGAGAATGTCCAAACGGACTGGCGAACTTGCGAATATACGGGTCTAAATGCTTAATACATTAGAAATATGTATGTCGTTAATGACGACGTTATCTACCGAAAAGTAAGAGTGAATGATATGAAATTCGGAACATCTAACGACGAGGATGTAACGATAACAGGCTTACAGCAAGCACCTAAGGATATATGTATAGCTAAGTCAATCGGAACGTGGTAAGCGAGAAACTGTCACCAACGCCTACTAGCAGACAGGTGTATATAAGGTTCTAACGAACCGAAATTGCTTTATTCTTGTGAAGGTGGGGACACAGTACCGACGAAACATGTAACAAATGTGGAGGGATAGTCCCTAGTCTTGTTCTTTGAAAACTAAATTAACTAGATGTAACTCACAGGATCGAGTAAGATGATGGGACTTTTCGTAAGAAAGGGGAATTAACACATCGGTGAGTACAACGTTACGGCATGCAGAGTATTACGATATGCAAAAAGTGTTTGATGATTTATATCATCGTAGCCAAAACAATGCTACAAAAGGTATAAACCTATATAAACACATCATATCGAAAGAAAATATTCTACTGGCATATAGAAACATAAAGGCAAACAGTGGTTCTAAAACTAAAGGAACAGATGGTATCACAATCAACCATTATAAAATGGAAGATGTAGATTCCTTCGTCGATAATATTAGAAAAGCTCTCACAAATTACAAACCAAACACGGTACGTAGGGTAGAGATACCTAAAGCAAATGGGAAGAAACGCCCATTAGGAATTCCTACAATGAGAGATAGATTGATTCAACAAATGTTCAAACAAGTTCTAGAACCAATATGCGAAGCAAAATTCTACAAGCATTCATATGGATTCAGACCTAACAGGTCAACACATCATGCAATGGCTAGGTGTCAATTCTTGATAAATAGAGGGGGATATAGTCACGTAGTAGATATTGATATACAAGGTTTCTTTGATAACGTAAATCATTCCAAATTATTAAAACAACTATACAACATAGGTATAACTGATAGAAGGGTACTGACAATCATCTCGAAAATGTTAAAAGCACCAATCAAAGGAGAAGGCATTCCTACAAAAGGAACTCCGCAAGGAGGAATCCTAAGTCCATTACTTAGTAATGTCGTATTAAACGATTTGGATTGGTGGATATCTAGTCAGTGGGAGAATATCAAAACAAGAAAACCACATACAGTACAAACTAAAAACTACCGTTTATCAAAAGCAAACCTGAAGAGAATGTATATAGTTAGGTATGCAGATGATTTTAAAATATTTACCAACAACCATCAATCTGCAACTAAAATATTCCATGCAGTGGAAGGATATCTCAAAAATCAATTAAACCTTAATATATCCAATGAAAAATCAACTATAACTAACCTAAAAAGAAAATCTTCGGATTTTCTAGGATTCTTTATCAAATCTGTAAAAAAGCGAAAAAGACATGTGGCAAACACACATATAAGCGAGAAAAAGAAAAAGGATATCCTTGAAAAAGCAAAAACAAGGATTAAAGCAATTCAGAAGAATCCAATAGCAAAAACAGTACAGAGTTATAACTCCTATGTGCTTGGTATCAAAAATTATTATAGAATCGCGACACATGTGAATATAGACTTTGCTGAAATAGCCTTTCGTCTCTCGAAAACCTTGTTTAATCGTCTAAAATCAATAGGAAAATATAAAATTCCTACCAACGCTAATATATTATACAAAAAATTGCACAGGAACAATTTTAGAACCTTTGAAGTAGTAGGTAATCATGTATATCCACTAGCGGACATACAAACACGATTCCCTCAAAATTTCAGTCAAGACATATGTAATTATACTGAAAAAGGAAGACAAAAACTCATCAAAAGCTTAAAAGGTAACATTGCTAATGAAATACAAAAAATGTTGCTATCCTCCAGTAAAGGGAAAAACATGGAGTACACAGATAACAGAATATCGAGATATTCCATGCAAAATGGTAAATGTGCTGTCACAGGAATCTTTTTACTAGCTGATGATGCGCATTGCCATCACAAACTACCGAAAGATATAGGAGGAACTGACGAGTTCAATAACCTAATTATTGTACATGAATTTGTCCACAGACTGATACATGCTACAAATGAAGAGACGATTAGAAAATATATGAGAATACTTCAATTGAATGATAAACAATTGAAGAAAATAAACAAACTCCGTAAAGTTTGTAATCTAGTTGCTTTAGTATAAAAGGATAAGATGGAACGCCGTGTGCGGTGAAAGTCGCACGCACGGTGTTAAGCGGGGGAAAAGATGGAGATAACTTCAAAGTCTTACCTATCGCAACGAATTGATGGCTTGTTCCATTCCTTGAATCGTTGCATTACACATAGCATTCATACTTTGTGTTTGAGCCTGGACCTCTCCTAGATACATGTTTAAACTCATGATTTAACCTCCAATGTTAATTTTTGACGTTGATGGTGAAGGTCATTTTCTAGGTTGCTAAGGTTTTGTTTTTCTTTTAGTAACGTTTCTTTTTGGTCTTCCAATTCGTATGTAAGTTTTCGTTCAATTTGCCCTGTATCTTGACGCAGATTATGAAAAAATTGTCCTAGTTCTTTATCGTTATGCCAAGTTTCTAATAAAGGATCAAACAGTCGATAACTTTGACCTTTCCACTCATAAAAATTTGCTTCCGCCTGTTCTTGCTTTTGAATAGCACGTTGATTTTGATATTGGTCTTCAGATATAATTCTAAATTTATCATTTAGTTGATTGATTTGTTTTTGAATATCTAGACTCATTTTTTCACTCCTACTTTTCTATGTTCGTGTAGGTTGCTATATCACTTGAAAATTTTTTGAAGTTCGTTATCCATACGCTCAAAATCTTGAGCTACAGAATGAATATTGTGAACTGCTTGTTGAAAGGCGCTATACAATTGTGTGGTTACATCTAAAGCTTGTTGATTTGCTTCTTGTACTTTGGAGTTGATAGATAACGTTGTACGTGATGATCTTGTTATGGATCTACTTGTGGCACTTTGAATCGTATCAGCAGCGGTTCCCATTTGCGTAGCAATTTGTTGTGCTGTTTGAGAATTACTTTGAAATTGTCCCGTCGCTTGCATCCTCTCTATATTTAATTAATTATGGAAATTATACCATATTAGTAAATCATAGATGGATTACATTAATAAGAAATTTATACTATTTTTATATTTTATTAATATCTACTAACTGGAATTTTACATATAAATTTAAAAGAGTAATAAAAGTAAATACAATAAAAAAGAAGAGAATAATCTCTTCTTTCTCATGCTCTTTTTTTGAGAAGATTTTACATAAAAATTAACCATAATTTTACACATCCTCAATGTTTAATTGTTAAAATTTTACACGAAATAACAATTAAGGGGAAGATTTTAGTGGAATTGACAGTAATCGATAAACAAAAGGTAACATCGTATTTAGTACAAGTATCTTATCTAGACAAAGATTTCTTGTTTCACATTCGGGAAATTGATGACAACATAGATATTAATCTTATTGATGAAAATAAGAAATTTTTAACACCTGTTCCTGTTGAACTATTTCTTAGTAAACTTCTGAGCGAGGAAGATAAAGTGAATTTTAGAAAGGTATATAGAAATATGTCTGGATTGGTATTATTAGAACCATTGACACGTGAGGAATCAATTTATGTAAGAGAAATGACAAAAGAAGAGGTTGTTGCATTTAGATATTTAGAAGATGCTTTTTCACGAGACTCAATGAATAAATTAGAAAGCCCTCTCATGTGAGAAGGGCTTTGTATTATATAGCGAATTGAACTTCTTGTGCATCGGAGATCTTATCATATAATTTTAAATGGAAGAAATAAAGAACGGTCGCTTATTTTGTTGTCACCCCATTGGTGTAAACTTTATCTTCCCATTTACTACAACTAGCAAAAATAATTCTCCGTGTTGAATTAATTTGAAATGAGTTGTTTTTAGAAAGAGGATAAATTAAATGTTTTTAAATAGAAAGTGAATTTAAAAGCTTGGTATCATAAGATTTGATGGTATATGAAGTGCTCACATTGTTGCTCACATTTTGCTCACAAACTATATAAAACTATATGAAAATAGACGAAAAAGTATTATTTTAATAAAATTAAAATGAAGAACATAAAACGCCAAAAACCTTTATTTATTAGGTTTTTTGGCGTTTTATAGTGAATGGAATTAACAGAATGAATTATTTTAAAAATGTTCATTCTTTTCCCAAGATTCAACGATATAATGAGCAACTGTTGGATTGTAACCTTTTCCAATTAAGTACGTGATTGCCGCAATTTCCGTCATAGCGTGTGATACGGATGTATATTTTGCTTCTTTTACCCCGTATTCTACCCAAGGTTTAACGAGGTTTAATACGGGGTGTTTTAAGTGTTGAAATTGTGCAGCATATTGCTGGATTTGTTGTTCAGTTGGTTCAGTTGGTATTGTAGGGCTGGCCTGTGGGAAGCGTGGATCATAATGATACTGGTATTGTGGTAGTGGTTCAGGATATGGTTGATAATAGGGTTGTTGTGAGTTGTAAAACATTATTTTTCCTCCTTCATGACATAAGTACAACATATAATATGGGCGGACAAGAAAATATGTGATGAAAAAATGAGGGCGTGTTACAATAGTGAATTGGGTGAAGATATTATGAATAAACAAGAACAAATTAAAAAAACGATTACATTTGTTAAAAACATATTGGAAAAAGATGCAAGTGGTCACGATTGGTACCATATTGAACGCGTACATAAATTAGCGATTGCGTTGTTTGAAAAAGAGGGTGGGAATCGCTTCGTTATTGAAATGGCAGCGTTACTTCACGACGTTGCAGATGAGAAGTTAAATGAAAGTGAAGAAGCAGGTATGAAGAAAGTGACAGACTGGCTGGAGCAATTAGGTGTTAGCCAAGAAGATGCACGGCATATTGTTCATATTATTGCTAATATGTCTTATAAGGGTGGACATGGCGGAACTGTTGCGACGTTAGAAGGAGAAATTGTTCAAGATGCAGACCGACTTGATGCACTTGGAGCAATTGGGATTGCACGAACATTTGCTTATGGAGGTGCAAAGGGACGTTTACTGTATGACCCAAACACTCCACCGCGTGAAACGATGACGAAGGAAGAATATCGAAAAAGCGATGAACCATCACTAAATCATTTTTATGAAAAATTGTTGAAGTTAAAAGATTTAATGAATACAGATGCAGCGAAGGAAGAGGCAACAGAGCGTCATCGCTATATGGAGCAATTTATTGATCAATTTATGAAAGAGTGGAATGCACAAATATGAGAATGTTAACAGTTGAAAATGTATCGAAATCATATGGAGATAAACCATTATTTAATGGCCTATCTTTTAGTATTGCCGAAGGGCAGCGCGCTGGTATTATCGGTGTAAATGGAACAGGTAAGTCAACGCTATTAAAAATTATTGCGGGGGTAGAAATTCCAGATACAGGGGAAATGACGCATACACGTGGGTATACGATTAGTTATTTATCACAGCAACCAGATTTTAAAGAAAATTTAACTGTACTAGAGCAAGTGTTTCATGGTGATACACCGTTAATTCGTCTTCTTCGTGAGTATGAGCAAACATTATTGAACTTAGAAAAAAATCCAACAAGTGAAAAAGCGCAGGAGTCATTATTCGCAGTTCAGCAGCGTATGGATGCAATGAATGCTTGGGAAGCGAATGCAAATGCAAAATCATTGTTAACAAAGCTCGGTATTACTGATTTCTCTGCGGAAGTTGGGAATTTATCGGGCGGACAGAAAAAACGTATTGCGATGGCGCAATGTTTTATTCAAACACCAGATTTATTAATTTTAGACGAGCCGACGAACCATCTTGATCATGAAACGGTAGAATGGCTAGAAGAATATTTATCACGTTATACAGGAGCCGTTTTACTTGTTACGCATGATCGTTATTTTCTAGATCGTGTAACGAACCGTATTTTTGAATTAGAAAATGGCAAGTTATATAGCTATGAAGGAAATTACGGTGCTTTTTTAGAAGCGAAAGCACTTCGAGAAGAACAAGAAATAGCGCAGGAAGCAAAGCGTCAAAACTTATATCGCCGTGAACTTGCTTGGATTCGCCGCGGTGCGAAGGCACGCTCTACGAAGCAAAAGGCACGTATTCAGCGCTTTGAAGAATTGCAAAAGCAAGAAGGACCAAGTGCAAAACAAAACGTTGATATTGCACTTGGAGGCAGCCGACTTGGAAAGAAAGTATTGGAATTAAAAGATGTGACAAAAACATTTGGTGATAAAACGGTTCTTCATCATTTCCAATATATAGTGAAACCAGGGGATCGTATCGGTATTATCGGTGCGAATGGCAGTGGGAAATCTTCTCTATTAAACATGCTTGCTGGTAAAATCACACCGGACAGCGGTGAGATTGAAGTTGGGCAAACGGTAAAAATCGCATACTATACGCAAGAAAATGAAGATATGAATTTAAATCAGCGGATGATTGAGTATATTAAAGAAGCAGCTGAAGTGATTCATACGACAGATGGAAAAACGATCAGTGCTTCGCAAATGTTAGAACGTTTCTTATTCGAACCGCACACACATGGTACACCGCTTAGCAAATTATCAGGTGGTGAAAAAAGAAGATTATATTTATTGCGTATTTTAATGGGAGAACCGAATGTTTTGCTTTTAGATGAGCCGACGAACGATTTAGATACGCAAACATTAACCGTGCTTGAGGATTATTTAGAAGAGTTTCCTGGTGTTGTCCTTACTGTTTCGCATGATCGATATTTCCTTGATAAAATTGCAGAAGAGCTGTTTGTATTTGAAGGGGACGGAAACGTTCGCATCTTCTTTGGCAGCTATAGCGATTATTTAGATGAGAAAAAAGCACAAGAAGCATTATTAAAAGCAGAAGTTCAGAAAGAAAAGAAAGTAGAAGAAGCGCCAAAACAACAAAGAAAACGTAAGCTATCCTATAATGAACAGCGTGAATGGGAAACGATTGAAGATAAAATCGCAGAATTAGAAGCGAAAATTGAAAGCATTACAGAAGAATTAGAAAAAGTGGGCGCTGATTATACGAAAGCGCAGCAACTCTCTGAAGAGCAGCAGCGAACAGAAGAAGAATTAGAACAGACTATGGAGCGTTGGAGTGAATTATCTGACATTGTAGAAGGATTAAAGTAAAAACAAGCTGCATATGTTGAAATGTAAAGAGAAAACCTTTACACTATTTGGTAGAATCTATTTTAGGAGGGAAAATATGCGCACATCTAATCCAATGTTAAAGAAAGATACGTTTCGTAAAGAGGGCGTAAGTACTTCAGCAATGACAGTCGGTGGTGCTGTTGCTAAAACGTTTATTATGCTCATATTGTTATTAGGAACGTCTGTGTACTCGTATATGCAGATGATGCAAAATAAAATGCAAATGCCAGTGTTATTTGGTGCATTAATTATTGCGACAATTATCGCATTTGTAGCGATATTCGTACCGCGTATTTCACCAATTACAGCACCAATTTATGCAGCAGTGGAAGGAATTGTTTTAGGCAGTATTTCCGCTATATATACAATGAAGTTTGGTGATTATATTATATTACACGCAGTGCTATTAACAATCTCTATTTTACTAGCAATGTTAGTGTTATATGCGACGCGTGTTGTGAAAGTGACTGATAAGTTCCGTACGGGTGTAATGGCAGCAACGTTTGGAATTGCGATTATGTATTTAACCGTTTTCGTTTTACAGCTATTTGGCGTGCCAGTTCCATTCTTACATCAAGGCGGAACAATTGGTATCATTGTCAGCGCAGTTGTAATTGTTGTTGCTGCATTAAACTTAATGTTAGACTTCGATTTCATTGAAGGCGGTGCACGCGGCGGCGCTCCAAAATATATGGAGTGGTACGGTGCGATGGGCTTAATGATGACATTAGTTTGGTTATACTTAGAAATTTTACGTTTCGTTTCTTATTTTGTAAAAAATGATTAACGTACTGAAATCCTGCATGATTGTATCATGCAGGATTTCTTTTTGGAATTTTATAGAGATAAAGACGCATTTTTATATGGAAAAATATTTTTTTACATTTTTTACTACACATCTCGTTTTTTCTACAATAAAGAAAAAAACGAAGAGGTGACATGAATCGTATGATGAATCGAGTTGCGTTAATTGGCAGATTAACAAAGGATCCAGAGTTATTCTATACAAAGCAAGGAATTGCTTATGCACGTATATGTGTTGCGGTAAATAGAGGATTTCGTAATAGTTTAGGAGAGCAACAAGCAGATTTTATTCATTGCATGATTTGGCGGAAATCAGCGGAAAATGTAACAATGTACTGCAAAAAAGGGGAACTTGTTGGTATAACAGGACATATTCATACGAGTCAATACAATAATGAGAGTGGTAAGAGAATATATAAGACAGAAGTTGTGATTGAAAGAATTACATTTTTAGAGAAGAAAAAAGAGCAAGCACCTCAGTAGGAGTCTTAATTGAGAACATGTTACAATACAGCTAAGAACAGCAATAAAGGAGAGAGAAATTACGTGAGGATTAAAGGCATTGAACCGACACCAAGTCCAAATACAATGAAGGTTATTTTAAATGAAGTACTACCAGCAGGAGCACGAAACAATTATACGCGTGATAATGCAATAGAGGCTCCAGAGAGAGTGCAGCAAATTTTGCAAATTGAAGGTGTAAAAGGTGTATATCATGTAGCGGACTTTTTAGCAGTAGAGCGTAATGCGAAATTTGACTGGAAACATATTTTACAGCAAGTACGCGCGGTCTTCGGTGAAGAAGTCGTAACAGAGAGCGAACAAGAACAGAATGCCCATTTTGGGGAAGTGAAAGTGTTTATTCAAATGTTCTTTACCATTCCGATGCAAGTGAAACTAACCGATGGTACAACTGAAGAACGCGTAGGGTTACCAGACCGTTTTAAAGAAGCGATTATGAAAGTGCAAATGACAGCGCCGAATGTTGTGAAAGAGCGTAAATGGATGGAGCAAAGTACACGTTATGGTAGTTTTGAAGAGATTGGAAAAGAAGTTGCGGAAGAGGTTGTTGCAACGTATCCAATCGATCGTGTAGAGGCAATTGTCCAAGAATTATTACAGCAGGCAGGGGAAGTAGAAGTAACGATTACAAAGCGTGAGCCATATAAAGTAACAGAGGAAATGATGAATGATTCTGATTGGACAAAACGCTATGCAGCGCTTGAACAAATGGATCCAACAGAAGAAGATATTCCTGTATTAGAGAAAGCGCTAGAAGATGAAAAAGTATCGATTCGCCGCTTAGCAACTGCTTATTTAGGAATGGTCAAAGGGGAACGTGTCTTGCCTTTACTCTATAAGGTATTATTAGATAAATCAGTTAGTGTACGCCGCACAGCAGGTGATTGCTTATCAGATATCGGTGATCCTGCTGCAATGTTTGTGATGATTAAAGCGTTAAAAGATTCAAGTAAACTTGTACGTTGGCGTGCGGCAATGTTTCTGTTTGAAATTGGTGACGAAAGTGCAATCCCAGCACTTCGCGTAGCGCAAGAGGATCCAGAATTTGAAGTAGCAATGCAAGCACGTTTAGCACTTGAACGTATTGAAGGCGGTGAAGAGGCTAAAGGTTCTGTATGGAAGCAAATGACGGAGTACAGAAAAGGGGAATAATAACTATGATTGTCTTTTACGATAGTTGGTGCCCGATGTGTACAAAGGTTGCAAATCGAACGAAGGAACTAGATAAAAAAGGAAAAATAACATTTGTTTCGTTTCGCGATGAAGAAGTTGTTCAGCAATATTGTTTATCAGAAGAGATGCAGCAAAACATGGAGAAACATTTATACATTTATAAGGATGCCCGCTGGTATAAAGGGATTCAAAGTGTATATGTCTTAGCGAAAGTAATTCCAGCTTACTGGGCAATCGTACCTTTTATTAAACTATCAATTCTTTTCGGATTTGGTCATGTAGTATATGATTATATTGCAACAAAAAGGGAAATTGTCCCTGTTGGACATTGTAAAAATGGTGTTTGTGAAATCCCAAGGAAAAAATAAGAAAGTCATGATGTTTCTTTTGCGTCTAGTATTAGAGCGTGATATGATGAATTTGGAATGAAAGTTGAAGGAGAGATTGGTAACATGACAAATGCATACGAAGAATATATGCGCCAAATGGTAATTCCGATGCGTCAAGAATTAGTACGCGCAGGATTTAAAGAATTAACAACGGCAGAAGGTGTCCAAGAATACATGGAAAATGCAGAAGGAACTACATTAGTTGTTGTGAACTCTGTTTGTGGTTGCGCAGCAGGTTTAGCGCGTCCATCAGCTGGTCAAGCGGTTGTGCGTTCTGAGAAGCAACCTAACAACCTTGTTACTGTATTTGCAGGTCAAGATAAAGAGGCAACAGCGATGATGCGCTCTTACTTTGATGAAATTCCGCCATCTTCACCATCTATGGCACTATTAAAAGGAAAAGAAGTTGTTCACTTCGTTCACCGTCATGAAATTGAAGGTGCAACAATGGAAGAGATTATTCAAAACTTAGAACAAGCTTTTGAAAAGCATTGCTAAAAAGGGAGAGATTTTCTCCCTTTTTCTTAGTATTGAGGTGAAAGAATGATTGTAACGACAGCTGGACGAACAAATAAAGAAATGACTGCATATGCTGAAAAAATAGCAGCAGATTTGCAAAGTTCTTTTCTTGTGAGAAATGATCGTCCAATTTATGAATTACATGAGCAATATAAACAAGATGTACTTGTTGCAGGGAAAAATCGATTAGCGATTTACCCGCAAGGAACGGAAGAATCGTTCTTTTTTCATCCGAACTCAGCGATGTTTCGTGTGAAGCGATTAATGCGCGGTGAACATGATCCATTTCTGCAAGCTGCGCAGCTAGAAAAAGGGATGACGGTGTTAGATTGTACACTTGGCATGGCATCTGATAGCATTGTGGCAAGTTATGCTGTAGGAGAAGCAGGACAGGTCACTGGGTTAGAAGGTAATCGCTATATGGCGTATTTAATTGAAAAAGGTATTCAGCAGTGGGATGCAGGTGTAACAGAAATTACCGAAGCGATGCAGCGAATTACTGTAAAGCATACGGAGCATTTATCTTTTTTAGAGCAATGTGCTGATCATAGTTATGATGTCGTATATTTAGATCCGATGTTTGAAGAAACAGTATTAGAATCTGATGGGATTCGTGGTTTAAAGCATTTTGCATTGTACAATGATATTACAAATGAGACAATTAAAGAGGCTAAGCGTGTAGCGCGAAAACGTGTTGTATTAAAGGATCATTTTCGCAGCATGCGTTTTGAAAAACATAACTTCTCAGTCTACAAACGAAAAAGCGCAAAATTTCATTTTGGTGTGATTGAAACTTGCTAATTATTAGACAATATGTATAATAGATTATAATAAATTGTATAGAAAATCTTGGATGAAGAGAGTAATTATTTTCAGAAGCAAAAGCGAGCTAGGGACGGTGAAAGCCTAGTGCAGAGAAAATAATGAAGCGCACTTCGGAGATGCTGCTTGAACGGTATAGTAGAGTAAGCCGGGGCTCCCTAACCTCGTTATAAACGGGAAAGTGGTTCGTAATGAACAACAAGGGTGGTACCACGGGTGTAAACTCGTCTCTTTTTTAGAAAAGAGGCGAGTTTTTTTATTGATAAAAAGGAGGAAGATACTGATGGAATATAAAATGAAGTTTGCAAAGCATGTATTCGACGTATTAGAACCAGGTTTATCATTAGAACAAATTGCTGCTTTAATTGAAACACCAAAGCAAGATGAGTTTGGTGATGCAGCTTTTCCTTGTTTTACATTAGCAAAGCAATATAAAAAATCTCCAGCAGTTATTGCGCAGGAACTAGCAGATCAATTATCTCACCCATTTTTTACAAAAGTAGAAGCGGTTGGACCATATGTAAATGTGTTCTTTGATCGTCAAACTGTTAGTAATGAAGTGTTAAATACAATATTAGACGGAAAAGAAGAATATGGACAGTTGTACTTTGGACAAGAAAAAACGGTTGTAATTGACTATTCATCTCCTAATATCGCGAAGCCGTTTTCGATGGGACATTTACGTTCTACAATGATTGGAAATGCATTAAAACAAATATGTGAAAAATGTGGTTTTGAAGTTGTAGGTATTAACTACGTTGGCGACTGGGGAACGCAGTTTGGAAAACTCATTACTGCTTATAAAAAATGGGGCGATGAAGAGCTTGTTAGAGAAGATCCGATTCGTGAGTTATTTAAGTTATATGTACGTTTTCATGAAGAAGTAAAAGAATATCCAATGCTTGAAGAAGAAGGTCGTGCCTGGTTTAAGAAACTGGAAGATGGCAACGAAGAAGCGGTATATTTGTGGAACTGGTTCCGTCATGAATCGTTAAAAGAATTCTCTCGCATTTATGAACTGCTTGGCGTAGAATTCTCGAATTTTCAAGGGGAAGCATTTTACAATGATAAGATGGATGATTTCGTTACGCTTCTAGAAGAAAAAGGTTTACTAGAAGAATCAGACGGAGCACAAGTTGTTAATTTAGAAGCAGAAGGAATGCCGCCATGTTTAATTAAAAAGTCAGATGGAGCTACTCTATATGCCACACGTGATTTAACAGCTGCACTATATCGTCAAAATACGTATAAGTTTGATAAAGCTCTATATGTCGTTGGAGATGAACAAAGCTTACATTTCTCACAATTTTTCACTGTACTAAAGAAATTAGGATTCCAGTGGGTAGAAGGCATGTCTCACGTTCCATTTGGACTTATTTTAAAAGATGGTAAGAAAATGTCTACTCGTAAAGGGAAAGTTGTTTTACTAGAAGAGGTATTAGAAGAAGCAATTACGCTTGCAAAGCAAAATATTGAAGAGAAGAATCCTAACTTAAAGAAGAAAGCTGAAGTAGCGAGACAAGTCGGGGTTGGCGCAGTTATTTTCCATGACTTAAAAAACGAACGTATGCATAATATCGAATTTTCGCTTGAAAATATGTTGAAATTCGAAGGGGAAACAGGGCCATACGTACAATACACGCATGCGCGTACTTGTTCGCTGTTGAAAAAAAGCGATATGGATATTGAAAAACAAGAATTACAGTTAACAGATGATATAAGCTGGACATTGATAAAACTGCTTCATCGCTTCCCGCAAGTCATTGAAACAGCTTTTGCGAAATATGAGCCATCTCATATTGCAAAATATTTATTAGACGTGGCGCAAGCGTTTAACAAATATTACGGTAACGTTCGTATTTTAGAAGAAAATGCAGAGAAAGAAAGTAGACTTGCACTTGTAAATGCGGTGGCTGTTGTATTAAAAGAAGGGTTACGATTACTTGGGATTGAAGCGCCTGAGGAGATGTAATAGATGTAAAAGAGAATTGCCCCTTTACAATTATTAATCTAAAGGGATAATGGACGTATTTATATCACGCCGTTGATTCAGAAGGGAACACCATTGATTTTTATTGAAGTAAATCAAGGGATAAACAAGCAGCCAAGTGCTTTTTCAAGAAAGCCTTGGCTTTTTTGTACGTTTCTAAACCTCGCGTAATAACAGCAGATAAAAAACCTGTAGGAATCTATTAGTATCCGTGTTCTTCTTCCTATATTTCCACAAGAACCTTTTTTATAAAGAGAAAATTAAATAACTTTATTATTCGTAAACAGAAAAAGGATTTTTTTATTTTGACATTAGGTTAACCCTATAGTTTATATTTGGAATAGAAAAGAGGGATAGCATGAAAGGAACAATTACAATAAATCAATTGGCTAGAATTTTTGACATTAGTCATCATCAAATAAGATATTACGAAGAAAAAGGGCTATTGTTTCCGTCCTATGTTGATAAAAATAAGTACAGAAAATATGCTCTTAAAGAAATTTATCAACTTGCCCAAATACTGATGTTACGAAATTTAAATATTTCAATTATTCAAATTAAAGATATATTTAAAACTTATCAAAAAAGAGAATACCTGAATCTATTAAATGAAAAATCGAATGAAATTATTGATGAAATCAAAAGGTTAACTGAAATTCAAAAATCTATAGAATATCATATGAATAACTTGACAAAAGAAAAGATAGATTCAACAAAGTATGTAGAAAATATTCATTTGAAAAAAATTATTACATTAAGAGCAGATGAGAATCTAACTGCAAAAGATGTTTATGAGATGAAGTTATCAACTTTATTGTTTGGTAATGATATCTTTTATGTTTTTGAAGAAGATACGTATCACTTATGTATAAAAACAGATGGTAATGCAGATTTTGTAATGAAAGAGGGGCTATATAAATCATTATATATACATGGAGGAACGGATGAGGAGTTTGAGGAACGGTTACTTACTATTATTACTAAAGAGAACTTTCCGATATATGCCATAGAATATTCAAATGAAATTTTTATTAGTGGTGACATTCTTGAACTAGAAATTTTAATGCCGGCAAAGGGGGATGAAGATGATAATTAAAGAAATCAATAAATATGATAAAAACGAAGAAGTTATGCTTTTGAGAGAGTCTTTCATTTCCAAATGGACAAAAATTTTAGGGACAAATGATAATCAAAAAATTGATATGTATTTAGAATCATACGATCAAATCACAGAAAAACGTTTTTCTGTGATTGATGGTGATAATGGAATTGTAGGTATTTTTGGAGTAAATGCTTCGAATTTTCCCGAAAAGAACTTTAATAAAGAGAATAAGGATGGATATTTTCCTTTTTTGGAGAAACTTAGATGGAAATTAGCGATGAGGCTACTTTATACTAAGCCCCAAAAGGATGAACTATATTTAAGCTTTTTTGCAATTAATAAGAGATTTCGTGGTAAAGGATATGGGATGAAAATTTTAGACGAAGTAATGAAGATAGCAAAATTCGAAAATAAAAGTACAGTAAAGCTTTATGTGTCTCAAACGAATGAAATTGCCATACACCTGTATCAGCGTTATGGTTTTAAAATACACAACACAGAAAGATATGTATTAACAAAATGGTTCTTAGGAGAAGAAAATTGGTTAGTAATGAAAAAGAAAGTGGAGGCAAGCGATGAAAAAAACAATTAAAAGCGTCACAATCATATTGTGTGTTGTGATTACTTCTCTAGCTAAGTAGGCTATTTTCAATATGAAAAGAATATGAACATAGATGTACTTGGTATACATCTATGTTCATATTTAAAATAGAACTAGAAATTTTATCTTCGTAACGGTGATAAAGTGAAACTTTAATCAGTGGGGGTTTTCTTCATCCCCCACTGATTATTAGTTGAACCAATCGGGCTTTTACGGGCAGTTTATCTCCCATCTAACTTCTTTGCATCCACTGAATTTTGAGGCGGGAGTATTACTGCCCGTTAATGCGGGATAAATATAATTGCCAGAAAACTAATGTTTAGAATATGGAGATTCCAGTAACGATAATAATTGTCGTAGTACAAATTGAAGGAGCATCAATTACTTTCTCTTCTTAATATATCTATTTTTTTAGTAAATTTTTAAGCTCCAGCAAATTTGCAATTTCATAGGTAGGTTTTAATTCTGATGTATTTACAATTTGATTAGGGTTAAACCAACACGTATCTATCCCAAAATTGATTCCGCCTTGTATATCAGAAGTTAAACTATCTCCTACCATCAATACTTTGCTTTTGTCAGTATGCTTTAAATTGTTTAAAGCGTGTTCAAATATTTTAGAATCTGGCTTCGATACCTCAACATCCTCGGAGACTACTATATCTTCAAAGAATTTTGCGATAATAGATTTCCGTATTCTATGATCTTGAACATCTTTGAGACCATTGGTAATGATAGAAAGTCTATAATCTTTATGGAGACTTTCTACAAGGTCTATACTTTCATCATATAAAAAAGATGCATGAGATAGATGTTTCATATATAATTGTGCAAATTTAACTTCATCAAATTCCGTATTTAATTTGTCGGACAACCGTTTAAATCTTTCAAAACTTAACTTTTTCTGAGTAATAAGCCCGTCCTCAAACTCTTTCCATATAGCTGTATTTATTTCTTTGTATACTTCCAAATGATAACTTTCATCATATTCTATATGAAACGCCAGCATCGTATTTTTAAAAGCATCTTTTTCAGATTTTTTAAAATCAAATAAAGTCTCATCTGCATCAAATATTATTACTTCGTACTTCATAGTAATCCTCCAAATATAGTTAGTTTTTGTAGTTTTCTTCTATAAAAAGTCTTATAAACGTACTCATAATAGCTTTTGTTATACGCAAAATCCAGGTTTTACAATACTTAATAAATTACAGTATTTATTACGTGTTGTATATGACATATGTCATATGTAGCAGAGATTATAAGAAGAATTGAGCAAAGGAAGATTATCTGTAATTAGCACTAATTATTTTTGATTAATTTTGAATTTTCAAATAAGATATTAATATATATTAGAGTTAAAGTTTTTAAACTGTAAAGAGGTGCCGATAAAATGAATACTGGGGTTGAATTATCAGTACAAGAAATTTTAAAGCATAAGCATTTTCAAAATGCAGAAGTGATAGCAGGGAAAGCAGGCCTTTTCCGAACGGTAAAATGGATTCATATTATGGAAATACCTCGAATTGGAAATCTTTTAAATGGAAATGAGCTTATTCTTTCTACAGGGGTTGGATGGAAAGGAGATAAAGAAGTATTTCTTTCGTTACTTAAAGAGTTTATTTCCTCTAACGCTGCTGGGCTTTGTGTTGAATTAGGAATGTATATGACTGACGTACCACAAGAAATTATAGAATTTGCTGATCGTCATGATTTTCCATTAATAGTTTTCTATCATGAAGTACGGTTTGTTGATATTACACAAGATGTGCACACTCTTTTATTGAAGAAACACTATCAACTGATTTCAGATTTAGAAGTTTATTCACATCAGTTAAATCAGTTGCTTCTTACATCTAATTCACAATCAAAAATCTTACAGCTGTTACATAATTATTTACAAATGACAGTAGTGTATTGTTCAAAAGAAGGTGAAATCCTAATTGTTTCCGAAAAAACATCTGATGAACAAGAGGAAATCATTAAACTTTTAAGGGAAGATAACATGCAAAATGACATGACTATTTTTTGTCAATCAATCCGAGCTTTAGAGAAAACATTTGCAGAACTCTTCGTTATTTCCAAATCCGAATTACATGGATTTGAATCACTTATAGTAGACCGAACTGCCACTGCGTTGGCGCAAAATTTATTACGTGAGTTATATGTTGAAGAACGGAAAAAGGCTGATGAAATAGAATGGATTCAAAAATGGCTTGATGGAACACATAGTGAAGAACGAATTCATAGATACATTGCTGATCTTGAGCCGAACCTTAAAGTAAACGGCTGTATTGTACTACTCTGTAAAATCGAAGACTATGATCAAAAAAACTCGGATTTTACTTATTTAAAAATACTTTTTCGCTCTATATTTGAAAATCAAGGTTTCTTCCTTTTAACTACTGTAAGGAAAAATCAAATGATGTTCATATTGCTGAACAAGCGAAAAACGGGTGATTGGAAATGGAGAGTCGAAGCGGGAATCAATCATTTGAAAAAAACAGAATTAATGGAAAAGTACAAGGCGGGTCAGATCCAATTTGGTGTCGGTAAGTTTATCGATAAACTAAGTCATGTAAGGAAGAGTTATCACACGGCACAAGAATCATTAATCATTCAGGAGAACATGCCAAAAGGGCACGAGAGTTACTTTTATGATGACCTACATATCTTTCGTCTCGTATTAATAGCAGACGAACAAGGAGCACTTGATGATTTTATCTCTGATTATTTAGATCCTGTTCGCATTCATGATGAGAAGAATAACGGGAAACTAATGGAAACTTTAAAAGCTTATCTTAAATGCAATGGTTCCAAACAAGAAACAGCAACAAATTTATATATCGTTCGGCAGACTCTTTATCAACGACTTCAAAAAATAAATGAACTTTTAGGCGAAGATTTTATGGAGTTTCATAAACGACAAGCGATCGAATTTGCGATTACTGCATATGATTACGTATCTGCTTCTAAATCGTAATTAAGTTTCACTTTATCGAATCTTTCTTAGCCATAAGGGAAGATCAAGTATGCTGAAACGCGTATTCTATGACTTCTTTCTTTAGACTATTTGTAAATAAATCGATTGGATATCACCAAAATGTAGTGATTATCTCAAAAATCAATTTACATAATGTCTACTGAATGCGCTTTCTTGTTTAGATATAATAAATGCACAGGATTGTTATTTCAGAGCAGTAGGTTTTCATTGTGGTAGCAACTAACATTGCACAAACGCTAAAAAATTACATTGGTGGACAGTGGGGAGAATCTACAGGTAAACAAGTTGAAGAAAAAAATGTTAACAGCACAGTATGAAAGAAAGGGGAATAACTATGCAAAAAATTGACGAGCAACAAGAGCTTGTAAAAAAAGATGGGCAATACGTTTGGCATGCAATGCGCCGTTATAATGCAGGTGCTCCTTCAATGATTATAACAGATGCAAAAGGATCGAAAGTAACTGATATTGAAGGGAATTGTTATTTAGATGGCATGTCTGGTTTATGGAGTGTGAATGTTGGCTATGGCCGTAAAGAGCTTGCGGAAGCAGCTTACCAACAGCTTTTAGATGTCCCATATTTTCCATTATCCCAAAGTCACGTACCAGCTATTCAATTAGCAGAGAAGTTAAATGAATGGCTTGGTGATGAATATGTCATCTTCTTCTCCAATAGTGGCTCTGAAGCGAATGAAACAGCGTTTAAAATTGCCCGCCAGTATCATCAGCAGTTCGGTGAATACAATCGCTATAAATTTATTTCACGTTATCGCGCTTATCACGGCAATTCAATGGGTGCTCTTGCTGCAACGGGGCAAGCGCAGCGTAAGTATAAATATGAACCGTTAGGACAAGGTTTTTTACATGTTGCACCGCCTGATTCTTATCGTCATACGAAAGAAGAAAATCTTAAGTTTGCTGAAGAAATCGATCGTGTCATTACGTGGGAGTTAAAAGAAACCGTTGCCGCAGTCATTATGGAACCGATTATTAGCGGCGGAGGTGTACTTATGCCCCCTGAAGACTATATGAAGAAAGTAAAAGCAATTTGTGAAAAGCATGGTGTACTTCTTATTGTGGATGAAGTAATTTGCGGCTTTGGTAGAACAGGAGAAAAATTTGGGTTTATGCATTATGGTGTAAAACCAGACATTATCACAATGGCAAAAGGACTAACGAGTTCTTATCTTCCATTATCTGCAACCGCTGTAAGAAAAAATATTTATGAAGCGTTTAAAGGAACGGAAGAATATGATCACCTTCGTCATGTGAATACATTCGGTGGACATCCAGCGAGCTGTGCAGTTGCACTGAAAAATCTAGAGATTATGGAGCGGGAAGACCTCATTGAAAATGCAAGGGTTTTAGGTGCGCGTTTCCTTAGTGAATTGTCGGAATTAAAAAATTATCCATATGTCGGCGATGTACGGGGTAAAGGGTTTTTAATAGGGATTGAGCTCGTTGAAGATAAAAAAACGAAACAGCCGGCAGATATACAGAAGGTCAATACTGTAATTGAATCTTGTAAAAAGCAAGGATTGATCATTGGTAAAAACGGTGATACGGTTGCAGGATATAACAATGTACTCATGCTTGCTCCGCCATTAAACATTACAGAAGAAGACTTTGAATTTATCGTTAGAACAATTAAAAAAGCAGTAGCGGAACTTGAATAGGTTTAATCTAAATTAATAAGACGATAAAAAACTTAGAAATGATACAGTGTGAACAAGTACATTAATGAGAAATGCACTTGTTTACATTGTTTATTTTGAATTGGTTGCGTTTATTGCTTTGTTTGTAAATACGATTATCATGCTGGGAGTCAGCATGATAACACGAAAGCTTGAAGAGGGTCATCAGTTGTTTGTTCAAAAAGAAGAGACAAAAAAAACAATGATGTAAGGGGGAGTTAAAATGGCAGATCATGTGTTTTTAAACGGTGAAGTTATTACAGTCGATGACCAAAACAGAATTTTGGAAGCGGTTGCGATAGAAGGGAATCAAATTATTGCAGTTGGTACAAACGAGGAAATAAAGAAATATATTCATGACAGCACGCATGTCATAAATTTGGAAGGAAAGAGTTTACTGCCTGGTTTCATTGATTCCCATTTGCACATGGCAATTATCGGAACGAATAAGCTCGGCATTGATTTTAAAGAAATGCATTTGACATCCATACGTGATTTTCTGGCAAAGGGGAAAGAAGCGGCGAATCGGATCCCTAAAGGGGAATGGATTCGGGCATGGGGGTTTAATGAAAATATAATTGAAGAAAAGCGGTTTCCGACAAGATGGGAGCTTGACGAAATTTCCCGGGAGCATCCAATTATCGTAGGACGTACTTGCGGTCACATTTCGGTAGTAAACAGCAAAGCACTTGAATTAGCTGGCTTATCTCAAAGTACTCCTAATCCGGAGGGGGGAATCATTGGGCGGGATGAAAACAGTGAACTTAACGGACTGTTATATGAAACCGCTCATATGAGTATGTATGCACTCGCGCAATTTTCCGAAGAGGAACTGATCAACGGGCTTATTCTAGCTAGTAATGAGTTTGTTAAATTAGGAATAACGAGTATTCATGATGCGGGCTCATACGGTGCTTCCGTATTTAGGGCCATGCAGAAAGCGGTTGCTTCTGGTGCTGTGAAGACACGGATTTATGCCATGATCTGTGAACTGAACCATCCTGAAATTTACATTAAGAAAATGATAGATGCCGGTATTTTGTCAGGAGCGGGGAACGAGTGGTTTAAAATTGGTCCTGCAAAGATATTTATGGATGGTGCGAGCACCGGTCCGACAATTGCGACGAGGGAACCATACACAAGTAATCCGAATGATTGTGGAATTCTTTACTATAGTCAGGAGCAACTAGATGAGATATTAGGAGAAGCACACGAAAAAGGATTTCAAATTACAGCACATGCACAGGGAGATCGCGCAATTGATATGTTACTTACTTGTATGGAGCGTGCACTGGAAAAATATCCGCGGTCAAATCACCGGCACCGGATTGAACATGCGGGGCTGGCAATGCCGGACTTATTGACTCGCATGAAGAAGTTAGGAGTCATTCCGATTCCTAATCCTGGGTTCTTCTATGAGTTTGGGGAAGGGTATATAAAACATTATGGTGAACGAGTAAATCATATGTATCCCCTTCGTGATTACATTGATGCTGGTGTCATTGCTGCAGCTGCTTCAGATAGCCCGGTTATCATGCCAGACCCACTTCATGGTATTCATGTCGCTGTTAACCGCTTAAGTTCATCGGGGCAGGAGGTCGGAGCCAACCAGCGGATTAGCGTTTTGGAAGCTATTAAACTCTTTACATGGAATGGCGCTTACGCAAGTTTTGAGGAAAAGATGAAAGGCAGCATCGAAGTAGGAAAACTTGCAGATTTAGTTGTTTTGGATAAGGCGATTTTAAATGTTCCTCATGAACAAATCAAAGACATACAGGCTGAATTGACCATGCTAGACGGTAAAATTGTATTTCAGCATTCAACTTCTTTAATCGGATAGCGTATAACTTTGTCCCACTATTTGATGGCAGTAAGACCCAAAATTTTAAGGTTAAAGCAAGGAAGATAGGTAAGGGATAACTGTTGGAAGCTTCATTTTATAAAATGAAGCTTCCAAATTGTTTATCTTTTTGTTCTTTTTTTCATGACCTTTGCTAAAACTTCAATCCAAGGTTTAAGTGACGATGGACAGAAGCGAGAGTAAGTTCAAAGTGCTCATGAAAATCTTTGTTCTATCTTGTTTTTGGGCTAGTTGTTTGGTGATTTTTGATGTAAACTGATTTATAGGAAGGACTCTTTTCTGTGAATTTAGTGGGGTTGCTCAATCCTACAAAGAAAAGAGCTTCTTTTTTTACGTTTTTATTTATTTACACAAAATATTTTATACTTTTTAGAGATTTGAATAAAACAACAACAAATCAATTAAACTTTTAATTTAAATATATTAGGGGATAACAATTATGAGTAAAAATAATACGTTAAAGGTATGTAGTAAATCAGTTGCGGTGATCGGAGTAACTGGGGCATGTTTATTTTTATCAGAGCCAACGGTTATAAAAGCTGAAAACAATATAAAAGTACAAGATAATCAAGTTGGTGGAAACATACAAGGTAAAGATATTGAATCAAATGAACAGCAAGATAATGGTGTTAAACAAGAACAATCGCAAGAAAATAGTATGAAAAAAGATAATTCACAAACTGACGGAGTTAAAGCGAATACTACACAAAATCTACAAGATAGTAATATTAAATCAGAAAATGTACAGGGTGTAGATGTAGAATCAAATAGTCAACAAGATAACAGTGCTAAATCATATAACATGCAAAGTAATGAGGTCAAAACACAGTTAGATAATAAATCATCTAACTCGCAACCTAACACAACAAATGTACAAGAGGCTCAAATTATTGAGTTTTCACAAGGTAATGGTATTTGGTCTGTACCATATGGGTTACAAGGTGCAAGCTATATTGATTCTACAAATAAGTATGCAGGAAAAATAGTTCAATTGATTCAAAAAATGATAGTAAATAATGCAACTTGGTATCAATTTAGTGTAGACGGTAAAACGATAGGTTGGTTAGATAGTAAAGTATTAAGTAAATTATCGAACATACAAGAAATAAATCAAGACTCTATAATGGGTGCGACAAATAATAATGGTATTTGGTCTTTACCGTATGGTGTTAAGGGTGCAAACTATGTAGGTACTTCAGACAAATATGCATACGATAACATTAAATTAATAGCAAAAGCAAATTTTGGAGATACAACTTGGTATCAATTTAGTGTAGACGGTAAAGTAATAGGTTGGGTTGATGGTAAAGCATTAGACAAAGATGGAGCACAACCTGCTAATTTCTCTGTAACAATTGGAAATACAAACAGTAATGGGGTATGGTCAAAACCTTATGGTGTGACGGGGGCTCAATATTTAGGTTCAACTAATGATTATGCTTATCAAACATTACAAGTAATAAAGACAGTTAAAAAGGGAGCTACAACCTGGTATCAAGTTAAAAATGATAAAGGGATAGTAGGTTGGATAGATGGTGATAAAGCTGTAACTGACCTGGAAAATTTACCGATTGAAAATAGTTCAGCACTCATTGGTGGTTCTGCAAAACCTTCTGACGGCATTTGGAGTGTACCATATGGGGAGTATGGTGCTAACTGGATTGCATCAGTAAGTGATTATAGCTTTAGACAAGTTAAAGTTATCCAAAAAATAAAGAAAAATAATGTTGTGTGGAGTAAGATCAAATTAGAGGATAAAGTACTAGGTTGGATTGATTCAAGAACATTATCTAATCTTGTGATTAATGAAGAAAATAAAACTGTATTATTAGGAGATACATACGGTCATTCTGTTTGGACTTTACCTTATGGTGAAGAGAACGCTAAATATGTAGGTTCTGCAAATAATTATGTAAATAAACCTATTAAAGTAATTGGTAGTTTTACTAGAGAACAAACAGTTTGGTATCATTTTATGGTAGACGGTAAAGAAGTTGGTTGGATTGACTCTAAAACAGTTTCTAATGCATCTAACATAATAGAAATGAATGAGACTTATCATATAGAAAATAATCAAGGTCATGCAGTATGGACTAGACCTTACGGAATGCAAAATGCTTCTTTTGTAGGTTCGGCTTCAGATTTTATTCATAAAAACTTGAATGTGAAATTATCTGTAAATTATAATGGTGTCACATGGTATGGTTTTAAAAACTCTAAAGGTAATTTAAATTGGATAGATAGTAGAGCAGTTGTACAAGGTTCTGCTTACCCGTATTTGGATGTACCAATTATTAGTCAACGTGACCCTTATATTCCAGCAAGGAATTTAGTATCCGGTTGTGAGATAACGTCAGTAGCGATGATGTTACAATATGCAGGTGCGAACGTAGATAAAGTTCAACTTGCATACGAAATGCCATATTCTAGTTTTGATCCCAATCAAGGTTTTGTAGGAAATCCTTTCGGTAAAGGTTGGACTATATATCCTCCAGCTTTAATGGATTTAGTACGTAAATACACAGGTAGTGCAATAAATCTAACTGGTTTAGAAATAAAAAGCAATTTAGACGCTGGGAAACCTGTTGTCGTTTGGATGACTATGCATGGTTTTACAGTCCATGCTATTACGCTTGTAGGGTATGATGAAAACTATTTTTATTATAACGATCCTTGGACTGGTGAGAAAAACGCTTCTATGTATTGGTCTGACTTTTATAACAATTGGTCTACACAAAATAGACGAGCTATTTCATATTAGAGTATTGGGTAGAGTTTAAAGAATGACTCTACCTTTTTATATGAATGAATAAAAAAGGTTAGTGTCAATCAGTATTTCAACGAAATAAATTTTAGATATATACTATTTTTAATGATTGTTTCACAAAATTTCTCTTTATTTCGTCATGTTGTTTTTATAGAATGCGTTCTTCATTGTACAAAAGTGCCCCCCTTGTTTCGGTATCACAAGAAAAGATTATTTTAATAAGCGTCCAAAACAGGGGGAATAACGGCTAATAAGAAAGTAAAAACATCATATAATTAATTATCAAAAAATCCTAACGCATATTTTACTCCCTCATGAATATCACTTGTTTCGTATCCTGCTAATTCTTCATTGGTAATTTGCATTCTCACATTTTCTAATTCGTAGCCACTGTCTAAATCGATATTCAACAGCACCTCATATCCATCAGTAGTAACGTTTGTTTCTATAATGTTGAAGGTTTGAATGGCTGTACCTGTTTCATATTCGATTGGCTCTAAAAAATCTGACATAAAAACACCACTTTTCCTGATAATAACCATCTTTGGTTCTTTCAGTAGTTTAACCATGCGGCATGCTGTTATTCGTGTAACGTTCTTAAAGATGTAGAATGAAGTAGTAAATAAAGATGAAATAAATGCAACTCAGAAAAAATTTCTAAATTAATTGACAATTGCTGCTCTATTGGAATAAAATAACTGATAATAAAAGTATACAAATCTGATGACGAGAACGAGTAAAATGTATCACTGTTCCCCAGAGAGCCGGTGCTTTGCTGAAAGCCGGTGTTCGGTATATATTTGAAAATCATCTCCGAGGAGTCGAACTGAACATAGTAAGTTCGAACGGTTGTCTACCGTTACAAGGAACGCGTATGATTGTACGTTGCTGAGTGCTATTGATGAACGATTGATCAATAGAAGTAGGGTGGTAGCGCGGGTAAACCCGTCCCTAATGATTAGGGACGGGTTTTTTGTGTACTTTTAATTATTTCTTAAGGAGTGATTGTAGATGAAAAAGGTAGATGTGAAAGAAGCAGCTGTAAGGAGAGAAGTACGAATTCGCAAGCAATGGAATGAACAGGATACCTTTATGCAATCGATTCGAAATCGTGAAGGTGCACAATCTTTCGTATTTTATGAAGGACCGCCAACTGCGAATGGACTTCCGCATGTCGGTCATGCCCTAGGGAGGACCATTAAAGATCTAGTTGCAAGATATAAAACGATGACAGGATATAAAGTGGTGCGTAAGGCTGGGTGGGATACACATGGATTACCAGTGGAATTAGGCGTTGAAAAACAGCTCGGTATTTCTGGTAAGCATGATATTGAAAAGTACGGTGTAGAAGCTTTTTTAGCAAAATGTAAAGAGAGTGTATTTACGTATGAAAAGCAGTGGCGTGAGTTTACAGAGAGTATTGGGTACTGGGTTGATATGGATGCGCCGTATATCACGTTAGATAATTCCTATATTGAAAGTGTTTGGCATGTTCTTGGGACGATTCATGAAAAAGGATTGCTGTATAAAGGTCACCGCGTTTCTCCATATTGCCCAAGCTGCCAAACGTCATTGAGTTCACATGAGGTTGCGCAAGGATATAAAACGGTGAAGGATTTAAGTGCAACAGTTAAATTTCAGCTTACAGATCGGGAAAGCGAGTATATTCTCGGCTGGACAACAACGCCATGGACGCTTCCAGCTAATGTAGCGCTAGCAGTTCATCCTGAGATGGAATATGTGAGGGCCCAGCAAGGAGCAGCTGTATATATTGTTGCGAAAGAGTTAGCAAAAGATGTACTGCAGCAAGAGTATAACGTGCTATCTGTTCACAGGGGAAGTGAGTTAATAGGCCTTTCTTACGTACCGCCATTTCAATTTGCAGAAGTTACAAATGGTCATTATGTCGTAAATGCTGATTTTGTCACAGCTAATAGCGGTACTGGAATTGTTCATATTGCACCTGCATACGGGGAAGATGATTATAAAGTAGTCCAAGAGCATGGTCTATCATTTGTGAATGTTGTCAGCGAGAAGGGAGAATATACATCCGAAGTTCCTTTTTTACAAGGGAAATTTGTAAAAGAGTGTGATGTTGATATTGTTCGCTATTTAGCTGAGCATGGTCTTCTTTATCATAAGGAGAAGTATGAGCATAGTTATCCGCACTGTTGGCGCTGTGATTCACCGCTACTTTATTATGCAAATGAAAGCTGGTTCATTCGAACAACTGCTTTAAAAGAGCAATTTTTACAAAATAATAATGAAGTAACTTGGCATCCAGAGCATATTCAACATGGCCGGTTTGGTAATTTCTTAGAAAACATGGTTGATTGGAACATTAGTCGAAAACGATATTGGGGTACACCGCTTAATGTGTGGGAGTGTGAAGCTTGTCATCATCAATTTGCGCCGAAAAGCATTGAAGAATTAAGAAAATATGCAATTGGCACGGTTGATGAAAATATTGAACTGCATAAACCGTATGTAGATAAAGTGAAAATCAGTTGTTTAAAATGCGGTGAAACAATGAAACGGACACCAGAAGTAATTGATGTTTGGTTTGATAGCGGTTCAATGCCGTTTGCGCAGTACCATTATCCATTTGAAAATAAAGATGTATTTGAAAAGCAATTTCCAGCGGATGTTATTGCTGAAGGAATTGATCAGACGCGAGGCTGGTTTTATAGCTTACTTGCAGTGTCTACGCTGTATACTGGAAGAGCTCCGTATAAGCGTGTATTATCACTTGGGCATGTGTTGGATGAAAATGGGCAAAAGATGTCAAAGAGTAAAGGGAATGCGTTAGACCCAGTAGATTTAGTAGAGAAATTTGGAGCGGATGCCTTGCGATGGGCACTTCTTGTAGATAGTGCACCGTGGAATCCAAAGCGATTTTCAGAACGAACTGTACAAGAAGCAAAATCAAAACTCGTAGATACGTTGTTAAATGTATACAGTTTTTACGTATTGTACGCGGATTTAGATGGATACAATCCAAAACAAGAATATCATACAAAGAAAACAAAACTAGATGAATGGGTATTATCGAGACTGCATAGTACGATTCAAAAAGTAAGCATCGCTTTAGAAGATTATCAATTTACAACAGCTGCGCGTGAAATAGCATTATTAGTGGAAGAAGTAAGTAATTGGTATGTAAGACGTTCGCGTAATCGTTTTTGGGCATCTGGTATGGATGCTGAAAAAGCGGCAGCATACACGACACTTCACGAAGTACTTGTTACGATTAGTAAGTTGCTTGCACCGTTCACACCATTTTTAGCAGAGGATATTCATTTTCATTTAGAAGGTAGCAGTGTTCATTTAGCAGATTATCCAGTATGTGAAGAAGGGCTAATTCAAATACAGCTTGAAAGAGAGATGGCAGCTGTTTTACAAGTAGTTGAGCTTGGACGTAGCATTCGTAATCAACATACATTAAAAGTAAAACAGCCATTAGCAAAACTAGTTGTATTTGAGAATACGAAGCAAGAAATGGATTGGAATTCTTATAAAGAGATTGTAATGGATGAGTTAAACGTGAAAGAAGTGACAATCGAACATAGTGAAGCGGATTATATATCATATCAGTTAAAATTAAACTTTAAACAAGCAGGCCCGAAATTCGGAAAACAAATTAATACGGTCAATCATTGGTTGCAAAATGTATCTAATGAGGAAGTAAAAGTGTTTCTAAAAGATGAAAATGGAGCATGTCAATTGTCGTCTGGAGAAGTTGTCATAGTAACATTAGAAGATGTGTTTATTGAAAAAGTACCGAAAACAGGATTTGCTGATGCTACGAACGGAGTATATACCGTTATGATGGATACGCATGTAACGGATGAATTGCTTCAAGAAGGAATGGCGCGAGAATTTATTCGCGCTGTACAGGAATATCGCAAACAATTGAATTTGCCAGTAAATTTGCGAGTAGACATTGAAGTTGAATGTGACGAGGAATTACAGGATGTAATGATGAAGTATAAAGAATTACTGCGAGAAAACTTACTAATGAAACAATTATTCATCAAGGAAAAGGTGCAACAAGCAGAAAAAATTCAAATAGGGAATAAGCAGGTATTAATTCATCTTCGAGCGAACGAAATATAAGAGAAGAAAAACAGAGTGTACGCTCTGTTTTTTCTTTTAAAGAAAATGTGAAAAAACATTGTAAGTTCTATACCAAGTATATACAATTATGAAAAAAAGAATGGAGTGAAAAGATGCGAGATTTTGAGGAATTAAGGGTATTTGTAAAAAAGAAAGAATTTTTAAATGGTTTATCGGAAATTCAAAACGAAATTGAGGAAATAAGAGCAAAAAAATCCTTTTCGTATATAAAGAAATATCTAGGAGAAATTTCTTCTGAAGAAGATTTTTATACACTTATTCAATTGTTGGATGAAGGCTTAATGCCATCTTATAGTACATTTATAGTGCGGTATGCACATCGTCGTTTTAATAGTTTTCGGACGCTTACTTGGTTTTGTGATGATTTAATTGATGAACGAAAATCATTAGATGCAGAGGATTTGTTAAAAGAGGCGTTGCAAAAAGAAAGTCATGCTGTTAAAAAAGAGCATCTTGCAAAGGCATATTTCGTATTAGCGCGTTGCGTACTTGAAATGCGTCGTTATGAGGAAGCTTATACATATATGAAGAAAGCAGACGAATTAAGTGAAATTCCGATCTTTGATAAATGGGGTTACTTCTATTTATTTAAAGGCGATTGGCTAAAGGCAGAAGAAGTACTGCGAAAAGGAATGACTTTTTCGGAATGTGCAGATACGTCAACTTATTTACTAGCTGAGTTGTATTCTATGAAAGGAGAACATGAAGAATCCTTACAAATCATTACGGAAGCGATGAGGAAATTCCCACAAGTTCCGTTCTTTTATTTAGAAAAGACTAAAAGGTTATATGATCAAAAAGCATATGATGAGTTGAGCAAAGTTTTACGTGAAGTTCAAAAGTTGTTGCCATTTCATAGTTATCAACCATATTTCTCACAAATTTGGGCGGAATTCTATTATATGAAAGGTGATTGGACTTCTCTGCAAACATTGTTAGAAAACGAGAAAAGTTTAAAAGATTCTCCTTATCATAACGCACTTCGTATCACTGAGAAAAAAGAAGTGATGCTTTCTATTGTACCTGTCGTGCAGAAAGATAACTATTGCGTACCTGCAAGTGTAGAAATGATATTAAAGCTTTTTGGAAATCGCAAAACGCAAGATGAAATTGCTAAGCATATTTTTGATGGGATAGGATCGAAGTTATCAAAAACAGTAGAATACGTGGAAGCAAACGGTTATAAAAGTCGCTTCTTTGTAGGTACAGTTGACGTGTATAAAAAATTTATCGATGCTGGCGTTCCCATTTTGCTTAGTGTTGATATAGATCATGTTTCACATGTACAATTGGTAGTTGGTTATAATGATCAGCTGCAAGTTTTATATATTCAAGATCCAAATTTTGCAGAGCGCATACTTGTTACATATGAAGAATTTGTTAAGCAGCATGTCAATACAAACTACTTATCTATCGCAATTGTTCCGAAAGAGAAAAGTGAGCTTCTTTCTTTACTATGTGAAGAAGATGATTATTATTTCCGGCGCATCTTTTCATTAACAGATCAAATGGAATTTGCTGAACGTGACGATGTGGAAAATTTATTAAGGCTTCTACACGAGCATAAAGAAAATCCGTATACATGGCTATATGCGATTAAGCATTTAGATTTACAAGATGGAAAAGAGTTTGTATATAACTGTGCGAAGCGTGCTTTACATGCTTATCCCGAATCCGATTATGTAAAGCTTCATACAGCGCAATGTTTTGTACGTATCGAAGAACTAGAACAAGCGTATACAGTATTAGAACAAGTGAATCATAAAATTGCGAATCCATTCTATCATTTTACGCAAGGACGCATTGCATTCGATGAATCACGTTATGATGATATGATTGCTAACTTTCGTGCGTCGCTTCAGCTAGACCCTGATCAGCCCGTAGCTTGGAGTTATATGGCTATTGGATATATGTATTTAGATGATTTAGAACAGGCTTTAAAGTATTCATCTATTGCAACGTGTCGTCATGAAGATCGTTTTGTTTTTGTTAATCATGCCCTTATTTTAACGGATGGCGGCCATGATGAAGAAGCATATGAAGTGTTTACTATGTTGTTAAAACAGTATAAACGAGACGGATTTGTTTGGTGTGAGCGTGCTCGGTGTGCTCATAAATTAGGAAAGATAAGATCGGCAATTCGCGGACTTCAAGTTGGTAAGGAATTGGATCGTCAATTACCGCTACCATATATCATGTTAGCTGATATTTATGAAGCAGAATTAGATGATGAAAGGAAAGCAGAAGAAGTTTTACTAGAAGGAATGCAGAATGATGTTCAATCAGCTGCGTTATATGTGAAATTAGGTGACCTTTATTTAGAGCGAGAACAATATGAAAAAGCACTGGAAATGTATGAAGGCGGGCTTCAATGTGACGAGGAAGAAATATCCTGTCATATAGGAATCAGTGAAGTTTACATGAAACAAAAAGGCTATGAAACAGGAAAACAATATATTTTTAGATTGAAAGAACAATTTATTGAAGATAGCGACTTCCTTATTAATGCTGGAAAGATATTATGGAACGCAGCTATAGATCAAAATATCGAACAAAAAGAAGTTGAATCAGCTTTACTGATTATGGAAGAAGGAATCGTTTGTATACAAAGTAATTTCCGAGATGCACTAGAAATGTATGTATCGCAGCTTGAAGATACACCATTTTTACAAAGAGGAATTTCATTTTTACGTACGTTAGTTGAAAAAGATAATTGCAATATAGATTATTTATGTTATTTAGGCATTTTACAGGAATCTGCAGGGAATTATAAGAAAGCTATTCAGCTGTATGAGCAAGCGACGCAGATCACTGAAGATCCATTCCCGCATTTTAGGCTCGGAGAAGTGTATAAAACATTGGAAGAATGGGATCAAGCAAAAACAGCGTATTTACAATGCGTGAAACAAGATTCTACTTTCGCAATGGCACATTTGAAATTGGCTGAAATTTACTATGTTGAAGAAGATTTAGAAAACGAACAGCATTACATGTTTGAAGGTTGTAAAAATGCTCCTTTATTAGTAAATATGGAACATTTAGCGAATATTTCAGTAAAAACTGGGCGTCATGGGGAACTGATTACGGTTTTAAACAAAAAGAAAGGAATTATTTCTGAGTCATGGCGTCTAAATAGCCTTGCATATGTGTACGGGGCAACTGGTGATGGCCAGAAAGAACGGGCTTATATAGAGCAGGCGCTGGCAAAGGGAAATAATCATGAAGAAATATTACATCATTATGCGAAAATATTACTTGCTTCGGATGAAAAAGAAGGCCTGAACGTTATTGAGAAGCTTATTTTGAAAAATGTCCACAATGAAGAAGTGTATGTAACGTATATAGAAGAATTGCGAAAGCGAAGAAAAAGTATAAGTAATAGTTTAGGCGATTTAGACATATCAAAAGAAGAAAAAAGCTATGCGTTTATGTATGCAGCTTCTGCACTTGAACAAAGATTTTTGGAACAGATGGAGCAAGAAGAACAAACAGGAGCATTTTTCACAAAAATATATCACCGCATTCGAAAACGTGCAAATGATGTACTTTCTTTTACATCTATTATTGATTTGTATGAAACGGCAATCCGCCTAAATCAAGAAAACGGCGCAGCGGTACAACGATTTGCTCACTTTTATGTAAATGGTGATCTCATTGATGATGCAATTAAAACATTACGTAAGTCGCTCGGGAAACATTGGAATTATGAAGTTGCACATCAATTTATTATGCTGCTCCTAGAGCATGCAGATGATAATGAAGCAAGGCTACAAGAGGCATTACGTGAAACGGAGCGCATATTACAAGAAAGACCGATTGACGCATCGATTCGAATGCTGGAGGGTACGATATTACTAGATTTACAAAGGGAAAAAGAAGGAGAATATATTCTTCGTACTTTAGCAGAAGATGTTCCGATGATGAGTGGAAGCTTTATACATTTAGGTGCCCTTTACAATAATCAAGGTCGTTACCGAGAAGCTATTGCTATATTAGAAAAAGGATTAGCGCATCATCCAGAAGAAGATGAACTATATATCGGACTTGGGGTTTCTCATCATTTAAATGGTGATACAGAAAGAGCGTTGCAGCTCATGAATGATGTGTTATCAATGGATGAATCACATTTAAATGCTAGATATAATAAAGCATGTTATTTAGCTGTATTGAATCGAAATGAAGAAGCGACCGTTGAATTAGAGCGCGTATTGCAAGAAGATGAAAGCGGCTATTTTGCAGAATTAATGGAAGAGGACCCAGATTTAATACGTATTAAAAAGTATGTAAAGCAGTATACTTGATGAATTTCGGGAAAGCTTATAGCAAGATTATATCGGATGAATTAAAGAAGTTAGAGAAATAACCTTTCAAATAATTTAAAAAAATAAAGAAAAACTACTTGCATTTCGTCGTTCGAAAGGATAGAATATTCCGTAAATATAAAAAACGATGAGCAGGAAAAGTACATCGTGAACTGATCTACAGAGAGCAATCGGTAGCTGAGAAGATTGCGGTGCAGCGTGATGGAAAGACACCTGTGAGTGTTATTTTGAACGTGAACAACTAGTAAAAGTAAACGGAACCTACCGTTATCAGGCGAAAAGTGGTCAATGTGACAATTTGGGTGGTACCGCGGTGAAATCCGTCCCTTTTATAGGGGCGGATTTTTGTATTCTTTGAAAGGAGGTGAGCGGCCGTGGATGATGATGATAACGATAATAATAAATTTATAATCATACAATTCATTATAGGAGGCGAAAAGTATGAGTCAACAGATGAAGCGGTCGCTTATTAGCGAATGTACACCGCATGAAACAGTTGTATTACAAGGATGGGTAAAAAAAATACGGCATCTAGGGAATATTAGCTTTTTATTACTTCGTGATCGAACAGGCGTCATGCAATGCGTACTTGAACAAGAATGGGCAGGATATAAAGTAGAAGTAGAAAGTGTTGTGCAAGTGACAGGAAAAGTAATTGAGACAGATAAAACGAAACTTGGAGTAGAGTTATTAGTTGAAGATGTAAAGCTCATAAATGGTGCGGAGCCAATCCCGTTTGAAGTGAATAAAAAGAAGCTGCAGGTCGGTTTAGATCAAATGTTACATTCGCGAACGGTATCACTTCGGCATGAACAAGTGCAAGCGATTTTTACAATTAAATCAATGTTTGCACATGCTTTTAGCGAATATTTACTACAACACGATTTTACAAGAATTTTCACACCGAAAATTGTTTCGCAAGGAGCGGAAGGCGGAGCAAACGTATTTCAGTTTCAATATTTTGAAAAAGAAGCATATTTAGCACAATCACCACAGTTTTATAAGCAAATGATGGTTGCGGGTGGATTAGAACGTGTTTTTGAAGTGGCGCCTGTATACCGCGCTGAACATCACAATTCATCTCGTCATTTAAACGAATACATTTCCTTAGACGTCGAACTTGCATTTATTGAAGATTTTTATGAAGTAATGCAGCTTGAAACGGATGTACTTCGGTATATGTTTGAAAAAGTAAAACAAAATTGCGTAAAGGAGTTACAGTTGCTTCAAATTGAAATTCCGGTTATTACAGACATTCCAAAATTAACGGTAACAGAAGCGCAAACGATTTTACAAAAAGAGTATCGAAAAGAGTCCCCAATAGGAGATCTAGATTCAGAAGGAGAAAAGTTGCTTGGGAAGTATATAAAAGAAACATACGATAGTGATTTTGTCTTTATCACTCATTATCCGAAAGAAACACGTCCGATGTATACAATGCCAAATCAAGAGAATCCTTCCGTCACAGACTCTTTTGATTTGTTGTATAAAGGATTAGAAATTACATCAGGTGCGCAGCGTATTCACAACTATGATATGTTAGTTCGCTCCTTTGAAGAAAAGGGATTACATGTAGAAAACTTTCAATCGTATATTGATACATTCCGATATGGGTGTCCGCCGCATGGTGGGTTCGCGATTGGATTAGAACGACTTGTATATAAATTTTTAAACTTATCAAATGTTCGTGAAGCGAGTGCATTTCCGAGAGACTGTACGAGGTTAGTACCGTAATATAAAATGAAACAATCCCCGGTTTGTGTACCGGGGATTTGTTATGGAGGAACTATTTTCAATTCGTAATCGAAATAATCCACAATATCCAATGAGCTCCTGGTACAAAAAGAAGCTGAGCTAGTAATGTTCCAAAAAATCTAGAAATCATAAGCTATCCGTACATTTTCCCCATTGTTTCTGCACCGTTTTCTTTTTGGAGAGCTCGTTCTGTTAATAGTGCAATCCGTGGGTCTAATAGTACCGTTAATAAGATTGTTGCAAATCCGTTAACGAGGCCGGAAGCTGTACTTGCCTTCGTTGCGTAAGTAGGATTTAAAAAAGAAGCGTATAAAGCAGAAAGAACGCCTGCCGTATAAATAGCGGTAGCAAACATATTAATGAGCATAATTCGCTTTGGAATGCCGCCAACTCTCATCCGGTGAATCATTTGCAACTTTGGAAAACGGACATATTTTTTTGTGTATTTTAGTTTTTGAATGTTATTTGTTTTCATCATACGTATAAAAGAACCATCTGTTTCAAAGTTTTGAATCACATAGCCAAATAGTTTTGTAAGAGTTGGATACAAAAAGATAGCTAGTAATGTACCGAATGAGGCAGCGAATAAAATAAGATGAAATGTTCCTTTTAAATCGATAGAATCGTCTAGTCTTGCTTGATCGACAATACCGCCAACTAAAAAAGCTTGCAGCAAGTTAGATGTTCTCGCAACAAGTAATACAATTCCAACTACAGATAACGAAACAGCAATCTTTTTTAATCGAATGCCTGCAAGTCGGATGCTATAAGAACTTGTTTCTACTGCATGAATAATAATTGTAAAAACTACTATGATAATTAATTTTGTCGTCATATGTATTCACCATCTATTAAAATTTGGAAAATAAATCTAATCATACAGGATGAAAAGGATTTTGTATATATTGATTTTTATTAAAAAAAGTTTGCTCGAAAGTTATTGACTGAATATTTACATTAAAATGATTGTTTTGTAAAATGGTGAGAGTTGTGGTTAAGATGATAAGGGGGGATAGGGATGAAAACATATTACAGTAACCGTGCAAAGAGCTATGAAGAAGTATATTTTCGAGATGACCCTATTAGGCAAACAGAATTAATGGAAATAAAAGATGTTTTGAAAGAAAAGTTTGTAGGGAGGGATGTACTCGAGGTTGCTTGTGGTACAGGATACTGGACGCAATATGTTGCTAAAACAGCTCAGCACATTACTGCGATTGATTACGCAGAAGAAGTACTAACTTTAGCGAAAGAAAAGCAGCTTTTGCCATCGAAAGTTTCTTTTGTACAAGGAAATGCATATAAACTAAATCAGTTAGCAAAAACATTTAATGGAGCATACGCAAATTTTTGGTTTTCTCATATCCCGAAAGAAAATATTTTTCCCTTTTTAGAACAGTTTCATGAGGTTTTAGAACGAGGTTCGATTGTGTGTATGGTCGATAATATGTATAACGAAGGAATTGGTGGAACACTTATTTCTAAGCCAAATGATGAAAATACATATAAAATTCGCCCATTAGCAGATGGCCAGCAGTATGAAATTATAAAAAATTATTATTCGAAAGAAGAGCTTACAGCTATTTTTGAACCATTTGCAGTAGATTTAGAGATTCATATGAATAAATGTTTTTGGAGCGTAACATATAAAGTAAAGTGAGTGGAGGGAAATATATGTATACAACTTTTTTATTCGATTTAGATGGCACATTAACAGATCCCAAAGAAGGAATTGTCAATTCAGTCATATATGCCTTGCGAAAAATGGGGATAGATGAGCAGGATCATAACAAATTACTTACTTTTATCGGTCCGCCGATTCAACATTCATTTGCGAATATATATGGAATGAATGAAGAACAAGTAACAGATGCAGTCACGCATTACCGTGAATATTTTAAAACGAAGGGAATGTTTGAAAATCATGTATATGAGCATATTCCTAGTATTTTACAAGATTTAAAGGATGCGGGGAAGCGATTGTTTGTGGCAACGTCTAAGCCAACTATATTTGCAAAACAAATTTTGGAACACTTTCAGATGGCGCATTATTTTGAAGAGATTGTCGGTAGTAATTTAGATGGAACACGCATTGCAAAGGCAGAAATAATTCAGCATATTTTACATACATATGATGATTTAGAGAAAGAGCATGTAGTTATGGTAGGCGATCGAGAGCATGATATAATTGGCGCGTGTCAAGTTGGTATTGATTCTATCGGAGTCTTATATGGGTACGGTAGTAAAGGAGAATTAGTGGAAGCAGGAGCTACTCATATTAGTAAAGATGTAGAAGGTTTAAAGAATTTTCATTATGCGGTAAACAAGTAACAGATTGAAAAGATAAGGTCATTTCCTTATCTTTTTTATATAGGTGTTATGGAAAATGACTATATTCGATGCTTGAAAGAGGAATTTCATTTATAAAGTGGAATTTTACTAAATAAACTGAAAATTCTATAAATATTTCCTCGGAAATTAGAAAGGAGAAAATCATGGAATTAGTCATTATTTTACTGGCACTTAGTATGCTTATGTTTGTGGCATATCGCGGATTTTCTGTTATTTTATTCGCACCTATTTGTGCACTGTTTGCTGTTTTGTTAACAGAGCCGACTTATGTTTTACCTTTTTTCTCAAACATTTTTATGGAGAAAATGGTTGGTTTCATTAAATTATATTTCCCAGTGTTTTTGTTAGGAGCGATTTTCGGAAAAGTAGTTGAGATGTCAGGAATCGCAGAGTCTATCGCAAAAACGATTATCCAAATTGTTGGGGTGAAACGAACGATTCTGGCGATTGTATTAATGGGGGCAATTTTAACATATAGTGGTGTTAGTGTATTTGTAGTGGCATTTGCTATTTTTCCATTTGCAGCTAATTTGTTTCGTGAAGCAAATATACCGAAACGACTCATTCCAGGTACAATTGCACTTGGTGTGCTTACGTTTACAATGGACGCGCTTCCAGGAACACCGCAAATTCAAAATGTTATTCCGACAACATTTTTCAAGACAGACATTTATGCTGGCCCGTTATTAGGAATTACAGGAGCTATTTTTATTTTTATTGTCGGTATGGTGTATTTAGAAAGTCGACGTCAGAGAGCAGAAGCGCAAGGTGAAGGGTATTTTGGATTTGGGGATGGACATACGGAAATGGCAGCATCCATCGAAGCAGAACAAGGTGTAAAACAAGCACTCCCACCGACTGAAATTACCCCATTTCGACAAGTGCTTGCCTTCGTACCGCTTATTTTAGTTGGTGTCATGAATAAAATTTTTACAATTACTATTCCAAAATGGTATCCAAGTGGCTTTGATTTTGCGTCAATTGGTTTGAAAAGTTTTGGGAAAGTAGAATTATCTGGGGTGCTTGGGGTATGGTCAGTAGAATTAGCACTTATCACAGGGATTATTGCGACACTTCTATTAAATTGGAAACGTGTATTTGTAGACTTTCAAACAGGATTAAATGCTAGTATTGGCGGCGCGCTACTAGCAGCTATGAATACAGGTGCAGAATATGGATTTGGTGGTGTAATTGCCTCTCTCCCAGGATTTGGTGTAATTCGTGATGGTATTTCAACTACTTTTACAAATCCACTTATTAACGGAGCCATTACAACAAATGTACTTGCAGGTATAACAGGATCGGCTTCTGGGGGGATGGGGATCGCATTGAGCGCAATGTCTGATAAGTATATTGCAGCTGCAGAACAATTCCAAATCCCGTTAGAAGTGATGCATCGCATTATAGCAATGGCATCAGGTGGAATGGATACATTGCCGCATAACGGAGCAGTTATTACATTACTTGCAGTAACTGGATTAACTCATAAACAATCATATCGGGATATCTTTGCAATTACAATTATTAAAACGGTAGCTGTATTTGTTGTAATTGGCATGCATAGCTTAACAGGTCTTATATAACCTTCAAAAAGAAGAGAGCACTACATCCTCTCTTCTTTTTGATTTATAATATTATTATGTAAACTGAAATATTATTCATGGAAAGTATTCAGAAAATATATTATAATGTAAGTGGTTACAAAAAGGGGGGATACGATGTTTTCGTTACAACCGATCGCTTTTGTACATAATGAACGAATCAATGTAGAAGATGATTTGTGGGGAGAAATTGAATCTGTTATTGAGTTGACAGATTTGTATACAGAAGAGAGTTTGCAAGGGGTTGAACAATTTTCACATATTGAAGTGATTTTTTATTTTAATAGAGTGAGAGAAGAGAACATTCAGTATACAGCAAGACATCCTCGAAATAATGAAGAGTATCCGAAAGTAGGTATTTTTGCACAGCGGGGGAAAAATCGTCCGAATCGATTAGGTGCTACGATTGTAAAAGTAGTACGAAGAGAAGGAAAGCGCTTAGTTGTGCAAGGATTAGATGCGATTGATGGTACCCCTATTTTAGATATGAAACCAGTTATGAAAGAGTTTTTGCCAAAAGAAGAAATTAAGCAGCCAGATTGGGCAACGGATTTAATGAAGAATTACTGGAAAGGAAGCGAAGAGAAGTGAAAATATATCAAGCAACTATGGAAGACTTACAAGGAGTAGCATCATTATTTAATGAGTACCGCATGTTTTATAGACAAGATTCTAATATTGAAGGAGCAGAACAATTTTTACGTGAACGTATGGAGCGAAAAGAATCCGTTATCTTTGTAGCAGTAGAAGATGGGAAGTACTTTGGGTTTACGCAGCTGTATCCTTCTTTTTCTTCTGTTTCAATGAAAGAGCTGTGGATATTAAATGATTTATTTGTACGAAGTGAGGCAAGAGGAACGGGAGTAGGGAAACAATTGTTAGCAAAGGCTAAGCAATTTGCAGTGGAGACAGGGGCAAAAGGATTGAAGCTCCAAACGGAAGTAGATAATGCCGCGGCGCAGCATTTATATGTAGGCAACGGTTATATAAGAGATGATCGCTATTTCCATTATGAATTAACTTTATAAAAATCGTAACAACTCAGTCACTCTATGAAAAAAAGGCGGAAAAGCATTTTTCTAAATGGTCGAGAGGGACTGGCTATGTATAGTAGCGGTCAGGGCCTTTTCCTGCCACGCGCAAAGTTTAAAAACATAGAAAGACAGCAAGGTGTAGGTCCATTTTTACCTTCGTGGCAGCAATCTATATGCTGAAAAATGAAAATAACTTTTTATAGGTCAGTATATTTCTACTTACATCATACTCCTTACCAAACTTCTAAATGAAATGTATGGCTGGGTAGTTACTAAAAATCCATATATGACTAGTGATATATATACAAGCATATTGTGATTCGTTTTCATAACATATGAATATGTAAGGATAAGCTTTTTATAAAGAGATAGTTTTCGTATTTTTGCAGTGAGGTATGCAAAGCGAGTGGAATGACTAAAACAGCAATGCCGTTTATCCGGTATTGCTGTTTTATTTTTATATAGAATGTGAAAAGAGCCATGAAACAGCGTCTTCTAAATTTGTGGCAATATAATCAGCATTCATGTCCGACCACTTATGACGGTACGTATGCAGTGCATCGTACCCGGCACCTGTTTGAACTAAAATTGTTGTGGCACCGACTTTTATACCTGCAACAATATCGCTCCACCGATCACCGATTACAACGCATTTCGTTAAATCAAGATGATGATTTTTCGCTGCTTGAAGAAGCATTCCTGTTTCAGGCTTACGACAACTGCAGCCATCACTATGCCGGTGCGGACAAAGATAAATATCATCAAAACCGAAAGCTTCTAATTCTTGAATAAAGTCTTCGGTTGTTGCTTTTTCATCAGCAATGCCAGGTTGGTTTGTAAAGGAAAAAAGTTGTATGTTTTGTGCTTTTAGTTGATTTAGAGCCATCTCCGAAAATGGGAATAACTGAAATTCTCCGGGATAATGAATGGTTGTATCACCGCCAATTGTACCGTCACGGTCGATGAAAATAGCTTCGATGTTCCGTTTATTTGTCATAGTAAATATCCTTTCTCGTCGTTTGTTAGAAATATTTTATAAAACGGTGTACATGGAGTAACAAAAAATAGTTTGAGCTCAGAATATAAAGTATTCTACTATTGAGATTATTTTCCTGCATATGAATGGTATCTTTGCTATGGTTTATATTTTTCCTATAAAAATATGTTATTATTTTCATAGGAATATATTGTATTTTTTGTAAAGAGAGGGATACACGTGCTACAAGTTCATATAAAATCAGCTGGATACGAATATAGAGAGCAAACGATACATAATATCGCCTTTTCAATTGAACAAGGTGAACTAGTTGCTTTAATTGGTGCAAACGGAGCAGGAAAAAGTACAACGATAAAAGCGATTCTTGGCTTATTGGCGCATATGGACGGGAAAGTCTCATTTGGAGAAAAAAAGAATCCGTATGCCTATGTACCAGAACATCCGACGTATTATGATTACTTAACGTTATGGGAACATATTGAACTATTAATGGCTGCTAAGGATGTTAAATCAGGGAGCTGGGAAATACAAGCTGAAGAGTTGTTACATACATTTCGGATGGACAAGCATAAGCATGAATATTTATCGAAGTTTTCAAAAGGAATGAAACAAAAATCAATGCTCATTTTAGCTTTTTTAACAAAGCCAGACTTTTATATTATTGACGAACCATTTATTGGATTAGACCCGACAGCAACTCGCGATTTTCTCAACTTTTTGTATAAAGAAAAGGAGCGCGGAGCTGGCATTTTACTGTGCACACATGTGTTAGATACGGCAGAAAGAATATGTGAGCGGTTCTTATTAATTTCAGAAGGAACGTTATTTGCAAATGGAGATTTACGTAGTATTCAAACACTTGCTGACATGCCAGAAGGCACATTGTTAGATTGTTTTGATGTGATTGTAAGGCGGGAGCAACATGATTAGAAAATTATTTTATAAGAGACTATTTCATGAATTAAAACGAAAATGGAAAGCGGTACGTTCTGTTGTTGATTGGACAATCGCATTATATGCAGTTGTTCCAGCACTTGTATTTAGCTGGATATACTACACTTCACTTTGGAAAAATGGACCAGAAAATGAAGATGTGCTCTATTTATCTATCGGACTTTTTATCTTTTACAGTACAACGTTTTCAAGAAGTGTACGTTCATTTTTGGAACAAGCGGACAGTTTGTTTTTAATTCAATTTCCAGATTGGATGAAACAAATGATGAAATATGGAATGCTATATTCATCTTGTCGTATTTGTTTCACAAGTGCACTAGTAACATTACTATTCCTACCAATCTTTTTGAAAAGTCTACATGGAACAGGCTTACAAGCTGTTCTCTGTTTTATCTTTTTGACTTGCTTTCGTTTCATGCTCTCCTTGCTGCAACGGTATATTGATATTCGGTTTCATAAACAGTGGCAAGTGATTATTATTAAAAATATTCTCTTTTTTATAAGCGTTGTATATGTAGGAATGGCATGTAGATATATATTACAGCAGTCTTTTTACACGATTTTGTTCTTTCTCCTTCTATTTATCATAAGTTTTTTCTTATTAAAAGCAAAAATGGAGTACCATCGCTTCTTCTTTAAAGAAATTGAAAAAGAACAAGCAGAGGGAATGAGATGGACAACACAAATTATGACACTTGGAGGTCAAGTACAAAAACCTACAAACGCAGCGAAGCCGTGGTTATTTCCGCGTTCTAAACGAATATTGCTAGGAAAAAGTAATGATGCAAGAATCATTGAAGCTTTTTTAAAGGAATATTTTCGTTCGGGTGATGCAGGTGGTTTTTACATTCGTATCCTTCTTATTAGTACAAGTACAATTTGGGTTGCTCCGTGGTGGCTTGCTGCAATTGTTGTTTCGTTTGCATTGTTTGCAATATTTCGTTACTCAAGAGACATATGGAAAGTTTTTTCTGGCAAACTATATTTACAACTATATTGTTCAGAAGGAAAGAAACTATGGCTGTCGCAGAAAGCAAAGGCATATCTCATTTTGCCAGCTTTATGTGTTTACGGCATTACGACATTAGCTCAATTTTATATGATCCCTGCTGTGATGTGCGCAGGAGTCACCATTGGACTAACAGTGTGGATTTTATTTATTCCTAATAAAAAAAGAGCTAGATAGATCTTTTTTGTTAATCCGTAATCGACACATACATAACAAAGATTAGAACGCAAATGCTAACGGCTGAAAAGAGAAGGTCAAGTCCCCCTAGTCAGATCAAGGTATATTATTTATTATATGAAATCTTACTATTTCATATTCAAATGATGTTAACGTAAATAAATTTGTAAAGTGCAAAAATTGGCATCATTTTGTATAATAGAAGAAATCGTTATAAAAATATAAAAAGAAAGGGAGGGATACAACATGCCAAATTGGATGAAAAAGACACTCGTCGCGTTAATTACTGTATTTACATTTGGATTAGTAACACCTCCTTCTGTACTGCTTGATACTGCCAAAGCGGACAAGCCTACAAAACAACAAAATTTAGAGCAACCGTCGTTTATACTGGATGAAAAATCAAGCGATATAAGTTCAGAATCATTTCTTTTCTATGCGATGCAAGAGGCTGAGAGACAATCGATGGAGAAATTCGGATCGAAAATTGGCCCAGTAATTGAAGATGAGTTTAAAGATGTTATATTGCCGAAAATAGAAGAAGCAATTGCAAACCTTGCGAATAACACACCGGAAGATTCACTGCAGTCTTTAGCAATTTCGCAAAAACCGGCCGGTGGGAAAAATGAAAAGATTTTTCATGTGTATAATACAAAAACTGGGAATGACTTACTTCGTTTTCACGTAAGAAGAGATCATCCACCGCAAGATGGTTACTATTTTAATTTTCATTACCATTGTTATGATGACGATTTTACAGGACACCACGAGCTTGGTGATATTTATTGGAATACGAATACACCGCCAAAATGGCTGTCATAGAAAAAGGAGAACAAGGAGATATACCTTGTTCTTTTTTTGTGAATAAAAGGATATATCAGTTTGGAAGAGAATTCTTAAGTATAAAAAATATAAATGATAACAAGGAGCCTTTGTAATGAGTAAATATATTATGTTTGATTTTGATGGTACGTTAGTGGATTCTAAAGATATTTTTATCCCTATTTTCAATGAAATAGCGGAGAAACACCGTTTTAAACAGGTAAGAGAAGAGGATGTTGAAGCATTGAGGAAGTTATCAATTCCAGAGAGGTGTAAATTGCTTCATGTGCCCCTGTATAAAATCCCTATGATAGCATTAGAATTTTATAAATTATATCAACCATCGATTCAAAATCTTACTTTGTTCGATGGAATCATAGATGTGTTACAGACGTTGAAAGAAAGTGGATATGAAATTGTCATTGTATCCTCAAACGCAGAGGAGCATATTCGCGAATTTTTACGTCAGAATGAAATTGATTTTATCCAAGATGTTTTTTGTTCTAACAATATTTTCGGAAAAGACAAGATGATAAAGAAATTTTTAAAAGCAAAGAAACTGAAAAGTTCAGATGTAATTTACGTAGGAGATGAGCTTCGAGACATCGTATCTTGTAAAAAAATTGGTGTAGAAGTGATTTGGGTAAGCTGGGGATATGATGTGATAGAAACAGTTCAGGTTGAATCTCCGAATTACATTGTCAATGAGCCAGAAGAAATTGTAAGTGTTGTACATTCGAAATAGAAAATTGATAGGAAAGGGAAATGGGGAGTATGCCAGAGAAAACGTTTGAACCAGGTATTCATCACATTGAGTTTTGGGTAGCAAACTTAGCGGAATCGATTGAATTTTATCGGCAATTATTTTCGATTATTGGCTGGAAACAACTAAATGAAACAGCCTTTAGTACAGGGGAAACAGAGATATATTTTAAGGAGATTCGTGTAGAGCTTGTACGAACATTAGGGCCAAGACATATTTGTTACCAGGCAATGAATCGCTCTGTAGTTGATGAAGTAGCAAGTTTTTTGCATAATGTGCAAGCTACAATCATTCGGGGACCGATAGAAGTGAAAGAGTATTCAGAAGGATATTATACGGTAGATTTTTATGATCCAAACGGTTACATAGTAGAAGTTGTGTATGCGCCGAATATGGAGATGTAAATGTAAACAAACCATAATTAGAAGAGATTATCATGTTTATCTAGTGATTTTTCAATGAATTTTAAATACAAATAAAAACGATCAAAAGGCCATCTACTAATATCCATAAATTAGCGGATGGGTCTTTTGTGTATGAATATACTGTGACACGAGACATACAGAAAAAATAGTTTTGATCACGAAATGATTCCGATTTTAACATCATTAATGAATTGATTTTATTTTTCCACTACATAATTAAGATGTTCCCATCATTAATATGAAATTACTAACCACGTTTTTTCGTTAATTTCTTTACAATAAAATAGAAAACAGCAAGACACACAGCAGCTATAGCAAAATCTTTCACATAAGGGCCAGCTACTTCGTTAATATTCTGCCATTTTTCACCTACCACATACAAAATTTTAAACGTACTAAAAAAATATCGCTTCCTAAAAGATACTTTGGAGATAGGTAGCGTTCCTATCTTCTTTGTTTTCGCTGAATTTTGAGGTGGGAGTATTACTGCCCACGAATAGCGGGATAAAAATAATTTACGAACATATATTCTTTTGTTAAAATTTACATAGGATAATATGGGGGTGGATTCGATATGGAATTAAGGGATATAAATATTTCAGAACGTATGGAGCACTATAATGTATCTGGTTTAAGTATTGCTTTCATTGAAAATGGTGCGATACATATGACAAAAGAATTTGGTGTCATGAAAGCGGGAACGAATAGAAGGGTAAACAATCATTCTATTTTTAATGCTTGTTCGATTAGTAAGTTCTTAACAGCGATGTTAGTATTAAAATTAACCGACCAAGGTATCTTTCATTTAGATGAGGATATAAATAATAGACTTACATCTTGGAAGGTTCCTGAAAATGAATATACGCAAAATAATAAAGTTACGTTACGAACATTACTTAGCCATCAATCTGGAATAATCGATCCTGAAGGGAGTTTTTGCGAATATAATTCCACTCTAGGCGAACCTGCAATGGTTGAATTATTAGAAGGAAAAACACCGTATTGTAAAGAGCGAATTGAAGTACAATATGAACCGGAAAGTGACTTTCAATATTCCGATGCAGGTTTTTGTATTATACAGCAAGTAATAGAAGATGTTTGTGATAAATCTTTCGTGGAATTAATGGATGAACAGATATTTGAACCGTTACATATGAAAAACAGTACATACAAACAAACAACATTAACAGGAAACAATATACAATTTTCTTGTGGACATAATAAAAAAGGTGAAGTCGTTTCTAGTGAATATCCGATTTATCCATATCCAGCAGCTGCCGGACTTTGGACAACGCCAACAGATTTAGCAATTTTAGTAATTGAAGTTGTGAACTCGTTAAAAGGTAAAAGTAAAATTGGTCTTTCTGAAAGTAAGGCAAAGGAACTTATTAGCTCACAAGGTTGTAAAGAATGGGCGGGGCTAGGCGTTTTTCTAGATGGTATAGGACAAGAAATTGAATTTTCTTCACTTGGTTGGGGAATTGGATTTCAATGTATGATCGTTGCTTATCCATATTTAGAAACAGGTGTGGTTATTATGACAAATACCGATTTAGGAGTTCATCAAATGGAGGGCATTATTGGAGAGATTTTGAAATAGGGTGAATATTTATAATGAAAAGGAAGGTTAACTATTGAAAATCAGGCAAGGAGAATATGAAGAAATAAAATTACGTGATCGAATTCCAGGAATGGTTGAATATATAGAGGATACAATGTTTTCAACTGATTTTCACGATTATATTCCTCCTCACTGGCATAGAAGTATTGAAATTAGCCTAGTAGTATATGGAGAAATTTTTTTGTATGTGAATGGGCAAAAAAAGAAAGTATCAGCTGGTGAATTCATTTTTGTAAACAGTGGAGATGTTCATGAATTTGAAAAAATTGAAAATACAAGTTGTGCAGTAATGATGTTAATTATTTCCTATGAATTTCTTAAAGAGGTAAATGAAGATTTTGATAAATACAGATTTAATATAAAAGACTCAGTTGTTCAGAAAACAAACCTTCAAAAAATATTTTTTGAGTTAAAGGAATTAGTAACAAATTCTGATGATTTAAGTTATATAAAAATTAATAGTTTGATTTATGAAATCGTTTATATTTTATTACGATACTGTAAAGATGGGGAGAATGTAGAAAATGATTTTCAACTGGGGAATAGACAGAAGGAGATGATTACGTATATTTATGAACATTACGATGAAGAACTTAAATTGAAAGATGTAGCTAAACATTTTTTTGTAAGTGAAGAACACTTTTCCCGTATGTTCAAAAAATCCTTTGGATCAAATTTCACCTCTTTTTTAACGAGATACAGGCTCTATAAAGCTTATGAAGATATTATCAGTAGCACAAATTCTATACAAGATATAGCAATAAAACACGGATTTCCAAATGTAAAATCATTTATTTCACAGTTTAAAGAAAAATATGGATATACGCCATTACAGTATAGAAAAAATATCATATCAAAAAACGACAATAATTGAATCAAATAGGAACAACAATAAAAATACGTTTCATGTTACATTTTGTACATGGAACGTATTTTTATTTAGTAATAGTAAATGAAGTAAGATGCAATCGGACCTATGTGATTATTCGATGAAATGAAAGCGCTTAAATTAAGAGAGGATGAATACTAGATGACTAGAAAATATGACTTAGATCTTTTAGAAAAAATTCAAGAAAAACAAGAAACTATCATTGTACAAGGGGCAGAAGTCTTAGTAAAAAACATACCGGATTGCGATGAAAAAGGAGCGATGGATCCACGTCTTTATAAAGACACCAAGGTTCAAATGAATGTAATGAGGTTTATGCCTAAAAATATGATGAAAATGGATGCTTCTGAAAAGTCAGTAAAGAATATGAGAAAACAATTTAATGGTATTAAAAGTGTTCCAATTGTCACTAAAGACATTAATATTACGCATAAAACAGTTGAAGCAGAAGATGGATATGGTATTCCGATAAGAATTTATAATAGCATTTCTAAACGAGAGAATGCGCCAATTCTATACTTTATTCATGGTGGAGGATTCATGGCGGGATCACCTGACGTGGTAGAAGAACTTGTAAAATTGATAGTAGAAAAAACAGATATATTAGCCATTTCTGTAGATTATCGATTAGCTCCAGAAAATCCTTTTCCAATTGGGCACACAGATTGTTACACTACTTTAAAGTGGATTTATGAGAATGCTGACACATTAGGTGGTGACAAAAATAATATCTTTGTGGCCGGTGATAGTGCAGGAGGGAACTTAACGCAGTATTGTACAACCAGGGATATGGAAGATGGCGGGAAGTACGTTAAGGGGCAGTTGCTTCTATATCCTACAATTAATATGTGTAACTATGAAGATGAATTTTATTCTTGGAGTATAGATAAGTATGAAATTGCTCCTAAGTATAAAAAAGGATTAGAAAAAATGCTTAATATAATGCATTCATTGGTCGGAAATATGTCAGAAATACTTGGTACGCAAGAAATTAATACTAAGTATTTAAGTCCATATGTTGATGTATCACCGGATTATCCAAGTACATTTATTACGGTAGGAGAACATGATTTTTTAATGATAGAATGTTTAGCGTATGCAGCTAAGTTGGCTAAAAAAGGAGTTGAAACTGAGACAGTCCTCTATCGTGGTTTGGGGCACGCTTATGGAGATAATGTAGGCGTCTATCCTCAAAGTGAAGATTTAGCAATTGAGATGGGGAATTTTATATTGAAGCATAGTGGGAAGTAGGGTGAATGATGAAAAATAGAAAAGTGATACTTATTCCAGTTTTCGCTATTTTACTATGTATCTTTGCCTTTACAGACCTACAGATATCCAATAGTCTATATCAACCAACTAATAAGATTGCTCTCTTTTTACAAGGTGTAGGAGAAATTCCAGCGATGCTTATTGCTTTATTTTCTAGTATGTATTTATTTAAAACTAGAATGAATAAAGGTTCAAGAGAGTATTATCTTTCTGGGATTGGTTACGGCATAGTCATTCTTTTGTTCGCTTTAATAGCTTCAGTTATGCTGGTAAATTATTTTCCTATTTCAAAATTTTTAATACCGATTTTTATGAGTTGTTTTATTGGTGCTTGCTATATGATTTCCAAATCATGGAGTAAATATGATAATCCTAGATTAAGAGATGTAGCATTAATCGGATTATTAAGTGTAGTCATCGTGTTAATTACATTTAATCTAATGAAACTAGGGTGGGGTAGAGAACGTTATCGTCATATGGTTTCTATTGGATCTTTCGAAGGGTTTTCAAGATGGTTTATACCTCAAGGAATTACAAAAAGTGATGATTTTATGTCATTTCCTTCAGGTCATAGTGCTAATGCAGCGTTAGTCATTTGGCTCAGTTTATTGCCAGAAGCTTTTGCTTCATTAAAGAACAAAAAAATAGGTATTTGGATTTTCATTCTTATGTGGATGTTACTAGTACCAATTAGTCGCATTGTAATGGGAGCTCATTTTGCTTCAGATGTTACAGTTGGAGTTGCGATTTCATTAATTGTTTTTATGTCTCTGAAAAAAATTATATGGAGAGATAAGAAAAATTAATTATCGAACTTTCTATCTTTGTATCCGAAAAATGGGTTATTAGTAGTCAAAAATGAGGTTGTATAGAGGGCTTATTAACTAAAAAAGTACATCACTATATATAATTAAATAGACTATATTAATAAGGGGTTTTATGCTCAATATATGAGCATACATCCTCTTTTTTTTCATACATATTAGATTTGGGCCAATGGTTTTTTACGATTTTATATGGTTTAGAGGGAGCTGGTCATTCAAATGAATGTTGAAAATAAAAAAAAGAAGATACATATTCGAGCCTCAAAACTCATATTTAGTAACGATTGATGGAAATTAAATTTTGGAGGCTATAATAATGAATGAAAAACCCCATAGACAGAGGCAAACTTTATTAGAGGAAAGCCAATATGAGAATCGAGACCTCTCCAATGAGCCAGCCCGACTTCATTCCCAGACAATCGGCTCTAGGGGACCTGTACTGGAACAAGATGGTGTACTACACGAAGCCTTACAAGAATTTATTCATGAAAAGATTTTAGAAAGACCTGTTCATGCAAAAGGATTTGGTGCATTTGGGTATTTTCAAACGATATATTCGATGTCCGAACATACAAAACTGAGCTTTTTACAAAACCCTAATCAGAAAGTTCCTGTTATGGTTCGCTTTTCGTTAGCTGTAAGTATGAAAGGAACACCTGATACATCTAGAAATGTAAGTGGTTTTTCCACAAAATTTTATACAGAAGAAGGCGTTTTTGACCTTTTATGTAATCACATTCCTGTCTTTTCTGTTCGTGATGCAGTGCGATTTCCGGAATTTATTAAAGCACTCTTACCCTCACCAAAAAACAATTTAATTGACCCTAATAGAGTTTGGAGCTTTGTAGCAAGAGCGCCTGAATCGATTCATTTTGTTGTACGTTTATACTCTGATGCTGGTACGATAAAAAGTTTTCGCCACATTCCAGGACATAGTGTAAATACATATGTTTGGAGAAATGCTCAAGGTATTAGAAAGTACGTTAAATACCATTGGTACCCATTTGACGGTGTACAATACATTGGTCGCGAAGAAGCAAATAAACTTGCCGCTGAAAATCCTGATTATGCTGGTAAAGATTTATACGATGCGATTGCGGGTGGTAAATCGGTGGAATATGGCTTATATGTCCAGCTCATGGACCCAAAGGATGAAGCAAATCTTTCTTATGATCCTTTAGACGATACTAAAGTATGGGATGAAAAAGAGTATCCCCTAATACCAGTAGGCAAAATGGTATTAAATAAAAATCCTGATAATTATATGAAACAAGTAGAAAAAGTAGCCTTCTCCGTTTCTAATTTACTAGACGGCGCAGAATTATCTGATGATAAAATACTGCAGGGCCGTGCCAATATTTATAGTGATTCTCAAAGAAGAAGAATTGGAACTGAATTTCGTAAATTACCGGTTAATCAACAGCAAAATTGGACACCAGCTAATCAAATTACAAGTGGCGCTGGGAGATATGTTGAAGGCAAACTAGAAAGAACTTCTATAACAAAGCAAGACGATTTTGGGCAGGCTGGAGAATTCTATACGAGGTTAACTCAAATAGAAAGAGAACATCTTGCTGAAAATTTAGCTAGTGATTTGAAAGTTATATCTGATGATATTAGAAATAAAGTTATGGAGTATTTCAATAAAGTATCATCTGACTTAGCAAAGAGAATTGAGATTGAAATGAAAAAGTAGTGTATTTTTAAATGAAATAAAAAATTCTTAGTCAACTAAAGCATTCGATAGTTGACTAAGAACTTTTTGTTTTTGAGAAAAGTTACAAAAATAAAAATTCTAGTTATTTATTTTTGTAAACAAAAGCGGCTTCGTGCTTAACGTTGCTGGGAGATGTACTTTCAGTTCGTGCAGTTCACCTGCTGGATTCATTTCATAAGAAATTAATATGTCCATTTCTACTTGGAAAACATTCCATTTCGTATTGAACATATCATAGTGGTGATGGTTCATTTCAATGTTGAATGACGCAAATTTAAAATATAATGATTCATTTCGTCTGTGTACTTCAATTGTACCGTAAGCAGGGTGTTCGAACGTTCCGATATAATCTTTTAACGGATGAGAAAGAACAGTTTCCTTTACTTGTGGTAGTGGTTTGTTCATTTCTTTCATCATTTCTGTAAACTTTTCCGTATTTTCTATCGCACGTTTATGCCAATTGATTGGTTCTAATCCAAGCAATTCATCATAAATTTGATGTGCAAGATAAGGAGGGAGTAATGTGTTACCGCGGTTCGTTAACACGACAATACCAATATTATGTTCTGGCATAAAGGAAACAAATGCTGAGAATCCGTCAATATTCCCGCCATGATGGATTTCTTTATGGCCGCGATAGGCAGTAATAAACCAGCCAAGACCGTAACTGTTTACTGGAGTTTCTGGCACAGTGAACATTGGGTCATCTGGAATCGGGATATGCGGTGTATACATTTGCTCAAGCAGATTATGTGAAAGTAGTTCATGTTCGCCAATTTTTCCTTTATTTAAATGAAGTAATACCCATTTTGCCATATCTTCTATATTAGAATTCATACATCCAGCGGCACCGATTGTATCAAGGTTGCAAAAAGGTACTTCTGTTATGTTTCCATCTTTCTCGATGTAAGGAAGTGCATGGTCATTTGATTTTTGTGAAGTGGTAACTGAGAAGTTTGTATGTTCCATTTGAAGTGGGGTTAAAATATGTTCTGTTGTATATTGTTCCCATGTTTCATTTGTAATGTTTTCTGCAATAGAACTAATTGTGGCATACATTAAGTTGTTATATAAAAATGCTGTGCGGAACGGTGCATCAAGCTCTAAGTGGCGAATGTTGTCAACGATATTTTTTCTACTTAAGGAGGCTGCGTACCATAGTAAATCGTGGCGACTGACACCGGTGCGGTGAGATGCTAGGTCGCGAGCTGTTGTTTGTGCGCTTGCTAGTGGCTCATGAAGTGAAAAAGTTGGAATATACGTTTGGACAGTTGTATCCCAATTAAATTTTTGCTGCTGCGCAAGTAAGCTTAAAGAAAAAGTACCAAAAGCTTTTGTTGCTGAACCGATTGCAAATAATGTTTTGGGGGTAACTGGTTTTTTATTTTTTGTATCGCGGTACCCATAGCCCTCAGAGAATACTACTTCTCCATTTTTTACGATGGCCACTGCCGCTCCTGGGACGTTCAAATCTTTCATCATATTTTGGATCTTCGTATGTAATTTACTTGTAAGAGGCAATTCAGTTTTTTGCATTGTAAACCCTCCACTCATATATTATTTACTTCCGCACTATAGTTTCTCGAAACAGATAGGAAATCCCTTTTTCCTTTTATGGGTAATATTGACAAAAATATGTCAGATTTTGAACGTGAAAAAATTTTAAAATACTGAGTTTCTGCGCGTGTATTCTATATGAAAGAGTATTTTACTAAAAAGGCCATGTGAAATTCAAAGGCATATATGATAAACTCCATATAGGAAAAAATAATGTTACATAATGCAATTGTGAAAGAAGGTTACTTGATGAAACACGCAGAGTATGAATATTTAAATATGTGCCATCATGTTATGGAAAACGGTACGAGAAAAGAAGATCGCACTGGTACAGGAACAGTATCTGTATTTGGGTATCAAATGCGCTTTGATTTAAGTCAAGGTTTTCCGTTACTTACGACAAAACGTGTGCCGTTTCGTTTAGTAGCGAGCGAACTTCTTTGGTTTATGAAAGGTGATACAAACATTCGTTATTTGCTGCAGCATAATAATAATATTTGGAACGAATGGGCGTTTAAGAACTGGGTAGAGAGCGATGCATATACTGGTCCAGATATGACGGATTTTGGGCTTCGTTCCCAGCAAGATGAAGAGTTTAATAAGCAATACGAAGAGCAAATGGAATTGTTTAAAACAAAGGTGTTAGAAGATGATGAGTTTGCAAAGAGTTACGGTAATTTAGGAGATGTGTATGGGAAGCAGTGGCGTGCATGGAAAACGACTGCCGGAGAAACACTTGATCAATTACAAGATGTAATTAATATGATTAAGAAAAATCCTGATTCCCGCCGCCTTATTGTGTCTGCATGGAATCCAGAAGATATACCAAGTATGGCATTGCCGCCTTGTCATACGTTATTCCAGTTTTATGTGGCTGACGGAAAATTATCTTGTCAGTTATATCAACGCAGCGGTGATATTTTCCTTGGCATTCCGTTTAATATAGCGAGTTATTCTTTATTAACACATTTAATTGCCCATGAGTGTGGCTTAGAGGTAGGAGAATTCGTTCATACAATTGGTGATGCTCATATTTACACAAATCATTTTGAACAAGTGAAAACACAATTGGCACGTGAACCACGTCCATTCCCAACGTTAAAGCTAAATCCAGATGTGAAGTCTATCTTTGATTTTGAAATGAGTGATCTTGTGTTAGAAGGATACGATCCACATCCAGCAATTAAAGCACCAGTAGCTGTGTAAATAAAAATAGGGGGATAAATATGATTTCATTACTTGTAGCAATGGATAAAAATCGACTAATCGGTAAAGACAATCAATTACCTTGGCATCTTCCAGCAGATTTGGCGTACTTTAAAAAAGTAACGATGGGTCATCCGATTATTATGGGACGAAAAACGTTTGAATCGATTGGCAGACCATTACCTGGCAGAACAAATATAATTTTAACCCGTAATCAAAATTATAAAATGGAAGGCTGTGAAGTCATTCATTCTATTGATGACGTGAAGAAAATGGACGAGCAAATGATTGATGAACTCTTTGTAATTGGCGGTGCAGAAATTTTTAAAGAAGTGCTTCCTTTTGCCGATCGCTTGTATATTACTAAAATTGAAGAGGTATTTGAAGGTGACACATTTTTCCCAGAAATAAACGATAATGAGTGGGAAGAAATATCTGTAATACAAGGCGTGACAGATGAGAAAAATCCATATACATATGCTTATCATGTGTATGGTAGAAGAAAATAAGAGAGAGAAGATTGGTGTGTTACATACCAATCTTCTTTTGCTGTTGGCGGCGATGAAATTTCTTTAGTAAAGTAATGCAGAGAGGAAGTAGCATACAGAATCCTGTTACAAAAAAGGCTGTTTTTAAGTTAAAGATATCATGTAGTAGTCCAGATAAATAAGCTCCTATTCCTCCGCCCACAACAGCGAGTAAGGTCCATGTTGCAAATACCCGCCCTAAATACTGTTCTTCGCATGACTGCTGAATGTAGATTTGTGCCAATGCAACACTTTGATTAAAGGTAATGCCTAGTAAAAAGGTCGCAATGATGCTAAGAGCTGAAGAAGGAACAACTAATAAAAAAAATAAAATGCCGCTAATACTTATGAATTTCATATAAGCTTTCTTATTGTTTAGTTGTTCTCGGTATTTTGATACTTGCATTGCTCCGAGTATACCGCCAAAAGCAAAAACTGCTAAATATATTCCCATACTCCCAAGTTTAATCGTGCTCCAATAACGGTTACTCAGTTCTAGCACTAACACTTCAAAAACTTTTCCACTAAATGCAATTGGAGTCATGAATAAGAGAATATATAAGAGATTTTTATTCATGAAGACGTATTGAAATCCTTTTAGGGCGTTTATGTGGAAAGGCAGTTGATGTTGCTTTTCTTGTGCTCCAAATTGCACAAAGGAAATACAGATAAAACTAACAAGAAAAGAAATGGCATCTAGAATAAATAAAAATTGTAAATTTCCATTTGTTATTGTATAAATGCTTGTAGCAAGAAGTGGCCCTAATATGATAGTAATTTGTCCTAATATTGCATTACATGAGTTAGAAATATGTAGCGGTGTTTGAGATGAAATTTGCTTAAAGGAAGCTTTTGCCGCTGGATCAAAGAAGCGATTGATTATTTGAGAAATAGAGGAAAGAATAAGTAAAAGCCATATGTAGTTTGATGGATTTAAAAAAATAAAACAAAAAGAAGTAGCCGCACTTGCGATATCTGTAAATAATATAATCTTTTTCCCGCCATACAAATCAGCGGCTATACCGCCTAACGGAATAGTAAGTAAACTTGCAATACCGCGGATTATCCACAGGAGACCGACTGAAGATAAAGTATTAGTAAACATGTATGCTGCAATAGATTGTGCGAAGAATGAGAAATGATTCCCAAGGTTAGAAATAAATCTCCCCAAAAAGTATATACAGAGATTCCTATCTTTTCTAAGCACATGCCACAATTTTAGATCCACTCCTTTTTGATTCTATATTAAGAAAAGAAAAAATAAAAACAAAGTCTTATATAAAAAATTTCTGAATGTTATAATGGTATTATAAAGAACGGCGCATAGTGCGTCGTTTTTTTTGTTGGATTAAATTTATAAAATTGGATTTTTATAGTATGATAGTATTGAAATATAAAGGAGGAAAAAATGTGAAAAAGATATGGGGAATACTTCTTATTTTTTCATTGCTACTAGTAGTAGGCTGTGGGAAAGAAGAGAAGCCAGAACAAGCGATGGATACATATGTAAAAGCATGGAATGACAAAAAGTTTGATAAAATGTATGATCAGTTATCAAAAGAGGCAAAGCAGTCCATTTCAAAAGATGATTTTGTAAAGAAATATGAAAATGTGTATACAGGAATTGCAGTGAAAAATTTAAAAGTTGCTGCAGAACCGAAAAAAGAAGACAAAAAAGATGAGAAAGACAATGCGAATGTACCTTTTAAAGTTAGTATGGATACAATTGGTGGGAAAATCTCATTTGAAAATGAGGCAAAACTTGTGAAAGAAAAAGATGGAGATAAGGACGTCTGGAAAGTGGATTGGAATCCATCATTTATTTTTCCAACTATGAAACAAGATGATAAAGTGCTTGTTCAGTCGTTTTTGCCAAAGCGCGGTGAAATTTATGATCGAAATGGAAGCGGATTGGCTACAAATGGGAAAGGTGCAGAAGTTGGAGTTGTACCTGGGAAATTAGGCGAATCAGCACAGCAAACGAAAGACACGTTAGCGAAATTATTACATATGTCAGTTGAAGATATCGAAAAGAAATTAACAGCGAAGTGGGTACAACCAAGTTACTATGTGCCACTTTCTATTTTACCAGAAGGTGCAAATGAAAATGATTATATTTCAATGCATGGTGTAGCGATACGTACAGTAAATGCTCGGACATATCCTTTAGGAGAAGCTGCCGCTCATTTAACGGGCTATATGGGTAAAGTAAATGCAGAGGATTTGAAAAAATTAGAAGAAAAAGGCTATAAGGCTGATGAGCCGATTGGCAAAACAGGTCTTGAAAATGTTTTTGAAGAAAAACTCCGTGGTGAAAAAGGCGGACGTGTTTATATTGCCGATGCAAAAGGAAAAGAATTAAAAGAGCTTGCTAAAAAACAAGCGAAAGATGGCGAAAATATCACACTTACAATTGATGGGAACTTACAACAAAAAATTTATGCGGAAATGAAGGGAGAAGCGGGTTCAAGTGCAGCAGTCCATCCGAAAACAGGGGAAACATTAGCGCTTGTAAGTAGTCCATCATACAATCCGAATGTTTATATGAGAGAGTCAGCGAAAGCAGAGCGAGAAGCTTTAAACAATGATCCGAAAAAGCCGATGACAAATCGCTTTACACAAGTATACGCACCGGGCTCAGTTTTCAAACCAATTACAGGAGCAATTGGTCTTGAAACAAAAGCACTTGACCCGAAAGAATCTCTTAAAATTGATGGTGTAAAATGGGCAAAAGATTCTTCTTGGGGTAACTATTATGTAACGCGAGTAAAAGATGCAAATCCAGTAGATTTTGAAAAAGCAATGATGTATTCCGATAACATTTATTTTGCACAAGAAGCATTGAAAATTGGTAAAGATAAATTTACAGAAGAAGCGAAGAAATTTGGATTAGGTGAAAAGTTACCAATTGAATATGGATTTGCAACGTCGCAAATCGCAAAAGATGGCATAAAAGGTGATATTGAACTTGCAGATACAGGATATGGTCAAGGAAAAGTTTTAATGTCATCTCTACACGTTGCACTATCGTATGCGCCAATTGTAAATGAAGGGAATATTCCATCTCCGCATCTTGTGAAAGATGATAAGCTAGTAAAGGCGTGGAAAGAAAAAGTGGTATCTAAAGAGAACAATGATATTTTGAAAAACTCTTTAATAAAAGTTGTGAATGATCCAGAAGGAACAGGTAAGATTGCAAAATTAGATGGTATTACACTTGCTGGAAAAACAGGAACAGCTGAATTAAAAGAATCAAAAGATGCTGATGGAAAAGAGTTAGGATGGTTTGTTGCATTTGATGCAAATTCTCCAAATATGATTATTGCAATGATGATTGAAGATGTAAAAGGAAGAGGCGGAAGTAGTATTCCGGCTGAGAAAGTAAAGCATGTGTTTCAATAGTAATCGAAAAGGAGTTGTCTCGTTTATAAGCGAGACAACTCCTTTTTATATAGTTATTTACTTACTAAAAAAAAGCAACTATTTTTCTTGACAAGAAATCGTATATTAGGTATTATTACTTACGTAAGATAAGTGATTTACTTTTTTGTTAAAAATCTCGAATTAAAGATATGTTGAAAAAGGGAGCGAAATGAACATGACAAAAGTATTATTTATTACAGCAAATCCAAATCCAGCAGAAGTATCATTTGGTATGGCAGTAGGAGAAGCGTTTATTGAAGCTTATAAACAAGCAAATCCACAAGATGAAGTGTTAACAATTGATTTATTCCATACAAGCGTACCTACAATTGATGGCGAAGTATTTGCCGCTTGGGGCAAACTTGGTGCAGGAGAAGGATTTGAGACATTAAGTGAAAGCCAACAACAAAAAATTGCGGCAATGAACGGAAACCTAGAAACATTTATGCACGCAGATAAATATGTATTTGTAACACCAATGTGGAATTTAAGCTATCCACCGGTTGTAAAAGCATACTTAGATAATATATCAATTGCAGGTAAAACATTTAAATATACTGAAAATGGTCCAATTGGTTTATTAGAAGGCAAAAAAGCTCTTCATATCCAAGCGACAGGCGGCGTGTATTCTGAAGGTCCATACGCGGGAGTAGACTTTGGTCGTAACCACTTAAAAGCGATGTTAAACTTCATGGGTGTAACGGATGTAGAGTATATCGCAGTAGAAGGTATGAGTGCAAACCCTGCACAAGCACATGAAATTAAAGAACAAGCTATTGAAAAAGCACAAGAATTAGCAAAACAATTTTAATCTATTATATTATGAAAAATGTCCAAACGCTTGTCGCTTGGACATTTTTTCTTCTTTTTCCTGCGTTTGTCTAGTATAATAAAAAACGGAATGACAATATGTGGGGGTTCTATATGATTCAAACAGTTTTTAAGATTTTATACTTAATTTTAATTGTAATTGGTATTACGCCAAGAATGTGGCGTATAAAAGGAAAGTTACATACATTATCACCGCAAGAGAAAGATAAGTTGGTGTATAAAACAACAAATTGGTTCGGCAAGAAGATGATTCGAGTAGTTGGATCAACAGTACAAGTGAATGGACTAGAAAATGTGCCACAAGATAAGCCGGTACTCGTTGTAAGTAATCATCAAAGTGACATGGATATTCCTATTTTACTAGGTTATTTAAACAAACCAATTGGATTCGTTTCGAAAGCAGAAATTAAAAAGTTTCCACTTGTACCAACGTGGATGGAAATGATGAATTGTGTATTTATGGATCGCAAAAATCGCCGTCAATCGGTGCAGGCCATTAAAGATGGGATTGAACTGTTAAAACAAGGGCATTCTATCGTTATTTTCCCAGAAGGAACTCGTAGTAAAGGTAATAAAATGGGAGAATTTAAGGCTGGTAGTTTCCATCTTGCTGTAAAAGCAGGTGTAGCAATTTTACCTGTAACATTGGATGGAACGTATAAAATGTTTGAAGCAAATGGCAATCGAATGAAGCCTGCGCATGCAACAGTCACAATTTCGAAACCAATTACAGCAGAACAATATGAAAATATGGATATTAAAGAATTAACGAAATATACACAAGATATTATAGAAAGTCAGTTGCAAAAGTAAGGAAAAAAAGGTCTCAGCTATCATATAGAGGCCACTGAAAAACTTCCGTTTTTCATCTCATAAAACATATGTAAAACAAAAAAGGCGACCTTTCGTTCAGTTTTGAACGAAAGGTCGCCTTTCTCTCTATACTTTTGTTACTGTTTCCCTTTTAATAATGTCATAATTCGTTTTAAATTAACTGCGAATATGGCCATCGCCCCTTGCATTCGCATGCCAATAAGACCCGAGGAAGATGCCACATCATACCCATGTCTATGTTTGAGTTCACTATTTTTCGCTTCAATTTTATAGCGCTCTTTTGCTTTTTCTTTGAACAGCTCGCTTTCTTGAAAAGTTTTTTGTTTACTATGTTCTGTTGAGTGGATCGTGACTGAATACGTTTTTGATTTTGCGCCTTCTTTATAACAGCCTTCTTTAAAAGGGCATCGTTTACATTTTTCTATATCAAAGTAATAGGTATCTCTCTGACTTTTACCTGTATTTTTCTTTCCTTCTC
>NZ_FOLV01000002.1 GCF_900112415.1 Bacillus sp. 491mf
AAAAAAGACGTAGCTGAAGCCGTTCTCCATTCGGATCAAGGCTATCAGTATACGTCTTATGCATACAACAAGCGATTAGAAGCATATGGCATAAAAGGCAGCCACTCTCGCAAAGGAAACTGCCTAGATAACGCCTGTGTAGAATCCTTCTTTTCGCACCTCAAGACAGAGAAGTTGTATCTATACCAGTGTAAATCGGAAAGTGAATTAAGACAAGCCGTTGAAGATTATATTTACTATTATAATTATCAACGATTTCAATCTAAACTCAATCAGCGTGCGCCGATTGAGTTTAGACACGCACTAGCTGCATAGTTTTTTTATATTGTCTACTTGACAGGGATAAGACCACTCTTCGACGGTCTTTTTTTATTTATAAAATATCATTCATTATTAGTTAGATAGTTGATATTGATGGAAAATTCTTTCTTTATATGTTATGAATTGATATATAAATATCTTAGAGGTTGGAGGTTCTCATGAAAACGGTATTTCCTGAGTTCTATAAATATAATCAAGAAGAGTTTAAAAATATTTTTGATAATTGTTATTTTGTAATAGATGCAAATGTGTTGTTGAATCTATATAGATACTCGGAGCCTACTGCAAATAAGTTACTAGAAATACTAGAGAAAATCAGTGATAGATTATGGATGCCTTATCAAGTAGGTTTAGAGTTTCATTCCAATAGGGTGAACGTTATTTTAGAGCAACAAATAGCTTATGATAATATTTGTGGAAAAATAGATTCGCAAGCAACAGAGTTTATTTCAAAGTTTAAAAAAGGATTTAACAGCAGACACCCGAAAATACATACGGATGTCATAGCGCAGAAGATGCAAGACTCGTTTGATGAAATTATTGCTGGTTTAAAACAGGATAAGGAACAACATCCTAATTTTCTCAATGAAGATAGTATTTTAGATTCATTGAACAAATTGTATGAAAACAAGATAGGCAATTCATATACACAAGGTGAATTAGAGAAGATTTATAAAGAGGGAGAAGACCGCTACAAGAAGAAGTTTCCACCTGGTTTCGAAGATGAAAAAGATAAGAAAGATCAGACTAAAGAATATAACGGTGTTATTTATCAAGATAAGTTTGGAGATTTAGTTGTTTGGAAGCAAATTATAGATAAAGCAAAAAATGACAATAAATCAATGATTTTTGTTACAGATGACGTGAAACCAGATTGGTGGCAAATTGAAAAAGGTAGAACAATTGGTCCGCGTATTGAACTGCTAAATGAGTTTAGAAGAGAGACAGACGTTTCTTTTTACATGTATAAAAGTGAACAGTTTATGAATCAAGTACAAGGCCAGTTAAGGGAAAAAGTAAGTGAGATTGCAATTAAAGAGATAGAAGATTTAAGAGAGTCTTCCGTAAGTTCTGAATCTGAAGGTCTAAAAATGTCTGAAAAAGAATTAGAAATAATGGAGAAATTTAGTTTTTATACTGAAGAACCGAACAACTTTTATAATGATTATAGTGAAGCTTTAATGAAATCTATTATAAGAGATTTAATGCAACTTAGGACGACTTATTTACCTAGTGAAAGAGAGTTTTTCTATAAACTTTATCAAGATGAGTACTATCGCCTAACTAAAGAAAAGGAATTAGTCGATTCGGGATTGTTAGAAGCGAAAGAATATGCTAACCAACTAGAAATATTCCAAGAAAAGGTGGAAAAAGTCCTTAAGGAAAGAATAGCATATACTACATATGAAGGATAATTTATAACAGGCTACTTTCGAGTAGTCTTTTTTGTTTTAACTACTAATTTTTACCTCGTTAGTTACCTATACCTTATAGAATGTAATTTTTATCGAATACTACTGTATTTTATCCTCTTAGCTATTTATACGTAATGTAGGTATTACGAAATTATTTATCGCTTGCCTACTGTATTTTATACTGTTTTGCGGCTATACGTATTAGAGGGAGTATACTAACTTTTACTCTATTTTGTATCCTATTATATGAGAATGGTATGTCAACACGAAACTAGACAATTTTTTTTAGGTGTTCCTGCCTGTACTGAACAGGACTCAAATAGCCTAGTGTTCCATGGATTCTAACATTGTTAAACCAGTTTACGTAGTCGTTCAATTCTAAGGTCAATTCTTCTAAACTTGCGAAATGACGACCTCGAACGAACTCTGTTTTAAAGATTTTGTAGGTTGCTTCCGCTACCGCATTATCGTATGGGCAGCTTTTCGCACTTAATGAACGCTTAATTTTGAAGGTCTCCAACGTATCGTGAATCAGCTTGTTTTTGAACTCATTTCCTCGGTCTGTATGAAATAAGGTAATCCGATTCAAGTTTGTTTTCACCGTTGCGAAAGCTTGTGAAACAAGCTCGGCATCTTTCTTTTTGCCTACACTATGTCCTATGATTTCTTGATTAAAGAGATCAACTAATAAACATACGTAATTCCACTTTTTGTTCACACGGACGTATGTTAAATCGCTTACGACTACAGTCAGTTCTTCTTTCTGGTTGAACTGACGATCGAGCTCGTTTGAAATTTTTTCTTCATTACAGCTAACTCTCTTCGGTTTAAATTGTGCAATCGTATAGTGAGATACTAAACCTTGGTTCTTCATGATTCGTCCAATACGGCGACGTGAAATCACATATCCTAACTTCTTTAATTCCACTTTTATCTTTCGTGTTCCATAGTTCTGACGGCTCTCTCGGAAGATTTCTTTCACGAGTGGTGACAATTCATCTACTGTATCTTGTGCTTGTTTTGCCTCATAATAATACGTTGCTCTTGGTAATTGTAGGACATCAAACATTGCTGATATCGAGTATTTATGTAGGTTATTCTTCACTACTTTTACTTTCGTCCTAGTATCAGCGCCGCTTGCTTTAAAATATCATTTTCCATAAGAAGCTGTTTGTTTTGTTTTCTCAACGCTTCCAATTCTAGTTGTTCAGCCGTCTTATTATCTTTCTCTTTAAATGAGCCAGACGTATGATTTTGATTGATCCATCGATCCAATGATGATGGTGTTAGTCCGTATTCCTTAATGATGTCTTTCCTTGGTTTACCATTTTGATACAGTCGAACCATTTGGTGTTTAAATTCTGCTGTAAAGGTTCTTCTTTCTCTTTTATTTTTCGTCATAGTAGATTCTCCTCAAATATATTAGTTGTAGTCTACTTGACCTTAATTTTTTTGTCTAGTTCAGTGTAGCCTATCCATTTTAAAAGTTGGACAGTGGAGATTATACTTAATATCTTAGACGTTGTTCCAGAGTATTTTTGTTTTATTCTTAATGAAGAATCACGAGAGTGCCTATGACATTGTATGATGGAGATAAAATGGATATTGTTTCCGTCTTTAATGATATAATTAAACTAGTTTATAAAAAGATTAACTTATTAATAGGGAATATTTATAGACTACGAAATGTATTCACATGTGAATAGTGAGAAGAAATTAAGTGCCATTGTTCTAATCATGTTCTTATAACAATTCTATGAGCCGTACGGACTGTATTATGAAATGTAAGGAACAAACGGTGAAATTTAGACTGTGAGTAAGGTAAAATTATTGTTACTTTGACTAAGCATTATAGGCACTAATAAAGTTTTTTTCTTTGCTTTAATACAGATTGCTTTCAATCAGATATTAAGGGGAGATAGTTGCAAGTTTGTTATAATAAAATTAAAGTAATTAGAGGTGTTAATATGGTACGAGGTTTAGTGATAGGAAGCACGGGTTATAGTAATCAGTCATTACCAGATATGTTAATTGATCTAGAACAATGGATTGAATTTTTAAGGGATTCAGATAATATATTTAAATCTACAATCGAAGAATTGGAAAAAATAGGTTATTGGAGTTCTGTGGATTATGATTTTAAAGCAAGTTGCTATGATTTAAGAAGATACTTTAATACTGCAATTAATGACTTACAAGAGGTTATTAATGGAATATATTCTGAAATTAAAGAGTATCATATTCGATTACTGAAAAACTTGGGTGCAAATGCTCATGAGCAACATAGTCATCACAGGAAAATATGGAGAGAGTATCCAAATAAGGAATACGGTGATGCTACATTTAAAATGGTAGAGACATTATATGCTGAAGGTAGTGACATGGCTGGAGATATGTTTGATTTAAATAATCTTGCTGCAAGGCTTGAGCATTTTGTAGGAATGTCAAAGCAAGTTGACAGTTCCAAACGAACTATAACTGTAAATAATAATTTTAATGCCACAGTTACAGGAATACAACAAAACTATGAAAGCAGTAATATACAACAAACAGTCAATCTCGGATCAAGTCAAGACAAAGAATTGGAAGAATTAAAAATAATTATCAACCAATTTAAAGAGTTTTTAGAACAAAGTACAATTCAAGAAAAAGAAGAAATGGCTGAAAATCTTAGTGATTTAGAGGAAACACTTCAACAAGAACAGCCTAAAAAAAATCGGATTAAATCCTTTGGGAACTCTATTACCACTGGCATGAAAAAGATGTTAACAATGAAATCGTTCAATAATATGGATGAAATTTCTACTAAGTTACCTAAACTAATTGACAATTTCACTAATATAATTGACAAATTATGACAGTTAATCAATATTACTGTTGATGCTATTAAACATTAAAGACACCTTGTAAAGGATGTCTTTTTCTTTTGAAATAGGGTAGTGCGTAATTAAATATAGTAACTTATGCGGTGAATAGAAATATAAACTCTACTACTTCTGCAATCTAAATTAAAAATCGTTACCATATAAGATAAATGGGAAACAATGTTAATAAACGTTATTTTTTACGTGTGAAATACCCATATAGAAAAGCTATAAGATTGATAGGATTTTTTAGGTTACTTAATTCATATATTAAACAGTGTATATAAATACATCTGCTTCTCTATTTTTTTATCAAACAAATTAGTGTTTTGATGACGAAAAAGTGACAATTAAAACTCTATTTGTTGCATAGGATAATGTCTTGAAAAAGAGTGCACATTTTGATCACTCTTTAGTTTATAAATTATTAATCGGACTATGCTTATTGTGCTGAGCTATAATATCTTTATTTGTCATATTATAATATATTTCCTAACCATCTCAATTGATGAATGCCCTAAAATTTTTTGTAGAGTCATCACATCGCCATTATTAAGCAAATAATACTTTGCAAATGTATGTCTGAAAGTGTGAGGAGAGACTCTTACCCCCTTAATTCCTGCACTATCACCATATATTTTTAATCTTTGTCTAAAACGTGCAGGATCAATGGTATTTCCATAAACAGTAGCAAATATATGCAGGGTATCAAATTCCTCAATTTCAACTAGTAATTCACGCAGTAGCTTACTAGTCTTTTGGGACATAGGTACATATCGAGTTTTACGTTTTTTTGTGTTAGTACCTTTTAACTCAATTACATTCGTTTTAAAATCAATATCCTCTTGTTGAAGATTTAACGCTTCACTAATCCGCATACCTGTATCAGCAAGTAACATCATTAATACATAGTCCCTGAATCCTGCATAGGTTCGTTGATTTGGCTGTTTAAGTAAAGTTTTTAATTGATCAACGGATAATGCTTCTATATTATCTTGTGCTTCTTTTAATGACTTAATTTTTGTAAAAGGATTTAAATGTACATAATTCTCTTCGACGAGAAAGTTGTAGAATGCTTTCAGATGTTTCATGATAGTCTTTATATAAGAAACGGAGACATCAATGGATTTATATTCTTCCTTAACACAATGGTTATTTTTATGCTTAATGTGGTCATTCTTCAAGTAATATAAAAACTCTCTAATAGTATTAGTATCCAGTGTATTAGGCGTTACGTATTCATGACGTTCTTCTAAATATCGGTGAAATACTAAGAAATACCCCTTCTTATTTTCAAGTGTTCTTCTTGCAAGACCTTCTGCTTCTTTTGCAAATATATAAATGTTAAATAACTCTTGGAATGTGTAAGTTTCAACCTGTGTAACCTCAATATTTGTACGGCCTAACGTTGCTTTGCCTCTTTTACCCGTTCTGGACAAAATAAAACGCCTCCCTATATCGGTAATTTGGTTTACCGTATAAGAAGACGTGAATGACTTGCACCCTAAAAAGTAATTGACCGCAACACTAGGGTGATTTTTGGTGTGCAAAGGATAAAACCTTAACACTTACAAACCCTTGTAGGATACGGTCTCTTAAAAAGTAATGATCCCGACTGGTCTCGAACCAGCGACCTCCACCCTGTCAAGGTGGCGCTCTCCCTGCTGAGCTACGGGATCATGATGAAATAATGATGGATAAACATCGTTGTTATTTTATGGTTTCTATTATAAATGAAATAATAGGAACTCTACAAGACTTTTTATTTATAATATTTCGAATAATAATTAGAAGGGTGTTGTACTTCATTTTATATCATTACATGTGGGTATACATGATAATGTAAAAAAATAGTGATTTTTAGCAAATGTAATATTATGAGAAAAATGAGAGATTGATGTATAGGGGGAGCATCATGTTTAAAAAGGGGATTGTGTTTGTTGTTGGAGGTTTTGTTTTAGTAGGAGTAATATTAGGTGGTTTGCAGTTGTTTTATAAGACGGATCAACAAGAAAGTAAGGTTGAGAAGGCTGAACAAGTGAAAGAAGATCTATCAAAGAATGTTCCGCAAAAAATAACAGCGATACATAGTGATTTAAATAATATAACGGGCTGGGAGAAGTATGAGAAATATGAAGATGTGAATAGCCCGTCATGGGACGAGTCTAGAAGTTCTTTTGAATTAATTGCGGTTACGTTGAAGGAAGCTGTTTCTTTGTCTAATGATGGTTTAAAAGGCGATTTGGAACGAGCTGAGAAGTTACATAGTATTGCAGTGAAGCATCATGATACGCAAGCTTTAAGGTATGCACATCGTATTGTCCACGACCTTGATATTAAAGTAAATGGAATTGATGTGAATTATGTTTTTAATAGTGCGAAAGCTGGAGATGGGAGTGAGGTTCCTGTTTACGATGAATATATTAAGCAGCACAGCAAGTAAATGCGAGACTTTTATATGTGGTCAGAGGCTCTTTTTCTCTTAAATAGAAGGAAGTTTTTCGTTTATATAGTAGTTTTTAGGGCATATGAAGAGTTCATTTTTTACCATTCTATTAATATTATATACAGAGGAATAAATGATTTATTTCTAAATATATATATGAATGAAGGGGCGGAAATGGTAAGAAAAAATTTTAAAATGTTTGTGCCGAGATATAGAACAATTGCTATTAATGGAGCAGTTCTTGATGTAAATGTGTCTCATGATGAATTTGCAGATGAGTTTTTACAGTGGATTGTATCAAAGGGTTGGTTATTTATTGGGGTAACGGATGAGATAATGGAAGAGGACGTTAATAAGAGATTTAGAGATCTCTTAAGTGATGAGGAAGATAAGGAGGAATGATTCCTCCTTATTTTGCTATATTGATATGATGTATTTTTTTGTAAAATTATGATATACTGAAAAACGGTGAATAAAGAGTATCGTGTTCCATTTTGATTTCGATAATTAATTAACGTATATATAGAGAGTTAAGAAAAGGGAGAATTGTATGTTGAATTTCAAGAAAATTTCGGCTTTGGTTATTGCGAGCTGTTTATTTTTGCTTGCTCCTGTTAAGTTGTATGCCGAAAATGTACCAACGCCGGAAGTATTCGGGCAGTTTGCGGTTACAATGGATGCGAAAACAGGTGATGTTTTGTATGACAAAAATGCACATCAGCGTGCTTTTCCGGCTAGTATGACGAAAGTGTTAACGAGTATTTTGTTAGTGGAGCATGTACAACCTGGGGAGCAGATTACTTTTTCTCAAAAAGCTCTTGAACAAGAGAAAAGTAATTATCAAATTGAACTTCAGGCTGGGGAAACGGTAGATCGTGATACGGCACTTATGATTTTAATGGTGTTAAGTGCAAATGATGTAGCATATGCGATTGCGGAGCATGTGGCAGGAAGTCCAGAAAATTTTGCGAAGATGATGAATGAGAAGGCAGTGCAGTTAGGGGCAAAGGATAGTCATTTTGTTACGCCAAATGGTCTTCATGATCCGAATCATTATACAACGGCGTATGATATGGCAATGATTACAAGAGGTGCGATGAAGCATCCAGAAATTATGAAGGCTATGAATACGAAGCGAACAAATGTTACAACGTCAAGACAAACTGCTTCTATTTTTAATAAAGGACAATATTTTGAAAATCCGTTTTGCATTGGCGGGAAAACAGGTTTTACAAATGAAGCGCGTAATACGCTTGTCCAAATGAATGAGAAAGATGGAAATCGTATTGTGAATGTCGTAATGGCTTCACAAAAACCTGAAATTTATGAGGATATGAGAAAGCTTGCTGATTATGGATTTTCGCAATTTGCAAAGCAGCAAGTGTTAGATAAAAACAATTGGACAAAGGAAATGCTTTACTTGAATAAATCAGTAGATGGTGAGCTTGAGCGAAGTGTTGATCTTGTAATGAAACAAGGTGAAGCGAAAAATGTACAAGCTGTTTTTAAAGAAAAGCATGTTGATGAGGTACATTTATATAAAACGGGTCTTCGCCGCGGTGATGTGATTGGGACTGTCGATCTTAAGAAAAATGATCAAACGATAGAAAGTATTAACGTTCTTTCAAAAGCAGATGTTGTGTTTGAGAAGCCGGAAGAGACTAGTATAACAAAATCAACTTTTTCGTATGAGTTAATAGCTGGTATTAGTGCAGCTGTTCTTATTATCTTTAGTATCGGAGTATTTCTTTGGAATCGTAAAAGACAGAAGATGTTGTCGCGATGAAAATAGGCAAATGTATTTTGCCTATTTTTTATTGTGTTTTTTGAATATTCATTATAATATAATTGTGAGTTCTGTAAAAAGAATACCGAATAGGAATGTTTTTTGCGATTTACTTATATAAAGGCGAAATAAATGAGAGGAAGGAAACAGATGAAGTTTGTATGGAAAGTAATGAGTAATATCATTTCTTTTGTTTTGTTTATGATTATGGTTAGTTTAGCGTTTGTTGTTATTTCGTCAAAGGCGAGTGGCGGCGATCCAACGGTGATGGGATACCAATTCAAAGCGGTATTATCAGGATCAATGGAACCTACGTTTTTAACAGGGTCTGTTATTGCGATTGAACCAACGAAAGATGGTTCAAAGTATAAAAAAGGTGATGTTATTACGTTTAAAGAGAAAGATAATAAGATTGTGACTCACCGCATTATTGATGTGAAAGATGTAAATGGAAAAGTGGCTTATGAAACAAAAGGGGACAATAATAATGGTCCTGATTTAAAGCCGGTTCTTGCTGAAAATGTAATTGGAAAATATGCAGATATTACTGTTCCTTATGTGGGATATTTGTTGGGGTATGCGAATTCAAAAGCAGGAGCTGCCTTACTTTTAATTATTCCAGGTATATGTTTACTTGGGTATTCAGCAGTTTCTATTTTTAGTGCAATTCGTAGCATTGATAATGAAAAGAAAAATAAATCTGCAGATGTAGGAGGATCTGTGTAACTATAATATTTTTGTAAAGTATGGTACTTGTGTTTAATAAGTACCATTTTTTCTTTATTCACGGTTCTTCACCATAACTTGGGGTTGTTTTTTGAAAATGAATCATTTTTAATACACAGAACGGAGAATGGCGACTCCTGCCGGAATAGCGAGGAAAGTGAGACCCCGCAGGCTTGTCGAGGGAGGCTGGCTCTCGCCCGCGGAAAGCGTCCACTCGGAGTGGAGTGTACATCTATCTATATGTCACCCCCGTTTTTTGGTGATAAACCTTATTTAATTAGTACAGACAATTTTTTACATATAATGTAAAAATAAGTCGTGGATCTGTCGTTTTTTGTATCTTAAATTGTCTTTCATTTTATTTTTAAGTTCACTATAATGTAAATGTAAGGTTCTTAATAAAGAATTACAATGCACGTGACAGGAGAGGGTATCATGAACAAAGTATCCAGGAGATTTAAAAATACACTCGTATTAACGTGTATGTGTTCTATCTCTTTTTATATGGGAGCAACAGCTATAGGAACTACAGAAGCTAAGTTTTTGAATGAAAAAAAGGTAGAGTCTGTCGTTTCAGCTGCGATCGTATTTCCAAAAACAGTTGAAAATAGTGTAAAAGAAGCACAGTTAAAAGAATTAGAGATTTTAAAAATATATCAAAATATGATGCAAGACGCGCAGAAAAGTACATCTGTAGAACAAATTGAGAAAGTTTTGGTGAATTGGCAACAACAGCGTGAAAAACTTGTACAAGATCAACAAGAGTTACAAAAAATATATACAGAGATTGAAGGATATTATAATCAAGTATCTGAAACTGTAAAAGCTGACAATACGAAGGCAAGTCAAGATGTATTTGCATACGTACAAAACGGCTTTACAAATATTAAAGCAATAAAAAATAATATTGAACAACAAGTAAGTATACAAAAAATAGATGAGATGAATGAAGTATTACAAAAGAAAATTGATGAAGAAAAGAAACAAAAGGAAGAACAGGCGAAGCAAAAACAACAAGAAGAACAAGTGAAGCAAAAACAACAAGAAGAACAGGTGAAATCATAAACAGCAAAGCGGAGACAATACATTTCTAATCAACCAGAAAAACATTATGAAAAGGATTTATTATCTGAGGTTATACCTTCTACAACTGTAGAGGTTAACATAAAAAATAATGTGTTTTTAGGGGGAATATGGAATGGGATTTAAGAAAAAATTAGGTATGGGAGTAGCGTCAGCAACATTAGGATTATCTTTAATTGGTGGAGGAACATTTGCGTATTTTAGCGATAAAGAGGTTTCAAATAATACATTTGCAGCAGGTACTTTAGACCTTGCTGTAGATCCGACAAAAATTATTGATGTTGATAATATTAAGCCTGGGGATAAGATGACACGTGATTTTAAACTTATTAATAATGGTAGTTTAGATATCAAAACTGTTAAATTATTAACGGACTATAAAGTAATAGATGCAAAAGGTAATAATACAGAAGACTTTGGAAAACATATTCGTGTAAACTTCTTCTGGAATTGGGATAAGCTTAGCGAGCCGATTTTCTCAACAACATTAGCAGATTTAAAAGGAATGTCACCAGATGCAGTTCAAGAAAGTATTTTTGGTAGCTGGTTTGCAGAAAAAGGCGGTTTAAAGCATGGTGATTCAGACTATCTATGGGTACAATATGAATTTGTAGATAATAGTAAAGATCAAAACCAATTCCAAGGGGATAAACTTGAATTGAAATGGACGTTCGAAGCAGAACAAACTGAGGGAGAAGAAAGATAATTTTTTTCTAAAAGGTGGGATAGTCCCACCTTTTTCTATATAGGGTTTTTCTAACATATTTTTGCTTATATGAGGGATGTGTATGAACCGCGAAAAACTTTGGTATGTTTTGATCACTTATTGTGTTATTGTGCTGTTTGTTGGAATTTGTATGGATATGGAGAAAATACAGGCGAAGGAACGTCAGGAAATTGATTTAAGTTTGACACCTAATGAAATGTTATTTGATGTGGTGGACATGAAACCAGGAGATTGGAAGAAAAGGAGTATTCATGTTAGCAATAAACAGGGTGAGGACTTCTCTTACTTTTTAAATTCAGAATTTAATGAAGGTTCAGTTAAATTATATAATGCGCTGCAGCTAGAGATTAGGGCTTCGGACCAATTGTTATATAAAGGAAGTTTGAGTGGGTTTACAAAAAAAGAAAAACGTATATTGGGAAAAGGGAAAAACGAAGAGTTACAATGTATAGTTCGATTCCCTGAAGAATTGGGAAATGATTATCAAGGTTTAAAGGTAAATATGAAATTTGTTTTCTATGCAGAAGATTCGCGCGATATAGTAGAAAAAACAGATAGTGGAAAGAATGATATATCGAATAGAAACGAAGGCAATGGTAATACTGATAGGACTTTAGATCACTCGTATGTAAAACAAAATAAATTACCTAGTACTGGGAGTTTGTATGGAGATATAATGTTAATTTTATTGGGAAGTGGATTGATTATAGTTGCAATATTATTATGGCGAAAAAGAATTAGAGAGTAAAGTAATGGTAACCTAAGGTAGTTCTTCTTGTTAGAAGAAGGAGCTACCTTAGGTTATTTTACGTAACCTGTGTGGTTTTACCTATGAGGAAAGAAGTAAGTTTATTGAGAGATCCATAAATAGAGATATGAGAATGGGATACTAGCAATTGTTTTCCACATCTATTTGAATTGTGATAGAATACAATGTTGTTGAACTCTTTAAGTTTTACAGAATGAATTTTCTTTATTTTTTGACTATTCTAGATAAAAGGGGAGAAAAAATTAGAAAAATAGCGAAAAATAGAATATTGATAAATTAAACGATGAAAAAAGTGGGAATATCTTAATATTTGACACTTTTCTAATACGCCCTTGTTCTTTATAATGAATTCAAAGGGCTTATGAAAGAACATACATAGAGATAATAGGAAGTAGACTGGCACGATTACGTTAAAATGAAGCAATTATTTTATTAGTTACATCTCTTATTTATATAAGAGCTAACAATAAAAAGAGAATTGGGGGAATTTAGAATGGGTCTTAAGAAAAAGTTAGGCATGGGAGTAGCATCAGCAGCATTAGGGTTATCTTTAATCGGTGGAGGAACGTTTGCATTCTTTAGCGATAAAGAAGTATCCAACAATACGTTTGCAGCGGGTACATTAGATCTTGAGCTTAATCCAAAAACAATCGTTGATATCGACAACTTAAAACCAGGCGATTCTGTGAAAAAAGAATTTTTATTAAAAAATAATGGTTCATTAGCAATCAAAGATGTAAAGCTAGCAACTAAATATTCAGTAACTGATAGCAAAGGCGACAATAATGGTGAAGATTTTGGTAAGCACATTAAAGTAAAGTTTATCTGGAACTGGGATAAACAAAGCGAGCCAGTTTATGAAACAACATTAGCTGACCTGCAAAAAGCAGATCCAGATGTAGTTGCAAAAGATGTATTTGCTCCTGAATGGGCTGAAGAAGGCGGCTTAAAAGCTGGTTCAGAGGATTATCTATGGGTGCAATTCGTTTTCGAAGATAATGGACAAGACCAAAATATCTTCCAAGGCGACAAATTGAATTTAGAATGGACGTTCAATGCTTCACAAACTGAAGGTGAAGAGAAATAAATAATGTAATAAAAGCGGAAGGCTTCCTTCCGCTTTTTATTATATATAAATACATTTTGGTTTTCTAACATATAGGTCACGGCTATGCATAACAAAACATGACCTACTCTCGCTTTGTTTTCACATTTCCTGTGACAGAAAGTGTCCCTGACCGCTCCAAGCATGGCCAGACGCTCTCAAGCATCTAAAAAAAGTGTTTTTTCAAGTTGTATTTATATATAAAGAAAAAGAGCACCTTCACAGAAAGCACTCTTCCAGCATCATTTTTTGTCTCCACGTATTAAACTCTACTTTATTAATATTTTCTAAAATAATCATTTTATCCATATATATAATCATATAGAAAATACGTAATTTTTCAAAAGTATTACAAATTTAGAGAATATATTGCAAATTCATGCAATTTTCTTTATTATCTAAATATTAGTACATATTTTGGTTTGGGGAGGAATAGGGATGAAGAAAAAGCCTTTTAAAGTGCTGTCTACGCTTGCGGCGACAGCTGTGCTTAGTTGCACATTTGGATTTGGTAGTCAATCTGTTTATGCAGCAACGCCGTCTAATGTAGGAGCTTTAACGCCAATCGACGATCATTTAATTCCAGAGGATCGTTTAGCAGATGCGCTCAAGAAACGCGGTGTAATTAGTGAGTCTGCATCGAAAGAAGACACATTAAAAGCTGTTGAAAAATACGTAGAGAAGAAAAAAGGCGAAAATGCGGGGAAAGAACCAGCAGCGGGGGATAGTGTCTCGAGAGAAGCTTCTGACTTTTTGAAAAAAGTGAAAGATGCAAAAGCAGATGCGAAAGAAAAAGCAGGTCAACCAACTGGAGGACCTGCAGCTGGACAAGCTCCGGTTAAAGGTGGACTAAACGGAAAAGTACCAACTTCTTCAGCGAAGCAAAAACAATATAATGGTGATGTTCGCAAAGATAAAGTTCTTGTATTACTAGTTGAATATGCTGACTTTAAGCATAACAATATTGATCAAGAACCGGGTTATATGTATTCAAACGATTTTAATCAAGAACATTATCAAAAAATGCTGTTTGGTGATGAGCAGTTTACACTCTTTGATGGTTCGAAAATTCCAACATTTAAACAATATTATGAAGAGCAATCAGGTGGCAGTTATACAGTTGATGGAAAAGTAACAAAGTGGTTAACAGTTCCAGGTAAAGCAGCGGATTATGGTGCAGATGCTGGCGATGGCGGTCATGATAATAAAGGACCAAAAGGACCTCGTGATCTTGTAAAAGATGCATTAAAAGCAGCTGTAGATAGCGGTATGGATTTATCTGAATTTGACCAATTTGATCAATATGACATAAATGAAGATGGAAATAGAAATGAGCCAGATGGTATTATTGATCATTTAATGATTCTTCATGCTGGAGTTGGGCAAGAAGCAGGCGGTGGTAAATTAGGTGATGACGCAATTTGGTCACATCGCTGGAATCTTGGGAAAGTACATCCAATTGATGGAACAAAAGCAAAGGTGAATAACTGGGGCGGTAAAATGGCTGCATACGACTATACAGTTGAGCCAGAAGACGGAGCAGTCGGCGTATTCGCACATGAATATGGTCATGATCTAGGTCTTCCAGATGAGTATGATACGAAGTATTCTGGTGCAGGTGAGCCAATTCAATCTTGGTCTATTATGAGTGGCGGTAGCTGGGCAGGTAACATTGCAGGAACAACACCGACAAGTTTCTCACCGCAAAATAAAGAGTTCTTCCAAAAAACAATTGGTGGGAATTGGGCAAATATTGTTGAAGTCGATTATGATAAGTTAAATAAAGGTATTGGTTATGCAACATTCTTAGATCAAAGTGTAACGAAATCAGCTCGTCCTGGTATGATCCGTGTTAACTTACCAGATAAAGATGTAAAAGGGATTCAGCCTGCATTTGGTAAGAAATATTACTATAGTACAAAAGGCGATGATCTTCATACGACATTAGAAACGCCAGTATTTGATTTAACAAAAGCAACAAATGCGAAGTTTGATTACAAATCATTGTATGAAATTGAAACTGGCTATGACTTCCTTGAAGTACATGCGGTGGCAGAAGATGGTAAGAAAACGTTAGTGGATCGAATTGGTGAAAAGAATGTGAAAAATGGTATGGACACAACAGATGGTAAATGGGTAGATAAGTCATATGACTTAAGCCAATTTAAAGGTCAAAAAGTAAAATTAGTATTCGAATACATTACAGATGGTGGTTTAGCACCAAATGGATTTACTCTTGATAATGCTGCATTAACTGTCGATGGAAATGTTGTGTTCTCTGATGATGCAGAAGGCGAAACAAAATTAAAATTAAACGGTTTCGTTGTAGCAGACGGTTTTGATAAGAAGAAAAATAACTACTATTTAGAGTGGAGAAACTACGCTGGTGCAGATGAAGCATTAAAACATGGTCGTGGTCCAGTGTACAATACAGGTCTTGTTGTATGGTATGCAGACTCTAGCTTTACAGATAACTGGGTTGGTGTTCACCCAGGCGAAGGTTTCTTAGGAGTTGTTGATTCTCATCCAGAGGCAATTGTGGGAACATTAAATGGTAAACCAACTGTTGCAAGTAGCACACGATATCAAATTGCAGATGCTGCGTTCTCCTTTAATCAAACGCCAGCATGGGAAGTTGTATCTCCATCACGCGGAACATTTGATTACAAAGGATTACCAGGTGTAACGAAGTTTGATGATTCTAAAACGTATATGAACAATTTAATCCCAGATGCAGGGCGTAAAGTACCGAAACTTGGATTGAAATTTGAAGTAGTTGGACAAGCAGATGATAATTCTGCAGGTGCAGTTCGTTTATATCGTTAATAATGGAGAAGCTGTTGAAAGGAATTCCTTTCAACAGCCAGGGTGTGGAGAATACATTCTCCACACCCTGTTTTTGTGTCTGAATATCTTTTTATAATATAAAGAAAAAGAGCACCTTCATAGAAAGCGCTCTGTCTGCGTCATTTTTTTTGTTGTTTCCACTTATTAAACTCTAAAAATTCACGAAATTGCTCTTTTGAAATACCGGAATGCATGGCTTCTTTAACAAGTTTTATCCACTCAGAGTCCATTGCATGTTCCTCAGTTGGTTCATCATGAAGGAGTACATCAACAGGAACGTGCAGAACGCTAGAAATCTTTTCGAGAAATTGAATCGAAGGATTTTTTTGTAAGTTTCGTTCAATGGAACTAATATATGACTTTGCAACGCCTGCTTTTTCGGCAAGTTCTGTTAAGGAGATGCCTCTTTGTAGACGCAGTCGTTTGATACGTTCTCCAATCATATTAGCGCACCTTTCATACTGTATGTATTCGACTTAAGATGTATTATATTATAACACACTTTTGTTTAGAAAGAACAATGTTGGTTAGCTCTGTGATTATTGACTTTCATGTTTCAAAAATTCAGATACTTCCGTACTAGTTATATTCATATCTAAAGCTTCCAACAATAAATCGACCCATTCTGAATCAAGTAATTCTTTCTTCTCCATTTGCACAAATGACGCCCCCTAGTAATTGCGGTTATAAAAAATAAAAAACTAAAAAATGCACTAATAATAGTAAAAAAACATAAAGCTTATATATATTAAAAAAATTTATAAAGCAGGACAAGTATTTTGTAATTACCTACAAAAATTTTAATATTTTTAGCAAATTTTATCAATATTTTCTTAAGATATTCTCTATAAATTAATAAGTTTTAATATTAAATCATACGGAGTATAGGATTTTTTCAAAAATATTACAAATTAAGACATTATATTGCAAATTGATAGAATTTTCTTTATTATCAAAATATTAGTATGTATTTTGATTTGGGGAGGAATAGGGATGAAGAAAAAGCCTTTTAAAGTGCTGTCTACGCTTGCGGCGACAGCTGTGCTTAGTTGCACATTTGGGTTTGGCAGTCAATCTATTTATGCGGCAACGCCGGCTAATGCAGGAACTTTAAGCCCAATTGACGAAAATTTAATTCAAGAGGATCGTCTAGCAGAGGCGCTCAAGAAGCGCGGTGTAATTAGTGAGTCTGCATCGAAAGAAGACACATTAAAAGCTGTTGAAAAATACGTAGAGAAGAAAAAAGGCGAAAATGCTGGGAAAGAGCCAGCAGCAGGGGATAGTGTCTCGAGAGAAGCTTCTGACTTTTTGAAAAAAGTGAAAGATGCAAAAGCAGATATGAAAGAAAAAGCAGATCAGCCAGCTAGTGGCCCAGTAGCTGGGCAAGAGCAAGTTAAAGGTGGATTAAACGGAAAAGTACCAACTTCTTCAGCGAAGCAAAAACAATATAATGGTGATGTTCGCAAAGATAAAGTACTTGTATTGCTAGTAGAGTATGCTGATTTTAAACATAACAATATTGATCAAGTTCCAGGTTATATGTATGCAAACGATTTTACTCCAGAACATTATCAAAAAATGTTATTTGGTGATGAGCCGTTTACGCTCTTTGATGGTTCGAAAATTCCAACATTTAAACAATATTATGAAGAGCAATCAGGCGGTAGTTACTCAGTCGATGGAAAAGTAACAAAGTGGTTAACAGTTCCAGGTAAAGCAGCGGATTATGGTGCAGATGCTGGTGATGGCGGTCATGATAATAAGGGGCCAAAAGGACCTCGTGATCTTGTAAAAGAGTCATTAGATGCAGCTGTAGCAAGCGGTATGGACTTATCTGAATTTGACCAATACGATCAATATGACTTTGATGGAGACGGAAATAAAAATGAACCAGATGGTCTTATTGATCACTTAATGGTCATTCACGCTGGTGTTGGTCAAGATGGAGGCGGTGGTAGATTAGGTGATGACGCAATTTGGTCACATCGCTGGAACCTTGGAAACCCATATCCAATTGAAGGAACAAAAGCAAAAGTTGATAACTGGGGCGGTAAAATGGCAGCGTACGATTACACAATTGAGCCAGAGGACGGAGCAGTTGGGGTATTCGCGCATGAATTTGGTCATGATTTAGGTCTTCCAGATGAGTATGATACGAAGTATTCTGGATCAGGTGAGCCGATTAACTCTTGGTCTGTTATGAGCGGCAGCTGGGCAGGTAAAATTGCAGGTACAACGCCAGCAAGTTTCTCTCCGCAAAACAAAGAGTTCTTTCAAAAGAACATTGGCGGAAATTGGGCGAACATTGTAGAGGTTGATTATGATAAATTAAATCGCGGTATCGGTTTTGCGACATACTTAGATCAAAGTGTAACGAAATCAGCTCGTCCTGGTCTAATTCGCGTTAATTTACCAGACAAAGATGTAAAAGGTATTCAGCCTGCATTTGGTAAGAAATATTACTATAGTACAAAAGGCGACGATCTTCATACGACATTAGAAACGCCAGTGTTTGATTTAACAAAAGCAACAAATACGAAGTTTGATTACAAATCATTGTATGAAATTGAAACTGATTATGATTTCCTTGAAGTACATGCAGTGACAGAAGATGGTAAGAAAACGTTAGTGGATCGAATTGGTGAAAAGAATGTGAAAAGTGGTCTAGACACAACAGATGGTAAATGGGTAGATAAGTCATATGACTTAAGCCAATTTAAAGGTCAAAAAGTAAAATTAGTGTTCGAATATATTACAGACGGTGGGTTAGCACCGAACGGCTTTACTCTTGATAATGCGACATTAACTGTCGATGGAAATGTTGTGTTCTCTGATGATGCAGAAGGTGACACACTATTAAAATTAAACGGTTTCGTTGTAGCAAACGGTTTTGATAAGAAGAAAAATAACTACTATTTAGAGTGGAGAAACTATGCTGGTGCTGACCAAGCGTTAAAATATAGCAACGGTGTACAGTATAATACGGGGCTTCTTGTATGGTATGCAGACTCTAGCTTTACAGATAACTGGGTTGGTCTTCATCCAGGCGAAGGTTTCTTAGGAGTTGTTGACTCTCACCCAGAGGCAATTGTTGGAACGTTAAATGGTAAGCCATCTGTTAAAAATAGTACACGATACCAAATTGCAGATGCTGCGTTCTCCTTTAACCAAGCGCCAGCATGGAAAGTTGTATCTCCATCACGCGGAACATTTGATTACAAAGGATTACCAGGTGTAACGAAGTTTGATGATTCTAAATTGTATATGAACGAATTAATCCCAGATGCAGGACGCAAATTACCGAAACTTGGATTGAAATTTGAAGTAGTTGGACAAGCAGATGATAATTCTGCAGGTGCAGTTCGTTTATATCGTTAATAATGGAAAAGCTGTTGAAGGGGATTCCTTTCAACAGCTTTTTTTATAGAAACATAGTAACTACTCAGTCACTCTATGAAAAAAAGCAGAAAAGCACTTGGAACATAAAAAATAATATTTTACATATCAGTTTATTTTTCTATAAGAAGAAACAAGAAATGTATTATAATATATGATGAAGTAAAGGGGGGAGTTTTATGACGATTGCTTCTATTATAAAACGACAAAAATCCTACTTTTATAGCGGGAAAACAAGAGGAATAGAGGAAAGAAAGAAACAGCTACGCGCGTTATATGAAGGTATTCAGCGCTATGAATCTGAAATTTTTGAAGCGCTAAAGCTGGATTTAAATAAATCAGAGCATGAATCGTATACAACAGAGATTGGCTATACATTAAAAGAAATTTCTTTTATGCTAAAGAATCTTTCTAAATGGAGTAAACCAAAGCGTGTGAAAACGGCAATGACTCATATTGGATCAAAAGGGAAAATTATTCCGGAGCCGTATGGCGTAACGTTAATAATTGCCCCGTGGAATTATCCGTTTCAACTGGCGGTCGCCCCGTTAGTTGGCGCGATTGCGGCTGGAAATACAGTTGTTTTGAAACCTTCTGAGTTAACACCAAATGTTTCTAGCGTTCTTGCAAAAATGTTAACGGAGTTATTTCCACCAGAGTTTGTTGCAGTGTTGGAAGGAGACGCCAATGTGAGCACAGCTTTACTGAAGGAGCCGTTTGATTATATTTTCTTTACTGGTAGTGTGGGAGTTGGGAAAATTGTTATGGAGGCAGCTGCAAAACAATTAACGCCTCTTACCCTTGAGCTTGGCGGCAAAAGTCCATGCATTGTACATAAAGATGCGAAGCTTGATGTTACAGCGCGGCGAATTGTATGGGGAAAATTTTTAAATGCAGGGCAAACATGCGTGGCACCTGATTATGTATACGTTCATTCTTCTATTAAAGATCAATTTATAGAGGAAATGAGAAAAGCTGTGCATGAACAATATGGAGAACAGCCATTGCAAAATGAAAAATATGTTCGGATCGTGAGCAAACGACATTTTGAAAGATTACGGTCATTTTTAGAAGATGGTCAGGCTGTAGTAGGCGGGAATTATGATCAAGATAAACTATTAATTGAACCTACACTTCTTACAGATGTGACATGGAATGATGCTGTTATGGAAGATGAGATTTTCGGTCCAATTTTACCAATATTAGAGTATGACAAGATAGAAGATGTGATAGCAACTGTTCAGGGCCATCCGAAACCGCTTGCATTATATGTTTTCTCTGAATCGCGAGATTTGCAAAAGCAAGTAACACAATCCATTTCCTATGGAGGCGGTTGTATTAATGATGTTGTATATCATCTAGCAACGCCGTATTTACCATTTGGTGGTGTTGGTCAAAGTGGACTGGGGAGTTATCACGGAGAACAGAGTTTTCAAATATTTTCACATTATAAAAGCATTTTATCTCAATCGACAGCATTTGATATGAAAATCCGCTATTCTTCTACAAAAAGTGCTTTAAAATTCATTCGAAAATTGTTAAAATGATGATGGTGTTTATCAATTGGTGCGTCCGTAGGATAAAATCCCCTTCAACACGAAGGGGTTTTTCTATTCAAGGTGTGTACCGTGTAAAATTAAACTGAACATATTACATAAAGTGAAGCTTCTATTAGTGGCGGACGTTCATTCACCACTCATCACGTTCGCATTATGTGATGAAACATCGTTTTTGTTTAGAATAAAACAAAGGTAGTATATATAGAATACTTGGTTATTTATGATTATCAAAAATATGAGGTAGATAGGAAGAGAAGATGAAAAATATTATTAAGGTCGAAGCAGTAGAAAAACATTTTGGGGATCAAGTTATTATTCCGGCTCTTTCTTTAGACATTAAAGAAGGCGAGTTTCTAACGATTCTTGGTCCGAGTGGTTGTGGGAAAACGACGTTACTTCGTATGATTGCTGGTTTTGAAAAACCGACAAAAGGTGTCATTTCGCTTGATGAAGAAACGATTAACGATTTACCGCCTTATAAACGTCATATGAACTTAGTATTTCAGCATTATGCACTATTTCCGCATATGAATGTTGAGAAGAATATTCGCTTTGGATTAAAGATGCAAAAGGTTTCTGAAGCGGAGCAAATAGAACGTGCTGAGGAAGCGATGCGTTTAACTCAGTTAACAGAATTCCGTAATCGGAAACCATCAAAACTTTCTGGTGGACAACAGCAGCGTGTAGCGATTGCACGTGCAATTGTGAATAATCCTCGTGTGTTGTTATTGGATGAGCCGCTAGGAGCACTAGATTTTAAGCTTCGAAAAGATTTGCAGCGTGAGTTGAAAAACTTACAACGAAATCTTGGGATTACGTTCATTTATGTGACGCATGACCAAGAAGAAGCGATGAGCATGAGTGATCGTATTGTGGTTATGAACAAAGGTCATATTGAACAAATTGGAACGCCAAAAGAAATTTATCACAAGCCAGCAACGTTGTTCGTTGCAACGTTTATTGGAGAAAATAATATTGTCCAAACAGGGGAAACATACGTAGCAGTACGCCCGGAAAATGTGAAAATACGTTCCGTGGAAGAGTCATCTAATGAGGGTTATCACTTTGGTCATATTGAGGATATTGAATTTGTCGGAAATATGGAAAAGCTTTATATTCGCGATGAGAAAACAGGCGAGTTGTTTATGGCGTATCAAAGTGCAGACGAAGCGATGCAGTGGAACATTGGTGACAATGTGTCTATAGGTTGGGAGAAAGAAGATGAGGTGACCTTAAATTGAAAAAAGGGAAATTACTTGCATTACCGACAATTGTCTGGTTGCTTATCTTCTTCTTAGCGCCTCTATTGTTTGTATTAGCTTTTTCATTTTTCCAGCGCGGGACGTATGGAACAGTTGAGATGAAATTTACATTAGAGAATATTGGACGTGTATTTGATCCGCTCTATATGGAGACGTTATGGGAAACAGTAAAAGTTGCCGTTATTACAACAGTACTTTGTTTGTTAATTGGATATCCTTTCGCCTATACGGTGACGATTGTTGATCGTAAATGGCGTTCACTTTTACTGCTTCTTGCTACAATCCCATTTTGGATTAACTTTTTAGTCCGCTCATATGCTTGGATTGTTATTTTACGTTCACAAGGGCTTGTCAATACTTTATTGCTGAAGTTAGGTGTTATTAGTGAGCCTTTAAATTTACTGTACAATACACCATCTGTTATTTTAGGGATGGTATATTCACTCTTACCATTTATGATTTTGCCTGTATATGCAGCGATTGAACAACTTGATAAGAGAAAATTAGAGGCGGCATATGATTTAGGTGCAACGCCGCTTAAAGCATTTTGGCATGTAACAGTTCCAATGACGATGTCAGGAATTGCGACAGGATCGATTTTAGTATTTGTGTCGTCTATTGGTATGTTCGTTGTATCAGACGTTATGGGTGGTTCGAAAGTTGCATTAATCGGAAATGTGATTCAAAATCAGTTTTTAGGTGCACGTGATTGGCCGTTTGGGTCAGCGTTATCTATGATTGTTGTGTTATTCTCTGTTCTGTTAATTTACTTATATTATCGGGCTACGAAAGTATATAACTATGGAAACGGAGGGGAATAAACGAAGATGAAAAAGTTTTTAGTCACTTATTCTTGGCTAATTTTATTGTTTCTTTATTTACCGATGATGGTACTTATGCTGTTTTCGTTTAATGACTCACGTATTAATGCGGAGTGGAAAGGCTTTACACTTCATTGGTATACAGATTTATTTCAAAAACAGGATGTAATTGATGCGCTTATCAACAGTTTAACGATTGCAGTTGTCACGACAATTGTCTCTACACTGTTAGGTGTGTTAATCGCAATTGCTTTACATCGTTATAAATATCGTTTTGAAGGTGCAATTAACGGACTTGTTTATTTACCAATTCTCATTCCAGATATTTTAATGGGATTATCGCTTTTAATTTTGTTTAGTCAACTCGGTATTGAACTTGGGCAAATGACAATTATTATTGCTCACATTACATTTAGTATTTCATTTGTTGTTGTCGTATTATCAGCAAGACTTTCCGGTATGGGGCGCGATTTAGAAGAAGCAGCAAATGATTTAGGGGCAACGCCGTGGCAAACATTTCGCTATGTAACGCTTCCGGGGTTAGCACCAGGTATTATTTCAGCGGCATTATTGACATTTACATTATCGATTGATGACTTTGTTATTAGTTTCTTCGTATCAGGTCCAGGATCAACAACATTGCCACTGTATATTTACAGTATGGTAAAACGTGGTATATCGCCTGAAATTAATGCATTGTCGACAATTTTGATTGTTGTAATTGTCGGATTAATGCTCGCTTCTGAGATGTTCCGTAGCAAAGGTGCAGATGGAGAGGAAAATACAGGCGGCCATCTTCCGTTATAATAAAGTGAAACTTCCATCAGTGGAGGGGCATTCCCCCACTGATGGAAAGCCCACCCAATCGAGATAAATCAACGAGTAAAAGATGAATGATGAAGTTCAAACTAGGAGGGAATGCAAATGAAATGGTTGAAAGTAGCTGCAAGTACAGCACTTACTTTCGGAGTTGCTGCAGGGGTGTTAGCAGGATGCGGCGAAAAGAAGGAAGAATTAAATATTTACAGCTGGGCTGATAACTTTGATGAGCAAGTTATTAAAGACTTCGAAAAGAAGTATGATGTGAAAGTGAATTATGATAAGTATGCAAGTAATGAAGAGATGCTTGCGAAATTACAAGCAGGCGGAGCAAAGTATGATTTAGTTCAACCGTCTGACTATATGGTAAAAACAATGACAAAAATGGATCTGTTAGAGCCATTAAACAAAAAGAACATTTCGAATGTAGAGAATCTTGTTTCAAACTTTAAAACACCTCCGTTTGATCCGGAAAATAAGTATTCGATTGTGTATACATGGGGTGTAACGGGCATTGCTTATAATAAAAAATATGTAAAAGAAGCGCCAACAAGCTGGAATGATTTATGGAATGATAAATATAAAGGTCACGTATCATTATTAAATGATTCTCGTGAAGTACTTGGCATGGGGCTGAAAAAACATGGTTTTTCAAATAGCTCAACAAATGATGCAGAGTTAAAAACAGCTTTTACAGATATTCAAAAATTATTACCAAATTTATTAGCGTTTGAAACAGATAATATTAAACAACAATTTATTACTGAAGAGGCATGGATCGGTACGGTATGGTCCGGAGATGCGGCATATATTGCAAAAGAGAATAAGGATGTTGAATACGTCGTTCCAAAAGAAGGCAGTACAATTTGGGCAGATACGTTAGCAATTCCAAAAGGTGCAAAACATAAAGAGCTTGCAGAGAAATTTATTAACTACTTAATGGATCCAAAAGTCAGCGTGAAAAACTATGAATCCATTGGATATAGTAATCCAAATGAAAAGGCTCGTACTCTTCACAGTAAAGAGTATCAAAACAATCATATGATTTTCCTAACAAAAGAAGAGCTAGATCGTACAGAATGGCTTGTTGATGTGAACGGAAAATTAAAAGAGTATGATCGTTACTGGACAGAGCTGAAGACAGGAAAAGAAAAGTAATAAAAAAAGTGCGATTTCTTAGCGGAAATCGCGCTTTTTTATAGCAGGAGGTTCCGAATGTCGAAAAAGAAATTACATATGTATGAGATTGTATGCATCGCACTTTTGCTTTGTGCATTTAGCATCACTTTGTGGAGAGTACATTCTGGCGGTGTAACGACAGTCGATATGTATGTGAAAGGAATGGTAACAGGACTGCAAACAGAATCGTCACTTACGTTTTTTCGTTATATGACAAAACTCGGTTCTGGAATTGGGATTGTAAGTGTATTATCGGTAAGTCTGTTCTGTTTTTGGAAGAAACGTTATTACGTAGCAATGGTCATATATCCTCTCTCCATTCTTAGTACACATCTTATTAATAAAGGAATTAAAGCGATTGTGAAAAGAGATCGTCCAACTATTAACGAGGCGTTAGATGCGCTTGGATATAGCTTTCCAAGCGGACATGCGATGTTATCGATTGTTACGTATGGATTTCTTGCTTATATGATCGCAGTAAATGTAAAAAGTGCAGGTGCAAAATACTTTATAACGATTGTAGCCAGTGTATGTATTGTTTTAATTGGACTAAGCCGGATCATTTTATCCGTACACTATCCAACTGATGTGTTAGCAGGTTATTGTATGAGCGGTGTCTTACTTATTATCGCTATTTATTTACACCGTTTTTATTCAGCGCGTTAAGAAAAGCTATCCTTTTTTGATGAAAGGGTAGCTTTTTTCATGAACGAAAGAGTGGATATGATACACTAAGAGAAAGAATATGAGAAGAGGAGTAGGTGAGCTCTGTGAAAACAACTGTACATAAAGTAGATATGTGGGGGAAGATCGGCGCTTTGTTATATCGGTTTCGATATACAACGATTGCGCTATTAATATTGCTAGCTGCGCTACTTGGCATATTTGCACCGAAGCTTCCTAGTGTATTAGGTGGAGATGGGTTTCAAACACAGGGAGATTATCAAAAGGCGAAAAAGATATTAGACAAAGATTTTAAACAGTCGCAAGATGCATTGTTACTCGTCTTTCAAAAGGAGAAAGGCGTATCTCAGCAAAAGTTTATTGAGAGAATTGATAAGGTCGTAAAAAAAATTAAAAGCGAAGAAACTTATGAGTCTTTTCATGAGCCGATCGAAAATAAAACAATGATGAAGGAAGATATTGCTTATGCTTCCATTTTATTTTCCGGGAAAACAAGTAAAGAGCGGCAGGAAAAAACATTAGCATTTGCAAAGGATATTCAAAAAGAAAGTAACGGAGAGATCAAAATATCTCCAACTGGATATCCGATTATTAATGATGAAATTAATACGAGAACACAAAATGATTTAAAAGTAGCCGAAATGATTGGGTTGCCAATTGCGTTTTTGGTGCTATTACTTTCTTTTGGTAGCTTGTTTGCATCGATTTTGCCTATTTTAAATGGAGCGCTAAGTGTTATTAGTACGATGGGGATTTTATATTTTATCGGAGAACAAAAGGAACTTTCTATTTTTGTACTGAACGTCGCGCCGATGATTGGGCTTGCTTTATCTATTGATTTTGCTCTTTTATTTGTGAATCGTTTCCGAGAAGAGCTTGCACATCGCTCTGTTAAAGAAGCGATTATGGTTACCTATCAAACGGCAGGACGCGCCATTATTTTTTCAGGTTTATGTGTATTTGTCGGTTTGTCCGGTTTGTTCTTTTTCAAAATTGATTATATTCAAGCTGTCGCAATTAGCGGGATGATTGTCGTAATCATGAGTATTTTATTTTCACTGACGATGCTTCCAGCGTTGTTAGCTTTAATGGGAAAACGTATATTAGGAAAGAACCAAAATGTTAAGCGCACAGCACCGATGTGGCGTAAATTTGCACAGTTCGTAATGAAATATCCAATTGTGATGACGATTGCTGTATTTACATTCATTATCGTTTGTTTATTGCCGCTTCGCGGTGCGGATTTACAGTTTCCTGGTGTAGAAGCATTACCTGAGAAAAGCGAGGCACGTATTGCCTTTGAACGTTATGAAGATGCATTTAATAAAACGGTGAAAACTCATGCAGATGTGACGCTTGTCCTTGAGACAAAAGGAAATGTAACAGAAAAAGAGAATTTACAAACGTTGCAAAAAGTTGTGCAGAAGCTAAAGAATGATAAAGATGTATATGAAGTGAAAAATTTATATGAACAACTTGGAAATATGTCGGCAGAACAATTGACAGCAACGCTGCAATCGCCAAACCGTGCCCAAATAGAGCCGGCATTAGAGGCGTATGTGAAAGGGAATAAAACAACGATTGGAATTGTTTTAGATGCATTGCCAAGAACAGAGAAAGCGAAGCAATGGGTAAGAGATTTTAAAGAAAACTATAAAACAGAAGGTGTAACCTATTATTTAGGCGGAATGACAACTTTCCAGCAAGAATTAGAAGATGAAATTAAAGACAAAGTTGTTGTGGGGATGTCTGTTATTTTTGCGTCAACATTTTTGATATTATTACTAGCTTTTCGTTCGCTGTTGATTCCAATTAAGGCAATCGTGATGAATGTACTTAGTTTAAGTGCAACAATAGGCATTGTCATTTGGCTTTTTGAAGGAGGCCATTTTGGATTAGAACAAAGCTCTGTATTATTTGTATTACCGATTTTTATCTTTGGATTAGTATTCGGATTAAGTATGGACTACGAAGTATTTCTTATTTCGCGTATTCATGAATTATACGAAGAGACGAGAGATAACGATTATGCAACGTTAGAAGGATTAGTGTCAACAAGCCGGATTATTACGTCAGCTGCGTTAATTATGATTGTTGTTACGGGTGCATTTGCTTTTACTGATATTTTGCCAGTGAAACAGATGGGGCTTGGCGTTGCGCTAGCCATATTCCTTGATGCAACCATTATTCGATTAATCCTTGTACCAAGTTTAATGAAAATGTTTGGCGAGTGGAACTGGTGGCTTCCATTTCGCAAAAAGAAACAGAAAAATATGCATTAATAAGTGGCTCTCATCGAGTAGGTGAGAGCTACTTATATGAATAGCTTGCCCCCCTTTTAGCGAATAGTATGAGATAAGGAGATTACATATAAGAGTGGGGGGAAGGCAATGTTTCGTTATTTTAAATTTAAATTGAATGATACTGTACAATTTGCAGAAAATGATGGGCATATGTATCGCATTGTCGGCTATCGGTTAGAAAAAGGTTTTTATTCAAAAGAGCCACATATTATTTATGAATTACTGCGCGAGTTCGATGGATATACACTCGATGCAGAAGAAGTTGAGCTTATGAAAGTGATTCAAGTAGAAGAAGAGTATTATAAAATTCGTGATATGGGAGAATACCGTTATCCTGTTAAACTAAAAACACCGCTGAAAAAAAATAATCATAAAACGATTGACCAATTATTAGATGCTTACAATGACTACAAGCGGTTAGCTGAATTTTTTCAAGATTTATCATATGAAAGAAAAGCGGATGAAATGTTGCAGGAAATAAAAAAGCTTCGTGCGTAATAGGAGAGGCAGTTCAATTGCGGACTGTCTTTCATTATGCATAAGAAGCAATTTTCCGTTACAATAAGAAGATGACTAGAAATAAGGTGATAATATGAAAGTAAAGAAAATGGGAGAATGGTGTGAAATTACAGTTCCTTCTGAATGGACAAGGCGAACGATAGACTCTATTTTGAAAGAAGAGTGGCAAGTTCCGAAAAAATTATTACACAAATATCGTATGGAAAAAAGTATTCTTGTGAATGGAGAAGGAAAACGGTGGAGTGAACAACTGCAAGAAGAAGATAAATTGCAAGTTCATATGTTTATACAAGAAGAGTATGATGTAGAACCAGAGTTTTATGATATAGATGTTATATATGAAGATGATCATGTCTTAATCATGAATAAACCAATTCAAGTAGACACACATCCTGCAAATAAAGGCGGGACAGGCACATTAGCAAACTATGTAGCATTTCACCTGCAAATGCAAGGAATTGAAACGAAGGTGCGCCACATTCACCGATTAGATAAGGACACAACAGGTGGAGTCGTCTTTGCAAAGCATGCTTTAGCCGGTGTAATTATGGACCGATTATTAACAGAGCGTAAAATTAAGAGGACATATATGGCACTTGTTGAAGGGAAAGTACAAAAGAAGCGAGGCACAATAGACGCTCCAATTGGACGAGATCGTCACCATGCATCAAGGCGCCGTGTTTCTCCAAAAGGTGACCATGCTGTAACACATTATGAGGTCATGCAATACTCGAAAGAAAATAACATAACACTTGTTAAAGTTCAATTAGAAACGGGAAGAACCCATCAAATACGCGTTCATATGAGCTATCTCGGTCATCCGCTCATTGGCGATGTCTTATATGGCGGTAAGACAAAGTTGCTTTCGCGTCAAGCATTACATGCCGCTCATATTACAATGATGCATCCCATTACAAAACAGCAAATTGAAGCAGATATCCCTCTTCCTCATGATTTTTCTCGGGTTTTACATTCTTATATGAATAAATAGAAGCTGACTTTAAAAGGCACTAATGTGCCTTTTAAAGTCAGCTTTTTTCGTTATCGACCGTTCTTTGCGATATATCGGCGCTTTTCACAATATATCGGCGATTCGACATGATTTAAAGACTCCTCAACGACATTCGACATAAAAGTAGTCGATTTACTGAGCTGGATCATCCCAAAATGGAATAGAAAAAAGCCCTGACCGCTACTATGCACAGCCAGATGCTCTTGTCCATCTAAAAAAGGGTTTTTCATGTCCGCTTTTCAATTAAAATAATCAATGGGGGAGCCCCCCATTGATTAAAGTCTTACTTCGAAATAAATTCTTGTGTCCAGTAGTTTCCGCTTTCTACGTAACCAACACCGATATGTGTGTATCCATTATTTAAAATATTTGCACGGTGACCGGCACTATTCATCCAAGCTTGTACAACTTCTTCAGGACTACGTTGTCCTTGTGCGATATTTTCACCAGCAGATCTATATGAAATACCAAATTGTTTCATCATATCAAACGGAGAACCGTATGTTGGGCTAGTGTGATCGAAGTAATGATTTTTTTGCATGTCTTCTGATTTAACACGTGCTACTTTGCTTAACTGGGCATCTACTTTTAATGCTGGTAAACCTTGTTTTGCACGTTCAGCATTTGTTAAATCAACAACCTTTTGTTCAAATGCGCTTAATGAACCTTTTGACTCTTCAGCAGGCTTATCAGCTGGTTTCGTTGTTTGGTTGTTGTCAGCCGGTTTGTTAGCTGGTTTCTCAGCAGGTTTAGCTGCTTGATTGTTGTCAGCCGGTTTGTTAGCAGGCTTATTAACAGGTTTCGTTGCTTGGTTGTTATCAGCTGGCTTTTCTTCTGGTTTAGCTGCTTGGTTGTTGTCAGCTGGTTTTTCTTCTGGCTGCGCTGTTTGATTATTGTTAACTGGGTTGACAATTATAAAATTGCCCCAAGGAGTTGTAATTGTTGTGTAAGTTGGTTGTCCAGAAAGTCCACAGTTACTTTGTTGGAAAGCACCCGCATTCCATGTTGGATTTGAATTTAAAAGAGATGTTATGAAAGATTGAAAGTCTTCTTGATTCATATATTGCATAAATGATGGATATTGCTGAATATTTTGAACCTTCATTGTTGATGGTTGCATTGTTTCTGCTTTCGCACCAGCTGTTCCTAGTCCAAATGTAAGAGCAGTTGCGGCTGCTACAGATAGTAAAGTACGTTTTTTCATTGTTAAATTGTCCCCCTACGTATGTATAAAGTTATGAAACTGTTATTACATAGAATTTATTTTTGTCGGCCTGTCTGACTGACAAAATCATCGTAGCACAGAATGTAATGAAAAAAAGTTGGAAAAAAATTCATAGGTTATAAGATTTCCTTTTTTATCCTAGATTTTAGAGGGAGAACAAACGCCAAAATACTAGATGATATAAGGAATAGACCGTGCTTTTTTCTGAGGAGAAATAAAAGGGTAATTGGATATAATTTCCGGAGAAGAGAAAGCAAAAGAGGATAACGCCAGCATTTATAGAGAATAAATGAGGAATATTATGGTTTGTTTTTTACATAATTGTAATCTATTTGTCGTTCTTTTTTATTATACAGTAACATATTCTTAATGTTGTAGACTATAAAAAAGACGGGCGTACCTTTAATAGAGAAAGGTACGCCCGTTTTTCATAGTAAGAGGGAGCTGATCCCATGCCCATTAACTTAAGAATTCTGATGATAATTCACTGTTATTTGCTAGTATAAAATCCCCCAATAATCCCCAAAAAAAAATATTTTTCGAAAAATTTATAAATAAAAAATCGACAAAAATTTCTAAAAAAGGGCTCTATGCTAGGCTTTTTGAAAATCTTAATATATGAATTGTAATAATGGAAATATCCATAATTATTCTTGGTACTGTTTTATTAGGAAAAATTTTACTTAATTTTCTGAATAAATTTTATCCATAAATAGAATTTTTTTATTAGTCAGAAAATTCTATTCTTATGATAATATTGGTGATGCAGCTCTGTTGCACATATTTGAATTACACACTTATCTATATAAGGGGGGAATGTGAAATGGAAAAGGAACATATTCATGAAGAAATGTTAGAGCTTGAAGATCTTGAATTAGATGAAGAGGATTTACTAATTCGTGCAGGCAAGACATTAGGTTGAGTTTTAAAATAAGGAGGTTACATATGCAGTTTAACTGTATATGTAACTTTTTTTAAGGTAGGGTATACAGAATGAAAGAAAATAAGATTATTTTATTATATGAAAGATTTATTGAATTAGACTATGAAGAAGAGTTAGATAAAGTACCAAAATTAAAAAACAGAGGGGTACTTTTGAATTTTTGGAAAAAATGGTATGAAATTAGTGAAAAACAATTCGAATTTATAATTTGGAAGTCCATTAATACTGTAGATACTTTAGATGATCTAGTCAAAATAACTGGGACTTTAAGTTTGGCATTAAGATTATTAAAAGTATTAAAAGAAAGAAATTTAGTTGAAATTATAGAAAATAATATAAGGTTTTCACAAGAGTTAACAAGTAGTATTTTATATGAACTACCCCCTCTTCGTAATACAGGATATGAGAATAAAATAAACAAAAAAAAATATGCTCAATTTAAAGCTACTTGGGATAGTTCGTTGAGGAGAGCTGAAATAATAAATCAAGAGTTATCGTCTAATAAAAATATCTTTTTTTGTGGAGATGATGATTATACAAGTTTAGCCCTTAAACAATATAAAAACAGAGAAATAGGTGTAGGAGATATTGATGAAGAATTGATTGAATATTTTAAATCCACAAACGATGATATTGAGTTTTATAATTTTGATGTTAGAAATGAAGTTATGGAAGATTTAAGGAATAAGTATGATGCAATACATTGTGACCCTATAGATGATGGTAGAGGGTTAGACTTGTGGTTAAATAGAGCTAATGAATTATTAAAAGGTCAAAAGGGTGATTTAATTTTTTTAAATATAAGTGTTAAAAGATTAGGTAATAGGGCGGTTTATTTGCAAAATTTCTTGACATCTTTAGGTTTTTATTTAAAAGAAATTATTCACGATTTAAGTTCTTATAAAGTGGATGAAGAGCCTTACATTGATGAAGAATCAATAAAAAAGGACTTAGATGACATTGGTTTTTCTAAAGATACATATCATAATTTGTATATTCAAACAGATATGTTAGTTTTTGTCCGATTAATAGATAAACCAACCCTTTTTCCGCAAGAATATTATGAGATTAGAAGAAAAATATAAACTAACTGCGAGGTAAAATAATGTATGTTTTAGGAGTCAATGGGTGGGACTTTGATATTCATGATGCAAGTGCGTGTTTATTTTATAATGGTAAATTAATAGCTGCAGCTGAAGAAGAAAGATTTATTCGTCAAAAAAAAGCATTAGATAAAATTCCATATAATTCAATAGCTTATTGTTTAAAGGAAGCTGAAATTACTCCAAATGAAGTAGATCATATTGTTATGGGTTGGGATGTAGAGCAATTATATTTTGAGAAGTATTCAAAGAAGCTTAACAAAGAAGATTGTCTTGAAAAGGTTTTTCCGAAGGGAATTTTTAAGAGAGATAAAGATCCTCAAATTCATATGTGTTCTCATCATTTGGCACATGCTTCTGGTGCGTTTTTTAGTTCGGGATTCAATGAAGCTACCATAATAGTTATTGATGGAAGTGGAGAAGAAGAGTCAATAACGATAGCAAAAGGAAAAGGTAATATAATAGAAGTACTAGAAAAATACCCGTTGGAACATTCTTTAGGTATTTTTTATGAAGCATTAACTGTATTTTCAGGTTTAGGTAGGAATAATGAAGGGAAGTTAATGGGCCTATCTTCATATGGAGAAGAAATATTTGAATTTCCTGATATACTGGAAAATCCTTTGAAACCAAATGAAAATACAGTTAGTATGAACGATAAATATTTTTCGGTATTAAAAGATTGGATAAAAGTTATTAATGGTATAACAAAGATTGCTCCTAATTATATTGAATATGAATATAATCCAATAGATTCAATACTATTAATGAATTCATCAGTAATGGAATATAAAAATATCGCAGCCTCAGGTCAGGCAGCCTTGGAAAGAGCAATTGTTAAGCTTGTAAAAAAAGCTATTAATCTAACTGGAATAGATAATTTGTGTCTTTCGGGAGGAGTAGCATTAAATTGTATAGCGAATAGAATTATAGCTGATTTACCAGAAGTGGATAGTTTGTACATTCAACCAGGTGCTTCAGATAGTGGGGTAAGTATTGGAGCAGCTTCATGGTTTCTTGCCGAAAATGGTATAACACCTAAGTTCACTGAAGATCATGTATATTCCGGTCCGGAATTTCCTGATTCCGGTATCTTGAATATATTAAAAAAATATAATCTATCATATATAGAATTAGGCTCTAATAAATATGATAAATGCTCCGAGTTATTAATTCAAAATAAGATAATAGGAAGATTTTCTGGAAAGATGGAATTCGGTCCTAGGGCTTTAGGAAATAGAAGTATAATAGCCAACCCTCAGAGGAGGGATATGTTAAATAAAGTAAATACTATTAAGAAAAGAGAGCAATGGAGACCATTGGCTCCTAGCATCATAGATGAAAACGCTTCTGTAGTATTAGAAGAAAAAATAAATAACCCCTATATGCTGCTAAATTCTACTGTTAAAAAAGAGGTACATCATTTAGTTCCAGCAATAGTTCATGTTGATGGATCAACAAGGGCTCAAGTAGTTACGAGGGATATGAATTCTGATTATTATGAAACAATCTATAACTTTTACCAGAAAACAGGAATTCCTGCAGTTATGAATACATCATTTAATGTAGGAAAAGAACCAATTATATGTAACCCAAGTGATGCTATTAGGTCATTTTATGGATCAGGGTTGGATGCCCTTTTATTAGGTTCATTTTTGATTCTTAAATAAAGGAGGAGAGATTTTGAGAAATAGAAATTATTCTAATCTAAAAGATGGAATGATAGAGGATTTGTTACTTAATAAAAAAAGTTATCCTAACTATCCAGAATATATACTATTAGATTTAATAAAAGAGGAACCAATTTTTAAACGAGGAGCTTGCTCAAAGTATATTCATCATGAAGAGTTCAATACATGGCAGGAATATTTTTGTGGGGATTATTACGAAAAGCCTCAGGGGAAAAGAATTGCTTTTTTACAAGTTTGTACTTGGGCTAAACCATATGACTTTTCATATATTGGTAAAAAAATTAGACAAGTTACAAATAAATACCCTATGGTTCATCCAATTATTCTATCAAATGCGGGAGTTATACCATATGAATACCAAATGAACCCTACTTTTTGTGCATACGATTGGATGGAAGATATTGAGGATCCAGTAATTTACGAAGAATTGATGAAAGAATATAGGGATGTATTGATACAAAGAATTAGGAGATACCTAGAATCAAATTCATACGATGTAGTAGTACAATATGGTGTACCGGTAAAAAAATATTCAATGGCTCCTGCAATTAAAGATATTTGTGAGGATCTGGGAATTGCTTTTCTTTTAACCCCAGATATAGAAACATATAGAAATAATAAAGGTAAATTAGTCGAGTTAAAGGATTCAGGAGAATTTTATTGTTTAGATGAAGTTTTGAGTAGTATGGATAATTGTTTAAATAAGGTGAGTAGATATGTTGAATCTAACAATTGTAATACCAGCTTATAACGATATAAGATTGGAAAAGTGTTTAAAAAGTATTGATGAAAATGTAGAGGTTGTCGTTGTCTTAAATGGTGCAACAGAAGAAGTAAAAAAAATCGCCTATTCTAGCGATGCAGTAATTGGGGAATTATCTACACCTAATTTAGCGAAAGCTTATAATTATGGAATTGAAATTTCTAGTAAAGATAACGTGTTAATTATGGATTCAGATTGTGTTTTTATGCCAGGTACCATCAATAAATTATATAAATTATTAGATGCAGGATCTTTGGCTAAAGGAAGGGTGATGTTTTCATTTAACAGCAAAATTGGAAAAATCATTGCACGTGCAAGACATATACATACTTGCAAAAAAAATGCATATTCACCTCCATTGGCATTTAATAAAGGAATCTTAGCGAAGGTAAATGGATATTATTTTGATGAGAAATTATCTTGGACAGAGGATTATGATTTTGATATTAGAGTTAAATCTGCAAGTCTTAAGATTTTATATGATGATAATGCAAGAATTATTCATCCAGAGTTAAGCATTAAGCAAGATTTGAAAAGTTCATTTAATTATGGGGTAGGTCATGCACGTGGGGTTTTACAACAAAAAAATGGTTATTATGAACCTAAAAATAAATTGAGGTCGATTATTAACTCCTATAAGTATATCAAAAAAAAATACGGTTATTTAACTGCTTTCTATCTCATATTTTGGCAGATTGCCTTTTATAGGGGATATGAAAAAGAAATACATTAAGGAGGAAAACAATGCAGCAACAATATGATGAAATTTCTGAATTATACGACATTATCATCCCAGAACCTGATGGTATTTTTGATTTTTACAGTGGTTTGGTAAAACCAAATGATGAAGTTTTAGATTTGGGGTGCGGTACTGGTAGATTATCTTTTATTCTCGCTGAAAAAGGCGCTAATGTAACTAGTGTTGATATATCAGCAGGAATGATTGAAAAAGCTAGTAAGAAGTTAGATGAGATACCAAATATTAAGGATAAAATAGAATTTAAGGTTTCTTCTGCTACAGATTTTAAGTCTGAAAGAAAATTTGATTTTATATTTATGTCTGGTGGTGTATTTGAATATTTACTTACATCGTCACAACAAAAATTAGCTCTTAGAAATATTAAATTACTATTAAAAGAAGGCGGGATTTTTGTTTTCGATATTATTACACCTCCAACTATTCTTCCTTATTCTAAGAGAGTGAGTGATGGAGGAAATAGTCCCATTAAAGGGGAGAATTTTAAAAATTATAAAGTTAAATCATGGGATGTCGTAAAAGCAGATCATTATAAGCAAATAATAGAAACCACTTGTTATTTTGAGGTTTATGACATAGCAGATAATTTCTTAAGTGAAAAAAAGTTTAGATTTCTTGCAAAATATACTTTACCATCCGAAATGCAGTATCTCTTAGAAATAGAAGGATTCAATATAAAAAATTTTTATGGTGATTACAATAAAAATCCTTTTGGGAGGAATAGTGAATTTATGGTGTATGAATGTAGGAAGCAAGGGGAGAATTTTAATGATATAAAGTGCGAATAGACGCTTTTAAAAAAGTATATTTTTCTAGTGGAAATAAAATGTATCCAGTTCGTATAGGGACTCCAGAGTAAATAATTTTTAATTAAACTAATAGGTAAATGATTTACCTGTTCAATAAAGGTGATGCTGAATGAAGGATGTAGTAAAAAAACATTTAGTTATAGCGCCACACCATGACGATGAAGTCATTGGTTGTGGTGGAACAATTGCTCAAGCTATTAGTAAGGGTGAACATATAAAAGTAATAATAATTACAAAAGGAGATTTATCTGGAGGTGTAGGGGATTTAAATGAAATTGTTTCAAATAGAGAGAACGAGTGTATAAAAGCTTGTAATACATTAGGGATAGAAAAAGAAAATGTTAAATTTTTAAAGAAACCAGACAGATCACTTGTGTATTCTTTAGATTTTGTGGAAGAAATTATTCACGAAATCTCTGTATATAAGCCTAATTTTATTTATTTCCCCCATGATATGGAAAGTGATAGGGATCATCGAATAGTAAATGAAGTTGTATCAGAAGCAATATTCCTGTGTCAATCAGGGTTCTTAAAAGAAGATTGTGCTCCTTTGTGTTTACAGTATGAAGTATGGACCCCCATGAAACACTATCAGGTTGTAAAAGATATTACCAGGTTTATTGAACTGAAAAAAGCATCAATTAAAAAATACGAATCACAACTTAAAACATTAAATTTGGTTGATGGAGTTTTGGGGTTAAATTCTTATAGGGGTATGCAGGCAGGGGTGCAATTTGCAGAAGTTTTTAGAGTGGTAAGTAAGTAGTAAGAAGGAGAGAGAAGATGGATATCATTGAAATTGAAGATGTATCAAAAACTTTTGAAAGAGTAAAAATTGAAGAAGGATTGATAAACTCTTTCAAGAGTTTATTTAAAAGAGAAAAGGTCAAGGTTACGGCTTTAAGTGATGTGTCATTTAAAATAAAAGAAGGTAAAATAATAGGGCTTATTGGCGCGAATGGTGCTGGTAAGTCTACCTTAATGAAAGCAATGGTTGGGTTAATTAAACCAACTTCCGGGAGAATTTTGGTAAATGGATTTAACCCCCATGATAAGAAGAAAGATTTTTTAAAGTCAATTGGCGTTGTTTTAGGCCAAAAAAATCAGCTATGGTGGGATCTTTCCCCTTACGAAACATTTTTATTACATAAAGAAATATATGAGCTGTCTGATACAGAGTTTAGAAAGAATGTAGATGAATTAGTTGAAAATCTTGGGGTATCAGAAATTCTTAAATCGCCAGTAAGGAATCTATCGTTAGGAGAGAGAATGAAATGTGAGTTAATTGCTTCAATCTTACACTCACCTAAGATATTATTTTTAGATGAACCGACTATTGGATTGGATTTTCTTGCTCAAAAGAATATTAGAAATTTTCTCAAGAATTATTGCAAAGAAAGAAATACAACAGTTGTAATAACTAGCCATTATTTCCCAGATATATATGAGTTATGTGAAGAATTAATAATATTGAAGAATGGAGAAGTTGTTTTTAATAACAATTTCAAAAAAATAAAAGAAGAAATTAAGAGTTATAAATATATATATCTTAGCTTTGAGAATGAAATAAATTCTCAAGATCTTAAGAAATATGGAGAAGTTAAAGAGTCGGATAAATTTAGTGTAACAATAAAGGTTCAAGATAAGTTAGTGAACGAGACCATATCTAGCATATTAAAAGAATTCAATGTTATTGACTACAATTTGACTGAAATGTCATCACAAGACCTCATTGAAGATATTTATTCAATGGAATCGACTGGAGTGAAAATAACAGTATGAAGAAGTATTTAAAACCAATGATGCTTTCATTTCAAGCGGTTTTTCAGTATCGCATGAATGTTGTATTATATATGATTTTTGGTTTAATACCGCTTGTGGCTTTAATACTATTGTGGCATTCTCTCTTTGAAACACAAAACAATATTCAAGGCTATACTCTTGAAATGATGATTACTTATGTAATAATTGCTAAGTTAATTGAACTCTTACTAATTCCTGAAATGCACTGGTCGATAAATGAGGAAATACAATCTGGTGAACTATCAAAATATCTTACAAAACCATTTTCATATTTTGGATACTGGTTTAGTCATAATTTAGGTAACAAAATTATTCAGGTGCTGATGTCAGTAATACCGATAATACCGATAATATTCCTGAATAGGGATTATTTCCTTTTACCTACCTTAAAATATACTTTCCTATTCATTCTTTCAATAGTAGGAGCATTAATACTATATTATATGATTTATTATTTGACATCACTCTTCTCATTTTACTTTGTAGAGATATCATCATTTTTCTTTACTATAGATATAGTATTAGAATTATTATCTGGATCGCTTATTCCGCTTGAATTTTTACCAGCTCCGTTAAATACAATAACTCAATTTTTACCTTTTTCATACTTGATTCATTTTCCGGTAAATGTATATTTAGGGAAATTAAGTGGCACTGAAATTTTGAATGGATTAATTTTACAAGTGGTATGGTCTTTAGTTTTCTATCTTCTAATTAGAGTACTTTGGAAGAAGGGGTTAAATAAATATGAATCTGTTGGTGCATAAATATGATTAGATATTTAAAAATGTTAAAAGCAATTCTTAAAATTAATTTAAGTAATATTATGATGTATAGAGTTAACTTTTTTTTAAATATATTAGATAGCGTTGTTTGGTTCATTGTTACATTAATATTTTTTAATAGTATATTTGCTAGTTTTGGTAATATTAATGATTGGAATACAAATGATATTTATTTGTTAATTGGAACAAGTGAGTTAATAAAATCTTTGATGTTTACTCTTTTTATCAATAATCTACCGTATATACCGAGTTTAGTTAACCAAGGAAGTTTAGATCATATATTGTTTAAGCCTATTAATAGTCAGTTTCTAGTTTCATTAAGAAAGCTTGATTTAGGGAATTTAGGGAACTGTTTACCAGCCGTACTGTTAATTAGTTATGCATTATTACAAAAGGGAGAGAGTGTTAGTATTGTAAATGGGCTTTCTTTCTTTGGTCTATTATTTTTAGGGATTTTACTCTCGTACTCTCTTTGGTATATTTTAATGACTTTATCTATATGGTTAACCAAAGTTGAAGGTATGCATGAGTTATTTCTTGGTACTATGACATTACTCAGATACCCATCTTCCTTATATAAAGGAATAAGTCGATTTGTTTTTTTATTTGTTTTTCCTATTGTTATTGTTAGTAATATTCCAACTTATGCTTTAATTGGTCGATTAGAACTAAACGATGTATTCGTGTTAATGGGTTATTCTATTGGATTTTTTATTATTTCAATTTATTTTTGGAAGTTTGCCTTAAGATATTATAACAGTGCAAGTAGTTAAGGGGAGAATAAAATGTACTCTAATGATAAAGCAATAGTTATTTTTAGTGGTGGGCAAGATAGCACAACATGTTTATTTTGGGCAATGCAACAGTTTGCAGTGGTGGAAGCTGTAACATTTAACTACAATCAACGTCATAAGTTAGAAATTGATTGTGCAGCGGAAATTGCGAACGAGCTTGGCATTAAACATACAGTGCTAGATATGAGCCTACTAAATCAGCTAGCTCCAAATGCGTTAACAAGAACAGATATGGAGATTACACACGAAGAAGGTGAATTACCATCGACATTTGTAGATGGGCGAAATTTACTATTCTTATCATTTGCTGCTGTATTAGCAAAACAAGTTGGAGCACACCATATCGTAACAGGTGTATGTGAAACTGATTTTAGTGGTTATCCAGATTGCCGTGATGTGTTTGTGAAATCGTTAAACGTTACATTAAATTTATCAATGGATTATCCGTTTGTCATTCATACACCACTTATGTGGATTGATAAAGCAGAGACATGGAAAATAGCAGATGAACTTGGAGCATTCGAGTTTGTTAGAGAAAAAACTTTAACATGTTATAACGGAATCATTGGTAATGGTTGCGGTGAATGTCCAGCGTGCCAACTTCGTAAAGCAGGTTTAGATACGTATCTACAAGAACGCGAAGGAGGGAATGGATAATGGAAAACTTTTTCGGATTTCGCATTGTAGAAAATTTGCAAAAAATGGACAAGGATATTCAGCGTGAGCAATTAAAATACCATAATAAAAGAGTAATGGTCAGCAAGGAATTTACATTTGATGCAGCACACCATTTGCACTGTTATGAAGGGAAATGTAAAAATTTACATGGTCATACATACAAAGTTGTATTTGGTATTAGTGGATATGTAAATGACATTGGACTTGCAATTGACTTTGGAGATATAAAAGAAATTTGGAAAAACGAAATAGAGATTTATTTGGATCATCGCTATTTAAATGAAACATTACCAGTGATGAATACGACTGCGGAAAATATGGTCGTCTGGATTTATGAAATGATGGCGGAAGCATTAACAAAGGGGAATCGAGTAGAAGAATATAAAGGGGCTCGTGTCGAATTCGTACGTCTCTTTGAAACACCAACGAGTTATGCAGAAGTAAGACGGGAGTGGATACTCGATGAGTAAGATTCCTGTTTTGGAGATATTTGGTCCAACCATTCAAGGAGAAGGAATGGTTATCGGGCAAAAAACGGTGTTCATTCGCACAGCAGGTTGTGACTATAGCTGTTCTTGGTGCGATTCAGCCTTTACATGGGATGGCTCAACAAAAGAACAAATTAGACAAATGGCGCCAGAAGAAATTTGGAATGAACTTGTTGAAATTGGTGGGGAAAATTTTTCTCACGTTACAATTTCAGGTGGGAATCCCGTTTTGCTGAAAAATATTCAGTTTCTTCTTACTGTATTAAAAGAGAATGGAATTCGTACAGCGATTGAGACGCAAGGGAGTAAGTGGCAAGAATGGTTACTTCAAATTGATGAAGTGACAATTTCGCCTAAACCACCAAGTTCGAAGATGAAAACAGATTTTACGATGCTAGATTCTATTATTCATAAATTAGAAAGAAAAGATTTTAGTTTAAAAGTAGTCGTATTTGAAGATTATGATTTTGAATATGCAGTAAAGGTGCACAAGCGATATCCGCAAGTACCATTTTTCTTACAAGTTGGGAACGAGGATACGAAAACGGTGGATGATGCAGCGCTTATTAAAAACTTATTACAGAAATATGAACGGTTGATTGAAAAAGCTGTACAGTGTAAAGAAATGAATGATGCGAAAGTATTACCTCAACTTCATGCCTTAGTATGGGGAAATAAGCGAGGCGTATAAATAAGAGCATTTTATGAATAAATTAATAAGGTGGAAATAATATATGAGCTTAAAAACAATCCAAAGTGTAGAAATAGATACTGACAAAATTGAAGTAGCAGTAAAAATGATTCTTGAAGCAATTGGAGAAGATATTAATAGGGAAGGTATTTTGGAAACCCCAAAGCGAGTAGCAAAAATGTATAAGGAAGTTTTTCAAGGCTTAGGTCAAAACCCTTCTGAACATTTGTTAAAAATATTTAATGAAAATCATGAAGAATTGGTATTAGTTAAAGATATTCCGTTCTATTCTATGTGTGAACATCATTTGGTACCTTTTTTTGGAAGGGCTCACATAGGTTATATTCCTAATAATGGAAAAGTGACTGGGTTAAGCAAATTAGCTAGAGCTTTAGAAACCATATGCAAAAGGCCACAGTTGCAGGAAAGAATAACCAATGAATTAGCAAATGTAATTTTTGAAATTTTAGAGCCAAAAGGAGTAATTGTTGTAATTGAAGCTGAGCATATGTGTATGACAATGAGAGGTGTGAAAAAACCTGGTTCAATGACTATAACTTCGTCATATAAAGGAATATTTAAAGATAATAGTACACTTCGAAGTGAAACTTTAAATTTGATAGAGGGATAGAATTACATCGTTATTATGCTAAAAAAGAAATTCTCTTGAAATGAAAAAAAGACGTTATTCTTTCTGTGGGTTGTAGGAAAGGAGGGTATTTTTTATACTTGGGGTACCGCTACATACCCATCAATTTAAGAAATTTTACTACCCCAAAATAAAAAAAACGTTATCTTTTCTAATTACTTATCTTATTTAGAAAAGATGACGTTTTTTTTGATTTTTCGATTCAAAGTGAACTACAATTATTTGCTGAAAAATTACATAAACATCTTACTTCTTCATTTTTTGAAAAGCTTGTTAGAACAACGTATTACAGCTGGATATATTCACTTATGATATATTCTCCAAAACGGTCGATATAACAGTAGAAGGAAGCTGCGAAACGAAACATGACCAGTCGCTCTCGCCCTACCTAAAAAAGCTTGTTTTTTAGGTCCGTTTTTCAATTTACATTTATAATATAGAAAGAAAAATAATTTCACACTTTCCTCACAATTATTTGCTATTTTACAAGTATAACAAAACTGTCCATAATGGAGGTAATCTTTTGAAAAGGTGGCTGATTTCACTTTGTATTGTATTTTTACTTACAGGGTGTAAGGAAGGGGGCTATCAATCGATTGATCCGAAGACCCCTCTTCTAATAACAACAAATATAAAAGAAGGAAGTATTAGTTTTATTAATACTAATACGAAAAAAACAATTACAACGTGGCATTTAAATGAAACAATTACGGGAACAACGTTGTTACCAGACAAGAATCGCTTACTTGTGTATGGAAAACAGCTTGAGTATGTATATGTATATTCTTTGAAAGATGGAAAGCAGCTTGAAAAATGGAATACAGGAAAAGGAATAGCCAATATTTTATTATCTGAAGATGGAAAAGAATTGTTCGCAGCTGATCAAAATGAGCAAAAAATTCGTGTGTTCACAACCAATGGAAAAGAAACGGAGAGCATTTCGGTTGGGAAGGGACCGCTGACGATGGTGCAGCGTCATGACATGTTATATGTTCTTAATTTTTATGATACGAAATTGTCTAGTATTGATGTGAAACAAAAGAAAGTTGTGAACTCTTTTATGATTCCACCAGCTTCAACAGGTGCTTTTCTTAGCGGAGATGGGAAGGAAATATTTATTGGCGGCCATGGTGACGGAAAACAAGTAAATGAAAAAGTGCTCGAGTATTCTGTACAAGATGGACAGATGCTTCAATCGTTGCATGCGCCATTTATGCCAATTAATCTGTCTACAGATCAACAATATATTTATGTACTGAGTCACGGATCTAACACGCTGAGAAAATTTGATGGGAAAACGTATAAAGAAGTAGCTTCACTTGAAGTAGGATCGAATCCATTTGCATTTTGGCAAATTGGTAGTGAAGGGTATGTTGCGAGTTATGATAGTGATGAAGTGTATGTGTTAGATTTACATGAAATGAAAATAAAACAGACGATTTCAGTTGGTAAAGGACCATTTCAATTTACGCAAAGAGTAGGGGAGAAAAAATGAGTAAATGCAAAGTATTACTTGTTGATGATGAAAGTGATATGAGACAACTTGTCGGTATGTATTTGGACAACTTTGGTTATGAGTGGAAAGAAGCTGAAAACGGAAAACAGGCGCTTTACATGCTTGAAATAGAAAAGTTTGATTTTGTTATTTTGGATATTATGATGCCAGAAATGGATGGGATTACGGTTTGTAAAGAAATTCGAAAGACATCCGATATTCCGATTATCTTTTTGACAGCAAAAGGAGAAGAGTGGAATCGCGTAAATGGATTGCGTACAGGGGCAGATGATTATATTGTGAAACCATTTAGTCCAGGAGAATTGATTGCACGTATGGAAGCAGTATTAAGGAGATATATGAAATATGAAGAACAAGAGGAAATAGAATTTGGACCAGTTGTTATTAATGAGAAAAGTCGTCGTGTTGAAATAGATGGGGAAGGTATTTCATTAACTGTGAAGGAATTTGATTTACTTTATTTTCTTTGTCAACATAACGGTCAAGTATTTAGCCGGGAGCAGTTGCTTGAAAAAGTTTGGGGATATGATTACGCCGGCAGCACTCGAACAGTTGATACGCATGTGAAAACAATGCGCTTAAAGTTTGGAGAACATGGGAATTGTATTCAAACGGTTTGGGGTGTAGGCTATAAATTTGAGGTGTGAAATGTTTACAATGGTACAAAAGTTATGGCTTACAGTTGCATGCGCGGTTTGTATAACAGTTTCGTTTTTATATTTTGTTTCATTATATTCGTATGAAAAATTATATGTCCAAAATATTGAAGATACATTAAAAGCAGAAGGGAATCGTCTTGTTGCACAATATAGAGCCGGTGAGCCTGTAGGGGTATTTGAAGAAAAAGTAAAATCATTTGATAAAATTGCGAGTGCTGATGTATTGTTTGTGGATAATCCACGCGATTTAAGTGCATGTCTTCCATTTGATGTTCATTACAATTCAATTATTAGTGAGAATGACCGGCAAACACTGTTAGAAGGAAAGACGATTACAAAGATGGGATATGAAGAACATTTTCAGCGTAACATTATGGGCATCGTTATTCCTGTATTAGACAATAAAAAATTGGTCGGTATTGTATATTCTTATATTCCTTTAAAGAGTATTAAAGATCTAATTTATGAAATGGGACTCATTTTAGCTCCTCTTGCCTTTGTCATGATTGTGTTAACTGTATGGATTGGTCGGAAAATTGTTATTGCCATTACAAAGCCGCTTTCACAAATGGAGAACGTTGCCAATCGTATGGCAAAAGGAGATTTTTCACAGCGAATAACAATTTCATCAGAAGATGAAATCGGTCGGCTTGGTAAAGCATTTAATAAGATGGCAAGTGCACTAGAAGAAGAGGATGTGCAGCGAAAAGAATTTTTAGCAAATGTGTCACATGAACTGCGAACTCCTCTTAGTTATATTAAAGGATATAGTGAAGCGATTATTGACGGTGTAGCAAAAGGAGAGCAACAGTTAAAATTTACTGGGCTTGTTCATAAAGAAGCGGGACGTATGCAACGTCTTGTTCATGATTTATTAGATTTAGCACAGCTTGAAGGAGAACGTTTTCCTCTTAAAAAACAGCCGATTGTATTTACGCAGTTAATTGAAGATGTATTAGAGACATATGAATTACAAGTAACAGAAAAACAAATTACATTGCAGACAACTCTTGATCCAGATATTATTGTCAACATTGATGAAGATCGGATGCAACAAGTGCTTCATAACATAATAGATAATGCGCTTCGCTACACAGGTGAGAACGGGACGATACATGTTCAATTAGAGCAACAAGCAGGACAATGTACATTGCAAATTAAAGATAATGGGATTGGCATTGGTGCCGAACATCTTGAAAAGTTAGGAGAACGTTTTTACCGAGTAGATAAAGCGAGAAGCCGTCAAAATGGTGGAACGGGACTAGGTCTTGCGATTGTAAAACAAATTGTGCATATTCACGATGGAACGTGGCAAATTGAAAGTGAAGAAGGAAAAGGAACGACAATTTTGATTCAGTTACCAGTTATCTTATCATAATGAAGAAATAGGGGGAAATGTCGGAGTAACTAATTTTGTCTATTTTATGAACAAAATGTTTGTACTTCTGCGCATTTAGTTCTAAAATAGATATGGATGCTATTTTCTGAATAAAGTGAAACGGTAACTTTTGCTTATCTTTTTCACTTCTCAGAATCTTGAGGTGAGAGTTTTACTGCCCGTTAGCGCGGGATAAATTGTTGTCATTGTTGTTTGGATGATACTGGGGTGATACAACTGGAATACAAATCTATTAAACCAAAAAAAATTTACGAAGAAGTATCGGAAGCCATTTTAGGAATGATTAAAAATGGTACATTAAAGCCTGGTGATAAACTTCTTCCTGTTCACCAATTGGCGGAGCAGTTTCAAGTTGGCAGATCTGCTGTGCGCGAAGCGTTAAGCGCATTGCGAGCAATGGGCTTAATTGAGATGAAACAAGGTGAAGGTACATATGTGAAGAATTTTACTGCCTCTTCTTTAACATCATCATTAAATTCAACTTTGCTGATGAAACAAGAAGATATTGTGAATTTATTTGAAGTACGAAAAGTGCTTGAAGTAGGAGTAGTTGGTGCAGCAGCGTTAAAACGTACAGAAGAAAATATACACAATATGAAGCACTGGTTAGATGAGATGCAAAAGGGAATCGGAGATGAACAAGCTGGTGAAAAAGCAGATTTTCATTTCCATATGGCAATTGCAGAAGCTTCACATAATAATATTTTGTTAGAATTAATGAACCATGTCTCTGAAATGATTGCTGAAGCAATCGGTGAAACAAGACGAATTATTTTATATGGTGAACAAACAACAGCAGAACGACTTCTAGAAGAGCATCGAAAAATTTATGCAGCAGTGTTAGAGAATGATGTTGAAGCAGCGCAGCAAGCGATGCAAAATCACCTAACGAATGTGGAGTATATGGTCACAGGCATTGAAGAAACAAATTCGTAAGTTTATACCTTTTGATAAAGTAGAGAGAGTATAAGTTAGTGTTTTCTAAAGAAAGAATAAATATGAGCAGTTAATGTCTCGTTTCTTTCTTTTTCCTAAGTCATCTGATGACCATATGAATATTGACTGAGTTGAAATGAGGGGGAGCTATAATATGAAAGTTACATTGTTTGTTACATGCTTAGTCGATATGTTTGAAACAAATGTCGGCAAAGCTACGGTTGAAATTTTAGAACGATTAGGTTGTGAAATTGAATTTCCAGAAGCGCAAGTTTGTTGTGGACAACCGGCTTACAACAGTGGCCATGTAGAAGCAGCAAAAGAAGCAATGAAGCATATGATTAGCACATTTGAAAATGCTGAGTATATCGTTACACCTTCTGGTTCTTGTGCGACAATGTTTCACGAGTATCCACATGTATTTAAGGATGATCCAGAATGGGGACCACGTGCGCAAAAAGTAGCTAAAAAAACGTATGAATTAACACAATTTATTGTTGATGTGTTAAAAGTTACTGACGTTGGTGCTCGTTTGGATGGCGTAGCAACGGTCCATAAATCTTGTCACATGACGCGTTTACTAGGAGTAAAAGAAGCTCCAGGCATTTTATTATCAAATGTGAAGGGCTTAGAAGTGAGAGAGTTACCTAATGTACAAAATTGCTGCGGTTTTGGAGGAACGTTCTCGGTAAAAATGACGCCAATTTCTGAACAGATGGTAGATGAAAAAGTGGATAGTGTCATGGAAACAGGTGCTGATTATTTAATTGGAGCAGATTGTGGGTGTTTGTTAAACATTGGCGGACGTATCGAGCGTTTAGGAAAAAATGTGAAAGTAATGCATATTGCTGAAGTGTTGAATAGCCGCTGATGGAGGGGGAATTAAGCTATGTCTATGAAAACGAGTGATAAAAAATTTAATGATCGTGTTGGTGAAAATCTTCAAGATTCGTTTATGCGCGGGGCTGTATCATCTGCACAAACGCGTTTATACACAAAGCGTTTAGAAGCAGCTGAGGAGCTAGGAAACTGGGAAGAATGGCGAGATCTTGGTGAACAAATCCGTCAGCATACGCTAGAAAATTTAGATTATTATTTAATGCAACTGAGCGAAAATGTATCAAAGCGAGGCGGTCATGTTTTCTTTGCGAAAACGAAAGAAGAGGCAGCTGAATACATTAAACAAGTAGCTGAAAAGAAACAAGCGAAAAAAGTTGTAAAATCAAAATCGATGGTAACAGAAGAAATTGGTATGAACCATGTCCTTCAAGAAATCGGTTGTGAAGTTGTTGAGAGTGATTTAGGAGAATATATTTTACAAGTGGACAATGACCCACCATCTCATATTGTTGCGCCAGCACTTCATAAAAATAGAACGCAAATTCGTGATGTATTTAAAGAAAAATTAGGATATGAAAACTCGGATGATCCATATGAAATGACGAAATTTGTTCGTAAAATTCTTCGTGAAAAATTTATGGATGCAGAAATCGGGATAACAGGATGTAACTTTGCAGTTGCTAACACAGGTTCTCTTTGTTTAGTAACAAATGAAGGGAACGCAGACCTTGTTATGTCTATTCCGAAAACACAAATTGCGGTAATGGGTATGGAACGTATGGTTCCAACGATGGAAGAGCTTGATGTTCTTGTTGGTTTACTATGTCGTAGCGCTGTTGGTCAAAAACTAACAAGTTATGTAACCGTAGCAGGACCAATTCAAGAAGAGGAAGTAGATGGACCGGAAGAGTTTCATTTAGTTGTTGTCGATAATGGCCGTTCTGAAATTTTAGGTTCTGAGTTCCGTCAAGTACTGCAATGTATTCGCTGTGCAGCATGTATCAATGTATGTCCTGTATATCGTCATGTTGGTGGTCACTCTTACGGATCCATTTATCCTGGGCCAATCGGTGCAGTATTAACACCGCTTTTAGGTGGATACGATGATTATAAAGAACTTCCATATGCATCTAGTTTATGCGGAGCATGTACAGAAGCTTGTCCAGTAAAAATTCCATTACATGACTTGTTATTAAAACACCGCCAAGTAATTGTAGAAAAAGAAGGACGTGCACCACTTGCAGAAAAGCTTGCAATGAAAATGTTTAGTATGGGTGCTTCGTCAGCTGCTTTATACAAAATGGGATCGAAAATGGCACCAGCTGCAATGAGCCCATTTACATCTGGTAATCGTGTTTCTAAAGGTGTGGGACCGCTGAAAAATTGGACGGAAATTCGTGAATTCCCAGCGCCAAGCAAAGAAAGATTCCGCGATTGGTATAAAGAGCATAAGAAAGGCGGGAATAACTAATGGCAGGAACGATTCAAAATCGCGATTCATTTTTAGAAAATATCGCAAAACAGCTTGGACGTGAACGCAAAACAGAAGGGGTACAGCGTCCGGTATGGAAAAACAATGTGAATGTAGAAACGTTACATGATTACTCCCAAGAAGAATTATTAGAAGTATTCAAGAAGCAATGTAACAACATTCATACGACTGTTATTGAAACAAATCGAGATGAATTAAGTGTTGCAATTAAGAAAGTTGTCACGGAAAACGGCGGCGGACCAATTATGTTATCTCAAGATGATCGTTTTGAAAAGTTTGGACTGCAGCAATTGTTTGAAGCGGAACTTCCTGGTGAAAATGTAGAAGTGCATGTTTGGGACCCAGCGAAGAAAGAAGAAAACATGAAGTTAGCCGAACAAGCAAATATCGGAATTTCATTTAGTGACTATACATTAGCAGAATCAGGTACAATTGTCGTGCAAAGTCATAAAGGAAGAGGGCGTTCATTACACTTTCTACCAACTATTTATGTAGCCATTATTCCACGTGAAACAATCGTGCCGCGTATTACACAAGCGGTACGTGATTTGAATACACGTGTAGAAAATGGAGAGGCACCGGCTTCTTGCATTAATTTTATTACAGGACCAAGTAACTCTGCTGACATTGAAATGAACCTTGTTGTTGGTGTACATGGACCATTAAAAGCGTTTTATTTTGTTGTATAAATGAAGAAACAGGCCTTATAAGGGCCTGTTTTTTTATGGAGAAAGATGAATTTTTGAAAATACAATGTGTTACCTTTTCTTGTTATACTAGGCGAGAAAGGAGAGAATGAAATGCTATTTTATGTATATGCTTTTTTCACTGGTTTAATATTAGGCTCTTTCTATCACGTTGTTGCGTATCGGATTCCACTCGGTTATTCCATCATAAAACCACGATCACATTGTTCTCATTGTTCCCATGTATTACAACTAAAAGAGTTAATCCCCATTTTATCATTTTGTATTCAAAAAGGACGGTGTACGCAATGTAATATAAAAATTTCATATTTACATCCATTATTTGAAGGCATTTCCGGAGTGTTATTTCTTCTTACAGCGTTCTTTGTTGGGGCTGATGGGCAGCTTATTATTGCATGGACGCTGTTATCACTTCTTCTTATTGTTTCCATTACAGATCTTCTTTATATGGTTATTCCAAATCAAATTTTACTCTTTTTTGCAGGACTATTTTTAATCGAACGTTTTTTTATACAGCCATCGCTATGGTGGGATGGATTGTTAGGAGCAATGGTCATGTTTATGCTCTTATATATCATTCAAACTATTTATCCAAAAGGAATCGGAGGAGGGGATGTAAAATTATTTATTTTACTTGGTTTTGTCGTTGGAACAAAAGTGATACTGTTATCACTTTGTTTCTCATCATTATTTGGTCTTTGTTTTCTTATTATCTCAATTGCTCTAAAACGTATGACATATAATGAACCGCTTCCTTTTGCGCCTTTTATTGCACTTGGTACTATATGTACATATAGTATGTAGAGGAGGGGGGATAAGATGAATGTATTTATGGATGATCAAAGACCGTGCCCATCTGGTTTTACACTAGCGACGACAGTCGAACAAGCGCTGGATCTCATGCGGAATTATAAGATACATACGTTATCACTTGATTATAATATGGGATTTCGTCAGAGAAATGGGCTATTTTTCGTAGATGTATTTTGTAAAGAACGATTACATGTGGAGGAAATTCATCTTCATACGAATGATTCGATTGGACAACATTATATGTTAGCGCGGATACAAAAAGGAAAAGAGTCTGGAGAAATTTCTTCGTCCATTATAATTAAATGTGTTGGAAGTTACTAAAAAAGCAAGCATTCCAATCAATTTGGAATGCTCGCTCAATAAAAGTTTCATCTTATTTTACTTGCGCTGACAATGGAATAATTTCTTCAGTTTGTTCGGAATCGATTTCTGGTTTTGCAGATTTCGTTTTAGTCAAATAATGATAAACCATACCAACAAAAACAGATCCGCCAACTATGTTACCGATTGTAGCTGGAATTAAGTTATGAATCGCACCTGCAAAAGAAACTGTATCAGGATGTGGAACAAGTAAAGCAATTGAAAAGATGGCTAGATTTGCGATGCTATGTTCATATCCTGACATGAAGAAAGTAAATACAGTTAAAAATATCATAATTATTTTAGCTGTATCTCCTTTTACTTGTGATGGAAGGAAACATGCAAGACAAACGAGCCAGTTACATAAAATAGCTTTGAAAAATATGTGTGTTGTTGATGCGCCCATCTTTGTTGTGGCAACTACATTTAATAAGTGATTGTGACTTATTGTTTCATAAATACCAGTTGCATAAAATAGCAATGCCAAAAATACTGCTCCTACTAAGTTTCCTATATAACAAGCACCCCAGTTGCGAAGTGTATCGATAACAGTTGTTTCTTTACGTAAAGTTGCAACGGTGAAATACATTGTATTTCCTGTAAATAATTCAGCTCCACCAAATATAATTAAAATAAGTGCAATTCCAAAAAATATAGAGAATGCAAAATATGTTGCGGGTGAATGTGCATCATGAAAGAAATTTCCTAATTTAGAACATAGTACAATAACAAAACCCATATAGACACCAGCTAGCGCTGCCCGAAGGAAATATTGCATTGGATTGTTATCTAACATTTTTTTCTTTTTCTTTGCGAGCTGTACTAGGTAATCTACTCCTTGTTCTAGCATAAAACATTACGCTCCTTCAATAAATCATTTATTAATATTCTTTATATGAATAAATTACACGTATTTGTTCTTACTTTCAATAATCTTGTTCAATATTTCACAAAAAGGACAACATTTTTGTGAAATATTGAACAAAATATTGTATAATATATTTTCAAAATTGAGAAACTCTATCTATGGAGAAAAAGGAAAAAGCGCTGAAATTACAGCGCTTTTTCGTTATATTGTTTTGAATCTTGTTGTACGTTTGGCGTTGTTTCTTTTGATAAGAACCAACCACCTACACCAATTGACAGCAATACAATCCAAAATGTTAATTTCCAAGTAGTTGATTCTGGGAATTCGTGTGGGATGACGCCTAATGCAGGGTGAGCTAACGTATAAACTGCTAATTTCACACCAACCCAACCGACAATCATGAATGCAGCAGTTTCCAATCCTGGTTTACGCTGCAGTAAGTTTACGAAAGCGGATGCGGCAAAGCGCATAATAATTAATCCAATCATACCGCCTGCGAAAATAACAGCAAACTGTCCGATATCAAGTTCGCCAATTGTACCAAGATTTGTCTTCGGTAATGTCATTGCTAATGCAACAGCTGCTAAAATAGAGTCAACAGCAAACGCGATATCAGCAACTTCTACTTTAAATACAGTCCACCAAAAGTTTTCTTGTTTTTTCTCTGTCTCTTTTTTCTCTGTTTCTTGATGAGCTGCATTCTTTTTAACATACGTTTTTACAAGATGGTTACCAGCGATAAACATTAAATAAATGGCACCGATTGCTTGTACTTGCCATACATCGACAAGAAATGAAATCATAAACAATGATCCAAAGCGGAATACAAATGCTCCTGCAAGTCCGTAAAATAAAGCCTTTTTACGTTTTTCTTCCGGTAAGTGTTTAACCATGATTGCAAGGACAAGTGCATTATCTGCTGCTAAAATTCCTTCCAAAGCGACTAAAATAAGTAATACCCAACCATACTCCAATAATAAAGATAGTTCCATTTACAATCTCCTCTCGTTTGTACAAGCGCTAAACAAACAGAAGAAAATTCCCCGTTGTTTAGCTTCCCCAAAATAAGCTCTATCAACGGCGGAGGAATTTAGAAATGAATGCAAAAAAGACCTCTGCCGTTAATAGGCAAAGGTCTTGCTAGACATATGTAATAAACTATGCCAACAAAGCCGGAGGAACATGGTTCCACGTAATGACGACTTTGTTTCAGAGAATATTTTCTCTGACGCTACTCCCCTTTGGAAATATGCTATTACGTACAGTATATAAGTACTGCTAAAGTTTGTCAATCTGCTAAAAGAGTTTTGTGTGAATATTTCACTTTATGTACGCTAAAAAAGAGGCGGAGAATATCCGCCTCAAATCCATTGTTTATATTATTATCCACGTAATTGTTGTTGTGCAAGAGAAACGAGGCGTTTTGTCACTTCACCGCCGACAGATCCGTTTGAACGAGAAGCTGTGTTAGAGCCTAAATTCACACCAAATTCTTGTGCAATTTCATACTTAAACTGTTCTAATGCTTGTTCAGCACCAGGAACAAGTAGTTTATTTGTTTTTGCCATAGTATAAAACCCCTTTTTTCATTTTCAGCTTATAAGAGCTGATGATGTTATTGTATGTGTTTGAATTTCACTCATACGCGGAAGTAATCGGAGAGACTAACAGTTCTTGGAGGAAATGAAAAAGAGTAGCAGCGCTACTCTTTTTTCATAACGGTTGCTGTGCCTTCTACAACAACTTTATCGTATTGATTATAGATGTTTGTTTGTAATGTAATAATTCTTTTATCGTCGCGTTTTTCAATGACTTCAGCGACAACACGTAATGTATCTCCGATTTTTACAGGGGCACGGAATGCGATGTTTTGTGATAAATAAATGGTATTTTTTCCAGGAAGCTTTGTGCCAAGTATTGTTGAAATAAAGCTAGAAACGAGCATACCATGGGCAATGCGTTCTTTAAACATCGTTGTTTTAGCAAAAGAATCAAGGAGATGAATTGGATTTACATCGCCTGTAAGTTTTGCAAACGTAATAATATCTTCGTTTGCAATGGTCTTTGTTAAAGAAGCTCGATCCCCTAAGTGAATGTCATCATAATAAAGCTCTTGAACAGATTCTGCTTCTCGAAAAGGATTCATTTCTTCCTCCTTCTTTTCCATGTTGAAAAATGTGAGCGGTCCAGATGCAAAGGGAGAAAGAAGGGAAAGCGTATTTTTTGCAGTCAGTTGCCACATCTTTCTTATTTCATGGAAGTAAATAGATTTTTTGAGTTTTCCTCGAACTTTTTTACGAGGTCTAGTTGCATGGATTTGAATTCTTCTAAAAAACTTTCCATTTGTTTTTGAACCTCTTCACGTTGTTGTTGTTGTTGGTTAATTAATTGTTTTACTGCTTCTTCGAATTGTTCGCTTGTTTGTGAAAGTAAAGATAGGGATGCTTTTGTTGGAGACACAGTTAGCTGCTGCATATGATTGGAAAGTTCATTCCATTTTTCTTGCCATCCATCCATTTGTTCATTGAAGGAATTTCCGGAAAATTGTTTAACGTATTCAGAGTATTGCGCGTTTGCTTGTGCTGAAAATTGCTGGATTTCTTTCTCAATTTCTTGTGTACTTTCTGTTAATTTATGCAAAGACTCCTGCTGATGTTTCAACGTTTCTAATGTAAGTTGTTCCATTTGTTTTCCTGCTGAAGAGAAAAAAGAAAGAGAGTGTGACCAATTTTTCCAGAATGTATCAACAAGTTCGTGTGGTTTCGTTTCCATGACTTGACCTCCAAATAAAATTTTTACATATTGTGAACGCAGATTAATCTGCTGTATCACCAGAAGATGATGAAGATTTTTCATCCTTTACTGAAACTGTGGAAAATGGGAAGAACGCATTTGTGTATAGGTTAAAAAATGTACGAAGCATCTTTTGGTATTGTTCAAATGACGTAGCGCAAGAAGTTAAATATTCTTCTCCATATTCCGTTAAAGAATAAATTCGTTTTGCTGGACCTCCTTCACTTGTATCCCAAGTGGAAGATATGAGGTTTTCCTTTTCTAACTTTCGCAAAGTTCTATATACATTACCCTGATCAATAGAAGAAAAGCCAATATCCATTAGCATTTGAATGAGTTTGTAACCGTGAAGACTCCAGTCTTTAAGACAGAGAAGTAGAAATGGAACTAAGAAGTTTTTCGGCATGGAGTTTGGTTGTTTCGTTTGGGCCGTTTCCAAACTTTCTTTTTTTTCTGGTTCATTTTGTAGCATGATTGTGCATCACCTCATGAATCAGTTAATTGGGATTTTTTTCTTATATGTGCAATTTACACCTATCTGTATTTTTTGTCAATTGATTTTTTTGAAAATAGAAAAAATAAATATACCCTTGAACTTTCTGAAAGAATATCGGAAAATAATGAATAGATTGAATTATTTCAATTGTTTTTATTTGTTTTAATAACGAAATGAAGGAGTGTAGGAGAATTGATTGAACAAAAACTCGATCCACTACAAGCTTGGAAGGAAGTTTACGAACAGACAGAAAAGTTTTGGGGAAAAACGCTTAATGAAACAGTCAAGACAGAAGAGTATTCTGCATGGATGGGAAGCGTTTTAGATTTGAACTTGTTTTATCAAAAGATGATGAACGATGCAACAAAGGGGTATTTAGAGAAAGTGAATATTCCAACGCAAGAAGATATTGCACGAGTTGCTTCTCTTGTTATTAATTTAGAAAACAAAGTTGACAATATTGAAGAGTTTTTGGAGGAAAATACAGAATCCATTAGACAATCACCTACAATAAAACGTGATGTAACAAAAGTGAAACAAGATATTCGAACATTAGAAAATAAATTAGATAAAGTTTTAGAGCTATTAGAGGGGCAGAATGCAATATTAGAAAAATTACAAGTGCCAGCTGTACAAGCGAAACCAGATCCTAAAAAATAATTTCGTTAAATATATATTTGTTCAGAAAGTGGAAGGGAGAACCTCTTTCTAGGGCGATATATTATTTATAAATGTATACATGCATTATGCGGTGTACATCTAGGCGAAATCCATCCATCATGTAACCGCAAATTATAACAAAGGGGGAGCAAAAATGGCTCAATTACATGGAAAAGTAGCAATTGTAACGGGTGGAGCAAAAGGGATTGGAAAGGCAATTACAATGGCACTAGCAGCAGAAGGTGCAAAGGTAGTAATTAACTACAATAGCAGTAAAGAAGCTGCTGAGAACCTTGTGAATGAGCTCGCAAAAGAAGGACATGATGTATACGCTTGTCAAGCAGATGTTTCTAAGTTAGAAGATGCAAAGCGTCTTGTTGAAGAAACAGTACAGCACTTTGGGAAAGTAGACATTTTAGTTAATAATGCTGGAATTACAAGAGATCGTACATTTAAAAAGTTAAATCGTGAAGATTGGGAGCGCGTTATTGATGTAAATTTAAGCAGTGTATTTAATACAACAAGTGCTGTACTTCCATACATAACGGAAGCTGAAGAGGGACGAATTATTAGTATCTCTTCTATTATTGGGCAAGCTGGTGGATTTGGACAGACAAATTATTCAGCTGCAAAAGCTGGTATGATTGGATTTACAAAATCTTTAGCATTAGAACTTGCAAGAACAAATGTAACAGTAAATGCGATTTGCCCAGGCTTTATTGATACAGAGATGGTAGCGGAAGTTCCAGAAAACGTTCGTGAGCAAATTGTTGCGAAAATTCCAAAGAAACGTTTCGGTCAAGCTGATGAAATTGCAAAAGGTGTTGTATACCTTTGCCGAGATGGTGCGTACATTACAGGTCAGCAATTAAATATTAATGGCGGTTTATATATGTAATCTAACAACAAAGAAGTGCATGTCTATGATAGGTATGCGCTTCTTTCTTTCTAGAAGAAATAAAAATAAAGGAGTTGTGAACATGACAACGTTGAGAGCAGAATGGGAAAAGCAATTAGAGTTGTATCCAGAGGAATATCGAAAGGCATACCAACGCTTTAGACGAGCGAGTGAAGTGTTACTTCGTGAACCAGAGCCGCAAGTAGGGTTAACGCCGAAAGAGGTAATTTGGACGAAAAATAAGACGAAGTTATATCGTTACATTCCGAAGAAAGAAAAGACACATTCTGTTCCTATTTTGTTAATTTATGCTCTTATTAATAAGCCTTATATTATGGATTTAACGCCAGGGAATAGTTTAGTAGAATACTTAGTAGACCGCGGTTTTGATGTATATATGCTCGACTGGGGAACGTTCGGTTTAGAAGATAGTCATTTGAAATTTGATGATTTTGTGCTTGATTACATTGCAAAAGCTGTCAAAAAAGTATTGCGTACAGCGAATGCAGAAGAAATATCTTTGCTTGGCTATTGCATGGGGGGAACATTAACTTCTATTTACGCTGCACTTCATCCGCATATGCCAATTCGTAATTTAATTTTTATGACGAGTCCATTCGATTTCTCTGATACAGGGTTATATGGACCGCTATTAGATGAGAAATATTTTAACTTAGATAAAGCGGTGGATACATTTGGCAATATCCCTCCGGAAATGATTGATTTTGGGAATAAAATGTTAAAGCCAATTTCGAATTTTGTCGGTCCGTATGTAGCACTTCTTGATCGTTCAGAAAATGAGCAGTTTGTAGAAAGTTGGAGATTAGTTCAAAAATGGGTTGCAGATGGGATTCCGTTTCCAGGAGAAGCATATCGTCAATGGATTCGAGAGTTTTATCAAAAAAATAAGTTAGTAAAAGGTGAGCTTGTGATTCGCGGTCAACAGGTGAAGTTAGAAAACATTAAGGCAAATGTATTAAATATTTCTGCGAAACGTGACCATATAGCACTTCCATGTCAAGTGGAAGCTTTATTAGATCATATTTCTAGCGTTGATAAGCAGTATGTTTGTATTCCAACGGGGCATATGTCAATTGTATACGGCAAAGCAGCGGTAAAACAAACATATCCAACCGTTGGAAATTGGCTTGAGGAACGTTCAAAATAACGCGAAACCACAGGCAGTTGGCAATCGAGAAAAATTGAAGATAGCGCTGTTAGAGCGTGATAGAAAAATCCAGTTAGTGAAAACTATCTGGATTTTTTTATGGGAAATAAAGAAAAATAATAAGACAAAGAAATGCATCTTTATTTTAGGAGAGATTTCATGAAACTTCGATTCGGAAAATTGTTTTGGAATGAAGGGATTTCTATACCTTGTTATGAAATGCTGGAAAATGATATGATATGTGATGTGCTTATTATTGGAAGTGGTGAAACGGGTGCTCATCTTGCATATATGTTATCAATAATTGGACTACAAGTGGCAGTTATCGATAAAGGGAAAGTTGCAAGTGAAAGTACGCTTGTGAATACAGGATTGTTGCAATATGCTCACGATAAATCATTAACTTCGTTTGTTCATACATTTGGTGAAGAAAAAGGGGTTCGTGCATATCAATTATGTTATGATGCAATAAATACTTTGGAGCAAGTGGCAACAAAATTGGATATGAATCCCGAATTTATTCGTAGAGGAAGCTTGTATTATGCAAGTAATAAAGATGATGCTTTATTTCTACGAGAAGAATATGAAACATTACAACAATATGGTTTTCCTGTTGAATTTTTTACAGAAGAAGATATAAAAAAACGTTATTCATTTACAAAACCAGCTGCTTTATATACAAGAGGAGATGCGGAAGTGAATCCGTATGTATTGGCACATAGCCTTATTCATAAAGCAAAAAAGAATGGAGCGGCTATTTTTGAAGATACAGAGGTTGTTCATATTAAATCTGTTCAAAAAGATATAATCTGTTATACAAACAACGGAAAGAAAATTATATCTAAAGCTGTTATTGTAGCTACAGGATACGAAACGCAACAGACGAAAAAAGAAGCAAATGCAACTTTGGCAACTTCCTATGCAATTGTTACAAATGAGCAACCAAACTTTGAGGGATGGTACGAGCAGTCGCTAATTTGGGAAACTGCACGTCCGTATTTATATTGCCGCACTTATAAAAATCGAATTATCATCGGTGGCTTAGATGAACCGACTATGTTACAAAAGTATGGTGATACACATTTACTACATAAAAGAAACCTTCTTGTTCAAATGACATCAAAATTATTTCCACAGTTGAAACATATACAAGCAGAATATTATTGGGCAGCCATATTTGGCGGAACGCATGATGGAATGCCTATTCTGAAAGAGGATGAATCGATTGGAAATCTCTATTATGCATTAGGTTATGGAGGGAACGGTACCGTTTATAGTATGGTATTTGCAAAAATATTTCAAGAATTGTTTACATGCGGAAGTAGTTCGGATTTTGAAGTATTTCACCGCAAAAAAAGTTAAAGAAGTGATGGAATGAAAGCTATTAGAAAATGGTTACAACGTTTAAGGCCTGTACAGCTCATCGCTGTATTTTATAGCATTGCTGTGATTGTGTCTGTTATATTATTAAGCATGCCATTTGTTATAAAACCAGGAGTGAAGTGGACATTCATTGATTCCTTATTTATATCTGTTAGTGCAGTAAGTGTGACCGGTTTATCTACTGTGTCAATTCCCGATACATTTAATACAGCAGGTATTGTGATATTAGCACTTGTTTTACAATTAGGTGGGCTTGGCATTATGGCACTTGGGACGTTTGTTTGGATGATCACAGGGAAGAAAATAGGTTTGCAGCAGCGGCGCTTAATTATGGCAGATCAAAATCAAGGGAATTTAGCAGGACTGGTTCAGTTAATGCGCTCTATTTTAATATTAATCGTTTCGATTGAAGTGCTTGGTGCACTTTTGTTAGGAACAAGATTTTTACATTACTTTCCTGGCTGGAAGGAAGCGTATTTCCATGGTTTTTTTGCATCTGTTAGTGCGACAACGAATGCTGGATTTGATTTAACAGGACAATCGCTTATACCGTATCAAGAGGATTATATTGTACAAATTATTCATATGTTTCTCATTATTTTAGGTGCAATTGGTTTTCCGGTGTTAATGGAGATCAAGCAATATATTGGCAAAAAGAAACATGAATTATTTCGATTCTCGTTATTTACAAAACTGACAACGACAACGTTCTTTTCTCTAGTCATTGTTGGAACGATCGTTATTTTTTTGTTAGAATGGAATCATTTTTTGCACGGGAAATCCTGGCATGAAATGTTATTTTATACATTGTTTCAATCTGTTACAACCAGAAGTGGCGGCCTAGCAACGATAGATATTCAAGAATTTTCACCGCCGACGCTGTTCTTTATGAGTATATTAATGTTTATTGGAGCTTCTCCAAGTTCTGTTGGCGGCGGTATTCGTACAACAACATTTGCCGTTTGTATCCTCGTATTGTATAACTTTGCAAAAGGTAGTAGAAATGTACGGGTATTTGGGAGACAATTACATGAAGAGGATATTATAAAATCATTTGTTGTTGCATTGATGGGTGCATTGCTATGTGCGGTAGCAATATTTATTTTATGTATAACAGAACCATTTCCATTATTGAACCTCGTCCTAGAAGTGTGTTCAGCATTTGGAACGACTGGATTATCGACGGGAATTACATCAGAACTCACAACAATTGGAAAGTTAGTATTAATTGTGCTTATGTTTATCGGACGGATTGGTATTTTAACGTTCATATGGGTAATTGGGGGAAGAGAGAGACCTCCTCGATATAAATATCCGAAAGAACGGGTCATTGTTGGATAAGAAGAAGCTGACTTCCGTTATCGACCGTTCTTTGCAATATATCGGCGATTCGACATGAAATAAAGACACTTCGACGTTATTCGACATACAAGTAGTCAATCCGCTGAACTGTATCATATCGAAAAGTGAAGGAATCTGACTAAAAAGTGAATTTTTTAGTCAGATCCTTATATAAGAATAAAAGGCTTCTCCAAAAGTTTCACTTTTGGAGAAGCCTTTTTTACATTAATCGTTAATACCAAACTGAGGATGCATAAAAGTATCTTCTGAATCATTATTGTTCTTTTGCAGTAATTCCTGATTTTCTTCAGCAATCCAGCCAATATCATTTGTTGGATGTATCCATTGATCTCCGGCCATAATAGCAGGGTCAATATCATCACTCCAATCGTTTAGGGGGCTATTTTCTGAATTATATTGGCTATCGCCAATAATCACGCCATACTCATTGGTGAATGGTGGCTGCATCGTGATGCCAGTTCCTTTAAAAGAAGGAAAATTCATTTGATGCGGAATTGTTTCGTCAAGAATAGGAGAGTCGATCGGTTCGTTTTTCTTCACATACATCGCTCCTTGCTTTCTTCTTTTGTTTTAAACCTTGCATGTGGCAGAAACAGGCCCTGACTGTTTCTATGCAAGTTCAGAAGCTCTCGTCTACATAAAAAAGGGGTTTTTATGTCAGTATTTCAACTTGTATTTAAGTAGAAAGGTGTATAGACCTTCCTGTTTTATAGCATTTCCTCATATTGTGTGTTCGTAACTTGTTAACAGTTACCATCTATAGGGTAGAGTTTCAATGTCCATATTAGTACTACAAGCATTAATTTTATAGAAAGAATTAAGGGGTGTTTCGTATGGTAAAACGAAAGGTGAGTCGTAACGCAGCTGCAAAGAACAATCAAACGCCAAAAGAAAGTTTGCCGGATGCGGAATTTGCAGTTGAGTATGAAAATGAAAATGTTGCAAAATATGCAAATCGTAATTCAAAAAAAGGCAAGAAAAAATGAGGCGTTTTTACAAACGTCTCATTTTTTTATCCTTATATTAATGTTGATAATTCGCTGACACGAGCTGCGAATAACTCACATTGTGTCGTTTTCGGATTGTAGTAAGCGACAAGGAAAGAAGGATTTGAAATCATTTCACCGTGCTTTATGTAATGGTGGTAATCAAATGGTATTTGCTCTACAATCGTGTGTTTATATAGGTCCTTTTCTGTCAATTGAAGAGAAACAAATTGGTCTCCTAGAATGTTTGGATGCTCTAGAATTCCTTTATAATAAGCATTTACCTCTTCTTTTGTCCTTTGTTCTGTTGTCCATGATTTACGTGGGCGATATTTATGATTATGTAAATAATCGATTGTCATTAACCCTTTAATGATATGGAGCTTATCAGTTTTTCTTGATTGTAGAAACTGATACAGACGCTGGAATAAATCTTCTAGTTGGTGTCCGATTCGTATCCATCCTTGTGTATCCCAATAAGAGCCAAACTCTTGGAAGAAGTCAAAAGGTGTTTCGAATGCGTGTGATACGATATATGACACCGTGTTGTCCATACGATGAGCATTCCAATATTTTTCTAATACATCTTCAACTTGTTTAATTCGAATAATATCATCGAATGATAGGACATTATTTCCAAGCATTTCATATGGTGCATTTTCCATGTATATATATTGATGATCATCCGCTCGAAGACGAAGACCTGTACCACGCAGCAATTTTAAAAAGCCAAGTTGTAATTCTTCTGGTCCTAAAGCAAAGACATCATTAAATGTTTTTCGGAAGGATTGATAATCTTCTTCAGGAAGTCCGGCAATTAAGTCTAGGTGCTGTGCGATTTTTTGTCCATCGCGAACCATTGTAACTGTTCTTGTCAATTTTTCGAAGTTTTGACGTCGTTTTACAAGGTCGTTTGTTTGATCATTTGTAGATTGTACACCAATCTCAAAACGGAACAAACCTGGAGGAGCATGTGTATTTAAAAATTCAATGACCTCAGGCCTCATAATATCGGCTGTAATTTCAAATTGAAATACGGTTCCATCTACGTGTTCATCAATTAAAAATTGAAACATTTCCATTGCGTAGCTACGGCTAATGTTAAAAGTACGATCGACGAATTTAATAATGCGTGCACCATTTTGCATTAAATAGCGAATATCTTCTTTAATACGTTCACGATCGAAGTAACGGACGCCGACCTCAATAGAAGATAAACAAAATTGACAGCTAAACGGACAACCACGGCTCGTCTCGATATAGGTAATACGTTTATTTAAATGTGGGATATCTTCTGGAAAACGATATGGAGATGGCAATTCTTTTAAATTTAATTTCTCACGCTGTGGTTTGATTACATAGGTGCCATCATCTTTTATGAATCCAATACCGTCAAGGTTTTCAAATTGTTGTGAACCTTGTATTTCAAATAGAAGGTTTTTTACAGCAAGTTCTCCTTCACCGACAATAATAAAATCGATTTCAGGAACACGTTTTAGCCATTGAGGCACATCGTATGTAACTTCTGGACCACCAACAAAAATAATCAGATTTGGATTAATCTTTTTAAGCATTTGAATGACTTCAATTGTTTCTTCTATGTTCCAAATGTAGCAGCTAAAGCCTATTACATCAGGTTTTCGCCTATGTAAATCTGTAACAATATTCATGGCAGGATCGTTAATCGTATATTCAGCCATCTCTAAATCAAATTCTGGCTGGGCATATGCTTTAATATAACGAATTGCTAGATTGGTATGAATGTACTTTGCGTTTAACGTACTAATAATAATGTTCATCTTTTAACCCTCAACTTTAATTTTAAATTACATTGTTTAGTATAGGCATATATACGAAAAAAAAACAACATTCACTAGAACTTGAATTTACATAAAAAAGGACACTTTTTCCCGTACTGCTCATATAATTTACCAATAGAAAAAAAGTTGGCTGAAGGAAAGAAGGGACAAAGGTGAAGAAAAGAGTGAGTGAGAAGATAATTATATATGCATATATACTGCGAAAATTACGGATTATTAGTGAGAAAGAGAAGAATGCTATGCTACAAATTACGATGAATAAAAGAGCTCTATAATAAGGGCTCTTTTTATTTTTAGGGAACATGGCGAAAGCATATTGACAAAACTGTCTTCTCATGTGATAATTCAATTAAATTTTTCGAATTATCAAAAAATATTACTTTTTACATAGAAATAGAAGATAACAATACGGGGGTGACAATGTGTTATTGTTTTTGAAAAAATGGAAAGAATTACGGGATATTAAGATGGAATTGGCTCTTCGTGACTGGTTTTATGGGACAAAAATTAGTTTATCAATGCGTACGTCACATGATCCGCTTACGTTTTTGGTTAATATAGAAGGGAAAGATAAAGGGTTATTTGTGGAAGATGATTTTATTGTAGTTAACAGTACATGTGAACCGGTATTTGCAATTGATGAGAAACCGGCTTCTGAATCATTTATGCACGCAGATATTTATAAAAAAAGCCAGGCGGAATGTATTCTACAAGTACAAACAGTTGATAGTCACTTAATGTCAGAGTTATATGGAAAAGCAGGGGAAGTAACGTTTGAACAGAGAAATGTAGAACGTGTTTTTGGGAAAGAAGGGATTACAAGTATTACAATTCCAATCGTAGAAGATGAAAGTAAATTTGCGAATTTGTTAGAAGAGACTGTGCCTTGCTTTACAAAAGGAGGCGGAGCAGTTCTTGTTCACAATTACGGATTAATTGTTTGGGGAACAACGCCAGAAGAAACAAAAAAATGGTTGGAGGGATTAGAGTACTTAATGAATTATCATGTAAAATTGTTAATGATTAAAGGAACGAAAAGTTCGGTGATGTAATCGATAGGCCTCTTTAGGTAGAAGTACCTAAAGAGAATTGGAATCAGTTAGGAAGTAACCCTAAAAAAATGAAAGCGTTTTACTTTTGAAGTTTTATTCATAAAATACGGCTCTCCTTATTATATATAGATTACATGTCATCATGTGGGGAGGAACGTATTTTGCGAGTTAAATATCATTTTCTTCTGAAGCAACAAGTTGTCAATTGCTTCGAAAATGAAGAGGCAGGGCGAGCTTTAGAGATAATGAATCGCAGTGGATATAGAGCGATTCCTGTTTTAGCAGAGAACGGTAAGACATTTAAAGGTATTATTTATAAAGTGGATGTGTTAGAGAATAAATATAAGGAGCATGAAGAAAGAAAAGAAAGTGTTTCTGAGCTAATGAAAAATGAGCAGGCTTTTATTTTTGAACGGGATTCTTTCTTTAGAGCTTTTTATACCATTCGTAGATTGCCATTTTTAGCTGTACTAAATGATTATCATGAATTTATAGGTATTTTAACGCATTCTAATATTTTTGATGTGATTGAGGACTCATTTGGAATGAATACAGGTGGGTATATATTGACATTAGCGACGCATGAATCGAAAGGAATCATTAAAGAGCTAGGCACATTGTTAAAGGTGTATAATATTGGAGGATTATTCACGTTAGATAATGGTGATCAATATATTAGACGTCTTATTGTTAACATTACGGATGATTTGAATCAAAAAGAGTTAGAAACGTTAGTGGCGAAGCTAGAGAAAAAAGGTTTTCGAGTTAGTCATGTAGACCGTATTTAGAAATAGAGGGAGGCGAAAGCCTCTCTCTATTTTTGTGAAGAGACAGGTGGAATTGGCGATACAAGATCAGATAAGAAGATAAAATCGGCCTTTTCTTGAATTTTAGGAATATAAGATTTAATGACAGAAGATGTAATTTCTCCTGGAGGCCCAACGTGACCAATCGCTACCATAACAGGTTCAGTTCTTACTTTTTGTAAGAGAATATTGGCTTGTTTCGTTACGTGAGCTGAAGTATATAAATCATCAAAAAATAGTTTATTTTCGGCAATAGGAACGCCGATCTCTTCGCCAATTTTTTTTACAACGCTGTGTGGACTAGTTTTACTATCTAAGTAAAATAGACCATGCTCTTTACAAACGGATAGTATAATGCGCATTACTCTTTCATCAGCAGTTACTTTTGACCCCATATGATTGTTCATTCCAATTGCGAATGGAACTTCTTTAATTGCCTGTTTGATACGACTTTTAATTTCAGCATCACTTAAATCGGTTGTAATTGCATTTGGGCCAAGCCACTCTTTTTTTCCTTTTACCGGTTCCATTGGCATATGAATAATAACTTCGTGTCCTTTTTGATGAGCAGACGCCGCGTCTTGTTTTGTAGATGGAAGAAATGGCATAACTGCGACAGTTAACGGGATAGGCAGTGATAACATTTTTTCCGTTCCTTTCATATTATTTCCAAAGTCATCAATGACAATCGCTACTTTATTTGTGTGAGCAGACGCTGGTACAGAAAAAGTTACGATTGGCAGTAGTGCGGTAAGGAAAAAAATAATTATATATTTTCGCATGTACAATTCTCCCTTCGTATAATACAAAGCATCCATAATAAAGTGAAACTTTAATCAGTGGGGGCTTTCATCGCCTGATGATTAGTTGAACCAATTGAGATCGTTGGTGCGGTGTAACTGCTAATTTACTGTTATCGTTTACGTTTTGAATGAATTTAAACGCACAAAATGTCGAAAATAAAATTGTAAAAAGCAGAAATTCTCCGTTTGATAGGGATTTTCATTAAAATAATATAAAAAAAATGTCTATTATTGCGAATGTATTTACAAAGATAGAATAATTTGTAATAATTCTCAAGGTGAGGATAAAGATTTGTAAATTATAGGGAGAAAATGTTAAATTTTCTGAACGTTTGTACTTAATAAGGAGAGAAACAGAAAGTTTCATTCTTAATAAGGATGGAATACAAATTATGAAAGGATATCGAGGGGGATATACATGTTTGTAGTAAAAAGAAAATCTACAATGGACAAGCTTTTGTATGATATTCATGTGAAGCGCGAAGAAATGATTCATTTAGGACTTACAAGTGGATTTAATAGCTTGGAGACAATTCAAGTAAGTCAAGAATTGGACGCGCTTATTGTGAAATATCAGCGTTACAAAGAGAAGAAGGTATCAAAATGGTTTTTAATGATAAAAACATTACTTTTCAAAGTGACGTACAATGAGAAATCGCATGCAATTTGGACAACATTTATAAAGTAATCATCCCATGAAGAAAAGGGATGATTACCGTGAATAGAGCGGGAGTAGAATGTATACTGTTGTTCCAATATTTTCTGTACTTTCAATCGTAATTTGACCATTATAAATTTCAATGATTCTTTTGCATACGACAAGGCCTAGTCCCGTTCCTGTATCTTTATTTGTGAAAAACGGATGGAAAATTTGTTTTTGAATGTGTTTAGGAATTCCTTTTCCAGTGTCTTTAATTTGTAATTGTGCTGTATTTTCACTTGCATCAATTGTAATTGTCAATGAATCTCCTAATGACATTGCTTCAAAAGAATTTTTTGTAATATTTAAAATAATTTGTTTAATATGATCGTTTGAACAACGTATCGGAATTGAATGTTCAGGCATACGTATGGAAAGTTCAACGTTATGTAAATTTGCCTCTGATTGAATAATTAACGAAACTTCTTTTACAATGTCTCTTAAATCGTATGTTTTTTCAATAATAGCAGTTGGTTTCCCAAGAATAAGGAACTCACTGACAATCTCATTAATCCTTTCAATTTCCTTCTCAATAACAGAAAAATAAAATTGGTCTTTTTCATTTGTATGTGTTTCTTTTAAAAGAGTAATGAGCCCGTTAATACCTGTAAGAGGATTGCGGATTTCGTGAGCTGTACTTGCAGCGAAAGAACCAACTAATTCTAGTTTTTGTAATTCATTTTGCTTTCTCTCTAATTTTGTTTGTCTTTTTAGAAGAATGTATTTTATAACTAAAAATAAAATAGTCATAAGAAATAATGTTATTAAACTTTCCGTAAATACGTTACGATATAAAATGGTTTCTTTAATAGGTAATGGATAAATAGCAACGCTCCACGGTAATCTTGTTAATGGAATAGTCATTTGTTTTGTTTGTCTTAGGGCAAAATTTGGATTATTATCGTGTAAAAATGTAACGCCATACTTATCCAGTACTTCAAAGTGATATTTTGGTTTAATCGCATTTAAAGACGTTGCAATATAGTCAAACCGTAGGGTTGCTAATAGCAGCCCGGAAACATCTTTGTTTTTATTGAAAACAGGAGTGGAAATCACAATCACTTTATGGCCAGAAGCACGATCTGTAATTGCAGATGAAACCGTTGTCTGTTTATTGTTCAAAGTTTCAGTTGCGTAAGAACGATCAGTAATATCGATAGGAACTTTTAATCCCGATGATGATAATGAAACTTTCAAATCCGTATGAGCATAATACAGGCCATCAAATCGTTCAACGGTTCCATCTGTACTATGGAGAACTTGTTGTATTTCAGTATCGTTTTGTGCTTTTGTGCTAATAACTAACGCAAGCATTTCTAATGCAGAGGTTGCTTCACCTAGATAACGATCTAAGTAGTCTCTATATAAAAAGACGGCGGAATGAGCTGCTTGTTTATTTTCTTTTTCCAATGTATATTTTTCGTACAAAAACAAGAGAGAACTAATACAAAGGGTTGGCAATATAACAAGCAAAATATATATAAATGTGTTGCGGAGTTTTACGTTCAAAATGCTTCTCCTTTTGTTTTTATATTTATTATATAAAAACATTCTGAAATGTGTAGTGTTTTTGTAGCTTTTTGTTGTAATATGTTGAAGCGGGCAGTGTTTTTTATAATCTTTATTTGAAAAGAAATTTAGTAAAGGATGGAAGTGTTATGACATCTCAGTATGAAAGAGAAGATGTTTCTAAATCGTTAAAACTATTTATTGCTTTATCACGTGTGCACCGCTCTGTAATGGATACTGCCAATAAGTCTATTCAAAGCAATGGATTAAATCCAACCGAGTTTGCTGTACTAGAACTGTTATACCATAAGGGAACTCAACCATTGCAGCAAATTGGAGAAAGGATTTTAATTGCAAGTGGTAGTATTACATATGTTATTGATAAACTAGAGAAAAAAGGACTTGTTGAGCGAAAGCCTAGCCAAAATGACCGTCGTGTTATTTACGCTTATTTAACGGAACGAGGGATACAATTAATTTCTAATATCTTTCCGAATCATGAGGAAGTCATACATGATTCATTACATATGTTATCAAATGATGAAAAAGATCAACTCATAGCTTTGTTAAAAAAGATAGGGAAATATGAGAAATAATAAAAAACTTTGAACTATTCATTCAAAGTTTTTTGTTATTTCTGTGACTGCAGGCGGTAACTATATAAATGCAAATTGAAAAAACGACATAAAAACCCTCTTTCTTTTGAGGTGGGCGAGAGCGTTTGCCCATGCATAAAAGCGGTCAGGGCTTATTTTTGCCACATGCGAGTGCAGGTCAAGCGATCTATGTGCCGGAAAATCAAAATGGATTTCTATAGATTAAGATGTAGAGTGAATAAAGAAAGAATTTAGTACGTACTGATGTAAGGGTATCTATAAGAATAAGTAGAGTGAAAATTCCCAATGAATAAAGGGAATTTACGAAATATATGGAATTATAGTAAGGGAATGTTTTTTAGAAAAGAAAGGGGCTATTTCTATGTCATTTGAGAATTATGAATACAAACGTCCAAATATGGATGAAGTGAATGATAAGTTTACAGCGACTTTACAAGAGTTTAAGAATGCTAAAACAATGGAAGAACAAAAAGAAGTAATTGCACAGATTAATGAGATTCGCAATGACTTTAGCACGATGTATAACGTATGTTACATTCGTCATAGTGTCGATACGACGGATGAATTTTATAAAGAAGAACAAGATTTCTTTGATGAATATTCACCAATTGTGAAAGGGTATGTGACAAAGTATTACGAGGCATTAACACAATCGCCATTTCGTAAACAATTAGAAGAATATTATGGTATACAGTTATTTGCACTCGCAGAGGCTGAAATGAAAACATACTCTGATGAAGTAGTAGCAGATTTACAGTTAGAGAACAAGTTGTCTTCTGGGTACACACAGTTATTGGCGGCAGCTAAAATTGTGTTTGAAGGAGAAGAACGAACACTATCACAACTTGTTCCGTTTATGGAGAACAGAGATCGTAATATGCGTAAACAAGCAAGTGAAGCATATTATGGATATTTAGCAGAGCATGAAGAAGAGTTAGATCGTATTTATGATGAACTTGTAAAGGTAAGAACGACAATTGCAAAGAAACTTGGTTTTAATAATTTTGTCGAGCTTGGATATGCAAGAATGTATCGTACGGACTATAATGCAGAGATGGTTGCAAACTTCCGTAAACAAGTACTTGATTATATTGTACCTGTTGCAACTGAACTTAGACAAAAGCAACAGGCTCGTATTGGAGTAGAAAAGCTTGCTTATTATGATGAGAACTTTGAATATCCATCTGGTAATGCAGTGCCAAAAGGTGATGCGGACTGGATTGTAAATCATGGTAAAACAATGTATAAAGAATTGTCAGAAGAGACAAATACATTTTTCAATTTCATGTTAGAAAATAATTTACTAGATCTTGTTGCGAAAAAAGGAAAAGCTGGCGGAGGCTATTGTACATATATTGAAAACTATAAAGCGCCGTTTATTTTCTCAAACTTTAACGGAACATCCGGTGACATTGATGTGTTAACACATGAAGCGGGACATGCTTTCCAAGTGTATGAAAGCCGCCATTATGAAATTCCAGAATATAACTGGCCAACATATGAAGCGTGTGAAATTCATTCTATGAGTATGGAATTTTTCACATGGCCATGGATGAAATTATTTTTTGAGGAAGATGTAGAGAAATATTATTTCTCACATTTAAGTTCAGCGTTGCTATTTTTACCATATGGTGTATCTGTTGATGAATTCCAGCATTTTGTATATGAACATCCAGAAGCATCACCAGCTGAGCGGAAAGAAGCGTGGCGTAATATTGAAAGAAAGTACTTACCACATCGTGATTACGAAGAGAATGATTATTTAGAGCGCGGCGGCTTTTGGCAACGCCAAGCACATATTTATAATTCACCATTTTATTACATTGATTATACGTTAGCACAAATTTGTGCATTCCAATTTTGGAAGCGTTCTAGAGAGAATCGTCAAGAGGCATGGGATGATTACGTTCATCTTTGTCGTCAAGGTGGTAGTAAATCATTCTTACAATTAGTTGATGTAGCAAATTTAACATCACCATTTGCAGATGGGTGTGTGAAAGGTGTTATCGATGAAATTCATACTTGGTTAAACGGAGTAGATGACACAGAATTGTAAAAATATTCACTATTTTTTATAGATTTACAATCGACAAAAATTGGGAAAAATGAGATAATAAAAGAAAATTTAGAATAATTAAGTGAGAGGTGTTTCTGAAATAGAAGCGCCTCTTTTTAACAAAATAAGGGGGGATAAATTATGATGCAATCTTATGCAAATATGAATATGGAAACGTTGTTACGTGGAATGGCATCTACGAGACAAATGATTTTATCAGAAATTGAAATGTTAAGCGATACAGAAATTAATATGAAACCACGCCGTGATAAATGGAGCATTATGCAAGTGTTACATCACCTTCACCTTGTTGAACAATCCGTTACATCTGCTATAGTATATGGACTTCATAAAACTGAAAGAAAAGTTGTTCCGCCAAAAGACCTTCAAGTTACACTCGATCGAACAAGAAAGAGAGAAGCCCCTCAACAAATGCAACCAACAGAAACATTAATGAAAAAAACACAAATGATACAATTGCTGCAAAGTTCAAGAGAAAAGCTGTTACATGTTCTTCATAGTATTGTAAATGAAAAAGAACTATTCGAAAAATCGCTCAAACATCCTGTACTTGATGAGCTTAATTTATATCAATGGGTGCAATTTTTAGATTTACATGAACAGCGTCATCTAACACAATTAAAAGAAGCGAAACATGCAATTTTACAAAGATAAAGTGAAACTTCCATCAGTTGATTAACTAGCTGATGGATTTTTTATCGTTTTTGTACCACTCAGTATATGTATATTCCTCCTTCATATGTTGGAACATATATAAGGACATCTGAAAAGGAGTTGAAATAATGGGAAATAAAAAACGGGAGCAAGAAAGGCAATGGAAAGCGCGAAAAGAACAGCCGCCGCAGCATGGGAAAGTGAAGGCTTTTGCGGAACTTGTAGAGGAAACGAAAAAAACGTGATGCACCTGCATCACGTTTTTTTCGTTAAGGGGAATGTAAGAAGAAAAGTTGTTCCGATGTTCTTCTTGCTAGAGATGTCAATCTTTCCGTTCATTGCTTTTATAATACTAAAGACAACCATCATTCCAAGACCTGTTCCCTTTTCTTTTGTAGAATAGAAAGGTGAACCAAGGCGTTTTACTTGTTCGGCGTCCATACCGATTCCTGTATCTTGAATATGTAATTGGATGTGTTTATTAGCAGGTGTTACAGTAACTGTAAGGTCCCCGCCATTTGGCATTGCTTCAATACAGTTTTTTATAATGTTTAAAAGGCATTGATTGAGCTTTTGTTTTTCTCCCATTATATAAAATGTTTTACTTTGTTTCGTATAATGTATACAAACGTTAGAAAGGTTTGCTAATGGAGTCATGAGCGTAATTGCATGAAGTAATTCTTCTTCCAACTGTAATATTTGGACTTTTTCAATACTTGGTTTTGCAAATGTTAAGTAGTCTGTTAATACATGGTTTGCTTGATCAATACCGCGCATAGCGATGTCTAAATATAACAGTTTTTCTTGTTCTGAATGGCTTTTTGATTGTAGCAATTGAAGAAATCCTCTTGTTGATGTAAGTGGATTTCGAATTTCATGTGAAATAGAAGCAGCCATTTCACCGATGAGTTGAAATTTTTCGGCGTTCACAAGTTCTTTTGCAAAACGGACTTGTGATTGTAAAACGTCCATTAAGTATAAAATTAAGATCGTTCCTATAATTGTGCATAACTCATATATAATAAAATAAGATGTATAGTCCTTTGGGTTTGGAACGATAGATAGAAAATAGGGAATCCAGCCAATACCGTAAATAAGGCTGTAGAAAAAAGCTAAATACATTTTTGTTTTGATTTTCCCTTTTATATATATTTTGTATGTAGTAAAGAGAAAAATGTACAAAATAATAGAGGCAATAAGTGAAGGTATGAAGCCGCTGCCGCCAATAAAAAAACGATAAAGGTTCATAACACCTAAAATGGCACCGCCTGCTATTGGTCCTCCCGATAATGTTCCGACAACGAGCACGATATGTCGGAAGTCAAATTGAAAACCGTAATCAACTTTTGCAGCAAATGACATACAAACAATAGTGATAATGCTGCAGGAGAGAATAAATACAAACGAATTGAGCTTTGGAGAGCGATTTCCCTTTTCACTCCAAAATGAGTGATAAATTAACATTGTAACTAAAATAAATAATATATTTATGAAGAGGTACATAATAAAAAGCTTCAGGTTAAAAACCTCCTTGTACCGAGAAATAAAAGGTTTGATATATAAAATTATCATACTATTAATATGGAAGAAAATGAAATGTTATTTTTTGAAAAAACAGAAAAAATAGACGTTTTTCACACATCTACTCGGTATGTTACAATGTAATGTGAAAGTTAAAGAAGACAATCCATGCCTAGCATGGGAGAGGTTCGCGAACTCCCTCTATAAAAAACTATGAAGAGAACAATATCCTTTTAGGTATTGTTTTGTTTTTTTTAGTATGACAGTTCAAGAACGCTCTTTCTTCTTGGAATCGAGAATAGAGGAGAATGAGTGAAATGAAAAAGGAAAAAGCAGTTGTTGTTTTTAGTGGTGGTCAAGATAGTACAACATGTTTATTTTGGGCGCTAGAACAGTTTGAAGAAGTAGAAACAGTGACGTTTAATTATAATCAACGTCATAAGCTCGAAATCGACTGTGCGGCAGAAATCGCAAAAGAATTAGGTGTAAAGCATACTGTGCTTGATATGAGTTTGTTAAACCAGCTCGCTCCTAATGCGTTAACGCGTACAGATATGGAAATTACCCATGAAGATGGCGAGTTGCCGTCGACATTTGTGGATGGACGTAACTTATTGTTTTTATCGTTTGCAGCTGTGTTAGCGAAACAAGTAGGGGCACGCCATATTGTAACAGGTGTGTGTGAAACAGACTTTAGCGGCTATCCAGATTGCCGTGATGTGTTTGTGAAATCGCTAAATGTTACACTAAATTTATCGATGGATTATCCATTCGTTATTCATACACCACTTATGTGGATTGATAAAGCTGAAACATGGAAATTGGCAGACGAACTTGGAGCATTTGAATTTGTCCGTGAAAAAACGTTAACGTGCTATAACGGAGTGATTGGTGATGGTTGCGGTGAATGTCCAGCGTGTCAGCTTCGCAGTGCAGGACTTGATAAGTATGTACAAGAGCGTGAAGGAGCGAAAGCATAATGACACAAGACTTCTTTGGATTTCGCATTGTTGAAAATTTACAAAAAATAGATCAGGACATTGAGCGTAAGCAACTAAAGTATCATAATAAGCGTGTTATGGTGAGCAAAGAATTTACATTTGATGCTGCCCATCATTTGCACTGTTATGAAGGGAAATGTAAAAACCTTCATGGCCATACGTATAAAGTAATTTTCGGAATTAGTGGTTATGTCAATGAAATTGGTCTAGCGATTGATTTTGGTGATATAAAGGAAATTTGGAAAAATGAAATTGAAATATATTTAGATCATCGTTACTTAAATGAAACACTTCCAGCTATGAATACAACTGCTGAAAATATGGTTGTATGGATTTTTGAGAAAATGGAAGAGGCGTTAACAAAAGGTGCCAGGCAAAATGAATATAAAGGGGCGCGTGTTGAGTTTGTGCGCCTGTTTGAAACACCAACAAGCTATGCAGAAGTAAGACGGGAGTGGATGATGGGTGAGTAACATTCCTGTATTAGAGATTTTTGGGCCGACAATTCAAGGAGAAGGAATGGTTGTTGGGCAAAAAACAATGTTTGTTCGCACAGCAGGTTGTGATTATAGCTGTGCCTGGTGTGATTCTGCATTTACATGGGATGGTTCGGCAAAAGAGCAAATTCGTCAAATGTCGCCAGAAGAGATTTTTTCTGAACTAGTGCAAATTGGTGGAGAAAATTTCTCGCATGTAACGATTTCAGGTGGGAATCCTGCCTTGTTAAAGCATTTAGGGGCATTCATTTCGTTATTACAACAAAAGGGGATTCGTACAGCAGTTGAAACGCAAGGAAGTAAGTGGCAAGATTGGTTACTTGCTATAGACGAAGTAACAATTTCGCCAAAACCACCGAGCTCAACAATGATAACGAATTTTGCTATGTTAGATTCTATTATAGATAAGTTAGATGGAAAAAATATAAGCCTAAAAGTAGTTGTATTTGATGATCAAGATTTTGTATACGCAAAAGAAGTGCATGAACGTTATCCGCACGTTCCGTTTTTCTTGCAAGTTGGCAATGATGATACGAAGACGACGGATGATACTTCATTAATTGAGCGTCTTCTTATGAAATATGAGTGGCTTATTGATAAAGCAGTGCAATGTAAGGAAATGAATGATGCGAAAGTATTACCGCAGCTCCACGCTTTAGTGTGGGGGAATAAACGCGGTGTATAAGTGAAGGGAGAATTTTAGATGACTGGAAGAAAAGATGAAGATTTAAAAGATGTAACATTATTAGGAAATCAAAATACAAAATATTTATTTGAATATAGCCCAGAAATTTTAGAGACGTTTGATAATAATCACCCAAATCGCGATTATTTTGTAAAATTTAATTGTCCAGAGTTTACAAGTTTATGCCCAAAAACAGGACAACCAGATTTTGCGACAATTTATATTAGCTATATTCCGGAACAAAAAATGGTAGAGAGTAAATCTTTAAAATTATATTTATTTAGTTTCCGCAACCATGGAGATTTCCATGAAGATTGTATGAATGTCATTATGAATGACTTAATTAAACTAATGGATCCACGCTATATTGAAGTATGGGGCAAATTTACACCACGCGGCGGTATTTCGATTGATCCATATTGTAACTATGGACGCCCTGGTACAAAATATGAAAAAATGGCTGAATATCGTTTAATGAATCATGATTTATATCCAGAAACAGTAGATAATCGTTAAGAAAAGAGGGGGCTTGCCCCCTCTTTTCTAGTGTTCTATGTATGTCGTGTAAGAATTTTATAGTTTTTATGATTTACAACAGTAAGAGGTTCCATATCTAAATTTCTGAAATTATCCATAATTGTTACATCAACGATAACGGAGTTTTTATTTACTTTTTGAACGCGCCCTTGTAAACCGTTTTTAAATTCAATGATATCTCCAGCTTCTGCGATTTTCATAAGCAACTCTCCCTGTTACATTTTTACGAAAAAGAGAACAAGTTTCGTTTTTTGTATTTTTCTTTATTGTGAACGAAATTTCCCATTTTGTAAATGTTTCCATGATATTTTTTTGAAAAAAATCCTAATTTTTCACAATTAATTTATAGTATCAATCTCGTATTTATTGTAAGGTGAATATAGGAGTGTTATGAAACGGAGACGATTATATGGTATTTGAGATTATAGGAAGCTTTATAGCTATTGTGTTGTTTTTATTTGCATATACGAAATTAAAAATGATTCGTGAACATGAAACATACATATACTATGAGGGAGCTGATAGCATTTCTTCTTATTCTAGTCATGAAGATGGAAGTGCTGGATGATATAAGTGTGTTTCTAAATAAATCGACATAAAAACCCTTACTTTTTTTAGGGGGCGAGAGCATCTGGCTATGCATAGCAACGGTCAGGGCCTTCGGCAAGGTTTAAAGCAGCAGGTAGCGGTCATGTTGTATTGTGCGGAGCCGACTGTTTAGGCCCGTCTAGACAAAGATGGCGAAAAATTAAAATGGATATATATGTAGAAAAATGTTGAACGGAGAGTGAGAAAGATGCAAATTTCTTTCATACGTCATGGAAGCTCTAGTGTTCAAAAGAAAGCGATTACAATGCAGGAATTTCAAGTATGGCAGCAAAGATACGAGCATGAAGGTATTGTGGGAGAAATAGAAATTCCACTTGAAACGATAGAAGTGGTAGAATCCTCTAAATTTATCGTTTCAAGTGATCAAAAAATAGCTGTTCAATCAGGGGCGATGTTGACTAGCAGCGTTATGTTTATACAGAATGCCCTTTTTCGCGAAGCTGCTGTTCCTTCAAGTTTACCTGTTCCGAATTGGATAAAGTGTAAACCAGAAGTATGGCTTTTTTTAGGCCGAGCATTTTGGACGGTTGGTTATTCGAAGGATGTTGAATCTTATATAGAAGTACAAAGAAGAGCGAAACAAGCAGCCGATATGTTAGTTGGGTATGCCAATGTATATCAGCGGATTAGCCTTATTGGGCATAGTTATTTTAATACGATGATAGGGAAAGAGTTACGTACGCGGGGCTGGCGTGGACCACTGCAATTTCATAATGAGCCGTTTGGATGTACAATTTATACTTTCCATGAAGTAATGGAAGGGAATGTATTTGTAACATATACATAAAGTAAGATAAGTATCATACTCCATAATAAAACGGCACAATTATGATTAATTGTGCCGTTTTATTATATTTGTTTAATTAAGTGAGCATATGGTTCGCCCACAAGTGAAAGTGTGTTATCTTGTTTATAACCGAGTTTTTTATAAAGAGAAAACGCAGATTTGTTTTCTAAGTTTACTAGTAATGCAATTTTTTCATGCCCCTTTTTTTGAGCATGTGTTTCAGCTGTAGAAATTAATTTTGAACCGATACCTTGTCCGCCATATTTAGAAGAAACAGATAAAGTATCAATATAATATTCATCTTCTTCTGCTTCTTTTTCTAATATAATAGAAGAATCTTGTTTCACATCTCGTAATCGATTTACGATTTTGTTATCTAGTTTCGTTGCGTCACTTCCGTGGTAGGATACAATAATACCAACAGCCTTTCCATCTCGTTCTGCAACAAAACAATTTTCATAACTGAGTCGGTTTTGCTTTTTCGTAAACCAATATTCTAAACCTTCTAGAACTTCCGTTTCGTTTGTGCCGCCTGTCAATTTTTCAGCAATTTCATGAAGTGCGTTGTACAATAAAGGAGAAATTGCTTTAGCATCTGTTTGTTTTGCTTTCCGAATCATGTTACCCCTCCTAATATCTATTTTATTGTATCATAAGAGGGAGCACGATAAAGTGAAACTTTAATCAGTGGGGGTTTTCTTCATCCCCCACTGATTATCAGCCCTCACCAATCGGGCTTTTACGGGCAGTTTATCTCCCACCTTACTTCTTAAGAAAAGCGGAAGCGGCTCGCTCAGAATCGCAGGACGCCCACGCCCCTGACAGAGAGGCGCTTTTTGCCTCGTCCGAGGGGGCGAAACGGCCGGAGATTCTAGCCGCTAGAGCTGGACAATGCATCCACTGAATTTTGAGGCGGGAGTATTACTGCCCGTTAATGCGGGATAAAAAATGATTTGCTGAAATAGGATCTATTGGATATATTCAAAGGTAGTCGTGAAATAAGAATACGACAGAGAGGTGATTTGTATGGATAAACAACAAGTAAATATAATTTTAGATCAGCTTAAAAATAAAGAAATACAAGAATATATTGTAACAAAAGAAGTGTTTTATACATTTCGCGAAGTTTTAGTAGCGCGAGAAGACTTTAAATATTTTCGAGGTAACGCACAGCATGATGGAAAGATCATTTATACATATATGGAAACACCGCGCTCGTAAGGAAAAGAATTATTAAGAGCCGGATGACGAGAAAGGAGAGAAGTTTATTTGGGAGAGTTTAAACAAGGAATACTTCCGCATTGGGACTGTTTTTGGAAAGATGAGAAAGGAAGAAAATTTGTTGGGATGGTTATGTTTCCGGAGAAGCGCAAGCGAATGAAGGAAATCATGGAGCAATTAAAAAAAGCATACGAACACGAACAAAGTGTGCTTGTAATAGCAAAACTACAAAATTCGATTCAAAAAGTTAAAGGTACGATTGCGTATTTCGATGATGAATCACCTGTTTTTACGATGCAATGTAAAGATGAAATTTTCCATCATATATTTTTGAGCGATATCGTGCGTGTAGAACTTCAAGAATAGGATTACACGAGTGCGGTAGGGAAAAAGCTCTGACCGTTTCTATGTGCGGTCAGACGCTCCTATTTCCCTAAAAAGGGTTCTAGTTTATATATAATATGTAACCGGTTTCGAACAGTTTCTAATAAGGGAACTGTTCGTTTTTTTTTGACAAATGAGAAATAGATTTCGCATTTATGTTTTCTTTTTTGACAATTTGATAAGAGGAACTTTTTTGGAAATGTGGGTAAATCCGTTGACAACTTTTTTGAAATACACTTTATTGACATGTGTTTTAGAATGTTGTTTCATATTCTTTGTATTGTATAAAGAGCGGCCTTTTTTGTCGAAAAAATAAATTTTTAAAAAGAAAGAAATTATACATATATCTTGTGTCCTTTTTTAAAAAGTAATACAATATATAGAGAATTCATCAAGGGCGAACATGACGTGAAAAGATGTAAAAGGAGGGTCGGAGATGTTAGTTGCATATGATTCTATGACAGGAAACGTGAAGCGTTTCATTCACAAATTAAATATGCCGGCCGTTCAAATCAATGAAAATCTCGTATTAGATGAAGAATTTGTCCTTATTACGTATACAACAGGTTTTGGAAATGTGCCGGAACGTGTTTTGAAATTTTTAGAACGTAATCATGAACGTTTAAAAGGAGTATCTGCAAGCGGAAATCGTAATTGGGGAGATATGTTTGGGGCAAGTGCAGACAAGATTTCAACGAGATATGAAGTGCCAATTGTATCAAAATTTGAGTTATCTGGAACAAATAAAGATGTAGAAGTTTTTAAAGAGAGGGTGCTGGAGATTGCGACACATTGAATTGAATAATGAGATCACGCAAATGCAGGACGGGTTCTATCAGCTTCACAAAGATAAAGAGGCACTAGCTGTCTTTATGGAAGAAGCGAAAGAGAATACCGTTCCTTTTGATAGCGTGGCGAATCGCATCGAGTATATGTTAGAGCATGACTACTACTATGATGTGTTAAGCGAATATAAGATGGACGAGGTGGAGGCTGTATACGAAATCGCATACGGCGAAAAGTTTGAGTTTCAATCTTATATGGCAGCTTCTAAGTTTTATAAAGATTACGCGTTAAAAACGAATGATCAAAAACAATATTTAGAAAGCTATCCTGATCGCGTAGCAATCGTATCGTTATACTTAGGACGAGGAAACGCTCAGAAGGCGAAGCAATTCGCAAGTATGATCGTCAAACAAAACTATCAACCAGCGACACCAACCTTTTTAAATGCAGGAAGAAGCAGAAGAGGAGAAATGGTGTCTTGTTTCTTGTTAGAGATGGACGACAGCTTAAACTCGATTGGGTTTAATATTAATACAGCGATGCAGTTAAGTAAGATTGGTGGAGGCGTAGCGCTCAACTTGAGTAAACTACGAGCACGCGGTGAACAAATTAAAGGTATCGAGAACGCAGCAAGTGGTGTTGTACCAGTTATGAAATTGCTTGAAGATTCGTTTTCGTATGCGAATCAGTTGGGTTAACTTATGGCTCAACTATAAAACCGGGTCAATTGCTGGAACGCCTGAGTATATCGAGGTAGGATACTACGGAGAAATTACGTAGCGCCCCCTAAAAATCCAAGATTGCAGGAAATCAGCAGCCGAGCTCCTAAGTCTGTTAGATAAGGAGAAGGTTCAACGACCAAGTAGCTATGTAGGCGACTATATAGCTCGAACCTGGCTTCTCAAACAAACCAAATTCAAATGGTATATATAATAAAAATATGATGAATGGCTAAACAAAGAATTTGGTGAGAAGAAGATATGGTCTGAACTCTATAGCGATATAGAGAGGGTAGCAGAAATGACTATTCCCCATACGTTTTAAATGTATGGAGTAACAACATGCAAAGAAAAGGTGCCGGAGCTGTATATTTAAATATTTTCCATTGGGACATTATTGAGTTCCTCGATACAAAAAAAATAAATGCCGACGAGAAGAGCCGTATTCAGTCTCTTTCCATCGGAATTATCGTACCAAGCAAGTTCTTTGAGCTTGCTGAGAAAAACGAACCATTCCATGTTTTCGCGCCTTATACAGTGTATAAAGAGTACGGAAAACATTTAGATGATATCGACATTGATGAAATGTATGATGAACTGATGAGCAATCCAAATATCAGAAAGAAGCAGCTTGATATTAGTACACGCGATATGCTCATTAAAATTGCGATGATTCAGCTTGAGTCTGGTTATCCATATTTAATGTTTAAATCAAATGCGAATAAGCAACATCCGTTAAAGGATATTGGAACTGTGAAGATGTCGAACCTCTGTACAGAAATTTTTCAACTACAGGAAACATCTGAAATCAATGACTACGGTACAGATGACATGATCCGTCGTGATATTAACTGTAACTTAGGATCATTAAATATCGTGAACGTAATGGAGAATAAAGAAATTCGTGAAGCAGTTCATGCAGGTATGGAAGCTTTAACGGCTGTTTCTGATATGACAATTATTCCGAACGCACCGACTGTGAAAAAAGCAAATGAGGAACTACATTCTGTTGGTCTTGGAGCGATGAACTTACACGGCTATTTAGCGAAAAATAAAATCGCTTATGAAAGTGCAGAAGCGAAAGAATTTGCTCGTACATTCTTTATGATGTTGAATTACTACTCTATTGAAAAAAGTATGGAAATTGCAAAAGAGAAAGGTGAAACCTTTAAGGACTTTGAAAAGTCAGATTATGCAAATGGCACATACTTTGAGAAGTATGAAACAACGGATTATAGTCCGACAACTGAGAAAGTTCAGCAGTTATTTGAAGGAATTCATGTTCCGACAAAAGAAGATTGGACAAGTTTAAAAGAACAGGTGCGAAAGCATGGTTTATATAACGCATACAGATTAGCAATTGCACCTACACAATCAATCAGTTACGTGCAGAATGCTACTTCATCAGTGATGCCGATCGTAAGCCAAATCGAATCAAGAACGTACGCAAATGCGACAACATATTATCCAATGCCGTATTTATCAAAAGATACGTTCTGGTATTATAAATCTTCTTACGATATGAATCAGTTTAAGCTCATCGATTTAATTACAGAAATTCAAGAACATATTGACCAAGGGATTAGTACAATCCTGTATGTAAATAGTGATATTTCTACTCGTGAATTAGCACGTTACTATATTTATGCTCATAAAAAAGGATTAAAGAGCTTGTACTACACAAGAACACGTAAATTAAGTGTGGAAGAGTGTGTAGCCTGCACAGTATAATGTATTTTTTTAGTAGAAGAGCATACAATTGATATTTATCATATAAAACAGCATGAGCAGGGTCAGAAAAACCCTGCTCATGCTTAGTTATGTAATTTACGTTCTAACGTGCGGTTAAATTTTCATTTTGAAATGGAAGTTTAACCGCACGTTAGATGCAACAATATAATAAAGGGGCGATTCAATGCGCGCGGTAAACTGGAACAAGAAAGAAGACGATTTTAGTTTAATGTTTTGGAAGCAAAACATCGCTCAGTTTTGGACAGAAGAGGAGATCGCAGTTTCTTCTGACAAAAATACGTGGGTGCAGTTATCGAAGGAAGAACAAATTGCTTATAAGCGTGTACTAGGGGGATTAACACTTCTAGATACGAAGCAAGGCGGCGAAGGAATGCCGCTGATTCTTGTGCACCTTGAGAACTTACAAGCAAAGAGTGTGCTTGCGTTCATGGGAGCTATGGAAGAAGTGCATGCGAAAAGTTACAGTCATATTTTCACAACACTTGCAACTGAAGAAGAAATTGATGAAATTTTTGAATGGGTAGATACACATCCGTTACTTGAGAAAAAATCAAGTATCATTACAAATTACTACCGTCGTTTATTAAAGCCTCAAGTAACGAAAAAAGAGCTATATATGGCAATGGTAGCAAGTGTATTTTTAGAAAGCTACTTGTTCTATAGTGGATTCTTCTATCCACTGTATTTAGCAGGGCAAGGAAAATTAACGGCGAGTGGAGAAATTATTAATTTAATAATCCGGGACGAGTCCATCCACGGCGTATTCGTCGGTATTTTAGCACAGCAAGTTTTTGCAGAGCTTTCTGCCGAAGAACAACAAGAAGTACAAAAAGAAACGAAGGATCTGTTATTAGAGCTGTATGACAATGAAACAGCGTATACAGAGGAAATTTATACATCAATTGGCCTTGTGGAAGAAGTAAATCGTTTTATTCGTTACAATGCGAATAAAGGGCTAATGAACTTAGGATTAGAACCACACTTTGAAGAAGAAGAAATTAACCCAATCGTATTAAATGGTTTACGTACAGATACGAAAAACCATGATTTCTTCTCTGTAAAAGGGAATGGTTATGTAAAAGCAACAAATGTTGAAAAATTATCAGATGATGATTTCGTATTTAGCTTTTAAATAGATAGGATTAAAAAAGCTGTCTTTCATATGTGAAGGCAGCTTTTTTTGATATGTATAGTTTACAAAATGTTATTATTATGTGATGAATTTGTTGTTTTTCGACTGATTAAAGTTTCACTTCATGTGTATATAGTGGTATGAGAGATTGAATAAGTTATGTCAAAATGAATAAAAAACCAACAAAAATGTAAAGAAAATAAACTCACCTGGTGTATCTTTGAAGCGCAAAAATGGGCTTATCCTTTTAATTTTTTAACCCAAAAAATTTTGGCTTAAAAATTGCATGAATATTTTAAAAATAAAAAGGGAGGCTGGAGTGCGGTATGTAATATGCGCGATTTATTGAAAGCGTTTTCAGTTTAATTATCAAACGTTACATGGGAATTAGATAGAGAAAGTAGGAGGAATGATAGGTGGGGAAAGTAGTTGGTTTAAAACGTTCATTGGGACTTTGGTCAATTGTCATGCTAGGTGTCGGGTATATGACGCCGATGGTGGGATTCGATACATTTGGAATTGTCTCTGAAAAAACAGGTGGTCATGTTCCTGGAGCTTATCTTATTGCATTAGCAGGAATGTTATTTACAGCTGCAAGCTACGGCAAAATGGTAAAGGTTTTTCCTACTGCGGGATCTGCTTATACGTATACACAGAAGACAATTAGTACAAGGCTTGGATTCCTTGTTGGATGGTCAGCGTTATTGGATTATTTGTTTTTACCAATGGTGAACGCACTACTAACGAGGATTTATATGTCTGCACTTTTTCCGAGTGTTCCTTCTTGGATATGGGTCGTTGGATTTGTCCTACTAATTACACTTATAAATATTATTAGTGTAAATGTCACTGCTAATTTCAACACATTTTTAGTCGTGTTTCAAATATTAGTAATGGCTGTGTTTGTAATTCTTGTTGTAAAAGGATTGCTAGCAGGAGAAGGAACTGGAAAAGTTTTTTCCATTCGGCCGTTTTTTCAATCAGATATACAAATATCATCGTTCGTTGCAGGGGCCACAATTCTTTGCTTTTCATTTTTAGGTTTCGATGCAGTAACTACATTTTCGGAGGAAACACCAAATGCGAAGAAGACAATTCCTCGGGCTATTTTTCTTACCGCTTTAATTGGCGGCATTTTATTTATTAGTACTACGTATTTCACACAATCCTTTTTTCCAGATGCATCCGTATTTAAAGATCAAGAATCAGCGGCACCAGAAATCGCGCTATACGTTGGTGGAAAACTATTTCAAACTTTCTTTTTAGTAGGAACATTTATGGGAACAATGGCATCAGGTTTAGCTTCTCATACAAGTGTGTCGCGATTATTATACGTAATGGGGCGGGATAATGTAATCCCGCAGAAGATATTTGGATACATTCATCCTCGCTGGCGAACTCCCGTATATAACATTATTATTGTGGGAATAATTTCACTTTCCGCTATATTTATCGATTTAGAAACAGCAGCATCTCTTATTAATTTCGGAGCGCTTATTGCATTTACTTTTGTTAATTTATCTGTCATTGCTTACTATGTTATCAAGCAAAAAAGATATAAAACAGCAAAAGACTTTTTTAATTTCTTAGTTCTACCTATTTTCGGAGCAGGTACAGTAGCTGTGTTATGGTTTAACCTCAATATTCATTCGCTAATTCTTGGACTTAGCTGGGCTGCTGTTGGAATTGGTTACTTGTTGTATATTACGAACATGTTCCGATCAGCTCCACCGCAAATGCATTTTGAAGAAGTGCAGGAAATATAAAATAACAAAAAACATCGGAATTTTTCCGATGTTTTTTATGTTGGGGAAATGAAATTTATGCAAGCTTGCATAAGGTATTCAACAATTCATAAAGAAAGAGAGGGAATTTGTAAATCAGTATCAGAGAGAAGGCTGAATAAACGTTATATTTTTTATTTGGCACGATTATTGCTTTATAAAACTAGTAAAAATATATAGAAGATGTAGAAGATTTCCGAAGTTTTTTCCATATGATTCTTCAGTTACAAATGTTAGCAGAACAATATGAATAGAATAAAAGAAGGGAATGATTCATTTTGTATTATGAAATCGTTACGAGTCCATGTTATGGAACGGTTGAAAAAGTGTCAATTAATAGGGAATCACGAATTTATGAATGGGAACCACTGTTTGCTATTAAAAATATGAATGGTCAGATGGAAGTGATTAAAATGGGATGTAGTGGAGAAGTACAGTCTTTAGAAGTAGAAGCGGGAGATAAGGTAATTCCAGGGATGGTATTAGCTTATATTCAAGAGGATATTTTAAATAGTGGCAGTGATTAATGAGAGAGTAAAAAGGAAGATGGTAGCATTCATCTTCCTTTTTCTATTCAATTAAAGGAAAACATATATTGTCAGATTAATTAAAAAAATCTGTTTTTAGTGATACAATACATATTAAGTATCCCGAAGGAGGAGAAGCGGAATGTTTTCCATTGCTCATAAAAAAATTAGACAGATTGTTTCTCTACCTATTGATCAACCTGAAAAGGAATGGAATATAGATGTTAAAAATATAAAAGAGCCTTTTCTGTTCTTAAAAAGGGAAGATCAATTATTTGCATACGTCCATGTGGAGGAACTGCTATCAAAAAATGAGGAATTAACTGCCCAGGCATTACTTGCAAATGCTGTTTCACTAAATACAATTTGTCACCTTAGCAAAAATATTTCCTTAACAGCTCTCTTTCAAATTATTGGGGCACCTATTGCTATTGTGAAAAATGAAATAGGAGAGTTAAAAGGGTACATAAGAAGAGAGGATGTTTTTGCAGAATTATTTAGGCAGGAAAATAAAAGTGTAGATATACTAAAAATTATTTTAATGTCTATTCCAATGGGGATTTTTATAGTCGACCGGGAAAAGAAAATTGTAAATTGTAATGAATCTGGTTTAAAGATGATTAAATCTACTGCTGAAAAAGTGTTGAATGTCCCAGCAGAACAGATTTTTAATGGTGAACATATTAACAATGTATATGCAACGAGAAAAACGATTTTAAATCAGTTACAAATAACGAATGAGATGGGAGTATTAGTTGATTATAGTCCAATCCCTAGCTTTGATCAAAGTATTGAAGGAATGATTATTATTGTACAAGATTTGCCAATGGTTGAGGATATGGCCATGGAAATTGAATATATAAAGGATTTAAATAAAGATTTACATGCAATCTTATCTAGTATTTATGATGAAATATTAGTAGTCAATCATAAAGGGGAATTAATTCGTTATAGTGAAACCATTATTAATGATTTTTGGGGAGGAGATCTCAAGAATCTTTTAGGAAAAAATCTATTAGATTTAGAGCGGAAAGGATTATTTAGTCCATCTGTTACTCGCTTAGTACTAGAGAAAAAGAAAAAGGTGTCGATTGTACAAGAAACGAAAAGTGGTAGGAAAATATTAGCGGTTGGAAACCCTGTGTTTAATGAACAAGGAGAACTGCACCGCATTATTATTGCATCAAGGGATATTACCGAGGCAACGAGATTAAAAATGGAATTGCATGAGATGAAAAAGATATCTGAACAATATAAAAAGGAATTGGACAACTTTAAAAATAAAGATCGTTTTCTTAAGAAACTTATTTATTGCAGTCCGAAAATGGAACAAATTATTAATCAAGCTAAAAAAATAGCTGATTTTTCTTCTAATGTGCTTATTTCTGGAGAATCGGGTGTTGGAAAAGAAGTGATTGCTCAAGCGATTCATCAACTAGGAAATCGATATTCAAAGCCGTTTTTAAAACTAAATTGCGGTGCAATTCCAGAATCATTATTGGAAAGTGAACTGTTCGGATATACGAAAGGTGCTTTTACCGGTGCGGATAAAAACGGAAAAGAAGGATATTTTAAGCGAGCGGATCAAGGAATTTTATTTTTGGATGAGATTGGCGAAATGCCATTACATTTGCAGGTGAAATTACTTAGAGTGTTACAAGAGCAAGAAGTAATTCCAATCGGAAGCACAGTTCCTACGAAAATAAACGTTCAAATTATTGCGGCTACAAATAAAAGTCTCGAAAAAATGGTGGAAGCTGGTACGTTCCGTGAAGATTTATTTTATCGTTTAAATGTAATTCCACTACAAGTTCCTCCGTTAAGGGAGAGAATGGAAGATGTTCCAGTACTCGCATTTCACTTCTTACAACAATTAAATGAAAAATATAATAAAAACTACCATTTAACCCCTGATGCACTAAATTTATTAGAATTTTATTCATGGCCGGGAAATGTACGAGAATTACAAAATATGATTGAGCGTTTAGTAGTATCAGCAGATGAGCCAGTTATTGATGCTGAATTTGTTGGTAAATTTTTAACACCTGGTTATGACTTTAAAAAATCTAAGCCAGTTATTACAAGGGTCTTGCCATTACAAGAAGCATTACATTCTGTAGAAGAGCAATTAATCTTACTTGCGATGAAGCAGTATAAAACGACGACGAAGGCCGCAAAGGCTCTTGGTATTAGCCAATCTTCGGTAAGTCGTAAATTTCAAAAAATCATGAATGAAAAGGGAGGAGCAGTTGATACAATTTCATATTTCTAAAAGAGAAAGGGGAAGTCTAATGGGACGACTCCTTTCTCTTTATTATTTTTGTTGTAATTATTCAAAATGTAATAACCTATGCAAAAATGCATAGGTTCATGCGTTTTATTTAAAGAAATGTATGATTACTTGGTATTTTAAATGTTGGCACAATTATTGCTTATATAATATATGAACGATCGACAAAGGGGGATTAAATAGTGCTAGATTTAAAAATGTATATAAACGGTGAGTGGAAAGAGTCTAGTAATCAAGAAAAACGACCTATTATTAACCCTGCGAATGGCAAGGTTATCGCATATGCGCCTGAAGGAACGATCCTGGATGTGAAATCCGCGATAGAAGCGGCAAGAGCGACTTTTGAGAGCGGAATTTGGCCAGAAACATCCGCAGCTGAAAGAGCATCTTATTTATTTAAAATAGCAGATGAAATTGATAAAAATAAGGAAGAACTTACACGTCTTGAAACAATGGATAATGGAAAAACACATCGCGAGGCAGAAGGTGATATTGGGGATGCGGCAGCTTGCTTCCGTTATTATGCTGGGCTTATTACAAAGCCAGATGGCCAAACATATCATGTAGCTGATCCAATGCAAGCTATGGTAGTCAGAGAGCCGGTTGGTGTTTGTGGTTTAATTGTTCCTTGGAATTATCCGTTACTAATGAGTGTTTGGAAAATTGCACCTGCTTTAGCAGCTGGAAATACAATTGTATTTAAACCTTCTGAAGTGACACCAGTCACTGCAACAAAATTATTTGAAATCCTTGAGAAAGTAAATATGCCAAAAGGCGTTGCAAATATGGTAATGGGAGCTGGACCAACAGTAGGAAACGAGATTGCAGCAAGTGATAAAGTTGACATGATTTCCTTTACGGGTGGAACGAAAACAGGAAAGCACATTATGAGAACAGCGGCGGATAATATGAAAAAGATTTCGCTAGAACTTGGCGGGAAGTCTCCAAATATTATTTTTGCAGATGCAGATTTTGAAACCGCTGTTGATTATGCGCTGTTTGGTATTTATGCAGGTACTGGACAAGTGTGTTCAGCGGGATCGAGAATTCTTGTAGAGGAAAGTATATATGATAAATTCGTTACTCATTTCGTAGAACGAGCAAAGCAAATTAATGTTGGACCTGGTGATAACCTAGAATCAGAGATGGGACCACTTGTAAGTCAAGAGCATATGGAAAAAGTATTACGCTATATTGAGATTGGGAAAGACGAAGGAGCAGAAATTGCTTGCGGAGGAAAGCGTATACTTGCGGATGGAAAAGGTGATGGTTTCTTTATTGAACCAACGGTCTTTGTCAATGTAAAACCTGAAATGCGTATTGTGCAGGAAGAAATTTTTGGTCCTGTTGTAGTAATCCAAAAGTTTAAAGGTGAACAGGAAGCGATTGAGCTAGCAAACGGTACAGATTACGGTTTAGCTGGAGGGGTGTTTACTGTTGATGGGGCAAAAGCGATGCGCGTAATCCGCAAGCTTCGCGCTGGGATTACATGGATTAATAGTTATCATCCAACATACAACGAGGCGCCTTGGGGCGGATATAAGCAAAGTGGGATCGGTCGTAGTTTAGGAACGTTTGGTTTAGAAGAATTTCAAGAAATTAAGCAGATTAATATAAATCTAGAAGTAGAACCAATTGGTTGGTTTGCAAATAAAAAGACTATAGGAGTGAAATAAATGGTGACGAATATAGAAAGTAAATCAAATGAGCAGGATGTAAACAATTCAAATGTAAATGATTATATTATGAAAGTACTGCAGTTAATTGAAAAAGAAAAGGTCTCTGAAGAAGAGGCGAACTGGATCCAAAAAGAAACAGTAGATGGATTTAGAGAGCATGTTAATCCTGGTTTTCTTGCCTACAGAAAAACAGTAACAAAAGATGGACAATTTGCAGCAGTAGAATGGTCTGATGAAGGATCTTGTTTTATGGATATCAATGGAAAAAAATATATTGATTGTTTAGGTGGATTTGGGATTTATAATGTTGGACACCGTAATCCGAAAGTGGTGAAAGCTGTAACAGATCAATTAAAGCGTCAAGCATTGCATAGTCAGGATCTACTAGATCCACTTCGTGCGATTCTTGCAAAGATTTTAGCAGATATTACACCTGGTGATTTGAAATATGCTTTCTTTACAAATAGTGGGACAGAAAGTGTGGAGGCGGCATTAAAATTAGCAAAAATGTATAGTGAACGAACAACTTTCATTTCAACAACACGTGCCTTTCACGGTAAGAGTCTTGGATCTTTATCTGGAACAGCAAAAGGAATGTTCCGTAAACCATTCTTACCATTAATTCCAGGTTTCCGTCACGTTCCATTTGGCGATATCGAGATGATGAGAAAAACATTTGAAACTTGTGTATTAGTAGGTGAAGATGTTGCAGCTGTTATTCTAGAACCAATTCAAGGGGAAGGCGGTATTATTTTACCTCCAGAAAATTATTTAAAAGAAGTAAGAGAACTCTGTGATGAATTTGGATCATTGCTTATTTTTGATGAGGTACAAACTGGGATGGGACGTACAGGGAGAATGTTTGCGGCAGAACTGTATGATGTAGTGCCGGATATTATCTGTCTTGCGAAGGCATTTGGCGGAGGCGTAATGCCAGCAGGTGCAATTGTTGCCAAAGAACAAGTATTTAAAAGTTGGTTTGATAACCCATTCATGCATACAACAACGTTTGGTGGAAATCCACTTGCATGTGCTGCTGCAATTGCAACAATTCATGTTTTATTGGAAGAGAACTTACCAGCACGAGCTGCAGAAGTTGGGGAGTATTTCTTAAACGGATTGAAAAAAGCAGCGGAAGGACATGAAGACAAAGTATTTGAAATTCGTGGTCAAGGTTTAATGATTGGTATTGAGTTCCATAAAGATGAAATTGGATATGAAGTATCGAAAGCAATGTTTGATCAAGGCATCCTTGTTGCAGGAACGCTAATTAATTCAAAAACAATTCGTATTGAACCGTCTCTTACAATTAGTTATGAAGAAGTAGATACGGTAATCAATACTTTCAAATCAGTGTTAGCACAAGTAAAAGTACAATAAAGTGAAACTTTAATCAGTGGGGGTTTTCTTCATCCCCCACTGATTATTAGCCCTCACCAATCGGGCTTTTACGGGCAGTTTATCTCCCACCTAACTTCTTAAGAAAAGCGGAAACGGCCGGAGATTCTAGCCGCTAGAGCTGGACAATGCTTTCGTCGAATCTTGAGGTGGGAGTATTACTGCCCACGAATAGCGGGATAAAGTGTAAAAACAAACCAGTAAAACTATATTCATTCTAATGGGTTTTACTGGTGAGTACTACATATGAAATGAATCCAAATGTGCGAAATGGTTTATATACAGATACAAAAAACATGATTTTGTATGTAACTTTTAATAAGGTGAGTGCTCTATATGTATAGGGCACTCTTTTTTTTGAGGAATAAGTTTACATAACATTGTTATTATATAGATTTTTATTGAGAATATGCTGTGAATTTCAGTTATATTAAAAAAATAATATAGCAGGTTAATATTTACATTTTTAATGTCATAGTGTACTATTTGATTAGTACACTATGACATTAGGAGGAAGAAATGAAAATTGAATTTTCTCCCAACATCCCGATTTACATTCAAGTGATGGAATACATAAAAAAAGAAATCGCAACAGGTCATTTATCACCTGGTAGTAAAATCCCCTCTGTCCGTGAATTAGCCGGTGAGCTACAAGTGAATCCAAATACAATTCAACGTACATTTCAAGAGTTAGAACGCGAGGGTATCGTTGTGACGCGTAGAGGAATGGGAAGATATGTAGCAACTGAAGGAGAGAAAATTATGGATATGCGAAAAGATATGGCGAAAGAGTTGCTTCATGTCTTTATAAATGGAATGAACAACTTAGGGTTTTCAGAAGAGGAAATGTTGTCCATTCTTCATTCTTCATTAGAAGAGAAAAAGGGGGAGAACAGATGCGAGAATTAGTGGAAATAGAGAATTTGTGGAAACGTTACGATTTAAAAGCTGTTATTAGAGATGTAAATATCAAAATAACAGAAGGAAAAATTATTGGACTTGTTGGGGATAATGGCAGCGGAAAAACGACGTTGCTGAAAATGATTGTCGGTTTACAGCATCCTTCTCAAGGAGATATTTTCATTGCTAATAAGAAAGTAAATCGAGAAACGAAAAAAATCGTCTCATTCATGTCCGACCGTCCTATATTTGAAGAGTGGATGACTGTAAAAGATTCTTTGTTTTTCTATCGTGATTTTTTCGAAGATTTCGATATTCAAAAAGCTGTGGATACAATCGCGAAATTGAAAATTCCATTAGAAGAAAAAATTAATGCTTTATCAAAAGGAATGGTAGAAAAACTACAACTTATTTTAACGTTTTCACGGCATGCAAAACTGTATGTATTAGATGAACCGCTTGGCGGAATCGATCTTGTCTCACGGGAGCATGTATTAGAGTTAATTCTTCAATTTTACCGTGAAGATAGTACCATTTTAATTTCTACTCATTTAATCGGTGAAATTGAAAACTTATTTGATGAAGTCATCTTTTTAAAGGACGGAGAAATTGTGTTACATGAAAATGTAGAAGATCTTCGTTTTCAAAGAGGAAAAGCAATACACGAGTTGTTCAAGGAGGTTTTTGGACAATGAATCCACTTCTTCATTATTTATATAACTGTAATAAAAAGAAAATATGGATTATTTATCTAGGGTTTATTACAATCTCGCTTATTCTTTTATTCAATTTTATGGGTTCTGCTAAGCACATGACTCCAATGAAACAAAATGTAATATTGGTTTTGTTTATATTATTATTTACTATAACGGTATTTTCAATTGGATTAATAGCAGTCTCATCATTTCGGAGAATGTTAAAAAATTCTATGATTCGATATACAGCTATTCCTGCTAAAAAATATATATATGCTAACCTATTATTTTTTACGATAATGGTTGTTTTATTGTCATTAATAGCTTTAGGATTTGTTCATTTTTTTTCATTAGATATTTACGGGAAAAACACAAATGGAGAGATTCAACGAGCGATGCAATACTTTTATAAATTTGGGTTGCTTCATCATTTCTTTTCTATCTTTTTATGGGTTATAGATATAACGGGTTTTTTAGTTTCTATATACCTCATAATTGCAATTATAAAACTTTTTGATGTGAACTCGTTATTAAGTAAAGTATTATTTATATTTTTCTTTTTGCTTCTAGGTGTAATTCAATTTTTTATAACTACGCTCTTGGAAAAAATGGACAAATATATATTCTCTACTCAACATATTGGATTTATAGATAAAAATGGTTTTTTCGAAACATCATTTTATATAAATGAAGGGGCAAGTATTTCGTATATATGCTTTGTTTTGTTATCGACTTTCCTTTTCATATTCATAGCGTCTTATATCATCGACAAAAAATTAGAGGTTTAAAGGAGGAATAGGCATTGGGAAATGTAGTGGTGAAATTAGAAAATGTTCATAAAAAAATAGGAAGTGCTGAAATTATTCGTGGTCTTTCGTTTGAAGTACAGGAAGGGGAAGTGTACGGCTTTCTTGGACCAAATGGAAGTGGGAAGACGACGACAATTCGTATGATGACAGGGCTGATTTCAATAACAGAAGGCGATATTACTATTTGTGGTCACAGTATACGTACTGAACGGGAGAAAGCGTTAGAGTATATTGGTGCGATTGTAGAGAATCCTGAACTATATGATTATATGACAGGAATGCAAAACTTAAAGCATTTTGCGAATATGGCTGTTACACCAATTGGTAAAGAACGGATTGCTGAAATTATAAAGCTAGTTGAGCTAGAACATGCGATACATAAAAAGGTAAAAACATATTCTCTTGGTATGAAACAACGTTTAGGGATTGCACAAGCACTACTGCATAACCCGAAAATTTTAATTTTAGATGAACCGACAAATGGTTTAGATCCGGCGGGAATTCGTGAAATTCGCGATTACTTACAGCGTTTAGCAAAGGAAGAAAACATTGCAGTCATTGTATCAAGTCACTTATTAAGTGAAATTGAGCTGATGTGTGATCGTGTCGTTATTATTAAGAATGGACAATTTGTACAAGAGTATAGTTTACGTGAACAGGTAAAAGGCGATGAACAAATCGTAGTAGCGTTTGAAGTAGATCAAGTAGAGGAAGCGAATGAACTGATTAAAGGAACTATACAAGAAAACAAAATTATTGTATCTGTCATGAAAGAGGATATTCCGCAACTTGTGAAAAAATTAGTGCATGCTGATGTTCTTGTGTACGGTGTAACAGTTCAAAATAAATCATTAGAAGATGAGTTCTTAGCAGTTACAGGGGGAGGGAAAGCGTAATGATAAAATTAATTCAAAATGAATTTTTAAAGTTACATGCGAAAAAGAGTATGTATATTTTATTAGTTGTGTTAGCAGTATTAGAAATTGCAGGAGCAGTTATTATTAAAAAATGGGCTCCGCCTGAAATCAAAATTGAAGGATTCATTATGTATGCAGAGCAAAATATCGGCATGATTGCTACGTTTGCAACAATCTTTGGAATAACGCTTGCATCCCGCACAATTACAGATGAATTTCAAAAAGGGACAATTAAACAATTGTTAATTCGTCCGAGAAAGCGAGTTACGATCTTATTTTCAAAGTATATTACAGTTCTCTTAGCGATATTATTCGTATGTATTGCTTCTTTACTTACAGCAATGTTAATTGGCCTCATTGCATTTGGGGGGGACATTGGGACGGTAACCTTTGCAATTTTGGTAAAACGTTTTGCCTATAATATTTTACCGATCTTCTTTTATCCAACAGTTGCATTCTTATTAGCAAATATTTTTAGAAAATCAGTTTTACCATTAGTTATTACACTGTTTTTCTTCTTCCTAGAGGGAATGTTAAAAATACTAATCGTCCAATTTGCCCAAGGTATAGCAAAGTATATTGTAATGTTTCACTTGAATTTAAATATGTATGATAGTAATGTGTTGCTCAGTCAAGGGGCAAAGCCGATATTTACAGAGTTTAGCTTTACAACTTCTTTGTTATTTGTGTTAGCTCATTTTGTTGTTTTACTCGTTGCTTCGAGTGCATTGTTCCAAAAACGTGATGTGCTATAAAAATAAATCCTCGCTTTAAGCGGGGATTTATTTTAGAGAGTTGTAGGATGATACAGAGCTAATTTTATAAATAAAGGAAGAAATTACAGCATATTGATACTATAATATAGATATATCATGTTGGAGGTGTTTTCTATTAACCTTACATTTTCACGTATTCGACTTCGTAGTTTTTTTGGGTGGATGATTTTAAGTTCATTCATTACATACCTTTTGCTAGAAGTAATAGGGGCTGGAAATAATGTATTCGAATTTGTTTCAGACACTTTCGTTTTCTTTGTATTTCCATTACTGTGGTTGTTTTATAAGATGAAAAAGCATAATGTGGTATTTACAAGTTTTTTTGATAAACCATCATCCATTCCATGGCGACTTATTTTAATTGCTACGGCTATGGGAATGATATTTTCATTCGGCATTTCGTTTGTTCAATTTTACTTACTAGCTCAGCTAATTCCGGACTTTTTAGTTGATTTATTAAGTGATGGAAATGTAATTGATATGAGCACTACTTTTACAAAAGTTTTAAGTGTCATTTCAGCTTGTATATTTGCTCCAATTATGGAAGAAGTAATCTTTCGAGGCTTTTTCTTAAACCGAATGGCGTATAAGTGGGGCTTGAAACGGGCCGTTATCATTTCTTCACTAATTTTTGGATTTGGGCACATAGATGTGATTGGTGCCTTTTTATTCGGTGTTGTTATGTGCCTTTTATACATTAAAACGAAAAGCTTATGGACAAATATAATTGTGCATGCTTTAAACAATACTGTCGTTAGCATTATTCAATTTACTGATAGCGGCACACAAGAACCAGTAAAAATTGCTGAATTGCAAGCGCCGAGTAATTTATGGATCGGTCTTGTTATCATTATTATTAGCTTATTATGGCTTATTCCCTTTATTCGTCGAAATTGGCGCACTGTAAAAGAAGTTGGACTGCCATCATTGCGGATCATTCAAGAAGAAAAACAAACTGACGTGATTGCAGAGCAGGCTACATATAGTCAAGTTGTCTTCACCGATCGCTACATGGCTGTCGAATTACCTGATGAAGCTGTCAATCATTTAGGTTTAGAAGAAAGTGATTATGTAAAAGTGGAACTAGTGAATGATACAATTGTGATAAAAAAAGCAGATGAAAGAGAAAGGCTCTCCTAAAGAAAAATGGAGAGCTTTTTTCTTTAAGAAATAAGAATTTCAACATGGAATTTATTCCCGTTTTTTGTATATTTAATGTCTGTTACAGTACGTATTCTCTTTAAAATTTCTACTTTCTCACCAATTCGCGGAATAGTAGGGACGTTATCCCAAATACCGAGTAAATCATTTGTGTTATTAATTTTTTCATAAAACCAAATTTTCACTGTGGTGCCCCTTTCTTAGTTTTGTATTTTAATACATAATAAAACATTTTTATGCTTATTGTAAGAGGTTTTTACGTGTTTTTTTGAATAAACTTAACAAAAAATATTTTCGTTGAGGGAGGACATGTTCGATATCAGTTGGAACCCATTTTTGAAAAGACAATGTAAACAAGCTGTTATTGAATGTTTTAATTATAGCTAGAATGATTATTATTAGCGGACTGAGAAAGGAGAAGTTACTTAGCTTTATAGTAAAAAAATAATTTTATAGAAAAAAATAAGAATATTTTGTATAATTACATTACAATAATTTTGAAAGCAGGGTGGGGCGTATGGCACATATTCCAATAAAAAAACTAGAAACATTATTAGCATTAACTGATGGAGATGAACAAAAGCAAAAAGAATTTTATGAAACACTATTAACAACACATGTTTATGTTGCAGGAACAGTTGATATAGAAGAAGGAGATACACAAGGAATCGTGCATTTACGCTATTTTCAAGGGGAAGGAAGATGGATTTTACCATTCTTTACGCAACTTGCGTTTTTACAAGCTGCATTGCCGGAAGATGTACCTGTTATTTCGATTCGTGGAAAAGAGTTATTTGAAAGCATTGATGCCGAAGCAACAGCAGTCTTAAATATCGGCACAGATCTTGATAAAACATTTACACCTCCAGAAATTGCTGACATTGCTTCCGGAAGAATTTTTAACTATTATCAATAAAGTACCGTTACCATTTTTCCTTTGCGTCATATAGTATTAGTAGCTTGACCAAGGGGGGGATGGATATATATGGCTGACAATAACAACAATAACAACTGCTGCTGGGATAACTTATACAATTGGAAAAACCGTAATAACAACAATAACAACAACAATAATAACAACAATAATAACAACAATAATAACAACAATAATAACAACAATAATAACAAAAACAAATACAACTGTTGCTGGAATTACTGGAATAACAGAAATAACAACAATAACAACAACAAGAATAACTGAATAGAAATAATAAAGGAGAAGCTTTTTGCTTCTCCTTTATTATTTCTATTCAAATTTACCTCGCATTAATGGGAAATATGAGATTCCCACTTCAAGATTGATTGGTGGAGGATGAAGGACTCCTCACTGATGGAAGTTTCACTTTATACCAGAAGAGATAGAAAGTGTTTTTTGTTGCCCATTTATTGTAGCAGGGACACCTAGAGGAACTCCTATATTTGGCTGGATATGACCAATTGGTAAGTCATACAATAGTGGAATATTATAAGAGATAATATAATCATATAGAATTTCAGAAATAGATAAAGCTGGTTTTGTAGATGTACACTTGTGACAATTTGTAAAGATAACGCCGGCACACTGTTCAAATTTCTTTCCTAAGCGTAATTGATTTAACATACGATCAACGCGATAAGGTTCTTCGCCGATTTCCTCCAATAATAATAATTTATCTTTTGTATCAATTTCGTACGGTGTACCAAGAGTACTTGTAATGACAGCTAAGTTTCCTCCGACAAGAGGAGCAGTGACGCAACAATTGAAAGAATGAAGAAACGCTGCCCCTTCTAAAATAATAGAGTACGGACGGAAAAGTTGTTTGAAAGAGGAAAAAGAGAGAGTATCAAGTCCCTTTCCAACTTCCTGCATCATGGGACCATGAAACGTAACGAGTTGTGCCAATTGTCCGAAAGCGATATGTAAAGCTGTAATATCGCTATAACCCCAGAAAATTTTAGGGTTATCTCGAATGAGCTCATAGTTAATAGAAGGTAGAAGGCGACCAGTCCCATATCCTCCTCTAGCACAAAAAATCCCTTTCACATGTGGGTTTGTAAAGGCCTCATGTAGGTCATGAAGACGAACGGTATCATCTCCAGCTAAATAGCCTCGTTTTTCTTGTACACTCTTTCCAATGATAATGCATAAGCCCATCTCTTCGAATTTTTGTTTTGCTTGCAGAATGTGCTCAATAGACGGAGGACCTGCTGGAGCGATGATCATAACGGTATCTCCGTATTGTAACGCTTTTGGGTACTGCATCAAATTCCCTCCTTTCTTACACTATATTCATGTAATGGCTCTTCAATAATTGAAGAAAGAAGGAAATAGTTTTATTGGTCAAGAAAGTATAAGAGAAAGGGGAGAAAAAAATGTTTTATAGCCGAGTATGTGAGAAGTTGCAAATTACATATCCAATTATTCAAGCTGGAATGGCAGGAACAGTTGTAACACCAGAGTTAGTAGCTGCTGTGTCTAATAGCGGAGGATTAGGAACATTAGGTGCAGGATATATGAGTTCTGAACAAATTCGCCTTTCAGTACGTGCAATTCGTCAGTTAACAGATAAACCTTTTGCAGTGAACTTGTTTATTACAAACGATATACAAATGAATGAAAAAGAAGTAGCAGAATCACAACAATTACTACAACCCATTCGGGAACAATTGCAATTAGAAATAGTGAAGAAATCAGTGCAGTTACCAGAGAATTATAAAGAACAGCTGAAAGTTCTTATAGAGGAGAACGTGCCTGTTTTTAGTTTTACTTTTGATACACCAACACGAGAAGAAATAGAGTTGTTAAAAAGTCACGGGATCAAAATAATTGGTACGGCAACAAATGTAGCAGAAGGAAAGGTATTGGAAGATTTAGGCGTACATATTATTGTGGGACAAGGAAGTGAGGCAGGAGGACATCGCGGAACATTTTTAGGAAAAGAACAAGATTCTATGATTGGAACAACTGCACTGATTCCGCAGCTTGTTGATGCGATCCCTCATATTCCAATTGTTGCCGCAGGCGGAATTATGGATGGCCGGGGAGTAGTGGCAGCTTATGCACTCGGTGCAGAAGGAGTACAAATGGGAACGGCATTTTTAACTTGTTTTGAAAGTGCAGCTCATAATGCACATAAAGAAGCAATTATAAAAAGTACAGATCAAAGTACGACAATGACACGGGCATTTTCAGGTAAGTATGCAAGAGGAATTCAAAATGCTTTTATCGAACAAATGAGAAGTAAAGAAGAGCGATTTCCAGCGTATCCAATTCAAAATGCAGTAACAACAGAAATTCGCCAGGCCGCAGTGAAACAAAATAATCATGAGTATATGTCACTTTGGGCAGGGCAAGCTTCGTCATTAGCAAAAACAGAAGAGGCCCAGCACATGATTATGCGAGTGGTGAAAGAGACGAAGGAAACATTAACTAGATTACAAAGCACAATCTACAAGTAAAAAAGAACGCTTGAAAATTCAAGCGTTCACCTTAGTTAGTTTTATAAAACTGCTGAAGTGTCTCGTCGACATATACCCAGCCTTTCCAGCCTAAATGCATCGTATCTTTTAAGAAGTACTTATCATATTCGTGGCTTGAAAAGTCTGCAACTGGGAATCCAGCTTTAGCAATTTGTTCATTAATTTTTTTATAGTATACATCACGGCGTTCTTTCGGGAATCCAGCATAATCGTACCATGGACCATTAACAGGAACAGAAATAAACAATGGTTTTGCATGTGATTGTTTTAAAATGTCTAAGACTAATTGGAAATCGTCATACTCTGGTGATTCATTGAATGATTCATTTGCTCGATAACCTTTTAGACGTTCTAATTTCTTCTTAATTCCCTTGTTATAGTACGGGTCTTCAATGCCGAATGGATTCGTTTTCGATTCCAGTTCACCAGTTTTTTCTGCTCGGTTACGAATTTCTTCCCAAGCAAGGGATTTTAATTCATGATCTAAATGTGTTTTTCGCGGTTTAATATCAAATATTGATGCAACTAAATCTTTGCGGTCTAAAATATTACGATATACGTATGCAAATGGTTTAGCTGCCGCCGCTTTCACATTATGTTTTGTATCGTTATACACAATTCCTTCTAAAGAAGTTTTTAAGAGTGTGTCTTTACGAACAATTTCAAAGTTTAATAAGCGTTTCGCAATTTGCTTTTTCATCTCAGGATTTATGTCATTGTTAAAGATGAGATGGTACGCTTGTTGAGACGAAAAGTTTGGTGCAAAATGTACTTCATCTAAACCTTCTTTTACAAACCATTGTGGTGAAAGGACAAAGACAATTTTGCGATTTTCTAACTGATCCATTGAGGAAGCTAGACTTAATACGTGAGTAAGACTTTGTGTTCCACCGCGACCGATAAGAAACGGTGTAAATTCTTGATTTTTTACTTTAAAGTAGTTCGATGGATGGTACACATCCAATCGAGAAAATTCCGATGAACCAAACATCGGAAGGTATTTTGGATCTTCTAGCATTTTTTGTTGCATAGCAATGCCTTGAAACATTTCTTTCTTTAAAGATGTTGCGGCATCGTCTACTTTTTGCTCTCCAATAAGTGGTAAAAGGAAGCGTGATGGAATAAATAACATCACGCAAAAAAGAGCAAATGCTAGAAGCACCGGGCCAAACGTCGGTTTTTTCATCGCATATCTTCCAGTTTCTTAATAATCATGTTTGGTGTTGCCCACTCGTCGCGATCAAAGTCAGAAATAGACACTTCAATGCCTAAACGTTCTTGGAATTCTACTAATAAGGATACTGTACCGAAAGAATCAAGAATTCCTTCTTCAAATAATTGTACATCTGTATTTTCCTTTACGATGTCATTTTCACAAACTTCCTCTAAAATATCTAATACTTGATCTTTAAATTCAGCCATTGTTTATTCTCCTTTATATCCATAATGTATTATGTGTAACTTCCTAAGAAGTTTTTAACTAAAAGTGTCTGCCTAGGTTACCCGAGAAGAGTAGAAGGCCGAGACAAACGAAGTGGAATGTAATGATAATTCCAAGGACATGTGTGAATTTATTATTTGGCCAAAACTTCAGCTTTTTATTTTTACGTTCAAATATATCAAACGCAATAAACAAAATTGCATGATACAAGCCATACGTAATATAATACCACGTTAGTCCATGCCAAATGCCCATAATTCCAAAGTTTAAAAATGCACCGATATAAGAAATTGTATAGCGGTTTTTAATTAATTTTTTCTTTGTCGCAAAAAAGACAAAGCGCATATAGATAAAGTCGCGGAACCAAAATGATAAACTCATATGCCAACGGTTCCAAAAGTCTTTAATGTTACGACTTATAAACGGTTTATTAAAGTTTTCAGGTGTTTTAATTCCCATTAAGTAACTCACACCAATTACAAACGCACTATATCCCGCAAAGTCGAAGAATAGATACAGACTATAAGAGTACATATCAGTCATAAATGAAACAAATGTAGCTTGTTTAGAAATTGCTGCATCCAAAATATAGTTTTTAATTAAGTACGCAATAATAAATTTGTAAAGAAAGCCCTGGAAAATACGATTGATTCCTGTATAAAGCATTGCTTTATACTCATCCGCTGATGGCGGTTTCTCTACATCCTTTTGGAATCGACGATAACGATCAATCGGACCTGTTGAAATCGCTGGGAAAAATAAAAGAAACTCCCAAAACTTAAATAGTGATATTTCTTTAATCAGACCATCACGAATTTCAAATATCATTTGTACAGCTCTAAATGTTACGTATGAAATACCAAGAAACACGATTAATTTGATAGCTGGTATATCATTAAAAAATACGATTGATTTTAAAGCTGGAATAGCAGGTACGATTTTTACCAAAATAAGCGGCAAAATCGATAAAAAAACAGCGGTGCAAAAAATACTCGTTTTGTTTTCGCGCTGCCTTAACGTTAAGTAGCCCTTAAGCAAAACATATTGCCAAATTGCAAATATTGCTAGTGCAACAGCTTGTATTGGTTTATCTGAAAAGATAACAGCCAGCATAATAAGTGTTACGACCGCATTATATTTGCGTAGCATTTTCCCTTGTAACCCCGCAATAATGGTAGGGATTAGCAAAATGCCTACAATAGCGAAAAAATAAAATGATGCATATGGGGTCATGCTGTAACCTCACTCAATAATTTTTTACGATCTACTTTTCCATTTGGCGTCATTGGAATAGAAGATTGATACATGAATTTTCGTGGAATCATGTAATTCGGTAATCGTTCATTGAGCTCCTTTTTAATCGCAGATGTTAGTTTGAATTCTTTTTCAAAAGAATGTTCACCTGGAACAACAACTGCTAATAAGTAGTCATACCTTTCACCTTTTTTAATTGGAAGTACGACAGCAGCTTCCACATATGAACAAGAACGAAGGTGATGTTCAATCTCTTCTAATTCCATACGATAACCGTGTAGTTTAATTTGGAAATCAAGACGACCGTTATAGAAAAGAAGTCCATTTTCTAAATAGCCAGCGTCACCTGTTTTATAAGCACGTTCGCCGTCAATAACAGTGAATGCTTTTTCTGTTAATTCAGGACTTCCTAAGTATCCAACACTTACACTTGGACCAACAATGATGATTTCACCTTTCTCACCATCAGCCGCGATTGTACCATCTTCTTTCATAATGATGATGCGGCAATCTGATTTACAGTAACCGACTGGAAGAGACTTATATTTCTCCACTACATCATTAGTTACATGAATACCAGTTACTGCAACAGTTGCCTCTGTTGGGCCATATGTATTCATAATCGTAGCTTTTGGGAAACGCTCTAACAGTTTTCTTGAAACATCATTAGATAATACTTCACCGCAGAATAAGAATGTTTTCATATTTGGAAGCATACCTTCTGAGAAAGATGGTTCCATTAAACACATTTCTGCAAAGGACGGTGTAGATGTCCAAACTTGTATATCTGATTGTTCTAAAGAAGCAAACAAATCTTTTGGACGTGCAATCATATCTTTATCAATTGCCCATAGTGTACCACCTGTTACTAATGATGGGTAAATATCCATAACAGATAAGTCAAATGAGAAAGGTGCCTGGTTCAAGAAGACTTGTCCGGTTTGTAAATTGAAGTCTTCAACCGCCCATTTTGTAAAGCTTACAAGGCAGTTATACGTAATTTGTACGCCTTTTGGATTTCCCGTACTACCTGATGTGTAAATGATGTAGAAGTTGTCTTCGTCATTTACTGCATGTTCAGGATTTGGGACATTTCCTTTATGAGTAAGAAGAATATCTTCTAATTTGTTTCCATCAATCATATCAACTGGTAAATTTTCCACTGTAATATCAGTTGGAGATAAAAGCAGCTTTGCACCAGAACTTTCCGCAATGCGCAATACACGATCAGCTGGAATGGAAAGATCTACTGGTATATACGCATGACCAGCTTTGACACACCCTAGGAAACAGACAATCATTTTTGGTTGCATATGTCCGTATACCATAATTGGTGAACGGTCATCTCCAAATTGAGAAGTAATCCAATGTGCTAATGCATCAGAGTCTTCTTTTAATTGTTTGTACGTAATTTTCGCATCTCGCCAAACAAAAGCAGTTTGGTCAGGCGTTTCAAGCGCCCATTTTTCAATCTGTTCTAATAACTTCATAACGCTCCCACCCTAAAATTCATTGTAAATAAATGTACTTGTATTTGTATCTTGGAATCCATACAACCATAGTAAAGCAAGTAAAATCGCAAGGTAGTAACAAGTTTTTGCAATCCATTGCGTGAGTGGTTGAGACCATATTTCTTTTAATATTTTCATGTCTGTCCCCCTCTATAAAATAGTATCCGTATGTAAGTATCATATCCTACATCACTTTGAAAAACACAAAAATTCCACATTTTAGGTAAATACAAGACGTAAAGGCTCTTTTCTGATAGTAGCACTAAATGTTAAAAAAGAAAATCCCTAACTTAACAATTATATTACATTCCACATAGAATTGTAATTTATTTGCATAGGAAAGAAACAAGAATCTGTTACTTCTAACTAAGATTGTACATAAACTCTTATGAAACAGGGGAATACGGTCATTCATGATGGAATAAAATTGGTAAAAACAGAATAGGGAGTTGAAGCGAATGAAAACATCTCAAGTAGATTGGTTATATTACCTTTCAGAAGACAATATTCGTATGTGGCGGCGTTATTTGCATCAGCACCCTGAGTTGTCATTTCAGGAAAAACATACAGCACAGTTTGTATATGACACATTGCATTCATTTTCTTATTTTGATCTAACAAGACCAACAGCATGCAGTGTAATGGCAACGCGAAAAGGAAAAGGTACGGGAAAGACGATTGCAATTCGCGCAGATATAGATGCACTTCCCATTCAAGAACAGACAATGAAGCCATATGCATCAACTGTACCAGAAGTTATGCATGCTTGTGGTCATGATGCACATACGGCAATTTTATTAGGTGTAGCAGAAGCTTTGGCAAAATATGATGATAACTGGGGAGGGGAAATTCGTCTTTTATTTCAACATGCTGAAGAACAATACCCTGGCGGAGCACAAGAAATGGTCCAGGCAGGCGTTATGGATGGCGTAGATTATGTTATCGGTTTACATGTCATGTCGGGACTAGATAGTGGACAAATAGGAATTTCTTACGGGCCGATGATGGCGGCACCTGATGTATTTACCATTGAAATTAAAGGAAAAGGAGGACATGCTGCCCATCCGGAGCAAACGGTGGACCCAATTGTAATCGGTGCACAAATTATTACAAATTTACAGCATCTTGTTTCAAGACGGACTGATGCATTTGAACAACGCGTGGTCTCGGTTACGCAATTTCATGGTGGAACGGCCGATAATATTATTCCTGAGACAGCGACGATTATGGGAACGGTGCGTTGCTTTGAGAATGGACTAAGACAAGAATCTGAAGAGATTATTGAACAAATTGTAAAAGGAATTACAGCAGCACATGATGCAACGTACACATATACGTATCGGTATGGATATAACCCGGTCATAAATGATTTGTATGTAACGAAAATAGTAGAAGATAGTGCGATTACATTGTTTGGAAAAGAAAGCGTTACCTCGCTGTCCCCTTCTATGGGGGGAGAGGACTTTTCAGCGTATTTACAAAAGGCCTCAGGCTGTTTTATAAAACTAGGAACAGGGAACGAAAATAAAGAAACATGTTATCCGCATCATCATCCTAAATTTGATGTAGACGAAACAGCGTTAATTCGCGGTGCACAATTATTTTTGCAAACTGCAATGGCACTATTGAAAGAATAAAAAAAGGCAACTGCGAACATCGCAGTTGCTTCAATTTCTTTCCGTTAGAGAGGGTTAAGAAAGAACTATGCTCATTTATAGTATATGAATGGCTCCCGGACAAGCTTGTACCTTTTCACCAATTTTTCAAAAATAGTCATTTACTAGTAATAAAAGGGTACTATGAAAGGGATAAATAATAGCATGAGAAGAAAAAAAGGAAAGCATTTAGCGCATTCCCTCAAAAATTCGTAATAGTTGTTGTTTGTTTGTTTCAATTATTTTTTCATTGTTTGTTTCGAAACCATATACGAGATCATGGAGTGTAGGGCTATATTGATAAAAAGAGATAATTCGCTCGAAAAATGTTGTATCCTTGTTGTTCGTTAAAGCAATATATTTGTTGTACACTTCTACTGTAAAGTCATGCCCATAGTCAGCGTATAACCCAGCAAAATCAAATGCAGGATCACCAATTTGTGCGTCACCTATATCAATGATGCCAGCAATTTTCTTTGTCTGAGGATGAAATAAAATATGATTATGTGTTAAGTCGGCATGAATAACGGTTTGAAAGGAAGTGCTTGTATAGAGTTGCTCTAAAAATCTTTGAAATAGTGTGTCCAATTGATTAGTTTCTTCTATTGTAAAGGTGTTAAATAGATAATCTTTTAGTTTTGTATATAAATCTTGCCAATATTTAATAGTTTGCTCAACTTGAAAGCCCCACTCTTTTGCAAGTGTAGTAGGAACTGTATGTAAAGCAGCAAGAAATGACGCTAGTTGTGTAGCGATATTCGTTTTTTCACTCATTGAGAGATTATGTAAGTAAGATGGTTTGAATGGTTTGCCGTGAATCATTTTATAGTAACTGCAAATAGGAATAGAATCTCCCTCGTTTTCATATAGAATATGGTAGTTTGGTACTTCTATATGCAAAGCTTGCAGTATAGGAAATATTGCTTCGTATAAGTGCTTTTCACGAGGGATTTTTTTTGCATATTCAATTTTTCTAGGAAATCGAAATAACCATTCATCGTTTACGATAACAGCAACATTATCCCAACCGCTTTCATCTTGATGAAAGGAATGAATAGGTAAGTGCGGGAGCGCTTTTTGAATGTAGTACGTATAGTTTATCATTTGTATCGCCTCTTTCATTCATTAATCATATAAATTCATTTTAATCTCTCAACATACAAGTCGCCACTATGTAGAAAACTTACTCCTTCCGTATGAGAAACCCAGCCTGTGGCAAAAAAAAAGCCTGACCGCTCCAATACACGGCCAGATGCTCTCGTCCCCAAAAAAAGAGAGAGGTTTTTATGTTTTTTTACTGGTATAAATCGATTTTATTATAGTAACCTTGCCTCATAAGTTCTCGTTTTGTTGCCCAATCTCCTTTTTACTCAATTCAAGATTTGCATTTTCAATCGCTCTATGCTCGTTTAAAGAATCTCCAGCATAACCCTTTTGAGTTTTTACAACCCTTTTGCTTACATTTGCTCGGTTATTATCCATATATACTTCTCCTGTCTTTTATTTAAAATATACGAAGGTAATAAGTAATAGTAGTACAGCTGCAAACACGACAATTCCTACTAAAAACGACATGTTCGAATAACGAGAGGGAGGATGTACATCTTGACGATAACTAGGTGAAATTTCCGGTGCAAATTCTTCTTGATGGGATTGTTGTTCTTCTGTTTCTTCCATTGTTGCAACTCCTTTCGCCGTATGGATAGGTTGCGCGCTATAAGCAAGAAATATGCACTCGGTATGATAAGCGTTGAATGAGAGCTTATACATATAAAAAAATAGAGAAAATCATTATGAAGAATGGGGAAGTCTGAAAGAAGAAGAGAAATTATATTCATAAAACATATTATAGTGAATAAACAATTATATTTCCAAAAAGAAAAAAGTTCTTAATAAAGAACTTTTTTCTCAAAAAAAGAATGATGTTATGTTTTATTTGTTTGTAACAATTACATTTGTATTGACAGGAACGCGGTCAAATAACCAGTGCACATCATCATTATACATACGAATACAACCAAGTGTTGTCCATTTTCCAATAGCACTTGCGTTATTAGTTCCATGAATAGCATATGTAGTTCCTTTTGTTCCATTTACATCTAGACCAAGCCAACGATCTCCTAATGGGTTACGTGGATCACCACCAGGAATGCGTCTTTTATAGTATGGACGATTCTTAATTTTATTGACAATCTTGAACGTCCCTAAAGGTGTTCGAGTGCTGCTTTTGCCAGTAGCGACTGTAAACTCTTTAATAAGTTTACCCTTTTCATAATATGCCATCTTATTAGTCGCGACATTGACGATTAACAAATGTTCTTGCTGATTTGTCTCTGCATTGACTGGTTTGATAGGAAGCATAGAAGAAAGGAATAGTAGTAGTACAATCATAATCTTCCTCATATTCAATTAATCTCCTTTTTCGAAATATCAAAATCTATTATAGCTCTCTTTTATGAGGAATCCTATCCTTTTTTTAAAATATTACAGATTATCGATTATATATTTGAAAAATAAATGAACACAAAAATTAGAGGATTGTTCTTATTGTATTTTTTAGATATTAAAAAGCCGCTATTTAGCGGCTTTTTGCTCCAATATATTTTTTTGGACTTGTAATAAACGAGCGAGTAAAAAGATTGCCCCAAAAGCCAATCCTAAAATAAGTCCAATCCAATATCCTTTTGCAGCCAAAGGTGTATAGGTTGCGAGGAGATAACCAAGCGGCAGACCTATGACCCAATAGGCAATGAGCGTCATAATAAGTGCGACATTAACATCTTTATAACCGCGAAGTGCACCTTGTACTGGTGTAGCCACGGCATCAGAAAATTGGAACAAAATTGCAAATACGAGAAATTGTTTCGTTAAGTCGAGTACAACAGGATCATTTGTATAAATTGAAGCGATATGCTCATCAAATACAAATAGTAAGAGCGAATAAACACATGCAAAAGTGAGTGCCAATCCGATTCCTATTATGCTATAGTGCTTAGCATCTTTATACTTGGCTGCACCGACTTCGAATCCAACAGAAATTGTCATCGCCATAGATAAACTGAGTGGTGTCATATATAAAAGAGACGCGAAATTTATTGCAGACTGGTGAGCAGCGATGGTTGTTGTATTATAATTACTCATTAATAACGTAACAGCAGCAAAAATGCTTGTTTCAAAAAAGATCGCAAATCCAATAGGTATCCCGAGTTTTAATAATTCTTTCCATTTGGATAAAGAGGGACGATAGAAACATTGAAAGACACCATAGGAAGAGAACGGTTCTTTCGTACAAATAATAATAATCGTAATCAGTAAAATACACCAGTATGTGGTTGTTGAGGCAATTGCAGCCCCGACTCCACCGAGTTTAGGAAAACCGAAATTACCAAAAATGAATACATAGTTCAACACAATATTAATCGGTAAAGATAGTAAAGTGATAATCATAGTTGTCCTTGTTTTTCCTAAGGCGTCAATAAAACCGCGGAGTACTGTATAGACAAATAGTGGAATGATACCAAATGCGATAATACTTAAAAATTGACTAGCAATCTGTGCAACTTGTTGCTCTAAATGCATGGCATGTAAAATAGGTGAAACTGCAAAAAAGCCAATTAGCATAACAATTAGACTGACAAAAATCGCTAAATATACAGCTTGTGTCACAATATGAGAGACTTTTTCTTTTTGTTTAGAACCGATAAGATGTGCGACAATCGGAGTAGTGGCCATTAAAATACCTGTTAATCCTGTACTAACTGGAATCCATACACTTGTTCCAATTGCAACGCCAGCCAAATCAGTAGCGCTTGCATGGCCTGACATCGTAGTATCGAAAAAGCTCATGGAAAATAATGATATTTGTGTAACGAAAATGGGGAAAAATAATAAGACAAATTGTTTTATTTTTTGTGAAATTGATGTAGTTTCTTTCATGTTTACTCCTTTCTAAAATACAAACAAACCGCTTTAATCATACTATTGAATAAGAATTTAGAAAAGGAATACGTATCCATACATTTAGGATAAAATCGAAAAAAACGATGCGTGTTTTGTAAAGATGAGGTATTATGATAAAGTGTGAACACAGCATTAAATCGCATTAAGGAGGCACGAGTGTGGCTGATTGGTTAATTGGATTAATCATGGGTGCTGTTGAAGGATTGACAGAGTTTTTACCTGTATCATCAACAGGACATATGATTTTAACAGGGCATTTAATTGGATTTGAAGGAGATAAAGCAAAAACATTTGAAGTTGTTGTACAATTAGGGTCCATTTTAGCAGTTGTTGTCGTATTTTGGAAACGATTATGGTCATTAGTTGGAGTTGGACGAGTAAAGCAGGGTCCATCATTAAACTTATTACATATTATTATCGGAATGATTCCAGCTGGTTTACTTGGTTTTTTATTTCATAGCAAAATTAAGGGAATTTTATTTGGGCCAGGACCGGTTGTTATTAGTTTAGTTGCTGGTGGTATTTTAATGATTATCGCTGAGAAGTTTTCAAAACCAAGCACAGCAAAAACATTGGACGAGATTACATATAAACAAGCATTCACAATTGGAATGTTTCAATGTTTAGCGCTATGGCCAGGATTTTCACGTTCTGGATCTACGATTAGTGGTGGATTATTAGCTCGTGTATCTCATACAGCGGCTGCTGAATATACATTTATTCTTGCAGTACCAATGATGGTTGCAGCAACAGGTCTTGATTTAATTAAAAGTTGGAGTGAATTAAGTGCAGCGGATCTTCCGTTATTTGCGAGCGGATTTATTACTGCCTTTGTAGTTGCGATGTTAGCAATTGTTTCATTCTTAAAATTATTATCTCGTGTAAAATTAACACCATTTGCATATTACCGTTTCATTCTTGCTGCGGTGTTTTATTTCTTTGTTTTATAATGAAAAAACTGCCATTTGGCAGTTTTTTATTTTGCTATTTTTTCTATTATATTTTCCATAACGTGTTCCCAAAGTGCTGTGTCAGAAGCTAATGTTTTACGGAATTCTGCATACATATTTTGCTGTTTTTCTTCGAACTTTGGATCTTCCTTACTAGGAAGTGTTGCACGCATGGAGGTAACTAACTCTTGTACTTTTGGTGCTCGAGGTCCCCATACTGCTTTTTCATTCCCGTCCTGATCGATAAAAATAAAAATTGGAATTGCACGTGCTGTACCATTTGTTAAATATTGATCCATCAACTCTAAATTTTCATCACGAATGAGTAAGCTCATCTCAATGCCAGCAACTTCGCAAATGCGTTTCATAATTGGTACGCAAAGAAGGGCATCACCGCACCAATCTGCGGTTAAAACGATAACCTTTAAATTGTCATTTTGGCGTGTTTCTAAAATTGGAAGAAGTTCATTAGGAATTAAGAAGTTATTGTAAATGTGTAGTAATTCGTATTGGTTTACTGTCATATTATTTACATATGTATCAAAGGACATGCCTTTTTCAAACCATTTCTGTAATGTCATACATGACACTCCCTTCTATATTTGCTCATATTGTATCAAGTTTTTTTGTGGAAAGCTTGTAATATTACTTTTCCTTTTTATCGGTAAGCCATATTTTATCGAGTATAAAAAAGAACAACACAATTAATAGCTCTGCTGTATTAGAAATAGTAACATCATTCATCCATTCGTCTGCGATATGAAATGTAATCCAGTCTAAAGAAATTTGTAACATGGCAAGAAGGAGAAAAGAGAGCCATTTTGGCAAGTTGTTAAAGGTGGCACTAAAAATTAATTTGCATGAATTAATGGTAAAATTACTAAAGAGGTCTAAAACAGTAATTAATATAAAAAAGAGAAGAAGGGCTGTTCGAGATGTATATTCGACCCCGGTAAGGCGGAAGACACCAACATAAACGAAAAAGATAAGAGCAAACGGGAGTAGAATTAATAAGCTGATTGCACTAATTACAAGTATTTTTTCTTTTAAATTTAAATTTGAGAACTGTTCTTCTGGCTCTTTCATTTCATCCCCCTCACTTTATGGTAATAATTAACTTTTTCCTATTGTACCATTTTGTAGGGAATTTGAGTATAAGGAATAAAGTGAAACTTCCATCAGTGACGCTTTTCTCACTGATGGAAAGCTCTCACCAATCGGGCTTTTACGGGCAGTTTTCTTCCTTACTCTTCTCTAGCTTTTACTGCCCGTTAATGTGGGATAAAGACCGTTCGGTGATATTCGACATACAAGTAGTCGATTTGCTGAGCTGAATCATACCGAAAGAGGCTGTCCAAAAAGTAAACTTTTGGACAGCCTCTTTTCGCGCTGATCAAATGTACAGCATATTTTAAAAGCAACCTTTATCATCTATTTCCAAACAATGAAGAAAAGATACATGAATTTCCAAATGAAAGGGATGACAAAATGAAAAAAGTACGTTAATATAGTTAATAATATTTTTATTTAACTATATTAAATACATAGGGGTGCTGTATAAAATGGTTAATGATCGCGAGTTGTTAATCGAGAATTTATCGACAAATTTTTTTGCTATGTTTCGCACAATCCGTAATGATATGAACAAGATTTTTGAGAATTATATTCCGTGGAATGAATTTCTCGTGTTGCGTATTTTAAATCGAAACCAAAAGGAAATGGTTTCTCGTGTTGCGAATGAATTGAATGTATCAAATAGTCATATTACGGCTGTAGCAGAAAAACTAATAAAAAAAGGACTCGTAACACGTTCGCGTAGTACATTAGATCGCCGTGTCGTGTATTTAGAGATTGTTGATAAAGGAAAAGAGTTAGTAGCTGAGATGGATAAGCAGAACAAGTTGTACTTGAAAGAACGATTTTCTACTTTATCTGAAGAGGAAATGATGACTATGATTTCTATTTCACAAAAATTAATCTAGTATAAATTATTTGTAACTACTCAGTCATTCTATGAGAAAAAGGCAGAAAAGCATTTTTTTAAATGGCCTGGGAGGGACTGGCTATGTATAGGAGCGGTCAGCCCCGCCACCTCAGGATTGAGAGAGAAACGAAGAAGATAGGTGGGAGGCAACTGCTGGCATGCCCCGATTGGATGGGCTTTCCATCAGTGAGAAAAGCGTCACTGATTTTATATTAGGAAATAGTTTTTTTGTCAAAGCCTTCGTGATCACACGAGGGCTTTTCATGTGTATTTTGAATGAAACGAAGCATACTAACAATATTATGATAAAGAAGGGAAGGAAGTTGTATGACGAATCGTAATGGTAGTAAAGGGAGCGGGAATCAAGGAGCACCTAAAGCTGGTCAATATCAACAGGAATTTGGTGCAGAGTTTGTTGCTGGTGATGATAATAAAGGAAAAGAATATCGTTCAAAAAAAGGCAGCAAGTCAAGGAAGGAGTGAAGTGTATTCACTTCTTCTTTTTTATGTAAATTAAAAAGTCGACATAAAAACCTCTTTTTTTAGGGGGGCGAGAGAAATAGGCCATGCAGAGAAGCGATCAGGGCCTATTTCTGCCACATGCGGGGTTTTAAACAAAGGGAGAAAGCAAGTCGTTGTCATGTTGTATTTTGTATAGCAGCGACTTATATATTGGAAATTTAAAATCGATTTATATATCAGGAGGGAATAGTAGTAGTGAAATAAAAAAAACCATCTTTATATTGCAAGATGGCTTAGGAAGGGGGGACAATTTATGTCAATTTAAGTTAGGGACAGAAAGCTGTTCGAGACATTGGGGATGTCTCATTATTAGGGAGGAACAGCTTTGATAGTTATACTATAAAAGACCGATGTGAATTCAATGTGAACTTGGAGTGAAGGAATTAGGAATTTTCTATTTTTTAAATGGAAATAAAAGTTGAAATTCATAGAAAAAAAGATTATGCTCAACTATGTTACATATTTTGGAGGACGGATTAAGGGAGTTAGTGCTATGAGAATGATAGAAAAACGAGACTTAAATGATCGTTTTATACGATTAAGTCCACCGCAAATTTTAGCAATTGGCTTTTTTGCTTTGATTATGGTTGGGGGGCTATTGTTGAAATTGCCAATTTCAACAAAAACGTCTATTAGCTGGGTAGATGCTTTTTTTACAGCGACGTCAGCGGCGACTGTGACAGGCTTAGGTGTAGTAGATGTAAATAGTACCTTTACGATATTTGGCCAAGTTGTCATTATGTTTCTTATACAAACTGGTGGTTTAGGTTTAATGACAATTGCTATTTTAATAGTTTGGGTGTTAGGTAAAAAGATAGGGCTGCGTCATCGCCTTCTTATTGGAGAAGCATTAAATCAAACAAATATTGGCGGGCTTGTAAAATTAGTAAAGCGGGTGTTTTTCTTCTCGATTTGTATTGAATTAGTGGGTGCTGTATTTTTATCTATTCGCTTTATTCCAGAATTCGGATTCGGAAAAGGACTATATTACAGCCTCTTTCATGTCGTGGCTGCTTATAATAATGCCGGATTTGCCTTATGGCCAGATAATTTAACGAGATATGTTGGCGATCCTATTATTAATATTGGTATTTGCTCGTTAATTGTAACAGGTGGATTAGGTTTTACCGTACTCATTGATATTTGGTATAGCCGCAGTTTTCGAAAACTAGTACTGCATTCAAAAATCATGATTATTGGTACGGTTGTGTTAATTGTGGGTGCGATGCTTGTCATATTCGTATTGGAATATAGTAACGCAAAAACATTGGGTTCTTTATCATTAAGTGAGAAGTTATGGGCATCGTTCTTCCAAGGGATTACACCGCGTACAGCTGGATTTAATACAATTGATTACGGAAGTATGAGAGAGTCAACACTGTTCTTTACGATGGTGCTTATGTTTATTGGAGCGGGAAGTGTTTCGACTGGAGGCGGTATTAAACTTACCACTTTTGTTATTTTAATTACATCTGTACTTTCGTTTTTCAAGAAAAAGGAAGAATTGGTTTTATTTCGTCGTACGATAAAAATGTCAACAGTGACGAGAGCTTTAGCGATTGTCATTGCCAGTCAATTTTTGATTTTTATGGCAGTATTTATACTGATGCTCACTGAAAATTTTAGTTTTATGGCACTCTTATTTGAAACAATTTCAGCATTTGGAACAGTTGGATTAACAGTGGGGATTACAGCTAAATTATCAGCATTTGGAAAATGTGTGATTATGTTTGTTATGTTTTGCGGATTAATTGGACCGCTAACACTTGTATTTTCACTTGCACGGCCAGCAAAACAAAAAATTCGCTATCCATCTGAGGATGTATTTACAGGATAAGGTATCTTGCGAGAAGCAAGATACCTTTTATTGTGTTTAAAAAAGAGAGAAGAATAGGCTGATAAGGGCCGCTCGGAATATTAATGCGACAATTGCCGCTAAGCCGCCAACGATTGCAGCTATTCCACCTGTAACAGTAGCGCCGCGGTTATAAGCATAAATACCAATTAGGACAGAAAGAAGTCCAAAGAGTACTGGAAAAGTGAATAAAGATAAGACGGCGAGAGCGAGTGCGATAAATCCAGCTGTTGCTCCGCCGGCTTTTGTCGTTTCGTGTTCTTTGTCATTGTATGGTACACCGTTCGGTGCAATTTCAGCGGCGTACTCTTCTTCAAAATGATCTTCATTTTCTCTATAACGTTCTTCGTGTTTATCAGTCAATGTGATATCTCCTTTCATAAAGAGCTTCATGTTTAATATGAGCTACTTTCGTTTTTTTATCCTATGATTCGCGGATGGTAATTTTCGGGAAAAGAATGTTATAGAAGGAAGATTTACTTTCAAGAATCGTTAAGTTGTAAAAATTGGTATGTCTTCGTTGTTTTTGGAAACGATAAAAAGGAATTGAAAGGAAAAAGAGGTGGTTTCTATGACGCAACATCCAATTGAAAACTTAATGAAAACAGCAATGACAAATTTAAAAGAAATGGTGGACGTGAATAAGGTTGTCGGAAAGCCTGTATCAACAGCAGATGGCAGTATTATTTTAACCGTTTCAAAAGTTGCCTTTGGTTTTGGGGCAGGTGGAAGTGATTTTAATGTGAGTGAACGAAAAACAGAGGTGCAGGGCTTACATCCATTTGGAGGTGGAAGTGGTGCTGGTGTTTCCATTAATCCTGTTGCATTTTTAGTAGTTGGGGCAAAAGGGATTCAAGTCATGCACTTACATAGTGGTACACACCTTGTAGAAAAAGCGTTGGAAACAGTGCCTAATGCAGTGCAGAAATTGGTAAATAAGCTTTAATTGGGTACTTGCATTTTAAGGAAATTATGATATAGTAGATGAAGTGTGTTTAAAGATGATACGAATATAAGCTGAATCGTAATATATAGAAGTTGATGATTTATGTAAGAATAAGGGAGAGGTATAGATGATTAACATCAAGAATTTTGCTGTTGGTTTATGCATGTTAGTGAGTGCTTTTGTTGTATACGTACTAAAGGAAAAAGCGCAATTTTAGTAAACAGGCTCATTTGTTAGTCTGTTTTTATTTTGAAGAAAGTGTTGACATTTTTATTGTAACGGGATATAATGTATTTTCGTGTCTCGGTTACAGCTAGTATATATTGGTTATTCTTTACTAGTACAAATCACTGAATTGCTAAAGATCGGGCGATAATGCCAACAACTTTGGTGATCACGTATATGATGGATTGTATTTGTAAACTGTATACACATACTAGTGTATCAGGAGCGGTCGTTGGAGCCGTAATGATGAGAGAGAGGTAGGGCTTTCATCCAGTATATGTTACTTTCCCGTTAGTTAAATATAGAAAAGAAGGCTACTTTTTATAAATAGTAGCCTTCTTTTAATGTATTTCCGAAAGAGGTCCCATCTTTAATGTGTGATGGGTTCGTAAAGTGAAGTTTTCGATAGGATTCCTTATTCAATAAGGTTTCACTTTATTGAATTCTACTTTCGACTTGTTGACAAATTTCTTCAGTTGTTAATCCTCTTGCGTCAATAACAGATCCCTTTATCACAGCATTGCTAATCCCCGCTACGTTAGAATCTTGACCGGTTATAACGCAGCAATCACATCCTTGCACATCATTTTCAGATTGTAATGAGATTACGTCATGCCCCTTTTGTTGTAGTGCTTGTTGTACATTTGTTAAAGAATTTTCTACGCCAATTTTCGCCATAGTATTCACCTCCTGCCATCTAGTAATATGTTCCTTTTTCGGAAGAATATTCACTAATTAGCAGAAGAGTTCACACGTGCGGCAGAAGAATAAATAAACTAGTCGTTATAAACTCCAGTTAACATATCACATACAAAACGATCGTTTTGTTCATCTTGCATTGTATAATCATTTGATTGTACATCAACAGAAGCAATATAAAGCGGAGTTTGCGTTGTTTTATTTTGCTCTACATCATGAAGTAATTCTACATAATCCTCTAATTTACACAGTCCTTTTGTATTCATAAAATCAAATAACTGAAGCATTTCCATTACTTCTTGTCTAGTTCCTTTAATTTGTAAACATGCCATAATATTTAGCCCCCTCAAATTTGTCAAAATGATTTTTGAAAATAGGATTATGAGTAACGATGAAAAAATATGAGTGTTATCCTCAAATTTTATTTTTCCACCTCGCTTTATTACTACTCATTTTCCTGAAAATAGATAGATCGTCCGTTTATTGAGTACAATACATTCGCATCTTTTGACAAAAATCCTTCTCGTCAAAAAAAATTTTTTTGTAGAAGAAAATGTCGAAAAAATTTTTTGACATTTTGTAAACGTTAACAATGTTGGGATATCAATATATAATAGGTTGTTCTTAAATTTAAAAATTTGAAATTTTCAAAAATTTCTTTGATTTATTTGAAAAGGGAGCGTAAACTAAGAAACAATAAAAATTTCAAGGATATAGGGGGCGCTTTCAAGTGAACGAGCAATGGATTTTCTTGAATGGAGAATTTGTTCCAAAAGATGAAGCAAAAGTTTCTGTTTATGATCATGGATATTTATATGGTGATGGGGTATTTGAAGGCATTCGTGTTTACAGCGGAAATGTTTTTCGATTGAAAGAACACCTCATTCGTTTGTACGAGTCAGCAAAATCCATTTTACTAGAAATTCCATATACGTTGGAAGAAGTGACCAATATTGTTGTAGAAACAATAAGACGTAATCAGTTATCCAATGGGTACATTCGTCTAGTTATATCACGCGGGGCTGGAAATCTTGGTTTAGATCCTGATTCGTGTTTAAAGCCAAATATTGTTGTCATTGCGGAACAACTAGCACTGTTTCCAGCGGAATATTATGAAAAGGGAATCCCCGTTGTGACAGTGGCAACAAGGCGGAATCGCCCGGATGTATTATCACCACAAGTGAAATCATTGAATTACCTCAATAATATTTTAGTTAGAATTGAAGCAAAACTTGCGGGTGTGCAGGAAGCGCTGATGTTAAATGAGCAAGGCTATGTTGCAGAAGGTTCAGGTGACAATGTATTTATTGTAAAAGGTAATAAATTAATTACACCACCAAGTTCTGCAGGAGCACTGGAAGGAATTACGCGAAATGCGATTATGGAAATTGGTGAGAAACTTGGCTATGACGTAAGGGAAGAATTATTTACTCGCCATGATGTGTATGTAGCAGATGAAGTATTTTTAACAGGTACAGCAGCTGAAGTTATTGCAGTAACAAAGGTTGACGGAAGAGAAATTGGTGCTGGGAAACCAGGAACACATACAAATTGTTTATTAGAAGAATTCCGTAAGCTAGTAGTAGAAGATGGTGAAAAAATTTATGAAGAAAATAAAGTAAATTGATAGGAGAGTAACCGATGCGAAGCAATATGATTAAACAAGGTATTGACCGGGCGCCGCATCGAAGTTTGCTTCATGCGGCAGGCGTTAAAGAAGAGGATTTTCATAAACCATTTATTGCAATTTGTAATTCATATATAGATATTGTCCCAGGACACATTCACTTAAGGGAACTTGCTGATGTGGCAAAAGCTGCTATTCGCGGGGCAGGCGGTGTTCCTTTTGAGTTTAATACAATCGGTGTTGATGACGGAATTGCGATGGGGCATATTGGAATGCGCTATTCTCTTCCAAGCCGAGAGATCATTGCAGATGCAGCAGAAACTGTCATTCAAGCCCATTGGTTTGACGGAGTTATGTATATGCCAAATTGTGACAAAATTACACCGGGAATGTTAATGGCATCTGTTCGGACGAATGTTCCTTCTGTTTTTGTCTCAGGAGGGCCGATGGAAGCTGGAAAAGCAAAAGATGGGACTCCTCTTTCGTTGGCATCTGTATTTGAAGGGGTTGGTGCTCATAAATCAGGGAAGATGAGTTTAGAGCAGTTGATTGATATGGAAAAATCAGCATGTCCAACGTGTGGTTCTTGTTCAGGGATGTTTACAGCAAATTCTATGAATACCATTATGGAAATGCTCGGTGTTGCACTTCCTGGAAATGGAACAATTGTTGCAACAAGTGAGGAACGACATAACTTAATTCGTCAAGCTGCATTTCATTTAATGGAATTAATTAAGTGTGATATAAAGCCGCGTGACATTATTACGAAAGAAGCAATTGATGATGCCTTTGCACTAGATATGGCGATGGGTGGATCGACAAATACCGTTTTACATATGTTAGCCATTGCGTATGAAGCTGGAATTGATTATGACTTGCAGCGTATAAATGATATTGCAAAGCGTGTTCCATACTTGGCGAAAATTAGCCCAGCCTCTCATTATTCTATGCATGATGTACATGAAGCTGGCGGGGTGGCGGCTATTATTAAAGAGCTTTCACAAATTCCAGGGGCAATCCATTCTGAGCGCATAACAATTACAGGGAAAAGCATCTATGAAACAGTAGAAGCTGGAAAAATTTTAGATAAAAAAGTAATTCGTCCGAAAGAGCGGCCTTATCGTAAAACAGGAGGTCTTTCCATTCTCTTTGGGAATTTAGCACCAGATGGTTCTGTCTTAAAAGTTGGCGCGATTGATGAATCAGTTACTTCATTTGTTGGTGAAGCAATTTGCTTTGACTCTCATGATGAAGCAGTTGCAGCGATTCATAGTGGTATTGTGAAAGAAGGGCATGTTGTAGTTATCCGTTATGAAGGTCCAAAAGGAGGACCTGGTATGCCAGAAATGTTAGCTCCAACATCAGCAATCGTTGGAAGAGGGCTTGGCACAAAGGTTGCGCTCGTTACCGATGGGCGTTTCTCCGGGGCAACAAGAGGGATTGCAATTGGGCATGTATCACCAGAGGCAGCTGAAGGAGGGCCAATTGCATATGTGAAAGACGGTGATCCCATCATTATTAATGTAAAAGATGGTAGTATTCATTGGGAAATTTCTAATGAAGTATTAGAAGAGCGAAAAAAACAATTTATTTCTCCAGAGCCGAAAGTAAGAACTGGGTATTTAGCAAGATATGCGAAGCTCGTTACTTCGGCAAACACAGGAGGAATTATGAAAGTATAAAGTGAAACTTCCGCGCGCGGATGGATAAAGCGTTGATAGGGAGGAGTAGTTGATTGTGAAGCCTCACAGAGAGTCGGTGGCTGGTGGAAACCGATGGTTCACGTTGACGAACATCGCCCTTGAGTGCCAAGCTGAAGCACTTGCCTAGGTTTGGACGGTAGCTCCGTTATTAGCTTGATTCGATTAGAGTCACTGAGGCAAGAATTTTTCTTGCAAAGAAGGGTGGTACCACGAAGTCTTTCGTCCCTTCAGCACATAGCTGAAGTGTGGGCGAAAGACTTTTTTATTTATATATGTATTTCATAAAGGAGGTTTCTCAAAACAATGTCTTCAAAAACGGAAGAGAAAATGGCAACCGGTGCACAGCTTTTGTTACAAACGCTTAGAAAGGAAAAGGTAGAAGTTATTTTTGGCTATCCCGGAGGAGCTGTTTTACCGCTATATGATGCGCTTTATGATTTCGAAATTCCTCATATTTTGACGCGGCATGAGCAAGGTGCGATCCATGCAGCAGAAGGGTATGCAAGAATTACTGGAAAGCCAGGCGTTGTAATTGCTACAAGCGGACCAGGGGCGACAAATGTCATTACTGGTTTAGCGGATGCGATGATGGATTCTTTACCGCTTGTCGTATTTACTGGTCAAGTTGCAACAACGCTTATAGGGAGTGACGCCTTTCAAGAAGCGGATGTTATCGGACTTACGATGCCTGTCACAAAACATAATTATCAAGTGCGAAATGTATCAGATTTACCAAGAATTATAAAAGAGGCATTTCATATTGCTGCAACGGGTAGACCGGGTCCGGTCGTCATTGATCTTCCGAAAAATATGGTTGTAGAAACAGGAGAGCGATGTAGTGATGCTCAGATGGATTTACCTGGATATCATCCGAATTATCATCCGAATCAACTGCAAATGACAAAGCTAATGCAAGCAATTGAAACAGCAAAGAAACCACTAATTTTAGCGGGTGCTGGTGTACTTCATGCGAAAGCGGCAAATGAACTAACTGCATTTGCTCGTATATATCATCTTCCGGTTGTTCATACATTGCTTGGTCTTGGCGGATTTCCAGCAGATGATCCATTGTTTTTAGGAATGGGGGGCATGCACGGTTCTTATGCAGCAAATATGGCTTTGTATGAATGCGATTTGTTAATAAATATAGGGGCTCGTTTTGATGATCGCTTGACGGGAAATTTAACGTACTTTGCAAAGGAAGCAAAGGTAGCCCATATCGATATCGACCCTGCAGAAATTGGAAAGAACGTTGCAACAGAAATTCCAATTGTAGCAAGCGCTAAGCATGCTTTAGAAGCGTTATTAGCGTGTAAAGGAGAGAAACAAAATCATAATGAATGGCTACAACTTCTGCAAAAAAGAAAGAATCGTTATCCGTTTTGTTATAAAGACGATTCACAAATGTTAAAACCACAAGCTGCAATCGAAATGCTTTATGAAGTTACAAATGGAAATGCGATTATAACGACGGACGTTGGGCAGCATCAAATGTGGGCTGCACAATATTATAAATTAAAACAACCTAATAAGTGGATCACATCAGGAGGACTTGGAACGATGGGGTTTGGTTTGCCAGCTGCGATTGGGGCGCAAATTGCCGAGCCAAATGAACTCATTGTAGCAATTGTAGGTGATGCTGGCTTTCAAATGACATTACAAGAATTAAGTGTTTTAAAGGAACATTCCCTTCCTGTGAAAGTGCTTATTTTAAACAATGAAGCACTTGGGATGGTGCGGCAATGGCAAGATGAGTTTTATAATCAGCGTTATTCGCATTCGATAATTTCTTGCCAACCAGACTTTGTTAAGTTAGCCCATGCGTATGGAATAAAAGGAATTCGTATTGAACATCCATTAACAGCAAAAGAACAATTAAAAGAGGCGATGAAATTACAAGAACCGGTGCTAATTGATTGCCGCGTTTTACAATCTGAAAAAGTTATGCCTATGGTTGCCCCGGGCAAAGGTGTTCATCAAATGGAGGGGGTGGAATAGTGAAACGGATTGTGACAGCGACAGTTCGAAATCAAAGTGGGGTTTTAAATCGGATTACAGGTGTGATGGCGAGAAGACAATTTAATATTGAAAGTATTTCAGTAGGTCATACAGAATCATCCCATATTTCAAGAATGACATTTGTTGTTCATGTTGAAAATGTCCAGCAAGTCGAACAGCTTATTAAGCAGCTTCATAAACAAATTGATGTATTAAAAGTATCTGATATTACAGAAGAAGCAATGATTGCAAGAGAACTTGCACTCATTAAAGTGTCTACGTCAATTGCTTCTAGATCCGAATTGTATAGCTTAATTGAACCATTTCGTGCTGCTGTTATAGATGTTGGAAAGGATTCCATTGTCGTTCAAGTAACAGGAACGCAAGAAAAAGTAGAAGCGCTGATTGAATTATTACGTCCATACGGTTTAAAAGAAATTACAAGGACAGGAGTAACAGCTTTTACAAGAAGTATGAAAAAGCAAGATAAACAACAAGTAATGTTAATTAACTAATTTTTAAAATATAGGAGGAGAAAGAAAATGGCGAAAGTTTATTATGAAAAGGATGTAACAGTAAATGTATTAAAAGGAAAGAAAGTAGCGATTGTAGGATATGGGTCACAAGGTCATGCTCATGCACAAAATTTACGTGATAACGGTTTTGATGTTGTTGTAGGTCTTCGGCAAGGAAAGTCATGGGAAAAGGCGAAGGAAGATGGGTTTTCTGTATATAAGGTTGCTGAAGCTACAAAACTAGCAGATGTTGTAATGGTATTGCTTCCAGATGAACTACAGCCGGAAGTATATGAAGCAGAAATTGCACCGAATTTGCAAGAAGGAAATGCACTTGTGTTTGCTCATGGATTTAACGTTCATTTTAATCAAATTACACCGCCGGAAGATGTAGATGTATTCCTTGTAGCGCCAAAAGGACCGGGGCATCTTGTCCGCCGCACATTTGTAGAAGGTGCAGCCGTGCCAGCGTTATTTGCAGTTTATCAAGATGCAACAGGAACGGCTTATGAAAAAGCACTATCGTATGCAGATGGAATCGGAGCAACTCGCGCCGGTGTACTCCAAACAACATTTAAAGAAGAAACAGAAACAGATTTATTCGGAGAGCAAGCAGTACTTTGCGGAGGAGCAACGGCTCTTGTAAAAGCAGGTTTTGAAACGTTAGTAGAAGCAGGCTATCAACCAGAACTCGCCTATTTTGAATGTTTACATGAACTAAAGCTTATTGTCGATCTTATGTATGAAGGCGGATTAGAAAATATGCGCTATTCAGTTTCGGACACAGCGCAGTGGGGAGATTTTGTATCGGGGCCGCGTGTTGTAACAGAGCATACAAAGCAAGCGATGCAAGAAGTATTAAAAGATATTCAAGATGGAACATTTGCTAGAGGTTGGATTGCGGAACATAAAACAGGAAGACAAAAATTCCATGCGATTAATACAGCGGAGAATGCGCACCAAATTGAAGAAGTAGGTCGAAAACTACGTGAGATGATGCCATTTGTGAAGCCGAGAGTGAAAATGGAGGTTAAGTAATATGAAGCAAATTTTGTTCATGGATACGACGCTTCGTGATGGGGAGCAATCACCTGGAGTAAATTTAAATGAACAAGAAAAATTACAAATTGCACGGCAGTTAGAGAGGCTTGGAATTCATGTGATGGAGGCGGGCTTTGCGTCCGCTTCCGAAGGTGATTTTTGCTCAGTAAAACGGATTGCCGAAACAATTCAAAATGCTTCTGTTATGAGTTTAGCCCGTGCTAAGGAAAGTGATATTCGTACTGCATATGAAGCGTTAAAAGGAGGCGTTTCCCCTCGGTTACATGTCTTTCTGGCAACGAGTGATATTCATATGAAATATAAGCTCCGTATGTCAAAGGATGAAGTATTAAATACAATTTATCGCTCAGTAAAGCTTGGGAAATCATTATTTCCAGCAGTGCAGTTTTCTGCAGAAGATGCAACGCGAACAACCTCTTCTTTTTTAGCGGAAGCTGTAGAAGTTGCGATTCGCGCCGGCGCAGATGTCATTAACATTCCTGATACAGTAGGATATACCAATCCGGAAGAATATTATTCTCTTTTTCAATATTTGCAAGAACATGTTCAATCTTATGAGAAAGCTATTTTCTCTTGTCATTGTCACGATGATCTCGGCATGGCAGTAGCCAACTCACTAGCGGCAATTGAAGGCGGTGCCCTTCAAGTAGAAGGGACGATTAATGGTATTGGAGAACGTGCTGGTAATGCTGCTCTTGAAGAAATTGCAGTTGCACTTCATATTCGAAATGATTACTACGAGGCGTCATCTTCCATACAATTAAAAGAAATTAAAACGACGAGTACACTTGTAAGTCGATTAACAGGAATGGTTGTTCCAAAAAACAAAGCAATAGTTGGTGCCAATGCGTTTGCCCATGAATCTGGTATTCATCAAGATGGGGTTTTAAAAGAAGCATCTACTTACGAAATTATTTCACCTTCTCTAGTAGGAGAAGAGCGAAATCAATTTGTACTTGGGAAACATTCCGGACGCCACGCATTTACAGAGAAGATGAGAGAGTTAGGTTATGATTTTACAGAAGAAGAGAGGGACATAGCATTTCGTGCTTTTAAACGATTAGCGGATCGAAAGAAAGAAATTACAGAAGAAGATCTGCGAGCACTTGTATTAGGAGAAACTGCATTTGCTAAGCAGCAGTACGATATTAAACAGCTGCAGGTCCATTTTGTATCAAACAACATTCAAAGTGCAACTGTCTGTTTACAAGATACCAATGGCAATGAACTAGAGGATGCTGCAACTGGAGCTGGCAGCATTGAAGCCATTTATAATGCCATTCAAAGAATTCTTCATTTACGGTGTGAGCTTGCTGACTATCGGATTCAATCTATTACGCAAGGGCAAGATGCATTAGCCCATGTTCATGTTGAATTAAAAGAAGATGGACATCAAGTTTCAGGTTTTGGAGTAGCCCAAGATGTCCTGGAGGCTTCGGCCCGTGCTTACGTATATGCAGCAGGGAAATTAAAAGCATTACGATCACTTACAAAATCGTAAAGGAGTGCTTGAAGATGGAAAAACGAATCGTTTGTTTAGCCGGTGATGGAGTTGGGCCAGAAATTATGGCGAGTGCGAAGCAAGTGTTAGAGATGGTAGAAAGGTTATTCGGTCATAAATTTTATTTGCAAGAAGAATTGTTTGGAGGCGCAGCAATTGACGTATACGGCCAGCCTCTTCCTCCCCGCACATTAACGGCATGTTTAGCAAGTGATGCAGTATTACTAGGGGCAGTTGGAGGCCCGTATTGGGATCATAAAAAAGAACGTCCTGAACAAGGACTTCTTACACTGCGAAAAGGGTTAGGAGTTTTTGCAAACGTTCGCCCAGTTTCTGTAGAAGAAGCGACGGCGCACTTATCACCGCTAAAAACAGCCGAGCAAGTTGATTTTGTTGTCGTTCGTGAATTAACAGGCGGAATCTATTTTTCGTTTCCGAAAGAACGAACAGAAGAAATGGCAACAGATACACTTACTTATCACCGGCGTGAAGTAGAACGAATTGTTTCTTATGCATTTCAATTAGCGAAAAAGCGCCGGAAAAAAGTAACTTCTATTGATAAGGCAAATGTTTTAGAATCTAGTAAACTATGGCGACAAGTAACAGAAGAAGTAGCAGTACACCACCCCGAGGTCGAGTTAGAGCACTTATTAGTAGATGCTGCCGCAATGGAACTCATTCGCAATCCAAGCCGATTTGATGTAATCGTTACAGAAAATTTATTTGGTGATATTTTAAGTGATGAAGCATCTGTACTAGCCGGTTCATTAGGAATGTTACCGTCTGCAAGTCATGCGGAGAACGGTCCGTCTCTGTACGAACCAATTCATGGATCGGCGCCAGATATTGCTGGGAAAAATAAAGTAAATCCAATCGCTATGCTTCGCTCCGTTGCAATGATGCTTGGACAATCATTTGGGTTAAGAATAGAAGGAGAAGCAATTGAAGAAGCCATTTCTACAGTTCTTCGTTCTGGAAAATGTACAGCCGATTTGGGCGGGAATGAAACGACAACTTCGTTTACAAAGTGTGTATTACAAGCGCTGGAAGAGCAGGCGCTTGTGGGGAGATGGCGATAATGGGGAAGACACTATTCGATAAACTATGGGAACGACATGTTGTAGCAACAGATGACAATGGATTGGATTTATTATATATTGACCTTCATCTCGTTCATGAAGTAACGTCACCGCAAGCCTTTGAGGGCTTGCGGCTTGCAAAGAGAACGGTGCGACGACCGGATTTAACGTTTGCGACAATGGATCATAATGTGCCAACAAAGGATGTATGGAACGTTACAGATCATATCGCAAAACAACAGATGGATACGCTTCGTCATAATTGCGAGCAATTTCATGTACGATTAGCGGATATAGGAGATGAAGTGCAAGGGATTGTCCATGTGATTGGACCGGAACTTGGATTAACACAACCGGGAAAAACAATTGTGTGCGGTGATAGTCATACAGCGACACACGGAGCGTTTGGTGCTCTGGCGTTTGGGATTGGTACGAGTGAGGTTGAACATGTATTAGCGACCCAAACTTTATGGCAACGGAAGCCAAAAGCGATGGGAGTAGAATTAAAAGGAACATTGCCAAAAGGTGTATATGCAAAAGATATTATTCTACATTTACTCGCCATATACGGTGTTTCTGTTGGAACAGGACATGTGATAGAGTTCTATGGAGATACTGTACAAGAAATGACAATGGAAGAGCGAATGACACTTTGTAATATGGCGATTGAAGGAGGAGCAAAAGCAGGTATGATTGCTCCGGATGAAACGACGTTTGCGTATGTAAGAGGGCGCCAATATGCACCGAAAGAGTTTGAACAAGCAGTGGGAAAATGGCGTGAATTATATACGGATGAAGATGCGGTGTATGACACGGTCCTTACAGTCGATGTGACAAAATTGGCACCATATGTAACATGGGGGACTAATCCAGGAATGGGACTTCGCGTCGATGAAATGCTTCCGGCGGCAACTGATAAAAATGCTGAACGTGCCTATGCGTATATGGATCTTCAACCGGGTCAACGTGTAATGGATATTCCAATTCAACACGTGTTTATTGGTTCTTGTACAAATTCCCGTTTATCTGATTTAGAAATTGCTGCTGCGGTTGTGAAAGGGAAGAAAGTAAAAGAAGGAGTAAGGGCTCTTGTTGTCCCTGGATCAAAACAAGTGAGAGATGCAGCAATGAAAAAAGGATTGCACCTTATTTTTGAAGAAGCGGGATTTGAGTGGCGGGAACCTGGATGTTCGATGTGTCTTGGCATGAATCCAGATCAAGTGCCAGAAGGTGAACATTGCGCTTCTACTTCAAACCGTAATTTTGAAGGAAGACAAGGAAAGGGAGCGAGAACGCATCTCGTTAGCCCAGCTATGGCTGCAGCCGCTGCAGTTTACGGTCATTTTGTTGATGTGAGAAAGGAGAACTACGATGGAGCCATTTCGTATTCATAAAGGTACGACTGCAGTATTGATGCATGATAATATCGATACCGATCAAATTATTCCGAAGCAGTATTTAAAGCGGATTGAAAGAACCGGATTTGGAAAGTTTTTATTTGATGAATGGCGCTATTTAGATAATCGTCAAGAAAACCCTGACTTTCCATTGAACGCTTCTGAGCAAAATGGCGCTACAATTTTAATTACAGGAGAAAACTTCGGTTGCGGTTCTTCTCGAGAACATGCCCCGTGGGCTCTTGCGGATTATGGATTTCGCGTAATCATTGCAGGAAGTTTTGCAGATATTTTTTATATGAATTGTACGAAAAATGGAATACTTCCGATTGTAATGGAAAAGGAGATTCGTAAGCAACTTGCGGCTACTCAGCCGCAGACGATGATAGAAATAGATTTAGAGAATGAAGTAATAATAACTCCTAAGATGAGCTTTTCTTTTTCTATTGAACGCATGTGGAAAGAAAAATTGCTAAGTGGTTTAGATGATATTGGGGTTACACTTCAGTATGAGAATGCGATTACAGAATATGAGATAAAAATATGTGTGAATGGATAGAAATACAAAATAAATAACTAATTTTGTAAAAAAAATTAAATGAAAATGATTTACTTTCAATTTAATTGGTAGTATACTGACTTAAAACTAAGAGGAGAAAGGGAGTAATGAGAATGTTTACTTTCCAATCAGTCATTTTATTTACACAACATCATCATACATAAACCCTTGAACCTAGCGTGAAAAAACGTGTAGGTACAAGGGTTATTCCTGTTGTACCTACATTCTCCAAAGAGCTATGTAGGTATTTTTATCTACATAGCTCTTTTTTTCGTTTATAAGCGCTATGTTATGAATGTATGAGTATTGACGAAGATGAACTCGTAGCAAATCTGTCGGAATATTCCTAATTTTATCGTGTTACAAGGGATAGCTGAGTGTTGAGTTGGAGAAGTTCAAGAAGTTAAAAATGGACATATAAAAGAAGCATAATAGACATGTTATCATTGTAGATTTTTTGTATATATGTGCCGAGAAAGTAGGGGGGGGTAATGATGAAAAAATGGAAACGAGCCAATCCGAATGGAACAAGAGATTTTTTATTTCAAGAATGTACAATAATGGAAGAAATTGAACAAAGATTAAGACGAACATTTATCGATAGGGGATATGAAGAAATCCGGACACCTATGATTGAATTTTATGATGTATTTGCATTTCAAAATCGTCCTGTTGATGAGGAAAAAATGTATAAGTTTTTTGATTCTGAAGGACGTATCGTCGTTCTGAGACCAGATATGACAATTCCGTTAGCACGTGTAATTGGGACAAAAAAGATGAAAACACCATTTAAATTAACATATAGTGGAAATGTTTTTAGAGCAAATGAATCTTTAACGGGAAAATATAATGAAATTACACAAACTGGAATTGAAATTATAGGTATTGGTAATATACGTGCGGAAGTTGAGTGTATTGTAAGCACGATTGCAGCTTTACAATCAGCTGGTATTCAATCATTTAAAATTGAAATTGGCCAAGTGGAGCTCTATAAATCTATTGTGAAAAAATTATCTTTGCGAGAAGAAGATGAATATGCATTGCGAGAGTATATTGAAAGTAAAAACCTTGCTGCTTTGTCCCGCTTTTTACAAGAAAAGCAGTTAGATATGCAAGACGAAACAGTGCGATTATTACAAAAGTTGCCTCGTTTATTTGGAGGATTAGAAGTAGTTGAAGAGGCCGAAAAACTTGCTGTGAGTAAAGAAATGAAAAGAGCCATTACGAGAATAAAAAATATATATGAAAACATTGATCGTCTTGGTTATGGTCAATATATATCTATTGATTTGGGGATGATTCAACATCTTAATTATTATACCGGTGTAATCTTTCGAGGATATATATGTGATGTTGGAGAAGAGATTGTGAGCGGCGGGAGATATGATGAATTGATTGGGAATTTTGGTGAGTCTTTACCGGCTGTAGGCCTAGCGATTCAAGTAAATCAAATTGTACGTACTTTACAAGAACGTAAAGAAAATTCATACAAAAAACAAATAGATTCCCTCATATATTATTCGTTAGATATGATTTCAGAAGCAGAAAAATTACGTATTTTACTTGGGAAAGATGGTATAAAGGTAGAACTGTCCATGTTAGAAAATTTACAAGATACATTTCAATTTGCAAGAGCACATGATGTGAAAACTGTAATTGATGTATCAGGAGATACTTTAGTTGAATATGTTTGGCAAGGTAAATGGATCATGCAGAAAAAAGGAGAATCCTCATGCGTAGCATTCAAATTGCGTTAACGAAAGGGAGATTAGAAAAATATGCGATTTCGTTATTCGAACGAATCGGCATGGATTGCTCAGAGCTAAAGGATAAAGGAAGGAAGCTTGTATTTCAAAGTAAAAACTCACAAGTTTCATTCATTCTTGTAAAAGCAGTTGATGTCGTAACATATGTCGAGCATGGTATCGCGGATATTGGTGTTGTTGGGAAAGATATTTTGCTTGAATATGAAAACGATGTATATGAAATGATTGATTTAGGGGTAGGACGTTGTAGATTTTGCGTTGCTTCCGTTTCGTCGTATAGTCCAAACGGTTATAACAAAAAGAGGATTGCAACAAAGTATCCGAATATTACTTCTGCATATTTCCGTAAGAAGGGAGAAGATGTAGAGATTATTAAAATAGAAGGTTCTGTAGAGATTGCCCCTCTGTTAGGATTAGCAGATGCAATCGTTGATATTGTAGAAACGGGACAAACGTTGAAAGAAAATGGATTACTAGTGTTTGAAGAAATTTGTGACATTTCAGCACGTTTAATTGTAAACAAAGCATCTTTAAAAATGAAAAAAGACGAAATATTCAATATTATAAATAAAATGGAAGGTGTTCTAGTAGAAAAGAAATAATAGGAGGATAGATATGGGAATTATATATGAGGATTATTCAAATATTTTATGGAAGGTAAAACAACTAAGAGAACAGGCTAATACAATAGAAGAAAAAATACAACAAGATGTAAGGGAAATTGTCGTAAATGTAAAAGAAAAGAAAGATGATGCGCTATTTTCGTATACGAAGGCTTTTGACAAAGTAGAGTTGACCCAATTTCAAGTTTCGGAAGAAGAACTAGAGTTAGCTTATCAAAGTGTTGAACCAGCATTTTTAGCAGCATTGGAAGAAGCAAAGAAGAATATCATTTCCTATCACGAAAAGCAAAAAAGACAAGCTTTTATTGATACAGAGAAAGAAGGGATTATTCGCGGGCAGCTTGTTCGGCCATTGCAAACTGTTGGTGTATATGTACCAGGAGGAACGGCAGCGTATCCATCATCAGTGCTCATGAATGTCTTACCAGCAAAAATTGCGGGCGTCAATAAGATTGTCATGGTAACACCGCCGAATTGTGAAGGCGTAGATCCACATATTTTAGCTGCGGCAAAAGTTGCTGGAGTTGATGAGGTATATACAGTAGGGGGAGCACAAGCAATTGCTGCGTTAGCATACGGGACGGAATCGATTCCGTGTGTTGATAAGATTGTAGGACCAGGAAATATATATGTTGCATTAGCGAAGCGAGAAGTATTTGGTTCTGTTCATATCGATATGATTGCTGGTCCGTCTGAAATTGTTGTTATTTCTGATGAAACGGGAAATGCAGCGTATATTGCTGCTGATTTATTATCGCAAGCAGAACACGATGTACAGGCAACTGCTATTTGTATCACAACTAGTTTAGAATTAGCACAGAAAGTGAATAGAGAAATAGAAAAACAATTGATGAGCCTTCCGAGAAGCGAAATAGCTCGTGAATCCATTAATAGAAACGGAGCGATTCTTGTTGCAGATTCATTGGAACAAGCATTTCAGCTCTCAAATGAAATTGCTCCGGAACATCTAGAGTTACATGTAAAAGAACCGATGACCGCTCTTCCGTATATTCAACATGCAGGCTCTATCTTTTTAGGCCCGTATGCTCCGGAACCATTAGGTGATTATATGGCAGGTCCGAATCACGTGTTACCAACGAGTGGAACAGCAAGGTTTTTTTCTCCATTATCTGTTGATGATTTTGTGAAAAAATCGAGTTTTTTATTTTATACAAAAGAGGCTCTTGGAAGATTGCAACAACATATTGTCAATCTAGCAGAAAAAGAAGGATTACAAGCTCATGCAAGAGCAATTGAAATTCGCTTTGAAGGAGGGGAAAAGTAATGCGCGCTGCCAAACAAACGAGAAGTACGACGGAAACAAAAATTTCTGTAGCACTGCAATTAGATGATAATCAAGAAGTTTCAATTCAAACGGGAGTTGGTTTTTTTGATCATATGTTGACATTATTTGCAAGGCACGGCCGCTTCGGGTTGCAGATTGAAGCTGATGGCGATGTGTATATTGATGCTCATCATACGGTAGAAGATGTTGGCATTGTTCTTGGAAACTGTTTAAAAGAAGCGCTTGGTGATAAAGCAGGAATTAATCGTTACGGCACAGCCTATGTACCGATGGACGAAGCGTTAGGATTTGTTACTGTTGATATAAGTGGAAGGTCCTACCTCGTGTTTGACGGTGAATTTACAAATCCAAAATTGGGTGATTTTGACACGGAGCTAGCTGAAGAATTTTTTCGCGCGGTAGCTCATGCAGCAAACATAACTTTACATGCACGAGTTATATATGGAAGTAATACGCATCACAAAATTGAAGCACTTTTTAAAGCGTTTGGACGTGCACTACGTGATGCAACCGAAAAAAACGAAAAAATTATAGGGGTAAATTCCACGAAAGGACTGTTGTAATATGATTGCGATTGTAGATTATGGAATGGGCAACATTCGCAGCGTAGAGCAAGCGTTAAGACATATTGGAGCAGAGTATATTGTAACAGGTGAAGCAGAAGCATTTCTAAATAGCGACGGCGTTATTTTGCCGGGGGTTGGTGCGTTTCCAAGGGCGATGCGTTGTTTAGAAGAGAAAGGACTAATTTCTGTTTTGAAGCAAGTCGCGATTGCAGGAAAACCGCTATTTGGAATTTGTTTAGGGATGCAGCTATTATTTGAAGGAAGTGAAGAGATTGAAAGAACGAAAGGGTTAGGGCTGCTTCCAGGAACGGTAAAGAAACTAGATGTACCATATAAAATTCCTCATATGGGATGGAATAAGTTGGAGAAGAAAAAGGAACATCCTTTATGGAATAAAATAGAGGATGGTGCTTTCGTCTATTATGTTCATTCTTATTATGCACAATGTCCGAGTGACGTTGTAGTAGGTGCTAGTGATTATGGTGTTCCCGTACCGGGAATTGTTTCAAAAGGAAATGTATTTGGGGCTCAGTTCCATCCTGAAAAAAGTGGTGAAATAGGAATTCAAATATTACGAAATTTTAAGGAGGTTATAGAAACATGGAAATCTTCCCAGCTATTGATTTAAAAAATGGCCGCTGCGTTCGTTTGTATCAAGGACAATTTCAACAAGAAACAGTAATGAATGAAAACCCAGTTGCCCAAGCATTACTATTTGAACAACTTGGTGCACGTGTACTGCACATTGTCGATTTGGACGGAGCTGTTGCTGGTCGTTCAGAGAATTTGTCTGTCATTGAAGATATTTGCAAAGCAGTGCGAATTCCAGTGCAAGTAGGGGGCGGGATTCGCTTGGTTGCTGCAATTGAAACACTGTTATCAGTTGGAGTAATGAAAGTAATTCTTGGAACAGCAGCATTGTATGATCGTTCATTTGTAGAAGAGGCAGTTCGATTATATGGCGATAAAATTATTATAGGAATTGATGCGAAAAATGGCTATGTAGCAACGCGAGGATGGCTAGATGTGTCTGAAACGTCTTATATACAACTCGCAAAGGAAATGGAGAAAATAGGTGTACAGACGCTTATTTTTACTGATATTTCTAGAGATGGAACACTTGCAGGTCCAAATTTCGAACAATTACAAAAATTGCAAGATGAAGTATCGATTCAAATTGTTGCTTCCGGCGGTGTGAGTTTGCTTGCTGATGTTGAGAAGTTACAGGATATGAACTTATATGGCGTTATTATTGGGAAAGCATTATATGATAAAAAAGTTATGTTAGAAGAAGCATTGCAGGTGACAGGCATATGCTAACAAAGCGAATTATTCCATGTTTGGATGTGAAAAATGGTCGTGTTGTAAAAGGAATAAATTTTGCCTTGTTACAAGATGTTGGTGATCCTGTTGCAATTGCCGCAGTATACAATCAAGCAGGTGCAGATGAACTTGTGTTTTTAGATATTACAGCAACGTATGAAGAACGAAAAACAATGATTGATGTTGTAGAACGTACAGCAAATCAAGTATTTATTCCTCTAACCGTTGGAGGTGGAATCTCGTCTGTCCAAGATATGTATGCATTACTTCGAGCAGGTGCCGATAAAGTTTCATTAAATTCAGCGGCAGTACGAAGACCAGAATTAATACAAGAAGGAGCAGAGCAATTTGGTTCTCAATGTATAGTCGTTGCAATTGATGCAAGAAAGGTCGAAGAAAACAAGTGGAATGTATATGTAAATGGAGGCCGCAATGATACAGGAATAGATGTAATCGAATGGGCAAAACGCGTGGAAAGTTTAGGCGCCGGGGAATTACTTTTAACGAGTATGGATGCAGATGGGACGAAAGATGGCTATGATTTACTTTTAACAGAAACAGTTTCAAAAGCAGTTGGTATTCCGGTAATTGCTTCGGGTGGATGCGGGGCAATTGAACATATTGCAGAAGTTTTTCAGCAAACATCAGCAAATGCAGCGTTAGCGGCTTCTATTTTTCATTACGGCATGGCAACCATTCAAGAAACGAAGCAAAAGTTACAAGAAGCGCAAATTGAGGTGAGATTGTGAAGCCAGATTTTTCAAAAGGATTATTGCCAGCTATTGTGATAGAAGAAGGGACAAAAGAAGTGTTAATGCTAGCTTATATGAATGAAGAAGCGTATGAAAAAACATTAGACACAAAAATGACCTGGTTTTATTCTCGTTCACGAAGCGGTTTGTGGAATAAGGGAGAAACATCAGGACATTTCCAACGTGTGAAATCATTATATTTAGATTGCGATCAAGATTCTATTATGGTAGTTGTCCAGCAAGTAGGGGTAGCTTGCCATACAGGAGAAAAGTCATGTTTTCATAATAAGGTGTTATAGGGGGAAAAGGAAATGAGCGATGCGTTGCAACAGTTATATGAAACACTTCTACAGCGAAAAGAGAATCCTATTTCTGAGTCGTATACAAATTACTTATTTACAAAAGGTGAAGACAAAATATTAAAGAAATTAGGAGAAGAATGTACTGAAATTGTAATTGCAGTGAAAAATGATGAGAAAGACGAGCTTATAAAAGAAATTGCTGATTTTACGTATCATTGCTTAGTGTTACTAGTAGAAAAAAATGTCTCATTACAAGAGATAGTAGAAGAATTAAATAAACGCCAAGGACAATTGTCAAGAGTGGGCGAAAGAAAAGAAATTGATACATTATAGGAGGGGAGAAAGATGAGAGTAGATTATCACCTTCACTTAGAAGAAGGGCCGTATTCAATGCGGTGGTTATCACGCACAAATGAAGCGCTCGAGTATTTTGCACCGATTGAGGAAGAGAAACATTCAATGGAATGGATCTTAAAGATAGGGGAACGTTTGCAAAAGCGGGTAAAGGAAGGTGCGTTTTCACAGGAGTGGATTGATTTATACTTAGAGGAAGCAGTGCGCAAAGGAATACGGGAAGTTGGAATCGTTGACCACTTATATCGTTTTTCTGAAGCGAAAGAATACTATGAGCGCTATGTCGATATTAGTGATTCTGAACTTGGACATCTGCAAAAAGAATGGCTAGATCAAGTAAGAGTAGAGTCGATTGGAAACTTTACGAAAGCAATTGAAGATGCGAAAGAAAGATGGAAAAAACGAGGCGTGACATTACGCCTTGGGATAGAAGCAGATTATTTCATTGGCGGGGAAGAAGAACTGTCACAGTTATTAACGTTAGGGAATTGGGATTATGTGATTGGTTCTGTTCATTTTATTAATGGATGGGGATTTGATAATCCGGATACAGACAATTATTTTAGACAACACGATTTACGTATGTTATATCAGACATTTTTTCAAACGTTAGAAAAAGCAATACGTTCTGGCTTATTTGATATTGTTGCACATTTAGATAATATAAAAGTGTTTAATTATCGCTTAGATGAAAATGAACAATTACCGTATTATGAGAAAATTGCCCAGGCTTTAATCGAAACAAATACAGCTACGGAAGTGAATGCTGGTTTATATTATCGATACCCTGTAAGAGAAATGTGTCCAAGCCCTTTGTTTCTACAGCGCTTAGTACATTATGGTGTTCCGATTACAATTTCGTCAGATGCACATTTCCCGAATGATTTAGGAAGTTACGTAAAAGAAAATATAGAAACACTTCGTAATCATGGTGTAACGCACATTGCAACATTTGAAAAACGAATCCGAAACATGAAATCGATTGAATATGTAAAAGAGAATGCATTGTGATTTTCATTAGTAGGGGATTTACCCCTTACTGCCCGTTAATACGGGATGAAAACTGCTTTTTTTGTTTACACTAACGTTGAACAAAAAAGGAGGCTCTTCTTATGGCGAAACAACAATATAAAGATACTGGAAAGTTAACGAATCAGAGCAATGCTTTGCAAAAAGATCAATCAGAGCAAGCAATTATACAAGAACAAATTAGTGATACAGTAGCAGAAGGAACAATTGATGTGAAGCTAGGACAAGGAAAAGATGAATAAAGTGAGATTTCTATGAAAAGAGGCTGAATGTATTCAGCCTCTTTTCATGTTTTTATAAAGAACGGTGATAAAACAAAAAGAAAAACGAGTGCATATCATCTTTTGTTCCACATAACTGCAACGTAAATGTAGAACAATCAAAACGGATTTATATAGTTTAATCAAATTCCTTGTCTTTTTTCGACGGAATTTTTTACAATAATATTGAATGGGCATATTTTTATGTAAAAAAGAAAGGATGCTTAAACATGGCGAAAATTTTAATAGCAGGACAAATTCCAGAAATCGGACTACAGTTGTTACGAGGTCATGAAGTAGAAATGTATGATAAGGAAGAGTTAATTGGCACAGAAGAACTAGTGAAACGTGTGCAAGATAAGGACGCATTATTAAGCTTACTTTCAACAAAAGTTACGGAAGAAGTTATTGATGCTGCGCCGCAATTGAAAATTATTGCAAACTACGGTGCTGGATATGACAATATTGATTATAAATATGCAGTAGAAAAAGACATAGCGGTAACAAACACGCCAAAAGTTTCAACGGAGGCAACGGCAGAGCTTACGTTTGCAATTCTTTTAGCAGCAGCACGCCGTATTTCAGAAGGCGATACGCTATGTCGTACAGTTGGTTTTAATGGCTGGGCACCGCTCTTTTTCTTAGGGCGTGAAGTATATGGTAAAACAATCGGTATTATTGGTCTTGGAGAAATTGGAAAAGCGGTAGCGAAACGAGCAAAGGCATTTGGTATGAATATTGTGTATACAGGGCCAAGTCGTAAGTATGAGGCGGAGCAAGAATTAGAAGCAACATATGTAACGCTAGAAGAACTATTACAAACAGCAGATTTTATTACAATTAACTGTGCGTATAATCCAAAGTTGCATCATATGATTGATGAAGAACAGTTTAGAATGATGAAAAAAACTGCTTATATTATTAATGCGGCACGTGGTCCAATTATGAATGAAGAAGCACTTGCTCATGCTTTAGAGACAAAGGAAATTGAAGGAGCGGCACTTGATGTGTTCGAGTTCGAACCGGAAATTACAGAAAAATTAAAAGGATTAACAAACGTTGTGTTAACACCTCATATTGGAAATGCAACGATTGAAACACGTGATGCAATGGCAGAAATGGCAATGTGCAATATTTTAGAGGTGCTAGAAGGGAATGAACCATTAACTCCGGTGTATAAAAAAGAACTTGTGACGAAATAAAGTGAAACTTTAATCAGTGGGGGGTTCTTTCTCCCCCACTGATTATCAGCCCTCACCAATCGGGCTTTTACGGGCAGTTTATCTCCCACCTAACTTCTTTGCTTTTGCTGAGTTTTGAGGCGGGAGTATTACTGCCCGTTAATGCGGGATAAAAAAGAACCTTCCTATCAAGGAAGGCTTCGCTATTTTATTCTTTGTTTGCTCGTTTTTTTTGTGATGGTCGCTGTCTAAGAAATTGAGATAGCATATACAAAATATAAAGTGGAATAGCAATGAATAAAAACACTGAAATATTGCCGACACTCGTTTTATACATCGTATAAATGATTCCAACTAAAAAGAGTGTAACGATAATACTATATTTTGGAATCGGTACATCTTTCATACTTGGAATACGAATGCGACTAACCATAAGAAAAGCGAATGTTACGAATACTGTAATAAGTACGATTTTTGGAATCGTATGTGAAAATAAAGTAAGGAAGGCAACAAGACCACCTGCAGCTGTAATTGGTACACCAGTAAAATATTTCATTGATGTTGATGATGGTGTAACATTGAAGCGAGCTAATCTGTATGCTCCAAATAGAGGGAAAAGTCCTGCTATGTATAATCCGATAATACCGTAATTAGAGAAAGATGTGTAATACATCAATACAGCGGGTGCAGCACCAAATGTAACGACATCTGCTAATGAATCAAGTTCTTTTCCGAGCTGTGAATCGACGCGAAGTAAGCGTGCGATTCTTCCATCAAGGCTATCTAGCATCATTCCGATCAAAACTAAAATTGCCGCTGATTTGTAGTATCCTAATGAGGCGTAGCCGATGGATAGAAATCCACTATATAAATTTCCGAGCGTAAATAAGTTTGGAATGGCTGCTCTGTACAAAATCTGATCCCTTGCTTTCTATTATAGATTCTTGAATAGTTTATGAAAGTTTATCTTTTTTATCATAACATAAATTTCCTATAATCGTCGAAAAAATTCTTCGTTTTGAGAAAGATTTTAGCGTATTTTTTCTTTGTTTAATTCAAAACTATTATATATATTATTTTTAAAATATACAAGTCGCTGCTATGTAGAAAAAATAAGCCCCGCTACTCGCCTGCTCCCTCTGTTTTAAACCCCGCACGTGGCAGAAAAAGACCCTGACCGCTTCAATGTATGGCCAGATGCTTTCGTCCCTCCTAAAAAGAAAAGGGTTTTATGTTTGTATTTTAATTTAGATATATATCTAAATTAAAATAACCCTCGAATCGTTATCGTTCGAAGGTTATTTCCTTATTCAAATTTCGTTGTCATCGTACCAGTTTTATATTGATTATGTGGATCAAATCGTAACAAATCACCGTAAATGAGCTTATCAGAGTAATTCAACTCTGTTTTTGCCTTTTCGATATACGGTTGACAAATAGAAATATCAGTCGGTTCACCAGTTTTTTTGTTATAGCAGACATTTTTTGTATACACATAATCATTTGTGACGAAGCTTCCGTCACGCATAATCATAAGAGGATCATTATTTGAATCAAATAAATCTGTTCCAAATTCAATAGAATTGTTTGTTTTTATACCGAGTAAATGTAGAAGTGTTGGTTTCACATCAATTTGCCCAGAAACTTTTGAAATGACTTGTCCTTTTTGACCAGGTATGTGAATGATGAGTGGCACTCGTTGTAGCTGCATCGTATCAAAAGGAGTAAGTGCTTCTTTTCCTAAAAATTGGGCCATAGCTGCATTATGATTTTCAGAAATACCATAATGATCTCCGTAAATAATGATAATAGAATTATCGTATAACCCTTCTTCTTTTAATTGTTCAACAAAATGTTTTAATGCTTCATCTGTATAACGTACAGTTGGAAAATAACGATTTACAACGCCGCTTTCTGAATTGTATTCACCAATGAATTGATCTTCTGGTTGCAGCAAAAATGGAAAATGATTTGTTAATGTAATGAATTTCGTATAGAACGGTTGTGGTAAAGATTTTAATTTCGGAATAGATTGCTCGAAAAATTCTTTATCTTTTAATCCCCAACCAACAGACATTTGTTCTGCATTTGTATAGTCTTGCAAATTGAAATAGCGATCATATCCAAGTGTAGGATACATCAAATCACGGTTCCAAAATGATTTATCATTTGAATGAAATACAGCGGAGTAATATCCGTGTTTTTTTAGTTGTTCTGGTGTAGCTGTATATTCATTATTCGCATGTGTAAAGAAAGCAGAGCCGCGATCAAGCGGATATAAAGAGTTTTCAATAATAAATTCGGCGTCTGATGTTTTTCCTTGTCCGGTTTGATGATAAAAGTTATTGAAGTAATAGCTTTCTTTAATAAAGTTATTTAAAAATGGTGTAATTTCTTTTCCATCTATTTTTTGATTGATAACAAAATTTTGTGTAGATTCCATTGAAATTAAAATGACATTCTTTCCTTTTGCCACGCCGAACAAATCTTTATTTGCTTGTCTATCTTTTGTTTTCACATAGTTATCAATTTCAGAAAAAGCATCTCCACTTGCAAAGGCACGCTGAGCAGATGATTTCGATTGCAGCGCAATATCATAAATATGATATGTATATAAACCAAGATTTTTCACAACTGTTTGGCGATCAAATGAATGCGAAAAGAGTTGTGGTTTATAAATAACTGAGATAACCATTTGCAAGGCTAATATTGCTGTTACACCGCTAAAAAATGTTTGTTTTTCTTTTCGCGATAGAGAAGCTTTGTCACAAAAATTAGGGAATTTCCGTGATAATATGACTAAAATAATGGTATCTGCAAATAAAAGGAGTGTTTTATATGTAAATAATTCTTTTATACTCGTTCCTAAATCAGCCATGTTATTCGTTTGAAATAATACTGGGAATGTTACAAAATCATTGTAAAATCCGTAAAACATCGCGTTGCCAAATAAAATAAAAGATAACACTATACTAATGCTAATAATGATACGGTTTCGATGTTTTGCTGCTAATAAAGCGAAACCGAAAAATAATAATAATGAAGCTAACGGATTAAAGAACAACATTATTTGTTCGAAAGCGTTATTAATCTTCATATCAAAAGCTAATTTGTATACAATAAATGTTTTGATCCATAATAGAACGACTGCTAAGAGAGCGAATCGTACTTTCGGAAACAAGCGTTGCATCATATTTGGTTCCTCCTACTACCTATAAGTAACCGTCTTTTTTTATGTATATAACCGGTTACATCTCTCTATATTTTTTTACTATGTGTACTATTATATAAAAACATAGTGAATTTGTGGATGCTTTTCTCATAATTGGGTAGAAAAAGGGAAGATGGATAAAATAATGTCATCTTTGGAAATGTGGAGGAGTACTATGAGGAAAATAAGTTGTTTTATATTGAGTTGCTTCATTTTACTTGGAAACCCAGCTCCTTTTTTGGCTGAACATGAACCATTATTATTAGAAGATGCCCTTTATTCGGTGCTGTTTCCGAGAATAAATGAAGCGATTCAAAAGTATTATGGGAAGCAAAAGCCATATGAATGTCCGAAAATCATTAGTATGAAAAAAATGTACAGCGGTACATATTTGTTCCGTGCTTCTATTGAAATCATTAAATATGAGCCAGGAGTAGGAGGGAAAAAACTTCCGCCATTTGAAAAAGTAACAATCACGTTTGAAAATGATGAGGGGGAATGGTCCGTGAAGAATATAAATGTGAAGCGCTTACCAGATAATACAAAAATAAATTGTCGTAAACCAGTATGAAAAAGTATTTGACAAATAAATCAGTCATTTGCTATTGTTAATAGCAATAAAAAGATGCTTGAAAATTAAATAGACTTACCTCATCTACACTCAAAGGTAGAGGCCGCGATAATCAAGAGTAAGCTATAGGAAATATAGTGGGATTCATGATTATAGTCTGAAAGGGATTATCGCCGAAATATATGAATAGCCACTTTATTCATATATTGGGACTGCATTGAATAAATGTAGTACTGTCATAAGTTTTTGACTTATGGAGAGCTATTTGGAGATGTTTGATGCGGTTTCTTATTTGAGAAAATAACAACAAGTTTATTTTTTCATCATATATTCTTCCAATAAGAAACGCGTGTGAACATTGTTCCGCGCGTTTTTTGTTTACCTTATTTGGAATAATATGAACAACTAAGGGACGTCATATATACAAGTTAGAAACCTCCTTTCTTTTTAATGGATGTCAAGAGCACCTGGCCGTGTATAGAAACGATCAGAACCTTTTCTTACCACATGCAGTGTTTAAAACAAAAGGAGGAAGCAAGTAGCGATCGTGTTGTATGCTGCATAACAGTGACTTATCTGTCAAAAAATTAAAATGGATATATATATGGTTTTGAGAAAAAAAGGGAGGAATTCACATGTATTTACACGGCACAAGCCGCATTAATGAGCAAGGACATTTAGAAATTGGGGGATGCGATGCTACTGAACTTACAGCGACATATGGAACACCTCTTTATGTATATGATGAAGCAACAATTCGTGAGAAATGTCGTGCATTTCATCGTGCTTTTAGAGAGAGTGGGTTCTCTTATCAAGTAGCATATGCAAGCAAAGCGTTCTTGTGCATGGAAATGTGCCGACTAGCTGCAGAAGAAAATATGTCGCTTGATGTTGTGTCTAGCGGAGAGTTATATACGGCGCTGCAAGCAGGATTTCCGGCTGAACGTATCCATTTCCATGGCAATAATAAAACAGAAGAAGAGATAAGAATGGCGCTAGAAGCTAACATTGGGTGTTTCGTTGTAGATAATTTTTTGGAACTAGAAATATTGCATGATTTGGCAAAAGAATACGGAAAAGTTGTCAGTGTTCTACTTCGTGTGACTCCAGGAGTAGAAGCGCATACACATGAATATATTACAACAGGTCAAGATGATTCCAAGTTTGGTTTTGGTATTTCAACGGGGCATGCATTACAAGCAATGAAAAGTGCATTAGAAAAATCAAATTACCATGTGTTAGGAATTCATTCTCATATTGGATCGCAAATTTTTGAAACATCAGGATTTGTTCGTGCAATTGAAGTGCTTCACAAATTTTTAGAATTAGTGAGAAAAGAAACGGATTACGTAGCTCCCGTATTAAATGTAGGCGGTGGCTTTGGAATTCGTTATACGGAAGGAGATACCCCGCTTGCTCTTGGTGATTATGTGCAAGCTGTAACAGATGCAGTACGCGAGCAGTTTACAGCTTATGGATACCCACTTCCAGAAATTTGGGTAGAACCAGGTCGTAGTATTGTTGGTGATGCAGGAACAACTTTGTACACAGTGGGTGCAATTAAAGATATTCCAGGCATTCGCAAGTACGTATCGGTTGATGGGGGTATGACAGATAACCTTCGACCAGCACTTTACGGTGCTCGTTATGAAGCATTGCTAGCAAACCGAGCAAATGAATCTGCCGAAGAAGTGGTTTCCATTGCAGGGAAGTGTTGTGAAAGCGGCGATATACTCATTTGGGATGTCGCGCTCCCAAAAGTTGTTTCTTGTGATCTCTTGGCTATTTCTTGTACAGGGGCATATGGTTATTCCATGGCGAATAATTATAATCGTATTCGTCGACCAGCAGTTGTGTTTGTGAAAAGTGGAAAATCTCATGTTGTTGTTGAGAGAGAATCGTATGAGAATATTATCGGGAACGATCGCATACGTATAAAGGAATTTGTATAAAATGAAACTTCTATCAATGGGGACTTCATCCCGCTACTGATGGTTAGCCCAAGAAGGAGTTTTTTAGGTGAATAACTCCTTCTTCTTAAAAAAAATAAATTTTATCGGAAAACTAGGATTGAAAAAATTCAGAATTGTGTTAAAGTGGAGATATAATTAAATTCTTATCAAGAGCGGCGGAGGGAACTGGCCCGAAGAAGCCCGGCAACCTACTTTATAAAAGTAAGGTGCTACTTCCAGCAAAATGGAATCCATTTTGGAAGATAAGGTAGACACGTTACCGGAACAGTCTTTTCGAAATGGGAAAGATTTTTTTTATGAAAAAAGGGGGGCTGTTCATGGGGGGACGCGAACAATTTGAGGAAGTAGCAAGTAAGATTCAAGCGATGCTTGCTGATATGAAATATGGTTCAATTACAATTGTTGTGCAAGATGGTAAAGTGATTCAACTTGAAAAAAGTGAAAAAGTACGTTTGAAATAAGCATGCTGACTAGAAAAACTAGAGGCGGCTTTAATCTATTTTTAATAGATTAAAGCCGCCTTTTTATATGATTTATATGTAGGAGGAGAACGATGTTAACGTATGAAAATTGGCAAGATAATTTTGTTTCATTTCCAGAGGATGATGAAACGAAAGGTGCTTTAGCGACGGTGCGCTGGGCCTATGAACATTATAGGCAGGATATTGTGTATGCATGCAGTTTTGGGGTAGAAGGAATGGTCTTATTGCATATTATTAACCAAGTAAATCCATCTGCAAATGTTGTATTTTTAGATACAAATGTTCATTTTCAAGAAACGTATGACTTAATTAAAAAAGTACGAGAACGATTTCCTCAGTTGAATATTATTGAAAAGCAACCGAACCTTACACTTGGAGAACAAGCTAAAGAGCATGGTGATAAATTATGGGAACATAATCCAAACCTTTGTTGTCAATTAAGAAAAATTAAGCCGTTAGAAGAAGGACTAACAGGTAGGAAAGCATGGATATCAGGTTTAAGAAGAGAGCAGTCTGAAACGAGAAAAAATACGCAGTTTATTAATCAAGATCATCGATTTCAATTTGTTAAAATTTGTCCGCTTATTCATTGGACTTGGAAAGAGGTTTGGCGTTATGTATACAAGCATAATTTGCCATACAATCCACTTCATGATATTGGATATCCGAGCATCGGATGTGAAACGTGCACAGTACGAGTGCAAGAAGGCAGTGATTTAAGAGATGGACGGTGGGCTGGCATGACAAAAACGGAATGCGGTCTTCATATCGATAAAAGCTGATAAAGTGAAACTTTAATCAGTGGGGGTTTTCTTCATCCCCCACTGATTATTAGTTGAACCAATCGGGCTTTTACGGGCAGTTTATCTCCCGCCTAACTTCTTTGCTTTTGCTGAATTTTGAGGCGGGAGTATTACTGCCCGTTAATGCGGGATAAAAAAGGAGGAGAAGAGAATGAGTGATACAAAAGTAATAGTGAATCGAATTGATACAACGTATGAAACCGCACATATCGTAAAGGAAATTGAGTTAGATGGGGTGGCGTTAAGTGATTTAGAACTGATCGCTATCGGTGGATATAGCCCGCTTACTGGTTTTTTAGGGGAAAGTGATTATGAGTCTGTAGTAGCGGAAATGAGATTAACAGATGGAGAAGTATGGAGCATTCCCATTACATTGCCTATAACAGAAGAAAAAGCGAAAGAATTGCAAGTAGGAGAAGAAGTTAGGCTTGTAAAAGAAGGAGTGACTTATGGTGTGATTCAAGTTGAAGAGATTTACACGCCAAATAAAGAAAAAGAAGCATTCCTTGTCTATAAAACGGTAGAAGACGAACATCCGGGTGTGAAGAAATTATATGATCGTCCTAATGTATATGTAGGAGGACCTATTACACTTGTGAAACGAATTGAAAAAGAGAAATTTTCTGCATATTATTTAGAGCCTAGTGAAACGCGAGCGGAGTTTCAGCGGCGCGGCTGGAAAACAATCGTTGGCTTTCAAACGAGAAATCCAGTACACCGTGCGCATGAATATATTCAAAAAGCAGCTCTTGAAATCGTTGACGGTTTGTTTTTAAATCCGCTCGTTGGTGAAACGAAGTCAGATGATATTCCAGCTGATGTTCGCATGGAAAGTTATGAAGTACTTCTTGAACACTACTATCCAAAAAATCGTGTCTTTCTATCAGTATTTCCGGCAGCAATGCGATATGCGGGGCCTCGTGAAGCGATTTTCCATGCACTTGTCAGAAAAAACTTTGGATGTACGCACTTTATTGTTGGTCGTGACCACGCTGGTGTTGGAAATTATTACGGCACGTATGAAGCGCAGGAGATTTTTAGCAATTTTACAATAGAAGAGTTAGGGATTACCCCTCTCTTTTTTGAGCATAGTTTTTATTGTGCAAAATGTGAGGGAATGGCATCGACAAAAACATGTCCGCATGGAAAGGAAGATCATGTCATTTTATCAGGCACAAAGGTAAGAGAGCTGTTACGAAATGGAGAACTGCCGCCAAGTACGTTTAGTCGTAAAGAAGTAGTAGAAGTTTTAATTCGTGGTTTACAAAAAGAAGTTGTGACAAAGTAAGGAGAGAAAAAATGGGAACAAATATTACTTGGCATGCAGCATCTGTTTCAAAAGAAGAACGCCGAAAACAGAATAAGAATCATAGTTTTGTTCTGTGGTTTACAGGCTTATCAGCTTCTGGGAAGTCTACAGTAGCCAATGCAGTAGCTCGCAAATTATTTGAGGGAAATATCGGTAATTATGTATTAGACGGAGATAATATTCGTCACGGTTTAAATAAAGATTTAGGATTTTCCGAAGAGGACCGCACAGAAAATATTCGGCGCATCGGCGAAGTGGCGAAACTATTTGTTGATAATGGAAGCATTGTAATAACAGCATTTATTTCACCATTTCGAGAAGATCGCAAGCAAGTGCGTGACATATTAGAACAAGATGAGTTTGTTGAAGTGTTTGTAAAGTGTCCGATTGAAGAATGTGAAAAGCGTGATCCAAAAGGGTTGTATAAAAGGGCAAGAAGCGGAGAGATTAAGAAGTTTACGGGAATTGATTCTCCATATGAAGAGCCGATCCAAGCTGAGATCATTGTAGAAACACATCGCTATTCTATTGAAGAATGTGCACAGCAAATTATTACTTACTTGCAAAAACGAAGCTTTATCCCGCAATTTGTGGGCAGTAAGACCCCGCCTCAAGATTAAGAGAGAATCGTTGGCTAGTTCCAGTGGCTTCGCTTCTTCCCCCCTAACATTCTGGGGGAGGAAGAAAATCCCCACTGATTAAAGTTTCACTTTGTTTAGGGAGGAAACAAGATGAGTTATGAAAAAGTGTGGGCAAACAATGAAAAATTAAATGCAACAGAGAAAAAGAAATTAAAAAAAGACGGTTTAGAGATTTTTAAAAATATACCACATTATGCTGAACATGGATTTGCGTCTATTCCGAAAGAAGAATGGGATTCTTTTAAGTGGGCAGGATTATATTTGCAGCGCCCAAAAGAGGCTGGATATTTTATGATGCGTGTGAATATCCCGTCTGGAATTATAACGAATGAACAAATTGAAGCTCTTGCTTCAATTGCAAAAGATTACGGCCGCGATGTACTTGATATTACAACGCGTCAAGCAATTCAGTTTCATTGGCTACAAATTGAGCAAATTCCAGACATTTTTAAGCGATTAGAAAAAGTAGGTTTATCAACAGCTGGTGCATGCGGTGATATTACACGTAATATTACAGGGAATCCACTTGCTGGAATTGATGAAAATGAATTGTTTGATACACAAGTAATTGTACGGGAGGTATACGAATACTTTCAGCACAATGAAGAATTTTCAAATTTACCTCGCAAATTCAAAATGTCAATTAGCTCCAATTTGTATAATTCAGCAAGTGCTGAGATTAACTGCATAGCATTTACACCTGCAACGAAAGAAATTAACGGGGAAAAGGTCATTGGGTTTCATGTGAAAGTAGGAGGAGGTTTATCAGCGCGCCCATATTTGGCGGAAGAATTAGATGTATTTGTTTTACCAGAGCAAGTAAAAGGTGTAGCAATTGCGATTGCGACGATTTTTCGTGATTTTGGTTATCGTGAAAAGCGCCACCTTGCACGCCTAAAATTTCTTGTTGCAGATTGGGGAGCAGAAAAGTTTAAAGAGCAGTTATTACAATATACAGGACCCTTATATGAGAGAGGAGAAAGTGCTCTAAAGGGATGGAACGCTGGTTACTTTTACGGTGTTCATAAACAGAAACAAGATAATCGATACTATATTGGTTTTAATGTACCAGTTGGTCGTCTACATGCAGAAGAAATGTATGAGATTGCTAGAATCGCAAAGCAATATGGGAATGGTGAGATTCGGACATGTAACTCGCAAAATATTATTATACCGAACGTATTAAAAGAGAGTGTTGATGTGTTATTACAAGAACCATTATTTGAAGCGATTTCCGCAAAGCCAAAGTCATTTATCGGCTATGCAGTTTCTTGTACAGGAATTGAATATTGTAATTTGGCATTAGTGGAGACGAAAGAAAGATTACGTAATATCGCAGATTATTTAGATACACAGCTTGTATTAGATGTACCCGTTCGTATTCATATGGTCGGTTGTCCAAACTCTTGCGGACAAAGACAAATTGCCGATATCGGTTTGCAAGGTATCAAAATGAAAACGAAAGAAAAAGGAATGGTTGAAGCGTTTGAAATTTATGTAGGCGGGACCCTGCTTGACGGCGGTGCTTACAATGAAAAGTTAAAAGGAAAAATAGATGGTGAAGACTTGCCAAATGTTCTTGCTGCATTTTTAACCTATTTTAAGGAAAATAAGCTCCCTAGTGAAACGTTTTATGAATTTGTTGGTCGTGTTGGAATAACGAATCTACAAGGAGTATTAGATACAATTTTAGAAGAAGTGATTGCATCGTAGGAGGGGAACAATATGGATTTATATCGTTTTGAAGCTGTTTTAGCAAATGGTGTTGTTCCAGTAGTCGTTGTTGCGCAAAGTGAAGAGCAAGCATTTCGTCTCGTCGAAGTGGAACTTGAAAAATATTTTTTACCTTTGCCGGAAGTGAAAGAAATTTCTTTATATGAGAAAAAGAAAATTCGGAAAGGCGCAGCTTTTGTTTTACATGAACAGGAAACGGTTTAATCAATGGAAGCGGAGAATAGGACGGAACATTGTCAACTTCCATTAGTAGAAAATGTTCTGCTGATGGAAGTTTTACTTTATAGAAGAAATGAGGGGAAAGTATGGGGAAAGTGTACATTGTTGGGGCAGGGCCAGGGGACCCGGAGTTAATTTCTGTGAAAGGTGTAAAATGTATTAAGCAAGCAGATGTTATTTTATATGATCGTCTTGTGAATAAAGAACTGCTTTCTTATGCAAAGCCAGAAGCGGATTTAATTTACTGCGGGAAACTCCCGAACTACCATACGATGAAGCAAGAAACGATTCATGCTTTTTTAGTGAAGTATGCAAAGAAAGGAAAGATTGTGACGCGTTTAAAAGGCGGAGATCCGTTCATATTTGGGAGAGGCGGCGAAGAAGCAGAGGTATTGGTGAAGCATGGTATTCCGTTTGAAATTATTCCAGGGATTACAGCAGGAATTGCAGCTTCTGCATATGCAGGAATTCCTGTCACACACCGCGAGGCTAGCACAAGTTTCGCAGTTGTAACCGGGCACCGGAAAGAAGGAGCAAAAGAGGAAGTGAAATGGGAAAACTTAGCAAAAGGCGTCGATACACTTGCTGTTTATATGGGGGTAAGCAATCTTCCTTATATATGTGAACAGCTTTTGAAATATGGGAAGAATGAAAACACGCCAGTAGCGATGATTGAGTGGGGAACAACATTATCTCAGCGTACAATTACAGGGACACTAGGAAGTATCGTATCTATAGCGAAAGAGGAGCGAATTCAAAATCCGAGTATGATTGTAATCGGAGAGGTTGTACGCTATCGAGAGAAAATTCAATGGTTTGAACAAACGATGGAACAATCATATCCACTTAGCGGAGTACTTTAACATGAAAGCAGTACTATATATTTGTCATGGCAGCCGTTTACAGGAAGCGTGTAAAGAAGCGGCTGCTTTTGTTACATCGTGCATGGAACATATATCAGCTTCTATTCAGGAATTATGTTTTTTAGAATTAGCATCTCCTTCTATTGCAGAGGGAGTTACAGCTTGTGTACAGAAAGGAGCAACGCAAATTGTGATTGTTCCTGTCTTTTTATTAGCTGCAGTTCATGTGAAAAAAGATATTCCAGAGGAGTTAGGACGGTTACAAAATCAATACCCTAATGTGTCTTTTTCGTATGGAAATCCATTTGGAGTTTCTCGTGAACTTGTTACTGCACTTTTAAATGGAAGCGGAATAAAAGCCATTGGTAAACGAGTTACTCTTTTACTTGTAGCAAGAGGGAGTAGTGATGAGGAAACGTTAAGAGATGTTAAGGACATTGCGTTATTGTTGGAAGAGGCAGATGAAGTAGCGAAGACTGAAGTCTGTTATTTAGCAGCAGCTAAGCCGCAATTTGAAGAGAAGCTGCGTGAACTTGTTCAAACAATAAATGCTCCAATTGTGATTGTTCCGTATCTGTTATTTACAGGATTGTTAATGAAGAGAATTGAAAAAACGGTTCGAAAATATAGCCATTCTCATATTGTATTATGTCCGTATGTAAGCAAAAATCAGGCTTTTCAAGATGTACTCATTAAACGTACAGAAGAAATGATAAGGGAGAATAAATATGTATCCATTAACGGTGCGAATAAAGAATAAACGTGTTGTTTTCATTGGCGGTGGACGAGTCGCAGCATTTAAAATCACTCCTTTATTGCAAGAGGAAGCTGATATTATTGTCATTAGTAGAATATTAGATAAAAGTTTAATTCCACTTGTAGAAGAACAAAAAATTCGGTGGTTTCAAAAAGAATATGAAACAAGCGATCTTATCGGGGCTTTTTTAGTTGTTGCGGCAACGGACGATTCGTTGTTAAATGAGAGAATTGCAGACGATGCAGCGCCAAATCAATTAGTAAATGTAATTACAAATCCGGAAAGTGGTAATGTTCATTTTCCAGCAGCCATTCATCGGGGGAAATTGAATATTGCTGTTTCTACTGGAGGAGCAAGTCCAAAACTTGCGAAAAAAATTCGTGATAAAATTGCCGGGAAATATGATGATAGCTATAAGGAATATCTAGATTTTTTATATGAAGTACGTATGAAAGTGAAGCAGTTACAACTAGATAAGAAGAAACAAAATGTTGTATTACAGGAAGTACTTAAGTCTAGCTATATACACAATATAGAAGAACAGGAAGAATTTTTGTATTCTTTAGATAAATACAAATTGAAAGATCAACCTAAAAACCTTCTTTCTTTTTAGGTGGGCGAGAGCATCTGGCCATGCATAGAAGCGGTCAGGGCCTATTTTTGCCACATGCAAGGTTTAAAACAAAAGGAGAAAGCTCGTATTGTAATAGATTGTGATATGTTCCTCTTTTTAATAGAATAAAGAATACGTCACTAAAAAAGGGGAAAGAGCTATGAAAATTAGAAATTCAGTAAAAGCATTAATTGTACGAGATGATCATTTTTTAGTAATTAAAAAGCATGATCAAGACGGGGAATATTATTTGTTAGTTGGCGGAGGTCAAGAGCCGGGGGAAACTTTTACAGAGACGGTGAAACGTGAGTGTTTGGAAGAAATCGGTGCTGAAGTTCAGCCGAATGAGTTACTGTTTATTAGAGAATATATAGGTAAAAATCATGAACAAGCAGAGTTTGATTTTGATCTTCATCAAATTGAATATATGTTTTCCTGTACACTTCTAAGTGAACCGGATATGAAGCGAGCGACGCAGTTAGATACCAATCAAGTTGGGATAGAGTGGCTGCCTTTACATAACATTACACAGTATCGCTTATACCCAAAAACATTATGTGTGCAACTACAAAAACATTTTATTCACCATGAAAAAACTGAAGTATACTTAGGAGACGTCAATTAATTTATTCTTTACAAATGAAATAATCTCCTCTATAATCACAATTAACTTCAATACATGAAATCGATGAGCAAGAAGAGTATGTATATTTGAGACGTTCAGAGAGCTGGGAAAAGGTGTGAGCCCGGTACGATAAAATATACAGAATGGGCTTGCGAGAGGTATGTTGAACGAATAGTAGGCAACCCGGGTTCCGCCGTTAAAAGGATAAGGTATCGGATATATTCCTGTACCTGAAAAGTGGGATAACTTATCCAATTGAGGTGGTACCACGGTATTATAATATCGTCCTCTACATGCATAATAGCATGTAGAGGACTTTTTTATTTTCTAAAGGAGGTGGGCGAGTATGAAATGAAATTATACGATTAAGAACAATAAAAACGATAAAATAAGGAGAAGTAAAGATGAAAGAAACACAGCAATGGACGTCAAAAATTGGTTTTGTACTCGCAGCAGCCGGGGCAGCAGTAGGGCTTGGAGCGATTTGGAAATTCCCGTATGTTGCCGGGAATAGTGGAGGAGGAGCCTTTTTCCTTGTCTTTTTACTCATGACAATATTTATTGGTATGCCGCTTTTAGTGGCGGAATTTGTGATTGGCCGCAGTACGCAAAAAGAAGCGGTGACAGCTTATAAAGTATTAGTGCCAAATAGTAAACTATATCCATGGATTGGTCGTATGGGAGTCGTGACTTGTTTTAGCGTTTTATCATTTTATAGTGTTGTGGGAGGATGGATTTTACTTTATTTGTTTTATAGTGTAACAGGTGGATTATGGGGGAATGGTGCTGATTATGCAAAGTTATTTGGTGAAACTATCTCCAATCCAATCAGTGCCATTGGAGCACAATTTATTTTTATGCTTTGTACCATTTTTATCGTAAGTAAAGGTGTAGAAAAAGGAATTGAAAAAGCAAGTAAATATATGATGCCGCTATTATTTGTTTTGTTTCTTGCCATTATTGTTCGTTCTCTTACATTAGATGGGGCGTGGAAAGGTGTCGAATTTTTCTTAAAACCTGATTTCTCAAAGTTAACAGCGAAAACAATTTTATATGCGATGGGGCAATCGTTCTTTTCGCTTACGGTTGGAGCTTCGGTTATGGTCACATATAGTTCCTATTTAAAAAAAGAAGAACATTTAGCAAAATCAGCAACGTCAATTACAAGTTTAACAGTCTTTATTACTGTACTTGCAGGACTAGCGATTTTCCCGGCAATTTTTGCGTTAGGCGTTAGTCCGACAGAAGGACCTGGATTATTATTTATCGTTCTTCCCGCTGTATTTGGAGAAATTCCTTTCGGGCATTTTTTCTTTATTTTATTCTTAATTTTGTTTTTCTTCGCAACGATCACCTCGGCAATTTCTATGTTGGAAATTGTTGTTGCTTCTGTAGCGAAAGAGGATGAAAAGAAGCGCCCATCAGCATCGCTCTTAATTGGATTACTCATTTTCGTAGTTGGAATTCCAGCAGCATTATCATTTGGAGTTATGAGTGATGTGAAATTATTCGGAAAGACATTTTTTGATTTAGTGGATTTTTCGGTGAGTAACGTATTACTTCCGCTTGGTGTGTTAGCCATTTCGCTCTTTGTGCCAAATAAAATGAAGAAAGAGCTGTTAATGCAAGAATTAGAAGTGACAGAAACAAGAGGGAAAACGTTATTTAACATATGGTTCTTCTTGCTTCGTTACGTTATTCCGATTACGGTTCTTCTTGTCCTTTTAAACGTTATTGGTGTGCTTTAGTTAAAAAAAGCGGAGAATATTCTCCGCTTTTTTTAGTATATAAATAGAAACATATGTTCTTGTTTGGTATACTTTGGGTATACAAAACAAGAAAGGAGTGTGTCCAATAAAAAAGATACCGGATCCAACTACTGAAAATATTCGGTCTATAAATGTCTCTTTGGCTTCTTGTAATTCTGCAACTGCTTGTAATTCTTGTTTCATGTGTAGACCTCTTCGAAAAAACTTTCATGTTATTGTATGTGTAATGCCTAGAAGGTGGTCAACTACCCACCACTTCTCTTGCCCGTCACGCGCTTGAAGATGGGGACTTCTTTCGGAATTAAGTTAAAGATTGCAAAATAATATGTAAGAAGTATATATGAAATATGGTGCTCACTTGTTTTACATAAATAAAAAAACTCGGCAATTGCCGAGTTTTTTTATTACAGTCCAATGTAAGATGATGGATCAACTGCATTTGATTTTGCTTGATTCCATTCACCGATATGAAGTTCGAAATGTAAATGTTGTCCAAATGACTGTCCAGTATTCCCCATGAATCCAAGTTGTTGTCCTTGTTTCACAGTTTGTCCGGCAGAAACGGAACGACTGCTCATATGAGCGTAAACAGTTGTATAAGTTTTCCCGTTTATACGGTGTGATAAATATACAACATTTCCATAACTAGAAGATAAATCAGAACGAATTACGACACCGTCAGCTGCTGCAATAATTGGCACTGTTCCTGATGCGGCAATATCAATTCCTTTATGGTTGTCCATTTCACGTACACCAAATCCTGAAGTTTTCGATCCAGCTGCTGGCTTAATGAAACCGCCTGTACTTCCCCCTTGAGGTGCAGGTGTAGGGACAGATACAGGTGCAGATGCAGTTTGAGATGAAGAAGCGGATTGTTTTTGCTCTTCAGCCTTTTTCGCTTCAGCAGCTTTTTTCTCGTCTTCCGCCCGCTTTTCTTCTTCAATTGCATTTTGAACAGCTTTACGTTGATTTTCTAAAATACTTTTTGCTTCTTCTAAACTCTCCATTTCAGAATCTAGTTTTGAAGCTTTTGCGTGTAAATCAGTAATTAAAGTTTGTTGTTGCTGCTGATTTGCTTGAAGTTCTTGTTGCTGTTTCTGTAAAGTTTTCTCAGCTTCTTTTAGTTGCTGTTCTTTTTTCTCGACCGCTTCTTTTTCTTTTTTAACGGTATCCTGGTCTTGTGTTTGTTGTTTTACGATTTCTGTATCACTATTTAAAATTAAGCTAACAGAATACACATTTTCTAGTAGTTCTGCGAAATTGTTTGTATTAATTAATACTTCTGTAATTAAATTTGTGCGTGGCTTTTCTTGCATAGATTGTAATCTGTGCTTAATTAATTCTTGGCGCGAATCGATTTGTTTTTGCAACTCTTCAATATGCTTTTTTTTCTCTGTAATACTCGCTTGTGTTTTGTCAATTTCTGTTTTTGTTGCTTTTAAATCTGCCTCGTTTTTATTAATAGAAGAAGTTAATTCATCGATTTTTTTCTGCAAATCTTGAATCTCTTTTTCTATTTTTTGTTTTTCCTCTAATTTCATATGTAATTCTTGTTGATTACCGTCTAGTTGTGATTGAATATTAGTTAATTTATCTTGACTCGTCTCCGCATACGCTGTTGAAAGCACGGGAGAAACGAAAATAGTGCCGGCTGTCAATAAACTAAACGCTGTGATTTTTTTGTTCATCTGCCTATCTCCTTTCCCTACATTCTATTATAATCATAAAAAAGAGAAAAATGTCTATTGTTGTAATGATAATGTAAAAAAATATTTAAGGAATTGTTATTAAATGGCGAAAGTTAGAAGAATTTTACTCCTAAATTGTTCGTTTTTATTATAACGATTCATTTATATGTTAACGGATATATAATAAGGAATAAGAAAAAAGGAATCGTTCTCATGTTAGGTTTCCTAACATGCTTTTTATTCTTGTCAACAAAAATATTTGCATACTGGTAAACTTATTTAGTTGTCAGATTAATATTTTTGCCTTATTATTTTAAAAGGGAGGAAAGTATTGAATAGTTGAACAATATTTAATACTTCTATTTTTTTGTATTTTATAGAAAAATAGAATATGAAAATTAAGAACATCTTAGAAGGGGGTTGCAGCAAGTATGAAAAGAATTGGACTTGCGTGGCAAATTTTAATTGGTCTTGCTCTCGGTATTCTCGTAGGAGCAATCTTTTATGGCAATACAGAGGTTGCAAAGATTCTACAACCGATTGGTGATATTTTTATTCGTTTAATTAAAATGATTGTTGTACCGATTGTAGTAGCGAGTATTATTGTTGGTGTTGCCGGCGTTGGCGATGTGAAAAAGCTTGGACGTTTAGGCGGAAAAACAATTATTTATTTTGAAATTATTACAACGATTGCAATTGTTGTTGGTTTATTAGTAGCAAACGTATTCCAGCCAGGAAAAGGCGTGAATATGGCAGAGTTACAAAAATCAGATATTTCTAAGTATACTGCTACAACAGAACAAGTGCAAAGTCATTCATTTGCAGATACGTTCGTAAATATTGTTCCGACAAATATTATGAAGTCGTTAGCAGATGGTGATATGCTTGCAATTATTTTCTTCTCTGTATTATTTGGTTTAGGGATAGCGGCAATTGGAGAAAGAGGAAGACCAGTTCTGAATTTCTTCCATGGTGTAGCCGATGCAATGTTTTATGTAACAAACCAAGTTATGAAGTTTGCGCCGTTTGGTGTGTTTGCGTTAATTGGCGTAACGGTTTCTAAGTTTGGTGTAGCGTCATTAGTTCCATTAGGTAAATTAGTAATTGTTGTTTATGGATCAATGATTTTCTTCGTTGTTGTTGTATTAGGTCTTACGGCAAAGGTATTTGGAATTAATATTTTCCAATTCTTTAAGATTTTAAAAGACGAGCTTATTTTAGCATACTCTACAGCAAGCTCAGAGACGGTTCTACCAAAGATTATGGAAAAGATGGAGCGTTTCGGATGCCCGAAAGCAATTACATCTTTCGTTATTCCAACAGGTTATTCATTTAACTTAGATGGTTCCACATTATATCAAGCAATTGCTGCGATTTTCTTAGCGCAAATGTATGGTATTGATTTATCGATTACGCAACAAGTTACATTACTTCTTGTATTAATGGTTACTTCAAAAGGGATTGCCGGTGTACCGGGCGTATCGTTCGTTGTATTATTAGCAACGCTTCATACAGTAGGTATTCCGTCTGAAGGTTTAGCGTTTATCGCTGGTATTGACCGTATTTTAGATATGGCACGTACTGCAGTAAACGTTGTAGGTAACTCTTTAGCTGCAGTTGTTATGTCTAAATGGGAAGGACAATATGACGCAGAAAAAGGACAAGCTTATTTGAAAGAGATTTCAGAGAAGCAAGTAGCTTAAATATTAGAAGGGCCTTCACGGTGTACGTGAAGGCTTTTTTTTATAGAAATACAAATGAAAAAACTCTTTTTTGGTGGAGGCGAGAGGAACTGGCCGTGCATAGAAGCGATCATTTTTGTTCTGTATAGCCGCAACTAATATGTAAAATAAGGAGAAGTGAGGATGAAACGGAAATACGGAGATGGATCATCGTGGAGACGATTAACTGAAAAGACATATTCGGTTAAAGATGTACAGGATGGGATGTTAGGTATATTACATATAAAGCAAGTAAAAGAGCCGAGTTATAAGGAGTATAGTAATCGGAGCATTTGTATTGCGAATAATGGCTATACTTGGGTCCAGTATTTTATAAATGGGAAAAATTTTGCGATTACAGCTATGTTAGACGAGAAAAAAGAGCTTGTCCAATATTATATTGATGTTGCAAAAGCGTATAAAATTGATGAAAGAGGATTACCTTATTTTGATGATTTATATTTAGATGTTGTCTTGTTGCCAAGCGGAGATACATATGTATTAGATGAAGATGAGCTAGAAGAAGCATATACGGAAGACGATATTTCAAAAGAGGAGTATGATTTAGCTTGGAATACGGCAGAGTGGATTATGAAAAAAATTGAAGAAGAAGATTTTTTATGGTTTTCCATTTTAGAAGTAGAAATTCAAAAACTAAAAGATCCTCTTTAATATATAGAAGTATAAATTAAAAAACCGACATAAAAACTCTCTTTTTTAGGAAGCGGGAGCATCTGGCCATGCATAGTAGCGACTTATATGGTGAAAAAATAAAATGAATATATATAAATTTATTCTGATTTTTAACATATAAGGCGCTTATGAGACACAACAAATTACTTTCTTTGTCTCCGTTTTGCTCGTGGCAGGAAAAGGTCTAATCGTTTCTATATGGAAGCAGATGTTCTCGTCCTCCGTAAAAAGAAAGTGGTTGTTTCGCTTGGGGTCTGTATAATATCAAAAAAATACCAACTATTTTGATAGAAATAATGTTTGACATTTTTTCATGCAGCGAGTAAAGTAAGAAAAGATTGATTAACAAAAAAATAATATAAAACCTTCTTATCAAGAGAGGCGGAGGGACTGGCCCTACGATGCCTCGGCAGCGGACTCATATTCGAGTGCTGTGCCAAATCCAGCAAGCGATATGCTTGATAGATGAGAAGAGTGTTTCTTATATGATATATAAGACCTCTTCTCTTCAGAAGAGGTCTTTTTCGCTCTTGTGAAGGATAGGTTTAGAAATAGGAGAGGATATTACTTTGGAACAAACAAAAGGAAATGCATGGGCATTATTACCACTTGGCATATTTTTAGCATTATTTATTGGTTCTGGTATAATTACAGGGGATTTTTATAAGTTACCAATTCTGGTTGCGATTTTAATTGCAGTTGCCGCTGCATTAGTAATGAATAGAAAAGAAAATTTTACGACAAAGGTTGAACGTTTTGCTAAAGGTGCTGGCAATCCAGATATCATGATTATGGTATTAATTTTTGTATTAGCAGGTGCATTTTCTGAAACGGCAAAAGGCATGGGCGGCGTTGAAGCAACTGTAAACTTAGCGCTTTCTGTTCTGCCGCAAGGATTTTTAGTTGTTGGGTTGTTTGCTATCGGTGCTTTTATTTCATTAGCAATGGGAACGTCAATGGGGACGATTGCTGCATTGGCGCCAATTGCAGTAGGGATTAGTGGACAAACGGATATTTCTATGGCACTTGCTATGGCAACGGTTGTTGGCGGTGCGATGTTTGGCGACAATTTATCTTTTATTTCAGACACGACAATTGCAGCTGTCCGTACACAAGGAACGGAAATGAAAGATAAATTTAAAACAAATTTCTTAATTGTATTACCAGCTGCTATTGTTACGAGCATACTGTTAGTTGTTCTTACGTTAGGAACTCATACAAATATGACAGCACATGCGTTTAATTGGGTGAAAATTTTACCGTATGCAGGAGTGTTAATTACGGCGCTGCTTGGATATAACGTATTAGTTGTATTAACGGGAGGAACGGTGTTAGCTGGTATTATCGGTATGATTGATGGAAGCTTTACACTCGCAAGCTTCTTTAAAAGTGTTACAGTAGGAATTAATGGAATGATGGAGCTTGTATTATTAGCAATTTTAATCGGTGGAATGGTCGAAATCATTCAATATAACGGCGGTATTCAATATTTAATGAATGTGCTAACACGCAATATTCGTTCGAAAAAAGGTGCAGAATTTGGAATTGCTGGTCTTGTAAGTATGACAAATATGTGCACAGCAAATAATACAATTTCTATTATTTTCACAGGTCCATTAGCAAAGAATGTGGCAGATCAATATCATATTGATCCGAAGAAATCGGCGAGCTTGTTAGATTTATTCTCTTGTAGTGTGCAAGGATTAATTCCGTACGGTGCACAAATGTTAACGGCGGCAGGATTTGCTTCCCTTTCACCAATTGAATTATTACCGTACTCATTTTATCCAATGTTAGTCGCTGTTTGCGGAATTATCTCAATTGTCATTAATTTCCCGCGTCTTTCGCCTGAGAAAAAGGAATATCAAAAAACAGCATAACTACTCAGTCGCTCTATGAAAAAAGGAAGAAAAGCACTTTCTTAAATGGTCTGGGAGGGACTAGCCATGCGTAGAAGCAGTCAGTTCCTATTTCTTCCACGCGCGAAGTGTGAAAACAAAGAAAGGCAGCAGTGCATTGCCATTTTTACCCCGCATTAACGGGCAGTAAAGATAGAGGGAAATCACCGAAGATAACTGCCTGTAAAAGCCCGATTGGTGAGGGCTAACCTTTCATGGGAAAAGCATCCATGAAAGGAAGGTTCACTTTATCTTCGTAGCAGCAATCTATATGCTGAAAAATGAAGTGGATGGTTGAGTAGTTACTGTTAATTTGCACAGTAAATAACACGCAAAAAAAACTCAGAGTCCCTATATGACTCTGAGTTTTACTTTTGTATGAGGCTTATTCAATTAAAGCTCTGTTAGTGAATAAATTATTTTCAGAAGAAATATTTAATACCCTGAGAAAATATAAAATAAAAAGCGGAAATTGCTAAAACTAAATCAATTAATGCTAACTTCTTATTTTCTTCTTTTAAATTTATGGTAAAACCATAAATACTTCTAACCATCCAAAAAGCTATCAAAAATAACCCACCAAAGTGGTCATTTGTATAGTTTTCATCAAAAAACATTTGTATTGCACCTAAGATTAATAAAATAAGTACGATATTAGTTCCAATCCTTAAAGCCCTATTTGATTTATTATATTTCAATTCTTCACCCCCAATTCAACAATCCCTCTTAAACTATCCTGCTTTTTAGAGAACGAAGACAATTTTGCTTCTCATTATTTTAACATAAATTACCTAATTTCTTCGTTTCTTTTTAAGTAACTATTCAGCCATACACTTCATTAGCAGATAGATTGAGGTCATAAAGATAAAAACGGTAAAGCACCTTGCTACCTTTCTTTGTTTTAAAACGTTGCACGTGGCAGGAAAGGGCCCTGACCGCTCCTATACATAGCCAGTCCCACTCTCCCATTTAAAAAAGATGCTTTTCAGTCTTTTTTCAAAGGATAACTGAGTAATTACGGTCTGATAATAAATAGGACTTAAGTCTGAGAGAAAAACGGTTCTTAAGCTCGTTATAGAAAAATGAAAATCTAGGTAAGATAAGAGTATCAAAACGAAGGGAGGCAAGCACAAGATGAAACAATTTTTAGCGTTTATGGCAGCCGGTATTTTGGCTTTAATTGCTCTTGGAAGTCTTGCTGGTATTGTAGGATTAGCAATTGGAGCAGGGATTGTGTATTGGAGCTATAAATCATTTGTGCGAGCAAAATCATTTTTTGGAAAACTAGCTTGGGGGATCGTCGGTTTAATCGGCTTGTCAATTGCCCTGTCCCATTCCCCAGCATTAATCGGTATTGCGGCATTAGTCGTTCTATATTATGGATACCGTGAGTGGAAAAAAGAGAAACATGTAGTAGAGGCTGCTTCAGACAGCTCGAAGCCGTATAGCAATTTTGAAGATGAGTGGAACAGATTAATGAAAAATAACTAATATGAAATAACAAAAAATAATAGAGTAGAAGAGAGGAAGATTAAAAATGAAACAATCATTATTCGGACGTGTACGAGATGCAGTACTTGCAGATTTTCATAATGTGTTAGACGAGAAAGAAAGAAAAAATCCAATTGCGATGTTAAATCAATATTTACGTAATAGTGAGCGTGAAGTAACAAAAATTGAAAAATTAATTGAGCGTCACAGAACATTAAAATCTAATTTTGCTCATGAGCTTGAAGGGGCGCGTTATTTCGTAAATAAAAGATCCAAGCAAGCTGTAATTGCAAGGGAAGCAGGAGAAATGCAACTACATGAACGTGCATTAGAAGAAGTAGCATACTACGAAGGGCAAGTAGCTCGCTTAGAAAAAATGTATGAAGGGGTTGTAGAACAAATAGATGAGCTAGAACGTCGTCTATCAGAAATGAAAAATAAATTAAAAGAAATGAATGCAAAACGTATGGAATTAATGGCACGTGAAAATATGGCACATGCAAACCGCCGTATGAATACGACTCTTCATAAAATGGATGAAAATAACCCATTTTTACGCTTTGAAGAAATAGAAGATCACATTCGTGATTTAGAGCTTCGTATCAATGAAGATCATGAACGTGACACATTTGATATGAAGATTGCAAAGCTTGAACGCGAAATGAAAGCGAAAAAAGAAGTATCTTTAGACAAATAGGTAATAAGATAATTGTAGTATATTATAAAATGAGCTTATGATATAGTGATAGAAGAAAAGGTGTTGGAATACAATACCTTTTTCTTCTATGTATATATAATAAAGAAGGGGGAGCTGCAATGAAGAAACAATTTTCGAAAACACAATTATTAGGGATGCTCCTCGTCATATTTGGGGTCGGTCTTTTTCTCGATATGATTCTCGGTCATTTTGAGCCTGGTGCTCTTATTTTTGCCTTTATTATGATTATGTTTGGGAGGCATTATCGAAAAAAGAATCGATATGTGAGAGGGAATGTGTGTTTATTTGTTGGGGGACTTGTTTTCTTATTTTTCCTATTTTCATCAGCAGCCTTCGTGCTCGTTTTATTTGCTTGCCTAGCTTTCATAGGCTACCAGCTGATACAAGGCCAGCAAAAGTCAAAAGCGGTACAGGTTGAAATTAAGGAAAAAGAATATATAAATGAAGAAAAACCAATCTATCGAACAGAGCCGTATATAAAGAATATAATGGTTGGTAACGTACGAATAATGGATCATATATATGAGTTAGAGGATGTTAATATTCAATATGGAATCGGAGATATTGAAATTGATTTAACAACAGCTATGATTCCAGAAGGCGAAACTGTCATTGTCATTCGCGGTGTGATTGGTAATATTCGTTTGTATGTTCCATACGATATTGAATTATCTTTGAATCATTCTGTTATTGTTGGGAGAATATTGCTTCCAGCGCATGAAGAAACAGGCTTTAATCGTAATGTGAAGTTTAGAACGGAACAGTATAAAGAAGCTCCTCGCCGTATTAAAATTATTTCTTCGCTTATCGTAGGCGATACGGAAGTGAGGAAAGTATAATGAAAAAACAGAAGAACATTTCATGGATGTATATCCGTTATTCAATATTATCTTCTATGAGTATTGCACTTATTTGTACCATCGTTTATGTATGGAAAAGCCAGCAAAATGTGTATGATTTATTATGGAAAGAATCGATTGCTTCTGTTCCTGTTAGCTTGTTTATTATCTGTACGAGTCTTCTCATAGGTGGAATTGTTGGATATGCAATTGGGTATTATATGCAGCTGCGAATTCAAGGGTTAACGACTTTTCTATTTGAAGTAGAAAGAGGAAATTTTCCAAGAGATGCTTCGTTTACAGCAGAAGATGAATTTCATGAAGTAGAACGGAAGGTAATTGGGCTTGCTAGACGTTTAGAAGAGCAAGCAGGATTATTTCAAAAAGTAACGAATGAACGTGCGCATTGGAATGAAGAGATGAGACAACAAGCTATTTCAGAGGAACGGCATCGTTTAGCGAGAGAGCTTCATGATTCTGTCAGTCAACAGCTCTTTGCGATGTCGATGATGATGTCAGCAATTAATGAGCAAACCGCTCATATACCAGAGTCGACTCAAAAGCAATTAAAACTTGTTGAAAATATGGTTGTAAATGCTCAATCAGAAATGAGAGCGTTACTTCTTCATTTACGTCCTGTCCAATTAGAAGGTAAAAAGTTAACAGAAGGCATTGAAGAATTATTAACAGAGCTTTCACGAAAACAACATATGAAGATTGAATGGTTGATTGAGCCAATTCAATTAAAAAAAGGTGTAGAAGATCACTTATTCCGTATTGTACAAGAAGCACTGTCCAATACATTACGTCATGCAAAAGCGAAGAAGACAGAAGTGAGGCTGCGCCAAATTGATGAATACGCAATTTTAAAAATTATTGATGATGGCGTAGGATTTGAAGTAGGAGTGAACAAGGCAGGGTCATATGGTCTTCGCTCTATGCAAGAGCGTGTTCATGAAATTGGTGGAACTTTAAAGGTATTAAGCTTTCCGAATAAAGGAACGCAAATTGAGGTGAAAGTGCCGATTCTTTTAGAAAGAGGGGAGGAACAAGATGATTAAAGTATTGCTTGTTGACGATCATGAAATGGTTCGTATGGGCGTATCAGCGTATTTATCGACTCAGCCGGACATTGAAGTTGTAGGAGAAGCGGAAAATGGAAGAAAAGGTTCAGAATTAGCATTATTACTAAAACCAGATATAATTTTAATGGATCTTGTTATGGATGAAATGGACGGTGTTGAGGCCACAAGAACAATTATTCAAGAATGGCCAGAAGCAAAAATTGTTGTTGTGACAAGTTTCTTAGACGACGAAAAATTATATCCGGTTATTGAAGCTGGTGCAACGAGTTACTTGTTAAAAACATCTAGAGCAAGTGATATAGCCGATGCAGTTCGAGCGACATACGATGGGGAAACAGTACTTGAACCGAAAGTTACTGGAAAAATGATGTCACGTATGCGTCAAAAAAAGGAACAGCCGCTTCATGAAGAGTTAACAGAACGAGAGTTTGAAATTTTATTATTGATTGCTGAAGGAAAGAGTAATCAAGAAATTGCAGATGAACTATTTATTGCTTTAAAAACAGTGAAGACGCATGTAAGTAATATTTTAAATAAATTACATGTAAGTGATCGAACACAAGCGGTTATTTATGCGTTTCGTCATCAGCTTGCAAACTAAAAAAGGCTGTAGAGAAGCCTTTTTTAGTTTGCAAGCATTCACTGTATTTTTTGAATATGATTCACTTGAACATTTTCTAAAGATGGATTAGAACGGATAAAATTTGCGAGTGCCTCTTGATCTGTCGGACCTTCAACACGATTTCGTCCTTTTTTAAAAATTGTAAACTTATCGCCCCCATTTGCCAGGAAAGAATTTACGACGACAGAGTATGTCGTATGGTCTTGAAGCGGCTCCCCATTTTCTAGTGTAATGGATTCTACTCCATTTTTTCCCCATGTGTAACGAATTCCAGATACTTGTAATATACGCATTTCATCATCCCATTGTTCGTGTAGTGCGCTTTGAATTTCTCTACCAGTTAAATCCATTTTAATGAGTGTATTTTCAAAGGGTTGGATGAGAAATGTATTTTCCCATGTAATGAAACCTTTTGGCAAATTATGGCGTATAGTGCCGAGGTTAACAAATGCAATGTCAGCTTGCATAGCTTGACGCTGGGATGTAGCAAGAAGAGCACCAAGATCTGCTTCCCCATCTTTATTTTGATCACGCGTCAGCTCGTGTACGCTGTTTCCGAGTACTTGCTCGGTTAGTGGGGCTATTTTTGTTTGATAGCTTTGGAGCCATAATTGGGTGAGTGAATTAGGTTGCAGTTGATCATGATAAGTAGGGATAATCTTTGCCGTTTTTCTTGTAATATCTTTCGTTCTACGATCAATTGTGAGCTGCACATTTGCAAAAGCTCTCCCGTAAGAATATGCTTCAACAAGTAATTTTCCATTCACATATCCATTCATATAAGAATGATTGTGTCCGCCAAATAGTATATCGACATCATCATCAAGTTTATTTGCTAAATCAGCAAGTGGTCCGTAAGTAGCTCCATTTGTTGTCTTCCCATCGAGATGAGCAAGAACGATAATAGCATGGATACCTTTTTGCTGTAATTCTCGTACGTACGTTTGAACAGCAGTAGCTTCATCTATAAAAGTGACTGCTGACATATCGCTTTGCATTGTAAGAAAAGGTGTTTCCTTTGTAACGATGCCAATAAAAGCAATCGGAACACCGTCAATCCATTTAATTGCATAGGGTGGGAATAGAGGTTGATTTGTGTTAGCATCTAGTGCATTTGCGCAAACATAAGGAAAAGAACTACCTGGAAACATACCGGTTTTCGGATGAAACCCGCCATCAATTAGTCGCTTCAGCTCCCCTACACCTTCATCAAATTCATGGTTACCAATTGTTCCAACATCAAATTGTAGCATATTTAAAAAATCTATTGTTGGCTCATCTTGAAAGAGAGCTGAAATGGGAGGACTGCCGCCAATCATATCACCAGTATGGACAAGTAAGGTATGTGGAAATTGCTGTTTATAAGCGTTAATATAGGAGGCTATGTACTCAGCGCGACCGGCAGGCTTTCCGTGCAGCGGTGTAGTGGTGTTGATTTGTCCATGTAAATCGTTTAATCCAATGATTTGTACAGGTATTTCAGGGGATTCTGAAGGAGAAAAAAATGAAGAAAGCATTATAGAAATAAGAAAAGGGATGTACATAAGAAAGATAAACATGTTGTCACTCCTTTATATATACTGGTATTTTTATTGTATTAGAGGGACAACTTTTTATTTTATTAAAAAATCGTAAATCTTTTATGGAATTTTTTATTTTACAGCGAAAAGAAGGATTTAATGTTCATTATAGAGAATAATATATTTATCCACTTGCTGGAAAGAACAGACGAAGCAGAGGTGACGAAAATGCTTGTAATGGGTGTATTGTTATGTATTACTGCAATCTGTGGTTTTATATGGTTATATTATTCTCGTTCGTTTAAACAAGCAGGAGTGTTACTTTTTGATAAAGGTAGTTTGTTTGCAAATCAATCTAGATTTTTAGTATGTCCGAAGTGTGGGACTGCACAGCAAAGAAATGGTGGATATCAAGAGTGTTGCAGAACAAGGTTATGAAAGAGTAACAAGCCTCACGTGATGTGAGGCTTGTTACTCTTTCACAGCTGTCCAAATTGTCCAACGATCTTGTTCGATGATAGGGGATTTCTCGTAAAGCTTAGAGTGAATATGTTGTAATAACCCAGAAAGTTCATTGTTTGATAATTCATGGAGAATAGAGCGACCAGTTCGTGGTGATAAGTCTTGAAGTAAATCTTCAATTGAAGGGTGGACTTTACGAATTTCCCAAAAAGTTTGAATCGGATTTGGCAAGAAGCCATTATCATATAACAATTGAAGGATTTGATTAGTTTCCGGTCTTCGTTTTGCTTCTATTTCGATTAATTTTGGATAGCAAGAAAAGAAATAGCCACGAATATGTTCTGGACTTCCTGGAATTGTGCAGTCTTCAATTGTCCGATCTTGGAGAATAAGGATGCCATTTCGTTTTAAAATGCGATATGCTTCTTGAAGAAATTTTGGAATATGATCTAGATGATGAATGACAGCTCGTGATAGCACAATATCAAATGTTTCATCTGCAAAGGGGATACGATAAGCGTTACCTTGTAAAAAGGAAGCATTTGATATATGAGCACAATTTTCCTTTGCAGCTTGGATCATCTGATTTGAAAAATCAACACCAGTTACTTCAACTGCCCCCATCATAGCGAGTTGTTTCGTATAAATACCACCGCCACATCCAATATCAACCACTCTTTTTTCTTTAATATCTACAATATTTTGTATCATATGTGTCCATGAATCTGATACTTGACGATTGGTATACGTATATTTGTTGTTTGAACTATGAAAATCTATTGGCATGTTATAACCTCCTTTTCATTTATATTATATCGAATTTCATTAGTTAGAATGATTTTGTTTTCTTTCAGGTACAATAAGTTTTTCTTATTTTAAGGAATGAGGATGAGAGCTATGCGAAAAAAATGGTTATTCATGTTCCTTCTTTTTTTATTAGTGGCATGTAATCAAACGGATGAGAAAAAAGACCGAAGTGAAAAATTAACAAAAGAAGCGGGGCGCATGATGGAAGAGAATGTAGAAGTGATTGTATCTTTAGTAGGGAAAAAAGAAGCAACATTGAAGGGTGAAGAAGCAAAAATAGCGGCTAATATTATAAGTAAAGCAGAGAAACAAAACGTAATCGGTGAATTAGGTGAACCGGAATATGTCATTACAGTTAAGAAAAATGGACAAGAAGAAAAATATAAAGCTTGGCTTCGTACAGAAGCGAGAACAGGGTGGCTACAAAAAGAGACAGATCCAAAAAGCTTTTATCTTTTATCAAAAGTGAATACCGAAAAACTTCTCTCTTTATTCCCAGCAGTTCCTTTAACACAAAATGGTGGCGAACAACAATCAGCTATAACACAAATCACTAAAAAAGATTTACAAATTACTCGTTTTCACATTAAAACAAAGGAAAACACAGTAAATTATACGGTGTATTATACAATTTCAGATGCATTATATAAAAAGTTGGAAAAAGAAAAAAACTATTATTTTCAATTGCAAATTCCTGTAAAAGTACAAAAGGTAATCAATAAAGAAAACAGTGAACAAGTACAAGGTGAGTTAGTGAAAGAAGGGTATAAACAATATGAAGTGAACTTTGTAGTTCCTGTTAGCAGTATTTCATCATCTCAATTAAAAATGTTAGAAGCGTATTATGATCAATACAATTTAAAAGTATTTAATAATAAAAAAGAAGAGATAGGTGCGTTTCAAAATATTATTGAAATAGTGAAAGAATATGGAGAGAAGATGCAGTTAGAAAGATAATAGTTATATATAGGAAATGAGAAAAAGAGTGATAAGACATCATCACTCTTTTATTTTGTTTTAGTTGAAGGCTCACTCATGGATTTTCGCGTAATAAAATAAGCGATAATAAGTGCAGAAAGGATAATGGAGCTAATAAAAATATTATCGGGTAGCCAATCTAATAGTAATACATGTCCAACAGTATAAAAAATTAGCATAGAAGCTAGAAAAGATAAGGCACCGATCATAACAGATTGCAATGTCATCGTTTTCACCTCCTTGCATTGATAGTATTGGCTAAAAATGGAGGAATTAAACGATAGTTTCCAATAAACTAAAAAAATATGACATAATAAGATGAAAAGAATGAATGGTAAGGAGAAGAATATGAAACAAAATACAAAAGGACTATGGGGAATTATTGCAGCGGTTGGTGTTTTTCTATTGTCTAAATTCAAATGGGTATTTGCGATTGTGAAATTAGCAAAGTTTTCTACTATATTTAGTATGTTGCTATCTCTTGGCGCTTATGCAGCAATATACGGATGGAAATTTGGCGTTGCGCTTGTATACTTAATGCTTATTCATGAAATGGGTCATTTATGGGCAGCGAGACGAAAAGGGATTGCAACATCACCTGCTATTTTTATCCCGTTTATGGGAGCTGTTATAGGAATGAAAGAAATGCCTAAAAATGCAAAAGATGAGGCATATATTGCATATATGGGACCATTGTTTGGGTTACTTTCTTTTTTACCAGCGATTCCGTTATATATGATAACAAAAGATCCGTTTTGGGCACTAGTTATTGTACTTGGTAGTATGATTAATTTCTTTAACTTAATTCCCGTATCACCACTTGATGGTGGGCGAATTGTTTCTGTTGTAAGTACGAAAATTTGGGCAATTGGCCTTGTTATATTGCTTGGTTATGCAATTTTTCAAAAAAGTATTTTTCTTGGATTTATTTTTATATTAGGTTGTCTTGAATGGAACAGAGTATTAAAGCGAAATCAACCGATCCAAGAGCTTGGTTGGAAAATAAATACTGTAAAAGAATATATGGTCCGTTTGAAGGAAGAATTGCAAGAAACAGGTGCACTTCATCGTACCATCTATATGATGCATTATGAAGTGATGATGCTTAGCCAAAAAGAACGAGATAAAACGGTAACAAAAGAAGAGCGTCAAAGAAAAATAGCGTTAGATTACTTGCATCCTAAATTTGAACCACTTGATTATGTACCGTATGAAGAGGAAAGAGAACAGCACTTTGCATTGATGCAAGATGCAATAGCCGTGTCAGAACGAACATTAGATAAGTGGGAAAAGGAAAAAAAACAGCATGAAAATTACTATTCTGCAAATATGAAAACACGTATAGGTATATTTATTTTATACATGTTATTATTTGCAGTTCTTGGCTATGCTTCCTATCAAGCTAATATTATTTTGCAAGATCAACTTCCGACACGTAATTTGTAAAAAAACGTTGTCGAAATGGTAAGAACGATTTATACAGGAATCCTTATTTTTTTATGGAATATTACAAATATTACGCTTTTCGGAAATAAATGTAATGTTTACATAAAGAAAAGGGGTAGTGTGTATGAAAAAAATGTGGAGTATACTTGGAATTCTTCTTGTTATGGGAGGCGCTAGTTACGGTTTAAGCAAATTTTTTATACACTATGCAAGTAAGCCAGTTGGTGTAGCGTCAATGCCAAAAGTAGAAGATGTAGATGAGACGAAAGAAGTGCAACAATTTATTAGTAAAACACATGAAAGCTACAATACTTTTTTAAATTACGGAAAAGCGGAAAAGTATTCAGATGGAGATTGGGATCATTTTATGAAATGGTATCAAGAACAGGAGAATGCTTTAAAAGATTTTGAGAAAATAGTAAAAAACAAACAAATAAAACGAGATGTGAAACGAAGTTATGAAATTTTGAAAAAGGGAGTCACTACCCGAAATATCGAATATATTGTTTATGCACATCGTGTATACCATGATCTTGATATTATCGTAAACAAATATACAGGTGAAACGAATATTTGGGGCTATACAGAGTTTGGAAATGGAAGAGATGTGAAAGTAATTGAACAAGCATTGCAAGCATCGTAAAAAGACATACGTAGTATGTCTTTTTATAATGGATTTAGAAATAATGACAGAAAAGCATTTTTTAAATGGTATAGGAGCGGTCAGGGCCTTTTCCTGCCATTAAAACAAAGAAAGGCAGCAATCTAAATGCTTAAAAATAAAAATAACTTTCTATAGGTAAGCGTATTTCTACTTAAATCATACCTCTTACCAAACTTCTAAATGAAATGTATGGCTGAGTAGTTACGAAATAATTATTACAATCTCACAAAAGAAGTAATAAGGAAACGCATTGTTGGAAATGTTATGTTATCGATAGGGAATTTCCACTTTACAAGTTTTTCACAAAACCATCATGTTTATAGTGATTAAAATCACAGTCTTTAATTTGGATATCTTATACAATAGAAGTAGATAAAGAAATAGAGGAGTGAATAGCATGTTAAGTGAAAAAACAATTGAAATTGTAAAATCAACTGTACCGTTATTACAAGAAAAAGGTGTAGAGATTACAACCCGTTTTTATCAAATTATGTTTTCTGAGCATCCGGAATTATTAAATATTTTTAACCATACAAACCAAAAAAAAGGAAGACAGCAACAAGCTTTAGCAAATGCAGTATACGCAGCTGCAAATTATATTGATAATTTAGCAGTAATTATTCCAGTTGTAAAACAAATTGGACATAAACATCGTAGCTTAGGTATTAAAGCAGAGCACTATCCGATTGTTGGAACATGCTTATTACAAGCCATTAAAGAAGTAGCTCATGCGCCGCAAGAAGTATTAGATGCTTGGGGAGAAGCTTATGGTGTAATTGCTGATGCGTTTATTAGTATAGAGGCAGAGATGTATGAAGAAGCGGCAATAAAAGCAGGTGGTTGGAAAGATTTTCGTAACTTTATCGTCGTGAAAAAAGAAAAAGAGAGTGATGTGATTACATCCTTTTATTTAAAGCCAGAAGATAAAGGACCACTATCTTCATTTTTGCCAGGGCAGTATGTAAGCATACAGCTTAATATTGAAGGAGAAACATATACACATAACCGTCAGTACAGTTTATCCGATGCCCCTGGAAAAGATTATTACCGAATTAGTGTGAAACGTGAGAAAGGTATGGAGAGTACAGAGGGAATGGTATCTAATTATTTACATGATCATGTAAATGAAGGAGATATGTTACCATTAAGTGCACCGGCAGGAGATTTTGTACTTAACATGGATTCACAATTACCAGTTGTGTTAATTAGTGGTGGTGTAGGAATTACACCGATGATGAGTATGTTAAATACATTAATTCAAGAATCGCCAAACCGCAATGTATACTTTATTCACGGTGCGTTAAACAGCGATGTGCACGCAATGAAAGATTATGTTGCAAGTATAGCAAAAGAACATGAACAAGTAGAAGCATATACATGCTATTCTGCACCAACTGAGCAAGATACGAAGGGAAAAAATTATGATAAAGAAGGATATGTTGATTTAGCATGGTTACAAACTATTATTCCTTCTACTGAAGCAGACTTCTATTTTTGCGGACCAGTACCATTTATGAAGAATATTCACGCAGCATTGACAGAATGGGGCGTTTCATCAGAGAAAATTCACTTTGAATTTTTCGGACCAGCAGCAAGCTTACAGTAATGAAAAAGAACGAGGTGTTAGTTCACCTCGTTTTTTGTTTGTTCCCGAAGAAGACGATTTACTGTTTCACGGCGAATGCCAATTAATTGCCCAATTTCCGTTTGCGTTAAGATTTCATAAATAGGGATATCACCCAAATAGGTTGCAAACCATTCTTGTAAACGATAAAGACGTTCTTTTGGTGAGACAGTTGTAAGTTGGTCGATACGTTGCTGCATCATGCGTAATTTTGTTTGCAGCTGGAGGGCGATCTTGGCATAAGATTCAGGGGTTGTATATAATTGTTCATACCATGTGTTACATGAAATCGGTGTTACTTCTGTTTTCATTAAAGCGATTGCAGTACCATGATATTCTTTCGGTGAGATTAATGAGTGATGAGGAATTGTTTCACCTGGAACAATAATGTTAAATAAAAAAGATGTGCCATCATCTTGGACACGAACGACCTTTAATAGACCACTTTGTATAAAATATAGAGGGCCTTCCTCTCCCTGGCGAAATAATACTTCTCCTTTATGTAAAATCACTATAAGCACCTCTTTATATTTTGCTTTATTATTCATTATAGAGGAATTGTTTACATAAGACTATACTTGATAGAGATAGAAGCTCTTGTATATATCCATTTTGAAAAAAGACATAAAAACCCATTTTCTCTTAGAAGGGCGAGAGCAACTGGTCATGCATAGATATTTCACTTTATATAGTAGAAAAGACATTCACCCACATAAAGTCTACTAATTGTATTGACGAAAGATACCGTATTACAGTAGTATACTGTTTAGCGTGTATGTGTAAGGACGGTATTAGAAAGGAATATTTTTTTAGGAGGCATACCATGTTAGATCAAAAAATGACTGATGTGAGAATTTCAGCTGATGCAGTGATCCATGTAGAAGAAATGCAGGGCGGAGTTGTTCTATCAGTCGAAATAGATGGACAAATCATTTATACGATGACGTATGATGAAGAAACTGATAGTTATGCAGAATTATACGACCGAAATGATAAACGAGCTAGACAAGTTCACGAAGATTTTATGGGATGGTCACTTGTACACTAACGGTAATTTTAACAATCCAATACATGCTTCTTTTCATTTAGGAGAGAAGCATGTATTGGATTGTTTTATATTTACAAGATAAAAACTGAAAGAAAGTCTAGATAGGCGAGAGGCTACGTCCCACCGCGTGCAATGTTTAAATCAAAAGGAAAAAGCAAGTCATGGTCATATTGGCGCTTATGGGTTGGAAAATTAAATTGAATATATTTATAAATATAAAACAATAAGATTGTATATATAATGTAATAATTATATAGGATTTGTAATACTCATTTCTATATTGTTAGGGCATTGTAAATGTACATGTTGTGTTTTTTCGGTATGATAAAGTAAATAGGAAATTTTCATTTTTACCTTTTTCGGTAGGAGTCATACAGTACGTTAGAGCGGGATTAAGTGAAAAAGATGCAACAAACATAGGAGTGATTGTTTTGGGGAAATTACATGTTTCTAACCTTATTTTATTATGTGTCTGCGCAGTTTTATGTATTATTTTAGGGGTGTTTTTATATATATGTATATAAAGAAACGCATTCTAAAAAAGAATGCGTTATAAAATAGAACTAATAATCAAGCGTGTGCCGAGAATAATTAAGGTAATGCGTAATAAGTTGATAATGGCATTACCACTTAACTTTGTATTAATATAAGCTCCTAATTTCCCACCAATCCATGCCCCTGGGATTAAAACAAGGGCATAGAGCCAGCTAACATTACCAAGGGAAATATGAGTTGCTGAATTTACAATTGCAGATAAAAGAACAATAAACATGGATGTAGCAACGGCGATTTGAGCCGGAAAAGCAAAAAGAAGCATCATTGCTGGAACTAATAAGGCACCTCCGCCAATCCCGAATAAGCCAGAAATAAAACCTACACCTAATGAAATAATGATTGCAAGAAAAGGTGGAAACTGATAGGTGATGACTTCTCCTTCTGAAGTTGTAAAAGAACGTTTAATAACAGAACTACTTGAAACGGAAATGGGTTTCATTTTATCACGTAGCATTAGTAAAATCGATACGAAAATAAGAAAGACTCCAAAATATAAAGAAAAAGATTCTTGATTTAAAAATTTATTTGCCCAAGATCCGATGATTCCACCAGGGCCACTCCCAATAAATAAAATAAGACCACTTTTATAATCAACTCGTTTATGCTTCATATAAGTAAGGGTAGAAGCCAAACCTGTAAATACGACAGTAACAATTGAAGTGCCGACGGCTAATTGTGGGGATAGGCTGTGTAAGCCTATCAGTAATGGAACAATAATGATTCCACCACCAAGACCAACTAGACTTCCAATCGTACCTGCTAATAATCCAACAAGTAGTAGCATAATATATTCCAACAATAACATCTCCTCTTTTATAGCAAATACATCACTCATTATACAACGTTTTGAATGAAAATGATGTGTGTTTGCAAAAAAGTCGCCTTCTATATAAGAAGACGACTTTTTTTAGAAAATAAGATTTAATACGTAATAGCATAAAGCAGCTAATGAAGCTGAAATAGGAAGTGTAATCACCCATGTAATTAACATACGTTTTGCTGTTCCCCATTTTACACCCTTTACGCGATGTGAAGCGCCAACACCTAAAATAGAAGATGAAATAACGTGTGTTGTACTTACTGGTAAATGAATGAAAGTTGCGCCGAAAATAACAAGTGATGATGATAAATCAGCAGCTACTCCATTTACAGGGCGGATTTTCATAATTTGTCCACCGACAGTTTTAATAATTTTCCATCCTCCAATAGAAGTACCAAGACCCATTGCAGTCGCACACGCAAGTTGGACCCAAAAAGGGATATCTGATGAAGTGTGATAATTATTTGCAATAAGTGCCATTGTAATAATACCCATCGCTTTTTGAGCATCGTTTGTACCATGTGTGTAAGCTTGTAATGCAGCTGTGAACACTTGGAATAAACGGAAATTTTTGTTCGTTTTCGTCAGGTTAAAGTTTTTAAAGGAAACTTTAAAAATACTATACACGATGTAACCAATGACGAAAGCGATAATTGGTGAAGTAACTAAAGCTTCAATGATTTTAATGAAACCTTTATAGTTTAATGAATGTACACCAGCAGCGGCAATAGCTGCCCCAGCAATAGCACCGATAATAGCATGAGATGAACTACTTGGAATCCCGTAATACCAAGTAATTAAGTTCCATGCAATAGCAGCAATTAGTGCTGCTAAAATAACGACAGAACCATTTGGTAATGTAAATGGATCAACAATATCTTTTGTAATCGTCTTTGCTACACCCGTAAATGTCATTGCACCTAAAAAGTTCATAATAGATGCCATAATAATGGCTTGCCTTGGCTTTAAAGCCTTTGTTGAGACAGCTGTTGCGATGGCATTTGCTGTATCATGGAACCCGTTAATAAAGTCGAAAGCTAGGGCACATATGACAACTAAAACGGTTAAAATCAAGAGTGTATCCATGATCAAACTCCTTATGCGTTCTTCATAATAATTGTTTCTAAAACATTTGCTACGCTTTGGCAGCTGTCAGCAACTTCTTCTAGTTCTTCGTAAATTTCTTTGTATTGAATAATCTTAATTGGATCTTTTTCACGAGAGAACAGATGTTTAATTGCATGTCTGCGAATATCATCACATTTTGATTCGTAATCTTTAATCTTAATTGCATTTGTACGAATATCGAGTAGCTTTTTATTAGACATCAATTCAATAGACGATGCAATCTCAATCGCACATTGGTTAATTGCATCAACGAACTTAATCATGTACTCATCAGCTTCTGTAATAGAGTACATTTCAAATAGACCAGCACTATGATCTAATCCGTCTAATACATCATCCATACTCATTGCAAGTTGTAAAATGTCTTCACGTTCAATTGGAGTGATAAACGCTTTGTTTAATTCCATAATGATTTCGTGAATATATGAGTCGCCTTTTGACTCATATTCTTTCATGCGCATGGAGAATTCTTTTAAATCACTTGCGTTTTTAATTTTATACTCCACAAAATATTGTGCGCCTTCTTTTAAATTTTCGGAAATGTTCGCTAACATTTCTGAAAATTTATCTTTCTTCGATTTAAAAACCATATTGTTACCCCCACCAAAAAAATAGTTATGTAAAGCATATTGGCTAGTTCATTCTATCAAAAAGCTGTCGTTTTTTAAAACATTTTATCGAAAAGTTTACAAAAACTTAACATTAGACATATTGAAAAATTAGCAATATTAATATAAATTAGCGATGCTCTTGTCTATAGAATGTCCTTTTCTTATAAAAGTATGACTCATAAAGAGAGCTTATACTTGACGAATTATAGCAGTATCATGGAAAATTTGAAAAGGCATACTGTACATATATACATTTGAAAGTAAGATAGAGGAAGTGAATGAATGAAGTTGAGTAGCACTCATTTACAAAAGATACGGGAGTGGTTCAAAATAAGAAAAAAATTGCGAATCACATTGTTAACGATTAGCTTAATTTTCTTATCCTTGTTTATCTTTGTTAATATTATGATCACAATCCAAGATATTTCGGCATTAAAACAAGCAGTGCCTCAGCCGACAGTTATTTATGATGCAAATAAGGAAGTAGCAGCAAAATTGTCTTCTTCGAAAACGGATGGAATTAAACGGAAAGATATTCCGAAAGTTATGGTCGAAGCTGTTGTTGCAGTAGAAGATAAAAAATTTTATGAGCATAGCGGCGTCTATTATAGTGGAATTTTCCATGCGATTGTTAAAAATATAACAGCAGGAGAAGTTGTTGCTGGAGGAAGTACAATTACACAACAGTTGGCTAAAAACGTATTTTTAACACAGGATCGGACATTTTCACGAAAATTTAAAGAGTATTTTATCGCAAAGAAAATTGAACGCACATATACAAAAGATGAAATTATCGAGATGTATTTGAATCAAATTTATTTTGGTGAAGGAGCCTGGGGGATTAAAAAAGCGGCAAAAACGTATTTTGACAAAGAGGTAAAGGAATTGACGATTCCAGAAGCTGCTACTTTAGCCGGGTTAATTAAAGCACCTTCTACGTATTCACCTTTTAAAGATTTTAATAAGTCGATTGAAAGAAGAAATATTGTTCTCTCGTTAATGAAAGAACAAGGTTATATTACAGAGAAGCAATTTCAAATAGCAAAAGATGAAGGGCTTTCACTTCAGCGCGGTGTCGAAGATAAATATAAAGGAAAGTACTCTCAATATGTTGATTACATCGTTCGAGAGGCAATGAATAAATATAAATTAACACAAAATGAAATTTTATCAGGCGGTTATCATATTTACACAGAATTAAATCCAAAAATGCAAGAAGCTACAGAAGCGGTTGTAAATAGTGAACAATATTTTCCAAAGACTAATTCTGATCAAATCATGCAAACAGGTGTTGTACTTATGAATCCAAAAACAGGCGGCATTCCAGCCCTTGTAGGCGGGAGAGGACCGTATCAATTTTTACAGTTTAATCATGCGGTACAATTAAAACGTCAGCCAGGTTCCACGTTAAAACCGCTAGCAGTGTATACACCGGCATTAGAGCAAGGATATGAGGTATATGATGTATTAAAAGATGAACCGCTTGAAATTAATGAATATAAACCAAAAAATAGCGGGAATGTATACCATGGTAATGTGACGATGTATGAGGCAATCGCTAATTCTTATAATGTACCAGCTGTTTGGCTATTAAAACAAATTGGTTTAGAAAAGGGATTGAAGTCTTTAGAACGGTTTGGTATTCCGCTGCAAGAAAAGGATCGATCGTATCCATTAGCGCTAGGAGGAATGAGTGAAGGCACATCTCCTCTTGTTATGGCACAAGCGTACGCAACATTTGCAAATGATGGTGTGCAAATGGAAGCACATGCCATTCGAGAAATTCAAGATGGTGAAGGGAATATAGTAGGGAAATGGTACAAAAAGGAAATTCGTGTTACGGATGAAAAAACGGCTCAAAAGATGACATACTTATTAAAAGGAGTTGTAGAGAAAGGAACTGGAAAAAAAGCGAAACTTAAATATGCAGAGACTGCTGGGAAAACAGGAACAACACAATTAGCGGATGAATCAAATAACGGCTCAAAAGATTCATGGTTTGTTGGCTATACACCAGAATTGCTTGCATCTATTTGGGTTGGTTACGATAAAACAGATAATGAACATTTTGTGCCGGCAGGTAGTCAAATAACGACGACGATGTTTCGTGATATTATGAATAAAGCAATTGGAAAGCCAATTCAAAAAAACTTTGATTTGTCTCTTATACCAGAAGCTGAGTATACAAAACAGTTACAAACAATTGAAGAAGAAATGAAGCGAAAAGAAGAGAAAAAACGTCAAGAAGACAAACAAGGAAAAGAACAACAAGGGAACTTGATGGAAAAAATAAAAGAATGGTTTTCATCCTTTTAGAGAGTAAATCCCAGGTTATAAAATAACCTGGGATTTACATGTATTTTAAATTGTTAGTATAGGGATCGTTATTACTTTAGTCACAACGTCTTTCGCGTCGTTTACATTTCTTTCTTTTGCACTCATCTTTCTTACGATCTTGGTTACGTGTTTCATTATCATCATTGTTATTAGCATTGTTGTTATTCTCATTGTTATTCTCATTGTTGTTATTGTTGTCGTTATTGTTATCATTATCATTGTTGTTATAGTTCCAGCGCATACTTTGAACATGGAACGATGGTACATACGTAACCTGACCATCAACCTCTAGTAGAATATGACTATTAGTACGGCCGACAACAGTCCCTTCTATTTTCTTCGGACCTTGGTTCAATTGAACCGTTTCTCCTTTTAGCCGGTTAATAACACTTCCAAAACGAGTTCCGCTTACAATGATAGGGTCTTCATTCTGATTATTTTGATTATTTTGATTGTCGTTTTGTTCATTATCATCAGATTCTTCAGATTCATCTTCATATTGCTCGGCAAAGCCATTAATATGATGTAACGGATAATAAACAACACCGTCGTCAGATTGTACTACACAAAAATCACTTTGAACTTTTAATAATGTTCCCTCTCCTTTTTCTGGACCCCCTAAATTAACACTTACGTTTGTGCCAATTAAATTTTTAAAATTTCTCATCGAATTTCGAGAATAGTTCGACTGATTATATGGATACATCATACATAGTTCCTCCTTAATGGAAATTATTTCTCTTTAAATCATTTGTCGTTATATGATATTCATCTTTACAGGACAAGACCTAGGATACTTGACTAATTTATAAAAAATGTGCGTATACATAAAGTGAAACTTTAATCAGTGGGGGACTTTATCCCCCACTGATTATTAGCCCTCACCAATCGGGCTTTTACGGGCAGTTTATCTCCCGCCTAACTTCTTAAGAAAAGCGGAAGCGGCTCGCTCAGAATCGCAGGACGCCCACGCACAAGGCGGAGAGGCACTTTTTGCCTCGTCCGAGGGGGCGAAACGACCGGAGATTCTAGCCGCTAAAGCTGGACAACAAAGAAATGTGGAAGTGGCTCGTCCAGAATGTGAGGGGGATGGAGCTTCTGACGTAGAGGTGTTTTTTACCTCGCAGGAAGAAGTGAAGCCACCGAACATTCTAGCCACTGGAACTGGACAATGTTTTCACTGAATTTTGAGGTGGGAGTAATACTGCCCACGAATAGCGGGATAAAAAAACAAGCACTCTATTAGATTAAGAGTGCTTGTTGAGTTGAATATTTATATTTGTATGCACACTGCGCTCGGTTTTAGTTAATGTTGTATAAGAGATGACAATATTACCTTTGGCAATAGGTTCATAAGCAAGATCATCGAATTGGCCGTTATTTTTGTTATGGACTGTTAGTTCAATAGAGTCGAGATTTGCATTTGCATATTTTTCTTTGATTTGTGTTGCAATTGTTTCTAGTTGTTTATAGGAAGTGGCATCAGTTATTACCATTCCCTTTAGAACAATTTTTTCTTTTTGTCTAGTTTGTGTTAGTGGTATGTGGTTTTCATTTATATATAGGACTTGATAAGGAATGGTGTCGTCATTTGATTCTGCTCTTGGTCTATTGTATTCTCCAATTAAAAAGAGTGCAAAGCATAATGTTATACATGACATGAGAATAAGCCAAAAGCGGATAGATGATAATACTTTCATTAGTATTCACCCTCGTTTCCTATAAGTTCTTTCATTATGAATTATACAAAATGAGCATTAAATTAACGTTAAGCTGTGGTAAAGAAAAGTAAAGATATAAAAACCCTTTTTTAGGGGGCGAGAGGGGTTGGCCATGCGTAGAAGCGGTCAGGGCCCTTTCCTGTTATTAAAACAAAGGAAGCAAGCAGGTATAGGTCATGTTGTATTTTGCATAGCTGCGATGTATATGGTGAAAATCAAAATGAATGTATATAGAAAAATCTCTTAGATTTGTTATAGTTAATAAGAGGTTATAGGATTTTAAAGAGTGTAAACGCGTTATGAGTTGTTTGAAAATGAAATAATGTTTTCATTTTCATTTTTTTATATATAATTATATGTTTTTTAGACTTAAAGGTAGATAGGGGATGGTGTTTAAATGATTTCTATTGGGGTAACGGGATGGGGTGATCACGATTCTTTATATAAGGATCCATATGAAATAAAGCATAAACTGCAAACATATAGTGATCATTTTCCAATTGTGGAAGTGGATAGTTCTTTTTATGCTATGCAGCCTGTAAGAAATTATGAGAAATGGGCTTTAGAAACACCGTCAAATTTTTCGTTTATTGTGAAAGCCTATCAAGGAATGACAGGTCATATGCGCGGTGAAATTCCGTTTGCAAATATTGATGATATGTTTCACGCATTTAAAGAGTCAATCGCTCCTCTTCAAAAAGCCAATAAGTTAAAAATGGTATTATTCCAGTATCCACCTTGGTTTGATTGTCGAAAGAAAAATGTGGATTTATTACGCTATACAAAGGAAAAAATGCAAGATATCCCATGTTCATTAGAGTTTCGGAATCAGACTTGGTTTTATCCACAATTTCGTAATCAAACGTTGGAATTTATGAAACAAGAAGGTTGGATTCATACAATTTGTGATGAACCACAAGCGGGAGTTGGCTCTATTCCAATTGTATTAGAATCAACGCATGAACAAATGACTTTAGTTCGATTTCACGGACGCAATGTACACGGGTGGCTGGATAAAGGAGAGAACTGGCGGGCTGTTCGTTGTTTATATCGCTATAATAAACAGGAATTAGAAGAATGGATAGAACGAATAGAGGAATTGAAAACAAAAACAAAGGAAGTTTATCTTCTATTTAATAATAATTCTGGCGGAGATGCAGCAGATAATGCGAAACAGTTAATGGATATGCTGGGGATCACATACGGAGAGCCTAAACCTGAACAACTAAATTTATTTGAATGAAGTAAAATATTAACTAAAGAGTTAAAATAAAAAGAAACACACTGTACAAACAGGGGGAATGTACAGTGTGTTTCTTTATGAAAAAAGAGGGGTAACAATGTTACTGAGCGTTTGGTTGTTTCATCAATTGTTGGCTTCGTAATTAATGATAATGGTTATCATTATCAACGTCAATTGTTTTTCTAGTTTTAATCTTAAAAAATTCACGCCTTATAAAAATTAAGATGGGTGATCAATTATGTACGCTAGTGATAACTTGCTTGAAAAGATAGAAAAACTCTCATTGTAAAGATAAATGAGAGTTTTTCTGTCATTAGAGACTTATTGCTGTTCTTTTTGTTGTATGTATTGCTGTAAATCAAATGGTGAAACTTCTTGAATAAATTCTCTTGAAATAAGAGATTGAATAAGTGTACTTTCGGTAACGACAGTACCTGTTTTCTTTTTATAAGCTTGTTGTAATAAACTTAGCTTTTCTAATGTTTCTTTCGGCAATTCAATTGTTAATGTGTTCATATTTCTCCCCCCTGCTATTAGAGTATCACTAGAAGAGGAGAGAAACAAGAAAAGAGAAAGATATATAAGATGTGACAGGAAGTATATAAATCGATTTTAATTTATATGTATAAAAAAAGAAGGTAACTATTTTTAAAATAGCTACCTTCTTTTACGATTTTTACAGTAAGTATTGTTAAGCAATACCGATGTATTTCAAAGTTTTGGATGGGGTACTATGATCAAAAAAGTGTTGTAAAAAGGCAATATCTACGCCAGATTTATAAGCACAATATCCCCATGTTTTTCGAAGTGTATGCGAGCTAATCCCTTCTAAACCAACTTCTTTTGCTGCTTTGTTTAAAATGTACCAAGCATGTTGCCTTGTAATAGATTTTGTTCCTTTTTGAGATTTTAATAATGGTTCATTTCGCTTCCAGACTTTGCGTTCTTTCATATATTGTTCAATTGTATGTTGCAATTCTTCATTTACAGCGAACCATTTATGCTTTTTCATTTTGTCATTATAGAACAAAATTGAGTGACGAACATGCTCATCTTCATCGATAACATCGCCAACTTTTAACTGCAATATTTCACTTACTTTTAATCCGGAATTCACAGCTAATACGAATAATAAAGCATCGCGCTTTGATGATTGTATTAGTATATCTTTGATTTTTTCTAATTGTTTTTCGTTTTGAATTGGTTGTCCTACTTGTTTCATTTCACGCACTCTCCTCTTTTTGTATGTGTAAAGGAAAGGATTAACTAGTTATTACTGTAAAGGAAGAGTGTGAATTTCATGTGAACTTTTCGTGAAATTAGGACAAATTATTTGATTACTTCCACTTTTGACAAATGAAAGTAAAAGACAACGCCATTTTCTTTATTATAGACACCATAATTAGCATGATGCAATTCTAAAATGTTTTTTACGATGGATAGTCCAAGACCAGTTCCACCCGTATGACGGCTACGTGATGCATCTATTCGATAGAAGCGATCCCATATTTTATCTAAACTTTCTTCGGGAATAGGTGCACCGTTATTTTCAATTTCCACTTTTACGGTTTCTTCATTCTCACTGATAGTTACTTTTATTTGCTCTCCAACTGGTGTATAACGAATCGCATTGCTTAATAAATTGACGACAACTTGTTCAATACGATTTCGATTTGCTTGTACATAAATAGTGGAATCAAAGGCAAGCTCTACTTGTAAATCTTTTTCTTCGATGCTAAATAACAGCTTTGTATATACTTGTTGAATTAATTCTCCTATTGAAAACGGTTCTAATTCTAATTTATATGTGCCGGACTCAAGTTTTGCAAGTTCTAGCATTTCGACAATAAGGCGGTTCATGTTATCAGTCTCTTCTAAAATAACGTCAGTATAATACGTAGTGTCTTTACTTACGCCATCTTTAATGCCTTCAGCGAAACTTCGGATTACACTTAATGGTGTTTTTAATTCATGCGATACGCCAGATATAAATTCTTTTCTTGTTTTTTCTAGTTGCCGCTCTTTTTCAATATCTTGCTGTAGTTTTGTATTTACTACATGTAATTTATCAATTCGGTCTTTTAAATTTACAGAAAGAGAGTTAATACTACCTGATAGACTCCCTATCTCATCCTCAGTGGATATAGGAAGTTTTTCAGAGAAATCAAAGTTTGCCATTTTTTTTGTAACACGATTCATTTTAATAAGCGGATTTGCAATGATTTTTGAGTAATAAAACGATAATAAAATTATGACAATAAAGACGATCATTAACGCATAGACATAATAATCTTTCAAAACAAGCATAGCCTCATTAACGGGCTGCAATGATGTCATTGCAAATGCAAATTCTTTTATTTCTCCATTTGTAACTACGGGTTTAACAAAAATCTGACTTTTAATGTCGTTTTCTCCGCCGAGTGTATATGTTGTCATTTCACTCGCATTTGTTTTCCCTAATGCGACAGAAAGCTCCCAATGTTGGATGCCTTGCATTAATGTATCTTTATTTGCAAGACGAATATCGTTTGGAGAAGGCATATGCAATTTTGATATCGTACCATCGAATTTGTTAATGCTAGTACTAAAATCTTTTGTATATAAGTTTCTTTTGATATCTGTAAGTTGAATGCCAAATAGCTTCAAATCTGAAATGATATTATCATTTTGCCATGTTTTATTATCAGCAGTAGTAATTGTAACAGGAATAATCATATTGTTTTTTAAGATACCTTGTACACTGATTGGGTCAGATATTTTTAATCCTAAATTAATAAACGAAGAATATTCAGGAATTGTGAAAGTATTATTCAATGGAATAAACAGTGTATTATTGAATTTGTTAACAATTTCAATGTGATAATTTTTATCATCCTTAATAATACCATTGCGATCTAAAAGTACGAGTTCAGCGTTTGTTTTTTCATAAAACTCTTGTTTTAGCTTTGAAAGCTCCTCGAAAGTTCCGTTGCTTTTTTCATATTTGTTTACAAATTTTTCGAAATTAGTTTGGACCGTTTGAACTTTTTTATTAATATAAAATTTCTCTAAAAATAGTGATTGTCCAAGGAAAAAGAGTAGAAATGTAGCAGTAAATAATGCTGATGTTAATAAGAAAAGCTTAAACACAATACTTCTTTTTTTCACTTTTTCACCTCATAAGATGTAAATTCCATAATCGTCACTTTATTATAGCAAACGAATAAACATAGTAGGAGCGAAAATCTGTCGCATGCTGAGATAGTTCAATTCAAAAAGTCATATAAAGTGAGTATATACTGACATAAAATCCTTTCTTTCTAAGGAGAACGAGAGCATATGGTTATGCATAAAAGTGACTTATATATCTGAAAATCAAAATGGGTGTATATAGTAGAGGATAAAAAAGAACTTGCCAGACGTATGACAAGTTCTTATCGGATTTATGATTGGATTGCAGCGTCTAATGCAATTTCAATCATTTCGTTAAATGTTGTTTGACGTTCTTCGGCCGTTGTTTCTTCACCAGTAAAGATATGGTCACTTACTGTTAAGACAGATAATGCATTTACACCGTATTTTGCAGCTAATGTATATAGTGCAGTTGTTTCCATTTCAACAGCTAATACACCGTAGTCGCCAAGTTTTTTTACCATATCCATGCTTTCACGATAAAATACATCGGCTGTCAGTACGTTCCCAACACGGATGTGTAACCCTTTTTCTATACCAGCATCGTATGCTTTCTTCAATAAATCAAAGTTTGCACATGGTGCAAAATCAAATCCAGGGAATGTTAAACGATTTATGTTTGAGTCTGTACAAGCAGTCATTGCAATAATAACATCACGTACTTTTACGTCTTTTTGAATGGCACCGCATGTTCCAACACGAATTAAATTCTTTACCCCATAGCTTTGAATTAGCTCGTTTACGTAAATAGAAATAGAAGGAACTCCCATACCTGTACCTTGAACAGAGACGCGTTTTCCTTTATATGTTCCTGTAAACCCTAGCATGCCACGCACATTGTTATAGCATGTTACATCTTCTAAAAAATTTTCTGCAATATACTTTGCACGTAAAGGATCTCCAGGTAATAAAATAGATTCTGCAATTTCGCCTTCTTTTGCTCCAATGTGTATGCTCATATAAAATCCTCCTTGTTATGTAGCAATCAATATTACTAAATATTTACTTCACTTTGTAGTATACACGAAGTAGAGCGTTTACAATAGTATATTTCTATCTATAGATCTATTCAGGCAAAAGAAAATAATTGTGCTTTAATAGATGTTTTTGTCTGATTAATAATCAGAATTATGTTACAATTTATTAAAAAATAGATGGGTGATTTCATGAAAAATGTTATTATAGGAGTTATCGCTTTGCTTCTTATTGTTCTTGGTGGATTTTATATGAAAAAATATAAAAGCAGTGAAGAAACAACAGGGCAGATACAGCAGGTGAAGTGGCAACTACATGATATGGATATAAATGAAATCGCAAATATTACATTTCAATTGCAAAATAAAAAAGGAGCCGAAATTCGCGGTGTAAACGACCATATTCGCATGTTTATTGTGGACAGGCAGTTAACACAATCATATGAAGCGAGACCAACTTTTGTTGGAGATGGCTCTTACAAAGCTACATACCAGTTTAAAAAAGAAGGAGAATATACCATTTTCCTATATGAAGAAACAGGGGATACAACTAAACAATTTGCTGAAAAGAATATAGTAGCGGGAAAAAAAGTAGTAGAAAAAAAACAAAATCCAATTGCTGCAGATACGGTATTAACGAAATCTATTGGTCCATATAAAACATCGCTATTATTTCGTACGTTATATCCAAATGAAGAAGAAACATTAACGTTTCAATTTCAAGTGGGAAAAGGACAAAAGGTAAAGTTTCGTTCAAATGCAGGAGAACGTTCTGAATTACGTATAGTGGATGGAGAGCGACAGCATTTTTTATACGTTGTTCCTAATAATAATGAGGAACAATTACAATTTCGCGTTACGTTTCCGAGTGAAGGACTTTATAAAATATGGGGCACTTTTTATATTGACGGAAAGAAATATGAAGAACAATTTACTTTGCAAGTTCAGAAACGAAAAGACAGCTAAAATTAGCTGTCTTTTCGTTTTCCGATTAATTTTGTTACAGCGAGCATTGTAATTGGTAAGGAATGATTTTTACGAAATGCTAAATACTTCCCGCTCCATGTTGGTTTATATTTTTCTTTGAAATGTCGCAGGCCACTAAAACTATATGTATAACGAACGTTATTAAAAATGGCTGCTGCAACACGCTCTGACCAAAATGATTGTGCTGATAACCCAACATTAGAAAGCGGAGCCATTCCAATATTAAAGTATTGATAGCCATTTTCTTTTGCCCATTGGAATAAATGAATGAACATAGCATCCATAATTCCGCTAGGTGCATTAGGATAATAGCGCATTAAATCAACAGATAATTCACCGTCTTGGTAAACTGGCATAAATGTTGTAAAAGCAATAATTTTACCATCAATATCAGAAAGTGTTGCGATGGGCGCACGATTTATGTAATCACGATCAAAATAACCGAGAGAGAAGCTTTTTTCTTTTTTCCCCCCAAGCCATGCATCTGATACTTTTTTTAGTTCATCATACAATTCATCTGTAAATGGTGGTTCGTGAATCGCAAAAGTATAACCATCTCGCTCGAAACGATTGAAAGTTGCACGCAATCCAGCTCGTTTTTTTCCTGAAATTGTGAAATTATTTAAATCGACAACTGCCTCTTCACCAAGCTTGAAGAAGTTATATCCAAAATCATGATATAAACCCAGCCATTTACTTTCAATTTGATAAAATACGCAAATATAGCCGAAACGATCCGCTTCTGTTAAAAATTCTTCTAAAACGTTACGAAAAGAAGAAGGTTGTCCAATTGGATCACCAAGTATAATAAGACGTTTACCGGCAGGAGCAAACTGAATCATTGCTTTTCCGTCGTTACTGAAAAAGAATTGCTTATCTCCTAAAAAACCAAGGTGACTTAACACGTTTCCACCATATTCATCTAAAAAGTGTTGTAGTTGTGTCATATTGGCTGGTTGCCCGGGAAATTTAGTTTTGTAACGATTGGCAATTAGGGAACCAATTAGCAGAAAACTTGGTACAAAAAAAGCTGCTGCAATTGCACTGCGCTGTACTTGTTTAATATTACGAACAACAAAATCAGGTTTAAATACTTCTTTGGCATCGGCAAATTGTACCCCAAGTTTTTTGTACAGATACAACGTAATCAGTACAAAGAGACAAACTTTTACTACATCTGAAAATGAAATCGCTATTTTCTCACGAACAAATCGTTTGCGAATCATATATAGTACAGTTAGCACAATGAGTAAAATAAAGGTTTCTTCTAAATCAATTCCTTTTAGTGTATTGAAGATCGCAGCTCCGATGAGAGATACAATTGTCATATAATAGGAGCGTTTCGTTCCGTGATAAATGCCACGTGATAAAATAACGAGTAAAATACCAAATGTTAGTGATAAACTAAAGGAAATTTGTACAAGGTATTTAGGAACTAAAATATGCAATGCATGAGCACGTTCAATACTTGTAGGGAAAATGGTGGAAAAAATAACCATAAGTCCTGCGAAAATTGTTAATGCAGCAGATGCCCAAGAACCTAGTTTTCCAAGAAAATCACGTTGTAATGACCAAATGACCCCAGTTGTTTCCAGGGCAGGTGCAATAAATGGTTTATCTTCAAATTTCTTTAAAGCAGCTCCTGTCATTTCAAATGCTGCAAAAATTAAACCGAGTCCAAACGGTAAAATATAATATACAAGGCGATATAATAACATAGCAGGAAGTAATACACCTGTATCTACACCATATTGTCCAATCCCTGTTAAAAAAACAAAGTCGAAGGAACCAAGCCCCCCTGGTACAAGACTCACAACGCCAGCTAAAGCTGCAATAACATATACACCGAGAACTTTATGGAAATCTATTTCAATTCCGAATAGAAGTAAGATGACATATATTACTATACCCGCTGATACCCACTCTACTAATGAAACAAGGGAGTAGAGGACAGTTGGATTTTTTTCAACTTGTTCTTCTTCTTTTCTTTGCTTGCGACTTTTTATTTTAGAAATCCCTATGTATAACGGAACAAAAAGAGCAAAAAAGATGAAAACGGGCCATAGCCAAGGCTTTTCGTGTAAAATAAATCTTGTATCTAGTATGCCAATTAGACCGAGAAAAGATAATAATGCTAGTCCGTTAATAAAAGCTGCTGTCATCCAGGCGATACTTCGAATAAGTTTACCATTTTCTTGTACATAAGGACGATATAACATTGTACGTATACCTGCCCCAACAAGACCGCCAAATCCTATAAATCCATTGAATGTATTAGCAGTCCAAGAAATACGAAAAATCTTTTTAATTGGTATATCTGCTTGTAGATGCCGCAACATTACAAAATCGTAAAAGAACATTGTAGCAACAGCAAATGCACCGAGTATAACGGCTAAGAAAAATCCACCGGGTGGAATATGTTTAATCGTTTCAACTGCTTCTCGAAATGAAACACCAGATAGTTCTTTGCGTGCTTGAAAAAACACGATTGTTAATACAACAAAGGGAAAAATAAATTTTCCAATTTGTAATATACGTTTCCATGAAAACGACATAAAGACAACTCTCCTTGTATTAGAAAACTGAGACAATATTTTTATTATGACAAACTTCAATAAAAATAAAAAGAAAAATTCTTTGAAAATGTAGTTGTAATTTATATATGTAAACATTATCTATTAATAATCGGTAAAACTTTATACTTAAAAATCTGAAAAATCCCACTTTATTTCGAAGGTTTTTTGAAAGAATTTCCTTCTTTTGAAGGAAATTTGTTTTTAAAATCGAAAATCAAAACATATATTTGCGTGATGTCATTCTGTAGTTATGTGATAAAAAAAGAGATAGTGTGAGTGAGGATTTTCATATTAATACGTTCGAAGAATTTTGCGTATATTTTGATGAGGATACAATTGGGAGTAAGGCGTTTTGTAAAGAAGCTGATCCAAAATAAATATATAACAGAAAAATTAACTTTCAAAATTAGTTCAAATGGTAGGGGGAGAAACTAACATGTCCAATTTAATGGTTGAAAACCAAACGCAGCAAGTAACTGTTTTTTTGGGAGAAGTAGTTGAAGTAATCACTAAATATGTAAACTATTATACGCTACCTTTATTATTAGAAGAAACACCATCCGGCGATGAACAGTATTTTGCTGGATTATTAGCTTCCATTCGGCGCTTGCTTGTATTTTGTGAAGAAGGCTTAGATGCTTGCTCTGTATTACTGAATAATAAACCGTTTCGGAAAAGTGCAGCGGAAAGAACGTTATATAAAATCTATCATCAAGTGATTGCAGAGTTTTTTTCACCTAAAAATGATCATTGGTATGAAAATAGCCGATCAGCTTATACGGGAAAGAATTCAATTGCGTTTCAAAAGCAACCTCCTATGTCGATTGAACAAATGATGAAAGAGTTAGAAGGGAAATTTCAAATGCTGCGTGAAGAGCTAGAATATTATGAGACCGACTATCAAACGAAAATGATCCAAAAATATTAACTACTGTAAGAAGTTAGGTGATTCCTAGCTTCTTTTGCTTTTTGAATCGTCATATACAACCGGAATTTTGAATACATTTAAGAAGGATATATTGATGGAGGTGTCATATGAGTCAGCAAGAAGTATTCACTGATTACTTTCATGAGGTTGAAAGTTGGTGTGAAAGTGTTCTCCACGTATTAGATAGCCGGGCAACAGAAGTGTATGATGTTCATATGCTTGCATATAAAATTCAAATGCTATTAGATCGCATTAAAGAAAATGAATATGATTACGATGCAGAGTTTGTTTATGAAATTAGTGATGATGTCGAGCATATTCAACACTACTTACAAGAAGCGTTAATGACTGATTCGGAATATGCATTATATGAAAGAAATTATGAAAGAGCTTCTGTACCAATTGGCGGACATACCTTGCCGCCGCTTCCGTATCCGTATAATGCGTTAGAGCCTTATATCTCAAGGGAAATTATGATGCTTCATCACGATAAGCATCATCGTAGTTATGTAGAGGGATTAAATAAAGCAGAGAAGATGATGGCAGAAGCAAGAAAAACAAATCAATTTGATTTAATAAAACATTGGGAGAGAGAAGCTGCCTTTCATGGTTCTGGTCATTATTTACACACCATTTTTTGGAATAATATGAAAAGAGATGGTGGTGGCAGCCCGCATGGAGACTTATCGAGGGAAATTGAAAAAGATTTTGGGAGCTTTTTACGTTTTCAAAAACATTTTACAGAAGCAGCAGCAAAGGTGGAAGGTTCAGGATGGGCTATTCTCGTTTGGGCGCCTCGTTCTGGACGATTAGAAATTTTACAAAGTACACTTCATCAATTATTTACACAGTGGGATACAATTCCTCTATTAGTACTGGATGTATGGGAACATGCCTATTATTTACAATATCAAAACCGAAAGGAAGAATATATAAAGAATTGGTGGAATATTGTCAACTGGGGAGATGTAGAGAAAAGATTTGAAAGTGCGAAGAATTTACAGTGGATACCATATTAGACGCATCACAATGCGTCTTTTTTAGTTGTCTTTCTATTCGGTTGCAAGCTAGTTATCCATCTCAACTTCCATTCATATTTTAAAGGTCCAAGCATACACTTGTACAAAAAGTGCCAAAAAGGACGTGGATATATGCGGAGAAGATGGATCGTGATTGCACTTATTCTAATATGTGCAAGTATGTTGCCACATGATACATATGCACAAATGAATAATGTTAGTGCACGTAATGCTGTGTTGATGGAGCAACATTCGGGGCGAGTATTATATGGGAAGTTAGAGCATGAATCTGAAAAAATCGCAAGTATTACAAAAATTATGACCGCACTTTTAGCGGTCGAATCAGGGAAAATGAAAGAAAAGGTATCCATTAGTAATACAGCGGTTCGTGTGGAAGGATCAGCTATTTATTTAAAACCAGGACAGAAAGTACCATTAGAAGATTTAGTATATGGTTTAATGCTGCGCTCTGGAAATGATGCAGCTCAAGCAATTGCAGAATATGTTGGCGGGAGTATAGATGGATTCGTATATCTAATGAATGAAAAAGCAGCACAAATTGGAATGAAGGATACACATTTTTCTAATCCACATGGTTTAGACGGCGACGGGACACATTATTCTTCAGCATATGATATGGCACAGTTAACCCGGTATGCCATGGAAAACGAGACATTTCGTAAAATTTTTGGAACGAAAACGTATCAATCTAAAGTATGGGACTATCCATGGAAAAATAAACATAAGCTTGTTACTTCTATGTACGAGTATGCAACGGGAGGGAAAACTGGATTTACGAAAAAGGCAGGGCGAACACTTGTAACAACTGCATCAAAGGATGGGCTAGATTTAATTGTTGTAACATTGCAAGCTTCGGGTGATTGGGATGACCATATGTACTTATTTAATGAAGGATTTAAACAATATACAGCAACTACGGTAGTAGCGAAGGGGCCTCTATCTGAACTGCAAGACAAAAAGTATACCAATCATATATATACGAAAAATGATTTATTAGTGCCGCTAACAAAAGAAGAGGCTAAAAAGGTTGTTATAAAAATTGAATTTGATAAAACAGCCAAGCTGATAGATGGAGAGAAAGTGGGGCGTGCTGTCGCTTATTTAAACGAAGAAGAAATTGGAGAGCGTAACCTATTTTATAGTAAACGGAAACTTATTGTGAGCACGGGTTTGTTTTGGAGAGATTTTCAGGAAGTATTTTCTCATATGTTAGGTGTGGAAATAGATGGTTAATATTATATGGGTTGCGATGGCGATAATTGGTATTGTATATGCAATGTTTAATGGAACGATGGACGAAGTAAATAAAGCAGTTTTCGAAGGTTCAAAAAATGCTGTAACCATTTGTATCGGACTGATTAGTGTTCTTGTTTTTTGGCTAGGTTTAATGAAGATTGCCGAGGAAGCTGGTTTGCTAAAGAAACTTGTTGCACTGTTTATGCCTCTTGTAAAAAAACTGTTTCCAGAAGTGCCAAAGAATCATCCAGCACTGGGGTTCATTTTGTCTAATATGATGGCAAACTTTTTTGGATTAGGCAATGCAGCCACGCCGCTTGGGATTAAAGCAATGGAACATTTAAAAGAATTAAATGGAGGAAGAGACTTTGCAAGCCGCTCTATGATTACATTTCTTGCTTTAAATACATCAGCTATTACACTTATTCCCACTACTGTTATTTCGATTCGGATGACGTATCATTCTGCAAATCCAACTGAAATTGTAGGCGTAACGTTTATCGCTCAGGTTTTATCTATGATTGGAGCGATTTGGATTGATCGTTACTTTTACCGAAGAAGAAGTAGAAAGGGGAAGAAAAAATGAACCTCGTTAATACGATTTCTTTATGGGTAATCCCCTGTGTAATTGGATTTATTTTATTATATGGTACGATAAAAAAAGTACCGACGTATGAATCATTTGTAGAAGGCGGGAAAGAAGGAATTCAAATTGCTATATCTATTTTGCCATTTATGGTCGGTATGCTCGTTTCTATTTCAATTTTTCGTGCTTCAGGCGCGCTAGATGCAATGATCCATGTAATGAAACCAATGCTAGATGCTATCCATGTGCCAGCAGAGATTGTTCCTCTTGCTCTTATTCGCCCTATTTCTGGATCAGCAGGGCTAAGTATTACAACTGATTTAATTGCCACATATGGGCCGGATTCATTTATTGGGAGACTTGCGTCTACGATGCAAGGAAGTACAGATACAACTTTTTATATTTTAACAGTTTATTTTGGAGCGGTTGGGATTCGGAAAATGGGCGATGCTTTAAAGGTAGGCTTATTTGCTGATTTAATTGGGATTGTGTGCTCAATTGTATTTGTTTCACTCATGTTTCAGCAATAATGATTCATTTTTCATTCCAATTAGACTATAATACGGATACAGCCACTATTAAGAATGTGCTTAATAGTGGCTTTTTTATGGATTATTTTTGACAAAACCGTGAACAATTGTTGTGAGAAAATGGAAGGATGTAAATCATAATAAAGAAGAAAAATGCATTTTATTCCTTTATTAGCTTATAAAGTTGGCGATGTTGTTTACGGTAAGGAAGGATAATCGCCATTAAGGCTAGACAGTTGCCAAGTCCTTCTAATGAAGGTAAGATGAATTTGAGGTGAAGAAACGAAATGGAACGACTACAAAAGGTAATAGCGCAAGCAGGTATTGCGTCGAGAAGAAAGGCAGAAGAACTCATTCAACAAGGTAAAGTTAAGGTTAACGGAAAAATCGTGACTGAACTAGGAACGAAAGTGAGTGCGCAAGATAAAGTTGAAGTAAACAACATTCCTCTTGAAAAAGAAACGCCTGCTTACTTTTTATTATATAAACCAACGGGTGTTATTTCGAGCGTAACAGATGATAAAGGAAGAAAAGTTGTGACAGATTTCTTTTTAGATATTCCACAGCGTCTGTTTCCAATTGGCCGATTAGATTATGATACATCTGGTTTAATATTGATGACAAATGACGGAGAGTTTGCGAACATTTTAATGCATCCAAAGTATAAGGTTGAGAAAACATACGTAGCAAAGGTAAAAGGTCCGCTAACTGGTGAAAAAATCCGCATGTTAGAAAAAGGTGTTATGCTAGAAGAAGGAAAGACGGCGCCTGCACGTGTGAAAATCCTTTCATGGGATAAGCGTAAAGAAATTGCAATTGTACAATTGACAATTCACGAGGGAAGAAATCGCCAAGTACGTAGAATGTTTGAAGCAGTTGGATGTAACGTGATGAAATTAAAGCGTGAGCGTTATGCCTTCTTAGAGTTAGGGAGTTTGCGCCCAGGGGATGCGAGAGAACTAACTCCTCATGAAGTAAAACAACTTCGTGCTCTCGCTTCAACGAAACCGAGATAGTATAGAATATAAAGGCTTCTATCAGTAAAGAAAACTTTACTGATAGAAGTGAATACATATATAAATTTATTGTAACTACTCAGTCATACATTTCATTTAGAAGTTTGATAAGGGGATTATTCCAGTGAACATATGCCCCTTATTATCTATAGAAAGTTACTTTCATTTTTCGGCATATAGACTACTATCATGAAGATCAAAACGGACCTATCTTTCTTTGTTTTAAAACTTTGCACTTGGCAGGTAAAGGCCCTGACCGCTTCTATGCATGGCTAGATCCTCTTGCCTACCTTAAAAAGGGTTTTATGTCAGTTTTTCAATGGGCATTTTTATAGAAAAGTTTAGTATGTGCTAAACTTCTTTATTCGGTTAAGGAAGGAGAGACACTGTGAAGAAAAATAGACTGTTATTTCGCGTAATTATTTTGCTCATCTTAGGAGGAGCGTTAGGTTTTACGCTATATCAAAACTTTTTTGTTGATAAAGAGAAAGTACAAGTAGGAAAGGCAGCGCCAAACTTCGTAGCTACTGATTTAGAAGGTAAAAAGATTACGTTAAAAGAGTTAAAAGGAAAAGGTGTGTTTTTAAATTTTTGGGGGACATGGTGTAAACCTTGTGAGAAAGAAATGCCATATATGAACGAACTGTACCCGAAATATAAGGAAAAAGGTGTTGAAATATTGGCATTAGATGCAGACGAAACAGAACTCGCTGTGAAGAATTTTGTGAGTGGGTACGGATTGAAATTTCCTGTAGCTATTGATAAAGGACAAGAAATTTTAAATACATATGGTGTAGGACCACTACCGACAACGTTTTTAATTGATAAAGATGGCAAGATTATCGAAAAAATTACAGGTACACAATCGAGAGAACAAATGGAAGAATACTTAAAGAAAATTACTCCATAATGAGAAGAGGATAGAAAGTTTATTCAAGTTCTTCGACAATCGAGGTGCTGTACATGGTTTTCAGCACCTATCATTAAATTTCTGAGTATTTTGTTAATTTATACATAAAACATAGATACATAGAAATATGAAAAAGGCGGTGAAAGATTTGGGACAAGTAAAATGTGATTGTGGTCACGTAAACCCAATCGGTACAATTTTTTGTGAAGCTTGCGGAAAACCTTTTGAAGATAAGCAGGATACAAAATTACTAGATATGCGATATGAAGGAAGTGCGCGGCGTTCTATTACGCATTCCAAAACAGTGGTAGATAAAATTTGGAGCTTCTTTTCTTCTGTAAAAGTTGGAATATGGCTTATTGTTATTACACTGATCGCATCTGGAATTGGAACGATTTTCCCGCAAGAAATGTATATTCCACCAACTGTCACGCCTGGAGAATACTATGAACAGCAGTATGGTTTCCTTGGGCAATTGTATTATCATTTAGGGTTTAATAATTTATATAGTTCTTGGTGGTATATGATTTTAGTGGCATCTATTGGGATTTCTCTCGTTATATGTAGTTTAGATCGTGTTGTTCCTTTATATAAAGCGCTGAAAAAACAACGGGTAACAAGACATCCAAGTTTTTTAAAAAGACAGCGGTTATATGGAACAGCAGATGCGACTACAGAAGAGATTGAATGTGTAAAAGAGAACTTGAAAAAGAGAAAATACAATATTCAAGTTGAAGATAATAATATTTTAGCAGAAAAAGGTCGTTTTTCGCGTTGGGGTCCATACGTTAATCATATTGGTCTTATCATTTTTTTATTTGGAACGATGCTTCGTGTTGTTCCTGGTATGTATGTTGATGCATCACTTTGGCTTCGGGAAGGTGAAACGAAAGAAATTCCTGGAACAGACGGAAAGTATTATTTGAAAAATGAGAAATTTATTAAAGAAGTTTATGATAAAAGTAAAGAAAATAAAGTATTTAACGATGCGATTGATCGTGTTGGAAATAAGATGATAGAGAAAAATTTTCAAACAAATGCTGTTTTGTATAAAGTAGTCGGGAGAAGCGTTGCTGGTGAAGAGCCGAAGCTTGAGAAAGTGAAAGACGAAAACATTCGAGTAAATGAACCTCTTAAATTTGATGACTATGCACTTTATCAGGTTTCCTATAAAGAAGGCGAATTAAATAAAATGTCTTTCTTTTTACAAAAGAAAGAAGGTGGTCAAAAATGGGGCCCGATTACTGTTGATCTAGCAAATCCAAAAGAAACATACGATTTAGGAAATGGGTATTCTCTGCATCTGTTAAGTTATTTTCCTGATTTTTATTTTGATGAAAGCGGCAAGCCAAATACAAAAACGAAGCTTCCTAACAACCCTGCTTTTGTCTTTAAAATGTTTACGCCTGAAACGCCAAATGGAGAAGTGAGTTTTGTTGGAATTCAACAAAATATAGAGCCTGAAGGAAATAATTTATACAAAATGTCTTTTGCAGGCATCGAAACGCGAAACGTTACAGCACTTACTGTTCGGAAAGATTTAACACTTTGGGTAATCGCTTTAGGAGGCTTTATTTTCATGGTCGGCGTTATCCAGGGGATGTATTGGAATCATCGTCGTATTTGGGTGCAGTGTGTTGATAACGAATGGTGGATTGCGGGTCATACAAATAAAAATTGGTATGGTTTGCGAAAAGAGATTGAAAAGGTGCTAGAAGGGACAAGTATTCCGCAGCCAAATGATAAAGTAAATGAGAAAAAAATTAGTTAAGGTGGGGAGAGAGTATGGTAGAAATAAGTAGTAATTTCTTATTTACTGCTTTCGTATTGTATTTAGTTGCAACACTGTTCTTTGGAGGAGCGATTAAAGAAAAAGGGCGAAAGTGGGCAAACATCGGGATAACTATCACAATTTTAGGTTTTGCTGCTCAGTCAGTATATTTTGTTACGAGATGGATTGCATCAGGGCATGCACCGGTTAGTAATTTTTTTGAGTTCGGTACATTTTTCGGTATGATGATGGTCGGTGCGTTTATAATTATTTATTTTATGTATCGGACAAGTATACTTGGCCTATTTGCACTTCCGGTTGCTATTTTACTAATAGCCTATGCAAGTATGTTTCCAAGAGAAATTACACCGCTTATTCCATCATTAAAAAGTAACTGGCTCCATATTCATGTAACAACAGCAGCGGCTGGTCAAGCTATTTTATCGATTAGTTTTATAACAGGAGTTATATATTTATTGAAAAATGTGGATCAGTCCAAAAAAAGTAAGCAAACATTTTGGCTCGAAGCAGTTATTTTTTCGCTTGTTTGTGTAATTGGATTTATAGGGGCGACAACTGCTTTTTCAAGTGTAAAGTATGAAGCTAAGTTCCAATGGGTAAATAAAGATGAGCAGAAAGCTGAAATGGTATATAATTTACCAGCTTTAGTCGGTCCTCATGAAGGAAAGTTAATTACAGCTGAAAAATTTGAGCCTGTAATAAATACACCAGCTATTATCAATGCGAAAAAATTAAACACTGTCATTTGGTCAGTTTTTGTAGGAACGTTGCTTTATATTGTCCTAAGATTAATTTTACGAAAACGAGTTGCCGCAACTCTTCAACCAGCAGTGCAGAAAGTTGATAGTGATTTACTTGATGAAATCGGGTATCGCTCTGTTGCAATTGGATTCCCGGTCTTTACGCTAGGTGCTTTAATCTTTGCGATGATTTGGGCACAAATTGCATGGACGCGTTTTTGGGGCTGGGATCCGAAAGAAGTTTGGGCACTCATTACTTGGCTCTTTTATGCAGCGTTTTTACATTTACGTTTGTCTAAAGGGTGGCACGGTGAAAAGTCAGCGTGGCTGGCAGTAATTGGCTTTGCAATTATTATGTTTAACTTTGTCGTAGTGAATTTAGTGATCGCAGGTTTACATTCATATGCATAACAAAAGTTGAAGTTTAACGAATTCTATTGTGCAGTTCATTATTGCGGTATAAAATAGGAAGGTGACTGTCACTTTCCTATTTTAATTTTGTTCATTTCTTTTCTTTTTTGAGAAAAACATGACAAAGTATAGAGGGATTTTGTAAAATAATGTCGAGACAAAATGTATTGTTCAGGTAAAATACATATTTTTGGAAAAACTATGAACAAATTTTGTTATTTATGTGAAACATAATGCGAAGGTGAACTTTCAATCGTGAAAAGGCTAGTCTGTGAGAAGTTATTTCGTTCTAATGGGAAAGTAGGATTTCGACTTTACTAATAAGCGTGGTATAACTGTTAGCATGCGCCAAATGGATTTCATTCATTCTCATAAGGAAAGTTTCGCTTTATTGAAGAAAGGTAGGTGTGAACCGTTGTAACATGCATATGTACAGCGGATAGCCATGGGAAATGAACTAAAGGTTTTAATTGTAGATGATGAAGATCGTATCCGTCGTTTATTAAAAATGTATTTAGAGAGAGAGCAGTACATCATTGATGAAGCCGACAATGGAGAAACGGCTTTAGAAAAAGCATTGCAAAATGATTATGATCTTATCCTTTTAGACATTATGATGCCTGGAATGGATGGTATTGAAGTTTGTAAAGGGATTCGTGAGAAAAAGGCAACACCAATTATTATGCTAACGGCAAAAGGAGAAGAAATAAATCGAGTGCAAGGATTCGAAGTTGGAACAGACGATTATATCGTAAAACCGTTTAGCCCACGTGAAGTTGTGTTGCGTGTAAAAGCTGTGCTACGTCGTTCCGTTACAACAACATTCTTTACGCAAGATACAACAACAAAGGATGTTACTGTATTCCCGCACTTAACAATTGATAATGATGCACATCGTGTAACAGCAGATGGAGAAGAAGTGAATTTAACACCAAAAGAATATGAATTATTACTATTTTTAGCGAAGGCACCTGATAAAGTGTTTGACCGTGAACAATTATTAAAAGAAGTATGGCAGTATGAATTTTTCGGTGATTTACGCACGGTTGATACGCATGTAAAGCGTTTGCGTGAGAAATTAAGCAAAAAATCAGCAAATGCAGCGAAAATGATTGTAACAGTATGGGGTGTTGGTTACAAGTTTGAGGTTGTGAACGATTGATGCTTTGGAAAAGTGTTGTTGGGAAGTTATGGATGACAATTTTACTCCTCGTTTCATTCGTCCTAGGCTTTGTCGCTATTTTACTTTCTCAGTTTTTCGACAATTATTATGTGACGATGGGAGAAACAAGGCTGACAAATGTTGCAACGAGCGTTTCTGAATTAATAGAAGAGGGGGCGGATGAGAAGACGATAGAACATATCGCATATAAATTCGCTGACCCTCTTTCGCGGATTATTATTGTTAAAGAGGATGATAAAGTATCTGCATCTCCGGCTCAACGAGGATTGGTAACATTAACATTAGATGATTTAAAACATGATAAAGAGTTACAAGCTGTATTTACAGAACGTAAAAAGGTCCAAAAAATAAAAAGCGTCCCAGATGAAAAAAACAAGAAAAATCATGAAAATGATATGATGATTGTCGGTGTTCCGTTAAAGTCATCAAAAGATGGTGCTGTTTTTGTATATCAATCGTTACAAGTACCAAAACAGGGAATAGAAAAATCGACAGATTTTATCTTTTTATCTGCGGGAATTGCAATTATTTTAACAACATTCTTTGCGTTTTTCTTATCAACTCGAATTACAGCACCACTTCGTAAAATGCGTGAAGTCGCTTTTGAAGTAGCGCGCGGAAAATTTGATGCGAAGGTACCGATGGTTTCGCAAGATGAAATCGGTGAATTGGCAACAGCTTTAAATCAAATGGGGAAACAATTGAAGTTTAATATGAATGCCCTGCAACAAGAAAAAGAACAGCTTTCAGGTATTTTAAGTAGTATGGCCGATGGTGTTATTACGCTAAATCAAGAAGGAGAAGTTGTAGTAATTAATCCGCCAGCAGAGCGTTTCTTACAAGTATGGCATGAAGAAAAAGAGATAGAGTTAAGTGTAAGTTTACCATCTGAGCTTGTTGAACTGTTTCATTTAGTTGTAGAAAGTGAACAAGAGCAAGTTGTGGAAATAAATTTAGAAAAAGGTAATTATGTTGTACTGATGACCCCGCTATACAATCAGACAAAGATTCGCGGAGCTGTTGCAGTACTTCGTGATATGACAGAAGAGCGCCGACTTGAAAAAATGCGGAAAGATTTTATTGCAAACGTATCGCATGAATTACGTACACCAATGGTTATGCTGCAAGGATATAGTGAAGCAATTTTAGATGATATTGTTCAAACGAAAGAAGAAGTGCATGAATTTGTGCAAATCATTTATGATGAATCTGTACGATTAGGGCGTCTTGTAAATGAATTATTAGATCTAGCTCGAATGGAGAGCGGTCATGTAGAATTACATATATCTGAGGTAGATGTCGTTCCGTTTGTTGAAAAGATTGCACGGAAATTTCAAGGGATAGCGAAGGAAAAAGAAGTACAATTATTAGTTGATTATCGAACTTCTATAGAGCAGCATTCTTTTGATCCTGATCGAATGGAACAAGTGTTAACAAATTTAATTGATAATGCGATTAGGCATACAAATACTGGCGGTAAAGTATCGCTTATTATTGATGAGAAAAGTAACGGAATTGTATTCGAAGTATCAGATTCTGGAGTTGGTATTCCAGAAGAGGATATTCCGTTCTTATTTGAGCGCTTTTATAAAGCAGATAAAGCCCGTACACGCGGAAAAACAGGTGGTACAGGTTTAGGGCTTGCGATTGCAAAAAACATTGTGCGCGGACATGAGGGTAAAATAACAGTGTCGAGTGTAGTAGGTGAAGGTACAACATTCTCTGTATATTTACCATCAGACATATGATGAAAAGCTTATCTTTTTGATAAGCTTTTTTCATAAAATAAAACCGTGAGCAGCGCGGTCTGTATTCTTTAATGAGCATCAATTGGATTTTTCGGGGTTGTCTATTTTCTCTATATATTGGTTAGCGACAGAAGTGTTTGTATAGGAAAAATACATAAGAGTAGGGGGAAAAGTATGAAGCTCTATACAAAAACAGGAGATAAGGGCACAACAAGTATTATTGGAGGACGCGTAGATAAAGATGATTTGCGTGTCGAGGCGTACGGAACACTTGATGAAGCGAATTCATTTATTGGGCATGCGATGACACTATTGCAAGGTGAGTTGTTTCAAGATATTTACCTGGAACTTGAAAAAATTCAGCATGAGTTGTTTGATTGCGGCGGCGATTTAGCGATTGTACAGAAAAAAATTCCGTATAAAGTAACAGAGGATATCATTACTTTTCTAGAGAAAAGGATTGATGTATATGTAAAAGAAGCACCGCCGCTAGAACGCTTTATTTTACCAGGAGGAAGTGAAGGAGCAGCAATTATTCATATCGCTCGTACTGTTACAAGAAGAGCAGAACGATGCATCGTTTCTTTAAAGAAACAAGATGAGATAAATGAACATGTTTTGCAATACGTAAATCGATTATCGGATTATTTATTTGCGGTTGCAAGGATTGTGAATGCTCGTTCTCACGTGAATGATGTAGAATATAAAAGAAGCGCAATTGTATTTCGGGATAAGGAAGAAAAGAAAGAGGAATAGACTCTTTCTTTTTTTTGTATACTTTTTTCTATAAATAACCAAAATAGAGAAAGTGTAATGGTTATTTAGAAAACGGAGGATTTACAATGAGAGTTTTAAAGGTAATATTGTTTTTCTTTTGTATCTTTTTTATAGGACAAGCAGAAGGTGCTGCTGAGGAAAAACAGTGGAAGTGGCCAGTGGAGGGAAGAATTAGCGATTATTTTGGAACGAGAAATGGAAAGCATTTTGGTATTGATATTGCTGCACCAACAGGAACTTCAATTGCAGCCATGCAAGGTGGTATTGTAACAAGATCTTATTTTTCTGATAGTTATGGTCATGTTATATTTATTAAACATAGAGATTATGAAGCGGTATATGCACATATGAATAAACGGCTTGTGAAAGAAGGAGAAGAGATTTTGCAAGGGCAAATAATTGGACAAGTAGGGAATACTGGACAATCTAATGGTGCGCATTTACATTTAGAAATTCATAAAGGGGCTTGGACGATAGCAAAAACAAATGCGATTAATCCCTTGCAAATACTTGGGGAAAAACAAAATACAGTAGTATCTGCTTCTGTATATGTTGTGCAAAAGGATGATACACTAGTGAGTATTGCTAGAAAGTTTGGGACAACTGTTGAAGAATTGAAAGTAAAAAATCGTCTACAAAAAGATATCATTTATCCATCACAAAAATTACATATCAATTGAAAAAAGAGCTAGTAAGCCTAGCTCTTTTGTTTGTTACCAAAAAATAAAGAGACAAATAAATCCAGCAATTGCTAAATAGCTATAATAATAAAATACTTTCGCTCTTGTTTTCTCTTCTGTTCTAAATAGGACAATAGTAGGTTCGATAAGGCCGATAACAAAACAAAGTAGACCGAGCAACATACAGCCGAGGGACAGTGAATACAAAGCGACTCGGAAGACTTGAAATGGAACGATAACTTTTAATATAAACGCAATTAGTGCGGTATAGCAAATTGTTCCAATATACATATTTAATGTTGTATTCGAGCGATAACCAGGCAGTTTCTTTAAAAATGATCTAGAAACAATCTCCATTTCTAAAGATGTATAAGTTTGAATGATTTTTTCAGCTTTCTTTCCTTGGTGAAACAAAGAAAGAATCCAATTTCGTTCTCCTTGAAAGACGAATTGGGTTTTTGTTAAATAATGATCGATTTTCACTTTTCTCCAGCTTTTCCATGGGTGTCGTTCGCAAAGTTTTAGCTTACTGTCTGAGTGTTTATCATATTGGTATATACTAATCCCGTGTTTATCAAAGGCAGCATAATATGTATCTCCTGAGAATTTTCCTGAATCAACAGGACAATAGAACAGTAATTCTTTTTTTAAATAAAAATATTCTTTGCGAAGATTTTTTTTCATAATTTCTCGTATTGATTGTTTTTTTTCTTTACGCATGACATTTCCTCCACTGTAAGAAAATGCTGTTTTCTTAACAATATCATATCTTATCACTTTCGCATATGAATGGCTAGAGAATTACTAACAAAAAGAGAGAGACACGAAAAAAGTGTTCTTTTTTGTCATATTATTTACAAATCGTTAAAATGTCATGCAATTATGAAGGCTTGATTAGATAGAGTTTATAAAATAAAAAGACAAAGAATTTTAATTCTTTTTCGCCGAGCAAGTATATCTGAATATGCTGTCGTATGTAATGATGAAAACAAAATGAGAAAGCGAATGCGAGTTATCTTTTGTTCTACGTATAAGCAAAATCTGCTATGCAATGTGAATGAAAAAGAAGCATTTTGATTCACATTGTTCTAAAGTTGTTGTATAATGATGAGGAAAATAGAATATCGGTCTATCTTCGGGGCAGGGTGAAAATCCCGACCGGCGGTGATGAACGCATGTATTTGTTCTAAGCCCGCGAGCCGTTAAGGCAGGATTTGGTGCGATTCCAAAGCCGACAGTACAGTCTGGATGGGAGAAGATGGAGGTTCAACGTTCAAAAAAGATAAGTATTTGAACGTCTATTTGATGTGCCTTAAATTTCTCCCTTTGCGTTTCGAATGCAAAGGGTTTTTTCATGCTAGAATATTTGGGCATAGCAGAACCTTTCCACATTCCATGAGATGATCGATGGAAAAGGAGAGAGAAATATGAAACAACAGAAGAGTGTAGTAAAAATGATGAGCATTGCGATGCTTTCTAGCATTGCGTATTTGCTAATGATGCTGGATTTTCCATTTCCAGGATTACCACCGTTTTTGAAAATTGATTTTAGTGATGTCCCAGCATTAATTGTAGCTATTATTTTTGGACCACTTTCAGGTGTAATTGTAGAGGCGATAAAAAACGTACTGTATTATGGTATCCAAGGAAGTTTAACAGGAGTGCCAGTAGGGGAAGTGGCGAATTTTATAGCGGGATGTCTCTTTATTCTTCCAGCATCTATGTTGTTCCGTAAACATCGTACAATTAAAAGTTTAACAACTGGATTGATGTTAGGAGCAATTTGTATGACTCTTATTATGAGTGTACTAAATTATTTCATCATTTTACCAGCCTACACTTGGTTCTTAGGTCAACCTGCTATGTCTAGCGGTGCAATGCGTCAAATGATTGTGGCGGCAATTTTACCATTTAATTTAATTAAAGGAATTATCGTAACAATTGTTTTTGTTCCTTTATTTTCTCGATTAAAAGTATGGGTGTTTGCGAAAATGAAAAATGCGTAAATAGAAGATTTGGCATCAGTGGATATTTTTCTGCTGATGCCTTTTTATCTTGTAAAAGTCTGACTGCTAAGAGGTTTCCATTCGTTTAGAAGGGGAATTTTTTTTTAGTAAAAAATAACCCTCATTATTTGAGGGTTATTTTTGGAGACTATTCAAATTTTAATGCGTCGCCGTCGAATGCTTCGTCTGCCACTTTAATAGAATCTGTTGGGCAACCTTCAAATGCATCCATCATATCATCAACTAATACATCTGGAATTTCAACGATACCTTGGTTGTCGTCTAATGTTACGAATGCAATACCTTCATCATCGTAATCATAAATATCTGGTGCAGCTGCTCCGCAAGCTCCACATGCAATGCAAGTATCTTTATCAACAATTGTATATTTTGCCATCTTTAAATTACCTCCTCGAGAATATGTATAAAAACACTGATAAAAATTCTAATCTTATTGTAAAACGGTTTTTATAACTTTTCAATACAAAGTTATAATGATAATTCTTATCAATTAAAAATGTCAACTAATTTCTTCAATCGTTCATGATATTTTAAAAATATCTAAATAAGATGCATTTTGTTACAATGGAAATAGAAGTAGAGTGAAAGGATGGAAGCGTCATTGCAGCTACAATATACTGTACTATACTGTTTAAAGCAATTAAAAGGTGAACGGACAGTTTCTTCCATTTATCACCTTTTAAAAGGAAAGCGTTCTTCGCAAACGTTTCAGGATGGGAATATGTTTCATCTTTCCTTTTTATTTGGTGTATATAAATCTATAAGACGTCATGATTATGATAAACAGATTGAAACATTATTAAACGCACAACTTATTACATGTGTTCATGAAAATACTTACATTTTATCTGAAGTAGGAGAAAAACAATTAAATGAATGGAGGGGAAAATTTTATTTCCCGAAACATTTACATGGTCTTCAATATGGTGAACTTGGAGAGAATTTTTGGAAAAGACTATCCTTAATTATACAAACTGTCTCAAATTTACAGCAGCAAAATGTGAAATTTATTCCGATTCAGCAAGATACAGAAATTACGAGATGGGTCAAACAATTTATTACGAGCTCTTCTTTTTCAAGAGAATATTTAGCGGAACAGTTATATAAAGAAATCCATTTCATATTAATGAATGTGACTCCTATAGAAGCAAATAGTTTTGTGTACCGTCTAACGGGATATCATCGTATTGGTTATACAACGGAGCAGCTTGGAGATATGATGAAACAAGATGAACATCGCGTATATCTTTTATTTTGGGGAACAATTCATTTCATCATTCAACATGTGCAACATCATAAGCAACAGTTTCCATTGCTAACACAAATTATTGCGTATCCAAATGAAAAAGCAGATCTATTAAGTATATCCACACAAAAAACGTATCAATTATGGAAACAAGGAAGAAGTATGGATGAAATTGCGCGGATTAGAAAATTGAAAGTTGCAACAATTGAAGATCATATTGTAGAAATTGCATTACGTGAGAAAGAATTTCAGGTGGAGCAATTTATAGAAAAAGAAAAAATGAAGCAAATACAGAATGTGATTGAGAAGTTACAAACACGGAAGCTGCGAATATTAAAACAAGCTGCTGGAGAGCATGTTTCCTATTTTGAAATTCGTCTTGTATTAGCGCGAGTAGGGGGATGACATGAGACTTGAAGATGTTTTATATCAGTGGTTTGGATACCGAACATTTCGATCTGGACAAAAGGAAGTCGTTGCAGATTTATTAAAGGGAAACTCTGTTGTCGCGATGCTGCCAACAGGGGGCGGAAAATCGCTTTGTTATCAGTTGCCAGGGCTTGTACAAGATGGAACGGTACTAATTGTGTCACCATTATTGTCTTTAATGGAAGATCAAGTTACACAATTAAAATATATAGTGAAAAATCAAGTTATTGCTCTGAATAGCTTTCGAACAATAATAGAAAAAAAAGAAGCGATGCGACGATTGCATTCTTATAAATTTGTATTTGTATCTCCTGAAATGTTGCAATCAGATGTACTGCTAAAAGAACTAAGAAAAATTCATATCTCTTTATTTGTTGTGGACGAAGCGCATTGTATTTCACAATGGGGATATGATTTTCGAACAGATTATAAAAAGCTAGATCAAGTTATTGCATCCATAGGTTCCCCCCCAGTTCTTGCTTTAACAGCCACAGCTACGAAAGAAGTATTACAAGATATTATTGAAAGCTTACATTTGAAAGATGTGAAGCAACATTTATATTCGATTGATCGCCCTAATATCGCTATGAAAATCGAGTTTGTCCAAACGATTCAAGAGAAAAAAGAGGCATTATTATCTTACGTGAAATATCTACAAGGACCTGGGATCATTTATTGTTCAAGTAGGGCTTGGACTGAGCGTCTTGCAGCGTATTTAAGGGATGAGGGCATTAATGATGTTGCATATTATCACGGTGGAATGGAACATGAAGAGCGGATGTTAATTCAGCAACAATTTATGAATGATCAACTGCAACTTGTTGTCTGTACAAGTGCATTTGGAATGGGTGTGAATAAGCAAAATACACGATATATTATTCATTTCCATTATCCAATTAATATAGAATCTTATTTACAAGAAATTGGACGAGCGGGTCGTGATGGAGAACCGAGCATTGCTATTTTATTATGTAGCCCGCTTGATCATGATTTGCCGCTCACCATTATTGAAGAAGAATTACCAAATGAACAACAAATTCGGTTTTTATTTTCCTTATTACGTGAAACAACGTTACAAAAAAAAGTGTTATCGTTAGAAGATGTAGAAGAAATTTGCTATAATGCAGCAGGATTGAATGAACAATACTGGAGATTTATTCGCTATCATTTTGAAAAGATGAAAATCATACAGCATAGGCAATTGATGATTGAATCCTTGTCTGATGAAGCTGAGCAGAAATTAATTACAGAAGTGAGAACGCGACTTTATAATAAATATGGTCAATTAGAAATGATGAAAGAATGGATAAGGCGAACAGATTGCAAAAGAGAGGAAATCCTTTCGAAATTTGGATATATAAAGGAAATACAGCCGGAAAATTGTTGTAATCATTGCGGAATTCATATGGAAGATTATAAAAAAAAGCAAGCGAGACAATCTGTTTTCGAATATAATTGGGAAGCGGAGTTACAATTGCTTTTCGGATTTAGAGGGAAGGAATGATGGATATACGCAAGAAAAGTATTGAAGACATGAGCCCAAAAGAAATCAGACTGAATTTATATATTACACAAGCAATTGTTATATGTGTGGGAATACTATTAGCGTATACATTTTTTCCGAGTATGGATACATTTTTGAATTTATGGTACTGGGACTTTTCATCTGTTTTTTTTATAGGTGGAGGAGTAGCTTGTATTATTGTTCTGTTGGATCATATTGCAATGTATCTTTTTCCTGAATCGTGGTTTGATGACGGTGGGATTAATGATCGTATGTTTCAAGGAATGTCTGTGTTGCAAATATTGGCTGTTACTCTTTTGATCGGAACAGCAGAAGAATTTCTATTTCGTGGTGTGATACAAACGTACTTTGGCCTAATTTTTGCAAGTGTAGTATTTGCTGTTTTACATATTCGCTACATTACTAAGCCATTTTTATTTGGTTTTGTGTTGTTAATTAGCATTGTATTTGGTTTTGTGTTTCAATATACAGGGAATTTAGTAATTACAATTTTTGCGCATTTTTTAGTCGATTTCATAATGGGATTACAATTAAGAAATCAAATGATAGATGGTGGTGACCGAGATGACGACAAGGCCGACAACAGAGTTTGAAGAGAGTTTGAATGAGTCAACGCAAACAGAAGAGGGTTTACCGCCACGTAGTGAAGTTCATAAAGACAAAAAAAATAAAAAATCAAAATTTAAAATAAAGCACTTTTTTGTTCGGATTTTAACAGTATTATTTATCCTTCTCCCTATTGGGGTTTTATGGTATACCGAGCGTTACGTTGTAGAGAAAAACAAAGAATCTGAGGCTAATTCTGAACAAAGTCCATTTGAAGTTATTTTTTTTGATTCAAAAAAGAAAACAAATCATGAATCAAAATCATCCTCATCAGAGGCATTTCAGTTTCATACAGTGAAAGAAGGAGAGACTTTGGAAGAGGTTGCAAAGAAATATTTTCCGAACGAAGATGGAATAGCAATTATAAAGAAATATAATGAGATAGCAGAAGGATTGAAACCAGGGCAGGTATTGAAAATTCCGAAGAAGACAGGGGCAGAAAAGAAGAAATAAAGAGAAATTTTCATCCTGTTATTCGCTGATGGTAAGCCCCTATCTAAAGTTTGTGAGAAATTTGAAGAAGATAGCCGGGGGATAACTGCTGGTGTGTATCAATCTTATTACAAATAAGTAATTTGATGAAGAAAACCTTCTACTGATCGTAGAAGGTTTTTCTTCAAGATGTGTTATGATGTGATTATATAAATTCATTTTAATTTTTCGACATATAATTTGCTTCTATGCAGAGTACAGCATGACCTGTACTTGATTGTTTTCTTTGTTTGAAACCTCGAATGTGGCAGGAAAAGGCCCTGACAGCTTCTATGCACGGCCAGATGCTCTCGTCCTTCACTAAAAGAAAGGGGTTTTTATGTCGTTTTTTAACTTGTATATATAGATAGATTCTGTTAAGAAGAAAGATGGGGAAAGTGTATGACTTGGGTCGTGTTAGGTTGTTTCATTGTATGTATTGTAATGGTTTGTTTTATGATGATGTATAGAGAAGCGATACGTAATACATTGCTAGAGCACACCATATTATTTGCAGATTTTCCAATAAGTTTTGGGGAAGTTCGAATTTTCTTTATTTCAGATATTCACAAAAGAACGGTATCTCAATCTTTAATACAGAAAGTAAAAGGAAAAGTAGACCTTGTTATTATAGGTGGGGATTTAGCTGAACGAGGAGTACCTCTATCACGAGTAGCTGAAAATATTAAACGGTTAAATGAAATAGGACAAGTATATTTTGTTTGGGGAAATAACGATTATGAAATTAATTTTCACGAATTAGATGCGTTACTTCTTCAAAATGGCGTGAAAATTTTAGATAATACAGGGACGTTATTTGAATCGGATCTTGGAGAGAAAATATGGCTACTAGGTGTCGATGATGTAGGTTTGAAGCGTGATCGATTAGATTTAGCGTTAGCGGATTGTAAAGAAGAGGGCTTTCGCATCCTTGTGAGCCACAACCCTGATATTTTATATAAATTAAATGGAATGGAACGTATTTCCTGTATATTAAGTGGTCATACGCACGGCGGACAAATTCGGCTGTTTCATGCTACACGTTTTTTGAAAGGTGGAATTTATGGATATCCACATACGACTTTGTTTGTAAGTAATGGTTATGGAACAACATTTGTACCATTACGGTTTCGAGCTCCTGCACAAACGCATTTAATTACCTTACGAAGAAAAGATTGACGCTGCTTTTAAGGTGGGAAGAAATATGCCAAATTCAACTGGAAAATATAATATTAAAGCTATTTCCAATATGCTCGGTATACATCCGGGAACATTGCGAGCTTGGGAAAGACGATATCGAATCATTACACCGAAACGTAATGATGCTGGACATCGCTTATATACGGAAGAACATGTTCAAATTTTCAAATGGCTTATTAATAAACTGAATCAAGGATTTACCATTGGACAAGCAGTAAGTTTATTAGAAAATGATCAATTAAGAAATCACAATTTATCAGAAAAAGAATATAATAAAGTAGAACTTTTAGTAGACGATATCTTGTATTCTTTGTTAAAATTTGATGAAAAACAAGCTCTTGAATTATTGGATGAAGCGTTTAGTATTTTTTCTATAGATAAAGTGGTTACAGAGGTATTCACAAAATTATTGTTCAAGCTAAGAGAGAAACGCTTGAATGAAAAAAACACAAGCGTAGAGGAACAATATGCAGTATCTCTTTTACGATCACGTGTGGGAGCGATTTACCATAGTATACCCACCAATGCAGGAACATCAAAGGTACTTTCTATATGTGCTCCAGGAGAAGTAGATGAACTCGAATTATTTATTTTTACAACATATTTACGCCGAAAAGGTTATCCAACAATCTATATTGGGACAGGCATAGAGGAAGCTGGTATTCATGATGTAATTACACGAGTAAACCCTAAATTTTTGTTTATTTCTTGTACAATGCAAGAAAATATAATGGGAAGTGTTCAGCTTGCAAAGAGATTACGTGAGCAATATAAGAATCTTACTATCGGACTTGCCGGTGTTGCCTTTAGGTTTGCTTCTAATGAAGAAAAGGAAGAGATTCATAACTTGTTTGTTGGGGATACGAAAGAAGAGTGGAATGAATGGTTAAAAATGTTAGAATAGTTGTTCGGAAAGAACCATCTATTTTCTGTTTCATATAATAAAAATTAGATGCAACGGTTGCGTAAGGAGGTTACGGGATGAGGCTGGAACGTTTAAATTATAATAAAATAAAGATCTTTCTGACGTTCGATGATTTGTCAGAACGTGGGCTTACGAAGGAAGATTTATGGAAAAATGCTCCTAAAGTTCAACAGTTATTTCGAGATATGATGCTAGAAGCTAATAAAGAGCTCGGCTTTGAAGCTGATGGTCCAATTGCAGTAGAAGTGTTTTCATTGCAAGCGCAAGGGATGGTTGTTATTGTCACAAAAGAAAATCAAGAGTTAGATACGGAAGAAGAATTCCAAGATGAATACATTGAAATGCAAGTTACTCTTGATGAGAGTGAGCATATATTATACGAATTTAATTCGTTAGACGATATGATTGCATTAGCTGGTCGTTTATATAGTCTTGGAATAATAGGTGGAAAGCTTTATGGATGGCAAGATCGTTTTTATTTATGGATAGAAGAGGAAACGGCTACGTTATTAAAAGAAGATATGATTGCTATTTTGGCGGAGTTTGGTAACTCCTCCACAATTACAATTTATCGAATGATGGAATATGGAAAAGAACTGATGGCAAATGATGCAATTAAACAAATCTACAATTACTTTATCGCAAAAGAAAACCTCAGCTAAGTAATTTAGTTGAGGTTTTCTATATATAAAATATTTAAACATTATATTATATAAAAAATGTTAACTTTTTAATCATTTTGCTTTTCTAGAAATAACAAAAATACTATAATGATATTGAAAACGTTTGCAAAGTAAAAAAAGGTTTGTATACTTTTGTTAGCGTTTTCTCTTGCATTCCTATTTTAAGAGTGTATACTAAGCAATGAAGGTTTACTAAACAAGTGAAATTACAGGGGGTTTACTTACTATGGTAGCCGAAAAGGGAGCTCAAACACAAACACAACAAAGAGAACAACATTTTGAACTGTTGAATTCGACGCAAATTGTTATTAAAGAAGCCTTAGAAAAATTGGGTTATCCAAACGAGGTATATGAATTACTTAAAGAACCAATTCGTATGATGACAGTGAAGATTCCGGTTCGTATGGATGATGGGACTGTTAAAATATTTACAGGATATCGTGCTCAGCATAATGATGCTGTTGGTCCAACAAAGGGTGGTATTCGCTTCCATCCGAATGTAACGGAAAATGAAGTAAAAGCACTTTCAATTTGGATGAGCTTAAAATGTGGTATCGTTGATTTACCATACGGTGGTGGTAAAGGTGGTATCGTTTGTGACCCACGTGAAATGTCTTTCCGTGAGTTAGAAAGATTAAGCCGTGGCTATGTAAGAGCAATTAGTCAAATTGTAGGGCCAACAAAAGATATTCCAGCTCCAGACGTATTTACAAATTCACAAATTATGGCATGGATGATGGATGAATATAGCCGTATTGACGAATTTAATTCACCTGGATTTATTACAGGGAAACCACTTGTATTAGGTGGATCTCATGGCCGTGAAACAGCGACTGCAAAAGGTGTAACAATTTGTATTCGTGAAGCAGCGAAAAAACGTAATATCGATATTAAAGGTGCACGTGTTGTTGTACAAGGATTCGGAAATGCAGGTAGCTTCTTAGCGAAGTTTATGCACGATGCGGGAGCGAAAGTAATTGCGATTTCGGATGCTTACGGTGCCCTTCATGATCCAAATGGTTTAGATATTGATTATTTATTAGACCGTCGTGATAGCTTTGGTACAGTAACAAAATTATTCAATAATACAATTTCAAATAAAGAATTATTAGAATTAGATTGTGATATTTTAGTACCAGCTGCGATTGAAAATCAAATTACAGAAGAAAATGCAGCGAATATTAAAGCGAAAATTGTTGTAGAAGCAGCAAACGGTCCTACAACATTAGAAGCAACAAGAATTTTAACAGAGCGAGGCATTTTACTTGTTCCAGACGTATTAGCAAGTGCTGGTGGCGTAACAGTTTCTTACTTTGAGTGGGTACAGAACAACCAAGGTTACTATTGGACTGAAGAAGAAGTAGAGGCTCGTTTAGAAAAAGTAATGGTAAGCTCGTTTGATTCTATTTACGAAACATCGCAAGTTCGTAAAGTGGATATGCGTTTAGCAGCTTATATGGTTGGTGTTCGTAAAATGGCAGAAGCAAGTCGCTTCAGAGGCTGGGTATAAGCCAACTATCGATTATGAAAACCGCAATTTCCTTAAAGGAAGTTGCGGTTTTTTGTCGTATTTAGATTGTGAGATTAAGTGGGGTTTCCATTCGTATTTCTACTGATGGTAAGTTGGAGGAATATATATGTATATAAGTTAAAAAACTGCCATAAAAGCCCTTTCATGTTTATCCCGCATTAACGGGCAGTAATACTCCCGCCTCAAAATTCAGCGGAAGCAAAGAAGTTAGGCGGGAGATAAACTGCCCGTAAAAGCCCGATTGGTTCAACTAATAATCAGTGGGGGATGAAGAAAACCCCCACTGATTAAAGTTTCACTTTATAGGAGGACGAGAGTGTGAGCGGTCCACATGCTTGGTTTAAAACAAAGGGAGCAAGCTATTCTCTATAGCAGCGACTTATAAAGAAAAGCGGAGCCGACTGTTTAAGTCTGTTGGCTAAGGTTCTTTTATACCTTCTTGTGTGGAAGGTTCTTAGACATGAGGGCTTAGGAGGCAGAACTAGATAAAGGTGTCAAAGTATTAAAACAGATTTATATAGAAAAGTGCTGGGGGAAAGGGGAGAAACATGCAAATGGATTTAATGGAACAAGTGGTTGAATTAGAGAAGCGAATTATGAATTTAGAAAAGAAGCTAGAGAGAAAACAAATGGAAACAATATCGCCTATTCGGCTGTTTTGGGAGGCACTTGCTTCGCTGTTGTTCGGAGTAGTTATTATCGGTCCACTTATTACAGGTGTATACGCATTAGTTGTATTACTTATGAGTTACATGAATTAGTAAAAAATAGAAAAGAACACTTGTTCTAACAGAACGTTTGTGCTATACTCTCCTTAGATAGAAAAACGGAAATAAAGTGAAAGTTCCATAGTGATCAGTTTATTCGGGATTCATTGGTGGAAAGCATTCGCTAATAATAAAGGGGAGATTGTAATGAAAACGACTGCAGAACAACGTTTTATGATGCCAACACATGTAATGGAGCGAGTTGAAAATTTACGTAAAAAGAACGTGAAAGAGTATTCCTTCTTCCAGACAGTGAATCGTTTTTTTGGTTTAGAAACGAAGCAAGATGAAGTTTGGTTTTATGGTTTCTATACGTTGGCAGTAAGTGTGTTACTATTTATGGTATTTGTTTCGAATATGATGGATTTTCTGTTTTCGTGATAATGATTGTGATAGGGACACATCATCTGAATACATATAAGATTAGGTAGGTTATTCTATTAGAGCGGAGATGATGTGAATGGCGAAGTTTCCTATACAGCGAAATTACATTAAACATGGAAGCTCTCGGCCTGGTTTTCCACTTTCAAAAGTTCGTTTTATTGTCAGTCATGACACTGGGAATCCAGGTAGTAATGCGATTGGAAACCGAGACTATTTTAATGAAGTGCAACCGAAAGCTTCAGCTCATACATTTATTGATGATACAACCATACTCGAAATTATTCCAATCAATGAGGTAGCTTATCATGTTCGATATAACGTTCCAACAGATAATGATATATATGGTTACAATGCTAATAGCGCAGCGATTGGTGTTGAACTTTGCTACGGGGGAAATATAAATTTTTGGAATGCATATACACGTTTTACTTGGTATCATGCCTATTTGTGTCATAATTTTGGGTTAAATCCAAGGACAGATATTGTGTCACATAAAAAGCTTGATCCTGCTCGTAAGATTGATCCGGAACGTGTATTAACAAATCAAGGCATACCTTTTAAACAGTTTTTAGCGGACGTCTATCGCATGTACGTATCGTATAGATGACAAATATATGAAAAATGAATACAATATAGATAGGTGCCTACTGCTGAAAGTAGGTTTTTTCTTGTTTGCATTGTTTTTTGAATAGAGAGAGTAGAAGACTAGGAGTTGAACCTTACATGCAAAAGGAAACAGTAATTATCATCGGAGGCGGACCGTGCGGATTAGCGGCAGCGATTGCGATGCAAAATGTTGGGATTAATCCACTTGTGATTGAAAAAGGGAATATTGTTAATGCAATTTATAATTATCCAACACATCAAACGTTTTTTTCTTCTAGTGAAAAACTAGAAATTGGTGGAGTTGCTTTTATTACAGAAAACCGTAAGCCTGTTCGCAATCAAGCATTAGCGTATTACCGGGAAGTAGTAAAACGGAAACAAGTGCGTGTGAACGCGTTTGAACGCGTAGAAGAAGTGCGAAAAGAAGAAGATGCTTTCCTTGTTCAAACGTTAAAGAGTGACGGCAAGCAAGAGAAGTATAAGGCAAAATATGTTGTTATCGCAACTGGATATTATGATAACCCAAATTATATGAATGTTCCTGGAGAAGAGTTAGAAAAAGTAATGCATTATTTCAAAGAAGGGCATCCTTATTTTAATCGTGACGTTATCGTCATTGGAGGAAAGAATTCAAGCGTAGACGCGGCGTTAGAACTTGTAAAGTGCGGAGCACGTGTGACAGTTTTATATCGTGGTCACGTATATTCTCCAAGTATTAAACCGTGGATTTTACCAGAATTCGAAGCGTTAGTACGGCAAGGAACGATAAAAATGGAATTCGGTGCGCATGTAAAAGAAATTACAGAACATACAGTTACATATACAGTAGGAACCGAAGAATGTACGGTTTCAAATGATTTTGTCTTTGCTATGACAGGTTATCATCCGGACCATAGTTTCTTAACAAAAATGGGTGTGGAAATTGACTCTGAAACAGGAAGACCGCTGTATAACGAAGAAACGATGGAAACGAATGTGGAAGGAATTTATATTGCAGGTGTAATTGCCGCTGGTAATAACGCAAATGAAATTTTTATAGAAAATGGCCGGTTTCATGGGGTTGCAATTGCGCAACTCATTGCAAATCGAGAACAGAAAAGTTGATAATGGAACGGTAAGAAGTGAAAAACACCTTCGTCTAATTCTTTAACTTACGAATTAGACGAAGGTGTTTTTGTTACAATTAAATTTTAATGTTTAAACATGGCTTGAATTTCTGTTTGTTCTTTTGTTACTTCTTGTGCAACGAGTAGCTTAATACGAGCCTTTTGAGCATTTAGACCGTATGTGAAGATAACGCCCATATTTTTCAATTGTTTGCCGCCGCCCTCGTAAGAATATACATCTTGGACAATCCCGTTAAAACAGCGAGAAACAAGAACAACCGGAATATCTTTATCTATCAAACGTTGCAGAGCAGCAAGTGTACGTGGTGGTAAATTTCCTTGTCCAAGTGCTTCGATAATGATTCCGTCAACTGGCAATTGCTCGATTGCAGCCAATAATGTCTCATCCATACCAGCATATGCTTTTAAGATGACAACATTTTTTGTAATTTGTGTAACAGCATATTTTTCATAATGCACTAATGCGTGATGGAAGACAACACCGCGCTTTGTTACCATTCCAATTGGTCCATACTGTGGACTTTGGAATGTCGCTACATTACTTGTATGTGTTTTTGTCACATTCGTTGCACAGTGAATTTCATCATTTAATACGACAAGAACGCCTTTTCCTTTTGCCTCTTCACTACTCGCAACTTTTACTGCTGACAAAAAGTTATATAAACCATCTGCTCCTAGCTCATTACTTGAGCGCATTGCTCCTGTAACGACAATTGGAACATCGGCTTGTACAGTTAAATCTAGAAAATAAGCTGTTTCTTCTAGTGTGTCTGTTCCATGTGTAATAACAACACCTTGTATGTTATCGTTTTTAACCTTCTCGTCAATCATGACTTGCAATTGCAGCATTTCATTTGGTGTCATGTGAGGAGATGGAAGATGAAAGACATCTTCAACAATTAAATCGATATCTTCTTCTAAATTTGGAATGAATTTTAAAAGTGGATTTTGTGCGCCTGGTTGAACAACTCCAGTTTCTTTATCTTCCTCCATCGCAATTGTCCCACCTGTGTGTAAAACAAGAATTTTTTTCAATGCCTTTACCCCTCTCCAATCAATGCAAATACATAAAAACCATAACACGATTTGATCGGATTCGACAATGGGAAAAGTATAAAATTTCTAAGTGATAATCACAATGAAAATAAAGTGAAACTTTAATCAGTGGGGCTTCATCCTGCCCGCAAGGGTTATCCGCAATAAAACTTTAAGGCGAGAGTTTTACAGCTTGTTAGAACGGAATCATAAGAGAAAGGTGATGTCGTTTTTTGAAAACAATGGAGAAAATTTTAATTTGGCTACTTATTGGACAATGTGTTTGTTTATGTATTGTTCAATTGTTGTTAACACAAGAACATATAGCGAAAAATATATCAAAAGTTGTCTATTATGAAGGAGTTACAAAAGGGGTTATAACAAATATTTTAGAGGTAAATCAGTAGTTTTTATCATTTGCTTCTAAGAAAGAGTGTGCTACAATGGTTTAGGACTTGAAACGGGGTAAAGTGAAACGGTTATTTGAAGAAAAAGATGATCGTTAATGGAACCAATCGGATTTTTACTTCCTGTTAATGTGAAATGAAACAATGATGAGAGAAGCAGGGAATACCTGCTTTTCCTTCTGTTCTTATAAGTGAAAAATGGGGTGTTACAATGGAGAAACGAATTTCAATTGCAATTGATGGCCCGGCAGCTGCAGGGAAAAGTACGGTTGCTAAAATTATTGCTAAAAAATTGTCTTATGTTTATATTGATACGGGTGCGATGTATCGTACTGTAACATATGCGGCATTAGAGCAAGGTATTGATATTGAAAGTGAAGAAAAATTAATGGGAATCGTTAAGGGTATAGACATTTCGTTTCAGCATGGAGACAATGCACAACTTGTCTTTTTGAACGGAAAAGATGTATCAGAAGTGATTCGCACACCAGAAGTAACAAATCGCGTATCGATTGTGGCAAGACATCGCCTCGTGCGAGAAGAAATGGTCCGTCGTCAGCAGGCTTTATCGGAAAAAGGCGGCGTTGTTATGGATGGTCGTGATATTGGGACGCATGTATTACCGAATGCGGAAGTGAAGATCTTTATGTTAGCTTCTGTTGAAGAGCGAGCAGAAAGAAGACATTTAGAAAACGCACAAAAAGGATTCCCTTCTAATTTAGAGCAACTAAAAGAAGAAATTGCGCTTCGTGATAAATTAGATTCTGAACGTGAAGTGTCTCCATTAAAGAAAGCTGAGGATGCAATTGAGTTAGATACAACGTCTTTAGCTATTGAAGAAGTAGTCCAAAAGATTATGGATATTGTATCAGCAACGTTCGTAAAATAAAGGAAGGGGTTAAACTCTCTTCCTTTATTTTTGTTTCTGTCTAGTAATAAGGAGACAATTTCCTTGACAAATTCATCGATTTGTTAGAAGTTAGTAAAAGAGGGTATTTTCTAAATATTTTACATACATGCAAATGGAAGCCATTGTTTCCATTTCGTATATACATAAAGATGCTTTGCCATTTCAGTAGGGAGGTATTTCCATGGTAGAAAAAATGAATGAAGAAGTTGTAAACACAAAGGCATTACAAGTAGGTGATATTGTTACAGGTACAGTAACAAAGGTTGAAGATAAGCAAGTATTTGTAAATGTTGGGTACAAAACTGATGGTGTTATTCCAATTAGTGAATTGGCGAATGTTCATATTGAAAAAGCAAGCGATGTTGTAGAAGTAGAACAAACTCTTGAATTGAAAGTAATTAAATTAGAAGATGATGATTTAGTGTTGTCTAAACGTGCAGTAGATGCAGAAAAAGCATGGGAAGTATTGCAAGGACAATTTACATCGGGTGAAGTCTTTGATGTAACAATTAAAGATATCGTTAACGGAGGCCTAGTTGTTGACCTTGGTGTTCGTGGCTTTATTCCAGCTTCACTTGTAGAGATGCATTATGTAGAAGATTTTACTGATTATAAAGGAAAAACATTGGCAGTAAAAATTGTAGAATTAGATCGCGAGAAAAATCGTGTGATTCTTTCTCATAAGGCAGTTGTAGAGAAAGAGCTAGACATGAAGAAAAAAGAAGCGGTTTCTTCGTTACAAGCAGGCGATGTTGTAGAGGGAAAGGTTCAACGTTTAACTGACTTCGGGGCATTTGTAAATGTTGGCGGTGTAGACGGCTTAGTTCATATTTCTCAAATTTCTCATGATCGTGTAGAACAACCATCTGATGTATTAACAGAGGGGCAAACTGTAAAAGTAAAAGTGCTATCTGTTGATGCTGATACGCAGCGTATTTCTTTATCTATGAAAGCGGTACAACCAGGTCCATGGTCGAATGTTTCAAACCAAGTAAAAGTAGGTGATCTACTAGATGGGAAAGTAAAACGTCTTGTTACTTTCGGAGCATTCGTTGAGATTTTTCCTGGCGTAGAAGGACTTGTTCACGTTTCACAAATCGCAAACCGTCATGTAAAAAATCCGAATGAGGTATTAAGCATTGGACAAGATGTGAAAGTGAAAGTATTAGAAATTCATTCAGAAGAAAAACGTATTTCTTTAAGTATAAAAGAAGCGCTTGAGGAAAATAATGTAACAGAAGATTATAGTAAATATGAACCAACTTCTGATTCTGCAACATTCCAATTAGGTGATATTATTGGAGAGAAGCTAAAAAATTTAAAGAAATAATGAGGGGTTTGTGTGGTAAGAGCAAAGCGTAAATTAGAACATATTGAGTATGCTCTTTCTACTGGACAGTCTCGTACGCATGGCTTTTGTGACGTTGCTTTTGTTCATCAAAGCTTACCGAATATCAGTTATGAAAGTATATCATTTCAAACAGAAATCGGCGAACTTGCTTTAAGTTCGCCGATTTTTATCAATGCGATGACTGGTGGTGGCGGAGAGCACACATTACATATTAATGAACAACTAGCAAAAGCTGCACAGCAGTATCAGCTTGCAATGGCTGTCGGTTCACAAATGGCGGCGTTAAAAGATGCTAATGAAGCAGCGTCTTTTAAAATCGTGAGAAAAGTGAATCCGAATGGAATTGTTATTGCAAACTTAGGCAATGAAGCAACAGTAGAACAAGCGAAACGAGCTGTTGATATGATTGAAGCAAGTGCATTACAAATTCATTTGAATGTCATTCAAGAATTGACAATGCCAGAAGGCGATCGTGATTTTACGGGTTCATTAAAAAGAATCGAACAAATTGTCAAACATTCTTCTGTTCCTGTTATAGTAAAAGAAGTTGGTTTTGGTATGAGTAAAGAGGCCGCGGAAGAGTTAGCCAGTGTTGGAGTTTCTATTATAGATATTGGTGGATATGGCGGTACAAACTTTGCAGCGGTTGAAAATGAAAGAAGACAGCGAGTACTTTCCTTTTTCAATGAATGGGGCATTTCGACTGCTTCCTCTTTAATTGAAGTATCCTCTACAAAAAAACCTCTGTCTATTATTGCATCAGGTGGTATTCAAACAGCACTTGATGTTGCGAAAGCATTAGCATTAGGAGCGTCAGCAACTGCATTTGCTGGTCATTTTTTACGAATTTTGATGCAAGAAGGTATAGAGAAACTAATTGAAGAAATTGAATTACTACATACAGATTTGCAGTTTATCATGACAGCGCTTGGAGTACGAACAATCGCTGAACTTAGGCAAGTACCAGTTGTTGTTAAAGGTGATACATACCATTGGCTTAACGAGCGCGGGATTGATACAACAACATATAGTAGGCGTTAAATAAAATGCATCTTAGGAGACCTTTTGATAAAGTGAAACTTTAATCAGTGGGGGGTTTTCTTCATCCCCCACTGATTATCAGCCCTCACCAATCGGGTTTTTACGGGTAGTTTATCTCCCACCTAACTTCTTAAGAAAAGCGGAAGCGGCTCGTTCAGAATCGCAGGACGCCCACGCCCCTGACAGAGAGGCGCTTTTTGCCTCGTCCGAGGGGGCGAAACGGCCGGAGATTCTAGCCGCTAGAGCTGGACAATGCTTTCGCTGAATTTTGAGGTGGGAGTATTACTGCCCACGAATAGCGGGATAAAGTTCATGCAAAGTCCTAAACGATGCATTTTTTATTCAAAGATCCATGTATTTAATCGCGTTGAAGCAATAAAGAAAGCCGTTGAAAAAGGGTTTATACAGTATGTATTTATATGTGTGAATATAACGAACACTAATCCCTTCTTTTTGGGCGGACGAGAGTATCTAGCCATGCATAGCAGCAATTTACATATTGAAAAATCAAAATGAATTTATATATAAACAAAGGAACAGCCAACAATATGTTGGCTGTTCCTTTGTTTTAATGTTGATTTTGTTTTCGTGCTTGCTCCGGTGTGTCGAGTCCTGTAGCACCTGGATATTGTAATGATTGGCTGCGGTCAGATTCTACGCGTCGTGATTGTTTCAATTTCTTTTCTTGACGATCTTTACCCATGGTGTTCCCACCTCCTTAGTACAAAGTGTTGCTGTTATTTTTTAAAATATGCAGCGATAGACGATGATTATTTTTCATAAACAATTCCCATAATGGAAATAATAGGAGGTGTTCAATTGGAAGGTGGATATTTTTATTTTTTAGCGTGGATGGGTTGGATTGTTACGACGTTTTTTTTGAAAAAAGATACGGTTAGACTTAAGGTTAGTGCGGTCATTTTATTATTTATTATTTGTTCGCAAACAGTGATTTCATTTGCTTTTATTACAATATCGGTAAATGCTCTATTGTTAGCGGGAATTTCATTTATTGGAATTGCGGTATATTCATTATGGAAAAAGGTCTACACTTTATTATGTGCACTTATAATCGCGATGCTATATGCAAGTTTTTCTTTAATCGAACTCTATGACCCGATTTGGATTGTTGTAGATCGTACATGGATGTTAAGTAGTATTCTCGTTTATACATCTGTTTTATTGCATAGGGACCGTCTATTACGTATATGGGGATTATATGCAGGGGCGTTGCAAGGTGAGTTGTTTATAGCATTTATTTTAAAGACATTCAATTTTCCGTATCAATTAGGGAGTTTACAATTTTTTAATATGATTGCTGTGTCCACGATGTTCTGTAGTCTTTTATACGGAATTGGAAAAATAATGACATATACAGAACAATTTAAGCAAAAGCAAGTAAAGGAGGGACAAGGTTAATTTATGAACTCGTATACATCAGCTATGTTGCTTGGAGTAACCGTTGGAACTGTCACGCGAATTTTAATGCTTCAAACGGATACAAGGCAGTATCCAACTCGTTTACATGGCAAGATTATTCATATTGCCATGGGAATTATTGCGGCTGCTCTTGGGGCGGTTGCCATTCCAGCTATATTGAAAAAGGATTTCTCTGCGATTACATTTTTGACATTGGCAGCATCGCAGTTTCGTGATGTGCGGAATATGGAGCGGAATACATTGCAGCAATTAGACGGATACGAACTTGTACCTAGGGGCAATACATATATTGAGGGAATTGCCATTGTGTTTGAGAGCCGTAATTATTTAGCGATGTTAACTTCTTTTATAGCTACTTTTGCTTATTTAGGATTTAAATCGTGGTATGCCGGTATTTTAGCTGGAATCATAGCTTTCTTTTTCGCGAAAAAGTTGATGTCTGGTAAACGGTTGCGCGACCTTGTTGAAGTTGAGCATGTTCCATTGCATTTTGAAGGAGCAGGTCTTTATGTTGATAATATTTATATTATGAATATCGGTTTACCAGCAAGGCAAAAGGAAATTATGAAATATGGTATGGGTTTTATTTTAAAACCAAAATCTATTGACGCTCGGGTAACATTAGCAAACCTTGGGCAAAGACAAGCGATTTTGCATGATATATCTGTTGCGCTTGGTGTATATCGAGATTCTGGAACACCTGCACTTGTACCGCTTGCAAAACGTGATTTGAATGATGGAAGAATAGGCATATTTGTTTTGCCGCAAGATCAAGATGTAAATAAAGCGATTCAGGTCATTGGAAATGTTCCAACGCTAGAAAGTGCTATTCATATGTCTTCTGAGGCCCCAAACGGAAGGGGAGAAAAAGGATGATATTAGAAAAATGTATTCTTGCTGTTATTACAACAATTCCGGAAAAGTTCGCTGGCGGGGCACCGTTATTTGTATGTGAGACAGTAGAGGAAGCGGAGTTTGTTGCTAGTAATTTAGAAGCGATTTTAGATGGAATTGCCCACCGCTTGCAAGAGAATTTATATATTATTGTGAAACATTCTTGAAATGTGTTATAATATGAGATGTTTTGATATGAGAGAAATATTCTGGAATGCAAATCCCTTCTTGCACAAAGAAGGGTTTTTTACATAATAACAGAAGCAAATAGAAAGGATGAAAGTATATGCCTAAACCAGTAGTGGCAATAGTAGGACGCCCGAATGTAGGGAAATCTACTATTTTCAATAGAATTGTTGGAGAAAGAGTGTCAATTGTTGAGGATATTCCTGGTGTAACAAGAGATCGTATTTATAGTGCAGGAGAATGGTTAAATCATGATTTTAACATTATTGATACGGGTGGAATTGATATTGGAGACGAGCCATTCCTGACACAAATTCGTCAACAAGCAGAAGTTGCGATTGATGAGGCTGATGTTATCATTTTTATGACAAACGGTCGCGACGGTGTAACAGCTGCTGATGAAGAAGTTGCAAAGATTTTATATCGTTCTAAAAAGCCAGTTGTATTAGCTGTGAATAAAGTAGATAATCCAGAGATGCGCAGCGAAATTTACGATTTTTATGCGTTAGGCTTTGGGGAACCTTTTCCTATATCTGGAACACACGGTTTAGGTTTAGGGGACTTATTAGATGAAGTAGCAAACCATTTTCCGCAAATTGAAGAAGAGCCATACGATGATGAAACAATTAAATTCTGTTTAATTGGTCGTCCGAATGTTGGGAAATCATCAATGGTGAATGCATTGCTTGGTCAAGAACGCGTAATTGTTAGTAATGTAGCGGGTACTACACGTGATGCAGTTGATACGCCATATAGTAAAGATGGACAAGACTACGTTATTATTGATACAGCAGGAATGCGTAAAAAAGGAAAAGTATATGAGAGTACAGAAAAGTATAGCGTACTTCGTGCACTTCGAGCAATTGAACGCTCTGATGTTGTTTTAGTTGTTTTAGATGGTGAAGAAGGAATCATTGAACAAGATAAAAAAATCGCTGGATATGCCCATGATTCAGGGCGTGCGGTTATTATTGTTGTGAATAAATGGGATGCGGTTGAGAAAGATGAGAAAACGATGAAGGAATTCGAAGAGAATATTCGTGCTCATTTCCAATTTTTGGATTACGCACCAATCGTATTCTTATCTGCAAAAACGAGAAAACGTACACACACACTGATTCCTGTTATTAATGAGGTAAATGCAAGTCATAGTATTCGTGTACAAACAAATGTATTAAACGATGTAATTATGGATGCTGTTGCAATGAATCCAACACCAACGCATAATGGACAACGTTTGAAAATTTTCTATGCAACACAAGTCGCGGTGAAACCACCGACATTTGTTGTGTTCGTAAACGATCCAGAATTACTGCACTTCTCTTATGAGCGTTTCTTGAAAAATCGTCTGCGCGATTCGTTTGGTTTCGTAGGAACACCGATTAAAGTTATTGCAAGAGCACGAGACTAATGGAGAGGGTGTGATTTTATGAAAAAAATCACAGTAGTAGGAGCAGGTAGCTGGGGAACGGCGTTAGCGATGGTATTAGCTGACAACGGCCATGATGTACGTCTTTGGGGTAACCGAGCAGAACTTATGGATGAAATAAATGAAAAACATGAGAATAGTCGTTATCTTCCGGGAATTACACTGCCAACCGGTATCGTTGCTTACTCTTCCTTAGAAGAGGCATTAGTAGGAGTAGATACAGTACTTCTCGTTGTACCTACAAAAGCATATCGAGAAGTATTGCAAAATATGAAAAAAATTGTTTCGCAGCCAATTACATGGATTCATGCGAGTAAAGGAATTGAACCAGGAACTTCAAAACGTATTTCGGAAGTGATAGAAGAAGAAATTCCGGCGCATCTCATTCGAGATGTCGTTGTCTTATCAGGGCCGAGTCATGCAGAAGAAGTTGGTTTGCGCCAAGCTACAACAGTTACATCAGCTGCAAAGCGTATGGAAGCAGCTGAAGAGGTTCAAGACTTATTTATGAATAGCTATTTCCGTGTATATACAAACCCAGATATTATTGGAGTTGAACTTGGAGGAGCATTAAAAAATATTATTGCTCTTGCGGCGGGTATTACTGATGGAATTGGTTTAGGAGATAATGCAAAGGCGGCACTTATGACGCGAGGATTAACAGAAATTGCTCGTTTAGGACGTAAAATGGGTGGGAACCCATTGACGTTTGCTGGCCTAACAGGTATGGGTGACCTCATTGTTACGTGTACAAGCGTTCATAGTCGAAATTGGCGAGCTGGTAACATGCTCGGTAAAGGCTGCTCGTTACAAGAAGTATTAGATAATATGGGAATGGTTGTAGAAGGCGTGCGGACAACGAAAGCGGCATATGAGATGGCGAAGAAAATGGAAGTAGAAATGCCGATTACAACTGTTTTATATGACGTGTTATTTAATGAAAAAGATGTAAAAGATGCTGTTGGAATGTTGATGGGACGTGTGCGTAAACACGAAGTAGAAGCGATTCCAGACTTGCTGTAAAAAAAGCTGTACAAATGTAAAAAACATTTGTACAGCTTTTTCTTTTGGGTCTTTTCACCATTTTTTATTTTTTGCATACGATGAAGTGTAAATTACATGAGAGGGTGAACAAAGTGGATAACAATTTATTTAATAATATTGAAAAGGAATCGAAAGTAAATAAAGAGGATATTTTTAAATTAGCCTCTTCGGTTCAAAATTCAAATTTACGAGATGAGAAAGTGTTGCGTCAGTTAATTCACCAAGTTGCAATAATGGCGGGAAGAGAAGTATCAAAAGAAAAAGAAGATCAAATTATAAATGCGATTATTAATAATAATATGCCAGCTGATTTTAGTTCATTGAGTAAGATGTTTAAAAAATAAAGGATAAGAAACCGTTGTTATATACATTGCATACAATACTATGAAGGAATGAATATGAGCTGTTTGTGGGAGTATTTGGTCAACCGAAGCGAAGGAGTCTCGTTTGCTTCGGTTTTTTATTCGTTTTCATATATGTGAATGTATGTGTCGCTCAGCTTTTTGAGGTGAAGTATCGTCTTATTGTTAAGTATATATCCATTTTCATTATTCGACATCTTTGTCTAGCTCTGCAGAATACAACACGACCGTTATTTATTGTTTCAACTATGTTATGTGGTAGGAGAAGGCCCTGACCGTTTCAATGCGCGGCTGGATGCTCTCGTCCCTCCTAAAAGGAAAACGGGTTTTTAACTTATAAAAACGAAATATTTATATTTGTTTAAAAGTTATAATTTGTTAAAATAATAGAAAAATAGAAAAGAGAAGGGGGGGTATATATGTCTGTTGGACTTATAAAGATGTGGTTTGCTTTAGGGGCAATGGCTCTCATGTTTATTTCTGTTGTTTTTATTTTGTTAAGTCGTCATAAAATAAAGAACACATTTCTGAAAGGATTTACAGCTTTGTTTGCGTATGCGTGTATGGCTGTATCAGGGTTTATTATTTTTCTTGTCGTATTTAGCGGGCCAATTGAACAATAGAAATTAAAGGACGGATTTCTAATGAAGAAAATACTACTAATTTTCATATTATGTTGTACAAGTATATTATCTGGATGCCTATATCCGAAAGGAAAAGTGCAACAACATGCCGTACCATATGAAGACCAACTACAAGCGGTACAAACAGCAGTTAATACATATAGAGAACAGAATGGACATATATTGCCTATTAAAACACGTGACATGAATACACCAATATACCAAAAATATCCAATTGATTTTCAAAAGATTACACCTAGACTTATGCAAGAACCTCCTGGAAATGCTTATGAAAGCGGCGGTATGTATCAGTATGTATTAGTTGATGTAGAAACAAATCCAACTGTGAAATTAATTGATGTTCGAACAGCAGAGCGAGTTCAAGAGTTAAAGCTAAAACTACAAATCTATCGTGATGAGCATCAATATCCGCCATTTAAAAAAGTAATAACAGACGGTGTGTATGAGCTTGATTATAATAAAATGGGGTATAAAGAAATTCCTCAAGTGGAAAGCCCTTATTCAGGTAAAAACTTACCTTTTGTTGTGGATGAAAAAGGTGAAGTATATATTGATTATCGTATTGATTTATATGACATGTTACAAAAGTATGGTGATGAAGTGAAAGAAGGAGAAGATATTCGTCAGTTGCTTGTGAAACATGCCCCATTTGTACCAGCATATTCTTTGCCGTATACAGTGAAGGATAAAGAACCAATTTTTTTTAAGTGATAAGTCATGAACCTTTCTTTTAGCGAATAAGTTCTAGAAGAAGGGTTTTTTACTTCTTGAAATTTTTGCATCGCTAATAAAGGTTTTTTTAAATAGTGATATGAAATTGGGACAAAATCATATGTTGTATTGTCCAAACTACAAGAATAATCATGATTTAATCCCAAAAATTTTGAGGGAGGGAATCACTTGGAAAAGGTTGATATTTTTAAAGATATTGCTGAGCGCACAGGCGGTGATATTTATCTCGGGGTTGTAGGGGCTGTCCGAACAGGGAAATCTACTTTTATTAAGAAATTTATGGAGCTAGTTGTCATTCCGAACATTGAAAATGATTCGGATCGTCAGCGCGCACAAGACGAACTGCCGCAAAGCGCAGCGGGGCGTACAATTATGACGACAGAACCGAAATTTGTTCCAAACCAGGCGGTTTCTATCCATGTTGATGAAGGGCTTGATGTAAATATTCGCTTAGTAGATTGTGTGGGCTATACTGTCCCAGGGGCGAAAGGGTATGAAGATGAAAATGGCCCCCGCATGATCAATACACCGTGGTATGAAGAACCGATCCCGTTTCATGAAGCCGCGGAAATTGGAACGCGCAAAGTAATTCAAGAGCATTCTACAATTGGGGTTGTTATTACAACCGATGGAACAATTGGAGAAATCCCGCGCCGTGATTATATTGAAGCAGAGGGACGGGTTGTAAATGAATTAAAAGAAGTAGGAAAACCATTTATTATGATTATTAATACAGTACAACCGTATCATCCTGATACAGAACAACTTCGTCAAAGTTTAGTAGAAGAATATGATATTCCAGTGTTGGCGATGAGTGTAGAAGGACTAAGAGAAGGTGATGTATATAACGTATTACGTGAGGCGTTATATGAATTCCCAGTTCTTGAAGTGAATGTTAATCTTCCGAGCTGGGTAATGGTGTTACATGATAACCATTGGCTTCGTCAAAGCTATCAAGAGGCTGTCCAAGAAACAGTGAAAGATATTAAACGTCTTCGTGATGTTGATCGCGTTGTATGGCAATTTAGTCAATATGAATTCATAGACCGGGCAAGTTTGGCAGGAATTGATATGGGGCAAGGTGTTGCTGAGATTGATTTATATGCACCGGATGAATTATACGATCAAATTTTAAAAGAAGTGGTTGGTGTTGAAATTCGAGGACGAGATCATTTGTTAAAATTAATGCTCGACTTCGCTCATGCAAAAACAGAATATGACCAAGTTGCGGATGCACTAAAAATGGTAAAACAAACAGGGTACGGTGTTGCAGCGCCAGCTCTAGCAGATATGAGTTTGGATGAACCGGAAATTATTCGTCATGGATCACGCTTTGGTGTGAAATTGAAAGCTGTCGCCCCGTCAATTCATATGATTAAAGTTGATGTAGAATCAACTTTTGAACCGATTATTGGAACGGAAAAACAAAGTGAAGAGCTTGTTCGCTATTTAATGCAAGATTTTGAAGATGATCCACTTTCTATATGGAATTCTGATATTTTTGGGCGGTCACTTAGCTCGATCGTTCGCGAAGGAATTCAGGCGAAATTATCATTAATGCCAGAAAATGCTCGGTATAAACTAAAAGAAACGTTAGAACGAATCATAAATGAAGGATCAGGTGGCTTAATAGCAATTATTTTATAATCGAAAGACTCCTTATTTTGGGGGTCTTTTTTAATTTTTCATAGAAAAACAAAATGTCATTATCTAATACTTTATAGTTGATTGTCAAGCTTTATCAGTTTTTCGTAATTTCATGGCAACATTTTCTCTAAAAATATTGAATTATAAAGGAGAATCGTATAATATAGGCCTTGATAATGATTTATCTACATCATTGTAGTATAGAATTTGTAAAAATTGCCTACAAATGAAGGTAAGACTCATTTTATGATCATTATACAGTCGTATCTTTGGGAGGAGGTGAATGGCATGAACAAAACAGATTTAATCAATGCTGTTGCAGAAGCAAGTTCCCTTTCTAAAAAGGACGCAACAAAAGCAGTTGACGCTGTTTTTGATTCCATCTTAGAAGCTTTAAAGCAAGGTGATAAAGTACAACTTATCGGATTTGGTAACTTCGAAGTTCGTGAACGTGCGGCTCGTAAAGGACGTAACCCACAAACTGGTGAGGAAATTGAGATCGCGGCAAGCAAAGTACCTGCATTCAAACCTGGTAAAGCGCTAAAAGATGCGGTTAAATAATCCTTACATATTACGGGGAAGAAGAGTTTCCTTATTGGAAACTCTTCTTTTTGCTTTTAAAAACATATATATGCTAGAATGTGTTCGTAGCATTTTTAGGTTTTATTGGGGAGGGTTAGTGGATGGCAAATGTAAACTTAGAGCAAATCGAACATGCGGTACGCCTTATTTTAGAAGCAATTGGGGATGATCCAAAACGTGAGGGTGTATTAGATACACCAAAACGTGTTGCGAAGATGTATGCAGAAGTATTTTCTGGTATGCATGAAGACCCAAAAGAACATTTACATAAAGTGTTTGGTGAGGATCATGAAGAACTTGTATTGGTAAAGGACATTCCGTTCTTTTCTATGTGTGAGCATCACCTTGTTCCGTTTTATGGCGTTGCTCATGTTGCATATATTCCACGTGGTGGAAAAGTAACTGGGTTAAGTAAATTGGCCCGTACGGTAGATACAGTAGCGCGCAGGCCGCAACTACAAGAACGAATTACATCAACAGTAGCCGATTCTATTATGGAAGTGTTAGAGCCGCATGGTGTGATGGTTGTTGTAGAAGCGGAGCATATGTGTATGACGATGCGCGGTGTGAAAAAACCTGGTGCAAAAACTGTAACAACTGCAGTGCGTGGTACTCTTGAAGCAGACGCAGCAGCACGTGCGGAAATTTTATCTTTTATTAAGACGAATTAGTAGGAAAGCAGGAAACTGCTTTTCTTTTTTTATCTAGAATGAATGTGTTATAATAGGTTTTATGAATTAGAAAACAAGGGTGATTTGAGTGGGTGAAATGTACAGAGGGTTTGCGGATATAAAGGAGCAGCTATATAAAAAACTACGCCATCCTTATTTTATAAAATATATTGAAGAACCAGTTGTTGATGAAAAAAAAATAGCGTTCTTATATTCCGTTTTAAAAAGTGCAAACTTACATAAAGAACAAATTGAACATTACGCAGTAACGATTATGCTTGTACAAATTGCTTTGGATACGCATGAGAAAGTATCAAATAAAGAAGAGACCGATGAATTTCATAAGCGACGCCAATTAACGGTATTAGCGGGTGATTATTACAGTGGGTTATATTATTATTTACTTTCAATGAATCATGATATCACATTGATTCGCGCCCTAGCAGACGGAATTAAAGAGATCAATGAACAAAAAATTATGCTATATCAGCAAACGTATGAAACGATTGAAGAAATGTTAAAAAGTGTCGGAATGATTGAATCGGCTCTCTTACAGAAAACATGTGACCATTTTCAGGTACCGCATGTAAAGTCTGCAATTATGAATATGTTAGCAATAGATCGCTTGCAAACCGAGTATCAAATATACATGAAGAAAGAATCGTCACCCGTATTTGCTGCAATTCAAAAGATTTTATCTTATGATGGTGAAATGAAGGTAGAAAATGTATATAACGAATTGATAAGAAAAATGCGAAGTCAGGTCAATACTTTGATGCAAAATAATACTGGAATTGAAACATTTCTTTCGACATTGAAAGAGGCTACTTGAACATTTTGAATTTACAGTTGGAAGAAGGGTATAGCATGCAACAATCAAAAGAAGAAAGAGTACATGACGTATTTGAGAAGATATATGATAAATATGATGTAATGAATTCAGTTATAAGCTTTCAAAAACATAAAGCATGGCGCAAAGAAACAATGCGAATTATGGACGTTCAACCGGGCAGTGTAGCGCTTGATGTATGTTGTGGAACGGCTGACTGGACGATTGCGCTTGCTGATGCAGTCGGTCCAAACGGGAAGGCATATGGATTAGACTTTAGTAAAAATATGCTTTCTGTTGGAAAAGAGAAAGTGGCTGCTTTACAATTAAATCAAGTAGAGTTACTTCACGGCAATGCAATGGAACTGCCGTTTGAAGATAACATGTTTGATTATGTTACAATTGGCTTTGGGCTCCGGAATGTACCGGATTATATGCAGGTATTAAAGGAAATGACGCGTGTTGTAAAGCCGGGTGGAAAGGTTATTTGTTTAGAAACATCTCAGCCGACAATGATTGGAATCCGCCAAGGCTACTTGATATATTTTAAATATATCATGCCGTTGTTTGGAAAGTTATTTGCAAAAAGTTACAAAGAATATTCTTGGTTACAAGAATCTGCAAGTACATTTCCAGGGATGAAAGAATTGGCTCGTATGTTTGAAGAAGCTGGATTAGAAAAAGTACAAGTAAAGCCGTTTACTTTTGGAGTAGCAGCAATACATTTAGGATATAAACCGAAGTAAATGAGGAAATGTATTCTTTGTTGATGGAAAGCTTTCTGCAATCGGGAACATCTCAGAAGTTATCTCCTACCTCCCTTTTTTATTTTCTGATAACTGTAAGGTAGGAGTCTTGTTATTCATTAGAGCGGGATAAAATAGAAAAGAAGTTTTAGGTTAAGGTGAACGATATGAAGTTACAACTTATGTATTCTTTTTTACGATCGGATATTGATAAAATTGAGAAAGAACTAAAAATAGTTGTTGCTTCTGAGCAACAATTGCTGGAAGAAGCGGCGTTGCAACTAATTGAGGCCGGTGGAAAACGAATCCGACCTGTTTTCGTTCTGCTTGCAGGGAAATTTGGCGATTATAAGCTTGATGTGATTAAACATGTTGCGGTTGCATTAGAGCTTATTCATATGGCTTCTCTTGTACATGATGATGTAATTGATGCCGCTCTGTTAAGAAGGGGAAGTGCGACTGTAAATGCCAATTGGGGTGATCGCATTGCAATGTATACAGGTGACTATTTATTTGCCAAATCTTTGGAATGCATTACAAATTTAGAAAATCCAGAAGTTCATAAAGCGTTATCAAATACAATTCTTGAAGTTTGTAAAGGTGAAATTGAGCAAATTAAAGATAAATATGATTTTGGACAAAATTTACGGACATATTTACGCCGTATAAAGCGAAAAACGGCATTGTTAATTGCAGCTAGCTGTCAATTAGGTGCAATTGCATCTGGGGCCAGTCGAGATACAGTAAATCGATTATTTTGGTATGGGTACTTTGTTGGTATGTCATATCAAATAATTGACGATATTTTAGATTTTGTATCAACCGAAGAAAAGCTTGGAAAACCGGCGGGTGGAGATTTATTGCAAGGTAATATTACACTTCCTGTTTTATATGCAATGGAAGATCCGGCACTTCGTGAGAGAATTGTTCAAGTTAATGAAAATACGTCTTCGGATGAAATGAAGGGTATTATTGAAGCAGTTAAAAATAGTGATGCAATTGATCGAGCTTTTGCATTTAGCGAAAGATATTTACATAAGGCATTAGAAGTGATTAAGCCGTTGCCTCGTGGACAGGCAAAAATGGCGTTGCAAAATGTTGCGAAATATATTGGGAAGCGTAAATTTTAAATGTTTTTTGAGGAAAATAATAATCTCTCCATTTTAAAACTATTGCACAATTCTGATAAGGGTGATACTATGTGTTTGGGGATATACAATTATATACATAATGAGAAGTGGAGAGATTTATTATGGAAAAAACGTTCTTAATGGTAAAACCTGATGGTGTACAGCGTGCAATCATTGGAGAGATTGTTTCTAGATTTGAAAGAAAGGGCTTTCAATTAGTTGGCGCTAAGCTTATGCAAATCACACCAGAGATTGCTGGAGAGCACTATGCTGAACATAAAGAAAGACCATTCTTTGGTGAGTTAGTAGATTTCATTACATCTGGACCTGTTTTTGCAATGGTATGGCAAGGTGAAGGTGTTGTTGAAACAGCTCGTAATATGATGGGAAAAACAAAACCAAGCGAAGCTGCACTTGGTACAATTCGTGGCGACTTTGGATTAACAGTTGGCAAAAATATTATTCACGGTTCAGATTCTCTTGAAAGTGCAGAACGTGAAATTGGTATTTTCTTCAAAAAGGAAGAGCTAGTTGAGTATTCTAGAGTAATGAATCAGTGGATTTACTAATTATTTCGAAATAATTTGTAACCGCTTTAAAAAGTAGATATAATGAAAAATGCGCAAGAAAGGATGGTAACATTCCTTCTTGCGCATTTTTTTGTTTTAAAATATATAAATTCATTTTGCTGTTTCGACATCTTTGTCTAGCTCTGCCTCCTAGGCCCTCATGTCTAAGACCTTCCACACGAGAAGGTAAAAAATACCTTCCGTGCGAAAGAACCTTAGCCAATGGGCCAAAACAGTCGGCTCCGCTTTTCTTAAGAAGTTAGGCGGGAGATAAACTGCCCGTAAAAGCCCGATTGGTGAGGGCTGATAATCAGTGGGGGATGAAGAAAACCCCCACTGATTAAAGTTTTACTTTATGTCCAGCTCCTGCGGCTAGAATGGTCGGTGGCTTCGCGCCTTCCTCCGAGGCATAATACGTCTCTCTGTTAGGAGCTCCATCCCCCTCCCATTCTGATCAAGCCGCCTCCGCTTTTCTTTATAGGTCACTGTTATGCATAGCAAAAAGAAACTTGTTTTCTCCTTCTGTTTTACACAATGCATGTGGCAGGAATAGGATTTGACCGCTTCTATACGCGGCCAGATGCTCTTGCCCTCCTGAAAAAGGGGGATTTTATGTCGTGCTTTCAATTTGTACTTATATACTTACGAAACAATAAAGGTTATGATATAGTGTTACATAAATACTGAAGTAAAGGGGAGTAACCGATGAGATATATAACAGCTGGTGAATCTCACGGACCGCAACTAACGACAATATTAGAGGGGATTCCGGCAGGTTTATCTTTAGTAGCAGATGATATTAATACAGAGTTAGAAAGAAGACAAAAAGGCTACGGTCGTGGACGCCGCATGCAAATTGAAAAAGATCAAGTTCAAATTTTAAGCGGTGTTCGTCATGGATATACAATTGGTGCACCAATTACACTAGTTGTCGAAAATCGTGATTTTACACATTGGACAAAAGTTATGGGGGCAGAGCCGTTAACAGATGAAGAATCTAAGGAAGTAAAACGGCAAATTACAAGACCTCGCCCAGGACATGCAGATTTAAACGGAGCAATTAAATATGGCCATCGTGATATGCGAAATGTATTAGAGCGTTCTTCTGCTAGGGAAACGACGGTTCGTGTTGCTGCTGGGGCTGTTGCAAATCGTATTTTAGAAGAATTGGGGATAAAAGTAGCGGGACATGTTATTGAAATTGGGGGAGTAAAAGCAGAAAAGCAATCGTATACCTCTATTGAAGAGCTACAAACGATTACAGAGGCCTCTCCTGTTCGTTGTTTAGACGAAGAAGCAGGAAAGAAAATGATGCAGGCAATTGATGATGCGAAAACAAACGGAGATTCTATCGGAGGAATCGTTGAAGTTGTTGTTGAAGGGATGCCGACTGGTGTTGGAAGTTATGTGCATTACGATCGTAAATTGGATGCAAAACTTGCAGCGGCGATCATGAGTATTAATGCATTCAAAGGTGTGGAGATTGGAATTGGCTTTGAAGCAGCTCATAAGCCTGGAAGCCTTGTTCATGACGAGATTTTATGGGACGAGGACAATGGATATACAAGACGTACAAATAACGCTGGTGGATTAGAAGGCGGTATGACGACTGGGATGCCAGTTATTGTTCGCGGGGTTATGAAACCAATTCCAACTTTATATAAACCACTGCAAAGTATAGATATTGATACGAAAGAAGTGTTTCAAGCAAGTATTGAACGGTCTGATAGCTGTGCAGTGCCAGCAGCGAGTGTTGTAGCAGAAGCTGTTGTAGCTTGGGAACTTGCAGCAGCTGTCATTGAACAATTTGGAACGGATCGCATCGATTTAATTCGTGAAAATATAAAGAAACATAACGAATATGCGAGGGAGTTTTAATGGAGACAATACAAATTCAAACTAGTTCTAAACAATACAATGTGTATGTCGGAAATGATGCGCTATTACAACTATCAACGCTTATAGAAAATATGAAACCAGCTGTTTCAAATATTTTGCTGATTTCTGATGAAACGGTAGCATCATTTCATTTAGACGAAGTGATCAATACTTTGCAGGTAAAACAAGACGTATTTTCGTTCGTGGTTCCAAGTGGCGAGAAAGAAAAATCGTTTGAAAATTATTATGCTGCCCAAACGTTTGCACTTGAGAAAGGTTTAGATCGTCATTCGCTTATTCTGGCGCTTGGCGGCGGAATGATTGGGGATTTAGCAGGATTTGTTGCAGCAACGTTTATGAGAGGGATTCGATTTGTCCAAATACCGACAACTTTACTTGCGCATGATAGTGCAGTTGGAGGGAAAGTGGCAATTAATCATCCGCTTGGAAAAAATATGATTGGCGCATTTCATCAGCCAGAAGCGGTGATTTATCATACTCCGTTTTTAAATTCGCTTTCAGAAAAAGAATGGCGCTCTGGTTTTGCGGAGGCAATTAAACATTCACTTATTGGGGATGTAGAATTATATCATTGGCTTCGTAAAGAAGTGAAACAGCTGACTGAATTACGAGATGATAAGTTAATTTATACACTACAACGTGCGATTCCAGTAAAAGCAAAAATTGTTGCAGAAGATGAAACTGAAAAAGGTATTCGTGCTCACTTAAACTTTGGGCACACACTTGGACATGCGCTTGAAAAAGAGATGGGATATGGCAACATAACACATGGTGATGGCGTTGCAATTGGCATGTTATTTGCTATCTTTTTAAGTGAACAAATCTATGAAAAAGACCTTCAATATAAAGAAATCAAACGTTGGTTTACGGCATATGGCTATCCAAGTATGCCGAATACACTTGATGTGAATCGTCTTATTCAAGTAATGAAGCAAGATAAAAAAGCGAACGGTGGAACAATTCGTATGGTTGTTATGCAGGAGATTGGGGTAGTAGATGTCGTATCTATTTCAGATGAAACCGTCAAAGCGGCTTTAGAAGCATTTCAAAGAGAGGGGGAATCTATTTGATCCGCGCGATTCGCGGCGCAACTACAGTCAATTGTAATGAAACAGAACAAATATTGACTGCAACGGAGCGTTTAGTGAAAGAAATGGCAAGCGATAATAGCGTTTTTCCTGTTGATATTGTATCTGTACTCATTTCAACAACAGCAGATGTAAATGCATGTTTCCCAGCGGCAGCACTAAGACGTATGGAAGGCTGGTCATATGTACCGGTTATGTGCATGCAAGAAATAGAAGTACCAGATGCTCTTGAGAAATGTATTCGCGTTATGATGACGGTTATGACAAATAAACAGCAGCATGAAATTCAACATGTCTATTTGGAGAAAGCGGTACAACTAAGGCCCGATTTACAAAAATGACAGGAGGAATTCGAATGAAAGTAAAAGAGCAATTATTGTCGCTCAAAGCGTATGTGCCAGGAAGAAATATTGAGGAAGTAAAGAGACAATATGGACTATCTAAAATTGTGAAACTAGCGTCAAATGAAAATCCATTTGGATGCTCAAAACGAGTAGATGAAGTGTTGGCATCGTTAGCTGGGCAATATGCGCTCTATCCGGACGGCGGGGCGTATGCTCTTCGTGAAACATTAGCAGCGCATCTTCGTGTGAAAGGAGAACAAATTTTATTTGGCAGCGGTTTAGATGAAGTCATTCAAATGATTAGCCGTGCTCTTTTACAAGAAGGAACAAATGTTGTCATGGCAAAGCCGACATTTTCGCAATATCGTCATCATGCCGTTATTGAAAAAGCGGAAGTGCGCGAAGTACCTTTAAAAGATGGTACACATGATTTAGAGGCAATGCTTGCAAAAATTGATGAGCATACACGAATTGTATGGGTTTGTAACCCGAATAATCCGACTGGAACATATGTAGCAGAAACACAATTACTTTCATTCTTAGAGGCAGTTCCGAAAAAAACACTTGTTATTATGGATGAAGCATACTATGAATATGCTGTGGCGAGTGATTATCCGCAAACATTACCACTTCTAGAGAAGTATGAAAATCTTATGGTATTGCGCACATTTTCAAAAGCATACGGATTAGCGTCATTTCGCATTGGTTATGCAGTGGGAAATGAAAAGTTAATGCGTTCATTAGAAATCGCTAGATTACCATTTAATACGTCATCAATTGCACAAGTAGTTGCGCAAGCAGCTGTTGAAGACCAAGCATTTTTACAAGAGTGTGTAAAAGTGAATAATGAAGGATTGCAGCAATATTACGACTTTTGTGAGAAGTATCAGGTGTTCTATTATCCATCGCAAGCGAATTTTATCTTTTTAGGTCTTGGACTTCCAGGTGATGAGGTCTTTGAAGGATTATTGCAAAAAGGATACATCGTTCGTTCTGGTGGTCCACTTGGCCTACCAAATGGTATCCGTATTACGGTTGGAACGAAAGAAGAGAATGCTGAAATTATTGCAGTGCTTACTGAGCTTATAGAAAAAAATGTGAGAAAAGAAGAAACATATTCATAAGATGAAAGAAACGGCTCCATGAATTGGAGTCGTTTCTTTCATCTTATTTGCGAAAAGAAGAAAAAAAGAAGTACAATAAAGAGAGAATACATAGGTGAATAGTAACGAGGTGATAGAGGTGAAACGATTAACAAAGATTAAGAATGGATTAAACGGGACGATTTTTATTCCTGGAGATAAATCCATTTCTCATCGTGCTGTCATGTTTGGTGCGATTGCAGAAGGAGTAACGAAGATTACAAATTTTCTTCAAGGTGAAGATTGCTTAAATACGATTGCTTGTTTTCAAAAGTTAGGCATTACGATTGAGCAAAATGGTACCGATGTCACTGTATATGGAAAAGGATTGCAAGGATTAACAGAACCAACGGAAGTACTAGATGTTGGGAATTCAGGGACGACAATTCGGTTAATGCTTGGTATACTCGCAAATGTACCATTCCATTGTACAATTATTGGAGATGCTTCAATTGGAAAACGCCCGATGAAACGTGTTGTAGAACCCCTTCGTCAAATGGGTGCGAAAATTGATGGAAGAGAAGATGGACAGTATACTCCCCTGTCGATTCGAGGAGGGAATATAAAAGGTATCCATTATTCTTCACCTGTAGCAAGCGCACAGGTGAAATCAGCTGTACTCCTAGCAGGATTACAAGGGGAAAGCGTGACAACTGTGACAGAACCATTACAATCTCGTGATCATACAGAGCGTATGCTACGTGCATTTGGTTGCGGTGTTACGGTTGACGGATTAACTGCATCATTACAGGGGGGACAAAAGCTCTCTAGCACGAATATTGAGGTGCCAGGAGATATCTCTTCAGCGGCCTTTTTCTTAGCAGCAGGTGCAATTGTATCAAATAGTAAAATTGTACTGAAAAATGTAGGATTAAATCCAACAAGAACTGGAATTCTTGATGTACTATCCCAAATGGGTGCCAATTTATCCATAGATAATATAAGAAATGAAGAATTTGAACCGTGCGGTGATATTACAGTTGAAGCTTCACAGCTAAGAGGGATAGAGATTGGTGGTGCGCTCATCCCAAGACTCATTGATGAAATTCCCATTATAGCATTGTTAGCAACGCAAGCTGAAGGGATAACTGTAATTAAGGATGCAGAAGAATTAAAAGTAAAAGAAACGAATCGTATTGATACAGTTGTGAATGAATTAAAAAAATTGGGTGCAAATATTGAAGCGACAGAAGATGGTATGATTGTGCGTGGTAAAGTGCAATTACATGGAAATGTGGTAAATAGTTTTAGAGATCATCGCATTGGTATGATGTTAGGAATTGCAGCGTGCATAGCAGATGGAGAAGTTATCATTGAAAATAGTGATGCTGTAGCTGTGTCGTATCCAAATTTCTTTCAACAGTTACACATGTTGCAAAGCTAGAAGAATCTTTTCCTCATCATGATGGTTGATTACATAGAAACAGTTGTTTATTATGAAGTTTACATAAGTATTTATACAGAAGGAGCGAGTTATGCAAAAGTTTGAAAAAGCTGTTTCATATATTGAAAACGGAGAAGTAGAGAAAGGGTTACAACTATTAGCAGAACAAGTAAAACAAAGTACGGATGAAGAAAAGTACGATATTGCTCGTTATTACTATACGCTAGGGTTTATAGATCAAGCGCTAGAAATAGCTGAAGACCTACGTTTGCTATATCCAGAAGAAAGTGAATTCACGCTATTTTTAGCAGAGTTATATATTGATTTAGATAAAGAAGATGAAGCCATTGAAGTACTTCACGATATTCCTGAGGATGATGAATTATATGTGCAATCTCTACTGCTTGCATCTGATTTATATCAAATGCAAGGTTTTGACGAAGTAGCAGAACAAAAACTATTAAAAGCGAAAGCAATGATGCCAGACGAGCCAGTGGTTGCTTTTGGACTAGGGGAATTATATAGCAGTAAAGGTGAAGATAGTAAGGCGATTTCATATTATGAATCATTACTTCCAGAACATAAAGTAATGGGCGGTGTTATTGTTGCACTTCGCTTGGCTGAAAATTTAAGTGCACTTGGGCAATGGGCTGAAGCGATTTCTTATTATGAGGAAGGTTTAGAAGAGCAGAAGGACATTCATTCCTTATTTGGATTTGCGTTTACGCTTTATCAAGGAGAACAGTATCAAAGAGCAATCAGTGTATGGGAAGAATTAAAAGAGTTAGATCCAGAGTATGCTTCTTTATATATGTATTTGGCAAAATGCTATGAAAAAGAAGGGATGCTTCAGGAGAGTTATGAAACGCTTCAAGAAGGAATAAAAATTGATGAATTATCGGTACCGTTTTATGTAGAGTTTGCTAACATTGCAGCGAAACTAGGGAGAAGAAATGAAGCGGAAGATACGCTTAAAAAAGCGTTAGAGCTCGATCCTTCACATTTAGGGGCTATATTAAAATATTCATACATCTTAAAGGAAGAAGAAAGGTACGAAGAGATTATAACTGTTGTAGAAAAAGCCATTGATAACGGAGAAATGGACACACAATTACTTTGGGATATTGCTTATGCGAAAAAACAATTAGAATTGTATTCAGATGCATTAAAACATTACCAAAGTGCATATACTTCTTTTAAGAATCATCCAGACTTCTTAGAGGAGTACGGCTACTTCTTGTTAGAAGAGGGATTGCGAAAAGAGGCGAAAGAAGTATTTATACGCTTATTACAACTAGATCCAACGCAAACACATATCGAAGAATTATTATATAATTTAGAAGATTTTTCTTAAGTCAGAAGGAAACTTAATGCTACTTCTTGAATGTAAATAAGTAAATAAAGAAGGGCAGAGGAGGGATTAAGTGCGATGAATACCCCTGTTTCTGTGAACGAAAAGAAAGATTTCGTAAAATGGTTTTTAAATAATTATCAACTGAAACAGCGAGAATGTGTTTGGATTTTAAATTATTTAATGAGTCACGATCAATTAATGGATAAGGTGCATTTTGTAGAGCATGCGAAATATTGTCCGCGTGGGCTAGTGATGTCAGCAAATTGTGTGAAAGATTTACCGTTTCATTTTTATAAACAAAATGTAATGACGACTGATGCAGAAAAATCCTTTCATGATATTCGCCTAAACAGAGATGAAGATATTTATATTCAACTTAACTTTAAGTCATCTTTCCAAAATACGAACTATGTTGCGGTGTTAGAAGAAAACCCATATTTACCGAAGAATATCGAAATAAATGAAAAAGATCGTTTATTAGCAGAGCGATTTTTAGAGGAAAGCGTATATTCATTTCGGAAAGAACGACTTTTGAAATTAATTGATGAAGCACTTGATACTCAAGATGAAGAAGCATTTCGCAAGTTAACAGACGAGTTAAAACGCTTATAAATTTCTTTATGAAAAATCAATTTTGACAATTTTTAGACTATTCCAAAGAAAAACCGTCTTTTATAGATGGTTTTTCTTTTTTTACCTTTATCTGTATGGTTTAATAGAAATAAAGTAAATTTTTTGTAATCAGTTGAATTACATTGTTAGAGGAGAAATAAAGGGAAAAGGAGGGTATTACGTTGAAATGGGCTGTAGCAGATGTAGAACAATATGAAAAATCGAGAGAATATATTGATACAGGAATTATACCGCTTCTTTCAGTTTCGTTTGAAAAGGGAATGAAGACAGCTGCTGTAGAAGGAGAATTTATTTCTACTTTAACTAGAGAGCTAGAGAGAGAGTATAAAGGTAGAGTATTCTTATTACCACCATTTACGTATGTAGAAGGAGCGTATGTAAGTGAGCGCCAACGTCTATGTGAATGGACGAACTATTTAAAAGAGAAAGACTTGAAGCATATTGCGCTAATTACAAGTGATTTTTCTTGGAAAGAAATGGAGCACGATTTATCAGAACAATTATTTTGTTTACCAGCACTACCATTAAACCAGCTTAGTGATCAAGCGAAAAGAGAAATAGTTCATGCACAAATAAAAAATATTATGGAAATATTGACTGAAAAATGGGAAAATAAATAATTAATAGAAGGTTTTAATTATTTGAATTAGTATGATATTGACCAATGTAGTAGGGTATTATATCATGATAGTGTCCTAGTTTTTATCTTTTATTTCAATTTTTCACGGGGGACAATTTCTGATAGAGGGGGGAAATTTTCGTGAGTGAGAGAGAACACAGGGTGTCAAGAAGGCAGTTTTTGAACTACACTCTTACAGGTGTAGGAGGATTTATGGCGGCAGGGATTTTAATGCCAATGACGCGTTTTGCGCTTGACCCAGTTCTAAGGAAAGAAGCAGGGGGAGAGATGGTTCCAGTCGCGCAGGTGAAAGATATTACGACTGAACCGAAACGCTTCGATTTTAAGGTGAAACAAGTTGACGGTTGGTATAAATCAGAAGAACCAAAGTCAGCTTGGGTACACAAAGATGAAAGCGGAGACATTGTGGCATTTTCTCCAATTTGTAAGCATTTAGGATGTACAGTAAACTGGAATTCGGACAAGTCACATCCAAATCAATTTTATTGCCCGTGTCACGGGGGGCGTTATTCGAAAGATGGAAAGAACATAAAGGGAACACCTCCGCTTGCGCCGCTTGATGTGTATGAGTCAAAGGTGAAAGATGGAACGCTTTATTTAGGGAAAGCGAAGCCACAAGGGGGGGCAAAGTAGATGTTAAATAAAATTTATGATTGGGTAGATGAACGGCTTGATATTACGCCTTTGTGGCGCGATATTGCAGACCATGAAGTGCCGGAACATGTGAACCCAGCGCATCACTTTTCTGCCTTTGTTTACTGCTTTGGTGGTCTTACATTTTTTGTAACTGTTATTCAAATTTTATCAGGAATGTTTTTGACAATGTATTATGTACCAGATATAAAAAATGCGTGGGAATCTGTCTATTACTTACAAAATGAAGTGGCATATGGACAAATTGTTCGCGGTATGCATCACTGGGGAGCTAGTCTCGTTATCGTGATGATGTTTTTACATACACTTCGAGTTTTCTTTCAAGGTGCTTATAAAAAGCCTCGTGAATTAAACTGGATTGTTGGAGTTCTTATTTTCTTTGTTATGTTAGGATTAGGTTTTACAGGATATTTATTACCATGGGATATGAAGGCATTATTCGCAACTAAAGTAGGGATTCAAATTGCAGAACAAACACCACTTATTGGACCTTATGTAAAAACGTTGCTTGCCGGCCACTCCGAAATTGTCGGTGCTCAAACATTAACTCGCTTCTTTGCTATTCACGTATTCTTCTTGCCAGCTGCACTTCTCGGATTAATGGCAGTTCACTTCCTTATGATTCGCAAACAAGGTATTTCTGGTCCGCTATAAGATGATATTAGATTTAAAGGGAGAACATAATTAAAGGAGGGAGACTATGCATCGCGGCAAAGGAATGAAGTTTGTCGGAGACTCGCGAGTACCTGCTGTTAGAAAACCGAATATTCCAAAAGATTACTCGGAGTATCCAGGGAAAACGGAAGCATTTTGGCCAAACTTTTTATTAAAAGAGTGGATGGTTGGTGCAGTCTTTTTAATTGGCTATCTTTGTTTGACGGTGGCGCATCCATCGCCATTGGAAAGAATTGCAGATCCTACAGATACAGGTTATATACCACTTCCAGACTGGTATTTCTTATTTCTATACCAATTGTTAAAATATTCTTACGCATCTGGTCCGTATACGGTCATTGGTGCATTTATTATGCCGGGTATCGCATTTGGCGCATTATTACTTGCTCCATTTCTTGATCGGGGGCCAGAACGCAGACCATTTAAGCGTCCAGTTGCAACAGGATTTATGCTTTTAGCATTGGCATCTATCGTTTTCCTAACGTGGGAATCTGTTGCTACGCATGACTGGGCAGCTGCAAAAAAACAAGGTGCGATTGTAAAAACGGTACAAGTTGATAAAAATGATGACGGTTATAAACTTATGCAAAAAAATACATGTTTAACTTGTCACGGTGAAAACTTACAAGGGGGAGCAGCAGCTCCAGCATTGCAAAATTTGACATTAAAGCCAGAAGAAATTGCAAAAATTGCAAAAGATGGAAAAGGCGCAATGCCAAAAGGGGTTTTTAAAGGAACAGATGAAGAGTTGAAAAAAATGTCGGAATTTATTGGAAAATATAACAAAAAATAAAGTGAAACTTCCATCAGTGGAGGTCTTAATGTCCGCGAATAGCGGGATAAATAAGAGCTGACTACAATTTTGTAGTCAGTTTTTCTATTTTAGGAAGAGAATTTGCTATAATAAAGTAAGACTCTTATTAGTGGGGGTTATTCCTCGTCAATAGCAGTAGGGTTGTAACCAAATGCATTCATGCTACAGTTTATGCATCACAGTGATGTTCATTTTGGAAAGTTGAGGTAGTTCTATTTTGGCATATATTTATTTGTTATTAAGACAACGTTCTTTTCTATGGATTTTGCTCATTATTAATATATTAGGAACAATTTATGGGTATATTTGGTATAAAAATCAACTAATAGAAACGCCGGCTATTTTTTGGCCGTTTGTTCCAGATAGTCCAACAGCAAGTTTGTTTTTTGTGTTTGTATTAATTGCGTTTATACAAAAGAAAAATTGGGGACTAATGGAAGCTTTAGCGGTGGTAACATTAATCAAATATGGAATTTGGGCTGTTGTAGTAAATGTATTAACTCTTATTGTAATTGGATATATTGGGATAGGAGGATATATACTCATTGTTTTTCATATGGCAATGGCTGTACAAGGACTTTTATACGCACCATTTTATCGAATAAAATATTGGCATTTTATCATTACAGTTATTTGGACATTACATAATGATGTTATCGATTATGTATGGGGACAAATGCCGAAATATAGTGTTATGTATATGTATGAACGCCAAATTGGCTATTTTACATTTTGGCTTAGTATCGTTGTATTGGCTACTACATATTATTTTTGTCTAAGAGAAAAAAGATTAACGCTTTCTTTGTAAAGTGAAACTTCCATCAGTGGGGCGGGTTATCCCCACTGATGGAAAGTTCTCACCAATCGGGCTTTTACGGGCAGTTATCCCCAAAACTATCTTAATAGCGGGATAAATAAAAAATAGGGAATGGAGCAGAGGAATGAATTCACACAGCGTATATTCGAAAATTTGGAACGGAGTCTTATTATGTGTTGTTCCTTTTTGTATTGCTTTTAGTATTTTCTCAATTGCAGTTATGTGTGTTGTATATGGGAAAGGAATTTATTACGTAGAGATTGATATGTTAAATATACCGCAAATGGCAAGTATGACAAAAGAAGCAATTATTCAAAATTATGATGCGCTTATTACTTATCTTTCTCCTTTTTATCATAAACCATTACATTTCCCAACTTTAGAAATGTCTGAGAAGGGAAGGATTCATTTTGTTGATGTGAAAAATATTCTTGTTGCCATTCAATATGCTATGTACATAGGTATTTGTATATCTTTTATCGGAGGAGTTTATCTTATACGAAAACAAAAGGAAAAGGTTTTGCTCCATGCAGCGATTTTTACAATTATTTTTCCGATCGCACTCATACTCCCAATCGCAATCAATTTTGAAAAGAGTTTTGTATTTTTTCATGAACTTCTTTTTCAAAACGATTATTGGTTGTTTGATCCAGATACTGATCCGATTATTCGTATGTTACCAGAACAATTCTTTATGCATGCAGCCTGTATCATTTTGTTACTGATTTTGCTTGGAAGTGCTTGTTGTTATTTTCTATATCGTTTTTTTATAAAAAAGAGAGGATTACATATAGAAAATTGTAATGCCTCATCAGAAAATTAACCTCTTACTTTCATTGTAATAGGTTCAAGGTCTATTCTTGTCCACTTGTTCATATATTGAACTAGAAGCTATAGGGGGGACAAGAATGAAAAAAGTATTAGCTGGAATCATAGCGTTTATGTTTATATTGTTTCCTGTTCGGATATATGCAGCTAGTTGGAATGAGATAACTGAGTTATTAGATGACTCGTTGCAATTGGTGAAACAAGAAGAGTATGACAAAGCGACGCAACTGTTAACATATTTTTCAAAACAATTTTTAACGATTGATCAAAAAAAGAAAATAGCACCGGAGCATATTCGTGTAATTTCTCTTGCTTATGATAAAGCACTACAATCATTAGAACGACAAGGGATTAATAAACAAATAAAAATAGATGATGTGCTCGCGCTTCGTCTTGTGATGGATGCAGAAGTGTCGAAATATCAGCCGCTTTGGGTGGAACGAGAAGAAAATGTGATGAGTACATTTGGGAAAATTGAAAATGCAATGCAAAAGGAAGAGCATGATCATTTTCAAGAGGCATTAAACGTATTTTTGCATGAGTTTGATATTATTTATCCAAGTTTAATGGTTGATTTGTCTGAAGAAGAGTTGCAACGTGTGAATTCTCATTTGTCATACTTAGATGAATTTCGTTATATGATGATCCAAAATAAGAACGGACAAACGCAAGTGAAAATAATAAAAGATGATTTGACAAAAATTTTTCGTACAGCGAAAAAGGATGAGGTAGATTCTTCACTTATATGGTTTATGACTGTAACGGGTGGAATTATTATTTTTACATTAACTTATGTGGGCTGGAGAAAATATAAAGGAGAAAAAGAAAAACAAAAAAGTACGCTTCATTCCAAAAATAGATAGTTTTTTTCAAACGAAGTGAAAGATAAAAGCTATGTTGTAAGGTTTCTTTGTTGACAATGTTATGGGAAAAAAATAGAATGGTTATTACTATATAATAAAATTCAATGGGAGGTTCATGATGGGTTTCTACTTAATTTACTTTGCTATCATCATGATCATACCGATGTATGCACAGTCTAGAGTACGCAGCGCATATAGTAAATACTCACAAGTGTATTCAACTTCTGGTATGACAGGAGCAGAAGTGGCTCGTAAGATTTTAGATGAGAATGGTTTGTATAATGTAGCGGTAGAGGAAACGCCAGGGCATTTATCTGATCACTATGATCCAAGATCGAAAACAGTTCGTTTATCGACAGGTAACTATTATAGTCATTCTGTTGCTGGTACGGCAGTAGCTGCACACGAAGTTGGACATGCGATTCAAGACGCAAAAGATTATAGTTTTATGAGAGTCCGTCATTCGCTTGTTCCTATCGCAAATTTTGGTTCAAACATGTCGTGGGTTTTTATTATGATTGGTTTGTTTGCACATATGGCAAATTTGTTGTTATTAGGAATTATTTTGATAGCAGGCGGAGTGTTATTCCAGCTTGTTACATTACCAGTTGAATTTGATGCATCAAAACGGGCAATGAAGCAAATTGAAGCGCTTGGTATTGTAACAACGGATGAATATGGTCAAGCTCGTAAAGTATTAAATGCAGCAGCTCTTACGTATGTTGCGGCAGCGGCCGTAGCAGTATTTGAACTGCTTCGTCTCGTATTAATTTATACAGGAATGCAACGTAATGATGATTAAAGGCTATCGATTTTGATAGTCTTTTTCTTTTGGATTTTTGTTTTTATGATTATATAAAAAGGTATAAAAACTTTCTTTTTAGGCGGGGATGAGAGCATCTGGCTGTGCATAGAAACAGTTAGTTCTTTGTTTGTCACATGCAATGTTTAAAACAAAAGGAGCAAGCTAGTAGTGAGTATATTATATTTTGCGTAGCAGCGAATTATAAAGAAAAGCGGAGCCGACTGTTTAGTTTATTTACTTAGAAAATATACGCCGAGCCTATTAAGTACTGAAGGAAGACTACAATTAGCGGAGAAATGTAAGGAAACGGGCAGTTATCATGTTACTTTCAAAGACAGGGTATCGCTTGTGTAATTTGAGTTTTAGGCGGTAGGTTCCATGTTCAAGGACGTTTCAAATTGTACTTTAATAAAAGTATAACATGCAAGAGGTGATAAACATGAAATATCCAGAGCAATTAGTGAAGCAAGCAAGAGAGCGAATGTCTTCCTATCCTGTTGAAGGCTTTGTATATGGACAAGGACCACAAAATCCAAAATTGATGCTTGTAGGAGAAGCGCCGGGTGAAACAGAATTTCATAACGGGATCCCTTTTAGCGGAAGAGCTGGTAAACAGCTTATGGACTTTCTTGAGAGAATTGGTATAACAAGGGAAGAAGTATACATTACGAGTGCAGTACGTAGTCGTCCGTATAAATGGGGCGAGAAACGAGAAAGGAATGGAGAAATTGTGAAGCGTAAGTACAACCGTACGCCAAATCAGCAGGAAATACTTGCTCACGCTTCAATTTTAGATTACGAAATTGAGCATATTCATGCACCTATTATTGTTACACTCGGAAACATTGCCCTCAAACGTTTAGTTGGTTCAGATAAAAAGGTGTCAGAGATGCACGGTCAATTGTTTACGCAACCTGTTCGGCGACTAGAAAATCCTAATAGCACAACCTATACTTGGACAGAGAAAACCTATACAATTTTCCCGACATTCCACCCCGCTTCAATCTTTTATAATCGTAGTTTATTGGATTTGATTCATGAGGATTTAGAAAAGTTGAGGGAGCATATTTAGTTTCATGCTTCGACATCTTTGTCTAGCTCTGCCTCCTAAGCCCTCATGTCTAAGAACCTTCCACACGAGAAGGTAAAAAACATCTTCTGTGTGAAAGACCCTTAGCCAACGGGCCTAAACAGTCGGCTCCGCTTTTCTTTATAAGTCGCTGCTATGTAGAATACAACAGAATTTGCACTCATTTTTTCCTTAAACATGGCTGTGGCAGGAAAAGGATCTGGCCGCTTCTATGTACGGCCAGTTGCTCTCTTCCTCTAAAAAGAGAGGGTTTGTGTTGGTTTTTTAATTAACATTTATATGTTAAGCTACCTTCTTTATCGTTATGCTATTGTTTTATAATCCGATATTATTGTCTTCTTTCTTTTCTTGTAAGTTTAGTATTTGTTTTATGTTGAGAATTAAAGGAATCTAACTTGTTTTTTGCTTTTTTAGATCAAAATAAAAATAAAGATGTATACCATATATACCAAACACAACAGCCAGTAAAGAAAAGATTAAAATTAAGAGGATTGCTAAACCATTTTGCGATAATGAACCTATACATATCTGCCCAATAATATATCCCAGCCCTGAAACATACACAATTGGAGAAATTTTTATGTTGTCTTTTTCCTCATTGTTTAATCGTCTTAAAAAACTTTTTATTCCAAGGGAAATTAGTTTGTAAATTGTAAAAATGTAAAGAGAAAAAGTAACAATAAAAAACAGCGGTGTTTCAATCTTAATAAAAGTATAAGCAAATTTTTGAATCACTATGAAGCTTCCGAAAGAAAAAGTTGCTCCCATGAATCCATTATATAATATGTGTACCAATCTTAACTCATGTGGTTTATGAAAAAATACCCAAATACCCCATATATTAGATATCAAAAGAAAAGGTAAAATTATATATAAATATATGGTAAAGGTCGGAGGAAATAAAAATGGTGTTAAGACCATAAAGTTAATAACAACCCATACCATAATGACACTTGATCTAACACTAAAGGGCATCAATGTTTGCATAATTTGTTCTGTGCTTTTTCCATGATATTTTTCCATATAAATCTCCCCATAAAATTCAACTCGTTTTTCTAGTGCAGAGCCTATGACTGATTATATTGCCTCTTTATAAATCTATTTTCATTTTTCGACATCTTTGTCTAGTTCTGCCTAAACAGTCGGCTCCACTTTTCTTTATAAGTCACCGTTATGTAGAATACAACATGACTTGCATTCATTTTCTCCCTTCGTTTTAAATACCGAATGACCGCTTCTATGCACGGCCAGTTGCGCTCTCCGCCTAAAAGAGGGGGTATAGTGGTATTTATATGTTAAGCTGTCTCTTTATCGTTATGCTTTCGTTTCATAATCTAATAGTGTTGCCTTCTTTCCTTTCTTGTAAGTTTAGGCTTCTTTTGAGAATGTAATATGTTTGAATGTCCTGAAATAATGAATTGTTTTTTGAAATCAAAGTAAAAATACAAATGGGTACTTAGAGCCAGGAAAACAATTGAAACAAATGATAAGATAATGATCAACACAATCGCTATAGATTTTTGGCTCAAAATCCCAATACTAACTTGCCCAATCATATAGCCTAAGCCTGAAAAAAGTACGATTTTAGGAATTTTTACATCTGGATCAGTTATCCCTCTTAAGCGGGCTGTAAAATATTCAATCCAGAATAACTCGGATTTATAAACAATTAAGCCATATGCAATCAGCGATAGGATAAAAAATAAAGGTGACTCTAGTTCTACGAATTCGTAAGCTAACTTTTGAACAGCTATAAAGCTGCAAAATAAAATACTGAATGCGACAAATCCGGAATATAGTAAATGCTGCAATTGAGGCTGCCGAGGCTTATAAATCAAAATCCAAATACTCCATAGATTACATATCACATAAAACGGAAGAGCCGCGTAAGAATATATAGCGTGCGGTGGAAATATGAATAGAATGATGAGTAGAAAAAAATTCATAAAAAACCATACGAAGGCCCCGACAATATTTCTTATATCGTATGGTATTAATATTTGTATACAATCTTCTATGTTGTTGCCGTTATATTTGTCCATTATGCACCTCATGAAAAATAAAAAGATTTTATTTTATTATTTGTATGCATTTTTACCTAACATCCAACCAATTATCGAGTGAACTTTCAATTTTAATCATTGTTTCATGATGAAACAGACTGATTAATACATATACTTCTTTACTTGATAACATAAGAGTTTCAGTAGTCAAATAGCTCCACTCCCTAATGTAATATATAATCTCTAGGAAATATAATACAATAAAAAAACTGGTTTAATCTAGTAATAATTAGTTCTTTAAATCATGAAAATTCTAAAAAGTACGACGGGTAAAGTGACCCAATGAAGGCTTTTTAGGACAATAAAAAACAAAATTTTTCTTTTAAAATTCAAAAAGACAAGAAAGGTTCTCGTGTTCGAAATCTTTTCTTGTCTTTTGTTTAGAAAGAAAATGAGTGATTGCGAAGAATCTACATAATTAATTATGTAACGGGTTTTTATTCTCATCTAATGTAAACCCTTCCCCAACAACATCATGCACATCACTTACAGCAACGAAAGCATGAGGATCAACAGATGTAATAATACTTTTCAGTTTTACGATTTCATTTTTCGCAACAACGCAATATAAAACATGTCGTTCTATTTTTGTGTATGTACCAATTCCTTTTAAGAAAGTTGCTCCGCGGTCCATCTCTGATAATATTTTTTCGGCTATTTCATCATTTTTCTCAGATATAATTGTTGCTCCTTTTGCAGCGTACGCACCTTCTTGCATAAAATCAATGACTTTTGCTCCGATAAAGACAGCAACTAATGTATACATTCCTTCTCGGTATGATAAATATGTAAGGATTGAGATGATAATGACTACGGCATCAAACATAAACATCGTTTTCCCCATACTCCAGCCGATATATTTATGAGCAAGTCGTGCAATAATATCAACACCACCTGTTGTACCACCATACTTGAAAATGATTCCTAATCCAACCCCGATAAATAAACCAGCAAATAAAGCGGCGAGTGTCATATCATTTTGGAGGTTTAAATGTAAATTAAACGCATCATAGCGCTGGAACACCCAAAGAAATAATGAAACACTAAATGTCCCGATTAATGTGTACAAAAATGTTGTACGACCGAGCATTTTCCAACCGATAAAAAAGATTGGTATATTTAAGAGTAAGTTTGTATAGGAAGGATCCAGTGAAAATTGAAAGTAAAGCAGCAATGTAATCCCAGTAAAGCCGCCTTCTGCTAAATGGTTTTCAATATTAAAATTAACGATACCAAATGAGAAAATAGCAGAACCAATTAGGATGAAAAGAATGTTTCGAATTTTTAAATTTAATTTCATGCGAATCCCCCTAGTATGTAGTGATAATCACAGCTTGTTCTTATGGATAGTATACGTAATATATAGAAAAATTGGCAAGAAAACTTCACACATATTAATCATGGAGATAGAGGGAACTGTTCATTCAAGATTAGAAAGGGATTTGTATCCTCAAAAACGTGATAAATAAGCGATAACATTTGTCAAATCGTTATGAATTGGCTAACATGATAATGGAAGGATTAGAGGTGAACATCATGGAACAAAAAACAATGAAAGATCTGCAAAAGGAAGTAGATGCATATATTGGTCAATTTAAAGAAGGATACTTTAGTCCGCTTGCAATGCTAGCTCGTTTGACAGAAGAGATGGGGGAGCTTGCGAGGGAAATTAATCATTATTATGGTGAAAAACCAAAGAAAAGCACAGAAAAAGAGCGTACAATTGAAGAAGAGCTTGGAGATGTATTATTTGTGATGATTTGTATGGCAAATAGCTTAAACATCGATTTAGAAACAGCTCATAATATAGTTATGGAAAAGTTTAATACGCGTGATAAGGATCGCTGGACACGTAAAGAAGAGGGAGAGAAAGAATAATGAAAGAAATTAAAGTAATTATTGCAGGACCGAGAGGCCGTATGGGGCATGAGGCGGTACTTCTTATGGAAAGAACACCGCATTTCAATTTAGTTGCTGCTGTTGATTATAAACATGGTGGCAAGAAAATTTCTGACATTGCTGGATTGCCTAACATAGATGCTCCAATTTATACAGATTTACATACTTGTTTAGATGAAGTAGAAGCGGATGTTTTGCTAGATTTAACAACACCAGAAATCGGAAAAAAACATGTAACACTTGCAGTAGAGCGAGGAATTCGTTCTGTCATCGGAACAACAGGCTTTACAGAAGATGAATTACAACAATTAACAGAAACGGCAAAAGAAAAACAAGTTGGTACAATCATTGCACCAAACTTTGCAGTTGGAGCTGTTTTAATGATGAAGTTTTCGCAAATGGCAGCGAAATATTTCCAAGATGTTGAGATTATTGAATTACATCACGACCAAAAATTAGATGCTCCGTCTGGTACAGCTGTGAAAACAGCGGATTTAATTCGTCAAAATCGTGAGTCAAAACAACAAGGACATCCAAATGAAACAGAACAATTAGAAGGTGCACGCGGTGCAAATGTTGATGGTATTCATATTCATAGCGTACGTTTACCAGGATTAATTGCACATCAAGAAGTACTATTTGGCGGAGATGGACAAATGTTAACAATTCGTCATGATTCTTTTAACCGTGCATCATTTATGTCAGGAGTAAAACTTTCTATTGAAACAGTGATGAACTTAGATCATCTTGTATATGGTTTAGAAAATATTATTGACTAAAGGGGAAAAATGAAGATGAAGATTGCCTTAATTGCCCATGATAAAAAGAAAAATGATATGGTCTCGTTTGCATATGCATACCAACCTATTTTAGAAAAGCATATGTTGTTTGCAACAGGAACGACTGGTCTTCGAATTATGGAGGCGACAGGTATGTCTGTGACAAGATACCAATCTGGTCCGCTTGGTGGAGATCAGGAAATTGGTGCAATGATTGCAAAAAATGATTTAGACATGGTGATCTTCTTCCGTGATCCGTTGACATCACAGCCACATGAACCTGACGTGAATGCACTTCTTCGTTTATGTGATGTATATTCCATTCCGCTTGCAACGAATATGGCAAGTGCGGAGCTTTTAATGCATGCATTAGAGCGTGGCGATTTAGATTATCGAAAGTTACGAAAACGAGGGGAATAACATGAACGGATTACATATATTAGCTTTTGGTGCCCATGCCGATGACGTTGAAATTGGCATGGCAGGCACGATAGCAAAATATACAAAACAAGGATATGAAGTAGGGATTTGTGATTTAACTGAGGCAAATCTTTCTTCTAATGGAACGGTAGAGCTGCGAAAACAGGAAGCAATGAAAGCTGCTCACACACTTGGTGTCAAAAAACGTATGAACTTAGCGATGCCAGACCGAGGCCTCTATATGAAGGAAGAGTATATTCAAGAAATCGTGAAAATCATCCGTACATATAAACCACAAATTGTATTCGTACCATTTTATGAAGATCGTCACCCAGATCATGCGAATTGCGCCAAACTTGTAGAAGAAGCCATTTTCTCAGCGGGAATTCGTAAATATATGCCGGAATTTCCGCCGCATCGTGTGCAATCACTCAATTTTTATATGATTAATGGTTTTCATAAACCAGATTTTTGCATTGATATTAGTTCTTCTATTTCTGACAAGATCGCTGCGTTAGAGGCATATGAAAGTCAATTTACTAAAGGGCCAGGCGGTGTTATGACGCCATTGACGGAAGGATATGTTGAGACAGTTGTAGCACGGGAAAAAATGTTTGGAAAAGAAGTTGGCGTGATGTATGCAGAAGGGTTTATGAGCAAAAGACCAATTCTATTAGATCAAGATTTAATAGGGGGAGTAAAATGAAATTAAAAATAGGGATTACTTGTTATCCTTCTGTTGGCGGTTCTGGAGTGGTTGGAACGGAATTAGGAAAGTTGTTAGCAGAGCGTGGACATGAAATTCACTTTATTACATCAGGATTGCCATTTCGTTTAAATAAAGTATATCCGAATATTTATTTTCATGAAGTAACAGTGAATCAATATTCTGTTTTCCAATACCCTCCGTATGACTTAGCGTTAGCAAGTAAAATGGCAGAAGTAGCACAGAGAGAAAAGTTAGATATATTGCATGTACATTATGCAATTCCGCATGCGGTTTGCGCATATTTGGCAAAGCAAATGATTGGAGAGAATATTAAAATTGTCACGACATTGCACGGAACAGACATCACAGTACTCGGGTCTGATCCTTCTTTAAATAATTTAATTCGTTTTGGAATTGAGCAATCTGATGTTGTGACAGCTGTCTCACATTCACTTATTGAAGAAACGTATGAATTAATAAAAACAAAAAAAGAAATTCAAACAGTTTATAATTTTATTGATGAGCGTGTGTATTTTCAGCGTGATATGTCACAATTAAGAAAAGAATATGGTATACAAGAAGACGAAAAAGTATTAATTCATATTTCGAACTTTCGTAAAGTAAAGCGTGTTCAGGATGTTGTGAAATCATTTGCTCTCATTGTAAAACAAGTAAAAGCAAAACTATTACTCGTTGGTGATGGTCCTGAGTTTTGTACCATTGTACAGCTTGTAAAGCATTTAGATATCGAGAATCAGGTTTTATTTTTAGGGAAACAAGATAATGTGGCAGAGCTTTTGGCGATGAGTGATCTCATGCTTCTGTTGTCTGAAAAGGAAAGTTTTGGACTCGTATTACTTGAGGCAATGGCGTGCGGTGTCCCTTGTATTGCTACACGTACTGGCGGGATTCCAGAAGTCATTCAACACGGAGAAACGGGATACATATGTGAAGTAGGAGATATAGAATGCGTTTCGCAGCAAGCTGTGCAGCTTCTTCAAGATGATACATTACATGCTAAAATGGCCGAGCGTTCTATCCAAGTGGCGTATGAACAATTTGGCTCAGAAATGATTGTTTCACAATATGAAGCAATATACTATGACATACTAAGGGATGACAAACATGCAACGATTTAAACGAGCAGCTTCAATTATTAAGACGTTAACAGAGAACGGCTTTGAAGCTTATTTTGTAGGTGGGAGTGTCCGCGATTATATTATTGGTAGATCAATTGGTGATATCGATATTGCGACATCGGCTCTGCCGGAAGATGTAATGCGTCTATTTCCGCGTCACGTTCCTGTTGGAATTGAACACGGGACGGTTATTGTTTTACAAGAAGACATTCCATATGAAGTGACGACATTTCGAACAGAAGGCGATTATGAAGATTTCAGGCGTCCTAGCAGTGTGCAATTTGTTCGTTCGTTAGATGAAGATTTGCAGCGCCGTGATTTTACAATGAATGCAATTGCAATGAAAGAAACGGGAGAAATCGTTGATTTATTTGGCGGACAAGAAGCGATTGCCAAGAAGGAAATCGCAACTGTTGGAAATTCAGTTGACCGTTTTCAAGAAGATGCTCTTCGAATGATGCGCGGTATTCGCTTTGTTAGTTCACTAGGTTTTACATTAGAAGAAAGAACAAAACAAGCCATTATAGAATATGGACATTTACTAGAACATATCGCAATCGAAAGAATTGCAGTTGAATTTGAAAAGTTACTTGTCGGTACACATTGTGCAAAAGGACTTCAGCTATTAGTAGAAACGAAATTATATGAGCATTTACCTTATTTACAAATGTGCGGAGACTTCATTTCAAAAGCGGCCGAGCATAATTGGAGCTTTTTTAAAAATGATATTGAAGCGTGGGCGTTCTTTTTATATTGTGTTAGAGAAGAACATCCATCTGTTTTTTTACGACAATGGAAATTCTCAAATAAAAAAATTAAAGAGATTGTATCCGTTATATTATATGTAAAAGCACGAGAAAAACAAGAGTGGGATGCATTTTTATTATATAAAGCAGGGAAAGATGTTGCTGTTATGGCGGAGCGCGTATACGAAGGCGTAATGAATACATATTTACATTCGAATGTTGAGCGTGTCGAAAAGGTATATGAAGACTTACCAATTTCAAATCGTCAAGAGTTGCAAGTTAGTGGCAATGATTTATTAGCATGGTCAACGGAACAAGCCGGACCGTGGGTTGCTGATGCATTGCAAAAAATTGAAGAAGAAGTTGTATCCGGACGATTAAAAAATGAGAAAGAGTATATAAAGGAGTGGCTGCATAGATGCAATCTGCTATAAGAAAACAGTTATTGCAAATCCTCTCTGAAGCTAATGATGAGTTTCTATCAGGTCAAACGATTAGTGAGAAGCTTGGATGCTCAAGAACAGCTGTGTGGAAGCACATGGAGGTCCTTAGAGAAGAAGGATATGAGCTAGAAGCTGTAAGACGCTTAGGGTACCGGATTGCAAGTAAACCAGACAAAGTAACGGCAAATGAAATTCAGCTTGGCTTACAAACAGAGTTTCTAGGCCGAACGGTATACTTTGAAGAGTCAGTAACATCTACACAGCAAATCGCAGCTCGTCTTGCTTATGAAGGAGCGGCTGAAGGAACCATTGTTGTTGCAGAGGAGCAAACAGCAGGTCGTGGCCGATTGAGCAGAAAGTGGTACTCACCAAAAGGGACAGGAATTTGGATGAGCATTATTTTGCGCCCGGCAATTCCGATTCATCAAGCACCGCAATTAACATTGTTAGCCGCCGTGAGCGTAGCGCAGGCTATTGAAAAATGCACAAATCTTTCTGTTGGCATTAAATGGCCGAACGATATTTTAATTAATGGGAAGAAAGTAGTTGGCATTTTAACAGAAATGCAAGCAGATCCTGATAAAATTAATGCTGTTATTATTGGAATTGGCATTAATGTGAATCAAAAGCAAGAGCATTTTGCTGAAGATATCCAGCACATAGCTACCTCATTAGCAATTGAATCCGGAAAAATGATTGTACGAGCTGAACTGATGCAGCAAATCTTTTTGCAGATGGAAAAGCTATATAAAGAATATTTAGAACGTGGTTTTTCAGTGATTAAGCTTCTTTGGGAAAGTTACGCTGTGAGTATCGGAAAAGAAATTACAGCGCGGACGATGACAAATACAATTACGGGAATTGCAAAAGGAATTACAGCTGACGGTGTCCTTGTACTTGAAGATCATGACGGGATTGTACATCATATTCATTCCGCAGATATTGAAGTAAAGTGAAACGTTTAGAAGCTATTTTTCATTTCTTTCATATTTATTGTTCATTAGATTTGTATTTATATAGAGCCCTTTGCTAAAAAAAGCAAAGGGCTATTATATGTGAAAATGATTTTCTTTTTTAGAAAAGTATAGCAATTATGTTTTGCTATTTGTTATAATAAGGGCGAATATGGGCAGTATCAATAGGAACTGCACCGCTATGTGGGAAAATCAAAATAAACATGTGGTTCTGCCTTGATCCAAAATAGGACTAGGACAGAGGGATGAATATTGCCGAATGATACTACCCTTCTGCCTTTTTACGGTCAGAAGGGTTTTTTTATATGTTTTTTCATCCGGCCATCTCCTCTCTCCAGATAAAGGAGGAGAAATTCGTGAAAACTGTGACGGATTTTTTGAAAATGAAAGAACAAAATGAGCCGATTGCGATGGTAACTGCGTATGATTATCCATCGGCAAAGTTTGCTGAAGAAGCAGAAGTTGATATGATTTTAGTTGGAGACTCTCTTGGAATGGTTGTGCTCGGATATGATTCAACAATTCCAGTAACAGTTGATGATATGATTCATCATACAAAAGCAGTGCGCCGCGGTGCGAAAAATACATTTGTTGTAACGGATATGCCATTTATGTCTTATCACGTTTCACTGCCAGAAACGATGAATAACGCACGCCGCATTATTCAAGAAAGCGGTGCGCATGCTGTAAAAGTTGAAGGAGCAGATGAAGTTGTATCAATCATTCGTTTCCTTACAAATGCAGGTATTCCAGTTGTAGCTCATTTAGGATTAACTCCGCAATCTGTCGGTGTGCTAGGTGGCTACAAAGTGCAAGGGAAAGATGCAGAAAGTGCGAAAAAATTGCTTGAAGATGCGAAAAGGTGTGAAGAGGCAGGAGCAATTGCACTTGTATTAGAATGTGTACCGATGCAATTAGCGGAACTTGTAACAAAGCAATTAATGATTCCGACTATTGGAATTGGCGCTGGGAATCAAACAGATGGTCAAGTTCTTGTTTATCATGATTTGATTACGTATGGTGTTAATCGTGTTCCGAAATTTGTGAAGCAATATACGTCTGTACAAGAAGAAATTGTAAGAGGAATTGGACAATATGTTCATGAAGTAAAGCTAAGACAATTTCCAGAGAAAGTACATTCGTTTACGATGAAAGAAGAAGAATGTTTAGCGCTATACGGAGGAAAGCAGTAATGAATATTATTACAACAGTGCAAGAGATGCAGCAAATCGCAAGTGAACTTCGTGCAAGTGGAAAGAAAGTTGGATTCGTTCCAACGATGGGGTTTTTACATGAAGGGCATTTGACGTTACTGAGACAAGCGAAAAAAGAAAATGATATTGTTATATTAAGTATATTTGTAAATCCGTTGCAATTTGGTCCGAATGAAGATTTAGACCGTTATCCGCGTGATATTGAGCGCGATGAGCGCTTAGCACGTGAAGTAGAAGTGGATTATTTATTTTATCCAAGTGTTGAAGAAATGTATCCAGAAGAGCGAACAACGAATATTGAAGTGATAAAGCGCACGAATGTTTTATGCGGAAGGCAGCGACCTGGTCATTTTGAAGGCGTTGTAACAGTATTGATGAAGCTTTTCAATATTACAATGCCAAATCGTGCGTATTTTGGGATGAAAGATGCACAACAAGTAGCGGTTATTGAAGGATTTGTTGGTGACTATAATTTTCCTGTTACAATTGTGCCAGTTGACATTGTAAGGGAAGAAGATGGATTAGCACGCAGTTCTCGCAACGTTTACTTATCAGAAAGGGAACGCCAAGAGGCACCGCATTTATATAAAAGCTTATGTATGGCAAAAGAGAAAATCGTTAAAGGAGAACGTAGTCCAGAACAGATTACGAACTTCATTAAAGAATATATTGAAATAAATACACATGGTATGGTCGATTATGCTGATATATATGCGTATCCGAATTTAACTGAGGCCCAGCAAATAAACGGACGTATGATTATTGCAATTGCTGTAAAGTTTGAAAATGCACGACTAATAGATAATATTACATTTACGGTTCAATAAGGGGGAGCAACTATGTTTCGCACAATGATGAGAGCGAAGTTACATCGCGGTACAGTAACAGAAGCAAACTTAAATTATGTAGGAAGTATTACAATCGATGAAGATCTAATGGATGCAGTCGGGATTGTGGAAAATGAGAAAGTACAAATTGTGAACAATAATAATGGTGCACGTCTAGAAACATATGTAATAAAAGGAGAACGCGGTACGGGGGTCATTTGTTTAAATGGTGCAGCTGCTCGTCTTGTTCAACCAGGGGATAAAGTGATTATAATTTGCTACGGACTCGTTTCAGAAGACAAAGTATTAACACATATTCCGAAAATTGCTGTTTTAGATGATAATAATCAAATTGTGGAAATGCTTGGAGCGGAAAAAGCAGGCACGGTTTTATAATGGATAAGAAAAGCTATCTCTGAAAAAAAGAGATAGCTTTTCTTATGGGAAAGCAAAATCATTTCATTTTTCGTATCTTTTCATTAAGATGATGGAAAACGTGGTATAGTAACACTATAGAAATTTTGTTGGGCAAAGGTAAGAAATTGAGGTGTCATTGATGAGTAAGCGTTATGTCGTAGTCGATTTAGAAACGACAGGGAATGCCTGGAAAGATGGAAAAGATAGAATTACTCAAATTGCAGCAGTTGTTGTAGAGGATGGAGAAATTCTTGAAATTTTCTCTTCTTTTGTAAACCCCGAACGGGACATTCCACCATTTATTACAGAATTGACGGGGATTGATGAAACACTTGTGAAACAAGCTCCGTTATTCCGAGATGTGGCGCCGATGATTATTGAACTATTACAAGGTGCGTACTTCGTTGCGCATAACGTTCATTTTGATTGGAATTTTTTGAAAGAAGAATTACGGCTAGCTGGATTCTCAGAAATAACATGTTCGAAAATTGATACAGTTGAGCTGGCGCATATTTTATTGCCAACAGCTGATAGTTATAAATTACGCGATTTAGCCAAAAGGTATGGTTTTGATCATGACCAGCCTCATCGTGCTGATAGTGATGCAATGGCAACAGCAGAGATATTTTTACAATTACTTTCTAAAATGGAAAGTTTGCCACTCGTTACGTTGCAATCGCTATATGAGCTAAGTGATATGTTTCAAAGTAACATTGGAGATATTATGTCTGCATGTATTTTAAATAAAATGATGCATGGAACAGATGATGAGAAGCAATATGACATCTATCGGAATATTGCTTTAGGTAAACGTAATTATACATTGCAGATTGGAGATGATTCTCCTACTGACTTTTCTTCTTTTTTAACAGAAACGATGCACCGATTAAGGGAAGTAATGCCGTCTTTTGAAAAAAGAGAAGGGCAGCAAATGATGATAAATGAGGTTTACGAAGCGCTTCGAGACGCTCGTTTTTCGTTAATTGAAGCAGGAACAGGTACAGGAAAAACGTTAGCATATTTACTCCCTAGTATTTTTTATGCGAAAGAAACAGAACAACCAGTAGTCATAAGCACACAAACGGTGCAGCTGCAGCAACAAATTTTAGCAAAAGAAATCCCGCTGCTGAAAACGATACTTCCGTTTCCATTTGAAGTAGCAATGTTAAAAGGAAGAAAGCATTATTTGTGTTTGCATAAATTTGAGCATGCATTGGGAGAAATTGAAAACAATTATGATAATGCATTAACGAAAGCGAAAATTTTAGTTTGGCTCCTTGATACAGAATCAGGAGATCGAGATGAGCTGAATATTCCAGCTGGCGGGAAGCTATTGTGGGAACGAATTTGCAGTGATGCTCATAGTCCGAGTCGGATGCAAAGCGCCTGGTTTAGCCGCTGCTTTTACCAACGTGCTAAAAACAAAGCGTTATTTGCAGATGTTGTTGTCACAAATCATACGTTGTTATTTCAGGATTTTGCAAGTAGAGAACCATTGCTTGCTTCATGTGAACATATTATCTTTGATGAAGCTCATCATCTTGAGGAAACGGCAAGTAAAGCGTTAGGAGAGCAATTTTCTTGTATGTATTTTCAAATCGTGTTATCACGATTTGGTACGCTAGAAACATCTAATGTATTAGCTAAAGCGTATGATATGATGAAGCAATCACAAACTGCTTCACGTTCTACGTTTCAAACGATTAGCTATATGTTGAAAGAAATAAAGTTTGATGCAGATGAATTATTTCAAATGATGCGCACGTTTATATTTCAAAAAACAAAGCAGGAACATGTATCTGGAAATATCCCGCTTATTTATCGTTATGATGTAAAGAAGGAAAGAGGTAAGCTTTGGCGCAGTATTGTGGAATTAACAGATCGTTTTGTTCACCAATTAGGGCGAGTACTTACGCTATTAGAAAAACAATGTGAAATATTGCAAAAGCAAAGTGAATGGGAACTACATATGGTTACCGGAGAGTTTGTGCATCTTACTGAAGTTCTTTCTAAAATGACCCAATCGTTACGGATACTTATTTTAGAAGAAACGAGCCATGTGACATGGATGGAAGCTGAAACGAAAGGAACTATCCATGCAACGATTTTATACGCGCAGCCCGTTAATATTAGTGATTTATTTGCTGATCAATTTTTGGCGCGAAAACGAAGTGTTATATTTACCTCAGCCACTTTAACGGTAAATGATACGTTTGATTATATAGAAGCGGAGCTTGGTTTAGAGGATTTTACACCAAATACAGTAACGATCCCATCACCGTTTCATTATGAAGAGAAAGTAAAGTTAATGGTTTCAACAGATGTTCCGCATATTAAACATGTAAGGGAAGATGAGTATGTAAAAGCGGTTTCGAACCATATTACAAAAATTGCGAAAGCTACAAATGGTCGAATGCTCGTTTTATTTACATCATACGAAATGTTAAAAGAAGTATATGAGGTATTAAAGAAGATCGATGAGCTAGAAGAATTCCTTTTATTAACACAAAGTGTTCATAACCGTAGTCGCACTAGAATGATTCGAAAGTTTCAAGAGTTTGAAAAGGCCGTTTTATTAGGAACAAGCAGTTTTTGGGAAGGAATTGACATACCAGGAGAAGCATTAAGTTGTCTTGTTATCGTGCGTCTTCCATTCACATCACCGCATCAGCCGATGATGCAAGCGAAAGGTGAACGATTAAAAGAAAAGGGAGAAGATCCATTTACACAACTAGCTCTGCCGCAAGCAATTCTTCGTTTTAAACAAGGGTTCGGCCGTCTTATTCGTACAACAACGGATACAGGAACAGTGTTTGTGTTAGATCGTCGTCTTACTGCATCTTTTTACGGAAAACGATTTCTTCAATCGATTCCAAGTATTCCACTGTATGAAGGACCATTAGACGATTTAATCAAAAAAATGGAGTAAGAGTAGAAATTTCATCAGTAGAGGAACTTGAGATAAATTTATCCCACTTTTTTTGGGGGGAATAAGACTCAAAACTAATGAAAATTTCACTTTATAAAAGTTAACGCCTGAAGCACATTTGCTTCAGGCGTAACATGTGGGTAGGAGGAATTTTTATTTTTTCATACATTAAATATAGAAATACAACGGTTTTCGACTTCAAACCTTTTTTTGAAGAACATGTCCTGCTATAATAGATGGGTGATGAAGCAGGGGTTGGAAAGAATGTACCCTTATTGTAACCGCAATGCGTTCTTTTATAATTAGAAATTTTGTGTAACGGAGGAGTTTGCATGGAGAAGAAAATTGAAGTATTATCAACGACGCGTCTGACGTACTCGTCGGATTTATATAAGGTTGTTGATAGTTTAAATCGAACATTAAAAGAAAAAGATCTGATGTTCGGATTAGCATTAGACGAAAATGAAAAAGAGACAGCAATTTTTACGATTTACAGAACGTAGTGATACAATGAAAAAGTGGATTTTGACAATTTTGATTGTAATCGTTGCAATTGTTTTATACGGGGGTCACATTTATAATACGTCTATGGAGAAAAAAGTTCCGAAAGAATCGAAAACAGTTGAGGTTGCAAAGGAAAAAGCAAAACTCACAAACGTAACAAAAATCGATTATTATAACGGCAAAACTCCATATGAAGTTGTACAAGGTGTGAATGAAAAAGGAGAACAATATATCGTTTGGGTGCCTGAGAAAAAAGGAGAAATTTTGGTGCAAAAAGCAAGCAAAGGTATCTCTGAAAAAGAAGCATTGCAAATTGTTGCAAAGGAACGAAAACCAAAGCAATTTGTCAAAGCAAAATTAGGCGCCGAAAACAATGTTCCATTATGGGAAGTTACATATATTGATGATGAAAATCGTTATACTTACTATTATCTTGCTTTTCAAGATGGTAAGTTTTTGAAACGATATAGTATTGAAAAATAAGTGCAGGGGGAACTCAGGATGAAATTAGCAAAGCGAGTAGCTGCTCTAACACCATCTTCAACGTTAGAAATTACAGCAAAGGCACAAGCGTTAAAAGCGGAAGGACATGATGTGATTGGCTTAGGAGCAGGAGAGCCTGACTTTAATACGCCAGAGCATATTATAGAAGCTGCCTATAAAGCAATGTTAGAAGGTTATACAAAATATACACCAACTGGTGGATTAGCTGCGCTAAAACAAGAAATTATCAAAAAATTTGAGCGTGACCAAGGCATATCTTATGAACCATCTCAAATTATTGTATGTAACGGTGCAAAACACGCTTTATATACGTTGTTTCAAGTGTTACTTGATGAAGGTGATGAAGTTATTATTCCAACTCCGTATTGGGTAAGTTATCCAGAACAAGTGAAGCTTGCAGGCGGAGAGCCAGTATATGTAGATGGTTTGGAAGAAAATCATTACAAAATAACACCGGAGCAATTACGTCAAGTAATTACAGAGAAAACGAAAGCTGTAATTATTAACTCACCTAGCAACCCAACAGGGATGATTTATAGTAAAGAAGAGCTACAACAGCTTGGACAAGTATGTTTAGAGCATGACATTTTAATCGTTTCTGATGAAATTTATGAGAAGTTAATTTATGGCGATGCCGAGTATACATCAATTGCTCAGCTTTCTAACGAATTACAAGAACAAACGCTTATTATTAACGGTGTATCAAAATCGCATTCGATGACAGGATGGCGTATTGGCTATGCAGCAGGTAATAAAGAACTCATTAAGGCAATGACAAACTTAGCGAGTCACAGCACGTCAAACCCTACTTCAATTGCACAGTACGGAACGATTGCTGCTTATGCTGGTGATCAACAGCCTGTAGAAATCATGCGCAGAGCATTTGAAGAACGACTAAATATCGTGTATGATAAGCTAATTCAAATTCCTGGGTTCACTTGTATTAAACCACAAGGAGCATTCTATTTGTTCCCCAATGTAAAAGAAGCAGTCGCATTAGCTGGTTATGAAACGGTTGATGAATGGGCAAAAGCGTTGTTAGAAGAAGAAAAAGTTGCTCTTGTTCCAGGAACAGGATTCGGAGCACCGAACAATGTTCGTTTATCGTATGCGACTTCACTAGAACAGCTAGAGAAAGCGTTAGAACGTATTCATAGATTTATGAAGAACAAAATGGAAGGCTAAGCACAGTTCTTTCATTCTGACTTCTACAAACTGTTTTTTTATTCGACAGTTCAAATGATACCTCCCTATATGAAAGGGAGGTTTTTTTGACGAATTGTGCCAAAAAGAAATACGAAAAGGTGTGTTATACTAGAAAGCGAGGTGTTTGAATATGAAGAAGAAAATCATGTTGGAATGGTTTGAACAAGGTAGTATTGCGATTCCAAAATTATTAATGATGCATTACAAAAAACTTGGTTTAAACGAAATTGAGTTTATGGTACTTTTGCATGTACACACATTTTTAGAATCAGGAAACTCTTTTCCGACACCAGGAGAAATTGCAGAGCGAATGACGATTACACAAACAAAGTGTATGGAGATTATTCAGGCGTTAATTCAGAAAGGTTTTTTAGCTTTAGAAGGAGGCCGGAAACCTGGGGCAATGATTTGTGAAAGTTATTCACTTCAGCCTCTTTGGGAAAAAATATTACATTTTTTAATGAGTGAAAACATTGAAGAAGAAGAGCGAGAACAAAAACAATTACAAATAAATTTATATACAGTATTTGAGCATGAATTTGGCAGACCCTTATCTCCATTTGAGTGTGAGACGTTAGCGATGTGGCAAGATCAAGATCATCACGATCCTCTTTTAATTCAAGCAGCCCTTCGTGAAGCTGTTATGAGTGGAAAACTGAACTTCCGTTATATTGATCGTATCCTGTTTGAATGGAAGAAGAACGGTATTAAGACAGTCGATCAAGCACAAAATCAAGGCCGGAAATTTAGAGAAAGTCAACAGCGGAATCAGCAAGTATCACGCCAAGAAACGAAGTATACTGGAAAAGTACCATTTTATAATTGGTTAGAGCAGTAATGGTAGGAGGAAATAATGCTAAATAAAACACAAATTAGACACTGTCTCGATGTAATGGGAGAGATGTATCCGGAAGCACATTGTGAACTGAATCATGACAACGCATTTGAACTTGTTATTGCGGTTGCGCTATCTGCACAGTGTACAGATGTTCTAGTAAATAAAGTAACAAAAAGTTTATTTCAGAAATATAAAACACCAGAAGATTATTTAAAGGTGTCTTTAGAAGAATTACAGCAAGATATTCGCTCGATTGGTTTGTACAGAAATAAGGCGAAAAATATTCAAAAGCTATGCCATATGCTTATTGATGAATATGGCGGAGAGGTGCCGCAAGACCGAGATGAATTAACGAAGCTACCAGGTGTAGGACGAAAAACAGCAAACGTTGTTGTCTCTGTTGCATTTGGTGTTCCAGCAATTGCAGTTGATACGCACGTAGAGCGCGTAAGTAAACGACTTGCCTTATGTAAATGGAAAGATTCTGTGTTAGAAGTAGAAAAGACGTTAATGAAGAAAGTACCGATAGAAGAGTGGGGCGTAACACATCACCGCATGATATTCTTTGGGCGTTATCACTGTAAGGCACAGCGTCCGCAGTGTGAAGAATGCCAGCTATTAGAGTTATGTCGTGAAGGAAAGAAGCGCATGAAGGAGAAGAAAAAGAAATGAAGCAAGTACTTGAAATACCGAATGACTTTCGGTGCAACCCTTTCTTTGAAGATATGAATGTCATCGAATACAATGCAGAGAGATCATTTGGGGAGCTTTTAGAGGAGACGTACTTTTTCTTTGATATTGAGCAGGGATATAAGCCATGGAATGAGATGGAAATGAGCATTCCTACTGTATTAGGCTTATGGAAAGAACAAAAAGAAGAGATTTCTATGTTATTTCGAAATCGAAACAAAAAAGAAGCGAAAGATCCGATGGTGCAATTTGCAGGACATCTTTTATCCATTTTACACTGGATGAATGGAACACCTGTTACAAGTTTACAAAATATGAGCGAACAAATCGACAGACTTGAGAAAAAGCCAGTTAACTTTTTAGAACGATTTTCATTCATTATGAATAAGCCAAATCATTACCATTCCTTCATTCAGCTCACACAGTTGTATGAAGAAATGGAAAAGTTATATGTAAAAGTACTTATTATGCAAAAGAAGCCATCTTCCCGTTAGGGAGATGGCTTCTTTTTTTACTATCATAATTACTGAGTATTTGCTGGTGGAACTAGAGGCTTATCAACTGGTGGTTTATTTTTTTCTTCATCAGCTTTCTTTTTAGCCTCTTCATCAGCTTTTCTCTTAGCTTCTTCTTCGGCTTTCTTCTTAGCGTCATCATCAGCTTTTTTCTTAGCCTCTTCATCAGCTTTCTTTCTTGCATCATCATCGGCTTTTTTCTTAGCGTCATCATCAGCCTTTTTCTTAGCTGCGTCATCATCGGCTTTTTTCTTAGTATCATCACCGCCAGGTACGACTACGGTTTTAGTTGCTGGGGTACTAGTACCACCAGTCTTTTTCGCAACAAGTGAGATCGTATAAGTAGCGCCAGGTTTGACACCGCTAATTGTTGCACTTGTACCACTTATTTGTGGACTGCCGCCAGACCCGTCACTACCTTTATAGCTTACAGAATAAGATACGTCTGAATCGTCTGAAGCTGACCAACTTAAAGCAATGGATTGCGATGCAGCATCATATGAGGCATTTAAAGATGGTGCATCTACATTGATTTTTGGAATATCATCTTTTTTTGCACCTTTTACATAAAGTTCGTTACCGATGCGTTCTACACTACTTGGCATTTCAAAGCGAGATGTATCACTTCCAAATTCACTCATCATCGCTTTAAATATACGCTGTGCGATAGGTGATGTATTTTTGTCAATATAGCCTTCACTTGGTTTGTCATACCCTGTCCATACAGCCATCGTATATTGTGGTGTAAAACCTGCAAACCAACTATCAGGACTTGCGGAATCAGGGAAATCGTATTTCCTAAGGTCTTCTGTAGAATAGTTTGTTGTTCCTGTTTTACCAGCAACGTCTAATGAAGGAATATTTGCCGCTTTACCAGTACCAGTACTAGATTTTACAACACTACGCATCATATCAGTAACCATGTATGCTGTAGAATCCTTCATCACTCGTTTTCCTTTTGGAGTAAAGTTTACTTCTTTCCCATCTGGATAGACAACTTTTGTGACGAAATGTGGTTTATGATATATACCGCCACTTCCGTAAGCTGCATATGCTCCTGCAACTGTGAGTGGAGAAGCTCCATTACTACCAATTGCTGATGATTCTACAGCGCCATCTTTTCCAAAAGTAAAACCAAGTCCTTCAGCGAAAGCTTGTGCTTTATCTCGTCCGACTTCATTCGCGATTTTTACAGCTGGAACGTTTCGTGATTGCGCTAATGCTTCACGCATAGACATTGTACCTTTATGACCGTTGTCAAAATTTCGTACTTCTCGTTTTCGGTCTGTTTCATAATAGTATGTTGAGTCATCAACTTGGTGATACGTAGACCATTGTTTGTATTCAACAGCAGGGCCGTAGTCAAAAATCGGCTTCATTGTTGAACCAACTTGGCGCGTTGTCGTATCAACAGCTATATTATGTCCTTTAAATGTTGCTTTATTTTCACCGCGTCCGCTACCGAGTGCACGTACTGCGCCTGTTTCAGTATCCATAAATGCGAATGCACCTTGGAATTTTTCATCAGGATAGTTAATGATCTCTTCAGTGTTCAACATTTTATCCGCAAAATCTTGAGCTTTTGTATCTAATGCTAAATAGATATTAAGACCATCAGAACCAATGTTCACATCTTTAATTTCTGACTCGATTTCTTTTACAGCAGCATCAAAATATGCTTGATACGGCATTTGTGTTGCTTCTTGAGATGGTTGAAGACCTTCTGTTACCGGGATTTTCTTAGCATCGTCCATCTCTTGCTTTGTAATATAGCCATGTCTGTTCATTAAATATAATACTGTGTCGCGTCGCTCTGTCGCAGCCTTCACATTTTGCGGCTTCGTAGGATCATAATTATTAGGACCTTGTGGTAATCCTGCAAGCATCGCTGCTTCGTGTAATTTTAAATCTTTTAAATCTTTTCCGTAATAATTTTGCGCAGCAGTTGCAATTCCGTAAGAACGGTTACCTAAGTTAATTTTGTTTAAGTACATTTCTAGAATTTCATGTTTTGAATATTGCTGCTCTAGCTTGTAAGATAAATACCATTCTTGTACTTTACGTTCTGCTGTTTTTTTCCTCGTCAAGAAATAGTTTTTAATAACTTGTTGTGTAATAGTACTACCGCCTTGAGAACCAAAATCACCTGTCACGTTTTCGAAGATTGCTTTTGTAGTTCGCTTAAAATCAATCCCATTGTGCTCGTAAAAGCGTGAATCCTCTGTAGCTAGGAAGGCACTTTCAACTACTTTTGGAACTTGGTCATATGTGACATTCGTTCGCTTCTCAGCGCCGTATTCATATATGAACTTTCCGTCTTTATCATAAAACTTTGTTGATAATGGATTTACAAGTTTTGCTTTATCTAGTTTTGGAGCATCTTTTACCATAACAAAGAAAGCAGAAACTCCAGCTACTAGTGTCACAATGCCGATCAATAAGCAAGCGATTAGAAATTTACGTAGAAAAGAACCTTTTTTCTTTGGTTTCTCTTGTTTAGGATGTTCTTGCTTCTGTTTTTGAACTTGTTTTCGTTCTTCACGAGAACGATAATTTTCTGACATTATACTTTCTCCTACCTTTCATTTTCTCCCCAAAAGTCGAAAAATGAGCCTTATTGTTGACTCTATCATGAAAAATAAAGTGTGTCTAGTGTGTGGATATAATCAATGCGGGGATGATAACCACATTGTAATAAGTATCCACATTCTTCCACTTCTTCTTTCGTAATGGATTTACGTCCACCAGCTTCTTGGCGATTCCAAAATGTCACGATATGTTTTGCATCCAATAAATAAAATTCATCGTAAAGAGTAAATTTAATAATAACGAATGCAATTCCGCTATGAGCTAATACTTCTTTCATATGATTGATTTGATGAAGATGGAAGTTTTGTAAAGGAAAACTCGTTTTATTTCTCGTTTCTTTCGCTTCAAAATCAATGTACTTGCCTTTGTACACACCGTTGTAATCAGTTGTAGAAGGTTGCTTAAAGTACGCTTCTTTAATTACGGCAGCGCTTCGTTTTGGGTAATCGACCTTTACGATTTGAAGAGGGGTCGGCTTTTTATGCACACAAGCAATATTGTGAGTTAAATAGTATTGATTTGTTTCGTTCAGTTCCTCTTCAAGAGACATTCCTCTGTTACTATAAGTATCTTTTCTTATAGGTGACAGGCTATGAGTTGGTTGAGTCTGAGTATACTTTCTTCCGTTTGGGTAACGAATGGTCATAATTTGTCCACTCCAAATTGCATAGAATTACTTACAAAGGTGATTATATCAAAAAAAATAAAAAATGGGCTATTTTTTTAGATAGATATGAGGTGAGAGCATTATGTTTGCACAAAACAACTATGAAAAAATAAGACAAGAAAGAAAAATATCTTCTTATACGAATGAAGAAAAATATCTTGTAAATGATATTCAGCAACAAACGATTCTTGCAAATGTGGATAACATTTCACGAACGCATGCTTATAAGGAATATTATGAGCGTAATAAAGAAATTCGTTGGTCGTTTTTAGCTAGCATGGTGTCTCGCAATGCAGGCTGGAATATGACAGATTTAGAAGGAAAATATTATCCGAAAGTTTTATCTAAGGAGATACGGAAACAATTATTTCTTACATATGAACGTGCGAATTGGCTTATTTTTTTAGATGCGTATCCACAGTTGCTGTTGTACGAATATAGCAAACGAATGAAAAAGCCATTGTTTCATTTATTACAAAAGTTTTCCGTTTCGGTATTTATGGAAGGGGAATGGTCTCATTTTTGGCAGCAAAGAAACGAGGAACGACTTATGACAGCTCTTATTATTAATGAACAATCTATCATTCAAGAACCGATCATTGAGCATCCATTTTATCAAAAACATATTTTTCAAACATTCATGTTTAAATTTCAAGAATTATTTCATTTTAGTGCAGTAATATTTCCGACAATAGCGGGGGAATTATACGGTTTTTCTGTACATCAATTTGAAACATTAACAAAGAGAATTGAACTCGGAAAGCGATTAGCATGGCTATTGTTTCATCCAACTTATAAGGAGTTATTTTATACATTTTCTTCTCAAACAGTTCACACAGGATCAAGATTCGATTATGAACAATATTTCATTACAACTAATGAACAAAATACGCCGCAGCTTCGTGATGTATTTTCGGTTGTTTCTCATCACCGTAAGACCGAGGAAGATTGGTTTCAGACAGGGGTGGATGTAGAAAAGCTGTTTTTATTTGAAGAACCGAAAGAAGAGGTTGAAATGACAGCATGGTTTTGTCAAAAACAGAAACAATTACATTTCTTTGCTTCATTACATAGCCTTTTTTAACAGGAGATAGAAGAGAGGGGATAGAATGTCGGTATCTTAATCAAGTAAAGTTTGTATTATTCATGATATAATAAAAAAATCCCGCTTTGTGGAAAGCGGGAATGAAACCATCCGTAAGAGCCCGATTGGTTTAACTAACCATCAGTGAGAAGAATGTTCACTGATGGAAGTTTTATGTCTTATGTCGCAGGAAAATTTGGACCGTCTAATTTTGGATTTCCTGTTTCAGGTTTATTTTGTTTGCTTTGAGGTTGTTTTTTCTTGTTTTCATTTTTATTTTTAGCCAATGTCGACACCTCCCTTTCGTATTGTTGCCACTTTCATAAACTTCATACAAAAAATCACTTTCTTTGCCGAATTACAACTAGTTTTGTCAAGCATGCAGGAGTAAAAATAGAGCTGGCGAATTAACATGACAAAGAAAAAGCAAAGAGGGAGGCGTGTTGAAGATGAAAATGGTTCAGAAAGAAGATGTAATGAAAAAGATGGATCAGATGTTAAATACTCTTGATTTGCTTGAAATGAACGTGTCGCTTAGGGTTGATCATGCGCTAAAGGATAAAAAAGAATTTGTAGTTAATAAAGTAGAGATTATGGAAATGCATATGAAGCATATGGAAACGAAATTATTAAATCATGAAGAGAAAGGTAACTGGGTACAAACATTTCAAATAGTAGCCGTTAGTATATAGGTGAGAATAGTGGAATATACAACATTGATTGAGTTAACAAAAAAACTAATTGAGTATAATGATGAAACAATTATAAAAAAAAGAGAAAGTGAAGAATGTGAATTTGATTTTTATCATGATATAAAGCCATTCGTATCTTTAGTGGATCAAAACTTAGAAGAATGGAAACAATTCGTTTTGGAGTGGTTGCAGCGTACAAAGCCTAAATACATACATGTACAGCAAATAGAACAAGTATGTACAAATTTACAAAATAATTCTTTACAGTGCTTTGCGAGGAAAATGAATGGAAAACGTTTTTTTGAAACGCATCAAGCGATTCATTATACATTACAAAATATTTTAGAACAATGTAAGTAATAAGAGGGGAAAGTCCCTCTTATTTTTATGCTTCTGTTATAATATCTTTTTCTGTTTCGTAAGTTGGTTTTGTAGCCCCTATTGTTTCTAATTCACGAATTATACTTCTATACTCTGATAAGCAAATTTTTCCTTTTAGATAAGAATTTCTTGCGAAATCAAGTAACTCATTTAAATCTTCTGGTTCATACCCCTTTTTTATGACGAATTCTTGTTTTAAGTCCCCTAATACCATGTTGATTCCTCCCCCATAAGAATCTTTCTATTTAATGGTAGCATACAAACGCTTACTTTTTTATTTTTCGAAAATTTAAATTTCTTTAAATTTAAAGTTTGTATTCAAAATTTGCAATTTATAGGACGATTACACATTTTTTTTTTGATTACATATTCTAACTGTATAAAAAACAGTTAGAGGAGGGAGAATGCATGTTTCAACGTTCTAACATGTATCAGAGTGAACAAGACCCATACTTGCGTTCTAACATGTATCAGAGTGAACAGGACCCGTATTTGCGTTCTAACATGTATCAGAGTGAACAAGACCCATACTTGCGTTCTAACATGTATCAAAATGAACAAGACCCATACTTAGGTTCTAACATGTATCAGAATGAACAAGACCCATACTTACGTTATAATATGTATCCTTTTGCGCCTTACTATATGAATTACACTAATTATTTTCAACCTTTTCAACTTCCACAAATGAATCAGTCGATGTTTTATCCACCGAAACAACCTACTCAATCTTCTTTTTATCCACATACGCCATATCCAATGATGAATAAACAAAACTCTACAAAACAACAGCCAAGCCAATTTTCCAGCTTTATGTCGCAGTTTAAAACATCTGACGGAAATTATGACATTAATAAAATGATGGGTACCGCAGGCCAAATGATGAATGCAATGAACCAAATTACCGGTATTGTCAAACAAGTAGGTGGTTTTTTTGTAAAATGAAACTTCCATTCATGGGCGATTTTCCCATGAATGGTTAGTAGAACCAATCAGGCTCATACGGATGGTTTGATTCTCTTCCTGATCCCGCTTCATACCAGCCGTTAGAGCGGGGTAAAGTGAAACTTCCATTCATGGGCGCCTTTCCCATGAATGGTTAGGCTCATACGGATGGTTCGATTCTCTTCCTGATTCCGCTTCATACCAGCCGTTAGAGCGGGGTAAAGTGAAACTTCCATTCATGGGTGTCTTTCCTATGAATGGTTAGTTGAAAAAATTGAAATTATATAGGTAGTTTTTTTGAGGTCTTTATATAGGAAGAGACGTGTAAAAAGTTATAGGGAAATGTCTTAAGATATTTTGATATGTGGAGACTAATAAAATACCCAAATTTGGCAGATGAAATGTCATAAAAAATAGTTGTTCGGACTTCCTATCCATTTTACAATTGCAGTAGTATTAAAAATAAAGTATATGGAGAGGAAGAATGTGAAGAGAATTATTTTACTTTTGTTTTTTGTTATGATTACATTAACTATTTTTATTTTCACAAATTTTAAACAATTTTTATAGACAAATTTCCAATATAGAAATAGGTGTTTGTTACAAACGGCTTTTACTCTTTTCACATATTGTAAAATGTAAGGTTATTTTCAAACTGTGAGAGGAGAGAAAAACTATGTATCATTGTCATCCTTGTTTTGGAGGATTGGGCCCAGTTTCACCAATTACAATAGCACCGCCAGTTGTGCATCCGACAAAATGTTGTGAAACACACACATGCTCAAAAACGATTGTACCTCATATCCATCCAACGCATATGAAACATGTTCACCACCAAGTAGTACAGTCGCAGCATTATTTCCCACAAACAAACTCTAGCGTGAATGTTATACAACCTGCTCCGCCAACTGTAGTTGGAGGAGTTGGTGGACCTGGCCCTGGAGTTGGAGGAGTTGGCGGATTCGGCCCTGGAGTTGGAGGAGTTGGCGGATTCGGCCCTGGAGTTGGAGGAGTTGGTGGATTCGGCCCTGGAGTTGGAGGAGTTGGCGGATTCGGCCCTGGAGTTGGAGGGGTTGGCGGATTCGGCGGATGTACCCCATGCGGTCAAGTATCGCCATTTGGTCCGAATGTGAGTCCAGCTGTATCACCAGCGCCTAACATGGGACCAAATGTAGGTGGCATGTTTAAAAAGTAAGTGCTATGCTAGAACTAGCGAATTGCTAGTTCTTTTTTTTTGAAAAGGGGCGTATTATTTTGAAAGTAGTAGCTGTTACAGGATATAAACCATTTGAACTGGGCCTTTTCTCAAATGAACATCCTGGTGTAGAGTACATAAAAAAAGCGGTGCGCAAAGGGTTACTTTCGTTGTTAGATGAAGGATTAGAATGGGTAATTATTAGTGGGCAATTAGGGGTAGAGTTATGGACGGCTGAAGTGGTCTTTGATTTACAATTGGAATACCCGGATTTAAAATTAGCTATATTTACCCCTTTTTTAGAGCAGGAAGAAAATTGGAAAGAAAACAATAGGGAGTATTATGAATTTATTCTTTCGCAAGCGGATCATGTGGATAGCATCACAAAGCGAAAATATGAAAGCCCAGAGCAATTCCGTTTAAAAAATCAATTTTTAATTGAAAAAAGTGATGCTTTGCTTGCTATGTATGATGAGGAAAAGCCCGGAAGTCCTAAATATATGGTGGAAGTAGGAAGAAAAAAAGCAGAAACTCAAAATTATCAATGTTATTTCATACTTTTTTCTGATTTACAAGATATAATAGAAGAAGAACAGTGGAATAAAGATATATGATTGACAAAATGAGCTGTTTCTGAAAAAATTTAAGTAATGAAAGTTTTGGTAAAGGCTTGAGGTGGAATGAATGATTTCTGATAAAATTAAGTTAACAGCAAAAGATATTTTAGAAAAAGAGTTTAAAACAGGAATGCGAGGATATCAACAAGAAGAAGTTGATAAGTTTTTAGATTTAATTATTAAGGACTATGAGGCGTTTCATAAGGAAGTTGAGCAATTAAAGCAGCAAAATGCACGTTTAAAACAAGAATTGGAAGAACAAAAACAAAAAGCGTTGAGTGTACAAGTACAACCGACACCATCGCCAATTTCGACTCCGCAACCAGTATATAACAATACAAATACAGACATTTTAAAACGTCTTTCGAATTTGGAGAAAGCTGTATTTGGAAGTAAACTATACGAGTAATGGAAGAGAATAAATAAGTTCGTAGTATTTTTCGGATAAAAAACGTTGCAAAATATTTGTGTTTCCACTATACTAATTCATGTCATAACGTTTGGGTAATCGCTGCAACTTTTTGTTGTAGAGGAAAGTCCATGCTCGCACGACCTGAGATGGTCGTAGTGTTCGTGCCTAGCGAAGTCATAAGCTAGGGTAATTTGGCGTAAAGCTGGATTAACGGCAGGGAAAAAACCTAAGTCCATTTGGATATGGTTTGACTACCTTTAAAGTGCCACAGTGACGAAGTCCCAGAAGAAATGATGGGAGTGGAACGAGGTAAACCCCACGAGCGAGAAACCCAAATATTGGTAGGGGAACTTTTCCTAAGGAAATGAACGATGGGAAAGGACAGATGCAATTGCTCTGTAGATAGATGATTGCCACCGGAGTACGAGGCGTGGGCCGTTTGCAGTACAAAGGTACAGAACATGGCTTACAGAACGTTATGAACCAATCATGAATTTGTTCAGCTCTCCTTTGTAAGAGGAGGGCTTTTTATTTGTATGAAGTTTTGGAATGTGAGTTAAAATGGTAAAGAAAGTTTTGTAAACTTAATGAAATTGTATTGAATGAAGATGTTATGAATTTTACTGATCGGCAGAGAGGATTATATTGCTGATTATTGCTTGATTATACATTATGAGGAGAATGAAGATGGGAAAAGTTACTTTAATTGCAACTGCTGCAATGGGAATTGAAGCGCTTGTTGCAAGAGAAGTTCGCAATCTCGGTTATGAATGCCAGGTAGACAATGGTAAAGTAACGTTTGAAGCGGACGAAAAAGCTATTTGTCGTAGTAATCTATGGCTCCGTACAGCGGATCGTGTGAAAATTAAAGTTGGTGAATTTAAGGCAACAACATTTGATGAATTATTTGAAAAAACAAAGGCCCTAAATTGGGGGGATTATATCCCGGAAAACGGAGAATTCCCTGTTATCGGTAAATCGATCAAATCTACATTGTTTAGTGTGCCGGATTGTCAAAGTATCGTAAAAAAAGCTGTCGTGGAAAAATTGAAAAGTACATATAGACGTACAACATGGTTTGAAGAGGATGGCCCACTATTTCGTATTGAGATTGCATTATTAAAAGATGTGGCAACGTTGACAATTGATGCAAGTGGTGTTGGGCTTCATAAGCGTGGATACCGCGTTGGACAAGGGGATGCACCGTTAAAAGAAACGCTGGCAGCTTCGTTAATTATGTTAACAAACTGGAAACCAGATCGTCCGTTTGTAGATCCATTTTGCGGTTCTGGAACAATTCCACTTGAAGCGGCGTTAATTGGTCAAAATATTGCTCCAGGCTTTAACCGTGAATTTGCTTCTGATGGTTGGGGTTGGGTTGGTAAAGAAAATTGGCGCATAGCTCGTGAAGAAGTAGAGGACTTAGCAAATTACGATCAACCGCTTCAAATTATCGGATCAGATATTGATCATCGTATGGTACAGGTTGCACAAGATAATGCTGATGAAGTAGGACTTGGTGATCTGATTACATTTAAGCAAATGCAAGTAAAAGATTTTACTACAAAAGAGGAATACGGTTACGTTGTGACGAATCCTCCATACGGAGAACGTTTAAGTGAAAAGCCTCTTGTTGAAAAAATGTATGCGGAGATGGGACAGGCCTTCCGCCCGCTAGATACGTGGTCTTTATATGTATTAACAAGCCATCCTGAATTTGAGAAATGGTTTGGCAAAGATGCATCGAAGAAACGTAAGTTATTTAATGGATTTATTCGCACTGATTACTACCAGTATTTCGGTAAACGTCCGCCGCGCGATTAGTATAAAACTTCTTTAGAACGCATATACTTGCTATTATGCGATAATCTAAAGGAGGAAGCGCTAATGGATGGTTTGCAATTTTCCATTATTCAAAAGGCTATTCATCGAACGTATGATGAATTAGAGAAGGAAGTAAACCTTCACGGCGTAGCCGATTATGAGTTAGAAAGAGCACGTGAAGAGTATTTATCAGCTTTATCACATGAAACTTTAATTGATAAGCGATATTTAAAATCATTGATAGAGTAGAAAAGTTTTCCTTCATTCAGGAAAACTTTTTTCGCTCAATTGTAGTGCAAACAACAAGAAAACAGCAACTGCTCTTTATATGAGGAGTTGCTCTGTCTTTTTATATAGAAATTGAGTAGTTGGAGGAATAGCATGTTTACGAAGCAAAAGTTGCCATTTGAAGTGGGGAAACAAGATAATTTTTTCGACAAGTTAAATGAGTGGATTGGAGACGTATTTTACGACGTTTTACCAGAAAAGGGATTTGAAGAGCGTGATGAGCAAATTTTTATGGCGTTTCAATTAGAACGAGCATTTCAAGAGAAAAAAGTAATGTTTGCTGAGGCGGGTGTTGGAACAGGAAAAACGATTGTATATCTGCTATATGCAATTTGTTATGCGCGCTATACAGGAAAGCCAGCTGTTATTGCTTGTGCAGACGAAACATTAATTGAACAGCTAGTAAAAGAAGAAGGCGACATTGCGAAATTATCAGAAGCATTAGGGTTATCAGTTGATGTGCGTCTAGCTAAATCAATGGACAATTATTTATGCTTACGTAAACTTGAAGATGTAATGAGTGGACGAGCTCCAGAAGTAATTGAAGATTTATATTATGAATTGCCACAATTCGTATTTGATCATGGAACGCTGCAAAACTTTACTCATTACGGTGATCGCAAAGAGTTTCCGTTATTAAATGATGAAGAATGGTCAAAAGTATCGTGGGATTATTTCCAAGATTGTTTTACATGTGAGTCCCGACATCGCTGCGGACAAACATTATCTCGTGAACATTATCGTAAAGCTGCAGATTTAATTATTTGTTCGCAAGATTTCTATATGGACCATATTTGGACATATGATGCGCGTAAACGTGAAGGACAAATGCCATTGTTACCAGAGAGTAGCTGCGTTGTTTTTGATGAAGGTCATCTTGTGGAGTATGCAGCGCAAAAAGCACTTACGTATCGTTTAAAACAAACAATGATGGAACAACTTTTAACACGACTACTGCAAAATGATATTCGCGAAGAGTTTGCTTATTTAGTAGAGGAAACAATTTGGCAAACAGAGCAGTTTTTTGAGGCGCTTAAAGAAAGTAAGAAGGAAATTGCTGGTTCTAATCGATTAGAAATTCAATTAACAGAAAAAGTCACGAAAGAAGCGAAACGCCTATATGCAAAAATCTCTGAAGTCGGCGATGCGCTAGTTTTTGAAAGTGAAATGTACACAGTAAACACATATGATTTAAATATTGTTGATGAGCATTTGGATGTATTAGAGCATTCATTACGCTTATTTATGCATGAGAAAAATGTAATTACGTGGGGAGAAGAAAGCGATGGTTCCTTTACGCTTGTAATTATGCCGCGTGCTGTAGAAGAAGTGCTACAAGAAAAAGTATTCTCCAAAAAAATCCCGTACATCTTTTCATCTGCAACATTATCAGAAAATGACTCATTTGCGTTTACTGCAAATAGCTTAGGGGTAAAAGATTATTTATCATTCTCTGTTGCTTCACCGTTTGATTATGAAGAACAAATGAAAGTGTACTTACCGTCATATACGAAGGAAAATGAATGGGAACGAAAATGTCAATATACACTTGAGAACATTCAAAAAACAAATGGACGCACGCTTGTATTATTCCGCACAACACAAGAGCTTGCGGCGTTCAAAGAATATGTGAATAAAGAGCAAATGTCTGTTCCGTTCTTATATGAAGGAGACCAGGAAATTAGTCAGCTTGTTTCTCGTTTCCAAAATGAAGAAGAGACTGTGCTTTGTGCGGTTCATTTATGGGAAGGTTTAGATATTCCAGGTTCATCTTTATCTCATGTTATTATTTGGTCGCTTCCATTCCCTCCAAATGATCCTGTATTTGAAGCGAAGCGTAAGCACGTGAATGATCCATTTTGGGATGTTGATGTACCATATATGATTTTACGTCTTCGTCAAGGAATCGGTCGTTTAATTCGTACGAGTGAAGATGAAGGATATATTTCGTTATTCCTATCAGAAGATGAAAATGAAAAGGTAGTAGAAGCTGTGAAACAGGTGCTTCCAGTAGAAGGTACAGTGCTTTAGAGTGACATCTTTCTCTTTTTAATCGGAAAAAGCTTGGCGTTTGCTAAGCTTTTTTTCTATTAGAAAAGGAATTTATTTGTTTATGTCGAAATAAGGGTGAGGTAGAAAAAGGAGGTTTTTATAATATGACGATTGCTACATATGAAGTAGAAAAAGAATTTTTAGCATATGTGAAAAAGATTGGAAATTACGGGGAAGCATTAAGTCTAATATTTTGGGATTTACGAACAGGAGCACCGAAGAAGGGTGTCGATCAGCGCTCGGAAGTAATTGGGATGCTTTCATCAGAGGTTTTTTCATTATCGACTTCTGATGAGATGGAACGATATTTAAAAGAATTAGAACAGCTAATTGCAGATAATAAAATTTCTGAAACAACGAAGAAAATTGTAGAAGAGTGCCGCAAAGAGTATGATCGGAATAAAAAAATTCCACAGACCGAGTATGAAGAGTTTGTCAAATTACAAGCAAAATCGGAAAGTATTTGGGGAGAAGCTCGTGAAAAATCTGATTTTGAAATGTTTCGGCCATACTTAGAAAAAATTGTTGAATATAAGAAGAAATTTATTACATATTGGGGTTATGAAACTTATAAATATAATACGCTTTTAGATATGTATGAGCCAGGTATTACGGTAGAAGTGTTAGATCATGTATTTGGACAACTACGTGAGCGTATTGTTCCGCTTGTAAAAGAAATTTCCAAGTCCGATAAAGAATTAAAAACAAATGCTTTATTTGAACATTTTTCAAAAGAACAACAAAAGAATTTCACTTTAGGGTTACTAAAACAATTAAATTATAATTTCGAGGCCGGTCGTCTAGATGAAACGATACATCCTTTTGAAATAACATTAAATAGAGGGGATGTTCGCATTACGACTCGTTATGATGAGAATGACTTCCGCATGGCAGTTTTCGGAACAATTCATGAATGTGGACATGCTGTATATGAACAAAATATTTCAGAAGAATTAGAAGGTACACCGCTTTGCAGTGGTACATCAATGGGGATTCATGAATCACAATCATTATTCTTTGAAAACTTTATTGGACGTAATAAATCATTTTGGAAGAAGAATTATGATGTATTGAAACAATTTAGTGATGGACAATTTGAAAGTGTATCACTAGATGATTTCTATGATGCAATTAATGAGTCAAAACCTTCCTTTATTCGTATTGAAGCGGATGAACTGACATACCCGCTTCATGTTATGGTTCGTTATGAACTGGAGAAAGAATTATTTGATGGAACATTAGAAGTAAAAGACTTGCCAGCAGCATGGAATGATAAAATGGAAAGTTATTTAGGTATACGTCCAGAAACGGATGCACAGGGTGTACTCCAAGATGTGCATTGGTCAGATGGATCGTTTGGCTACTTCCCATCTTATGCACTTGGTTATATGTACGCAGCGCAATTTAAACATAAGATGTTAGAAGAGATTCCAAACTATGATGCATTACTAGCGGAAGGAAACGTGACACCAATTCGTGAATGGTTAACAAAAAACATTCACCAATATGGGAAAACGAAAAAGCCTTTAGAAATTTTACAAGATGTAACGGGTGAAGGATTGAATGCGAATTATTTAGCAGATTATTTAGAGGCGAAGTATAAAGAGATTTATGAACTATAAAAAGGAAAAGGAGCTGCTTCATTGCAGCTCCTTTTTGTGAACTAGGGGGTTAAAGAGTGGGGTATATTTTTAAAGCGATGACACAAGAGGAAGCAAGGGAAATCGCATATAACTGGCATTATGAAGGGGAATATTCTTTTTATGATATGGAAGCAGACATGGAAGATTTAGAAGGATTTTTAAACGATGAATTAAGAGTAGACACTACATTTGTAGTTCAGGAAAACAAAATGCTGGTTGGCTTTTTTAGTTTTCATAAGATAGACAATCAAACAGTGGACATTGGGTTAGGGATGAGGCCTGATATAACAGGAAATGGTCTTGGATTAAAATTTGTAAAGGCTGGGTTAGCCTTTAGTGAAAAAAAATATCACCCTAAATATATGACGCTATCAGTCGCGACATTTAATAAAAGGGCAATTAAAGTATATAAGAAGGCAGGATTTAAAGCGGTTGGTACATTTGTTCAAGAGACAAATGGCGGGCGCTATGAGTTTTTAAAAATGATGTATTCGATTTAGACCTTCGGGTACATGGATTCAATAGATATACTTGAAATGAAGCAGAGGGGGCTCCCTCTGCTTTTCATTTACCACAATTTAAAGCCTTTCGAACCAGGCGGCGCATTTTGAATCATATCTATAAACGGAATCGTGTAGGCGAATAAAATAAGTAGTGCTGTAATACCGAGCCATAGTTTCCAGTTCTCAAAGACCATTGGTGGTTGATCAGATGCATCAGATACTTCTGCAACTGGAAATTCAGTATGGCCTTTTGGTGCGAAGAAAGCAAGGTCTAGGAAAATGATGATAGCTAAAATGATTCCGACAAATAAAATTGTGCCGCCAACTGCTTGGGCAATTTGATATGGTATCCATTCAACTGCTTGTGGTGCATTGCCGTATGTGGAAAAAGAAGAGCGGCGCGGAGCTCCTAATAATCCAGCAAAGTGCATTCCAGCAGACATGAAAAACATTCCAAGTGACCATACACAAGTTTGAATCATCGCAAGGCGATTCATCTCTTTTGTCAATACACGTCCTGTTAAGTGGGGGATTAGCCAATAGCCAATTCCAAAAAATGTGAGTACAACAGATGTAGCTAATGTTAAATGAAAATGTCCTGTTATCCAGATGGTATTATGAACTACTTGATTTAATTGATGACTTGCATTTACAAGTCCTCCAGCTCCGGCTGGGATAAACATAAGCATTCCAACGAACGGTGCAAAGAACCTAGCGTCAGACCATGGAAGCACACGAAGCCAACCGAATAGTCCAGTTGCTCCTTTTGAACGTCCATATTGTTCAAATGATGCAAATAGAGAGAATGCCGTCATTAATGAAGGGATAATAACCATAAATGTTAAAACAACCTGTAAGTATTTCCACCCCGGATCGATTCCAGGTTCTGTTAATTGGTGGTGAAATCCAACTGGAACGGAAAACAATAAGAACAAAATAAACGATAAACGAGCGAGAGAATCACTAAAAACTTTTCCACCAATAATTTTTGGAATGATGACATACCATGCCATATAAGCAGGAAGAAGCCAAAAATAGACGAGTGGATGACCAAAATACCAGAATAATGTTCTGCTGACAAGAACATCAATTTTATCAACAATGCCTAGGCTCCAAGGAATGAATTGTACGAGTGCTGTTGCAGCAACGCCAATCGTTGCAACAAGCCAAAGGAGCATTGTAATAACAGCCATGAAGCTCAGCAATGGACCGACTTTTCCTTTATTGTGTTTCTTCCAGGTGCGATAGTGAGCGAACATTGCAAAACCGCTAAACCAACTGCCGACAATAACGAGGGTAAGACCGATGTAAAAACCAGGATGAGCTTTTAGCGGAGCATAAAATGTATAGAGAACGGTGGCCTTATTTAACAGTATAAAAACAGCGGTCAGGGCGGTCCCGATTGTCATAAGCCAAAAGCCAATCCAACCTGTCCTCCGCACGCCTTTTGAAAGAGTGCCTGTTGTTTTACTCATACAAGCAAATAAAAAACCGATAATAAAAAATGTTGTTAATACGAGTCCTAGTAATACGCCGTGTGTTGTTAACACTTGATAATAACCAATATTAGCTGGAAGATTAAACTTTCCAGATCGGACAAGTACTTGTAATAGTCCGCATAATCCGCCTAAGAATAGAGCGATAAATGCAACATGGATATGAGCCATTGCTAATTTTGCATCGCGTTTACTTATTTTATCTTGCAGTGCGATCATTTCTCAGTCACCTCTACTTTCGCGCTCATCATATGATGGCCTGTTCCGCAATATTCATTGCATACAATTAAATACTCACCAGCTTTGTGAAACACTTGAGAAGCTGTGCTCACATAGCCGGGCTCGATCATCATATTCACATTTGTTCCCGCAATTTCAAAGCCGTGTACAACATCTTTCGTTGCAACAACAAAGTCAACTTTGGCCCCTTTTGGCACTTTAATGACATTTGGTGTAAAGGAAAATGCTTGTGAGACAATGGTTACTTGATAATGATCTTTCCCGACTTGCTTTACACCAGGGTGATCAAAGGGAGCAGTCGCATTTACTTTTTCTGGATTGATTGTCGTTAAGCAACTAGGCGGCTGGTTTCCCATATAAAACGCGCTTACTCCAATTACAGCTAAAAAAACAAATAATGAACCGATACCGAAAATGAGCCAAATTTTTTCGTACTTATGCAAGTGCATATCTCATCTCCCCCTTATTTCTGAGTAATACTACAATCGATTTACAAAAATTTGATATACACTAAACCATGTAAAGATTAAAAAGAATCCAAGGAAAAAAACAAAAATTAATGTACCTTTAAGTGAGCTCTCCTTTTGTTTTCTCTTCACCGGTTGTTGTAATTTACGTTCCCCCATGTTTCTCCCTCCTTGAGAAAGTGAATCTTACAGTTTTATGATACGAAAAATTCCGACAATTTCTATATCGTCAGCGTTGCTTTCAAAAATTGTTCATTAATACAATTAAAACTATGCTGATGATGAAAAGTTGATAAATCATGGTTTTTTGCCGTTTTTGTAATGATGAAATGTGAAAAAAATGTGAAGTTCATGTTGATTTACAATAGGAGTAAAAATATTGATTTTGAAATTAGTGGATTATGATGACGGAATGAAAAGGATTGCAAAAGTCGAACGAAAATGGTTGATAAATAATTTTTGTACGTGTTTTTTAAGAAGATACTTTTCAAAGTAAAAAAAGTGCGTTATAATCCTTCTATAAAATAAATAAGTTAGCAACACTCATATAATCGCAGGGATATGGCCTGCAAGTTTCTACCGAGGTACCGTAAATGCTTCGACTATGAGTGAGGACGAATATATTACTATAGTTGCATTCTTTTTTTGCAAGCTCCAAAAGCACGTCCCTCACTTGTATTGGGTGAAGGCTGCTTTTGGAGTTTTTTATTGCATAAGAGGAGGAACAAACTATGAAATTATTAAAAGAAAAAATTATGAGTGAAGGAAAAGTATTGTCAGATGATGTGTTAAAGGTAGATGCATTTTTAAATCATCAAATTGATCCAGTGCTTATGCAAGAAATCGGAAAAGAGTTTGCAAAGCGTTTTAAAGACGAAAAGATTACAAAAATCGTGACGATTGAGTCTTCAGGAATTGCTCCAGCTGTGATGGCTGCATTACAATTTGGTGTAACGGTTGTTTTTGCAAGAAAGCGTAAATCGTTAACATTACAAGATAATATGTATACTGCAAAAGTATATTCCTATACAAAGCAAGAAACGAACGAAATCTCTATATCGAAACAATATATATACGAAGACGATCGTGTTCTTATTATTGATGACTTTTTAGCAAATGGTCAGGCAGCACTTGGCTTAATAAATTTAGTAGAGCAAGCTGGAGCAACAGTAGCAGGTATCGGAATTGTAATTGAAAAAGCATTTCAAGATGGAGGCAGTAAATTGCGTGAGAGTGGTGTTCATGTAGAATCGCTTGCGGAAATTGCATCGCTTGACAACGGGACAGTTCGCTTTGTGGAACACGAAGTAGCGGAGGTAGAATGATGAAGCAACATCCTTTTAAAATTGCGTCTTTAGGTATTCAACATATGCTTGCGATGTATGCCGGAGCAATTATCGTTCCGCTTATTGTCGGCGGCGGACTTGGATTGAATCAGCGTGAACTTATGTATTTAGTATCAATTGATTTATTAATGTGCGGCATTGCGACGATTTTACAAGCGTTAACGAATCGCTTCTTCGGTATTGGACTTCCGGTTGTGTTAGGCTGCACTTTCACGGCAGTTGGACCAATGATTGCAATTGGTAAGCAGTACGGGGTATCTGCAGTGTATGGCTCTATTATTGCAGCAGGACTTTTCGTTGTGTTATTTGCTCGTGTGTTTGGAAAACTTGTAAAGCTGTTTCCGCCAGTTGTTACAGGTTCAGTTGTAACCGTTATTGGAGTTACATTAGTTCCAGTCGCGATGAACGATATGGCTGGTGGTGTAGGAAGTAAAGACTTCGGTAGTGTATCTAATTTAGCGTTAGCATTCGGTGTATTATTATTTATTATCATCATGTACCGTTTTTTTGACGGGTTCATTCGCTCTATTTCGATCTTATTAGGATTATTATTTGGCACAGCAATTGCTGCGTTAATGGGGAAAGTAAGCTTACAAGCAGTAGCACAAGCAGACTGGTTTCATGGAGTACAGCCATTTTACTTTGGAACACCGACATTTGAATTAACGCCGGTCATTACAATGATTCTCGTTGCTTGTGTAGGAATTGTTGAAGCGACAGGTGTATATTTTGCATTATCTGATATTTGTAAGAAAGAAATTGGTGAAAAAGAGTTAGCGAAGGGATACCGCGCAGAAGGGATTGCGATGGTGTTAGGTGGTATTTTTAACGCATTTCCGTATACGACATATTCACAAAATGTCGGACTTGTCCAATTAACGGGTGTGCGTAATCGCGTGGTCATTTACACATGCGGCGGTATGCTAATTGTCCTTGGATTTATTCCAAAGATTGCAGCAGTAACAACAATTATTCCAAAGCCAGTACTAGGCGGTGCAATGCTTGCTATGTTCGGAATGGTTATGGCATATGGTATTAAAATGTTAAGCAGCGTTAACTTTGCAAAACAGGAAAACTTATTAATTGTGGCGTGTTCTGTAGGAATGGGGCTTGGTGTTACCGTTGTGCCAACGTTATTCTCCCAGCTTCCAGAGAGCGTTCGTATTTTAACAGATAACGGCATTGTATTAGGAAGTGCATCAGCAGTGCTTTTAAATATTGTGTTTAATATGGTTCCGCAAAGGACAACGAAGGTAAAAGAAGAGCAGATTTCAATACAAAGTACAGTTTCTGAAGCGTAAGAGAAAGCAGTGTCTCAAGATGAGACACTGCTTTGTTTTTTTAGCGGCATGCCTTTTCCATATGTGCCAAGGCGCCAAATATATTCAAGCGGTCCGTATTGATAACGAGAGAGCCACCAGCGGCTGATAAAGATTTGGATGATATAGAAGCCAATACAAAAAAGTGTACCGCCCCAAAGCGGAAAAATAATATTTGCCTTGAATAGTAATCCAAATACGAATAACGAAACGATTGTTTGCGAGATATAGTTCGTTAATGCCATGCGGCCAACATATTGGAAAGGACGGAATACCTTTTGCCATTTCGCATGCTGCAAGAGACGCATAAGTGTAAAAATATAAAAAATGAATAGTGTCTTTCCACTTAGTGTAATAAATGAAATCATTGAAAACGGTACGTATAGATCGTTCATAGTAAAGTAGGTAATAATAATCCCCCATGTTGGTAAAGTAGCAAGGAAGGTAATGATTTGCCATTTCTTAAGTTTTGTATCAATCTCGTTTACGCGGCGAAACATTTCTTTTTTTCCGGCATATAGACCGAGTAAAAAGAGACCAACTGTTTCTGGTAGCATGATTAGAGAACCGCTAATTTCTTCTGAGTAAAAAGTAGTAAAGCGATCTTGAACTTGCAAGTTCCAATCTAACAAGGGAACGATAGGTGCAGATAAAGTGTCAAGTGCTTCAGGTGTCATATTTAGTGCTACTAAATTCAACATCAACACAAAAAGTTCCCAAATACTTAATAAAATGAGAGACCAGATTAATAAAGTTTTTGGCTGTCTTTTATAAAAGAAAAGTAGTACGAAGCCACTTATTGCGTAATTATGTAAAATGTCGCCGTCCCAAAGTAGTACATAGTGTAAAAATCCGAATAAAAATAAAATAAGTAGTCTTCGTATAAATAATAATTTTGGATGCTTTGTTTTTTCTTCTGCGCGCTTCATAAAAATATAAAAGCCAAGACCAAATAAAAATGAAAAGATAGTGTAAAATTTTGTTTGGACAAATAGATCATAAAATAATCGGATGTAACGATCAAATCCTTCGTAAACAGTCGTTAAATCTCGAGACTCGATTCCAGCTAACGTAGGCCAATTTACAAGGAAAATACCAAAAATAGCAATCCCTCGTATCATATCAATAGAATGAATTCTTTCATTTTGTGAAATGCTGTTCATATTTCATCTCCTTATCGATATTTCTTTAAGTATAATACAGGATGAATTGTAAGGTGTATAAATTTCCAAAATTTTTCAACTGTTAACAATTCACTTGTGAATTATAATAAAAATGCACAACAATCTACAATTCCTTTAAAACAGGCAGTATGAAAGCTCTCTAAAAGGGAGCTTTTCTTTTTGAAATATATATTGATAATCATTCTCTTTAATGATACAATATCTTTAAAATTGATAATCATTATCAAAAAAAGTAAGGTGTGATAAATATGGTATATGCATTTTTAGGAGGAACAATTGTTTTATATGCAGTTGTTACAAAGCATGTGTTACATCGAGTAGGAGCAACTAAATAATGAACTATACTACATAGAAATCCTTTTCATTTTCACAGAGAATGAAAAGGATTTTTTATTTTTTTACTGTGAAGATGCTGAAAATTTAGTAATATATATAAGGTGGAAACATCATGGAATAAAGGGGCACGAGGGGATGACAAAAACAATGCAAACAAACAGTTTAGAAAAACTCGTTTGTTTTTATGAAGAATGGCAGAAAAAAGGAGATATTGAACAGAGCGAAAAGTTGCTTGAAGTTGTACGAAAGTATAAAGAAGACCAACTGATGATTGCATTTTGCGGGCACTTCTCTGCTGGGAAATCAACAATGATGAATTATTTATTTAAAAATCAATTGTTGCCAACTAGTCCGATTCCAACGAGCGCGAATGTTGTAAAAATAGAAAAAGGACAAAATCGCGTTGTTGTTAGTTTAAAATCAGGACAGAAATACGAGTATGACGGTATGTATACAGCAGAAGAATTAAAAGAGCTTTGCAAAAATGGTGATGAAGTGATTGGTATTCATATTTATCGCGTTGATGCACCGCTTCCAGAAGACATTGTTCTTGTTGATACACCGGGTATTGATTCAACTGATGATGCCCATCAACTTGCAACAGAATCTACATTGCATCTTGCTGATGTGATTTTTTATATGATGGATTATAATCATGTGCAATCAGAAGTAAATTTACAGTTTGTTAAAGAGTTAAAACAGCGCAACAAAACCGTTTATCTTGTTGTGAATCAAATTGATAAACATAAAGAAAATGAATTGCCTTTTGACGCATATCAAAAAAGCGTAGCGCAATCATTTTATAATTGGAATATAGAAGTAGATGGTATATTCTATACGTCTTTACGTATGCCAAATCATTCACACAACGAATTAGGGCAGCTAGAGGAATGCCTTTCCTCGATAGTAAAGGAAAAAGATGTGTATGTAAAAAGAGGAATGGAAAGAGAAGTATCTTATTTGTTACAAGAACATTTTTCGTTTTTACATTCACAATATGAAAAACAATTGGAACCGTTTCAAAACGAGTTAGCATCGATGTTATCACTTCAAGACGTAACGGTGGTTTTAGGACAGCTTGCAGAAAATGAAAAACAGATTGAACATACAGAAGCAGAAATGAAAGAGCAGTTTTTTAGCGGTTTGCAAAATATTTTAGACAATGCGTATTTAATGCCGTTTGAGATGCGGGATTTAGCAAATCAATATTTGGAAACGAAGCTTACAAAATTTAAAGTTGGTTTACTGTTTTCAAAAGGAAAAACAGAACAAGAAAAACAGCGTCGTTTAGAAGTGTTTTATGAGGCACTACAGAAAGCAGTAGAAACGCAGCTTGATTTTCATATGAAAGAGTACGTTGTCTCCTTTTTTAAGAAAAAAGAGTTATTCACAGAAGAGCTTGGAAAAGGAATACATGATTTAAATGTAGATTTTACTCCTGCATTACTAGAAGCGACTATTAAACAAGGAGCAGGATTTACTGGAGACTATTTGCTTCATTATACAGCAGATGTTGCAAATGAATTGAAGAAACGTTATCGTCGTGAAGCGCAAAATATATTTGAAAAAAGCTTGACGCTCTTGCACAGCAAAGTACAAGCTGATAGAGGGCATATACGAGAAGAAATAGCGCAATATGAATCGATAAAAGAGGCAAAGACAATACAATTACAGTGCATGCAAGAGTATGATCAGTATGAAAAATATTTACAAGATATATGGCACAATCGTACTTCTGTTTCACAAAGTATAGATATAGAAACAGCTTTACAACAAACAAAGAACGTAACAAACGAAAAATTTCAGTTACAAACACAAAGCGAATTAGAGAGTGAACTTACTAATAATGAGCCGAAACCAATCACGGAAACAAAGCTTAACATTGCCAAAATCATAGAGCATGTTAAGGATGCAGAAGATGTTTTACAGCACATTCCAGCTCTTAAACATGTACAACAAGAAATTATGGAGAAAAGGAAACGTGTGGAAGCGAAACAGTTTACAGTGGCGCTATTTGGAGCGTTTAGTGCTGGGAAATCTTCCTTTGCGAACGCATTATTAGGGGAGAAGGTATTACCAGTATCACCTAATCCTACAACAGCAACAATTAGTCAAATTTTGCCAGTAACAGATGAGTTGCCGCATGGCACGGTAATTGTCCAGTTTAAATCAGAAACGGCACTGTTTGAGGACTTAAAGGCTGTTTATAAATTATTTTATCGTGAGATTACTTCGTTAGAAGAGGCGCTTTTGCAAATTGATGATGTACTGCAATATCCAGCACCAAGTGGTAGACAAAAAACAACGTTTAGTTTTTTACGTGCTGTAAAGCGTGGATATGATGATGTAAAGCAGCGTTTAGGAGAAAAGTCTCATGTAACGTTAGCTGAATTTGCAGATTATGTTGCGAGCGAAGAAAAATCATGTTTTGTAGAGTATATGGAGCTTTATTTTGATTGTGAGTTAACGAGACAGGGCATTGCACTTGTAGATACGCCAGGGGCAGATTCTATTAACGCTCGCCATACAGACGTAGCGTTCCAGTATATAAAAAATGCAGATGCGATTTTATTTGTAACATATTATAACCACGTATTTTCACGAGCAGATCGAGAATTTTTAATTCAACTTGGTCGTGTGAAAGATACATTTGCGCTTGATAAAATGTTTTTCTTAATTAATGCGGCTGATTTAGCACAGTCCGAAGAGGAGTTACAAACAGTAAAAGGATATATTAGCGATCAATTACTACAGTATGGGATTCGTAATCCACGCTTGTTTGCAATATCTAGTTTATTTGCATTAGAAGAAAAACAAGGGAAAGATATTTCGAAAGCAGCGTATGGCATTCTAGAGCAATCTGGTCTTGCACAATTTGAACAAGCTTTCACTTCGTTTATTATGAGGGATTTAATGCTTGTGTCGGTTCATTCTTTATACAGCGCACTTCAAAATGGTCATAAGCTTCTTGCAAATATGATTGAAAGCGCAATGCAAGGCAATGAAGTAAAAGAACAACAACGAAAAAAATATGAAGCAGAACGCGAAGAACTGCTTCACATGATTTCTTCTCACAGCGTAATAACAGAGGAAAAGTCTTTGGAAAATGAAGCAAAAGAACTTCTGTATTATGTAAAGCAACGGTTATTTTTACGTTACAATGATGTGTTTACAGAATTTATTAATCCAGCTTCTTTACGAACGCAAGGGAATGTGAAAGATAAATTACAAGAGTGCATGATGGAGTTAATTGCTTTCTTACAACATGACTTATTACAAGAAATGCGTGCAACTTCACTGCGTCTTGAAAAATGGATAAATGAAACAATGAAACATGTACAACAAGAAGTAATAGAGCAATGTGTTACAAGAAATGAACAGCTCGTAGTTCAGACAGAGGTAACATACGACTATCGCGTTCTTACTCATGAAAATCCATTTCCAAATATAGAAGAAAAACAATTTAAAAGAGCGTTAGCTCATTTTAAAAGCGAGAAAAATTTCTTTGAGAAAAATGATAAAGCATTGATGCAAGAAGAAATGAAGCAAACGTTAGAACCGTTTGTAGCAGATTACGTAACGGAAGAACAACGCCTATTTATTAATCATTATAATCAAGAATGGCTTCATAGATGGGAACTTGTGAAAACAGCTATGATGCAAGATGTAACACAATACTATGAAAGTTTATTATTTGTGTTATTGGAAACAATTGATGTTTCTGCATACGAACAGCGAAAAGAAGAATTAGGAAAACAATTAATAATACTAGAAGATGAACTAGAAGATACGTATTAAGAGAAAAAAATACGTTCAATACGTTTTTGTAGTACAGTATCTAATGATTTTACAAATCCGGCAAATTCATCTGAGGAAACCATATGAGTTAGGACGAGACGTCTTCCGTCTGGCGTTTCGCCGCATAAGACGAAGGAAGTGAACTCATATGGTTTTCCTTCTATCGTTAATTTTGGATAGGAGTACGTACCGTTTTTCTTTTTCTTCTCATCAATGGAGATTATATTGCACTTCTTTTCATTGTTGTCCATAATAATGACCTCCTTTGTATTACTTATGGAAGACAAGTATGGTTTAGAACAAAGAGGAGAGAGAATTTTCATGGGAGAATTAGTAATAGAACATGTTTTACCAAATGAGGCGCCGCTCCAGCTATTATTACTTGCTGATCCAAGCGAACGACAATTGAAATCGTATCTCCATCGGGGCATCATTTATGTCGCAAAGCGCCTTGAAGATGTGATTGGAGTGTATGTATTGTTAGAAACGCGCCCAAGTACAATGGAAATTATGAATATTGCTGTTTCTGAAAAAGAGCAGGGAAAAGGCATCGGAAAGCAGTTGTTACAGCATGCGATTCGAACTGCAAAAGAACAAAATATGCACACGCTTGAAATTGGCACAGGCAATTCTAGTGTTTCACAGCTTACTTTGTATCAAAAATGTGGATTTCGCATCTTTTCTATTGATTTTGATTACTTTTCAAAGCATTATGAAGAAGAGATTATGGAAAATGGCATTGTATGTCGTGACATGATTCGGCTTACAATGCACTTACAGTAGGAGGAAGAGGACATGGAAGTACATGAAGCAATTACAGCACATTCTCGTAAACAAAATGAAGTGGTGAAAGCATTTCTACAGTTAGATGCACAGCGTGAAGCGGCGATTGAAGCGGCTGTATCACTTGCATCAAATGGAAAATCTTTCTCTGTTGATGTAATTAATATGATAACAAAACAAATTAATGAACTTGCAAAAAACGGCATTGCACAGCAACGTAAAATTGTAACAGAAGAGATGGTAATGGAATACGTAGGACGTTTAAAAGAGAAAGAAGGTCGTTAAGTATGATCGTTACAGTCGAATGGTTACATGAACATTTACAAGATGAGCATGTTAGAATTATTGATTGCCGTTTTGACTTAACAAATCCAAATTGGGGAAAAGAACAATATAATGAAGCACATATTCCGTTTGCGCTCTATTTTGATTTAAATAAAGATTTATCAAGTGCGGTTACAAGGCACGGGGGACGCCATCCGCTTCCACACATAGAAGAATTTGCCCAAAAGCTTTCGCAAGCGGGGATTGATGAACATACGACAGTTGTGGCCTACGATAGTCAGGGGGGAGCGATGGCTTCTCGCCTTTGGTGGCTCTTAACTTATCTTGGGCATGATAAAGTGTATGTATTAAATGGCGGTTTCCCGGCGTGGAAGGAACAAAATTTTGAAGTGATGAGTGAGATACCGGTCTTTGCACCGAAGACGTTCATTCCATCTATACAAAACGATTTTGTTGTTACAATGGAAGAACTACAAGCGAAAATTAATAAACGTGCAGATATAGCGCTAATTGACTCGCGAGAACCAAAACGTTTTACAGGATTAGAAGAATCAGTTGATAAAGCAGCTGGCCATATTCCAACTGCGCAAAATTACTTTTGGAAAAATGGTGTAACAGAGTCTGGTGCTTTTAAGACGCAAAAGGAACAAGAAGATCGTTTTATGCATCTTGATAAAGAGAAAGAAACGATTGTCTATTGCGGATCTGGTGTAACGGCATGTCCAAATGTATTAACATTAAAAATGGCTGGTTTTACAAATGTAAAATTATATGTAGGCAGCTGGAGTGATTGGATTTCTTATCCTGAAAATATAATTGTGAAAGAAAAACAGTAGCCTATTGCACCTTAAAAAAATTTGTATTACAATAGGGGCACAAACAACAAATACTTAAAAAACAAATTATTTTACACGTTGCGAACAATGTGATAAGATAACGACAAATAAATAAAACATCCTGCGGTGTGCGTAACTTATTTATGTCTAAAACCGATGTTAGTAATACGGAAGTTCGATATTTAGGAGCCAACATCATGCCTTTCTTTGAGAAGGAAGATGAAAGGCAACTGTGAGAACATCCACCTGCGAGTAGCGGGTTTTTGGACATTTACGAGAGACGGCACGTGCGGGGTTCTATTTATACTTATGGTTCATAATAATTACCTACGATGTACGTAGCTTGTGTATGTCTTAAACCAATGATAGTAATACGGAAGTTCAATATTAAAATGTGGCCATCAAGCCATCTTTTTAAGAAGGAAGATGAAAGCGTTTTTGAGAACATCCACCTGCGAGAGCGGGTTTATGGACATCTAGAAGAGAACGGCATATGTGGGGCTATATAAAAAACCTTACGTTTTATACGTAAGGTTTTTAATTTGTTGAGAAAACATTTTTCTTTTTTGACATATGAGTTCGTTACTATCCAGAGAATCCAACATAACCGATACTTACGTTCTCCTTTTGTTTACACCTTGCCTGTGGCAGAAAACAGGCCCTGACCGCTTCTATGCATAGCCAGCCTTCTAAAAAGAGCGGCGGTTTTTTACTTATATAGCATAGAGCTTTTTAATGTTATCTGCATTCACCTGTAAATTCTCCATAATAAACATAGCACTTTCGATCTTCATCAATCTCCCTAGAGTCTAAGGCAAATTCCATTAATATTCCGTTCCTATGAACGTACAAAATATCTGAATGGAGGTATGTTAAGATATCCTCATGATTCCGTACATCATTACTTTCTATCAAAATTGAACTTTCTCCTTGTAGTTCTCTAATCTCAAAACCTATATGTGAATATATTGTTTCTGAAGAATCTTCGAAGAACGTTTCTTTTTTGACATATATTACTGCTGTTCCATCAGAGTCCATCGCGGTCGCTGTTACGACATATGTATCTCCTTTTTTTATGAAATACTCGCAAGTCATCCTTGCGACCGTTTCAGAGATAGAAATATCCGGATAGTTCCATAAAGCAGGATATTGCTTAGCTTCATCATTAAGTCGATATTCTAATCGCAATAGTAATCCCTCTTCCTTTTTCTTCTATTTTATCATGAATTCTTTTATAATAGTAATATAATCTATAAGGAGTGTGGGAAGGTGACAAAAACGAAATGGTTAGTAACAGGTGTTCTTACTTCTTTAATGACTAGCACTTTATCAGGTTGTACAAAAGATCTCCCTCCAAAACCAAATGATAGGAGCTGTTCCGATTGGGACTTTGATGATGAACTTGGAGTGTGGCGATGTGATGATAATCATTCAAGTTATCGTGGACATTATTATTACAGCGGTAACTATTATCAAAATAAGTCAACTTTCAAAAATTCGCCTGAATTTAAATCCTATCAAGCTTCGTCTAATTTTAAAGGGGGAATTGGAAGCGGTTCAAAAGGAGGATCTGGAGGTTAAATCATGTCGACTTATATAAAGGAACGTAGGCAATTTTATTCAAGATTTCCTCATTTTTGGTCTGACTTATATGGAAGTGAGTATAGCCTTTTTCATGTTTTTGAAATAACAGAGCAAACTGTTAGAAATTTACAATTAGCAACAGAACGAATGGGAGAAGTATTTTTTAAGACTGCTAGACTTCTTCGCACTTTGGCTGACGATCAGCTTCTTGAACTTGGCTTTCCATCTTCAAGTTTGCCTTTTATCAGAATGAAATCTCTGTTTCCTGAATCTGTTATTTCACGGTTTGATTTTGCTTTAACAGATGGTCGTATCAAAATGCTTGAGTTTAATAGTGATACACCAACTTTTATTCTAGAATGTTTTCAAATGAATGGAGAAGTGTGTAAAGAATTAAATTATCTTGACCCAAACGAAAGTCAAGAACGTCTTCTTTCTTCTGGTATCACAAAAGCAGTAATGGAATTTGCTAAAGGAATAGAAATGCCAAACGTTGTTTTCACAGCGCATCATGAACATATAGAAGATTGGAATACTACTATGTATTTGAGTCAGTTATGTCAAGTTGAAAATAAAATGGTATCAATGTCTGACCTCAGAATTACTGAAGATGCCTTGCTCGACAGAGACGGTGTACCAATTGATATTTTGTATCGGCAAACATATCCTATTGAAGATTTAGTTGAGGACCGTGATCCTAAAACTGGAGATTTTGTAGGAATTGAGTTGTTGCGACTTGTACAGGAAGGAAAACTTTTTATTATAAATCCTATTTCATCCTTTCTACTACAGCCAAAATCGATTCAATGCTTGATTTGGGGATTAGCTGAGATGGGAGCTTTTTATACGAATGAAGAACGACAATGGATTAAAGAATATATGCTTCCTACATACTTAGAACCAGATCAATTCTTAAGAAAGAGTTCTTTTGTTCAAAAACCTTCGTTTGGTAGAGAAGGTGATACGGTTACAATTCGTGACAAAGATACAAAGGTTGTAATTCAAAATGCATATCAAACATATAAAAAAGAACTCCCTGTATTTCAAGAGTACATAAAGCTTCCAGTTGTTTCTTTTGAGACTGAAAAAGGGAACGAAGAGCTATCGTATGTGTTTGGCTCGTTTTTAATTGCTGGGAAAGCAAGTAGTATTGGTATACGTGCTGGTGAAAAAATTACGGGAAATGAATCTTATTATTTACCTGTTGGAATTAAAAAGGAGGGTTATAAATGATGAACTTTTTACTTTATTTAGCAGTTTCACTCGGTCTTTTATGTATCGGTCTGTTTCTAATGGAAGTGACAACAAAAGTGAAGGAATTTTCATTAATGGCTAAAGGGAATCGTGCAGCAAGCTACGCACTTGGAGGAAGGCTTCTTGGTCTTGCTATCGTTTTGTATTCGGCTACTGCTCATTCTGTTTCACTAATGGATATGGCTTTATGGGGAGGGATTGGAATTTTAGCACAAATCGTTGTATTTTATTTAGCCGAATTGTGCACACCGCGTTTTAACATTAATCAAAGCATCGAAGAAGATAACCAAGCCGTCGGAATTTTCCTTATGTTTTTATCAATTTCTATCGGAATTGTGATTGCTGGGTGTTTAACATATTAAAAAACCATAAAAATTAGTATTAGAATAAGAGTGTTTCGAGTCTAAATCGCTTTCTATATAAATTAGTTTTACTTTTTCGATATATAAGTTGCGACTATGCAAAAGAAAAGGAGTCTGCACTTGGTTTCTCCTTTTCTTTTACATTGCGTCTGGCCCACCGAAAAAGAATGGTTTTATGTCGTTATTAATTTGGATTTATATAAAAAATACTTGTTGTAACAAAAAAAGTTTGAATTCAAAGTGTTGACATCTATTTTAAATAGGAGTAACATTTTTCTTGTAACTAAATATGTCTCTGTTAGGTGAGGCTCCTGTATAGAGAGATGCTACTGCCCAAAAATGTCGAGAGACGCCAATGGGTCAACAAGAATGATCGAATTAAGGTCTTTTTTAATGTAGCTGGTTAAGAACCTATGCTATACAGTGCTAAAGCTCGGCGAGGGAGAGGTGCAATTGTTTTTAATATAGGCTACATGATATGTAGTTGTATTAAACGTTGCTTATTTATGTATGTTCAGACCTTTACTCGCTCTCGGGTAAAGGTCTTTTTTATTACGGTGTATCAATTATACATAGCTAAAAATAATCATTTGAGGAGGTGAGGAGCAATGTCAGCTTCGGACTCGGTTCCGTTACCCAGGTATTTCGAAAATAGAATGTGTGATGTAGGTAGGAAACGACTTGTTCCTCCCTCTATATCTGTAAATAGATAAATTGAGAAACAATGAGTTTCTTCCTGCATGTGCGAAGGAGGAGACGGACGATGTTATATGTAAACAAACGAGAGGGAATTATAAATAATATTACTCATAAAAAAACGATAAAAGTGCAAGAGGTTTTACAAAAGAATAATGAAATGCTAATGGAAGTCGCGATTCGAGATGTAAAATCTGTATACGCTTATTTTAAAACAACAAGAAATGGCCTTTCTGTTAAAGAGGCAAAAAGACGAATTGTACAATATGGGAAAAATGAACGATATGTGAATAAAAAAGTGATGTTGACTCATATGGTGATGAAGTTGATGGGAATAGTAAATCTGTTTGAAAAGGAAGCAAATCAAACGAACGCAAAAACAGTTACTGTTTTAAGAGTGGCAAATGATAAAGTGAATGGGATAGATAAAGATTCTGAGATGATGAATATTCCAATAGAAGAATTAGTCCCAGGAGATGTGATTTGCCTTTCAGCAGGTGATACTGTACCAGCTGATGCACGCATTATTTATGCAAAAGATGTACTAGTTGATGAATCTCCTTTATCGGGAAAAGAGATACTTGTAGAAAAGTATGAAAGCTGTTATCATATTGAAAAAAAACGATTTATGCCATTAAAACGCATAAAAGACTATAATCCACTTTGTCTTGAAAATTTATGCTATCAAGGTACTCATGTCGTTAGTGGCACAGCAAAAGCAGTTGTTGTTTCGACCGGAAATAATACGTATGTGGAACTATTACATCAATGCTGTAAGTAATATTTATGGATGCTAAATAAAGCAAATCATTGTATAATAAAAGTTACAATCATTATTTGATTATACAACCTTGCGTCATGACGTGAGGTTTTTATTTTTGTCATTAGGAGATGGATTATGAAAAAAGTATTATTAGTAGATGGTATGGCATTGTTATTTCGTGCCTTTTATGCAACAAGTGTGTACGGACAATTTATGAAAAGACAAGATGGCATTCCGACGAACGGGATACATGGTTATATGAAGCATTTATTAACAGCAGCTAGTACAATTGAGCCGACTCATATCGTAACGTGCTGGGATATGGGGAGTACAACGTTTCGAACAGAAGCATTTTCAAATTATAAGGCAAATCGCGGAGCACCGCCAGAAGAATTAATTCCACAATTTGATCTAGTGCAAGAAATGACTACGCATTTGTCTGTCCCAGTTATTGGTATGAAAGGATATGAAGCTGATGACTGTATTGGGACATTAGCTAAAACATATCAACATGAAGCAGAAGTATTTATTTTAACAGGTGATACAGATTTACTACAGCTTGTTGATACAAAAATTACAGTTATGCTTCTTCGAAAAGGAATTGGAAATTATGAATTTTACACGCCTGGAAAAATCATGGAGGAAAAAGGCGTAGAGCCGTGGCAAATTGTTCATGCAAAGGCATTTATGGGTGATTCAAGTGACAACTATCCAGGTGTTAAAGGCATTGGTGAAAAGACTGCCTATAAGCTTATTCAAGAGCACGGAACAGTTGCAGGTGTCTTAGAAAACATTACATTATTAACAAAAGCACAGCGCACAAAAATTGAAAGTGACTTAGATAATTTGCACATGTCACTACAACTTGCACAAATTCATTGTGAAGTGCCAATTTCTTGCCAATTAGAAGAAGCATTTCACACAATAGATAAGGAAAAAATACATTTCGTTTGTGAGAAAATGCACTGGGGCAGACCAGAAATGTTTGTAAATATGCTATAGAAAAAGGCTTTTGAAAAGAACTTATATTAGAGATAACGCCCGATCAAATTCGTAATTTGATCGGGCGTTATTATTTATATAAAGATAAATGGTAACTACTCAGTCACTCTATAAAAAAAGGCGGAAAAGTATTTTTTTAAATGGCCTGGGAGGGACTGGCCATACATAGAAGCGGTTAGGACCTATTTCTGCCACATGCAATGTTTAAAACACAAGGAGAAAGCAAGTGGTGGTTATGCTTTGCTCTACACAGCAGCTTATATGTTGAAAAATGAAAAAGATGTATCTAGAGCTGGTTTCTACAATTGTGAAGTTTCTTTAGAAAGATAGTAAATAAGCTGTTTATAAATTTATCCCGCATTAACGGGCAGTAATACTCCCACTTCAAAATTCAGCGAAAGCATTGTCCAGCTCCAGCGGCAGAATCTCCAGTCGTTTCGCCCCCTCGGACGAGGCAAAAAGCGCCTCTTTGTCAGGGGCTCCAACGCCCTGCGATTCTGAGCGAGCCGCTTCCGCTTTTCTTAAGAAGTTAGGTGGGAGATAAACTGCCCGTAAAAGCCCGATTGGTTCAACTAATAATCAGTGGGGGATGAAGAAAACCCCCACTGATTAAAGTTTCACTTTATATTTGAATAGTAAGACAGAAGACATACAAAACGAACGTGAAAATATACGTAGTTTTCATTTGGATTTCAAATAGATTTCACAAGAATCTATTATTATTACACAATACAGATAATTATTTATCTTTTATATAAATAAAATCTTATAACGGCTCCCCCGCTCCAAGATTCAAAGAGAACCGAGGAGCAGGGGATGAAAAAACTCTCGCTTAGGGAAGTTTCACTTGTACTAATTAAGGAGGAAGATTGAAATGCGAAAAAAAATAAGAAAATCCTTTAAACAGTTATTAATAGAAAATAAACAATTATTAATGAATGATAAAGAAAACATAAGAGAAATTGAAGAAAAAATTGAAAGAAGACATACGTCATATAGAGCGGCGAGTAATTGAGAAAGAGCAGCTGAAAAACAAAGTGGAACTTAGTGGTTTCACTTTGTTTTTTTGAGGAAAAAGAAGGTTCTAAAGGAGTTGTTAAAGAAATTTCATTCTCATTGTGTTAGAAAACATGTATGATAGGAAAGGTAGAATTTTTGAATTTAGGTGGGAAAATGATGCAAACAGTTCAAGACTATCTTTCATTCTTACATACGAAAGGGTTTAAATTATCAGAGGAAGCGCAAGGATTTATTATGTTTGGCCAAGGTTATACAGGCTCATCTGATGGAATTGTGAATGCGGCAATTGAAGCGACCATTAAGCATCAATTACAGTTTGATGGTAGTTATTTTATCGCTTTGTTAGAACGATTGAGGGAAGAAGAAATTACCGATAAAAAAAGCGCAATGGCTTTTTTGCGGAAGTTACAATCATAACTTCATGCAGCCTGCGCTTCTTTTTTTTGTTTATTTGGTAATTCTACAAAGATCATTCCTATGAAAATGCAAATACACCCAATGATAGCTGATATGGATAATTGCTCATTTGCAACAAGAACACCTGTTATTGCTGCAAAGACGGGTTCCATTGCAAAAATAATTGCAACGCGGGTAGGAGATGTATATTTTTGCGCTGTGGTTTGAATGAAAAATGCAAGGGAAGTGGCAAAAAGTGATGTTAACAATAGTGCCAATAAAAATGAGCGATTTGTCCATAATGACATCGAAAATAATTTTTCCCAATCTTCAAACAAAAATGCGCAAATAGAAGAAAAGAGTCCAACCGCTAATATTTGTGTTGTACTTAATAATAACGGAGATATCTTTTTTGAATAGAATCCATTTACAAGGATGTGTGCGGCAAATGCTACAGCACAACCTAAGATAAGAAAATCTCCCAAATTAAATTGAAAAGCGTCTCCAGCTGTTAATAGAAATAATCCAATTGTAGCCGCTGTAATTCCAAGTACGATAAATAGATTCGCTTTTTGTTTTAAAAAGATAAACGATAAAATGGGTACCATGACAATGCTGAGCCCTGTTAAAAACCCGGCCTTAGAAGAGGTTGTATACAATAAACCAAATGTTTGTAATAAATACCCGACAAATAAAAAGAATCCTATTATCATACCAGCACCACTACTATAGCCTACGTGTTTAATAGGTATTTTTCTCATAGAAATGAGCTGAATGATCAATAAAATTATTCCAGCTAATAAAAAACGTACACCATTAAAAGTAAATGGCCCGACAAATGACATGGCATTTTGAACAACAACAAACGTAGCTCCCCAAATGAAAGCAACAAACAATAAGGCGAGAGGCGCAATCCACTCTTTTTTCAATACACTACCTCCGTTCATTTTTTTGTATGGCTTTTCGTGCTAATTCGTCGGCTGCTTTATTTTGACTGCTTGGAATCCACTTTATAAAAAAGAGATCAAATTGCTGGATTATTTTTAGTGCTTCATCTAAAAGTGGTGCATATAATGGGTTTTTTACATATTGTTTTTCAACCGCGCGTTCTACAAGTTGTGAATCTGTTCGAAACGATACAATTTTATAATTATGTTTGGTGCAATAATTTAATGCAGTAAGTAATGCGTGATACTCCGCTTCATGGTTGCTCATAACTCCAAGCGGAACAGTCAGCTGTACAGGCGGTTGAATCCCTTTAATAAATACCCCAGCGCCGGAAGGGCCGGGGTTTCCTTTTGATGCACCATCAATGTACACTTCAATCAAACTGAAACCCTCCAATTAACCGATTGTAATACTATAGCAACATGTAAATGTTTCATTCGCTTTTAACATTTGAATTCCTTTTTTCTCTTTGAATTCGTTTGCCGGTTCTAATTCATCGGCGATGCCATACCAAGGCTCAATACATAAGAACGGTGCATCTTTTCCTGGTGTCCATACACCGACAAATGGGAATCCTTCAAATGATACTTTGACAAATTTATTATGATTGTGAGAACGGATAGTAATTTCACTTTTGCGCATATTTTCAAATATAAGCGCATCGTTTTGAAATAAATCATACGTAAGTGGAAGTTCTGTTGCTTCTTCTGCTACTACGAGTTTTTGTTTAGAAAGAAACGGTCCTTCTAATACACTTGCTTCTAGACGCTCTGGAGTACCGAAAGATAAATAGTAGTCTGTGAAAGATTCATTTGGTAATAATGGACAATTAAAACCGGGGTGTCCTCCAATTGAAAAATACATTTCTTCCGAGTTAGAATTGAATACTTCGTATGTTACGTATATAGATGTTTCATTTAATTCATAAGAAATAAGCAATTCAAATGCAAATGGATAGTTTTGTAAAGTTTCTTCATTACTAGTTATTGCATATGTAATTTTTGATTCATCTTGTTCTTTAATCGTAAATGTTAAATCTCGGGCAAAGCCATGTTGTGTTAATGAATACGGTTTACCATCAATATAATATGTATTTTCTACTAATCTTCCGACGATTGGGAATAAAATAGGTGCACGTCTTCCCCAATACTTTGCGTCTCCTTGCCATAAATATTCGGTAGAATCATCTTTTAAGCGAATGCTTTGCAGTTCTGCACCCTTTTCAGAAATCGACACGATCATTTTTTCGTTTTGAATCGTTGTTGCCATGAACAAACCTCCTAAATCTTTCATGTTTTTTATTATACGTCCTCTAAATAGAAAAGGACAGTGTATGAGCACCCTTTTGTACTTTATTTATTCATAAATAAAGTAACGATTTTTCTATATTGACTTGGACTCGAATAATAATTATAATTTAATTTTGTTTATTAAAATATTGACGTGGTTCGTAACCATCCCACGTAAAAAAACTAAGGAGATCGATCGTATAATGAAAGTTAAAACACTTGTTGCTAACGGTATTTTAGCGGCACTATATATTGCTGTTACTATGCTTATTCAACCTTTTGGTTTTACGAATATTCAATTCCGTATTTCAGAAATGTTTAATCATCTTATTGTTTTCAATAAAAAATATATTTACGGAATTGTGTTAGGTGTATTTTTAGCAAACCTCTTTTTCTCACCAATGATTGCATATGACCTTGTATTTGGAGTGGGGCAATCTATTATCGCCTTACTTTGTACAATTGTTTCAATGCGTTTTATAAAAGGGATATGGGGTCGTATGATCTTTAATACAGTGGTCTTTACAATTACAATGTTTATCATTGCAATTGAACTCAATCTTGCGTTTGATTTACCATTTTTGTTTACATGGTTAACATGTGCGATTGGTGAGTTTGTTGTAATGGTAATCGGAGGGCCTGTTATGTATTTTATTAACAAACGAGTACAGTTTGAGAAATTTGTGTAAGATTCATTAGAGAGTTGTTCACTTTATTGTGGCAGCTCTTATTTATTTTTCTCGTGTTATTTTGCAGCATATAAATCGCTACTACGCGCGGTTAAATACACTCATCCGCTTTATGGAGATAAATGAATTTCGAATAGAATACGGTCCGCATAGACAAAATAGGATAAAATAAGAGCATAATATTTAGTATGAATGTGCATGGGTTTTGCATATTAAAGGGGGAGCATAATGAAATATAAAATTACTTGGTTATATCGAACAAAACAAGGTTTAGAGACTAACCTAGAAACAGATTTTCTTCGTTTAGAAGAGGCAATACAGCTCGCTGCGGATTTTGAAAAAACAGGGAGAGCAAAGGAATTGTTTTTTCATGATGAAATGGGAGTAGAGTGGACGTTAAAAGAAGTTAAGAAACTAAGTAAACAAGTTGAAGAAGAGCCACAAGATCTTACGCTGTACTTTGATGGAGGATATGATGTTGAGACAAAAGAAGCGGGTGTAGGGATAAGTATTTACTATAAGAGACAGGGAAAATCGTATCGAATTCGCCGCAATGCTTACATAGAAGGAATTGATGATAATAATGAAGCGGAATATGCAGCGTTATTATATGGAATGAACATGTTAGAAGAGCTAGGGGTTAAGTATGAATCAGTGATACTACGCGGTGATTCTCAAGTGGTTCTTCAACAATTAGCGGGTGAATGGCCGTGTTATGAGGAACATTTAATTCATTATTTAGATCAAATTGAACGAAAAGCAAAACAGATGAAACTAAAACTAGTATGTGAACCGGTTTCTAGAAAGCAAAATAAAGAAGCGCATCAATTAGCAACACAAGCACTAGAAAGAACGGATATTGATAGTCATAAAGAAATAACAGAATAGGAGTGTAGAAGGAGTGAATCGTAAGCAGCTGATTAACGAGGTGAACGATTTATTAGAAACATATTGCGATGGTTGTTTTTTGCAAAAACATTTTCGAAAAGAACAGAGTAAATATTATGCTCACTCCTTCTGTATTCGGCAATGTACGATTGGAGAAAAGCTACAAGAGTATGGAAAACACCTGTCTTGAACAATCATCTCTTTGCTCAGGTGAAAGCTTTTTGACTATAAAGATATAATAGGTATACAGGTTAAAATGTTTCAAATGTAAAAAACACCCAGAAAAACTCTAGGTGTTTTTTAATTCTTTGCTTCTTGTAATTGATGTTCGCATCTTTCTAATTTGTCCTCTTGGTCCAACAAAAATGGTGCATCTAAATCTGTTGCTACTTCTTTCATTGTTTCGAGCTGCGAACGTGCGGACTCAACGGCATTTGTAGCATGCTGCAATGATTCAGGATCCATTGTAATCGTCGCAGAACCAACCATCTTTTGCGCAGTTTCTACACGCAATTTCACTTCTTCAAAATCGTTTATAGGTGAACCCATTGTTTTCTCCTCCTTATTTTCTCATTTCACATAGTTTTTGCTCTATGGAAAAGAAATATGCAGAAGAATAACAAAGGAGCGGATCATTCATTGCAATATATCGGTGCTTTTTACGATATATCGACCACTTTTTAGAATATATCAGCGCTTTTCATAATATATCGGCGATTCGACACGAAATAAAGATACTTCGCTGATATTCGACATAAAAGTAGTCGATTCACTGAGCTGAATTATACCGAAAAGTGAACTTTTTAGTCAGTTCCTTATATATAAAAATAAAGAGGCTGTTCCAAAAGTGAAACCTTTGGGGCAGCCTCCTGTCATATATTAAATTAAAGTTTCACCACGTTAGCAGCTTGAGGTCCACGATTTCCTTCAACGATCTCGAAAGAAACTTCTTGACCTTCTTCTAAAGATTTATAACCTTCACCTTGAATTGCAGTGAAGTGTACGAATATATCTTCAGCACCTTCAACTTCGATAAATCCAAAACCTTTTTCGCTATTAAACCATTTTACTTTACCTTGCATACTATAATGCCCCCTAAATATAATTACTTTCTCATTTAGTAAATGGTACCTAAAATATATACAAATTCATAAAATTGAAATTGTTATATTCTCGAATATTCTGCTAAATGATAACTTAAATATATATGTAATGAGAGATTTTAGTCAAGTAAGCGGTTTTATTATTTGTATGTTTAAATAATTTTCTCAACATATAATTGATTAAGAAACCAACATAAAACTTTGGTTATGTTTTGTTCTGTATGGGAGCTGTAAGTTCAGACGGTGCTTGTATGTTTATGGATAAAAAAGGATATTTTAAATGTGAGTATTTTTATTATGGATTTCAATGTGTAAAACAAGGAATTTTATATTCAAATATCGAATATAAAGATTAGGAGGAGATAGATGATCTTCATCGATTGCTCATGGCAGATTTGAAGTGGAGGTTTTAATCCCTTACATTTTGTTTTGGAGTATATGAACATACAATTATTTTATGGGATGTAAATACCACTTTTTCTATTCATTTTGCGTATAAGGCTTTACAATTGTTTATATAAGATTGAAGGGGAGATTTCTATGTATCGAACCACAGTAAATGAAAAAGAAATTATTATTACATTAGCCGCAAAAATACGTAAAGAAGTAACAGATAGAAATTCATTATACGAGACTGTTCTTCAAATAGCTGAACGATTGTTTCAAACAAAACAACCGACATTTGCTGTAAATCATGAAATATTAGGATTGATTATTGGAGAAGTACAACGAGGAGAAGTGACAGTTTTTGCAGTGGAACATATTATACCAAAACAGAATATATTCGGTTCGAGTAATATTTTCTATCCAAATGGGGAAACAAGTCAACTTGTAATGGGAATAGAATAGAAATAAAAAAGCGGCCATAACAATGTGTTACGGCCGCTTTCTAAAGAGAGGGGAATGGGGATGAAAAGGGTAATAAAAGAGTATTTCTTACAGCACGATATTGTCATTATGATAGGAGTTTTAATTGCTTTTATTGTGTTTTTGAACATGAAATTGTTTACATGGATGGCGGTAATTGCTATTATTGTAGGTATTATCTTTTATACAATAAACGAATATGTAACGCATCGTTTTTTATTCCATTTAAAACCACCAAAGAATACATTTTTATTAAAAATGTTAAAGCGTCTTCATTATGATCATCATGTATACCCGAATGATTTAAAGTTACTATTTTTACCTGTGTGGTATAGCCTTCCTGGATTTACAATTTATTTATGTATTGTATATGGTATTACTTCTAACATTACGCTAACATTATCATTTGGAATTGGAATGATTTTTATGCTATTAGTATATGAGTGGAAGCATTACATTGCTCATCGTCCAATTCGTCCAGTGACTCCATATGGAAGATGGTTAAAGAAGCAGCATTTACTGCATCATTATAAAAATGAGAATTATTGGTTTGGAGTATCGAACTTATTTTACGATTTTCTGTTTAAGACATTTAAAGAAGGAAAAGATGTTGAAACGAGTGAAACAGCTCGAAATTTAGAAAGTGAAAAAGCGGTGCGATAAGCACTGCTTTTTATTTTTAACTAAGAAAATATTGAAGTTTGGAGAAAAATGACAGAATTTGTCTATCGAAAAATCTTTGCTTACAAAAATAGATTGTCTACAATAAACTTAAGTTTCTGAATATTTATAAAATTTAGTGTTTTGGGTTGTGAAAGAAAGTAATTAGAGATTTGTATTGAAAAGAAAGGAGTAGGTATGAAATGAAACAAGAAACATCTGCACGTAAATTGAATGGTGAAATCAATTATACAAACGTAGTACAGTCTGCTGAGTTTCAAAATTTGTTACAGGCAAAGAAAAAATTTATTGTACCGATGAGCATTTTCTTTTTCAGTTTTTTTATTGCTTTGCCTATTTTAACATCGTATTCAAAAGTGCTCAACACAGCAGCGTTTGGTGATATTACATGGGCGTGGATATTTGCATTTGCTCAGTTTATTATGACATGGACATTATGCATGATCTACAACAAAAAAGCAGAATCATTTGATCAGTTATCAAATCGAATTCTTGAAAACTTGGATAAAGAGAGGGGATAAATATTGAATACAACAGCTTTTAGTTTATTTTTAGTTATTGTCCTTGGAACGCTTGTCATTACGTACTATGCATCGAAAAAAACAAAAAATGCAAGTGATTTTTATACAGCAGGCGGCGGATTAACAGGATGGCAAAACGGTTTGGCAATTGCAGGTGATTATATGTCCGCTGCGTCTTTTCTTGGAATTGCCGGAGCAATAGCATTAACAGGGTTTGATGGATTCTTTTATAGCATTGGTTTTCTTGTTGCTTATTTAGTTGTACTGTATCTTGTTGCAGAGCCTCTTCGAAACCTCGGGAAGTTTACGTTAGCAGATATGATTGCAGCGCGTTTTGATGCAAAAAAAGTACGCGGGGTAGCAGCGCTTAATACGATGACAATTTCAATTTTTTATATGATTGCACAATTAGTCGGAGCCGGGGCACTTATTAAATTATTATTAGGAATCGAATACACAACGGCTGTACTCATTGTTGGGATATTGATGACTGTATATGTTATTTTTGGAGGAATGACAGCAACGAGCTGGGTACAAATTGTTAAAGCAGTATTATTAATGGCTGGTACTTTTATTATTTCTGTTATTGTGTTTGCGAAGTTTAATTTTAGTATTACTGAAATGTTTGCGCAAATGAAGACAGCTACACCATTGAAAGAAGCATTTTTAAATCCTGGTGTAAAGTATAAAGTTGGCTTAGATACAATTTCGTTAAATTTAGGGCTTGTTCTTGGTACAGCGGGATTGCCGCATATTCTCGTTCGTTTCTTTACAGTGCGTGATGCAAAAACAGCCCGTCAATCTGTTGTATATGCAACGTGGCTAATCGGAGCTTTTTATATTATGACAATTTTCTTAGGATTTGGTGCAGCAGCATTTGTTGGGAATGAGGCAATTGTGAAAGCGAATGCAGCTGGTAATATGGCAGCGCCAATGTTAGCAGAAGCGTTAGGTGGAAATCTTTTATTTGCTTTCGTTTCGGCAGTAGCGTTTGCGACAATTTTAGCTGTAGTAGCAGGACTTGTCTTAACAGCGGCATCAGCGTTTGCTCATGATTTCTATAATGAAATTTTACGCCGCGGAAAAGCGACGGAAAAAGAACAAGTAAAAATGGCACGTTACGCATCAGTTGGGGTAGCGGTATTTTCTATAATTTTAGCGCTATTTGCCCAAACGTTAAATGTAGCGTTTCTTGTATCACTTGCATTTGCTGTTGCGGCAAGTGCGAACTTACCAGTTATTTTATTTACGATATATTGGAAACGCTTTAATACGACGGGGGCAATTTGTGGCATGTTGGTTGGCTTAACTTCAGCAATTGTGCTCGTTGCAATGAGTCCGAATGTATGGAATCCAGTGGCAGGAAAAGCGATTTTTGTTGGGGATCCATTATTTCCATATACAACACCAGGAATCGTTTCTATTCCACTTGGATTTCTAGCAGCATATTTAGGAACGATTTTCTCAAGTAAGAAAGAAGATGCAGCGAAGTTTGATGAAATACTTGTAAAGTCGAATACAGGTCATGGAATTAGTGATGTTTCAGCACATTAAGAAACAGAAGTGCTTTCCTTCTAAAGGGAGGCGCTTCTGTTTTTATTTGTTTTTTGATTTTCACCTTGAATTTTTTTATGAATTGATATTCTCGTAAGAATTGTTGCTATTTTGACCATATTAATAACAGGTTGACTTTCAACTAGTACATTGGAGTTAAAGGATGGTTTACATGAAAGATGAATTAAGTATAAATATCTATTTAGATGAAACTGATACTCCGTTTTCAAAATATTATAGCTCAGATGATGTTCATCTAAGCTCTGACCTTGAAGATTTTCTTTTGTCAAAGCTGCACGGTGGCAAAAGAAAAGAAGTAGAAATCTTGTTTTTAGGTCAGAATGAATTTGACGAAAAGTCATTGAAGATTGCCACATTTAATACTTTTTCTAACCTCTTGAACGAAGAGAAATATACATATGCTAGAAATGTTAAGAGGGCTATTGTTTTGTTTGTGATTGGTATTATTGTTGGGGTGATATACTTGAAGCTTTCGAGCAATCATGCCTATATTGGAGGAGTATTAAGCATTGTGTGTTGGGTTTTTATTTGGTCAGGTACAGAGGTCTATTTTTTTGAAAATCAGCAAATCAAACAAAATATTAGAAAATGTAAGAATATACTAAATGCGGATGTGCGGAAAAAAATAGAGAGTTAGTGAAAATTTTCATTCCTGCTCATTTATTGTAATAGTATTACTTGTATAATAAAGTAAACAGATGGAGAAATAAAAAGAACGGAGAAGTAAATATGTTACTAAATCAGAGGTTTACTATTGGAGAAATGGCGAAAATGCATAATATTCCTGAATCAACATTGCGATACTATGATGAAAAGGGAATTTTTCATCCAGCAATTGTTGATTCGCAAACAAATTATCGCTATTATACGATCGACCAATTTTCAATGTTAGATACGATTAAGTTTTTACGACAGTTAAATATACCGCTAAAAGAAATTAAACGATATACAGATGAAAGAACACCAGCCTTTGCGCTGGATTTATTAGAAAAACAAGAAGAGCTGCTACTGAAAAAACAAAGGGAAATGGAATATAAGTTAGCAAAAATAAAGCATAAAATTCATTTAATGAGAGAAGCTGTACAAACAAATGGTTATACGGTCAATTTTAAAGAATTACCAAAGCGTAACATTACAGATCTTCCGATTACTCCAAATGTAACAGATGATATGTTTGATTATTATATTCATTCACTGCAAAAAAATATGAAACAAGTAGATGATAGTATATTTTCAGGTGATATAGGTGTAACTGTTGCAAAAAATGCCTTATTACAACATGATTTTCAAGCATACAATAGCGTATTTATTCTTCTTGATTACATGCCATTTCATGCTGCTCCTTCAAATGTAATTGAAGAAGGAATATATGGGTGTGCGTATCATCATGGGCCATATGAAGAAACTGGTAAGACATATAAAAGGCTGTTACTAGCTATTGAGAAAGATGGGTATGAAATATGCGGTGACGCAATTGAGCTAGCCTTAATTGATTGGTCTGTAACGAATAATCAAGAGGAGCAAGTGACAGAAATCCAAATCCCTGTGGTGAGAAAAAAATAAAAACACCATTCATAACAAAATATATTTTTTACTTCTCTCTTGACCTTAAAGTAACTTGAAGGTTTACAATGTGAACAGAGAGTCGTAAAGGAGAATTTTGTAATGGAAACAACTGAGCAATTACGAGAAAAACCGATTAAAAGTTTATTTATTTCTTATTTAATTCCGGCTGTACTTGGAATGGTACTGATGTCGGTGAATATTATGATCGATGCGGTTATGGTGAGCCGTGGTGTGGGAGCAAATGGATTAGCTGGAGTAAACGTTGCTGTTCCCGCATTTTCTATCTTTTTCTCCATCTCGCTATGGATTGGGATGGGCGGAGCTACTTTGTATTCTATCGCTTTAGGAGAAAATAAAATAGAGCGAGCGCGTTCTATTTTCACACAATCTATGACGGTAGCTGTTGCGATTGTTGCTATGTTAATGATTATTTGTTTATGGAAAATAGAAGATATAGCATACTTGTTTGGAGCAAATGATGTAATTTTACCGTATTCATTAGACTATCTACATGTATTATTCACATTTGGAATGATATATGTATTAGAAAATATTTTAAGTACATTTATACGAAATGATGGAAATCCAAATTTAGCTATGGCAGGTCTTATTGTCACAGCATTGTTAAACATTGTATTTAATTATATTTTTATTTTTATTCTAGGCTGGGGGGTAACAGGATCAGCATCTGCAACTATTTTATCTGCAGCAATTGGTTTTCTTGTGCTGCTGAGTCATTTCTTTAGAAAAAACAGTATTTTAAAATGGACGAAACTTCATTTAGAATGGGAAACCGTAAAGCAAATTATGATTATTGGTTTTCCAAGTTTCACGACAGAGGTTACGGTAGCGATTGTAACGGTTGGATTTAATGTCACTTTTATTCAATATGCTGGTGAACAAGGCGTTGCATCGTATGCTATGATAAACAGTATTCATGCTATGACGTTACTTTTATTCTTTGGCGTTGGGGCAGCATTGCAACCTATCGCGAGCTTCCATTATGGTGCGAACTTAACGGAAAGATTGAAACAAGGATTGCAACTTGCAGTAAAAACAGCGGTTGTACTTGGTGTGATCGCAACACTTATTGGTTTATTCTTTGGGAAAAACCTTATCGGTTTATTTGACGTTCAATCTGAAGAATTATTAAATATGACGGTAATTGGAATTAGTTTATTCTTCACGCAATACGTATTTTTAGGTTATAACATCGTATATGGGGAATATTTTCAATCGGTAAGACAAACCAAAAAATCTGTTTTTATTATTTTAAGTCGTGGTTTGCTGCTTATCATTCCGCTACTGTGGGTGATGCCAAAATTATTTGGTGTAAATGGAATATGGCTTGTAATGCCAGTTGCCGAACTATTAACAGCGTGTGCTGTATTTGTAGCGAATCACTTTTCACATCCTGTTTCTATACGGGTGTTGGAAGAAAAACATATATAATGATGGAGTCCTCTTAACATGTTAAGGGGATTTTTTCTTGTTCTACACGAATTCGTACAAATATTACTTTTAAAGGATAAACTATCTTGAATTGGAAAATAAAACTATACAAGTAATTGGCAGCATATTATGATGAAAAAAATGGTGAAATAGGGGAGTTTATAGGAATGTCAAAAAGAAAGAGATTCAAAAAGTATTGTTTTATTTTCATTATCATTGCAGCAATTTATATGAGTAGTTTACAATACATTATTTACAAGCATGGTCACATGGAAGCGCCGAATGATGCAGATTATATGATTGTACTTGGTGCTCGTGTGAAAGGAACAGAGCCTTCTTATGCTTTGCAATATCGTATCGATAAAGCAGCAGAATATTTAAAAACACATCCACAAACAACTGTAATTGTGTCTGGGGGTAAAGGAAAAGGAGAAGATATTTCCGAAGCTTTGGTTATGAAACGCGGATTGATGAAACAGGGAGTTCAAGAAGAACGAATTACAATGGAAGATCGTTCTTCGAATACAGATGAGAACATAAAATTTTCAAAACCGCTTATTCCAACAAATAAGAAAAAAGGAATCATTGTTACGAATGATTTTCATATGTACCGCGCGAAAAAAATTGCTGGAAAACAGGGACTGCAGCTAGAGGGATTGTCTGCAAGAACACCAAAGCCAATCATCATTCAATCTAATCTTAGAGAGTATTTAGCAATTACGAAGTATTGGCTTATGAACCAAATATAATGTGAAACCTTACCAAAAGGAAAGATTGGCAAATCAAAAGGATGCGATGCAGACTGAATCAATGAGTACGTTTATATGTATGAAAACCTTGAAATATTTAGAGAGAAAGAGGTGGGGAGATAGAGAGGAATTGACATTTTTTTCTTAAAGAGGATGAACCGGGTGTTTAGTAATGGATTCATCCTCTTTAAAGAAAGGTCAAGGGAATTGTAACAATCTCAACTTATGAGAGAATACGTTTTTCTCCTTGGATTTCTTGAATCGGATTAATATTTTGTGTGAATTCAAGGGTACCCATGTATTCTCCATCTTCACTCCGTATAGCGAAATAGCGAATGTATACATATTTATCTTTGAACTTAATCCAGAAATCTTCACAATCTTTGTTTCCAGATTTAAAGTCTTCCAAGAGCTTTTCAACGATATGAACGCTTTTTGGAGGATGGCAGTTTTGAACTGTTCTGCCGATTATCGCTTTTGTACGAGCAAAGATTCGCTCTTTTCCATGAGAGAAGTAGCGTACGACATCATTCTGATCAATGTACGTAATATCCACAGGCAAGTGGTTCAACATCAGCTCTAGTTCTTTTAAAGATAGTATACCTGTTTCTAAACGTATGAATCCTTCAGACATAGCCTGCTCTTGCACTGCTTTTCTTTCAGGTTTCCATACACTCGCAGGACCTGTTAAGCAATAGCCAATTTCATCACTTTCATGAGCGATTTTAACCCATTCATCTTCTGTAAGAGTTTGAAGTGCCATTGGAAATAAAATATTTTCCTCTTTAAAAATCATTTCAGTTACCTCACGGATGACAAAGTAAACGCCGTCTAAGACCGTCTTTTTATCTCCGTTATAGTTTGCTAATGCTTGTTTCACATCTTTAATAGCGTTACGAATGACATCATCGATTCCCCACATTACTTGTGTCGGGCCGTAAATTCCGTATGTTTCTAAATAGGGAAAAAGCAGATTTTCTTTACGGCTGTAGTGTTTATCCACATCCAGCAACAGATTTAAATCTTCGATTAGTTTATAAATGTTTTCTTCACTATCTTCTTTCTCGAAACGTTCGTAGTGAAGTTGAAGCTTGAAGTTAACAAGCTTATCAATTTTTTTGTTTTCAAGCTTAAATGTATGAACTGGATGCCCAGCTTGATCTTCGGGTTTATCGGATCGATGGATTTCTTCAATGGAACCTTTAAAAATAGCTGTATGCACCGAGCATAAACGTTGTACTTCTTCCACTGGAATTCCTTCTTCTTCCATGAGTGCCTGTTCAAGTTTTGAAATTTCCGCGACGGTAATATTCCCGACTGCTTCTTCAAATTGGGCCTTCACTTCTTCCACACTTTTTCCATTATGAAGATTTTTAATAATTTCCTTTAAGATAGCTTGTCTTTCAAATTGATTCATACTTTCTTGTTCACGATTATTAATTATTTCACTCATAAGGATCCTCCTCTATTCTTTCATGTTAAATCCATTATTTTTAAAAGTTTTTTTAACGATATCGAAAGAAATTCCCTTCATCCGGCATCCATTTGGAATAGTCATCACACGGCCGACCGTGTGCAGCATGCCAGGTTTCGTTATATCTTCAAAGCCTAGCTCTTTTAAGATAGGGATGATTTCAGGGTATTTGTTAGCCAAATCGCAAACGGTTTGACTAAAATCAATCATCTTTGTCATCACTCTCACCTCGGAAATAAGTGATATTAATTCTCGAAAACAATGTAACATAGAAAGAATGAATAAGAAGTGAGGAAAATCACACGTGTGATTTTTGAAAATTTGAAGAGAAAACTAGGGAATGTTAGTTGGGGTACGCTGTGTAAAAAGAAGTACCAGAGACCGTGATAAAGAGGAATTTCTATCACGCTATTTACGGGCACTTAAGACTTCCATCTCAAGATTTTAAAGAAGCCAAAGAGATAGGTAGGGAATAGGTCCATAAAAGGCTGATTTAGGTGTCACTTTGCAATGACAATTTCATGCGTGATATATCTCACAACATGAATGTCTATATAACTTTACAATGAGGATATAAATCGATAGGAGGGTTTAATTTTGATTAATCGTGATTTCGCTCACAGTATCTTTCCTCAATATAGTTTATCCTTAATAAAAAGCTTATCTCTAGTAATACCCCCGCCTCAAAATTAAGCGAAAGCAAAGAAGTTAGGTGGAAGATGAAGCAAATCCCAACTGATAAGAGTGTTACTTTATTCTATATAGGTATTGTTCTCAAGCTCTTTGTTTCATTCGGTGGCAAAGTATATTAAAAAACTATTAGAAATATCACTTTTACAAAACTTTATAGGGTTAATGGCATGAATTCTTTTGTAAGTATCAGTAAATGACATTGTTGATAAAAAACTTTGGGTAAGGGTGTTGAAAGAATGAAGTTAATTATTCCAAAGCAGCACGGGGCATGGGGAATGTTGCTTATTCCATTCATTTTGGGTGTTTTAATTGGTAAAGGGACATGGTATCACATACCACTCTTTTTAGCATGGTTGTTTGTGTACTTAGCCACGTATCCTTTATTAATGTACGTAAAACAACCACGAAAGAAGTATTATTTACATTCTTTCTTTCTTTATTTTAGTGTAGCTTGTGTGTGTGCGATCATTGCTCTTATATACGAATGGCGTATTGTGTTCTTTTCCATTATTATGCTCCCATGTTTTTTCATAAATATTTATTTTTCTCGCCAAAAAAACGAACGAGCTTTACTAAATGATACATGTGCCATTATTTTGTTTTGTATAGGAGGAATCATTAGTTATTATTTCACAATGAAAACAGTTGATGAGAAGATATGGGTTGTTGCAACTATATCATTTTTATATTTTATGGGAAGTACGTTTTATGTGAAGACGATGATTCGTGAGAAAAAGAATCCAACGTATCGCTTTGTTTCATGGGGGTATCATTCTTTACTTGTGATTGTGACTTTAATTGTATCACCGTGGTTTACCATTGCCTTTATACCAAGTTTGATACGATCTATATTATTTTATGGTAGAAATATTTCGATTCTAAAAGTGGGTATTTTAGAGAGTATAAATTCTATTTACTTTTTTGTTTCAGTAGTATTATTAGTCAGAGCATTGCTGTAATAATTATTACAGTAAGTTTGTGAATGTTTAGTAATATTTTGATAAGAAAACTAACTCAAATAGTTTCTTTACATTTCGTATATATAAATACAAATTGAAAACACGACATAAACCCTCTTTTTTTAGGTGGGCGAGAGCAACTGGCCATGCATAGAAGCGGTCAGGACCTTTTTCTGCCATGTGCGATGTTTAAAACAAAAGGAGCAGGCCAGTAGGAGGGCATGTTGTATTTCGCATAGCAGCGATTTATATATATTATCCTGCTATTTGCGGATAGTAATTGATTATGATTTGAATGCTAAATCCTGAAAGGACTGTATAAATAATGACTTTCTATCAAATGTTAACGCCATATTATGATGAAATTTTTCCTGCAAATGAGAAACAAATAAATTTTATAGTCTCTTATTTACAAAAAGGTAGCTCTATACTGGATGTGGGCGCAGGAACAGGTAATGTAGCCCAAGCGCTAGTTGAAATGGGGTTTGCTGTTACTGCGATGGAACCAGAGAAGACGCTGGCTGCAAAAATTCGGGAGAAAGCTGCAGCTTGCGAAGGGATATTTAGTGTAAATACATTTGGAATGCAACAAATTGAAAATGTGCCTGGAGTATTTGATGGTATTTATTGTATTGGAAATACACTTGTTCATTTGGACAATTCGAAAGAAATCTTTAATTTTATCTGTGGATCTTATGAAAAATTAAAAGCAAACGGAAAACTAATTATTCAAATTGTAAATTATGAAAAAGTATTAAATGAAAATAATTTTAAATTTCCGATACTGGAGAAGAAACATTTCTCGTTTAAGCGTAATTATACGTTAGAAGGAGAAAAAGTATTATTTACTGCAACATTGAATGTGGATGATAAAGAAGTATCAAATAGTATTCCGTTATATCCCATTACGAAAAAACAACTACTGCCTATGTTAAAAGAATGTGGTTTTCGTACTGTAGAAACTTTCGGTAATTTTAAAAAAGAGGCGTATTTACCGAATGGGCCAGCTTTAGTTCTTGTAGCTACAAAATAAATATGTCATAAAAAATACTTGAGTAAAGAAAAATTTTCATTTACTCAAGTATTTTTTTTTTTGTTTTTATAAAATGTGATTCAAGTCCTCTTTTTATCTTAGGAAAATTTTTATAATAAATTTGTTGTTAAGAGATAACAATTAGGAGGAATTGAAAAATATGAATAGAGAAATTAAGCTAACTGAAGATATATATTGGGTAGGGAAAATTGATGATAGGGAAGTTCCGTTTCATCGTTTAATCTTAGCAAAAGGAACAACTTATAACGCGTATCTTCTAAAAACTGAAAAACCAACAGTAATTGATACAGTTGACATAGAGTTTGGAAGAGAATTTGTAGAATATTTAAGTGAATTAATTGATCCACAAGACATTCAATATATCGTAGTGAATCATACAGAACCCGATCATTCAGGTGGATTGGCAGCATTAGCATCAAGAGCTACGAATGCTACAATTGTATGTACAGAAATCGCAGTACCTGAATTGCAGGAAATGTATAAATTGCATCACAGAAACTTTTTAGTTGTAAAAGATGGTGACACATTAGATATCGGCGGAAAGACATTGAAATTTAAAGAAACTCCATATCTTCATACAGAAGAAACAATGATCACGTATTGCATAGAGGATAAAATTTTATTCCCATGTGATATTTTCAGTACACATGTAGCGAATTATGAATTCTTTAACGATGAAGCGAATGAAGATATTACGGAAGATTTCATAGGTTATTATAATGCGATTATTCACCCGCATAGAAGATATGTCAGAACGTTAATGGAAGCATTGAAAGACTTAGATGTTCAAATGATTGCTCCGTCTCATGGATACATTTTACGTCAAGATGTACAAAAATATATCGATTTATATGCAGAAATGAGTAAAGATACAACACAAGGAAAAAAAGTAACTATTGTATATACAACCATTAAAAATAACACGAAAAAAATCGCGAATATCATTAAAGAAACATTTGAAGCAGAAAACATTGAAGTAACAGTATTTAATGCTGACAAATCAGAAAAAGCTATAATTCTAGAAAGTATTCAAGAAGCAGATGCAGTTTTCATCGGATCTTCAACTAAATACGCAGATATGATTGGAAACTTAGAAGAAATTTTAATAGAAATGAAGGAAATGAACTTAGAAGGGAAAATCGCAGCTGCATTCGGATCATATGGTTGGAGTGGTGAGGCAATTGAGGTCGTACAAGATTACCTAAATGAAACAAACATGAATGTACAAAGTACATCAAATGTTATTAAGTCTACAGGTATGACTCATGTTGAATTCCCTATTCGTATAAGATTCTCTCCAAAGGATGAAGAGAAAACAAAACGAATTAAACATGCAACAACGTTTGTTACAGATTTATTATTAAGTTCTATTTAATAGAAAAACGTAGGTGAAAATATGGAAAAGAATTTTGTTATTATCGGAAGTGGAGTAGCCGCTGTAAATGCTGCAAAGACAATTAGAGATCATGACAAGGATTCAAATATATTTATTTTTGGTGAAGAACCATCTTTACCTTATAACAGAATTAAACTGTCAAAAGAGTTATATTCAGATTTACACAGTGAAAAAGTTTTAATCAAAAAAGAAAAATGGTACCAAAATAATAATATATCGGTTTTCACAAATACAAAAGTAGTAAAAATTGATACAGAGCAGCAATATATTGTTACATCAAATCATGAAACAATTTCTTATTACAAACTATTAATTTGTACCGGTGCAAATAATAGAAGGCTACCAGTAGGTGGAATAAATAAAAAAGGTGTCTTTACGATTAGAGACATGCAGGAAGCGGATAACTTTAAAGCATGTTTAGAAGATAAAAAGCATGTTGTAAACATTGGTGGAGGCGTACAAGGATTAGAAACAGCTTGGTCTATGATGAAAGCTGGCAAACAAGTATCCATTGTAGAAGTTGCCGCTACACTAATGGGAAGACAATTAGATGAAAAAGTTTCTCTTCTATTAAAAGAAAAAATTGAAAGTGCCGGAGTAAAAGTATATGTAAATACGACTATTGATTCTATTCTTGGAGAAGAAGTAGTAACTGGAATGAAAGTGAATGGTGAACAACGAATAGATTGTGATAGTGTTGTGTATTCAATTGGGGTCACTCCTAACATTTCTTTAGTAAACAATACTCCTATTCATGTAAATAGAGGCATTATTGTCAATGAGAAGATGGAAACGAATGTGGAATCTGTATATGCTGCTGGGGATGTAGCAGAAGTAAACGGTGAAATTGGCGGACTATGGGGACGAGCAATGGATCAAGGGAAAATTGCCGGAAGTAATATGGTTTCTAATCCTGCAATTTATAAGGAAGCAATTTCAACTACTATTTTTAATGCGTTCGATGTATCTTTATTCTCGATTGGATTCGTTGATGAGAAACAATGTGATACAACTATCGTTGAAGAAGATGGTAAAGAGAAGTATACAAGGTTATTTATCAAAGATAATAAAATAGTAGGTGTCATCTCATTAGAAGGAGTTGCAGCATCCATTCCTTACAAGTCTGCTATTGAAAAGCAGGTATCATTAGAAGAGATTGATATGAAAAATACGAATGTAAGTGAAATAATGAGCAAGGTAAAAGAGAAACTGAAATCTTAATATAATAATAGAAAGAGGACATTATAATGAAAAAATATATTTGCTTACCATGTGGCTATATTTATGATCCAGAAGTTGGAGATCCGGATGAAGATGTAGAACCAGGAACAAGTTTTGAAGATTTACCAGAAGATTGGGTGTGTCCAGTATGTGGAGAAGATACTGAACATTTTGCACCGGTAGAGGAATAGCAAAAGAAAAAGTAACGAGAAGGTTATATAATTTCTCGTTACTTTTTTATATGAAAAGAATTTTTTGATGTGATTTAGGTCACTGGTTTAGCTTTTAGGAAGAGATATAATAATTTAGGTATCATAAGGATACTTTATCCCGCATTAACGGGCAGTAAGACCCCCACCTCAAGATTCAGAGAGAAGCAAAGAAGATAGGGGGGGGATAACTGCCCGTAAAAGCCCGATTGGTTCAACTAACCATCAGTGGGGATGAAGAAAACCCCCACTGACGGAAGTTTCACTTTATTACGTATTAATGTCCATAAAAGCCTGATTGGTGAGGGCTAATAATGAAAAGAAACTGATTAAAATTTCATTTTATATACTATATGTAAAGTTAGGTGAGGTAATATGAAAGAACATTGTTATCATAAAAATGCAGTGGAGCCTTGTCCAAGAAAAGTTCTCATTTTTAAATCCCTATCTGATGAGGAAATTTTAAAAATAGCTGCAATGTCAAAACATAAGCAATTTAAAAAGGGACAACCATTAATTCATGAAGGGGAGAAATCAGATACATTATTTATTATTAATAAGGGGCAAGTAAAGTTATCTAAACTAACCCCTCAAGGAAAAGAGCAAATCTTGCATATTTTAACGAGCGGTGAGTGTTTTTGTGAATTAAACATATTTAATTGTGATGAGAAGAGTAATTTTAGTGCGTATGCTATGGAAGATACGAAAATTTGTATGCTAAAGAAAAATGATATGGATAGTATAATAGAGCGAAATCCAGGTATTGCATTAAAACTGTTAAAAACCGTTACAAAACGGTTAGCGCATACAGAAAATTTAGCTCATAATCTTGCAACAAATGATCCAGAAGTTAGAATTGCCTATATCATTTTAGAGTTTTGTGAAAAGTATGGTAAGGATACTGATAAAGGGATAATTATAAATTTACCGTTAACACGGGAAGAAATTGCAAGTTATATAGGGGTGACACGGGAAACAATTAGTCGTAAATTTAGTAAATTTGAAGACTTAGGGTTTATAACATCAATTGGAAATAAGCAGCTAATAATTAAAAATAAGTTAGCCTTTAGAAAATATATAGAGTAGATGGATAATTGATATTGAACTGGATAAAAAGTAAGGTTAAGTTAACTATATATACAAGTTGAAAAAACGACATAAAAACCCCTTTCTTTCTAGGGGGGACGAGAGCATCTGACCATGCATAGAAGCGGTCATGTTGTATTCTGCGTAGCTGCGATTTATATGTTGAAAAATGAAATGTTTTAATAAGAGTAACAAAACTTTAGAGGTGAATTGTACGAAAGGCAATCATATTTCATCTGTATTATGTTAATTTAGCATTTTCTTTGCACTGGTAGGAATACACTATTTCGTTTGGAAATTTGTTAAAGGTGTAGAGAAATTGAAAGCAGTTTAATATGTAAGAAAGGAGCAATCAAATACGATTGATTCTTTTCATGTATCATTGTGTTTTAAGCATATCGTTTGTGCGTATACAAAAAATATGGTAATTATGGAGTATTCACACCATAGGGGGTAGGATATGATGAATGAAATAATACATACGATGGAACAACACGTATCAGTACGGAAGTATAAGAAAGAGCCAATTCCAAAGAATATAATCGAAAGAATGATTGGAGCAGCACAGCATGCAGCATCATCACATTTTGTGCAAGCTTATTCAATTGTATATGTAACAGATGAAGCGTTAAAAGAGCAATTAGCAGAGCTATCTGGAAATCGTCATGTGAAAAGTTGTGCAGCATTCTTTGTTTGCTGTGCAGACTTAAAGCGGTTAGAAGTAGCATGTGAAAAACAAGGGACAGAAATAAAAGCTGGTACAACAGAAAACTTTATTGTGGCAACGGTAGATGCGTCTCTCTTTGCTCAAAATTTAGCACTTGCAGCGGAATCTCTCGGATATGGCATTTGTTATATTGGGGGTATTCGTAATAACCCAGAACAAGTGAGTGAACTACTACATTTGCCAGATAACGTGTACCCAGTCTTTGGAATGACAGTTGGTGTACCGGATGAAAAGCATGGGGTGAAACCGCGCTTACCAGTTGAAGCTATTCTACATGAAAACACATATGATGAGAAGAAATATAACGAACTACTAGATGAATATGATCATACGACCAATGAATATTATAAAGAAAGATTGACAAATCAAAAGGATATAACGTGGACAGGATCAATGAGCAAGTTTATGTCACAGGAGAAACGATTGTATATGAAAGAGTTTTTGGTTAAGAAGGGATTTAACCAAAAATAATGTAGAAAAAGCAAATCTGTTCACACAGGTTTGCTTTTTTGCATGATTAAAAAACAAGGTCTTTAAAATTTATTCCCATGTGTTTTTCAATCATAAAAAAATCACCGGAAAAGATTTTAGCAGAAGCTAAAGTCTTTTTTTGTTTGCGAAATAAAAATATTTCAAATTTTTGATTGACGATTTATTCCTATGCTGCTAATATACTGAATAATTTTGCAAAATTATAAAACTGATTCGATAGATACCGAATCAAAGAGAGGGGACCATATGGTACACATTACATCTTGGTTTGAGCGGCATGTCAAAGTTGTTTATTCACCATTTCGCGAAATGTTATTAAGTCTGCACGTTTTATCTAATCCGGCACATCATGTGAAGCGACTACCGTGGGCAGAAAATCTATTGAGTATGATGAATGAAAATGAAAAGGAATTGCTGCATGAAATTAACAAAAAAAGTGATGATTGGTTTCGATTTATCGACTGGTGTTCAGATTTTTCAGTTGAAGTGTATGTAGAAGAAGGGATTGAAAGATTACGAGCTACAGATGAAAAGGCATTTCAAAGATTTTTTCCGGATTTAGAGAAAGAAACGATTTGTAATTTTTTATACGAATATCATCAATGTTATTTTGCAAGGGAGCTTTTTCGAATTGAACCTTGGCTCCAGCAATCCGTACATGATTTGAAAGAAATGATAAAACAAAATCCATTATTACTTTCTAAGACGTTACATCCAAGATTTCTAATTGAAGGGGAGCACATCACATTTTTAAAAGCACGTACATGGCAGTATCGTTTTGTAGATTTATCTGCAATCACGTTTTATCCATCAACTTTTATCGCACCCCATTTGCTAATGGATAACTTCATTTCTACTCATATAAAAGTGTATTATGAAGTCGGAATTGCTTCATCCTATCCAGATGAAGTACCAAAAGATTTATTGCAAATTTTACAAGCGATATCAGATGAAACACGTTTAAAAATGTTGCGAGACTTATCATTTCAATCGTTTTGTACGCAGCAATTAACAGAGAGATACAACCTTACGAAATCGACTGTTTCGAATCATTTGAAAATACTTGAAGCAACTGAACTAGTACAAAAAGAAAGAAAAGGATATTACGTATTTTATCAAACAAATCGTGAAAAGCTGGAACAAATTCGAGTAGATTTAGATCAATTTATGGACTTTCCAGCCATTCATAAAATAGAGGAGGAAAAAACGTGTGGTTAACGTTTTGGGCTACATTTCGTCGTGATTTTTATACGATGCAAAGAGCGTATCCATGGGCATTTTTTCTTGGCCATATTTTAAGTGGTATTTATATTGTATTGTTTTCGTATTTATCGTACCACTTTATGTTCCAAGGAAAATTAAATGATAGCTTTATAAAACTAGGAAAAACAGATGATTATCTTTCCTACGTTATACTAGGTGCTGTTTTTTATTCGTTTGCCGTTTCTTTATTAATGATTGTGAGTCGAACGTTCATTACAGAATTACGTGAGGGAACGTTAGATGTACTGTTGTTAACTCCATCATCTCGGCAAGGATATTTTTTAGGAGCAGCTGCGCAAGGAATGCTTCGAGTTGGACTTGAATTTATTGCAATTTTTATGTTTGGTTTGTTGTTTGGATTGCAATTTCGTGAAATGAATATCGTTGCTGTATCACTGTTATTACTTATTTTCTTTTTTTCAATTTTTGCGCAAGCATTAGTGCTTGGAGCTTTCATGCTTTATTTTCGAGATACATATTTAACGCAAAATACGTTGTTTATTTTTATGAGTCTTGTTAGCGGAGTATTTTTTCCGGTAGGCTATCTTCCTGCGTTTTTACAGACTATAAGCTTGCTCATGCCATTATCACATGGCCTATCAGCATTTCGATTATGCATAATCGAGGGCGGGAATGTAACTGCTATACAATCTGATCTTATGTGGTTACTAGGATTAGGAGTTGTTTACTTTGTAATTGGTGTAATAGCTATAAAACGAATGGAAAAGTATGTTATTGAAAAACATTTTGCATAGGGGAGATTTGGATGATACGGGCGAAACAACTTGTGAAACGCTATGAATTAAAAGAAAAAATAGGTTTTTTTCGCAAAAAAAGAAAAATAATTGAGGCAGTGAACGGGTTAGATTTAACAATTGAGAAAGGAGAAATTGTTGGTTTGTTAGGTGTGAATGGTGCTGGAAAAACAACAACCATTAAAATGTTAGCTACGCTTCTTGAACCGACTTCAGGTGTGATTGAAATTGATGGAACAGATAGTACAAAACAGGATATTCTTGTGAAGAAAAAAATTAATATGATTGCTGGTGGGGAGCGTATGCTTTATTGGCGCTTAACGGGGAAAGAAAATCTTCAGTATTTTGGAAGTCTATATGGTTTAAAAGGAGCAGAATTAGAAGAACGCATTCATTTTCTTTTGAAGCAAGTAGAGTTAGAAGAAGCTGCCAATACACCTGTTGAACGATATTCAAAGGGAATGAAACAGCGCTTACAAATTGCAAGAGGACTCATCAATGATCCTGATTATTTATTTCTTGATGAGCCGACATTAGGATTAGATGCACCAGTAGCAAAAAAATTACGAGAAATGGTATATAAATTAGCGAAAGAACAGAATAAAGGAATTTTATTAACAAGTCACTATCTTGAAGAAGTAGAAGAGCTTTGCGATCGTCTTTATATTATTGAAAAAGGAAGTCTTCTGTATGAAGGAACTCCTCAAGATATTATACAATCTATTGTACGTGAGCATCATTTAGAAATTGTGATTTCTGTATTATCAAATGAATTAACGGAACAATTGGAGCGTTCTTTTGGAAAAAGAGAAATAAAGTTTGTAAAGGAACATATGGGAGATGGACTGCGCTATGAATTAACAGCATCTTTTGATATGACCACGGTAGTTTTATCGTTATTAGCAAAACATCAAATTAGCATACTACAATTAGAAACACATAAAGCGAGATTAGAGGATGCAATCTTGCAAATTGCAAATGGGGTGAGTGCGTGAATATGTTTTTTGCAGAATGGAAGAAGAGTCACCGTAATCATTTTCATAGTAAAATGGTCTATTTTTCTTTATTCATTTGGCCTGTATTATTATTTGCGACCGCTTATTTTTCGGTGAAACCATTTGATACATCAAATAGTAGTCCACTGGCAAAATGGATGGATCCAAAGCAAATTAGCTTTTTTCTCATTACAGGTTATATCGGCTATGTTTTCTTTTGGAGTCTTGTCCAATCAGCATGGCAAATGTCATGGGAACGTCAAAATGGGACATTAGAGCTCATTTTTTTAACACCTGTATCACGCGTATGGATGATGTATTGCCGGGCAGGAGCAAATTTAATAGAAGGTGTATGGATGTTTACCGTTTTCTCTATACTCATTGTCTTATTTCTTGATGATGTGAAGGTACCACCAGTTGAAAATATTGTATTTGCTTTTATTGTGTTATGTATTTCAGCAGTTGTATGGGGAGGGGTCTTGAACACTATCTTTTTATTTTCAAGAGATGCGAGCATTCTCTTTACAATTTTAGAAGAACCGATGCAATTTTTTGCTGGTGTACGTATTCCTATTGTTGTGTTGCCTTTATGGGGAAAAATAATGGCAGCGTTGTTTCCATTAACATATGTGCTACAAATATTTCGCTCACTATTGATGGAGGGAAAGAGTATTTTAGATTTATTCCCAAACTTATGCTTGTTATTTAGTATGTTAGCCTTGTTGGTGATCATATCTTATTTGCTCGTTCGGAAGGCAGAAAAGCATGCGAAACGAACAGGGAATATGGTTTTGTTTTAAGAGGAGGGAGAAAAAATGGAGATTTTTCAAGGTGCAGCAGCATTATGTATCAATAAAGATGAAAATTTATTAATGGTATTACAAGGACGACCAGATGTAAAAGAGGAAGAATTAAAATGGTCCGTGCCATCTGGAGGGAAATTTGAAAATGAAACATTTGAACAGTGTTGTATTCGTGAAGTGAAAGAAGAAACGGGATATGATGTACGAATCATTCAAAAGGTACATGAAAAAACTGGTGATAGCAATGGGTATAACGTTCATATTGTGTACTATGAAGTAGAAGTGATTGGCGGAAAAGCAGAAATATGTGATCCGGACGGTTTAATTCATGAAATTAGTTGGAAAAGTTTGAGTGAAATAGAAAGAATCCACTTATCTTTTCCAGAGGATAAAGAGTTGTTTCATCAATTTGTTCTAGATGAAAATTACTTTTAATGAAAGAAGAGAATAGTAAGATAGAAGAAACCGCATGAAAAATTTTCATGCGGTTTCTTCTATAAAATATATAAGTAGTTTCTTTAAAGTATAAACTGTTACTGTTTACAAGCCCCAACATCAATCCCAGCAGCAATTAATTTTTGTTCGCCTTCTTTTTCAATAATCTTTTGTAACTTTGATAAGAATGAATCAAAATCCGTATGCTGAGCAACTTGGAATGTCATTTTGTGTTCGATAGGCAGCCATGTATCGATGTCTGCTTCATTATGTTGAATTTTTACTTCTAGCTTATCTAAAGCATTTGCTACTTTTGCTTCATACGTTTCTTTTTCTTCAAACTCCATCCATAGTTCATATAATTCTTCCCCAAGTGGGCCTGACAGTGTATGTTTAATATTCAGAATCGCTTGTTGTTCATTTTCTTGTTTTTTTCGTGTTAATTCTTCACTATTCATCGTATCGAATGCAGGGATATCACCAGCTTCCGCTTCGACTAAATCGTGGATAATTACCATCTTAAGTAATTTTTCGATATTCACTTTTTCATCTAAATAAGGATGAACGAGGATAGCCATGAGTGACATACGCCATGTATGCTCTGCTACACTCTCTTGACGGCCGTTAGAGAGCCAACTGTGCCGCATTTCATATTTTAGTTTTTCTGCTAGTGCAATAACTTTTAAAATGTTATATTCCATATAAATTCGCCTCCATATATTTTAATCTTAATACGAAAGTAGAATGTGTCAATTTTATATTTATATTAAGATTTATAGATATTATGTAATTGGGCTAAATGAAAACCTGTACGTTTAGAAAATATGGTTCACTTGCTAGTAGTGTGGGTTTGAAATAAAGTGACGATGTTTTATCTCTTTACTCGAAGGATTTTAGAGGAGTTTGGATTAGGTGAAGATGATTCTGATATTGCATTCCGTAAAAAAGAATGTTAGTCTGAAAATAGAATTATGAGAGGACTGATGAGTGAATAATGATTAACTAATCTATATTTTAATTTGAAATGAATAACTTCAAACTACAAAATATAGAGTTAGTCTATCCATTTTTTATAAATCAGTTCATGCTTTATTTGTCATAATTCCAATGATGAATATGGACTTATTAAGTATAAGTGAAAGACTAATCCTTCCAATTACAAATTGGGAGGATTTTTTTTCTCTTATAGGTAAGTTCATATTTATTAATCAGTAACTGTAACTGAACAAATAAAGGAGAGAGAAAAATGAGTAATTCAGACACTATTGTTACACATGTAATGCTCTATATAAGTCGTTAATATCCATCACACTTATATGGAGGAATTAAAAAGTTGATGGATATTCCGACTTTATACGAAAAGTGTTGATCTATAAAGGAGGAATTATTATGTCAATGATACAAGTTCAAGACTTAACTTTTTCATACCCAGGTAACTTTGATAATATTTTTGAAGGTGTAAACTTTCAAATAGATACAGATTGGAAATTGGGCTTTATTGGTAGAAACGGACGAGGTAAAACGACATTCTTTAATTTGTTATTAGGGAATTATGAATATAGTGGGAAAATCACTGCTTCGGTAGAATTTAATTATTTTCCTTATCCAGTTTCGGATAAGAACAAGTTTACTTATGAAATTCTTGAAGAAATTTGTCCCCAAGCAGAAGATTGGGAATTTCTGCGTGAAATATCCTATTTAAATGTTGATGCTGAGGTTATGTACCGACCATTTAAAACATTATCAAATGGAGAACAAACAAAGGTGTTGCTTGCTGCACTGTTTTTGAATGAGGGTCAATTTCTATTAATTGATGAGCCAACAAATCATCTAGACACTGATGCACGAAAGATGGTCTCTGCTTATCTAAGGAAGAAAAAAGGGTTTATTTTAATTTCACATGACAGAATCTTTTTAGATGGATGTGTTGACCATATTTTATCTATAAATAGAGCGAATATTGAAGTTCAAAGTGGTAACTATTCTTCTTGGAAGTTAAATTTTGATAGACAGCAGGAACATGAGGAGGCTACAAATGAGCGTCTACAAAAAGACATAGAGAGATTAAAACAGTCTTCAAAGCGTTCAGTAGGTTGGTCTCATCAAGTGGAAGCTTCCAAAAATGGAACAAGGAATTCAGGATCTAAGTTAGATAAGGGTTTTGTAGGACATAAAGCGGCCAAGATGATGAAGAGAGCGAAGAACATTGAATCAAGGCAACAAAAAGCTATTGAAGAAAAGTCAAAATTACTAAAAAATGTAGAGAAAACTGAGTCGTTAAAATTAGAACAATTGAAATTTCAGTCAAATGAATTGGTTGTTTTGGCTGATGTGTCTGTTAAGTATGATGACCAAATAGTAAATGAACCAATTAGCTTCATAGTTGAACAAGGGCACCGAATTGTACTTGATGGAAAGAATGGAAGCGGGAAAAGTAGTATCCTAAAGCTAATTCTAGGACATTCAATACAGCATACAGGCTCAGTTAATTTAGGTTCAGGACTCATCATTTCCTATGTCGAGCAAGATACTTCTCATTTGAAGGGATCGTTATCGGACTTTATTGAAGAGCACGAGATTGATGAGACGTTATTTAAATCCATCCTACGTAAGATGGATTTTGACCGAATTCAATTTGAGAAAGATATATCTCATTATTCTGGCGGACAAAAGAAAAAGCTGCTTATCGCTAAAAGTTTATGTGAAAAAGCTCATTTATATATATGGGATGAACCATTAAACTTTATTGATATTTATTCGCGTATGCAGATTGAAGAGCTTATTCAACAATTTAATCCAACAATGGTTATTGTTGAGCATGATAAGACATTTCAACAAACAGTTGCAACAAAAACTATATCTATGTAGTTCAAAGTGAATGATTGAAGATATAATCAGTAAATCAAGTCATTAAACTATAGGATGCTTTAATGGAGTGATGAAAAAAGCCTAATTTCTCTATGGTCTTATCCCCTTTAAGTAGACATTCAAAAAAACCTTCATGATAAGATGAAGGAAAGAATGAAACTTGGAGGGGATTTTTCTATGGCGAAAAAGGGACAACAATTTCAATCCTACACGGAAGAATTTAAGTTAGATGCCGTTAGGGCCTATGTGAATGGGTCCGAAAGTTATCAAAGGCTCTCAGAACGATTAGGTATTCGAAGTTGTACACAATTAAAGGTTTGGGTGAAAAAATGGAAAAATGGTGAACCATTTGATGAACGTAGTAAAGGTAATGCACCGTTTAAAGGACAACCACGTACA
>NZ_FOLV01000041.1 GCF_900112415.1 Bacillus sp. 491mf
AGAAGCTATGAAAGGATATACTAGCATGCTCATTATCTTTACAGTGATATCTTGACCAAAATTTAGTATAGCTATAAGACCGATTACTAATACAAGCGATAAAATGGCCCTTGGAGGCTCGTCCATGTGCAATTGATTTACGATAAAACTACTTGCAGTATTTGTAAGTGCAACCGAATACATTAGCACGATTGTATAAATTGAAACGAAATATACTATATTAAAAATGATACTTGCCTTATTTCCGAAATACTCTCTTATTGTACCTGTAATTCCCTCATCAGCAGAATTGGAAGCGTATATCATTTTAGCAAGCGCCCTATGTGAGTAATACATAACTGGAAATGCAAGGATGGTAATTAACAGTAATGATAATAAACCACCTGAACCTGCATTAATAGGTAAAAAGAGTACCCCTGCTCCAATTGCTGTCCCAAAAAGACTCAATGCCCAGGTTGTATCCTGTTTATGCCACTTTTTAGGGTCTAGATATTTTTCATTTTTTACTGCAGTATTTTCAGCTTGAAGTTCTATTTTTTTTGCAGTATTCCCATTCATATAATAATTCCTCCTTGTATCCTATTCTTACGTCTCTTTTTAAGGCTTAGGAATATAGTCCATTCTTGAAAAATAAATTGCTTACAAGGTGCCGCGCATCGTATACCCTTCTTCTAAGTTGATCAAAATCGAAACATTCGCTAGTCATCAACTTGATGAATTTGTTAGCGTTTACAAAAAATTCTAATTGTATAGTAGTATATTTTAATGATAATGGCTCTAAATGTACAAACATCCTTAGAAGAACAATAGAGAATAGAAATGTTAACGATTTCATAATATTCCTAATAACTGTTTATTTCTTTAATTGTAATAAAAACTGTATTAGAATTATCACCAAATTTCATTTTCTTAAATGACATGAAGTTTAATATAGCGCTTCCATTTTCATGTCGAATAAATTTCCCTTCTAATCACACACCTTTCTTAGAGTAAACGTATCAGTATGTCCAATTTAAGAAGATTACTTGCAAGGTCTTTAGAATTTCCGCACCAGAACCAGGTTTGATATTTTCTCTAGAGGTAATAGATTATCTCTCGACGCCCTCATTATAGCTTGTATATTTATGAGTTATGATATTTTTTTATTTTTAGAAAGATTGAATATACAGAATCTTGAATAGATAATAAATTACACTTGGCATGTAGCAACTGTGTCTATTGTTTGAAGCTGTATTAGTTTAGTATAAAAATAAAATAATACAGCTTACCTTTGATTAATTCATTGATTATATTAGAATGTCATTATAAAGATATTTATACTTTCCCTTATTGTAATATCTTATTTTAGACGTGAAAGCTGTTATAATAAATAATTAATGTAGATGAAACAGGAATAAATTAAGGGAGTATAAAATTATTTTGTATATTTATTATTAATATTGAATTTATATACATTTTTCAGAAAAAAAGAACTTTTTCTTATATATCTTAGACATACTGATATTATTACTTTACAAAAGGTGTGTGATTAGTATGGAAAAAGAACAGTTATTTAGGCTCTGGTGCATATAGCCACCAAGTAAAATTTTTGCAGCACCCCCATAACGAAATTTTAAACCTTCTTGTAATAAGAAAGCTCATTTTATCCCGCTATTCGTGGGCAGTATTACTGCCCGTAAAAGCCCGATTGGTGAGGGATGATAATCAGTGGGGGATGAAGAAACCCCCCACTGATTAAAGTTTCACTTTATCGTTTTGGGGGTGACCTGCTTTCCTAGGTTGATGGGCATGGTCCTTCCCCCCTTATTTAAATATTTACCTAAAAACAACCGTACACAAACCTTACAGTTCAACTTGTTCCAAAATTTCTAGTTCTTTCTTCAGTTTCGCTTTATCTAAATTCTCTCCAATAATTACAAGGTTTGTTGGGAACCCAAAATCCTGCTCTAATAAAGATGGCACACCAAATGAGTATTGCAGTAAAGTTGGGTATTTATCACCATGAAACTTCACAAATCCTTTTACACGGTAAATTCCCTCTGGTAAATTAGAAAGCCATTCGTATAATTTGTCTTGATTAATTGATTTTGTAAATGGATAAGTCATCGTTTGAATATGTAAATGCTGTGTCACATGTAATTTCTCGTGATTTTGATTACTTGCGAGCTGTACCTTTTCTAAATCTTCTAAAGATATATTACAATATTGTGTTTCGTATAATTTTGCGTGTTTATTTATTAACGATACTTCCTTAACAATCCGTTCCTTCTCTTCATCTCTAAGCAAATCTGATTTATTGATAAGAATATGACTTCCATACTTCATTTGTTCATTTAAAAGTTGTTGTACACTTTTACTTAAAGTCTCACGATTTAACCACCTGATTGCATCTAATACAACAATAATCGATTTCACTTCAATATAAGGTGCTAAAATAGGTGAAAGACAAGCGTCCAATACTTCAATCGGATGCGCAACGCCTGTTGTTTCTATATAAACTACATCCGGTCTCTCCTCCTGATATAAGGAATGTAGCTGAATTTCTAATTCATCTTTCATCGTACAGCAAATACAGCCTTTTAAAAGTTCTCTTAAAATATTTTCTCGTCCTACAATATCTGTATCTACGGAGTATTCACCGATTTCATTCATTAGTACTGCAACTTTTCGATTTTTCTTCTTTTCCGCTAATAAAAGATTTTGAAGCAGCGTTGATTTCCCGCTCCCTAAAAAACCACCTAATATATGAATTTCTACTTTGTTCATATGAGTTACCATCCATTCCTTTATTTCTAACAATAATTGCAATTAATTTTACAACATTACCATAAAGCGTAATTATTATGATTTTTATATATTATTCTAGTAAATTCAATTTTATTTGTAAACAAAACGAGATCATGCCTATTCGAAGAAGCTGACCCAAAAGGCATATAAGTGCCTTTTGAAGTTAGTCCTTTTTCCGTTTCGACCATTCTTTGCAATATATCGTCGATTCGCTAAGCTGAATCATACTGAAAAATAAGAGGAGCTGACTAAAAATTGGACTTTTTAATCAGCTCCTTATATAAAACGGCCTCTATAGTAAAAATTTATTAAATTTTTACTATTTACTGCACGTCATATCCTTGATCTTCAATAGCTTCTTTCATTTTTTCTACATCTACTTTTGCTTCATCATATACTACATTTACAGTTCCCTCTTGCAACTGTACTTCTACATTTTGTACTCCTTCTAACTCTGTAAGTGCGTTTGTTACTGCCATTTTGCAATGATTACATGTCATTCCTTGTACGTTTAATGTGATAGTCATATTAAATTCCTCCATATTCATTTATATTTTAACGCGTTTTAAGCGAAGTGCGTTCGTCACAACAGATACAGAACTAAATGCCATCGCTGCTCCGGCCACCCAAGGCTCTAATAATCCAAAAGCCGCCACAGGAATACCGATTGCGTTATAGAATAAAGCCCAAAACAAGTTTTGACGAATATTTTTCATCGTCTTACGACTTAACTCAATCGCTTTTGGTATATGTGATAAGTCACCACCAACTAACGTAACATCTGCAGTTTCAATTGCTACATCTGCACCTGTTCCAATTGCCATACCAATATCAGATTTTGCAAGAGCTGGTGCATCATTAATACCATCACCTACCATTGCTACTCTCTTTCCTTGTTTTTGTAAATCCTCTACAATCTTAGCCTTTTCCTCTGGCAATACTTCCGCAAATACATGCTCAATATGAACTTGCTTTGCAATCGCCTCAGCGGTACGTTGATTATCCCCCGTTACCATGTATACTTCAATTCCCATGTGCTTCAGTGTTTCAATTGCAACCTTTGAACTTTCTTTTACTGTGTCGGCAACAGCGATTATTCCAGCCATTTCCCCATCAATTGCAACAAGCATTGCTGTTTTACCTTGATACTCTAATTCTTTCAAAATTTCTTCATGCTGTGAAATTTCTATAGATTGCTCATTCATTAATTTACGCGTTCCAACAAGAACTTTTTTACTTTCAATGCCCGCTTCAATACCATGACCTGGAATAGCTGAAAAGTGCTGTAACTCTTTTAATTCTATCTCATTTTGTTTTCCATGTTCAACTATCGCATGAGCTAATGGATGTTCAGAAGCACTTTCAGCTGAAATCGCATAATCCAGCATACCTTTTTGAAATTCTATTACATCAGTCACTTCTGGCTTTCCTTTTGTTACTGTTCCTGTTTTATCCAATAACACTGCATTGACTTTATGTGTCCCTTCTAGGTATTCACCTCCTTTAAAGAGAATACCCTTCTCTGCTCCTTTTCCTGTACCAACCATAATCGAAGTTGGTGTAGCCAAACCTAGAGCGCATGGACATGCAATGACAAGAATCGCAATTCCTACTTCCAATGCTTTTGGCAAATCTCCTGGTGTTATAAAGAAATACCATACTATAAAGGCAACTACAGCAATCGCTACAACAATAGGAACAAAAATGCCCGAAATGATATCTGCTAATCGTTGAATTGGTGCTTTAGAACCTTGTGCTTCTTCAACAATTTTAATAATGCCTGCTAATGCTGTGTCTTTTCCAACTTTTTCAGCTTGAATGGTTAGCATTCCATTTGCATTAATCGTCGCACCAATAACAGAATCTCCTTCTTTTTTATCCACTGGAATAGACTCTCCAGTAATCATAGATTCATCAACAGAGGATACCCCTGAAATCACAATACCATCTACCGGTATTTTTTCGCCGGGTTTTACAATCATGATATCTCCAATCACAACTTCTTCTAATGGCACTCGCACCTCTTGACCATTGCGAACGACAAGTGCATCTTTCGCCTGTAAACTTAGCAATTTAGAAATCGCTTCTGTTGTGCGGCCTTTTGCCAATGTTTCAAAGTACTTTCCAACTAATATTAATGTAATTAAAACGGCACTTGTTTCAAAATAGAGATCTGGATTGTAGTTTACCTTTCCTAATGTTTTCAATGCCTCATATAGACTGTAAAAGTAAGCTGCTGATGTTCCCAAGGCCACTAAAACATCCATATTCGCACTTTTATTTCGAAGAGCACGATAAGCCCCGACATAGAAGTGTCCTCCAATATAAAACTGAACGGGTGTTGCTAATAAAAGTTGAAACCATGGATTCATAAGAATATGCGGCATTGGTAACCCTGTATCAAACGGCATATGTCCAAACATTGTATAAAGTAATGGTAAGGACAAGAGAATCGAAATCAGCAATTGACGCCTTTTCTCCTTAATAACTCCTTCCTTTCTTTCTGAATGATCTACCTCTCCGTTACGGATTTGTCCCTTATATCCTAGTTTCTTTATCTTTTCAAGAATGTTTTCTGTAGAAACTAACCCTTCGTTATACTCTACAACAGCACTATTTGTAGCTAAATTAACTGTTGCACTCGAAATACCTTCCATTTTATTTAGTACTTTTTCAATTCGGTTTGCACAGGCTGCACATGTCATCCCTTCGATATCTAAAGTAACCTTTTCTTCCGCCACGCTATATCCTAGTTTTTCAATTTTGTTTTTTATATTGGAGATTTCCTGCTTTGACGGGTCATATTTAATACTTGCTTTTTCCATCGCTAAGTTTACATTAGCTTCTACCCCATCCATTTTATTTAGCACTTTTTCAATTCGGGTGGCACAAGCTGCACATGTCATTCCTGTTACGCCAAGCGTAACATGTTTTTGATTCCCCATTGTATACCCCTCCTATTTCGAAAACTGCTTAATGACATTCATTAATTCATGAATCGATTCGTCCCCATTCCCTTCATGAATTGCTTTTGCAACGCAATGCTTTGTATGACGCTCCAATAAAGAAAAACCGACCTTATTTAACGCTGCGTTAATCGCTGAAATTTGAATTAAAATATCAACACAGTAGCGATTATCTTCTACCATCTTTTGTACACCACGTACTTGACCTTCAATACGTTTTAAACGTTTCATCACACTTTGAATTTCCTCTTCTGTTCGAGGAACCATTTTTTGATCTATATGATTTCCTTCACAATGATCCATTACTATCACCTCATGAATTATTTTTGTCATTCTTTGTATACATTATACGGGTAGGGGGTATCTGAAGCAACTGTTAATATGCCTATTTTTTCAAGGACAATATATATCACGCCCATGAACATAGATGGGGTGTGATAAATCACCTGCATTGATTAAACGAAGCTGATTATGTAACGCAACTTGTTCAAGATTCATGAGAATTTTTTTAGATATTTCTCATATTTTCATCATTTCCCTTTCATGCCCTTCTCACATCTAAGTTTTACACTAATAATCATTAAAGATATAGCGAGGTGATAAATCCAGATACACACTTCAAATTTTGACTCTATTAACAGTAGTTCTGGATTCACTTTTTCTTGAAACAAAATGAATCATAGATAGGTGGTGAACAGATGAAAAAGAACAAACGTAAAAAATGGTATTGGCTAAAATGGATGTTGATCCTTCCACTGCTTCTTACTTTGCTGTTCTTTGGACTACATAGTATGAAGTCAGAAAGATGGGATCATGAAACGCACAAGAACGCTGAATATGGTATTTCTCACGATAAGGAGAGACAAGCTTTCCTTACAAAGAAAGAAGATTTTTCTAGCTTCGAAAGACATACTCATTATGAAAAGCATCATGAAAAGAGATTTGATGTTCTATTATTTTTACCATTTCTGCTAGAACTTGGCCTTGTTCTTTTCGGCTGGTTAATTCTTCGCAAATCTGAAGGAAATATGGCTAAAAAGTGGACAGGAATACTGATCCTAATTATTGGTTTATTACCACTCTTTCCAATACTTGCACTTGCTGCAATGATTGCCTGGGCGTATAAAAAGGTTAGACAAAAAAGAACGATAACAAGTGAGCATATAAATATTCCTATGTATAATGTTTCAACAATGCAAAAACAAATAGATATTTTAGATCAATGGGAACGGAATATTCGTAAGGAGGAGAAGTAAACAATGGGTATCTTTAAACGAATTAAAAATATTGTAATGGCAGATGTGCACCAAACATTAGATAAGCTAGAAATCCCTGTTAGTATGTTAAAGCAATACCTGAGAGAAACAGAAGAACAAATTTCAAAGGCGCAAAAGGCGCTATCTCACCAATTCTATTTAGAAAAGAAATATGAAGCGTTAATTGTAGAAACTGATGCTCTTGTCACAAAAAGAACTCGTCAAGCTGAGCTTGCGGTATCACGTGAAGAAGATCATATGGCACAGCTAGCTTTACAAGATAAAATCATAAATGAGAAGAAGGCTACACTATATCGTGAACAGTACGAAATAACAAAACAGCAAACAGCCACACTTTATGAACAAATTGACAAACTGCAAGAGAAATATCAAGAATTACAATATAAAGAACTCGTTCTTGTTTCTCGATTAAATGCGGCACAAGCGATAAAAGAAAGTAACGCAGCACTTGCTTCTTTCCATACGGAAAATGCAACGAAAGGTTTTGCTCGCGTCGAATCTTACGTGCAAAAACTAGAAGCGGAAGCTGCTGCTAGCAACTATTTTTATCAGTTAAAATCTCCTAATCAAACAGAGAGTTTAAACCAAGGTTTACAAGAAGAAATAAAACAAGAATTAGAGAAATTAAAAGAAAATAAGTAGTTTCTTTATCTACACTATTTTGTATACACAAGCCAATTATGTTCGAACTATACCCTATAAAATAGAAAAAGATGGTTTCGGTTTGACCCGAGCCATCTTTTTTTCCATTGCTAGCGATGAACATTGTAAACAGAAAGCATACTCCACAAAGCAATCACAGCTTCTTTGTAAAAACTTTATCCCACATTAACGGGCAGTAATACTCCCACCTCAAAATTCAGCAAAAGCATTGTCCAGCTCTAGCGGCTAGAATCTCCGGTCGTTTCGCCCCCCTCGGACGAGGCAAAAAGCGCCTCTCCGCCCTGTGCTCCAACGTCCTGCGATTCTGAGCGAGCCGCCTCCGCCTTTCTTAAGAAGTTAGGTGGGAGATAAGCTGCCCGTAAAAGCCCGATTGGTTCAACTAATAATCAGTGGGGAATGAAGAAAACCCCCACTGATTAAAGTTTCACTTTATTGCTCCTATTTTAAATGCATATAAGTATTCATAACCGAACACTCTATTTCTTCCATACTTACTAAATATTCGACTTATCATTGATATACATAAATAATCTAGCACTATTTTTCCTAATGTAATATAATTTGCACAAAGGCAAAATTTATGTTCAAATAAAAGAAATATAATTTACGACAAAAATAAATAAAACAAATTGCATCAAGTTAACAAGCAAAAGGGGAAACAAAACATGACAGAAAATACAAAAGAGCGCGAACATCTTCCGCCAAATAACAGGACGATGCAATCGGCACAGTTAGCTTTAAGCGGTCAGACAAAAGGACTGAAACGATTATTACCTTTTTTAGGCCCCGCTTTTATCGCATCTGTTGCTTATATTGATCCAGGGAATTTTGCCACGAATATTGCGGCAGGGTCCCAGTACGGTTATTTACTACTTTGGGTTATCCTTATTTCAAATTTAATGGCGGTTTTAATTCAATCCTTATCAGCTAAATTAGGAATTGCTACTGGGAAAAACCTTCCCGAAGTTGCTCGTGAGCATTTTCCAAAACCTGTTTCCATCGGTTTATGGATACAAGGTGAATTAGTAATTATGGCAACTGATCTTGCTGAGTTTATCGGCGCTGCTTTAGGATTAAATTTATTATTTAATATTCCACTGCTCCCCGCTGCATTCATTACAGCAGTAGGTTCATTCATTATTCTAGAGTTTCAACGCAGAGGATTTCGTCCACTAGAAGCAATCATTACTGGTATGGTCTTTATCGTTGTTATTGCTTTTGGCGTCCAAGTGTTTTACGCAAAACCAGAACTAAGTCCTCTTCTATCGGGACTATTCGTTCCTCAGTTTCAAGGTGTAAATAGCATTTTACTGGCAGCAGGAATTTTAGGTGCAACTGTTATGCCACATGCAATTTATTTACATTCCGCTTTAACACAAAGGCGTGTAGTAGGAACAACAGATGCAGAGCGAAAACAAATTTTCCGCTTTGAATTTATCGATATTGTAATTGCAATGGTCATTGCCGGAGCAATTAATGCAAGTATGCTAATTGTAGCAGCTTCCCTATTCTTCAAAAACGGACTACATGTCGAAGATTTAGATGTCGCTTTTCGCGAATTTGGCCATTTAGTCGGGCCTACATCAGCAGCTCTTTTTGGAATTGGTTTACTAGCTGCCGGTTTATCCAGTTCTTCCGTCGGTACAATGTCCGGTGATATTATTATGCAAGGATTCATCCGTATGCACATTCCTTTATATGTGCGACGATTTATAACAATGGTTCCACCGCTTGTTATTATTGCATTAGGTGTGAACCCAACTCATGCCCTCGTAATGAGTCAAGTCGTTTTATCATTTGGAATTGCATTTGCATTAATTCCACTTATCGTCTTTACAAGTAAAAAGAGCATTATGGGTGGTCTTGTCAACCATCGCATTACAACAGCACTTGCATGGATAATTGCCGTATTAATTATCGCTTTAAATATATTTTTGTTGTATCAAACATTTGTTGGTTAAAAAAGAGAATGCCTACAAACCTAAATTATTAGAGTTGTATGGCATTCTCTTTTTTATTTTAGTATGTATAAGGCAAATAATGATCTCAAATTGATGAAATAACATCCCCCGTCGGTACATCTCTTCCATCTTCTATACGAATTCCCCCTTTTGGCATAGATGGTCCGTCTATATCGCGAAAATATAAAGGTAATCCTTCAGAAAGAAACATACTCGTCTTAGATGGATCTTGCCGTTGATGATGAATGTGTAAATGTGGTTCACTAGAATTTCCAGAATTGCCAACACGAGCAATTACTGTTCCTTCCTGTATACGTTGCCCTGTTTTCACTTTGACAGATTCCTGTTTTAGATGAGCGAGGACAAGATATGTTCCGGTCTCATCTAACCGTATATAAATATGATTACCTGTCATGGACTTAAAATTTTCATTTCCTGGTGTTAAATCAGCTTCTGAATCTTTTACAGATATAACGGTTCCTGATGCAGGCGCTATTACCTCCACACCGTATATGCCATAATCCTCTAATTGAGAATTTTTCACTCCTTTTTGCGGAGCAATAAAATCATACGCCCATCGTTGATTTGGTTCGATAGCATGGTAATTTGTTTGAAGTCGCTCTCCTCCCCATCCTACTCGAACAGTTTCATTAAACGGAAGTCGAATCGTTACTTTCGGTGTAGCCGAATCAACATTTATTGGATAAGCGATTTGTCCAATTCCAACAAACCAACATACCGGCCAAGCAGCAGCTGTGGATAGAATAAAAATCGTTGCGGTTGTTTTATGTATTTTACTTCTAGAAAACACTTTACCCACTATTACACATATCGTAATAATTATACTAATGAAACCTACTATACTAAAAACTTGCATTGCCCACCAAGCTAAAACAGACACAATACCGGTTGCTAAATAAACAGAACCCCAACCTACTGCTAATATTACAATAAACATGATCATTATCCATTTCTTCCACATCGTATTCCCTCCATTTGTAATGTCTTATATTAAGATCGTACAAAATAATAATTACGACATTTGAAAGAAATACTTACAACTTCCTTACGATTTTGTTGAATATTGCGGCAAAATGAGTGTAAACACAGTTTCCTTGTCATCACTGCATACTGTAATATCACCTTTATGTATATTGGCGATGCTCTTAGCAATAGCAAGCCCCATCCCTTTTCCACCTGTATGAGCACTTCGTGACTTTTCCCCCCGATAAAATTTTTCAAATATATAAGGGACATCTTCTTGTGAAATTTTCTTCCCATAATTTTTAAAGTTTATCTTAATATCTCTATCTTCCTGAAAAATCCGCACATCAATTTCCCTTCCAGATTTCCCATAAAAGATGCTGTTGCTAATTATATTTTGCATTAATCTTACTAGTAAACTGATATCCGCTTCTATTTGTAAATCTTGATTACCTTCTATATGAAAGGTCATTCGTGCCGCTTCTAGTTGGGGAATAAAATCAATCATAACTTGTTCTACTAATTGCTTAACTCCTACAATTTCTTTATGCAACTGAATCTCTCTGTAATTAATATGACAATATTCAAGTAAGTCATCTACTTGATTTTTCAATTCATGACTTTTACGTTTTACAACCTTTACATATTGCTGACAATTCTCTTTGTTCATATCAAGATTACGTTCTATTAAATCCACATAGCCAATTAACGATGTTACTGGTGTCCGCAGATCATGAGAAATATTACTAATCATCTCATTTTTCAGCTTTTGTGCAAATTTTTCGTTTTCAATTGACTCTTTTAAACTGTTTGTCATTTTATTAATATTTGTTGCAAGTTGTCCTATTTCATCGTTTTTCATTGTTTGTATTTGTACATTTAAATTTCCCTTGCTAATTTCTTCTACATTTTGATTCATTTCTTCTAATCTCAATATCATATTCTTTGATAATAGAAGGTAAAAGAATGAAGTTAAGATCAAAAAAATAACAAAATATAGAAAAGAGTACTTCTCCTCTAATTCCACTGTATTTCCATATACATGACTAATAGCATTTTGAAAGAACACAATACATAAAGTTGCAAATACAATACTGCATATAAAAATGAAAAAAAACTTCATTCTTAATCCTTGAAATAATTTAGCTTTCAATTTTATATCCTACTCCCCATACATTTTGGATAAATTTTGACTCTTTCGGATTCGCTTCTATCTTCCCTCTTAATCTTGCTAGATGGACCATGACAGTATTATTACTTTCATAAGCTGCTTCTCGCCAAACACTTTCATATATCTCTTCTAGCGTAAATACGCGGTTTGGGTGTGTTGCCATCAGATGCAAAATCTCATATTCTGTCTTTGTAAGATTAATATGTTCTCCATATAACAGTACCTTTCTAGAGGCCTCATCTATTTCTAATTCTCTAATTTGAATCTTTTTTTCAATCATCTGTATCGGAGTTTGGTTTAAATATTTGTATCTTCTTAACTGCGCTTTTACTCGTGCTATCAGCTCAATTAGACTAAATGGCTTCCCAATATAATCGTCTGCCCCTGTGCTTAATCCGATAACTTTATCTACATCCGTTGATTTTGCACTTAAGAACATTACAGGTATATTATAATTTTCTCGTATTCTCCTGCACACTTCAATTCCATCCATAATCGGCATCATAATATCAAGGATCGCCAATTCAATATCATGTTCCAATAAGAGCTGTAATGCTTGTTCTCCATCATAAGCTTTTATAACTTTGTAGCCTTCTTGTTGTAAATACACTTCAATCATTTGAACGATATCCTTATCATCATCTACGACTAATATAGATTGTTGTTTCATACTTCATCCTCTTTTTATGTATATTTGAAATATTTCCCACGATTTTATAGTATCATGTTCATAACATAAAAACCTCTAAATATTATAAGCTCTAAACAATCTATATACATTTTGATCAACATATAATTTACTTCGATGCATGTCCAATTGCTCTTACCTATATAGAAAAGTTTATTTGCGTAAATACTATAAAAAAATAGCTAAGGCTTATTCAAAGCACTTAGCTACTTAATCTCTTATTTATTTCTCTTTTCCACTTATATAAGCATGTTTATACGTATAAACACCACCAAATTGATGCTTTTCAATCCCTTTTACATATTCCTTTTGAACGTAAGCTGAACCGATATAGTAAAGCGGTGCAATAGCAGCATCTTGTATTAAGATTCTTTCCGCTTCTTGCATAGATTCCCAGCGCTTTTTCTCTTCCAATAACAGATCATTTCTCGCACTATTTATACATTCATCATATCGCTTATTAGAAAAATTCATTTTATTATTTGGATTATCTGTCGTAAATAATTCTAAATAACTAATCGGATCTTTGTAATCCGGTCCCCATACAAACAGCGATATATCATACTGCCCTGTTTGTTCAAGTTGCAATTTTTGTTTAAACGGTTGCGGTTTTATTTTTATTGTTAATCCTTGTAAATTCTTTTCAAGTTCTCCTTTTATATATTCCGCTATCAGCTTCGCTTGGTCCTGTTCAAATGTTAAAAATTCAAGTGTTATCTGGTCTACACCAAGCTCTTTTTTCGCATCTCCCCAAAGAGTCTTTGCCTTTTCAACATTATATACGGAAAGGTCACCGTTTTCTTTTCTGAAATCTTTTCCATCTTTTTCATTCTTATATCCTTTTGGTATTAGTCCTTGAGCGGCTGTTGAACCATTGTTTAGAAAATGATTTACTATTGCTTCTTTATTTAAAGCCATAGAAATCGATTGTCGTAATTTTGTGTTTGCTAGTGCAGAATTTTTTTGATTAAATCGTAACATAGCTATAGCAGGGTCTTTTGTTGTATGAAAATCACTTTTTCCTTTATATTTGTCAACAAACGAAGAATTAATTGGCGTACGATCGATACTACCAGTTTCATACAAATTAACTGCTGTTGCTATCTCTTTTACAATATGAAAATTAATTTCTTCTAATTTCACGTTATTTTTATCCCAATATGTATCATTTCTCTTCAACTTAAATTCTTGCTCATGTTTCCATTCCGATAATACAAATGGACCGTTGTAAATCATATCGGCTGGTTCTAATCCATACTTACTTCCTTTTCCCTCAACAAACGATTTGTGCTGTGGTAAATAAACAGGAAGTGTTAACAAATTAAGAAAGTAAGGGATCGGTTTCTCTAACTGTACCTCTAATGTAACATCGTCAATCGCTTTTACACCTAATTGATCAACAGTTAAGTCTCCTTTATTTATTGCATCTGCATTTTTTATATAATATAACATGTTTGCATATTGCGATGCTGTTTGCGGGTTCAGTGTACGCTGCCATGAATAAACAAAATCATTTGCTGTTACAGCATCCCCGTTCGACCATTTTGCATCTTTGCGTAAATGAAAGATATATGTTTTCCCATCTGTACTTTTCTCAAAAGATTTTGCAACACCTGGTACTGGATTATCTCTCTCATCAAGTACATATAACCCTTCAAATATATTTTGCATGACATGCGATGATGTACCACTCATTGATTTTGCAGTATCTAAGGACGGAATTTCTTCTGATATCGTTACATTTAATACTTGTTTTTCACTTACTTCCTTCTGTTTACTCGAATTGTTACTACAAGCTGAAATCAATAAAGAGGTGGCAAGTATAATTCCTATCAGTAGTCGTTCAGGTTGTTTCATAAATCGGCTCCTTTAATAAAGTTATAAAGCGTTATATATTATAACAGAATAATTATCTCAAAAGTGTTACATTTCACCGAATTTTTATTCTTTCAAATATAAACAAGAAAGCTACCCTTTCATTTAATGAAAGGATAGCCTTCTCTTACTATTTACATGCTCAATCCTTGTTTATAACGGCTTGCTTCAAAAATTATACGCTCTTCATCTAACGTTTTACATTCACCGTTCCAAACAATGTGCTTTCCATTAATTACAACATCTGAAACGTCTTTTCCACTCGCTGCGTATACAAGATGTGACAATACTTCTTCTGCAGGTTGTAAATGTGGCTTTTTAGATGGATCAATTGTAATAAAGTCAGCACACTTGCCTACTTCTAATGAACCTGTTTGGTTCATCCCGATTACCTCTGCCCCTACTTTTGTCGCTAATGTGAGAAGTGTTTCAACAGGTAATGTTGTCGCGTCTTTATGAACACCTTTTTGCAATAAAGTGGCAATGCGCATTTCTTCAAACATATCTAAATTGTTATTAGAGGCCACACTATCTGTTGCAATTCCGACTTTTATGCCGCTCTCTAACATTGCACGAACGTTCGCGATACCCGATCCTAATTTTAAATTACTAATCGGATTATGAGCAACACGCACATCATGTTCTGCTAAGAAAGTGCGCTCATTATCATTTAGCACAACACCGTGAGCAATTACAGTCGGTCTTTTGAACAATCCACAATCTGCTACATACTTTACTGGCCGTTTTCCATATTGCGCTTCAATATCTTGAACTTCACGTTCTGTTTCAGAAAGATGAATATGGGCCATCGTCTTATTTTCCACTGCAATTCGTGCACACTCTTCTAACATTTCAGTTGAACATGCATATGGACTATGAGGAGCAACCATCGTTGTTAACATGCCATCTTTATTGGCATAACGTTTCACATACTTCTCCGCTTCTTGAATTGCCTTCTTTTCATCCTCTTTCGTTCCGAAGCTAAATAATGTTCGAGAAACAGCTGCTCGCATACCACTTTTACGAACAGCTTCCATAATAGAATCCTGATCTACTCCAATTGGATTAAACATATCAGAAAATGTTGTTGTCCCGCTTTTCACCATTTCTAATAAACCTAGCTCTGTGCTCGCAACAGCAAGCTCTGGTGTAAATTGACTTTCAAGCGGCCAAATTCTCGTTTCAAGCCATGGCTTTAAAAGCATGTCATCGCCTATTCCGCGTAAAATGCTCATCAAGACATGCGTATGTGTATTTACCAAACCTGGCAATACCCACTTTCCATGAAGATTAATGACTTGATCCACTTCTTTTCCGCTCGGTAATTCTCCTGATTGTATTTCTATAATTTGGTCATCTTCTACAATGATATATCCATTTTGCAACACTTCATTTTTTTCATTCAAAGTCACGATTGTAGCGCTTACATATGCTGTTTTCAAAAGAATTTCCCCTCTCGACTCTTTTAGAAATAAATATTTCCTCCAAATAAGTTACTACCGTTATAGTAACTTATTTACTGATAAGAGTCAAAAGATAAATTAATATAAAATACATTCCTTTATATGGATACGAACCTTTTGTTTTAAAGCATCATATTGCATCTCATTTGTATCTGCAAATGCTTCTTTTCTATTAGAAGGCATGTCAGTATATGCTATCTCGTCCAAAAATTGCGATGCAGTAAAATCATATCTTTTACCGTTGATGAAATTGTAAAAGTGCCATCCTTCCGAAACCTTTGTCTTCATAATTTCGCCCTCAAACAAATCATGAACTACTAAGGCTGTTACACCGCATTGCCCTTTCGCCGGATTATCTAGTGCCCATTTTGAACTTGTCTCTTTTGACCAAGATCGAAACAAAACCTCGCTCATCTTTTCTATGTCCTTATACACCATACTTAGCATCCCCTAACTGAATTCAAAATATCAAATTAAAATTAATTTACACATCATACCGTAAAAGCGGCAGCATACGATTTTTAAAAACAGTAGAGGGTGTTTCACCTATTAATTCCGCTCCCATTTTCACATAATACCCTTTCGCATTTGGATCACTATCAATCGTAAAGCTCTTTATATTTAATTCACCCGCTTTTTGGACAACGCTTTCCCAAAGAATTCTGCCATAGCCTTTTCCTTTATAAATTGGGTGTAGATATAGAAAATCAAGACTGTCAACTTCTCTTCTCTGAAAAGAAAAAAAGCCAATCATATCTTGGTTTTCTTCTAAAATGTAAACATAATTATTCTTAATATATTGTTCTGTAATTGTTAAGTCTTCCTTACATGCTAATATAAATTCTTCACTATAATTCCAAGTTGCTTTTGAGGACAATGCGACGTTACTTAATTCGTTTGCTTCTTGTAAAAACGCTTCCCTAACAATCATGTAGTTCTCTCCTTTTGTATATCATAGATACCGAGAATAAAATTCTTTTATTTCTGAATATTATTCGCAACATTATCTCCTATCCTCGAAAAAAAGAACCCGGAAATCCCTCCAAGCTCTTCAGCAATTTAACTGTGTTCTTCTTTAACTAATCAACGAACAAAGGATAAACATTTAGCGATATGAATAACCTCTTTAATAACAGAATCAACTTCTTCGTTGTCTTTAATGACAAATAAATGATCTGCTTCACCTTCTACTGGATCTATTACATCTTCTTTTAGGGATTCAGCCTGTTGTCGAACAAGCACTTCCTCAAAATTAGAATACGCACCTCTAAATATATTGGTACTTCGCTCACTTTGAGTAACTCGTTTTTGAAGAACATCATCTGGAATATCAAAATGAACCAAGATACGGACAAATTCAGCTTTATTAAACAACTCTTCAAATAAATATAATCGCCCATTTCGACTTCGATTTGAGTTGCAAATAATAAGATGTAAATCTGTATGTTCTTTTGCATAATCGACAATGAATTTTGAAAGGCCATGCTTAAGAGTATTCGGTCCTTCTGTTGGTTGTAACTTCTCATAATTAGTATTTATAAATTCAGCGTGGTTATCTTGGTCCATAACAAAAGAGTTATTTAACCCTTTTTCTAGAGCTCTTGCAAATGTAGTTTTCCCACTATGCGTTTTACCTACTGTAATAATTACTAACCTTTTCATAACTTCAACCTCCATCGTGAAACAAACGGCTCATGCTACTCATAATTGTTGAATCTTCATTTGTTACAAATCACTACTGTCCATGCTCGTCTAACCAAGAAATCACATCTTGGAACACTTCCTGTCTGTTTACCTCATGGAGCATTTCATGCCTTCCGTTCTTATATAAACGGATGGTAACATCTTTAACACCGCATTTTTTATACATGTCGTACACTTCTTGTACACCTTTTCCCATGTTTCCGACTGGATCACGGTCTCCCGAAAAAATATAGATAGGTAAATCTTTTGGTGTTTTCTTATATGCTTCAAGCTTGTTCACAGTCAGCACACCGTTAAATAATTCACGGTAAAAACTCGTTGTACAAATAAATCCACATAATGAGTCCTCTATGTATCTATCAACTTGATTCGTATCAGAAGACAACCAATCAAACTTCGTACGGTTTGGCTTAAAATGCGAATTAAAATTACCAAATGATAAAAAGTTCAACATCGGGCTTTTCGTTTTTACACCCCGCAGTTTCATTTCCACTGTTGCTACTTTATGGCCAATAGCTCCTAAAAGCCCTGGATTCCCTCCCGTTCCGGAAATAAGAAATCCATTATATAATTCACCGCGAATCTGTACGGCACATCTTGATAGGAAAGAACCCATACTATGTCCTAATAAGAAAAGTGGACAGGTATGTTTCTTACGAATAAGCTCTGAAACAAAAATCACATCAGAAACAGCTTGATCCCAGCCCACATTCGGCTCAAAATGGCCGTAATCTTCTTCCTGCTTCACTGTTTTTCCATGTCCTCGATGATCATAAGCATATACCCCATATCCAGCCTCCAATAATGCTTCAATACATTCTATATACGCACCAGTATGTTCCGCCATTCCATGTGCAATTTGAACTATCCCACGAGGTTCACTTTCTGGTAACCATTGACGTAAATAAATTTCCGTTCCATCCGACGTCATAACGAAGTTTTCTTGTCTATTCATTTTGAACGACCTCCAAATCTATTATCTATTTCTCAACAATACGAATCTACATCCATTCAAAATGAATCATCTTTCATTTTTCTTACTATAAATTATATGTAAAAGCTTTCCTTATTACAAATAATGATTTTTAAATTTCTGTCAATTCATTCTTGACGAAATATAAATAATTATATATAGTAACTTACATAAAGTAATTATATTATTGGAGGTAATCAACATGATGCCATCTCTTTTTTTAGCGCATGGGTCACCTATGCTAGCCATTCAAGATACAGAATATACAAGTTTTTTACGAACACTTGGTGAAACTTACAAACCAAAAGCAATTGTCATCTTTACAGCTCATTGGGAAAGTGAAGTTTTAACTATTTCTTCTTCAAATAATGAATATGAAACAATTTATGATTTTGGCGGTTTTCCTCCTGAACTATATGAAATAAAATACGCAGCAAAAGGTTCGGCAACTATTGCTGCTATGTTAGAAGAGAAATTCAAAAAGCAAGGGATAGCAGTTCAACAAGATACAGCGCGCGGATTAGATCATGGTTCCTGGACACTCCTGCATCGTATGTACCCAAAAGCTGATATACCTGTTGTTCAAATCTCAGTGAACCCCTTCCTTCCCGCAAGAGAACAATATGAAATTGGAAAAACCCTTCAAGGACTTGGGAAAGAAAATATTTTAGTCATCGGCAGCGGTGTTACCGTGCACAATTTGCGAATGTTAAAGTGGGACCAAACTACACCTGAACCATGGGCTGTTGAATTTGATGAATGGCTGATTGATCAAATCCAACGCAACAACATAGAAGCCCTATTCAACTGGGAAGCAGAAGCTCCGCATGCACGTTTAGCTGTGCCAAGAGCAGAACATTTTGTTCCTCTATTTATTGCAATGGGGAGTGGTAATGCTAAGGCTAAAGTGATTCATCGGAGCTATGAATTTGGAACTTTAAGTTATCTTTGTTTACAATTTTAATTACTATTTATAAAAGTTTGATCATTTTTACTCAACAAAAACTCCCCGATAGTTGATTTTGAATATAGTTCACTATCTAAAGTGAAAATAGGATGTTTTAAAAGCATGTATACAGTAGCATTGGATACTTCACCTGCTGACAACAATTTTTACTATCCCATCGTTGTCAGCAGCACCATAATTCCATTAGTTAGACCATGAATGATGACTGGCGCCCAAATTGAATTGGTTCGTTCATACGCCCATGCAAAGACTATACCACTCAAGAAGTTTACAGGCATCGCGTTATAAGTTGGAATATGGATAATTGTAAAGATTACTGAGCTTAGAAAAATGGCCACTATCATTCCTAAGCGTGTACGTAGCCATCGATATAAAAAACCACGATAAAATATTTCCTCATATATTGGTGAAATGACCGCCGCAGAAATAAAAGCAATAAGAACTGTAAAGAAATTTACGTTTTGCTGCATAGCTTCAGTTTTGCTATTCTCATAAGTATTCCCAATAAAGCTAGTAAGTGCCATCACTATTACATCACCAACCATTAATATAATAGTTAGTAAGACAATAATTTTCCAATCCTTCATAGATAATGATCTGATTCCTACTTCACTCCAAGAAAGTTTCTTTGGACGAAGAACGATAAAATATACACCTAAAACTAAAACAATCGCTATTGTTAATCCTATTAAAGTTCCTGAATATAACTCATTATCAAACCACTGAGAATAAATGGGCTTTACTAAGAATTTTATGCATCCTATAACAAATACAAATTCAAGTAGCATCATTAATAGAAATTCTTTTAATCCCCAATGGTCTTGCTCCTTCCAATTCATGTCGCTTTTCTTCATTTACCATTCCTCTTTCTTTGTATTCTATATCCTAACTATAATAGATGACGTAACGTCATTTACAACCTTCATTTTCATGAGGAATTAAATAAATTGATGGATCAGGAAGACAGGTATCCAAGCGACATAATTTCACTCCCAGAGTAAAAAACACCCCTTTAGATAGGATTACCTAAAGGGATAAAGCATCGTGACTTTATTTCAATCCCACATCGAAAAGCCAAAGAAGTCCAGTAATTCACCACTGGACTTCTACTTTATTTCCTAACAGAAACTTCCTTATCAAACCGTACAAATTTACTCTGCACTTTCATTCCAGCTGTTTCGTATACGCGTGGTGCACCTGTAATATTCTCAGAGTCTACATTTAGATGAACCTTAGAAATCCCTTCTTGTTGCAATTGACCAAATGCATGATGTAATAGCGCTAATCCCAATCCTTGTTTACGCCTTGAACGACATACACCTAAGTGAGTAATTTCAGCTTTATTATCAGTACTCTTTTTACTAAAGATAAAACCAACTACTTCATCTCCATGCATCGCTAGTGACCATAATGTAGGATGGAATCCCTCTCTTTCGGTACGTTTCAAAAACTCTTCAAGTGAAGAAGGATGCGAATTCCAGTGGTCTGCAAAGGCTTCATTAAAAGCTTGATGTAACCCTCCATCATCCACACCTGGTATGTAATGTCGTACAGTAATCTCTTTTGGCCATAGTGGAGATGGAACATTTGATTTTAATTCAATCCCCATCTCCCACCAAATACGAGTTGGAGTAAAACCAGCTTCTGCTAATACTTCTTCCTCATAGTTATTATTTGCTTGTGTTACAATCGTACCGTCCAAGCGAGAAGAATACTCTACGAGCTCCGTAGCTCGCTCTTCAAGCATTGACAATAATGAATATTCAATACCTTGCTGTATGTAATCAGGATTTATTAATACAGCAGAAGGAAATTGTGCTTCATTTCCGGTAAGAATCCCGTATCCGATTATATTTTCTTCTTCATTTATAACAACAGAAGAGCTCTTACTCACATCAATATCTTTCCATGAGTTGATAATATCCTCTTCTGTTGTATCAATTTCACCATAAATAGCTTGATCGTAAATCGTGCATAGATTTACAATTTGTTGTAAATCTTCTTGTGTCGTTGCTCTAATGAATAGGCCATTCACTAAGTTTCCCATAACTTCTATCCCCCTTTCCAAAAAACAAAAAAGTCCGAATATTAATATTATAAAACAAGATACTATTGTTCTTAAAGAGAAATTTCAATTTTGTTACTTTCATTCAAATTCATTTTCATATAAAGTTATAAGTAGAAATGAGACTTCTCGAGTTAACTTCATATAAAAATCCTTAAAGTGTTATATTTGAATATTTTTTTAAAACAAACAACTCTACACACTATTTTTATAAGGAAAGGACTACATATGAAAATTCGTAAAAGAACATTACTAAAACGGACTATAGTATTAGCTGTACTCTTTACCCCGATAATCTTATTGATTAACTATGCGCTAAGTTCAGACACGAAAAATGATCAAAATACAGGGGTAAAAAATAAACAAACAGAAAAAGCTAAAGGAAAAGAACAAACAAAAAAACCGAAAGAAGATCCTGAGATTACTCTTACATTCTCGGGTGATACAATGTTTGATTGGCAATTACGCCCTGTTATTCAAAGTAAAGGTGCTGATTATCCATTTCAGCATGTAAAACCGGAAATAGAAAAAGCGGACTACTCATTTGTAAATTTAGAATCTGCGTTTACAACTCGCGAGAAAAAATATCCTGGCCAACTGTTTTGGATTAAAAGCGATCCTTCTACGTTAAAAGCGATTAAAAATACAGGCTATGATATTGTTAATATCGGAAATAATCATACACTCGATTATTATCAAGACGGCTTATTGGATACAATTTCGCATGTTGAAAAAATGGGATTTCCGTATATCGGCGCAGGAAAAAATGCAAAAGATGCATATACAGCAAGAGAAGTTACAATTAAGGGGAAAAAGTTTAAATTCCTCTCTTTCGTTCGTTTTATGCCTGATGCTGCATGGATAGCTACAGATAACAAACCAGGAATTGCAAATGGCTATGATTTAAACTTAGTCACCAAAACAATTAAAGAGCAAAAGAAAGATGCCGATTATATGATCGTGTATATGCATTGGGGAGTCGAAAAAACAAATCGTCCTGCTGCTTATCAAAAAGAATATGTACAAAAAATAGTAGAAGCAGGTGCAAATGCAATTGTTGGAAGTCATCCTCACTGGTTACAAGGCTTTGAATATTACAACAAAGTTCCTGTTGCATACTCACTTGGAAACTTCCTCTTCCCTGATTATGTAAAAGGACATAGCGCAGAAACTGGAGTTCTAACAATGAAATTTAAAGGAAACGACGTCCGCATGTCATTTAATCCATATATGATTCGTAATAACCAAATTACGCCGCTTCAAGGTACAGAAAAACAAAATATGTTGCAATATTTACAATCTATTTCAAACGATGTACAAATTAATCAAAATGGAGAGATTATGAATAAACGCTCACAATAATTATTTTACTATTCTTCCTAACTTTTCTCTTGCGGTGATTTAAAACATATATGATACTATATAAAACATATCAATTTAAGGGGATTACATACAATGGAAGAAAAACAATATGAACTTGCAACTTTTGCTGGCGGTTGCTTTTGGTGTATGGTAAAACCATTTGATGAACTGCCTGGCATACACAAAGTCCTTTCAGGTTATGCAGGAGGACATGTTGAAAATCCAACATATGAAGATGTCAAATCAGGGGAATCTAGACATTTAGAAGTCGTTCAAATTACATTTGATCCTACTTTATTCCCTTTTCAAAAGTTATTAGATTTATATTGGCCACAAATCGACCCAACAGATGACGGTGGACAATTTTTCGACCGCGGTCCATCTTACCGTACAGCAATTTTTTATCATAATGAAGGACAAAAAGAACTTGCTGAAAAATCGAAGTTAGCATTAGCAGAAAGCGGTATGTTTAATGACCCAATTGTAACAGAAATCCGCCCAGCTGCTCCCTTTTACGAAGCAGAAGAATATCATCAACATTTTTATAAAAAGAATCCAGAGAAATATGCCAAGGAACAAAAAGAATCTGGCCGCGAAGACTTTATTAAAGCAAACTGGCAAAAGAAATAATATAAAAGAAAAAGGACGCAAATAGCAGTGTCCTTTTTCTTTTTCCTATTCATATCTATTACTTATTTTCTCAATCTCTCAATAAAATCATCTAATTTGTCAAGTGAAGTCATATTCCTATTACATACTATACTATCTTTGCAAATATAGTTTCCCTTCTTAACAAAAGTACCTGGTACATCACCTTTTATTTCAACAAGAAACATTCCCACTTCTTCATGTTTGTGACATAATGTACAAATCCCTTTTTTATTTATACTTTGAAATGTACCTTGCACACCTACAAGTTTATTATCTTTACGAGCTATTATGAACTTTCTGTTTGTCCCTTTATCAATCCAACTTAGATAAGATGTCTCTTTCATATTAATTTCTTCCATATTGGGCAGTTTAAGCTTTTTAGCCTTAGGAAATAATTTTTTTAATGTTTGCTCGGACACTTCTTGAAACGGTATGACATATGGCGATAACTTGCACAAAAATAATTCTGCATCCTCTCTATTTTCAATCGTCAAAATCATATCCATTAATTCTTTTTGTTCATCTGTCAGATCCTCAAATAGATGTAGTACTTTTTCTATCGCCAAGGATTTCAGTGCAGCAATAACTCCCTTATCATTCGCAGTTGCATGTCCATTCGCTAGAATATGAGCTTGTGATTTTATGAAGTTGTATTGATCATTTCTAATAAAGGTATTCATTCCTATCACTCCATACAAAATTGTTTATCTATTTTTATTTTAAACAATAAATTCACTTTATAAAATGCAGAAAACCATTTAGAAACAAACTTTACATAAAAAGCACTGCGTATTTATATAAAATACTCAGTGCCAATGATTTATTTTTATTTATTTCGAGTACACTATTTTTTTTATAGTTTCAATGGAGAGAAAATATTCTTCTGCTAGTTGATGAATTACTGTTCCGTTTTGAAAAGCATGTTTAATTGCTTTATTTCGTTCATCAAGTTGCTTTCTTCCTCCAGAGCGTGTGCCCCACTTATGATAAGCATTTTCTTGTTTTGGAATATAAATCGTTTCTCCTTGCACATACTTTTGAATTTCTATAATCAACTGTTCAGGTAAAACAGTCGCTGCTTTTACATATTTCATTTCCGCTCGCCCCTTATTTTTTATGTTTCATCTAAATAAGGTGCAAAGCCAAATATAAGAGAAATGATACAAGTCCATTCAGGCGATTGTATGTTACATCTCTACCTCACGCAAAGTATCGCCGTTTCCATATTTGGCTTTGCATGAGACGATGCAGTATCTAGCAATTTCATTATAATCGCCATATCATCACCTCCCAAATATTTCTTATGAATCAACATTATTATATGATAAATTTTTCCTAATTGCATCTTTGTATCTTTTAATAATTGTATTATTAAGAAGTGTACTTATCTTTACAACCCCCTACTAAAATTTCGCAAACAAACACACTTTGTAAAAATTCTGTAATAATAAATTTAGTATTTTACTTTATAAAATACTAAGACAAGTTTATAGTAGAAAAAGATGATTCTTAAGCAACCAGAGTAGGAGGAAGTATTTTGTCTACTTCAAAAGTATTAAAAGGCACTGCACTGCTAAGCGGTGCGACAATGATTTCACGTATTTTAGGTTTTATTTATTTCTTCCCATTTCAAGCTTTAGTTGGAAGTCAAGGAGTTGCTTTATATTCTTATGCATACTCCTGGTATGGGATTTTACTAAGCTTTTCAACGGCAGGTATTCCTATCGCCGTTTCCAAATTTGTTGCCAAATATAACGCTTTAGGAGATTACAGTACAAGTAAAAAGCTATACAACTCAAGCTTAAAAGTAATGATGGTTATGGGATTCCTTGGTTTCCTAATTTTATTTTTCGGCGCACCATACGTATCAGAATTAATTATCCGCTCTAAAACACCTGAGCCTGGATTCGTCGAAGATGTAACATTAACAATGCGCGCACTAAGTTTTGCTCTTATTATCGTGCCTGCAATGAGTGTTACCCGCGGTTATTTCCAAGGTTTCCAATATATGAAACCAAGTGCTGTTTCACAAGTTGTGGAACAAATTGCTCGTGTTGTTTTTATTTTAGTTGGAAGCTTTATCGTTTCTAAACTATTAGGCGGATCTGTAGCATCTTCTGTAGCAGTTGCAACATTTGGCGCTGTTATTGGTGCAATTGCCAGTGTTTCCATGCTCGTTATGTATTGGAGAAAATACAATGGACTTCGTGCGCCAGAAGGAGAACGAAAAACACGCTCTTCCTCGCTTTCCTTAACAAAGATTTATATGGAACTACTTCGGTATGCGATTCCAATTGTCTTTGTAGGTATTGCCATTCCGCTTTATACATTAGTGGATCAATATACTGTTGCTGATGCACTGCAAGCAATAGGTACACCACTTGATAAAGCAAACGCTGTGTTCGCTTACATTACGAACTATGCTCAAAAGTTGATTATGATACCGGCATCACTAGCAACAGGCTTTTCGCTTACAATCATCCCGGCGATTACACAATCATTTACGGGTGGTAAATTAGATGAGCTGCAAAACCAAATTGAAAAGATTTTCACAGTCTTATTATTTTTTACAATTCCAGCATCATTTGGACTTGCGAGCATCGCATACGATGCATTTCGCATGGTATATTTTGATCACCATACAGCATTAGATGGGTCACAATATTTAATCTCATACGCACCATCCGCTGTAATGAGTGCGATCTTCACCGTATCAGCTGCTATTTTACAAGGTATTGATTATCAGCGTAAAACAATGATTGCTTTTACAGCTGGTATTCTTGTAAAAGTCGTTGTCAACACGCCACTTTTATACGTACTAGGTGGACACGGCGCTGTATTAGGAACTATACTTGGTTACCTCGTTTCTGATGTAATTATGTTATACTGCATTGTGAAATATACAAAGTTTAACATCGTAAAAACTGGTAAAACGATATTGCTTATTACCATTTACTCAGCTGCGATGTCTGCTGTAGTAGTTGGCTCAAAAACGTTATTAAAATGGTTAATTCCTGGCCAATCATATATGGAGTCATTAGTAATTGTGGTCGTATGCGGTGCTCTTGGCGGAATTGTTTACTTCGCTTTTGTATTCACAAGCGGTCTTGCTTCTGACATTCTTGGCGATCGTATCAATCGACTTCCGCTATTGAAGAAATTAAAACGATAAATATTAAAGAGGTGTAACTTGAAATATAAGTTACACCTCTTTGTATGAATTTGAAATAAATCTTTTCATATTTACATCTTTTTACGGTCATTTGGCAATAACCATGATGATAACCCAATTAATGGTAACATACTGCATAGTATCATAATAAAGTTAAGGCTATATATATCTGCCAATTTTCCAAGTATAACTGCTCCTAACGCCCCAAGCCCAAATGCAAGTCCGACAATTAATCCAGATACCATTCCAACCTTTCCTGGAACAAGTTCCTGTGCATACACAACAATCACACTGAAGCTACTAGAACTAATAAATCCAATGCAAAGAAACAATGGAACAACCCATACGAGCGAAACGTGCGGCAATAATAGTGCTAAAGGTGCCGAACCAAGCATGGAGAAAACAATAATATTTCTCTTTCCAAACCGATCTGCTAACGGCCCGCCAAAAAATGTGCCCAGTACGCCAGCAATCATAAAAGCAAATACGTAAAACTGGGCATTTTTAATAGATAATCCATAATGCTCGATTAAATAAAACTGATAAAAGTTCCCAATCCCTGCTCCGTACCATGAGCGAACAAACGTTAAAAATACAAGTAATACAATAACAAACTTAATTCGGCTGCTTATTACTAAACTGTCAGCTTCTAGCGCAGCACGTTTCTTCCTTCTGACAGCCCCGCTTGCTAACTCGCCTTTATACCAAGTAGAAACAAAGTATAGTAAGATAATTCCAACCATTGCAAAACCCGTAAACCATACTGCTCCAATTTGTCCAAGCGGAACAAATACAAGTGCCGTAAAAATTGGCGCAAGCGAATTCCCTGTATTTCCCCCTACTTGATAAATGGATTGCGCTAAACCACGCTTTGCCCCTGCTGCCATATAAGCAACACGTGCGCCTTCTGGATGAAAAACTGCAGATCCAAGTCCAATAAATAAAACAGATAAAATAACAATAAAAAAGTTCGGTGCAAACGCAAGTCCAATCATCCCAAGCATGCTTGAAAACATTCCTAGTGGCAGCAAATATGGGGAAGGCTTCTTATCTGAATACATCCCAAACACCGGCTGCATAATGGATGATGTCATATTGAGAGCAAAAGCAATCCAGCCCACCTGCATATAGGATAAATTCATCGTTTTTTCTAAAATGGGAAACAGTGCCGGTACAACTGCCTGCATCGAATCATTAAGAAAGTGCCCTAAACTAATCGCAAATAAAATACGATAAATCGTCGGTGTATTCACCGCATTTGGCTTTGTTGCTGTCTGCATGTTACACTCTCCTTTCCTCTTGTGCTGAAAACAATCTTTGCATATGTTTCACACACTTTTATTTTTCTGATTTTTTAAACAAAACCTATTCTATACCTCTTCTTCCTTTTTTTCCACTTCTCTGCTTACTACCTTCCGAAACGAACATAATCCCTAAAAAATATTAAAAATTAATTTTCACTAAAATTCAGAAAAAACATTTACCACATACATCCATTCGTGTATCATAATAAAAAATAACTGCATGCTTTTTTTCGACATATAAGTTTCTGCCATGCAAAATACACCATGACCGTTACCTTTTAAAGCCAGATCCTCTCCTAAAAAGAATGGGGTTTTATGTCGTTTTTTAACTTTTATAAATAAGGAGAATTACTCATGAATCCACTACTATTAAATTTCCCTTCAGAGTTCTACACGGACAGACTTCTCATAAGAATGCCAAGACCTAGAGATGGAAAAGAAGTATATAACGCAATCAATGAATCTATTGAAGAATTAAAACCTTGGATGCCTTTTGCACAAAAAGAACAAACAGAACAAGAAGTAGAAGCAAATATTAGAGATTCTCACGTAAAGTTTTTGGCGCGTGAAGATTTACGATTGCTCATTTTCCTTAAAGACACAGGTGAGTTTGTTGCCTCTTCGGGATTACATCGCATTAACTGGGATATTCCTAAATTTGAAATTGGTTATTGGATTCACTCTCGGTTTAGCGGGAAAGGATACATGACAGAAGCTGTTAGAGGAATTATAGATTTTGCTTTTCATGAATTACAAGCAAATCGAATAGAGATTCGCTGTGACTCAAGAAATGTCAAAAGCCGCGCCCTACCTGAAAGATTAGGTTTTAAATTGGAAGGTATTTTAGGGAATAATAGTGTATCTGTAGATGGAACTGAATTAAGAGATACATGCATATATGGGATAACGGCATGTGGAAAATTACGCTCACAAATAGTCAAGAGTTAATCTTGGAAACATTACACCTGGGCAATATTCCAGAAATATAGAAAAAGAAGTACAACGTTATATAGCCAGCAGCAAAAATTCAGTGTGTTCCTTTGAAGGGAGGTGATTGGTCTTCTTTTCCTATTAAACTGGGAGAAGACGATATGCAAAACCAAGCTGCCAAAGCAGTAGTCCTGCTATTCGGGAGGAGATACCAAAAGTAAAGTCGAATTCAAATTTCTTAACTAATTTAATGTATTTTCAAGCTTAACAGCGGCGCATGAAACGATATCATTCTTCTATTCCGGGATGAACCGATTAGTTTGCTGACAAGCCCTAAGGTAAATTTATGTAACTCTTAAAATCAACTTCTATGGTTCACATAAACTTTTTCAAACAAAACCCTTTTTGAGAAGGAAAGAAACATTTGTCTGTCTTATCCAAAAAAGGATCGCGTTCACTTTAAAACTTTTGAGGTAAACATAAAATTCACATTCAGGAGGTTTTATAAATGTCAAAAATCACCTTTCTAGGTGCTGGAAGTACGATTTTTGCCAAAAATGTACTTGGTGACTGCATGTTAGTACCTAGTATCCAAGGGTTCGAGTTTGCACTGTTTGATATTGACCATCAACGCTTAAAGGATTCTGAGAACATACTGCAAAATCTAAAGGAAAGCTCCGGGAGTAACGTGCAAATCAAGACTTATACGAACCGGAAAGAGGCGTTAAGCGGAGCAAAATACGTCATTAATGCCATACAGGTCGGCGGCTATGACCCTTGTACGGTGACCGACTTCGAAATTCCGAAAAAGTATGGGCTTCGCCAGACGATTGGAGACACAATCGGAATTGGCGGCATTTTCCGAGCATTACGAACTATTCCAGTGATGCTTGATTTTGCCAAAGATATCCGTGAAGTTTGTCCGGATGCTTTGTTTTTAAACTATACAAACCCGATGGCGACGTTAACAGCGGCTATGACTCGTTACGGCGGCGTAAAAACGATAGGATTGTGCCACAGCGTCCAGGTTTGTGTTCCGTACTTATTTCGTTTGCTTGGAATGGATAAAGAAAATGTCCAGTGGAAAATTGCCGGAATCAATCATATGGCATGGCTTTTAGAAGTGACAAGAGATGGAAAAGACTTGTACCCAGAAATCAAGAGACTTGCGGCTGAAAAGCAAAAAGAAAAACATAATGATATGGTTCGTTTGGAATTGATGAACCGTTTCGGCTATTACGTAACGGAATCGTCCGAGCATAACGCCGAATATCATCCATACTTCATCAAAAAGAATTATCCGGAACTCATCGATAAGTTGAACATTCCGCTTGATGAATACCCGCGCCGCTGTATCACTCAAATTGAAGACTGGGTAAAAATGCGTGAAGACCTTGTTAACAACAAAAACCTAACGCATAAACGTTCACTTGAATACGCTTCTTATATCATTGATGCAATGGAAACCGATAACCCATTTAGAGTCCACGGAAATGTAATGAATACAGGCGGCTTAATCAGTAACCTTCCGGAAAAAGCCGTGGTTGAAGTTCCGTGCCTAGTTGATCGGAGCGGAATTACACCTTGTTATGTAGGAGAACTTCCTGAGCAGCTGGCGGCGCTGAACCGTACCAACATCAATACCCAGCTTCTTACTATTGAAGCAGCTATAACAGGTAAAAAAGAACACATTTACCAGGCCGCAATGCTTGATCCACATACTGCGGCAGAACTGTCTATCGATGATATCGTCGCATTATGCGATGACCTTATTGAAGCACATGGTGACTGGCTGCCTCAATTTAAAGGAACAGCTGTTTTGGAGACAATCTAAATAACGTGAATGAATGCGGCAAAGTAGACTAAGTTCTAGACGGTTTATTCTGTAAGTGTTTCAAACGGTAAAAAATATTAAATTTTAATTTTCGGAAAAATTAAAATTTAATATTATCTACAATGATGATTTTCATTGAACCTGATCTTTAATACTCAAACTGGGTATACTTTACTCCATAAAAAAAAGAGCTACTATCCGGTAGCTCTTCTTTTCTTATTTCAAGTGCACTCTTTAGCCAATTACATACCTTTTATGCTTTTCAAAATCACTCATTTTACATTCCACAGTAATCTTTGTACCTTCATTTTCATAATCCGTCGCTAAAACGTTCGCATGCTCATTAAAATAAGAAATTAGCTGTCCTTGATCATAAGGAATTAACATTTCACACTTTGTATAATCTTTATAAATTTGCGTGCGAATCATTTGCACAAGTTCATCGATACCTACTTTTTGTTTCGCAGATAAATACACCCGATCATCTTGTACTTTCGGAATTTCAATATCTACAACATCCGCTTTATTATAAGCATAAATTGTCTGGATATTTTCCACACCAATTTGTTTTAACGTTTGATTTGTAATCTCGATAAGATGTTCATAGTTCGGATTTGCATAATCAACGACATGAACTAATAAATCAGCCTCCGCTACTTCTTCTAACGTCGAGCGGAACGCTTTCACAAGATGATGCGGCAATTTACTAACGAATCCAACGGTATCTGTTAATAAAAACGATTTATTATCTGCCAATTGAATATTTCGCACAGCTGTTTCAAGTGTCGCAAACAACATATCTTTTTCAAATACTTGCTTCTCCGCAGAACCGTTAAATATTTCAAGCATCGCATTCATCGTTGTTGATTTACCGGCATTTGTATACCCTACTAACGCAACAACTGGTACTTCATTTTTCTTACGTTGTTTACGCTGCGTTTGACGCTGTGCAACGAGTGCTTCTAACTCTTTATTTAACGCAGCAATTTGCTCTTCAATCTTACGGCGATCAAGCTCTAATTTCTTTTCCCCTACCCCTTTGTTCTTCGTACCAACACCGCCGCTTTGTCTTCCTAACGATTCACGAAGTCCAATTAAACGAGGCATCATATATTGCAAATGTGCTACCTCAACTTGTAATTGCGCTTCTTTCGTTTTAGCACGCTGCGCAAAAATATCTAAAATTAATATCGTACGATCAATTACTTTACAATCTATATCTGCTTCTAAATTTCGAATTTGTGAAGGTGATAACTCATCATTGAAAATGACCAAATTCGCATCTGCTTCTTTCACGAACGCTGACACTTCTTCAATCTTACCCGTTCCAATATAATGAGATGGGTTTACACGATGTAAATTTTGGGTCACTTTCCCTATCACTTCTACATCGCACGCTTCTGCTAAGTTCGCTAACTCCTCCATCGAATATTCGAAATCACTTTCACTATTTAAATTCACTCCGACTAATATTGCCTTTTGTACTAATTGTTCCATATATTTATTCCTCCATTTCGATTACGCGCAAACGAAAACACCTACCTGTGTTTTTCATAAACGGACGAAAACGCGACAAATAAACATAAAAGCATCACTTCTTGCTTGTTCAATGGTCGTCAAATCCAGCACCATACAACATAAAAATGTTCGTATACATGCATTGCATCATTCTGTTTTAAAGGCAAAACAAAAAGAGGGCGTATTCGTCCTCCCCTCTTTTTACATATAAGTTCAATAGGGTTCCTTTAAAAAGACAGACCAATCCCGTTTACTCTGTACACAGACAGAGCCTTTGAGCGCTATTCAATTATTGGCACAAAGTATTGAGACGTAATCTGATTAAGATCAAAGGAAACCCCTCCGTTCATTAAAAGTTACATAAATTTTAGCATAGTTATGGAGCTGACACAAGAATAAATTCCATTTACTAACATAAAGAAAATCGCTATTTTTCTATTTTATTCATCTTTTTTTGCGTATATTTCTTATTATCAATATCCATACACCTATAACGAGTAAAGCTTAAACCGAAATAACGATGATACTGTTTGTTTTACGATCATTTGGCATAGCATGTTCAACATTCACTTGTTTCGTTGGAGCTTGCCCCTTCGCAATATGACTTAAAACAGATACATCATTCCATACAAAGTTAATGAATTATATCTTATACTTGTTCTGTCTCCTCTTGCTTTTCTTCTTTCATTTCATGATAGTACGATGGCAGTTCTATACCATGTTCTAAGAAATAGTCCTCGATTAACGAAATGACCACTTTCAATGTTTTCACACGTGCATACAACTTATCATTGCCAGGTATAATATGCCACTTCGCATTTGGTTTATCTGTTTTCTCAAACATATCTTCCATGGCCTCGACATATTCGTCCCACTTTTCTCGATTGCGCCAATCTTCATCTGTAATTTTCCACTTCTTAAGAGGATTTTGCTCTCGATCTTTAAATCTTGCTAGCTGTTCATCTTTACTAATGTGATAAAAGAACTTCGCTACTATGTATCGATCATCTGTTAATAGTTTTTCAAAATCATTGATTTCATCATATGCCCTAGTCCACTCTTCCTTTGTAGCAAAGCCCTCTACACGTTCAACCAATACACGACCGTACCATGAGCGATCAAAAATAGTAATTTGCCCATATTGCGGGATTTTCCGCCAAAATCGTTGCATATAATGATAGCGTTGTTCATGTGGAGCAGGCGCACCAATTGGATTTACTTGCAGACCGCGCGGATCAAGATGCTCAGTAATTCGTTTAATTGCTCCGCCCTTTCCAGCAGCATCCCAGCCTTCCATAGCCATAATAAAAGCTATTTTTTCATTACGTAAAATCTGCTGCAACGCAAGTAAACGCATTTGATATTTTTCAAGCTTTTTATTATATATTTTTTTTGATTCCATTCTTTTCGTTAAATCTATTTTTGCAAGACGACCATTTTTCATAATAAATCCTCCTTTTCAAACAATTAACACTATTTTAACATAATTTTCAGTATTTTGCGTATATATATCCAATTTCAACACGCATTACCTATGAATTATTTATAGCATTTAGGAAGAACTTTATTATATAAAGCAAGGGTTTCCTTATGGCTTCAAATATTCCACCATCACTGTTATTTACCTTGTTACTAACATACAAAGGACTGTTCCACTTAAAGGAGGCCACTGAAAAACTTCCGTTTTTCATCTCATAAAACATATGTAAAACAAAAAAGGCGACCTTTCGTTCAGTTTTGAACGAAAGGTCGCCTTTCTCTCTATACTTTTGTTACTGTTTCCCTTTTAATAATGTCATAATTCGTTTTAAATTAACTGCGAATATGGCCATCGCCCCTTGCATTCGCATGCCAATAAGACCCGAGGAAGATGCCACATCATACCCATGTCTATGTTTGAGTTCACTATTTTTCGCTTCAATTTTATAGCGCTCTTTTGCTTTTTCTTTGAACAGCTCGCTTTCTTGAAAAGTTTTTTGTTTACTATGTTCTGTTGAGTGGATCGTGACTGAATACGTTTTTGATTTTGCGCCTTCTTTATAACAGCCTTCTTTAAAAGGGCATCGTTTACATTTTTCTATATCAAAGTAATAGGTATCTCTCTGACTTTTACCTGTATTTTTCTTTCCTTCTC
>NZ_FOLV01000020.1 GCF_900112415.1 Bacillus sp. 491mf
AGAGGCGCTTTTTGCCTCGTCCGAGGGGGCGAAACGACCGGAGATTCTAGCCGCTGGAGCTGGACAATGCTTTCGCCGAATTTTGAGGTGGGAGTATTACTGCCCACGAATAGCGGGATAAGTGCAACTACCCATTAGAGATTGAATTTAAATAAACAAGTTCACATTTCCTTCAGATGCATCCGCTAAATACGCTGCAACTCCGGCAAATTCAACATCTTCCATAATTTCTTCTTCTTTTAGTCCTAATAAATCCACTGTCATTTGACAAGCGACTAGTTTTACCCCCTGTTCTTTCGCCATATCAATTAAATCTGGCAGTGGCATTGCATTATGTTTTTTCATGACATGCTTAATCATTTTCGGTCCCATGCCTGCAAAATTCATTTTCGATAACCCCATCTTATCTGCACCGCGAGGCATCATCTTTCCAAACATTTTCTCTAAGAAATTTTTCTTTGCTTTTATCGGCTCATCTTTACGAAGCGCATTCAACCCCCAAAATGTATGAAAAATCGTTACTTCTTGATCGTACGCTACTGCACCATTTGCGATAATATACGCTGCCATCGCTTTATCATAATCTCCGCTAAATAACACAATTGTTGTTGTTTTCTTTTGTTCCATATTGACTCCTCCCGTAACTACTCATACCCGTATAGGTAATTTAATAATCCGTACAAAGTCCTTTCGCAAATGAAAGGACTTTGTATCTTTCGTTCATCTATTTAACAGTTACTCTGTTTTCCCTTCCCAAGCTAACATACCACCGTTCATATTGATCACTTGGAAACCATAACTCTCTAAAAATTGAACCGCTCGCGAGCTTCTACCACCAGAACGACATACCATTACGTACTCTTTATTCTTATCTAACTCATGCATACGAAACTCTAATAAACGAAGTGGAATATGAAGTGCTTCTAGAATTTTCCCTTCTGCAACCTCTTCTACCTCACGTACATCAATAATGTTTACAGCTTCATTACTCATGAGTTTATATTCTAATTCTTTCGCAGTGATTTCTTTCATTTTTCTATATCCTCCTTAACGCCAAGCGCCCATACCACCTGAAACATTTATAATATGTTTAAACCCTAACTTCTTTAAAATTTTTGTTGCTTGTTTACTCCTCATTCCGCTTTGACAAATGACAATTACTTCTTTGTTTTTATCTAAGCTAGTTGCTTTTTGTACAAGTTCATTTAATGGCATATTTCGAAAACCTTGAATGTGATTGCCTCTAAATTCCCCTGGTGTACGTACATCAATCAATTGCTTATTCTTTTTCTTAAGCTCATCTTTTAGTTCTTTCCCGCTTATATTTTTTACTCCTTTAACAGGTAACAAACGAGAAATAATAAACAAAGAAATCAATGCAATCAAAACACTGTTCAATACTACATTCATATCCATACCCTCCTTGTTGTTACGCTTTTTGAATCCAAAACTTTAAAACTCCATCTTCTTCAACATGTTGTAATACTTCATGCCCACCTGTTTGTGCCCATGCTGGAATATCTTTTATAGCACCTTTATCTGTTAAATGAACTTCTAGCACCTCTCCAGTTTGCAGAGCATCCATCGCTTTTTTTGTTCTTACGATTGGCATTGGGCACGCTAATCCTTTTGCATCTAATACTTGTTTTACATTCATTTTATATACCTCCGATAATATGTTTTATTTACTCATGAACCGCACAGCGATTTGGTCCAATCTCCATTTCACGTTGTTCTTCTTCATTTGGATTTATTTTCCCCATATTCGTTTGACGAATTTCTTGATATGCATTTGGCTGGGGTGGTAAGTTTTCTGTAACTGTTCTACGAAACTCTGCCTCATTCTCAATATTTAATCCTGCATTCTGTACAAATAAATCTTTCAACTTTGCACTAACTACGCCTTGTTCATCCAGTTCACTCACTTTAGAATAATGAGCTGGTAAAACAGTTAAATCTTGAGATAATTCTTTGTAACGTTTATATAAAGTGTTACGTAAATCACTTACCCAGTCTTCTGCCTTACCCGCAAGATCTGGGCGACCAATGGAATCTACAAATAAAATGTCACCTGATAAAAGATAGGAATCATCTACGATAAATGACATACTTCCAATTGTATGACCTGGTGAATAGATTGCTTGCATGTCAATTTTTGTTGTTCCAACTGTAATGACAGTTCCTTCTACAAGCGGCTCATAAGAAAATACAACCTCTTCTGCATCTTTTGGTGGTAACCAATACGTGCCGTTTATCTTCTCAGCTAACTTACGACCGCCAGAAATATGGTCGGCATGTAAATGGGTATCTAAAACATTCGTAATGACAACACCTTGTTCTTTCGCAAAACTTTCATAAGCTTCGATTGTGCGTACAGAATCAATCACTGCCGCTTCACCATTCGAAACAACCATATACGATAAGCAACCTTTTCCGACACGGTTGAATTGATAAATGCTACCGCCGTCTTTTAAATTCCCTACTTTAATTGGTTTGACATACTCACTCCAAGCCTTCATACCACCAACTAAATAATAGACATTCTCTATGCCAGCTTCTACGAGTTGTTCCGCCACAAACATAGAAGATCCTTCTTTCGCACATACAACAAGAATATCTTGATTTTTTGGCAATTCAGCCAAAATACCGTCTACACCTTCTAATAAATCAAAGTATGGCTTATTAATAGATGCTACTTGCTTCCCTTCGATTTTCCAATCCACATAATCAGCTGCATTACGAACATCTAAAATAAACAGTTCTTCAAACAACACCTTCTCAGCAACATCTTTCGCTTGTAATCCTACAACACTCATCAATTTACCCCCCATGGTATATTTTTGTTTAAAAAAATTAAAAACTCTTTATTCTTTCTCCAAAGCACCATACCACTGCGACATACCAGGGACTACATTTTTCACATGCAAGAAACCTTGTTTTTCTAATAACTGACATGCTAGATCACTGCGGTTACCTGTACGGCAAATGACATAAATCAATTTTGTTTTATCAAGCTCACTCAATCTTTCTTCTAAATCACCTAACGCAATTAATACAGCTGATGGAATGTGACCAAAAGCAAATTCAGCTGGTTCCCTTACATCTAAAACAATGCATTCCTCTTGAGATGCTAATTTATTTTGTAATTCTTCATTTGTCATTGTATGAGAATATTTAACTGCTTCCTTCATTTCCTCTTGACGTGTTTTTCGTAAATAATGCTTCAAAACACCGTTCTCATCTTTCATACCGAGATATTGATGTCCTACATTTTTCGCCCAAGCTTGAATATCAGCTACCGAGCCTTTATCTGTCGCTTCTACTTCAATTACTTGGCCCTCTTCTAACGTATCCATTGCTTTCTTCGTCCGGACAATTGGCATCGGACATGCTAAACCTTTACAATCCAAAGTAGTATTAACTTGTATACTCATGTTTCATTCCTCCTGAAACCTTCATTTTACACATACCTATAGGGGTATATTAAAATCATTTTTAAAATCTGCCAAAAAAATTGACAGATTATCTGCTTTTTACAAGTAGTTGTACAGCTTCTTTAATGACATCTTCATTAGATGTATCGCCTTTTTCAAATTGCTCGCGAAGGCATTTCTCTAAATTCGTTCCGACAATTAATCCAATCGTACGATCCATTGCAGAGCGTGATGCCGTTAGTTGTGTAATCACTTCTTTACAATCTTTTCCCTCTTCCATCATGCGAAGGACACCACGAATTTGTCCTTCAATTCGCTTCAAACGATTTTTCATATCTTGACCGTATTCCAATGGATGAGCACCTCCATACTTTCACTTGTTTTATGTTAAAGTAACATGTTGATTTAACCCTATACACGTATATTATACCCTAGAGGGTATTTTGTAAACCCCTCTTTTTATTTTTTTGTAATAAAGCCCTGTCAAAACTGACAGGACTTTATTACTTATGATGAACACACTTGAAATATTAATGCGCAACGCGGTTTGGTAAAGCTGTCCCATACAACTTAAAACCACCATCAACATTCTTTACTTTATACCCATTTTCCATTAAAATACGTGCCGCTACATACCCTCTCATGCCGAGTTGACACGTAATATAAATTTCTTGATCTGTTGGAATCTCGTGTAATCGATCGCGCAATTCATCTAATGGAATATTTACAGATCCTTTAATAATGCCTTGTTTTAATTCGTTCGGTTCACGAACATCAATTAAATATCCGCCTTTTTCCACGATGTCATCAATTTCATGCCATTGCACGATATCAACAAGTCCCTCAATAATATTGCTTGCTGCATACCCCACCATGTTTACAGGGTCTTTAGCAGAAGAATACGGCGGAGCGTATGATAATTCTAAATCAGGTAAGTCCATTACCTTCAATTTTCCTTTCATTGCAGTTGCAATGACATCGATTCGTTTGTCTACACCAGTACGGCCTACAGCTTGCGCTCCGTAAATTTCTCCTGATTCCTTGTTAAAGATAAGCTTTAGTAAAACCGGATACGCATTTGGATAATAGCCAGCATGAGAATTCGCTTGTACGTGAACTACCTCATAGGGCAAACCTAAACGTTGTAATACTTTTTCGTTCACCCCTGTTGAAGCGACTGTTAATTCAAATACTTTTGCAATGGATGTCCCCATCGTTCCTTTATATATAGAATCTGCATGGCCATGAATAATATCCGCTAATAGACGCCCTTGACGATTTGCCGGCGCTGCAAGTGGAATCATTGTTTCTGTTTCCGTGACAAAATCTTTTACTTCAATCGCATCTCCAATCGCATAAATAGATGGATCAGAAGTTTGCAGCGTTTCATTTACTTTAATCGTATTTCGAACGCCTAGTTCCAATCCTGCCTCTTTTGCCAAGCTGCTTTCAGGCTCTACACCGATAGAAAGAATGATCATATCTGTATGAATTTTCGTACCGCTTTTCAGACGAATAACCGTTCCTGCTTCTTCAAAAGCTTCTACCCCATCTTCTAAAATGAGCTGAACACCATGTTTTGTCATATGCTCATGTACATATGCTGCCATTTCATAATCAATCGGCGGCATGACTTGATTGTTCATTTCTACAAGCGTTACATCAAGGCCTCTTTCTCTCAAGTTTTCCGCCATTTCAACGCCGATAAAGCCTCCGCCTACAACAGTCGCGCGGCGCGGTTTTTGTTCATCAATATATCCTTTTATACGATCTGTATCCGGTACATTTCGTAATGTAAATAATGCTTTCGCTTCGTCAATTCCTGGAATTGGTGGAACCATCGGCTTAGAACCCGGTGAAAGAATTAAAACATCATAAGATTCTTCATAAGTTTCATTGGTAACTACACTTTTCACCACAACTGTTTTTTCTTCTTTATTAACTTTGATTACTTCACTTAAAATGCGAATATCTAAATTAAAGCGCTTAGACATTTTTTCTACTGTTTGCACTAACAACTTTTGTCTTTCTTGAATCACTCCGCCAATATAATATGGCAGCCCGCAATTCGCAAACGAAATATACTCTCCGCGCTCAAACATAACAATCTCATCATCTTCACTTAAACGACGTAGACGCGCTGCAACTGATGCTCCGCCAGCAACTCCGCCCACTACAACAATTTTTCTACTCATTCTTTTCTCCTCCTTACTTATACCCGTATAGGTATATAATAAACATAAAAAAATAATTGTGCAACACTTCAAACTCCAACTTTCTGTTTGTTCACAAATTCGAAACAAAAAAGAATCTTAATTTTTGTAACATTCTGTTCATATTCCGTTCATATTCTTATTTTAAAATCTTCCTGAAAATAGAATAAGGAGGTTATATATGTGATTCCTAAACTTGCTCGCTTCATAAGTAGTCCAAAGGGTGCCAAAATAGTGTTAATCGCTTGGATTCTTGCTATTGGCGTTTTAAGTTTCATCGCACCATCAGCCAAAAAGTACGCAACAAGCAGTGGTGAAGGAAGCATCCATGAAGATACGCCGTCTGCTGTAGCGCAAAAGATAGTAGACGAACAATTTCCATCTAAAGATGGGGCCGTCGCCCTCCTTGTTTTTCATGGAAAAAACGCAATCACTGAAGCCGATCGTGCAAAAATCTCAGAAATTAGCAAATGGCTTTCCTCAGATGATAAACCAAAACATGTCGTAAGTGCCTTACCATTTCATAAGCTTCCAAAAGCCACACAAGATAAAATGTTCTCCAAAGATAACACAACCATTCTTTTAAATGTTGCCTTAACGAAAGATTTAGAATCCGATCAAATTTATGAGACATTAGATCAAATTCGAAACCATGTAAAACAAATGGATATCGGTGACTTAAAGCTTGAGATTACAGGTCCAGCTGGAATTGCAGCGGATACGATTACGCTGTTCAAAAATGCTGACTTCGTATTAATGTTTGCAACAATCGGATTAATTCTCATTATATTAATCATCATTTATCGCTCCCCATTGCTTGCTATCATTCCATTAATCATTGCCGGTATTGTATATGCAGTAGTCGATCGCATTTTAGGATTGGCAGGTCAAAACGGATGGTTCGTTGTTGAAAAACAAGCTCTTTCCATTATGATGATTCTACTCTTTGCTGTTTTAACGGATTATTGTTTATTCATCTTAGCTCGTTATAAAGAAGAGTTAAAAAAGACGAGTTCAAAGTACGATGCGATGCAAGCTGCATTAACGCAAGTAATGGAACCGATTCTCTTTAGCGGCGGAACAGTGCTAGTTGCGATGCTTACATTGTTCTTTGCTGTCTTTAATGCATATCATAACTTCGCCCCAGTCTTTTCAGTTGCTATGGTGTTCATTCTTCTTGGAGGCATTACACTCATTCCCGCTCTATTTGCACTCGTAGGTCGAAAAGCATTTTGGCCGTTCATTCCAAAAGTAGCCGAAAAAGAAGAAAAGCTAGGCGGCTTCTGGACAAATATAGGCACTTTTGTAAAGAAAAAGCCTTCCATCACAGCAAGTATACTGTTAATCATGCTTATTCTTGCTTCACTAAACGTTGGATCTATGAAATATTCATTTAATTTATTGAAGTCATTTCCGAATGATACTTCATCGCGGCAAGGATTTGAAATGTTAGAGGAAAACTTTCCACCAGGACAATTAGCACCTGTCACTGTCATTTTAAAATCAGATAAAGAAATTGTCTTAGACCAGTCCTTTCTTGATAAATTAACCTCATTATCAAGCGCAATGAAAAAATTAGATGGTGTAAACACCGTCACGCCGGAAATCACTTCCGCAGCACCAAATGCAAACTTACCAAAAAATTTCTTATCGGAAGAAAAACATGCCATCAAACTGCAATTAACTTTACAAGACAATCCTTACGACCAAGCTGCTTTAAATACAATCCGTCTACTACGAGAAAACAGCAACAGTTTGTTAACGAATAGTGGCTTTGATTCCAAACAATATTCCTTACATTATAGCGGGCAAACCGCACAGCAATTAGATGTGCGATCTTTAAATGAAAAGGATACAATTGTGACGTTCTCGCTCATTTCCCTTTTCATTCTCATTATGCTGACATACCAATCACGGTCAATTATTATCGCATTCACAATGATGATAACTATGTTACTTTCGTATTCCGCAACGCTAGGACTAGGTTGGATGATCTTTCATTACATTTTAGGCTACGACTCAATTAGCTATCGCCTCCCTGTCTACACCTTTGTGTTTCTCATTGCATTAGGAGTCGACTACAATATTATGCTCGTATCCCGCATCAAAGAAGAAGCGCAAAAATATGAATGGAAAGAAGCAGTGGCACGCGGAGTTGCGTTAACAGGAGGCGTCATTTCATCAGCTGGTATTATACTCGCAGCTACATTCGCTGTGCTCATTACTCAGCCCCTTCAAGAACTCTTTCTGTTCGGTTTGACAATGACAATGGGAATTTTAATTGATACGTTTCTTGTGCGCGGTATGCTGCTCCCTTCGATTTTAATTTTTTTCAAACCAAGACGTTCCAAACATATTTCTTCACTTCCAACAGATATGAAATAGCCGTAAAAATGAAAAGTGTGCACTCAGCACACTTTTTGTTTTCTTCGCAATTGTAATAACGTGTTCATCTTCCGTTCATAAACATTTCTTATTCGATAAAAGTAAAACTCCATCAGTTTTTTCTTCCTCCCCACTTCTCTTCTTTATAGGAGGAAGGATTACTATATATTCATTTTAATTTTCCGACATATAAGCCGCTGCTATCCAGAATAAAACATGAACGCTACTTGCTTGCTCCATTTGTTTTAACATGGCCCGTGGCAAAAAAAGGCCCTGACCGCTTCAAACACGGCCAGACGCTCTCGCCCATCTAAAAAAATGGTTTTTATGTTGATCTTTATGTCGGTTTTTCATCTATACATAACCTACAAACTCGTCTTTTGTAACTTTCTGTTCATATTCCGTTCATATTTCCTCTTTATGATAAGAACATAGAACGAAACAAGGAGGAACGAACCTTATGTTTTTAGCACTTAAAGAATTAAAACAATCGAAATTACGTTACGGATTAATCGGTACAATCATGATGTTATTATCATTTCTTGTACTTATCATATCAGGTCTAGCAAATGGTTTATCTCATGATAATGCCTCTTCTATTATCGAAATGAAAGCAAACAAATTTATCCTATCAGATGATGCAGATGGTAAATTGTTACGCTCGCAAATTAAGAAAGAAGATGTCGATAAAGTATTGGCACAAGTTGATGCAAAAGATGCAGTTCCAATGCATATTAAAGTATCAACATTTGAAAAAGAAGGAACTTCAAATAAAGTTGATGTTGCTATTTTCTCAAGCAAACAAGATTCATTCATTGCTCCAAAAGTAATTGAAGGAAAAAATGGGACGTTAGCAGACAATGAAGTTGTCGCTGATGAATCAATTAAAGAAAAAGGAATTAAACTTGGAGATCAACTAGTAGATCCTATTTCTAAAAAAGCTTTCAAAGTTGTCGGATTCTCGCAAAATCAAATGTTTAGTCATTCACCTGTTGTTCACATGAATGAAAATGTATGGGACGCTATTGCCCTGCCAAATCAAAAAGATTACAGTGTAATCGCTCTAAATACTGATAAAAAAAGCGATAACGCAAAAGTTGTTGATAAAAAAGAAGTACTACAAAGTATTCCAGGTTATAAAGAAGAACAAGGAACATTAACGATGATTATCACGTTCTTACTTGTTATTTCAGCATTGTTAATTGGCGTATTCTTCTATGTCATTACATTACAAAAAACACATCAATTAGGTGTATTAAAAGCAATCGGAACGAAAAACTCATATTTAGCAAATACGTTAGTTGTACAATCTATAGTCTTAACTGGCGTTGCTCTTATTATCGGCATTGGTTTAATCTTTGCGGTAGAGGCTATTTTACCAGCTAGTATGCCGTTCTTATTAACAACAACAACAATCTTACAATATACAGGTGCCTTTATCGTAATTAGTATACTAGGTACATTAATTTCTCTATATCAAGTATTAAAAGTAGATGCATTAGAAGCAATCGGAGGTGGCATGTAATGATAACGGAAGTAAAATGGGATAACCCATCGTCATTATTAAAGCTTGATCAAGTAAGCAAAACATACGGCCAAGGTGAAACAGAAGTAACTGCCCTGCACCCTATTACGTTAGATGTAAAAGAGGGCGAATTCATCGGTATCGTTGGTCCATCTGGCTCAGGGAAAAGTACATTGCTTTCCATTGCAGGTGCACTTCTCTCTCCTTCAAAAGGAAACATTTATGTTTCAGGTCAAAATATAACAAGCTTATCAGAAAAAGAAATGACCGATATTCGCTTACGAAAAATCGGATTTATATTCCAATTTGCAAACCTCGTACCTTTCTTAACGGTGAAAGAACAACTTCTGTATATCGCTAAGTTAAAAGGAGAAGATAAAAAAGAAGCAAGTAAGCTTGCGGAACAATTACTGCAAACATTTGGATTAGGACATCGCATGAATCATCATCCAAATCAGCTTTCAGGCGGTGAAAAACAACGTGTAGCAATCGCTCGTGCATTCATGAATGATCCCGATTTAATTTTAGCTGACGAACCGACTGCGAGCCTTGACTCAAAACGCGCAAGAGAAGTCGTTGAATTAATGAAACAAGAAGTGAAGAAAAATAAAAAAGCAGCGATTATGATTACACATGATGAAAAAATGCTTGATGTATGTGATCGAATTTTAACGCTTCGCGACGGAAAATTATTACGAGAAAACGAAGTGTAAATCGCAATAATCTAAAAAACTTTCTTAGCCCTATTTCCATAGGGAATAAGAAAGTTTTTTCTTTATTCACAAGTACCTCTTCATTTTTTGTTTACAACATAATACAATTTAAATATAATAATCAAGCCAATCTCACATGTAATATTGCGTTCATATTCTATTCATAATTCTCATGTAACATATTTGATATAAGGAACATGACAGTTAGAAAGGAATGATGAACGTGTTAGCGTCTGCTATTGCATGCATTACAGCTGCACTCATTTTTTATACAATTGGCGTATGGAGTGAAAAATTCCAAAAGACATTAAAACCTTGGCATGTCGTCATTTTTTGGCTCGGGCTCGTCTGTGATACACTCGGAACGACATTAATGGAAAAAATGGCCGAGGCAGGATCCCTGTTTAGTTTCCACGGAATCACAGGCCTAACCGCTATTTTACTGATGTTATTCCACGCTGTTTGGGCAACAATTGTGTTAATCAAAAAAGATACAAAAATGATGACAACATTCCACAAGCTAAGTGTTATCGTCTGGTTCATTTGGCTGATCCCATATATTTCTGGCCTTATATACGGAATGACAAACCACTAATAATCGCAGTCTACTATCCAAAAATAACTATTGCTAATGCTATCTAGGAGGTATATGATGAAAAAGTTATATAATGCAGCATTCACTTATTTAATTATCGGTTTACTATCAGGTGTATTCGCGAGAGAATACTCAAAAGCACAAGGAATTGAAGGTACGACTTCACTATTCAAGTTGCACACACATGTGCTAGTTCTTGGATTTATATTCTTCTTGCTTGCCTTTGCTCTATCAAAATCATTTGCGTTCCATGAGGCAAAAAGCTTTAACATGTGGTTCATCGTCTATAATTTAGGACTAGTTTTAACAATTGGTTCAATGGCAGCGCGCGGACTTCTTCAACTCAATGGAGCTGATTTTAAAGGATTAAGTCATATTGCTGGAACGTCTCATACAATCACTGGTATCGCTCTCGTTTGGTTTATGATTCTATTAAAAAAATCGTTCAAAGGATAAAAGGAGGTCAAACATGAGCTTACCTGTTTTATCAAGTATTGTTGCTCTTTGTATGGCTGTTGGAATGATGTTTCTTCGCTTAAAATCAGCAAAGAAACCTGTAACACTTAAAAAAATTATCCTCCCGCCCTTTTTCATGAGTACGGGAGCATGCATGTACATCTTACCAGAATTTCGCTTAACATCATCTGAAATTCTCGAAGCAGTGATCGTTGGTTTATTTTTCTCTATTTTTCTTATTAAAACATCAAAATTTGAAATACGTGGAACAGACATCTATTTAATACCTTCTAAAGCATTTATCTTTATTTTAGTCGGTTTACTTGTTGTCCGCCTCGGTATGAAAGAATATTTAAGTCAATCAATTGATTTAGGACAATTAAGCGGTATGTTCTTCTTACTTGCTTTTGCAATGATCGTCTCTTGGAGAATTGGCATGTACCGTTCATTTATGAGATTACAAAAGGAAATGAACTTTGTAAGCAAGAGTGTTTAATGATAAAAAAAAGTCCGATATTGTATCGGGCTTTTTTTATTGAAAACCTTTCTTCTTTTAGGTGGGCAAGAGCGTCTGGCCATGTATAGGAGCGGGCAAGGCCTTTTTCTGCCACGGGCTATGTTAACAGCAACAACTTATATCCGTTTCAAAAATTAGAAGTCTGTTTTTCTTCTACTAGATCATATGCTACTTTCTGCACTTTTGAAGTATTTGATTTTTCAAATGCATTTTGTAATCCTACTAACATCAAATTAGCCGCAACGACTGTTAAAGAGAAAAAGATAATGGGAACGAGCGCAATCCAAGGGTGAATAGAAAGCATGTGAAATTTATCTCCAATTAACCCAGACCATTCAAATGATAACGTCCGTGGCGGTTCTTTTGCAGGACTATGGTCAATCACTGTTCCGCCGAAGAACATCTTTAGTACTCCTAAATGCGCTAAAACGAGAAGAACTTTATTGAATTGCTGAACCAATAAAATGATTAACGTAGAACGAAGCTGTGGGAATATATGTTTACGTAAAATGTGAAATTTTGATCCGCCTAATACAGAGGCAGCTTCCACAAACTCTGTTGTGAATAGTTTTTTCACTTCATTCGCGACATAAAAAGACGTTGTCGGAAGCGCAAGAATGGTCAGAATAAACATTTCAAAAAGAGCACGTTGATAAAACGGCTGCTGAAATCCATCGATCGGCATCGACATCACATTTACTAGCAAAAAGTACGCTATAATCGTCAGCGGCATAATCGTAAAGCTATCAAAAAACGATTCAATCTTACTGCTCCAGCTTTTCAAAAACGTACCAATCCCGACGCCAAACACAATTGCAAATCCGACCTGCAGCATGGCAATACACGCCGATAAACCAATGGTAAACTTTGCACCTTGTATAATGACATGAAGTAAATCATATCCATGTATATCAGTACCTAGCAAAAAATGAGTAGACGGTGAGAATGGCGGCGCCCCAATCAAGTTCCCATTCTCATAAAGGGCTGTCACTTGTCTAATTTGACCATCATTGAAAATCGTATTCGCAACACTAGCAAGTATCAGTATGACTAAAAACAAGAAACTGAACAGAAATTGTTTTTCCCGTACAAGATGTTTAATCACCTATACTCCCTCCCCTCTCATAACAGCAGGTACAAATAGATCGTACGCTTTGTAAAGAATAAAAAATGGAATATAAAGCAACAAAAGCGTTACAACAAACACTTCTGGAAATGGATATTTCAAAACAAAATACACAACACCAGGAACATTAAACAAATACTCAACCATCAACAAATTTGAAAACATAAACCATACAATCGTTTTGGAATAATGAAACATCGTAAACAACACATTGCGGAGCACATGATGACGAAATATGTGATAGAAATTCAACCCTTTTGCACGAGCATACGCAATATAATCTTTTTGCAGCTCTGCTTCTACTTGCAGCAGAAAAATACGAGTCAACATAATCGTGGGGGGAATACTTAAACAAACAACAGGCATCAAAATGGACTGATTCTTCCATGTAGTGGCAATATTAAACACCATAATATCCGTTTTTTTAAATAACCAAAGCACCAAAATTTGAAAACACATAATGATGAACAAATCAGGTACTGATTCTAATATAACCAACACAAACTTCATTCTTTTCAATTTCTCATAGAAAAAGCGAATAATCAGATAGGTAAAACAAAAAGCACATACAACCGAAATGAAAAGTGCCAGCATAAACAGCCCCAAAGACTGCCAATAAAACTCAAAAACTTGCGGAAATATCGGCCGTAAACTTTTCCCATACGTCAAATGAGAAAAATCTAATAGCTTTTTACATAAGCCCCCAAGAGCTTTAAAATAATTATTTATATCCATTTCCATTCCTTTAAACAAACTCGGTAGTGAACTTAAACAAAGAATACCCGCGACAGCTAGAATGAGTTGTGTGATTGCTGTGGTAACTTTTTGGATTGTGATTGTTTTCATAACGCCCTTCCCCTTCTCTATTTCTCTTCAAGTTTCTTCTCATCATCCCCACTTATACAAATTGCTTAGCCTTATGATTATCATGTTCTTGAGAATAAATTTTACAAAACTCGTCACCATTTTGAAGCAATTCTGTATATGTCCCTGATTCTACTACTTTTCCGTCTTTCAATACGATAATGTAGTCTGCATGCCTTATGCTTTCTATTCTATGAGCAACAAGAATTGTAGTCATTTTATTTCGAAACTGTGTTAACAACCCCTTGTTCACCAAATATTCTGAATGCGGATCTAAAGCAGACGTTGCCTCATCCAATATCAACACCTGAGGTTTCCTTACGAGCGCTCTAGCTAGGGCAATTCTTTGCTTTTGGCCTCCAGATAATACATGCCCATTTTCCCCCATATTTGTAAGGTATCCTTCTGGTAAATCTGAGATAAAATCGTGAGCTTGTGCTATTTTACATGCGTGATAAATATCTTGTTTAGAAGCTAGGAGATCTCCAAAGAGAACATTGTCAAAGACAGAACCTGAGAAAAAATGATTTTCCTGAAGAACCACTCCTATCTGTTCTCGGAATTGCTTTGTAGAACAACTTTGTAAAGAATGATTTCCTATTAAAATCTCACCTTTATTTGGCAAGTACAATCCAGTCAACAGTTTTATTAAAGTACTTTTTCCTGCACCACTTTCTCCTACAATTGCTGTAATTTTACCTTTAGGGAGAATACAACTCACGTCATGTAAAGTACTTACACCATCTGTATAAGAAAACGTCACGTTGCGTAATTCTATTTGTCCAGAAAAATCTATATTCCCTTGTTCAGATGGATAATGTTGAGGCTTACTCATATTCATAATCTCTGATATACGTTGTAATCCTCCAAAAGAAGATTGGATATCGGCATACAATAGAGATAAATGATTAATCGGTGCAAATAAACTCATAATATAAGTAACAAATGCGACCAACGTCCCTAAAGTAAGCTGTTCACTTTGAACAAAATGGCTCCCAAACCAATATAAAAGCGCAAAAATAATCCAATAACTTAAAGTATTGATACTAACAGATACAGAACGAATATATGTGTTTCTTAATTCAAGTGGAATTAACCTTTGAAAGGATTTTTTTAATCTTAAAATATCCCAGTTTTGCCTATTAAACAATAAAATCTCTTTGGTAGCATGGAGACTTTCGCTAATTTTTTCTGAGTTTACCGCAATTTGTTCTTGAATCTCATATGAAATTTTTTTTAACGGCTTTGCAATAAAATAATTCACAATAAATGGTATAGGTACAATAGCTAAGCTAATCAGGGTAAGCTTCCAGCTTAACGAAAACAGAATAATCAAACTAATTATAACCTGTGTCAACGTTTGGACAAAAGAAGGTAATATCCATTTCATTAAATGAGAAATCAGCATTGTATCATTTTGAAATACTGATACCAGTTCTCCTGTGCTTCTTTTCTCATAAAAAGGATATGCTAACCCACGAATATGCTGCGCAAAATCAGATTTAACCTGCATAACCACTTTTTCTGCGACGTAAGTATTCAGTAAATTTTTTCCTATATCTAGTATAGCAGAAATGAAAGCCAAGCTAATGATAAGTAATAGAATTTTTAGCAATAAGTCAAACTTTTCTTTTCCAAATACATCATCAATAATAATTTTTGTCACATATGGAAAAAACGATTGGATAGCTGTTCCCAAAAAAATTAAAAAAACTAATAATAAAAAAAACCATGTATATGGTTTGATATAGCGCCAATATTTTCTATTCATTTCTCCACCCTATTAGTTTAAAAAGGCTCTGTTTTAAACAAAGCCTTTTAATATTAATTTTGGCAGGCACCAAACAAATTAGTTATAAATACTTAGATCTTGCTTATGTTACTTATGGTGTTTAATAAGGACGACATCTGTCTGGCTTATAGTAGTCATAACCATCATAACTCTCTGGATACCCACCTATACATTTTGCTTGAGTTAATTGAACTGCCTTACCATATTCTACAAGAGTTGGAGATGTGTACGTTTTTTTCATTTTTCATTTCCCCCTAAATTTTATTTTTTGTTTCGAATACCTGCCAAGTTAAAAACTACTATAAATAATCCAGTTTACCCTGAATCCAAATCTCTAAGGATAATGCTCTCATAAGACTTGTATAAAACTTAAAGTCTGTAAATAACCCCATATAATATTTTTCACAAATCTCAATAAGGGATTTTGGATTAACTAATCCCAATTCTGTCAAAGTAGGGCAATGATAGTACGAACTAATTTGATGCCATTCTTTTTTAAACCCACTTAACATAAATGTTGTATGGGCACCTTTAGTAGTTCGGGTTCGAATTTTCTCCGGAAGAATCCCTTTCATGGATTCGCGCAAAATATATTTACTATGTTTTGGATTATATTTTAAATGAACGGGTACTGCAGCAAGATATTCCATTATCTTAGAATCAAGAAATGGCGCACGAACTTCCATTCCATTCGCATGAGCAACATACTGGTTTGTCCATTCCCTACCTGTTCTATAAATTAAGAAATTGAAATATTCTATCACTTCCTCCTCTGTCCACTTACAATCGTTATATGTCGACGAAAATCTTTCCTGCAAAAGACTTGGGTCTATACGCTCACAATTAACCCAAGGAGGGATAAATTCCTCAGATTGATGGAACTTCGGCTTGAGTGTGTACTTGTAGAACAGTTCCCAAAGTGGAATAGCACTTTCTCGCCAGAGCTTTAACTCTTTTAATAAAGTTGCGAACCTTTTTTTCTTAGCAAGGCCCGCTAAATAGTACGGCGATCCATGCAATACTTGATCTCCATACATACCGCTCATATGTATATGAACCCCATCCTCTTTCATAACTTGAAGAATTTCTGATCCAAACTTATAGTTGAATAAGTGATATGGCTCATCAAAAGATTGTAAATACGAGAAGTCACCTCTGAAATTCCAATGATGGTCTCCATCTATCATCCTTGATTCACTAGGATATTTTTGTAAAGCGGATAAAACATAAGGTTCCTCATTTGCCTCTTTTTGTTTTTGAAAAACATAAGTGTAGGCTTTCATGTTAATTTTCGAATTGAATTCCTGGTCTAATTGAGCTATAGTCGAAAAAATAGACGAAGAATCTAAACCGCCACTCAATGAAATTCCTACAGCACCGTCACTTCTAATTTGATTATGAACCGTGTTTGCAAACAAATGTCGAAATCCTTCTATGTACTCAGATTCTTTCTTATAGGAAATCGGTAGAGGTTTAAAATGATAATATCGGTCGACAGATAACTTCCCTTGAGAAAGCGTGAGATAATGCCCTGCCTTCAATCGATAAATACCCTGGTATGCTGTAGCCTCTTCTACCTTCGGATTATCTAACAAATACCCTTGTAAATAACGTAAGTTGAGCTTCTTTGTTACATTACTATGCATCAATATTTGTTTAATTTCAGACCCCCATACTAATGTAGAACCATCGAAATAATAGAACAGGTGTCGATGCCCTACGCGATCTCGTCCAAGCAATAAGCTTTGCTTCGTCTCATCCCATATAGATAAAGCAAAGTCCCCATGCAATTCCTGTAAGAAATCTTCGCCCCAACAATCATAGGCATATACTACTAAATAAGCATCAGGTTCATCTCTTTTCACTTCTAATCCTAATTTTCTTTGCAAATTTTCTTTATAATCTAATCTACCATCGAAGGTAATAAAGTAGTTACGTCCATTGACCTTATAAGAAATCTTTTGATACTTTGCATCTGGTGTAGTGAATAATAAAGCTTGTCCTAAAGCGACGTTAGATGCACATAGTAGTGTCTCTTTTGAATGTATTCCCCTGTGTTTTGCCACACTCAGCATTTCATTAATATAAGGGGTAAAATTATTTGGATTGGAATAGGTAACGATACCTGCAATTGTACTCAAATAAACCTCCCCTTCTTTGTTTTCTCTAATCTACATGCGAAAAAATTTTCAGATAGAAAACAGCACATTATGTGCTTCTTTTACATCTGGTGTATCATTAATTACCCGCTCTTGAAACTCTATCCAAGCATGTGCAGTAAAATTTACTTTAGATGCCCCGACGCACATATTGACGTTGTACCCATTTTTTGAAAGTATGTAATAACCGACTAAAGACTGATGTAAACATAGCGCTTTGTCTTTTAAAAAATGCTTATTGCATGCCGTTTGAATAATCTCACATATCTTATATAACTCTTCTGGCTTAACCGAGTCCTGTGTTACCTTTCGTTTCTTTGTTTTTATCCATTCACACGTTTCTTTTAATCCTTTCTTATCCAAAAGATAATCAATATAAAATAGAAGTAGAAAGACTTGTACCCTAACCTTTAACATGCTCATTTACCGTTACAATTTGATGATGAACTAATTTTTCTATAAAACGATATAAATCTTGCCAAACCTGATCTTCCTCTACCTCATATTCATTGATTACATGATTCACAATCACTTGTAGTTCCTCAAAACGTTTTAGTAGCTCCCAAAACATAGCCCCCATCTCATCTAACCCCAAATATATCCCTGTTTCATAATTTAATATGACAAAATTATTTTCACCTTTGGAAGTAAATATTTCTTTCTTAAATGTAATACGCGAGTCTTTTTGTATATCCATACAATACCTCCTGACATCTAACTATTCAGTGTTTTTACTTTATGAACTCTTTACTGATAGTACTTTACAAATCAAAATTCTAAATATTTTCCGTGAAACAAATATATCATCCGACACAAAAATTGAGTATTGGGAAAATTCACTCAATAAAAGAACTACTTTGTTATACATTTTATGAAAATTGTTCCCGAAAACAAAAGAATTACAACTTTCGACCACATAATACACCAATATTCCCTACATATATTTTTCCCAACATATAAAATGTGTTAGAGTGATTCGATATACTGAATGATTTTGATATAATTGTCTCCTATAAAGATTGAATCTAAAAATATACATTATATGGAAAGTAAATAACAATAAGGAGGGGAATATGGAGATTATATTTACTACACTTTGTTTCAGTCTAGGACTGCTATTCTCAATTAGCATATTGGATAAAGTTCTGAAATTTAAGGAACATCTCTTGATTGTAAAGAACTACAAACTCATACCCGAATATACTGTAGCACCTTTCACAATTATCACTATATTTTTGGAATTATATTTATCTTGCTGTTTATTTCTTCTTAACGTCAGACTTCTTACTGTCATAATAGGAACTACTCTTTTGCTTGTATACACTGTAGGGATCTCTATCAATCTATTACGTAAACATACAAACATTTCATGTGGGTGTGGGGGTATCCTTAACAGTAAGCAACTCAGCGTTACCTTAGTCTGGCGAAATGTAGCTCTTATTTCTTCTTTATGGGTTACTTTTTTTGCTAATTATACAATCCAAATTTCGTCTCTATCTTTTGTTACACTTGTCTTCTCATTCTTTGTAGCTACTAATATCATCTTGCTTCTTTCTATATTTAAAGACAATATAGAGACATTCAAAACATACTATAATAGATAAGGAGGATGGCCTAGTGCGCCAGGACCTAATATACCTATTATTATTTATTGCTTTTTTATTAATCACCCTTCAAATGTTTGTGTTATTTTGGTTGTCTAAAATGCTAAAATTCACTATACAGCGCTCTCCAGGTATCAAAGAAGTAAGAATTGGAGATAAAGCTCCGCATTTTTCAGCTCTTGATATACAGGGACATGAAGTTCAATTAAAAAGTCTTCTCCGTGAAAAAAACGTATGTTTACTGTTTATAGATACAAATTGTTCAATTTGTAAAGGGATACTTCCACATATGCAACACCTTACGTCTCGTTACGATATCCAGTTCGTAATCATTAACGAAAATACTGTCATGGATGATACCGGAATACAGAAGTTGTTATCCCCATCTCTAATATACATAAAAAGCCCAGAAATTTTCCGAAAATACGTAATGCGAACCGTTCCCCAAGCCATATTAGTAAATCAAACTGGTTTTGTTCAAAATCGAAATTTAATACCCGATATTGAAGTATTACAAGACCTCTTAGACAATTATCTAGAAGAACAAACAGCGTGATTCATCAATTTCATATTTGAATATCATAATGGTAAATAGATTGCAGCATATAAAATAACACGCAGGGAAAACTCCTGCGTGTTTCGATTTCAGCCTAGATTTAAATATAAATTAAGTAATTAACTGAACTTAGGTTTATTTCGTAAAAAAAGCGTTGATACCAACACAAAAGTTGCTTCTTGTTAGTAGAAGCATAAATGATTCTTACACTATAACTTGTAAGAACCATTGTACTTTCATAGAAATAATTAATTTCCAACAACCCCAGGTGGATCTTGAGGCTTATTATCTAGCAGAACTCCGTTGCTTTGATTAGGATATATATTATAGTGGATAGTAACATCTACCCACAAAACTAAAGAAATGGTACATAATATAAAATATTTCATTAACTTTCTCATTTATATTCCCCCTTATTACTTAACAAGCTTTTTAATATATTATTACTTATACGAAGATACTGATTAGATAATAAAAGATCACTTTCTTCGTAATAAAAAGAAATCTTCTCTGCATATTCTAAAGCCTCTTTTAGTTGATTTTCCCTTTCCATAATAGGTAGACCATGACGAATTAAATAGTGAATTAAAAGTTCTTCCTCTCCTAATGCTTGTAAATACAACACATTTAACCTCACATATTCAGGACTTTCTTTGTTTTCCAAAATATAAAGTTCCTCTTTTAACATCTCAACTACTTTTTTATACTCTTGCATTTCTACAAGAATTTGTGCAATATTTCCTAGCGTTAAGTAGTAGTCTTCTGTATATTTTTGCTTTAACTGCAATGATTTATAATAATAATCCAATGCTTCAGCTGGTTTTTTCTGAGAATAATACAAAAAACCTAAATTATGCAAAGTTCTTGCCGTTTCTGAAACATTTTGTATCAATTCAGCATCATCTAGCATCTCCAATAACACTGTTTCAGCTGTCTTATATTCACCTGTCCTTATAAGATGAATTGCAATAATTGTTTTAACATGTAAGATACGATAAATATTACTCGTTTCCTGAAACACCTTTAAAGCTTTATAACCGAAATATATAGCTAAAGTGGAGTGATTCAATTTACTATGTACTAAAGCTTGGTAATAATAATATTCTTTTATTTTATCGCTATAAATTTCAACGGATTCACTAATATCATTTAATACTTTTAATGAAGTCGTTAACTCCTTCCTTTTAAAATAATATATAGCATATAAAAAATCTGATAAATACCTTTCGTACTGGGAAAATTTTCTTTTATACCTATTAATGCCGCCAAACCTTTTTTCAACCTCATCCAATTGATCTAGAAACAAATAGTATCGTAATTCACATAATTCATATAAAAAAATAAGCTTTGTGCAACTTATATACTCTTTGTGATTGTTCAAAAAGTTGTATAAAGAGTTTGCCTTTCCTTTGTTTAGCCGTTCTATTGCATCATAAAAAGCATCTATTTTCTTCTGAAAATCTTGGATTTTTCTCTCTTCCTCTTCAACAGATACTCCTAATCGCTCACATAATAATTTTAAAGTATCTAAATTTGCTTCTTTTGAGTTATTCTCTATTTTGCTTAGATGTGTAACTGAACATATTCCCCTGCATAATTGTTCTTGTGTCTTGCACTGTTTTTTTCGATGATAGTAAATAATTTTTCCAATACCCATATACTCCCCCCCCTTCCAATAATTCCTATGTAAAATTTTATCAACTATTCACTGAATATTCAATAAAATATAAGATTCCATAAAAAAAGGAAGATACCATTAATCGTTTGTCACGTTAATCGTACCTCCTCTTCTTTTTCATTAATTACTAGCGTGGCTTTACTTACACTCTTCTAATATCTATAAAGCTGTTATGCTAGATTTTAAGAATTATACAGTTCCATAACTTTCTCCACTACAAGCTCAGCAGTCCCCTCTTCTGGAGGCATCCACAAATTTGTAACCGGTCCATACACCACAGGATTGAGTTCTACTTCATATCCTCCGTATGTATATTCTTCTTTTGTAGGTAGATAACCAACATAACCGTTCGTATAGCCGCCAAAAAAGACAAGTTCGTTATTCAATCTTTCTTTAATTTCTAGGGCTGTTTCTGAAAATGGTTCCATTGGTATTCCAGAATATGAACCTTCATTGATTTGAAATAACTGAATTTCTAAATCAATCGCTAACTGTCTCATATTTCGTTTGTATTTATCTAACATGATCGTAAGCCATTGGTCAGTATTTACGCCCCAATGTGTTTCCGCTAATTGTGCCATCTGCTTTATTCCATCGGGTTCGGGAATATCTTTTAATTTCATTGGTAATGTGCTTGAAATAGTTTTCAACTTTGAAATTGAGTTGTACGCAATTGTTGGCAACATCGTTAAGACATTTCCACTTACTACGTAAGCCATTTGTTTTAATGATTCCATTGAACCACGATATTTGGCATTCACATTTCCCGCGGCCCCCTGAACAATTATTACAGGACAGTTAAGTGTTCTTTCAAGGATCTCCCTTGCCAAACCTGGGTAATCGGCTGATAATATATCACTATCTCCCTTTAAAACATTTGGATGAGCAGTACAAAATACAATGATTCCGGTTAAATCCTTTGTTTGATCGTTTCTAATAGCTAGAACTCCGATTCGTTTATCCACAACTCCATTTACATCAGCACCCATTTTTGCTTTGCCATCAGGTGTTTTCTCTCTTCGATTTATCCCTATTTCCCCTAACGTTACGTTCCACCCAACTTCAGATGCTTGCATATTGTCATTTGCGATAATAGCCGCTCTTATTACATTAGTGATGAGAATTGTTTTATAAGGCATTATTAACTCATCATCGCCAACTGTTTCGGGACCAGAATGCGTATGAGTATACACAACCATTATGTTTTCTAATGGAACATTTAGCTCATTTGCGATTTGTTCCCGAATGATTACAGTATCTTCTATTAACATTCCTATGTTGTCAATGCTTATAAATACGGTCTTTGTTTGATTGCTTTCAAACACATATGCTGTTGCATAAATGTGTTCATCAATATTACGAATTCCTGTTTCTCTATGGTATCCGATGAAGTCGATACCTAGAGGGGGTGTGATATCTACTTTATATATTCCTACTTTACTCATTTGGATCTCTCCAGTTATTTATGTAATTGGTTATTTCATTCAGTATTTGGTTTTGTATATTGAAATAAGAGTCCCATAGAAGGTTCTCCTTTTTTAAGAAAGTCTTAGTTCGTCGAATATTAATCCCATATATCAGGACGTTCCATTCCCATATTCCGCATATAGTCTAATAGTTGTCCTGTATGCACCGCCTCATGATAAGCTACTCTCATTAAAAAATCACCTAATGGTCGAATATATCCTGTAAATCCTTTATCACTTAAATCTGACCGGTCAATTTTAACGTTTACTAAATCGTCTTTTGTTAGAAATTTAATCAAGTTTAAGAATTTTTCTCTATATGGTAATGAAAATTCGAGTTCCGCTTCAATGGTTGTAAAGTTTCTCGAAGAATATGGTTCATCAAGGTTCTGTACACTTCCACAATTTTGGATTATTTGATAATAGCTATACTCAGATTCCAGAACATGTCTAATCATTTCTGCACATGTAAAAGCTTCATCATCAGGTTTCCAATTTAACATGTGGTTAGGAATGGCTCTCCATACTTTAATACTTCTACGTCTAACTTCTTCAAAATTCAAAAGAATTAAGTCATTCTCATTCATTTTAATCTCCCCCTTTGCACTTATAAATTAATAATACCAAATTTACAGAAAATAACAAGAATGTACGTTCGGTTAAATAAGGCTTCTCCTTTTTTGATAAACGCCAATGGTATTTCAAAAATAAAAAAGAACCGCTGATTCCAGCGGCCCTCACACATACTTCCGATGCACCATCTTCCCATCATAAGAAAACACAACATTCTTACTCTCCACAATCGACTCCATATGCACTGTTCTTCCCCATAATTGATAAATGTACGGCAATACTTTCTCTAAATATTTTAAATCTAGTTCAATTCCTTCATAGTAATGCTTAATGTATAGTTCTCCGTTCTTTAAGTGGTCTCCATCTTCGACCATTAAATATGGGAAACCGCCGTTTGTTCTCATATTGATGAGCTGATCGCGGACATTTTCCCAATCCTTATCAATGACTTTATAATCTTTTCCTTGGCGCTGGAATAAGTACATATCTTCGCGCATGACAAGTTCTTTGTTTAAGTAATTTCGCAGGAATGATACGTCCCATTCAATTTCGCGCACTTCAAACATTTTTTCTCTTCCGGAGTTCGGTTTTACGCCTTGTCGTATCATTTCTTCTGTCGGGTTATCGTAACGCTCTTCAATATCTTCGAAAATTTTGATACCGAGGTAGTACGGGTTAATACTTGTTTTTGATGGCTGCACGACTCCGGCGTTTAGCTTTGCGAATTCGATTGCTTCGTCTGAGCTTAAGTCCATTTCGCGGAGGATGCGTTGATGCCAATACGAAGCCCAGCCTTCGTTCATGATTTTCGTTTCAAGCTGCGGCCAGAAATACAGCATTTCCTCACGCATCATCGTTAAAATATCGCGCTGCCATTCTTCTAGTTCGCGGCTGTATTGTTCAATAAAGAGAAGTAAGTCTTTTTCTGGTTGCGGCGGAATTTTTCTTTTCTTCCGTGCATTAGGCAATTCGCGTTTCTTATTTCGATTTTCTAAGTTCCATAAATCATCGTACGGCGTAGGGGCCTTTCTTGTTTGTTCTTCCTCATCATGATCATCTGCACTCCACGACAGCTTTGGTCTCATAAGTGAAGGGTCAATGTGCTCTTGAATAGCCAACACTGCATCTAAAAACGTTTCGACTTCTGCTTTTCCGTATTTATGCTCATAATTTTTCACTCTCTCTGCCGTTGCCGACATACTTTCGACCATATCCCGTTTTGTGTTAGAGAATCGAATATTATTTTTAAAGAAGTCACAATGTGCCAATACATGAGCAACAATCAGTTTATTTTGAATGAGTGCGTTTGTATCTAATAGAAAGGCATAGCACGGATTCGAGTTAATGACGAGCTCGTATATTTTACTCAGCCCTAAATCATAGTGAAGTTTCATCTTATAAAATTGTTTTCCAAAGCTCCAATGCGAAAAGCGCGTTGGCATCCCGTACGCACCAAATGTATAAATAATGTCTGCTGGACAAATTTCATAACGCATCGGATAAAAATCTAAGCCAAACCCTGTGGCGATTTCCGTAATTTCCGCAATTGCATATTGCAATGCTTTCTCCTCATTGCTTCTCATCTTTTTCCCTCCTTACACATTCCCTTATGAAAGTGTATGAATAGAAGCAAGCTTTCATGAAGATTATAGAAACTCCCTCCATTTATTTTGTTTTGTAGATGCGATTCACTTGAAAAACATGTAAAATTTTCTTTAGAAAAACAGTCATTACAAAGGGGGCAATATTATGAAAACAATCATGAAAGTTATGACAATACAATCATGGGAGAACGCAAAGGAAAAAGGAGTAATTGTCGAACCTTCTTTACACGAAGAAGGCTTCATTCACTGTTCATTTCTGAATCAATCATTACAAGTTGTTCATAAACATTTTGCATCAGAATCTTCTCTTATATTGTTAGCAATTGATGCCGATCGTGTGGAAGCTGAAATTAAGTACGAATTCGCTGCAAACGGAGAACAATATCCTCACATTTATGGTGTCATTCATACGAGTGCGATTACGAATATCTACACATTACATCAACATGAAGATGGTACGTTCACTCTTCCAACAGAACTTGCATAACAAAAACAAATTAATCATTTATATTAAAGTTTGTTCAAAAATCCTGTCGAAATATTGGCAGGATTTTTTCTTAATCCACAAAAGAGTTATATTAAACTACTAAGGTAGAATAGTATAATTCAAGGAAAACACGTTAAATTCTAATGATTAATACAGTAAAATTTACTTAACACGAATTAAGGGGAAAAAATTATATGATAAATAATAAATTCCATATTGAGGTGGCTTTATATGCCTAAGATGGACAATGTACTAGCAATTCTATGGATGCTTAGCTCAGGTGAAAAAATTACTGCAAAACAAATTTCAGAAAAGTTAGAGATGAATATAAGGACTGTGTATCGTTATATTGATACACTTTCGACAAGTGGTGTACCTATAATTTCAGACACAGGACATAACGGTGGATATACTTTATTGAATAATTTTATTGAAGCTCCTCTTTTTTTTGATTCTGAGGAGCAAACATCACTATTTCACGCTGCTGTTTTTGCAAAAGAGGCCGGATATTATGGAGGAGAAGCACTAAATAGAGCTATTTCAAAGCTAGGTAAATATTCAAACCAAGAGCAAGAAACAAAGATAAACCAACATTTAACCAGTCTTGAAGTAATAAATCGAATCAGTTCCCTCTCGATGGAACCTTTCTTGAAGGAGCTGGAGCAGACCGTAGCTGACGGATATTCTGTAAAAATTCAATACCATAAAAATGGCGAAGAGCAATCAAAGTATAGATTGGTTGATCCATACAGAATTATTTATTGGAATAATAGGTGGTATATGATTGGATTTTGTCATCTTAGAAATGATATCCGCAGTTTTAGAGTAGAGAGAATTGAGAGTCTAATGCTAACTGGAAATAAGTTTAACCGGCCAGAAAATTTTTCAGCACGTGACTTTTTTTTGAAAAACCTTCTTCCCACTATAGAAGATAAGAAGGAGATTATTTCTTTAGTTATTAATGGAAATAAAAGTACGTTACATGATGTTTGCCAACATTGGTTTTTAGGACATTATTTACATGAACGAACTCCGAATCAAGCTGTATTCCTTCTTGAAAAAAATATAATACATACATATGTACCTTATTTACTTTTACCGTACGGCAAATCCATTCAAATTATTGAGCCAATAAGTCTTAAGAAAAGACTTATTGAAGTTCTGTCGGAATTAATACAATTTCATCAAGTATGATAACTTCCCTGACATTAGCTGTCAGGGAAGTTATTTTATAATAGGCTATATCAATAGTGATTGGAGTGTGATTGGATGCAAACAAAAAAAGTTTATCTTTATGTATTTCATACAATGTCAGACTGGGAATATGGATATTTAATTGCTGAACTAAACTCAGGAAGATATTTCAAAAAAGATTTAGCACCTTTAAAAGTAGTTACAGTAGGAACTACTAAAGAAATTATTACTACAATGGGAGGATTGAATATAAAACCAGATATTTCCCTTGATGAGTGTACTCTCGAGAGTAAAGATCTTATCATTTTACCTGGAGGAACTACTTGGGGAGAAGATATTCACCAACCTATCTTAAAAAAAATTGGCGAAGCTTTAAAGCTTGGCACTATTGTTGCTGCAATTTGTGGTGCAACTGAGGGACTGGCGAATATTGGATACCTAAACTCTAGAAAGCATACAAGTAATAACTTAGAGTATATTAAAATGGTCTGTCCTAATTATAAAGGAGAAAAATTTTATGAGATGGGGCCTGCAGTATCTGATGTGAATTTGGTTACTGCATCAGGAATAGCCCCTCTAGAATTTGCGGTGGAAGTACTGAAAATTTTAGATGTATTTGCACCAGATACATTGCGTTCATGGTATAACCTACATAAGACTCATAAACCTGAATACTTCTTCCAGTTAATGAATTCAATAACTAGATGAGCCTTAATAGCATGTTCTTTTGCTAATAATGATGGACTGTTCTTCAAGAATCAGGCGTGACTGTGAAATAACACTGTTAGAAAATAATCAGTCTTTTTTATAAAGTGAAACTTTAATCAGTGGGGGTTTTCTTCATCCCCCACTGATTATTAGTTGAACCAATCGGGCTTTTACGGGCCTTCTTAAGAAAAGCGGAAGCGGCTCGTTCAGAATCGTAGGACGCCCACGCCCCTGACAGAGAGGCGCTTTTGGCCTCGTCCGAGGGGGCGCCGCTAGAGCTGGACCTTGCTTTCGCTGAATTTTGAGGTGGGAGTATTACTGCCCACGAATAGCGGGATAAAAACTAAATCTATCCGGAAATAAAATCAACGTTTGCAGCACACTTTTAATCAAACTTTATTTCAAACCAGCAGTGAAGGCTAAAGCCCCCTCACTGCTGGAAATTTCGCTTTATCCCTCAACAATCTCCAACTTCTCCACAATCGGCGTACGCGCTTTCCCTTCTGGTACTTTATCAAAATAGCCAACATGTAAAATACCAACAACTCGCTGTCCCTTCGTTAAACCGATTACTTTCATAAAATCAGGATTGTAAATGAGCCCTCCCGTTTTCCAAACCGTTCCTAATCGATGTTCCCAAGCTAGTAGCTGGAAGTTTTGTATAAATGCACATACCGCAGCATAATCTTCATCACGCTGCACTTGGCGCGGGTCTTCATCCATGTAAACAACGATTTGAGCTGGTGTATTCATAAACCGTTCTGTTAACATGTTTCCGCGCTTTTGTCTTTCTTCTGCTGAAAACGAGCTTAACACAGCGTCTACTAATGTTTTGCGGCCGTTTTCTATAAATAATTTACATTGCCAAGGCTCGCGGTTCTTATGATTCGGCGCCCATGTTGCATCGTTTAATAGTTCTATTAACAATTCTTTTTCTACTGTTTTATTTGTAAATGTACGAATGGATCTTCTTTCTTTCACAACAGTTGCGATGGAAGTATAAGTTGTCATCTTTTCCTCTCCTTCATCATTTTCTATCTATATGTATACTTTTTAATTGATAAGGATTATCAATTTCAATTATAATCTAGTTTCCTTATACAAATCAATATTTAATACAGAAAAACCCGTTTCTTTTTATGACTATATAAAGAAAATCGCCTTACTTTATGTAAGACGATTTTCATAATTTAGGAAAACGTATGATAAACGTTGTTCCTTTATTTTGTTCACTCGTTACTTCTACCGTTCCATCGTGTAGTTTCACAAGTTCCTTTACAATTGATAATCCTAATCCAAATTCACCATAGCTATTCGTTCTAGAGGCATCTGCTTTATAAAAACGCGACCATATGGCAGCGACTTCTTCTTGTTTCATTCCTATTCCTGTATCTACAATTTCAATCGTTACTGTTTGTCCTTCTTCTTTTCCTCGTAATCGAATCGTTCCGTTCTCTGTAAATTGCAGACTATTTTTTGTGATGTTTAGTAAAACTTGCAGCAATCGGTCATAGTCAGCGTAAACAAATATGTGAGCCAAAACATCGATTTCAATTTTATTTCTGTTTTCTTCTGCCTGCAGTTCTAATTGTTCACTAACGACTTCAAAGATTTCCTTTACGTCAATTTCTTCTTTTTGAAGTGTAACTTCATTTGAAAGAATTTTTTCATAGTCTAACGTTTCATTAACGAGACGAATCAATCGCTTCGTTTCTTGTTCCATCATTTCATAGCAGCGCTGCTTTTTCTCCTCTGGAATGAGGTCATTCTTCATCCCTTCTACTAAACCATTTATTGTCGTGAGCGGTGTTTTTAATTCATGGGAAACATCAGCGATAAATTGACGTTTTCTCTTTTCTAAACGATTGATTTCTGTCTGTGCTTTTTGAAGCTGCTGTGCCATATTATTAAAATCATTTCCGAGCAAGCCAATTTCATCATATTGTCCGATAGGAATATGTACATCATACTGACCTTTTGCGATCATTGCGGTTGCCCCGCGAAGACGCTGGACCCGTTTTACTAAAGAGCGCGAGAAAAAAATACTGACTACGAGTACAATTAGAAACGTCACACCTGCTGCAATGAATAAATAACGATTCAATTCCGTAATTGTTTCAAGCGTGCTGTGAATAGGAGCTGTTAACATCACGCCGCCTTGCAGTTCACCATTTCTCATATATGGAATCGCGACAATTGATACAGGCTGTTCAAATCTGTTCACGTCTCGTTTTATTTTCACTGTTTCACCCTGTTGAATTTGCTTCCATTCTCCCGCACTTAACAATGGATTTTTCTTTACATGAACGGGTGATTGCGTAATTTCTCCCTTTTCATTAAAGATGAAAAACTTCGTGTCACGTGCACGTAGTAAACTAGAAAAATGTTTCAATTTCACAACATGAATATCCATCTCTTTTTTTTCAAGCTCATCAATAATTTTCGTCCCATAAGAAGTAAGCTCTTCTACCTTTGTCTCGTAAGCAAGATTTTTAGCTAAACTTAAAAACATGACACTTAATAGAATAAAGGCAACAAGTAAAACAAAAACGTAACTAAACAACAGCTGATAAAAATATTTAATCTTTTTCACAGCCAGCTACCACTTCATCAAATTTATAACCGACGCCCCACACAGTATGAATCCATATATGCGAGTCAGTTCTAATTTTTTTGCGAAGCCGTTTAATATGTACATCGACCGTTCGTTCATCTCCGTAAAATTGATAGCCCCAAATGCGTTCTAACAGCTGCTCCCTGCGAAATACTTGGCGCGGGTGCTTCGTAAAAAAGACGAGTAATTCAAATTCTTTTGGCGTTAAATTGTTTACTTTCTCACCGTCTAAAAATACTTCTCTCGTTTCTTCATTAATACGAAAATGATTCGTTTCACTTTTCATCTGATTTTTTGCTAAACGACGGACAACTGCCTTCATCCTTGCGATTAATGTAAGCGGACTAAACGGCTTTGTAACATAATCGTCTGCTCCAATTTCTAATCCTAGCACTTGATCCGCTTCACTATCTTTTGCGGTTAACATAATGATCGGAACGTCGCTGCTTTCTCTTATTTTTTGACATAGTTTTATACCGTCCATCCCTGGAATCATCCAATCTATAATAAGCAAATCCCATTCTTTCTTTTGAAACAATGCATATGCTTCTAAACCATCTGCGACAAATGTGGCTTGAAAGTTCTCTTTCATAAAAAACATTTCAAGCATGGAACACACACTCTCATTATCCTCTACAATTAATACATGCATCGCAGCATCTTCTCCATTCATTGAAATCTTTTTCTTCATTTTAAAGCTCTTATCCCATAGAAACAACTCTCTACTTCTCCTTATATATATCCATTCTAATTTTCAAACTTATTAGTCGTTGCTATGCATGGCCAGATGCTCTCTTCCTCCCTAAACAGAAAGGGTTTTTGACGTCGTTTTTTCAATTTGTACCTATTTAAAACATAATTTGTTCATAGTTTCGTCATACTTTTTGGATAAGCTATAACAAAAGCAATCAACTATATATAGGAGTGATTAACTATGAAGAAAAAGCTAGTAACAGGAATGTTAGCGGTATCACTATTATGCGGAGCAACGTCGCTAACTGCATACGCCTCTACGGATAGCTCACAAACAGCTACGAAGCACCATAAATTCATTTCTGAAGAGCAATACAAATCATTAACGGAAAAAGGCTATCAAAAGCGTGAAATTGGGAAAGCAGCTCGCATTGCTAAGTTAAGCGGAAAAGATATTAACACTGTATTAGACTACTATAAGCAAAACCAGAATTGGAAAGAGACTGCTAAGCACTTTGGCGTTGATAAGAAGAAACTGCATAAACATCATCTGAGTAAAGAGGCAAAAGTGAAGTTGTTTCAAAAAGTAGCAGACATGCAAAAATCGACGCCAGATCAAGTGAAACAAACAATGCGTGACTATGAAGTATCATTGTTCCAACTTGCAGTGCTCAACATTATTTCACAAAAAAGTAACACGCCTTTAAATGATGTGTTAAAAATGAAGAAAGATGGTATGAATGTAAAACAAATTGCTGAAAAATTAAACGTGAAAAAAGAGGATATACAAACAGAAATGAAGAAATTAAAAGCAGAATTAAAAATGAAAAAAGCAAGATAAGGAAGGAGTGTATATTCGCTCCTTCTTTTTTACTTCTAAAATTAAGCTGCGCTTAATATATGTTTATATACCTGTCCATTTTCGGAGGAATCTAAAGGAGGAATCTAAATGAAAAAGCCGCTTTTATTATGTTGTATGACAGGAATACTCGCATTTACAATGATTGGCTGTAACAATGCTGAACAAAAACAACCAGTAAAAGAAACGAGTTCATCACATCAACATCATACAGAAGAGCAAAGAGATATTGCCGAAACAACAAAAGGAATCGACACACTTCCTTCTTTCTTATCTGGAAATGATGCGCAAATTAAAAAGATTTATGCTGTGGCAGGACAACACGCTGAATTACTTCAATGGATTCCATGCTACTGTGGATGCGGTGAGAGCGTAGGACATAAAAGCAATAAAAACTGTTTCATTCGTGAAATCAAAAAAGATGGCCAAGTTGTTTGGGATTCTCATGCAACAACTTGTGTAAATTGCCTTGAAATCGCATTAGAATCGGCAAGGTTACAAGAAAAAGGAAAATCACCGCTTGAAATTCGAAAATACATTGATAATAAATATAAAGAAGGCTATGCAAAACCGACGCCTACTCCGATGCCAAAAAGCTGATTTTTTATGATGTATTAACATATTCCCCATTTAAGCGAAATAAAGACGAGGGATTATCTCCCTCGTCTTTTTGTGCCAAGCCCTCGCTCTGTTAACAAATTCTTTCAAGTGTATTTCCTTCTTTCTGTCACACACTATATATAACTCCTCATTAAAAGGAGGCACACAATGCACACATACACCGACTACGATAAAGCACTTTATTACACATATTGTTGCAATTGGGAGAAGCTGCTTGTACTTATGGTACAAACAGAAGATCAGTTGTTTTCAAAGCGAATTGAACACTTCCTACACGCGTATCAATACGGCAAAGATTTACCAGAAATTGATAAACAACTTCAACTGTTGTTTCAATATATTGATCATGCTACGCAGAAATCATATGCAGAACAAATCTATATGTAACAACCTAAACTCCTACTACGATAAGACGCTATCCCGATGCACTGGGATAGCGTCTTAGTATATTTTACCAACAGGTTGTTCATAATACATATTATGAAAATGAAGCAAACGGACGTGATGATGTGAAAAAACACATTTACTTACTTTTACTTATCGTACTATTGATAGCTGGTTGTCAAAAATCACCAAAGCAAACAGCTCCTAAATTTCAAGGAGCGAAAAACGAAAAAGGATTACTGAACGTACTCCTTATCGGCAGCGATTCACGCGGAGAATCACAAGCTAGAGCTGATACAATTATGATCGCACAGTATAATAAAGAAGCAAAAACGGTCAAGCTTGCTTCTATTATGCGCGATAGCTACGTAGAGATTCCTACATACGATAAAAAGTATAATAAAATTAATGCCGCCTACTATTATGGCGGTCCTGAATTATTACGAAAAACGATTCAACATAACTTCGGAATCGATGTATCTCATTACGTGACAGTGGATTTTGCTGCATTTGAAAAAATTGTAGATACTGTCGCACCAGAAGGAATTTCCGTAAACGTCACGCAGACAATCATCAATGATATGGGATTACATGTAGAGCCTGGTCCTCAGCGATTACACGGAAAAGAGTTATTAAAATATGCACGGTTCCGTCATGATGCCGAAAGTGACTTTGGACGTGTAGGGCGCCAGCAAGAAGTACTGCAAGCATTGCAAACAGCCTTTACCGAAAAAGTGCAATCTGTAGACGGCGTCTTCCAATTACCTATGATCGTTCATGACCTTCTCCCTTATATTCAAACGAGCATGGATACGCAAACGTTATTCTCACTCGGCAGTAACGTTCTCGCTCATCCTATTGAAAAAGTAGAAACGATGCGAGTCCCAATCGCAAACGGATACGAACCGAAAACATACGAACATGCCGGGGCAGTATTAGAACTTCATTCACAAAAAAATAAAGAAGCGATTCAAGACTTTTTTATGAATTCTACGAAAGCTGTAAACCACTAAAATCCCTTAACAGACAAGGTGTATCTCACCTTGTTTTTTCATTTCCGAGTTTTCAGCGCAAAAAACTTTTATTTTGTCGAATGTTTTACTTTCCTTTCTTCTCCTTCTCGTACTATAATTTTGTGTGTAACTATTATAAGAGAGGTATAAAAAATGGACCGTAAAAAAAAACAAGAAGCTCTGTTATTTACCGCTTGGGGAACTGCGTTTGTTGCTACACTCGGAAGCTTATATTTTTCCGAAATTATGAAATTCGAACCATGTACATTATGTTGGTACCAACGTATTTTTATGTATCCATTTGTGTTATTTCTTGGAATTGCAGTGGCGCGTAAAGATTATCGCATCGCCATCTATTCTTTTCCAATCGCAAGCATCGGCGCTTGTATCTCGCTATACCATTATGCTATTCAAAAGGTTCCTGCTTTTTCAGAAGCCGGTGCAGTATGCGGACGAGTTCCATGTACAGGACAATATATTAACTGGTTTGGCTTCATCACAATTCCATTTTTAGCACTAATTGCGTTTATCATCATTTCAATTTGTAGTTTTCTTTTATTAAAACAAACAAGGAGATGAAGTAATGAAGAAAATGTTTCTTTTTGGCGGTATTGTCATCGCTTTATTAATTACTATTTTTGCTGTATCAAACATGGAGAACAAAGAAGAAACAAAAACCGATTACTATACAAATAAAATTTCTTTAGATGATCTTCGAAAAAATATCCAAGAAAAGAAAGATCAAACAATTTATTTCTATAAAACAAGTTGTCCACACTGCCAAAGAGTATCACCAATTATTGTTCCAATGGCAAAAGATATGAACATTGATATGAAAGTGATCGACTTAGAAAATGAACCAGATGCTGTGTGGGATGAATTTAAAATTACAGGTACACCAGTGATCGTTCACTTTAAAGAAGGTAAAGAAGTAAGCCGCATTGAAGGAGAACAGCCGAAAGAAAACTTTAAAAAGTGGTTTACAAACATGAAAAAGTAACAAGAAAAGGAAACTCTCTGTATACATGAAGTGTGCCCAAAAATCTCACACTACTTGTATAAGGAGGGGGATTCTATGCCAGAAGTACGATGCTCTGTCTCTAACTGCTCATTTTGGGGACAAGGAAACTTTTGTCAAGCAACTGCCATCTTCGTACAACCGGACTCTCAAGAGGATACACACTCAGAAGACGAGTCATATACAGATACAATTTTATCTGGACAAGCAGTAGAAAGTTCGGCAACAACAAGCGTAGAAACATGTTGTCATACATTTCAGCCCAAACACTAAACCGCTGCCCATCTCGTACTGTATGAGATGGGCTTTCTTTTTATGCGCTCCCTTACTTCCAAGCATCATGCATTATTGCAATATATACAATAAGAATAAAGGCCGTTCCAATTAATGTAACCCAGCGATATATACTATCTTCACACTCCCTCGCTTCAACAAATGCCCATACAAATCCTACTAATAACAACAAGTCTACATACGGAATGTACATCGAAAAGATAAATGAAATAAACAAATATATAGCGAATAAGCATAATGTAATTAAAAAGATTTTAAATGCAAATTTACCATCTTCCTTTTCCACCCTATACTCCCCCTCATCTTTACAACATTCTATTCAAAGAGGGATTCAAGTGCGATATAAAGTGAAACTTCCAAATTGGGCCTTTACTGGCAATAAAAAAAGGATACCATGCCCAAATGGTATCCTTTATTTCACCTCATATTTTCGTTTATATATGTTACTTAATATAGAGTAAGGAACCTGCTCATATTTTACCGTTATTTCTTTGCCATCCATAATATACAAATTATTTCCTATATAATATAGCCCGTTCTTTCCTATCGAATACACAGGATATACTTCATTCGGTAATACGGTTTGAATTTCTGTAAATTTCCCGTTCGGTTCTTGCCAATATATTTTCGTCTGATCGATCGTTGTAATCTTCCCGATCTGTTCCTCCTCTAACACACGTCCGTTCCAGCTAACAACCCGGTATCCAAGTTGATGCGCCGCATATTCAGGTGATGTATGAAAACGAGTAATAATTACCTTCGTTTGTAGTGGAATTCGCTCATACAACCATTGAATATCCCGGTCATGCATACGAATGCACCCGTTTGATTCACGCTGGCCAATCGACCATTCACGATTCGTCCCATGAATGGCATATTCATTTTTATTTAAGCCCATCCACCTAGTTCCGAGTGGATTATTATGTGCACCACCCGGGATTTTTTTTCGATGATATTCTTTATTTTTATATTTATTAATAATGCAAAACGATCCTTCTGGTGTAGGTGTATGTTTCTTGCCAGTTGTAATCGGAAAAGTTCGCACATAATTTCCATCTTTAAAAAAAGATAATTGATTTGTTGTTAAATTGATAAGCAATAAATGATCTGCCTTCTCAGCAAAAGTGATCGGTACACATAAAAAAAAGAAAAGAAACAATAATGCAAGTGAACATGCTTTTTTCATCATTGTCACCTCAAAATCTCATCATGAAAATACTATGGTTCATTTAGTTTTTACTATAAAGTGAAACTTTAATCAGTGGGGGGTTTTTTTCATCCCCCACTGATTATTAGTTGAACCAATCGGGCTTTTACGGGCAGTTTATCTCCCACCTAACTTCTTTGCTTTTGCTGAATTTTGAGGTGGGAGTGTTACTGCCCATTAATGCGGGATAAATCCAATTCTTATGAACGAGAGCTGACCTTAAGGCCAGTTCTCAAAAATATCGGCGCTTTTTACAATATATCGGCGGAAATGGTACATTTATCGGCGCTATTTTTGATATATCGGCGCTTCGACACAAAATAAAGATTCCTCGACACATCCCGACATAAAAACTCCCTAACCGTTAACAATTACGCCTCCGTTAACGTGAATAATTTGCCCGGAAACATAAGTAGAATCACTTGAAGCCAAATAGACATACGCCGGTGCTAATTCATACGGTTGTCCTGGCCGTTTCATTGGAACATTGCTGCCAAATTCAGATACTTTTTTCTCATCGAAACTTGACGGGATCAGCGGTGTCCAAATTGGCCCTGGGGCAACGCCGTTAACTCGAATGCCTTTGGGAACTAAAGATTTTGCCAATGAACGTGTAAAAGAAACAATCGCTCCTTTTGTTGCTGAATAATCAATAAGCTGCTCATTTCCTTCATACGCCGTAATGGAAGCGGTGTTCACAATAACATCCCCTTGTTTTAAATGAGCAAGTGCCGCTTTTGTTATATAAAAGTACGAGAAAATATTAATCCGAAACGTCTTTTCTAGTTGCTCTGCTGTAATAAACTCTAAACCTTGCTGCGGATATTGCTGCGCGGCATTATTCACGACAATATTTAAACCACCCAATTGCGCCGCAGCCTCCGTTACAACTTGCTGACAATGCTGCTCATCACTTATATCTCCCGGAATTAACACGCACCGTGCACCTTGCTGTTCAACCCAGCGCTTCGTTTCTTCTGCATCTTCATGTTCATCTAAATATGCAATGGCGATATTTGCCCCCTCTTTCGCAAAAGCAATCGCTACCGCTCTCCCAATTCCGCTGTCTCCTCCCGTAATCAATGCGGATTTCCCTTTAAGCTTCCCGCTTCCTACATACTTCTCATCTATACATTTCGGGCGTGGATTCATGATTTTCTCAATTCCCGGCTGTTTCTCTTGATGTTGCGGGGGGAGTGTTTTCTTCGGTTGTTCCGTCATACTGTAAAACCTCCTTATCATATGTCTTTCTTATGATGTACGAAATCAAAAAATATACTTAATTCTTACAAAAAACGAAATATATACATAGAAAATGTGTTTAACATTCGAATTTCCAACATAAAACACCGAAAAAATGAATTTTTTTCGATAAATCCCTTGCCAAAAAACAAAATAACGAATATTATATATAACTGTTGTAACAATTATTCGTAAAAAGAAAGGATGTTTTTATGTTTAACCTTTCAAAACATCAAACTTCTATTAAAACTGAAATTTCAGCTGGTATTATTACCTTCTTAACAATGGCATATATTATTGTCGTAAACCCAGTCATCCTTGGTGATGCAGGCGTTCCATTTGAACAAGCATTTACAGCAACAATCATCGCTGCTGTTATCGGAACATTATGCATGGCATTCTTCGCAAATTTACCAATTGCAATTGCACCAGGTATGGGATTAAATGCTTACTTTGCTTACTCAGTTGTAAAAACTCATGAAGGCATGACATTCGCAATTGCTTTCTCTGCTGTATTCGTAGCAGGTATGATTTTAATTTTGCTATCATTAACTTCTTTCCGTACAAAATTAATGGAAGCAATTCCTGAAAACTTAAAACATGCTATTACAGCTGGTATCGGTTTATTTATCGCATTTATCGGCTTGCGTTTAACAGGGATTGTGACAAAACATCCTTCCAATTTAGTTGGACTTGGAGACCTTCACTCTCCGTCTGTTTTACTTGCATTAGCTGGACTTGCGATTACGTTAGTACTAATGTCTTTAAACGTGAACGGTGCATTATTTATCGGTATGTTCTTAACAGGAATTATCGCTTACTTTACTGGACAATTATCGTTTTCAAGCGGAGTTACCTCTCTGCCTGGTTTACCAGAAGGCGTAATTGTTTCCAATCCAATAACAGCAGTGTCTGATGTTATTCACTACGGATTATACGGCGTTGTTTTCTCGCTCTTCCTTGTAACATTATTCGATACAACAGGTACACTTCTTGGCGTTTCACAGCAAGGTGGCCTTATGAAAGATGGAAAACTTCCAAATGCTGGACGCGCTCTTCTTTCAGATTCTATTTCAGCAACGATTGGTTCTATGTTCGGTACAACACCAACAACCGCTTATATTGAATCTTCTGCTGGTGTTGCGGCTGGTGGTCGTACAGGCTTAACAACATTAACTGTTGCAATATTATTTGCAGCAACTGCATTCTTCGGACCACTTGTTGGTGCAGTATCTGGCGTTTCCGCTATTACAGCGCCGTCATTAATTATTGTTGGTAGCTTAATGATGGGCGCAGTTCGTCATATTGATTGGGATGCATTCGATGAAGCTTTCCCAGCATTTTTAGTAATTTTAAGCATGCCGCTTACATCAAGCATTGCAACAGGTATTGCGCTTGGCTTCATTTCATACCCGCTTATGAAAGTAGCAAAAGGACAATTCCGTGCGGTTCATCCGCTTGTATATGTATTTGCTATTTTGTTTGCTTATCAGTTAGTGTTTATACCGCATTAAAAAAAGGTGACTCACAATTTTGAGTCACCTTTTTTACTTACTAAGAAATTGCACCAAATCTCCATGCATTTTCTCAGCATCTCGAAATCCTTGATCATACAAGCGCTGTAATTTGTCTGGATTCTTCTCCATACGATCCACTTGTAATTGCTCTGTCGGCCGAATCACAAATATATTTCCAGCTGCTTCTTCGTTTTCAATATAATGAAGAGTCTCATTATAAACTTCGTAGCGAGTTAGCATTGCATCTACTAATTTAGGATATTCTTTATATGCTTTCCCTGCAATCCAACCAAATTTTGATTTTTTCTTCATATATCCTTTATTCCTTGTCAAAATAACAACTGATTTTCTGTAACCGTCTTCCTGCGCTTTTCGAACAGGAATCGGATCTGAGATGCCGCCATCCAATAACTTTTTCCCGGAAAATTCTACGACAGGTGCGACAAAAGGCAATGAACTTGATGCCTGTAATACCGTTAATGAGTCTTCTTGTGAACGGCCTTTTTCAAAATAGACAGGTTGTCCTGTTTCACAATCCGTTGTTCCAACAAGAAATTGTTGCTCCGTATTAAAATACGTTTCAAAATCAAACGGCACATGCTGCAATGGAATTTCATGAAAGATAAAATCCATATCAAAGAGCTGACGCTTTTTCAAAAAGTTTTTATACGATAAATATCTTGGATGTGTCACATATTCAATGTTTACTGTTTTATTTCTCTCTTTTTGTTTTGAAAGATACGACGCTGCATTACACGCACCTGCTGATACACCAATCACATATGGAAAATGCAAATTATTCTCCATAAAATATTCTAAAACACCAGCTGTATATACGCCGCGCATACCGCCGCCTTCTAATACTAAACCCGTATTTTCAAGCATGGCTCTCTCTCCTCGTTTTATATATACTGTATAATGATTCACGTTGTTAACTATCTCTTTCTATTATATAAAAAACGATTAGAAAACCATACTCAGACGACTTGACTGAAAGAAAATATTTCTTGCTAATTCACTTTTTTAAAACCTCTAGATATAAAATACAAAATTAAATTAATTGAAACTAAAATTAAATTTATACAAATTACCGCTACATCATTTTTTAGCAAAGAATTCGTCACAACCAATATTAATAGGCTAATTCCTGCAATCAACGATACGTTATTTTTTATCATTGTTAACATAAAAAACACCTTCCCTCTTAACCATATTACTTCCCGTTATTTCCCCTTCGTTCCTATATGCATCGTTACATCCGCTATGAATTGGTGAATAACCTCCAGCTCTTCTTTTGTATATTTGTCTAAAAGTGATAACCACTCTTCTTCCGCTTCATTATGTAACGTTTCATGAGCATGATATATTTCTCTTCCTTTGTCTGTTAAACGGAAAAATATTTCTTTTTGGTTATTCAACATTTTCATCTTTTCAACAAAGTTTTTATTAAATAATTTTGTACAAATTTTAGAAATAGCTCCTTTTGTCATCCCCATACTTTCAGTAATTGCTGTTACATTCATCAGGCCTTGTTGTCCGATACAGGCAATCACATGTAATTCTGATAATGAAATATCATTTATCCCCATTTCCCCTAAAAACTGTTCCTGTACTTCTTTCTTATATTCTTCCTTCTTATGAATAAGTGCTTGAATATCGACTAGTATTTGTTTTTGCTCAGCTGTTCGGTTCAATTTGTTTCCCTCCAAACACAATTTACGTTTCCTTAGAAACAATTATACCGCATAGAATTTCAGATTAAAAACAAAACCCATATTATCTATTTACAAAAAAGAAAATCGTGTTAAAATTATTTTAGTTTCCAAGGAAACTAAAAAGGAGGAGTATTGATGGCAACTACAACAAACCGAACAACTATCTTCTATGTCATTTGTATTAGCGCTTTATTAGGTTCTCTCGCACAAAATATGTATACCCCCATCTTGCCAATGATTCAAGGGGCATTTCACACATCATTATATTGGGTCAATCTGACTGTTTCCGTTTTTACTTTTGTACTTGCCATTATGCAAATTGTATACGGTCCCCTTATTGATACAAAAGGAAGAAAATACATCCTTATTCCAGGGCTATCGATGAGTTTCATTGGCTCAATAGGTTGTGTGTTTTCACCAAACATTTACGTATTTCTTGTCTTTAGAGCCATTCAAGCCTTTGGAACAGCAGCTATCCCAGTTGTTTCAGCTACCATCATTGGAGATTTATATGAAGGAAATGAGCACGGCAAAGCAATGAGCATGTACCAAACACTTTTAGCACTGGCACCTGCTATTGGTCCTTTAATGGGAGGTTATTTAGGAAATAGAAATGGGCACATTTCTATCTTTCTCTTTTTAGCAGCGATTAGTATCATTTTATTACTTATAAACATTGTGTTACTTCCAGAAACAAAACCAGTTTCTTCTATAAAACAACAAGCAACGAAACACTACTTTCGAGTTTTACAAAATAAGATTGGTTTTACCATTGTCGTAATTGGTTTTATGCAATTTTATCTTTATTTTTGCTTCCTTGTCTTTTTACCATCGATGTTAAAAACTTTATTTCATCTTCATCCACATACAATTGGGCTCATCTTTGTTCCCATGTCATTATGTATGATGGTAGGTAGTTATTGTTATAAAATGTTACAAAAGAAAATCCAGACAAAACATGCTTTACTCTTTACAAGTTTCTTTCATATTGCATGTATCTTATTATTTTCTATTACCTATAACATTACGATCCCTATCCTTATCATCGTCACTTCTCTATACGGATTCAGCATGGGATTATCAATGCCAACTCATACAACCTTATTAACAGAAGAATTTGTTGATGAACGTGCAACTGCTATTGGTATATATAACTTTATTCGGTATTTCGGAATGGGAGTAGGCCCGCTCCTTGGCAGTTTTCTAGTATTTGATCAAAATTACTTTTGGATTTTCTTTTCAGGATCCGTAGTCTTTCTATTATTTCTCTTATATGCAATGAAGAATTTCATTCATTTTCATACAAGAAAAGAAGAAATCTAGAATTCAGTGAACATAAAAAAGAATCTCTAAAAACCACCTTTAGAGATTCTCTTCCCTACCCTCTTTGATCCGCCACAATATGAATATCAATGTTCTTCGTCAGTCTCATAATTTCATTTACAATGGAACCTTTGCGAATTTCTTCCCATCTTGTTCTTGCTGATTGTCCAAGCAGAATTTGGGTGACTTGTCGTTCTTTTGCTACTTTAATGATTATATCGGCCGGTTTACTACCTTTTGCTTCTTCTAATAAAAAGGTTGCATCAAATTGATTCGTTAACGCTTTCCATTCTTCAATCACTTGTTTCTTTCCTTCTGATATAGATTCAATCGTTTCTCTTTCTACATTTAGTACATATAATTCTGCATTTAAACGGGTTGCCATGCGCCATCCGCGGCGAATGAGCTTTTCTGCTGTGGAACTGTACTGCACGCAAACAAGAATTTTTTCTTTCACTCCAATTGGTTCCTCAGTAAATTGACTAATTTTCTCGTCCATATCATCCGCAACTTCTCGAAGTGATAATTCGCGGAGCGCCCCTAAATTATTTAGTGTAAAAAAGTGATTTAAGCTCCGCCCAATTTTTTCTTCCTTATATATCTTTCCGTCTATCAATCGTTTTCGAAGTACTTCTGGCGTTACATCAACAAGTTGAATTTCATTGGCCTTTTGTAAAATGAAGTCAGGAACGCGCTCTCTTACTTTGACCCCTGTAATTTGCTCAACAATATCGTGAACACTTTCTAAATGTTGAATGTTAAATGCAGACAGAACATCAATGCCAGCATCCAATAATTCTTCGACATCTTGATAGCGTTTTTTATGTTTCGAACCAGGGATATTCGTATGGGCTAACTCATCCACAATGACAACTTGCGGTGCCCGTTTTATAATTGCTTCGACATCCAATTCCGGAAACACTTTCTCTTTGTAATGAATCTCTTTTAACGGAACAGCCTCTAACTCAGCAATCGCCTCTTCTGTTTCTTTTCGGCCATGCGTTTCAATGAGACCAATTACAACATCAATACCTTCTTTTCGCATCTCTCTTGCATCAAAAAGCATTTTATAACTTTTTCCGACTCCAGGAGCTGCGCCGACATACAGCTTTAACTTCCCTCTATTTAGTTGACGAATGTATTCTAAATATTCTTCTGGCGTTCGCCTTTGAAACGTTGGCTTATAGTCATCCGCATACATCAAAATGCACCCTTTCTAGCCAAACAATACTACCTCAATCTAAGCGATTGAGGTAGTATTGTTACATCATTTTTTGTAATTCTACATTTAACTTCAACACGTTGACGCGATCTTCACCAAACAATCCAAGTGCTTTTCCTTCTATTTGCGATTCAATCAGTTTATTAATTTTTTCTTTCGGAATATTCGTTATTTTAGAGATGCGATCTACTTGTACGTAAGCCGCTTGTGGACTAATGTCTGGGTCTAATCCTGAACCTGAATTCGTTACTAAATCCATCGGAACTTCTGTAACAGGAACGGCTGGATTTTCCTTCTTCCAATTTTCCACACTCTCTTCTACACGTTTTACTAAATCTGGATTAGATGGTGCATAGTTATTCGATCCAGATGCTTCTGCTTTATATTCTATACTAGAGACACGTCCATGGAAATAACGTGGGTCTGTAAAATTTTGACCAATTAATTCCGAACCAATGACTTCATTTTTGTCATTATAGATAAGGCTTCCATCTGCATTATCTTTCATAAATGCTTGTGCAACTCCTGTAACTAGCAGTGGATAGATGAGCCCGCATATAACAAGAAATGTAAAGGTTATACGAATAACAGGTGAAAGTATCTTTTGTTTTTCAAACATTTTCATTTCCCCTTTTCTTTAAATAAACAATCCGACAATCATGTCAATCAGCTTAATACCGACGAACGGAACAATGACTCCACCAAGTCCGTAAATAAGTAGGTTACGTCCTAACAATGCATTAGAACTCATCGGTTTATAAGCAATCCCTCTCATCGCTAGTGGAATAAGCGCCGGGATAATAATCGCGTTAAAGATAAGCGCTGATAAAATCGCTGATAACGGTGAATGTAATTTCATCACGTTCAGTGCTTCCATTTGCGGAATTGCCAATGTAAACATCGCTGGGATAATTGCAAAGTATTTCGCAATATCATTAGCGATACTAAATGTTGTTAGCGCACCGCGTGTCATTAATAGCTGCTTACCAATCCCTACAACCTCAATAATTTTCGTTGGGTTTGAATCTAAATCAATCATATTTGCGGCTTCTTTCGCTGCTGCTGTACCACTATTCATCGCCAAACCAACATCGGCCTGCGCTAAAGCCGGTGCATCATTTGTACCATCACCTGTCATCGCAACAAGCTTTCCTTTGTCTTGCTCTGCTTTAATTACCGCAATTTTATCTTCTGGTTTACATTCTGCCACAAATTCATCCACACCAGCTTCTTTCGCAATCGTTGCGGCAGTAAGCGGGTTATCACCTGTACACATTACTGTTTTAATCCCCATTTGACGAAGCTGTTCAAATCGTTCGCGCATCCCTGGTTTTACAGTATCTTTTAAATAAATTAATCCGTAAATACGATCATTCGCTGCAACTGCGAGCGGTGTACCGCCTTCTTTCGCAATTAAATCCGCCTTTTGATTTAAATCTTTCGGAATTGTACCGCCTTGCGATTGTACCCATTCAATCACAGCGCCAACCGCACCTTTTCGTATTTTTACACCATCTGTTAAGTCCACACCACTCATACGTGTCTCCGCTTTAAATGGAACAAACTCACCTTGCTCAGCAAGTGTACCGTTATAAGAGAATGCTTTAGATTGTACGTATTCAATAACTGAACGTCCTTCTGGCGTCTCATCTAACACCGAGCTAAGCGCTGCCCATTTTGCCACTTGTTCAATTGTTTCATTTCCTACTGGTAAAAGCGTATGTGCCATACGATTACCGAATGTAATTGTCCCTGTTTTATCTAAAATAATGGTGTTAATATCACCAGCTGCTTCCACTGCTTTACCGCTCATCGCTAACACGTTAAACTTCGTTACACGGTCCATCCCTGCAATCCCAATTGCCGATAACAAACCACCAATTGTTGTTGGAATTAAACAAACAAGAAGCGCAACGAGTATAGATGTATCAATTTGGAAGCCAAGATAATTCGTAAAGATTGGTAATGTCACAACAACGATTAAGAAAATAAGCGTTAAACTCATTAAGACCGTATTAAGAGCAATTTCATTTGGTGTTTTTTGACGAGATGCCCCTTCTACTAAAGAAATCATTTTATCTAAGAAAGATTCACCAGGATTACTTGTAATTCGAATTGTAATTTCATCACTTACCACCATTGTTCCGCCTGTAACGGAGCAAAAATCGCCGCCCGCCTCTTTCATAACTGGTGCGGATTCCCCGGTAATTGCGGATTCGTCTACAGACGCTAAACCGCGAATAACTTCTCCGTCACTCGGAATCATTTCACCTTGTTTGACAAGAACAACATCACCTTTTTTCAGTTCAGTTGCTGAAACTCTAGCGACACTTCCATTTTCTTTTATTACATTTGCAAATACATCTTTTTTCGATTGTTTTAACGAATCAGCTTGCGCTTTCCCGCGCCCTTCTGCTAATGCTTCTGCAAAATTAGCAAACAAAACAGTGAATAATAGAATAAGAGAAACCGTTATATTGAACCACCCTGGAATACTACTAGATCCATTAGGTAGAAATGATAAAATTAATGTTAGAAAAAATCCAATTTCCACCACAAACATAATCGGATTTTTCACCATTACTCGTGGATTCAATTTCGCAAAAGCTTCTTTTATCGCATTTGTAATAATGTCACGATCCATCGTTTTTGCTTGTCTTACTTCATCTTCTACGACCGATATAACCGATTGATTCGGTTGTTTATCTTTTACCACTACAGGTTTCATCATGTCTCCTCCATTACTTCAATGTAAGAAATTCTGCAATTGGTCCTAACACTAACATCGGGAAGAACGTTAATGCCCCAACGATTACAATTGTTCCTATGAAAATACCGCCAAATAAACCGTTATCTGTTCGGAATGTTCCGATTGTTTCTGGTACTACCGTCTTCTCTTTTAATGAAGCCGCTACAGCGAGCATTGTAATTAAGCTGAAATAACGTCCTAAAAACATCACGATACCAGTCGTAATATTCCAAAATGCTGTATTATCTCCTAACCCTTCAAAGCCAGAACCATTATTCGCTGCCGAAGAAGTATATTCATATACAACTTGTGTCAAACCATGAAAGCCAGAGTTTGAAATTGCATCTGTTCCGAGATGAGTGGAAAGAGCCAGTGCTGAAAACCCTAAAATAAGTAAAGGATGAAATAGGATCGTTACCGCAATCAATTTCATTTCCTTTCCTTCAATCTTCTTCCCTAAAAATTCTGGTGTACGTCCGACCATTAACCCCGATATAAAGACCGCGATGATTGCGTACATAATAATATTGATAAATCCAGCACCAACCCCGCCGTATACTGTATTTAACATCATATTGACAAGTGGTACTAAACCGCCAGTTGGTGTCAACGTATCGTGCATTGTATCAACAGCACCTGTTTCCGCTGCCGTTGTTACCGTTGCGTACAGTGACGAAAAGACTGTTCCAAAGCGAACTTCTTTTCCTTCTACGCTGCCTTGACTATGCTGCATCCCCATTTCATTTAACACTGGATTTCCATGTAACTCTGACGTCACAATCGTTGTAAATCCCATTAAAAATACGATGAATAAAGAAACGAAAAGAACGCGTCCTTGTTTTTTATTCCCGACCATTCTTCCGTACGTAAATGGCAGAGCCGTTGGTAACAGCATCATTAACATCATCTGTAAAATGTTACTAATTTGACCTGGGTTTTCAAATGGATGCGTTGAGTTTGCACCGAAAAATCCTCCGCCGTTGTTCCCTAATTCCTTAATAGAAACGAAAGAAGCAACCGGGCCACGTAATATACTTTGTTTCACACCCTCAATTGTATGAGCTGTAGCTGCTCCTTCTAACGTTTGCGGTACACCAAGTGCAACGAAGACAAGCGCTGCTATAAATGCAATTGGGAGAAAAACTCTCGTTAAAGCACGTGTAAAATCTACGAAGAAATTTCCAAGTTCTTTCCCTGCTAAACCTCTTATAAAAGCCATTACAATTGCTAATGTTGTCGCTGGTGCTGTAAACATTAAAAACGTAATTCCAATTAATTGTGATAAGTACGATACACCATTTTCACCGCTGTAATGCTGCAAGTTTGTATCTGCCATAAAACTAATCGCTGTATTAAAAGCAAGTGTAGGTTCCATCCCCTGAACATGAGCTGGATTTAATGGCAATACGCCTTGCAAACGAAGTATGAAATATACAACAACAATCATAAATCCATTAAGCGCAACTAATGACAATGCATATTGCTTCCAGCTCTGGTTATAAGGCTTCACACCGGAAATTTTAAAAATAATGTTTTCAAAAGGTCCGAACACTTTATCCAATTTACGATTCCCTTGAAACGCCTTCTCTAAATAAATCCCCGTTGGCTTTGCAACAAGAACAAATAATAACATTGTGACCAAAACGGCAATCCAAATCATAATAAACCCTTCCCCCTAATTAAAACTTTTCTGGATTTAATAGCGCATAAACTAAGTACACAGTAAGTAAGCCAACAATAATGGATACTGCAATACTCATTGCTTCTTCCCTTCTTTCACAACGTTATCCGACCATCTTACAAGACCGATCATTGTCCCAACTAACACAACTAAAATTGCTATCATAGCGATATCTAACATTCTTCATCCCTCACTAAAATGTAAAATTTTACCATCAAAAGCATAAAAAAGAACACTGAGGATCTACTCAGTGTTCGAAAATGAACAACACAAAAGTAAACCTCCTCTCCAAACGCTTACGAGGTTAGCTGTCGGATTCGGGCCTAAAGAGTAGCCCTACTTTCATCATGAAAGATTCACCCCAAGTGACAATGCACAAAATTGGTTCCCCCGCTCCATTTCTGGACTCAGCGATATCAGGTTGTTTTTTGGAAATTTTATGAACAATTTATGAATGTAAATATACTCCTCTAAATTTTACTTGTAAAGAGGGAAAATAACTAAAATATGAAAATATCCCCCCTTTTAAACGCTTACATCAAGGATAAATACATCTTTATCATCTTTTTTCTTTCATTTTCTTCCTTTTTCATTATGTATACGTTCTTTTACAAGTAAAAAACAGAAGATTATCTCTATAAATCAAACACAACATAACCTGCTCTTCTCTCCTTGTCTTAAACCTCACACGTGACAAAAAAAGCCCTGACCGCTACTATAAACGGCCAAGACCTCGTACTCGCTTGCTCCTTTTGTTTTAAACCCCGCTCGTGGCACAAAAAAGGCCCTGGCCGCTACTATGCACGGCCAGAACCTCTCGCCCACCCTAAAAAGAAAGGGGCTAAATCATAAAAAAGACCGTAAATTACGCCCCCGAATACATACTCTCACCAATTCCGCATGTTGCTTCTCATATTCAATAATATCTTGTTCTAAATATAAACAGATACCTTCTGGCGGAAGAATTACATATGGCTTCGGAAAGAATGGATCATGTTCAGCTAACTCCTGTACTCGCTCTAACGATAACGCCCAGCGCTTTGCTAATTCACGGCAAAGTAATACTTTCATATCCGATTCCTCCGCCCTACTCTAAAGTCAAAAACGAAATGTTATCACAAGTTGTAAACACCACTAATTGAATTCCAATCGTTTTATAGAGGTGCTTAGGATATTGTTTATTTCGCGTGACGACTGTAATAGGCGCGGTAAATGAAGAGCGAATACGTTCGGCGAAGAAGCTAATTGTGGATAATTCATCTCCTAGCAAAATGATTTTTTTAACTGCTTTGCATACTTTCACAATCATGCTCGGGTCATCTGGGCAACAATATGCTTGTTGAAATCCACATGCTTTCACTTCACTTGCCACATATTCACTTGCTGTAAAAATAACCATTTCACTTTGAAAAGGTATTAAATCATGCAAACTCTTTACTTTCGCAACTTCACCTACACAAATGAGCATGTACTCTTTTTCCTCATCCATGCACTGGATCCTCCTTCACATAAAAGAATTTTTAACTATCGATTAAAATTCTTTTTATGCTAGTCGGATCGATGAATTGATGTATTCACTTGCACCATCCTCTCTCAACACGCTTACGGAGTTAGCTGTCGGATTCGGGCTTTGAGAGTAGCCCTACCTTCAAAAAAGGATTCACCCCAAGTGACAATGCACAAAATTGGTTCCTCCGCTCCAAATTTCGGATTCAGCGTTCAAAAAATAGATTCTGGCTGATATATTACTCCTGATTTTGGAAAAAGTAAACATGAAAAAAGCCAATTTTTCCAACTGGCTTTCTTCAAAAATACATATTTATACACGCATATTTCTACGTCCATATGCAAAATGATTCGTTGGTCCGTGACCGCTTCCAATGTTCAACTCATCTTCAATCGCTATACTAATAAAGCTCTTCGCTTCCCGAACTCCCTCTTCAATTTCATAACCTTTCGCGAGTCCGGCTGTTACAGCTGCCGCAAACGTGCAACCACTTCCATGTGTTTGAAGAGACGCAATCCGTTTACTTCTATATTCCATAAACTTATTTCCATCAAACAATAAATCAATTACTTTATTCCCTTGATATGCTGCATGCCCGCCTTTCATGACGACAAACTTCGCCCCTAAATCATGCAGCATTTTCGCAGCTTCTTTACTATCTTCAATCGTATCAATCTTCATTCCTGTTAATACTTCTGCTTCAGGGACATTTGGCGTAATTACCGTTGCAAGCGGCAGCAAATGTTCTTTTAATGCTGTAACAGCTTCCTGTTGTAATAATGACGCTCCGCCTTTAGCAATCATTACAGGGTCTAGCACAATATTATTCCATGAAAATGATTTAATATTTTCAGCTACGACTCTAATAATTTCACTACTAAATAACATTCCAAGTTTTACTGCATCAGGCGTTAAATCCGTCCCAATAGAATGTAACTGCTCTTCAATTCCTTCTGTAGGAACAGGATACACTCCTTGTACACCGAGCGTATTTTGGGCCGTAATCGCTGTAATGGCTGTCATTCCGTACACACCGAGTTCTTGAAACGTCTTTAAATCTGCTTGAATCCCGGCACCGCCGCCGCTATCAGAGCCCGCAATCGTTAATGCTTTATTCACTTTCATTTCCCTCACCCTTTTTACCCAAAGTAACGATGATAAATCGTTTTTGCTTCCGCTATATCCTTTGTTCCGTGCACAAGCACACGGCCATCTTGAAATGCCACTAACCGTTTATTCTCAACAGAAAATGATAGTAAATAAGAGTTTGCTGTTAAATCCGTTACCCGATTTTGCAGCAAATTTTGATACATAGACAAATGAAGCTGCTCTTTATGTGGCGGACGAATTTGTACTGTATTTCTACCGCATAAAACAGCTGCCCTAGAAGTATTCTCCTTGCTTAAATACGGATAAACGGCTTCTTCTCCGCACGATAAGCAGTGCTCATTTCGCAATTTTTGTACGTTCATGCATGAATATTCATTTTTCCATACATCAAATGACACAAGCCCATCACGCAGTGCCTCATAATCTTCTACTAAAATTTTTAATGCCTCCGCAACTTGATGTGATACAACAATGGATACGGCAGGCGAAATAATTCCCGCCGTATCACATGTCACTCCGCCGAGCGGTATCGATTGTAATAAACAAGAGAGGCACGGCGTCTTTCCTGGTAAAATTGTATAAGAAAGACCGTAACTACCAACACAAGCTCCATAAATCCATGGAACAGAATACTTTTGGGATATATCATTTACAATAAAACGCGTCTCAAAATTATCTGTTGCATCGATGATAATATCTACACCTGTGATCAGTTGTTCTAACTCTTCCGCTGTTACATCTTGTACGTAAGCTTCTACAACTACATCACTATTAATGGCGTGTAAGCGCCGTTTAGCTGCCACTGCTTTTGGTAAATGGTTTTGCACATCATCTTCGCAGTATAACTGTTGACGCTGCAAATTACTCCAGTCAATGTAATCACGGTCAACAATCGTCACTTTGCCAACTCCAGCGCGAACGAGCATCTCTGCATTTGCACTACCAAGTGCTCCTGCTCCAATAATCAGTACATGTTTTTCTCTTATTTTTTGCTGTCCTTCTTCTCCAATTGGAGAGAACAACACTTGACGGGAATATCGATTATTCAAGAACGCTCATTCCTTCTAACGGGCTGCTTGCAATCGCGCAGCGCTTCCGAGCAATACGTCCTGCTTCAAAGCCTAATCTTCCTGCCTGGATACTAAGCTTCATTGCCTCTGCCATTTTCACAGGATCTTTTGCTCCCGAAACAGCTGTATTTAATAACACACCATCTGCACCTAATTCCAGCGCAAATGCTGCGTCAGCTGGACTACCAATGCCTGCATCAACAATAACGGGAACAGTAGCTTGCTGGATAATAAAGCCTAAATGTAATGGATTTACAATGCCAAGACCAGAGCCGATTGGCGATGCACCAGGCATAATCGCATGGACGCCTAACTCTTGTAATTTACGTGCTAACACAACATCATCAGACGTATACGGCAGGACGATAAACCCTTCTTTTAATAGCATTTCTGACGCTTTTAACGTTTCAACTGGATCTGGCAATAACGTTTTATCATCACCAATTACTTCTACTTTAATCATGTCGCATAACCCTGACGCTTTCGCTAGTTTGGCGATGCGCACTGCTTCTTCTGCTGTTTTTGCTCCCGCTGTATTTGGAAGAAGTGTATACTTTGTTACATCAATTTTTTCTAGTAAATTGGGCTGCTCTGCATCAAAAATATCCATCCGACGCACCGCAAACGTTAAAATTTCTGCTTCTGATACTTCAATCGCTTTCTTTTGCACATCAAAGTCGGAAAATTTCCCTGTTCCTAATAACAATCTAGACTGAAAAGTAAATGGCCCAATCTTTAACATAATCAACCGCCTCCTACGAATGTTACAATTTCAATTTGATCTCCCTCAAAAACAGATGTATCTTGATGATCCTCTTTTTGTAAAATATCTTGATTGCGTTCTACAACAACAATTTTCGTTTCTAATCCTAAATGAACAAGCAAATCAGCTACGCTTTTAACCTCACTTGGTACATCTACTTGTCTTCCGTTAATTTTTAAGTTCAAGCTTTCATCTCCTTACGAAAAATATACATCGCGGTTATGCAAAGCAAAACACGACCGCTGTTTGCTTTCTCCCTTTGTTTTAATAGGCCCTAACCGCTTCTTGCTCTCGCCCTCCAAAAGAAAGAAAGAGGTTTTAGATTGATTTATATAGATTGTGAAAGCAGCGAATCTAGTAAACGATTCTCTTGCTTTCCTTCTATCAAATCAGCCATATATTCTCCTGAAACGGGACTTAATAAAATTCCATTTCGATAATGGCCCGTACAGGCGTATAAACCAGTAATCTCTTCATGCCTGCCGATATACGGCATATTATGATTCGATTGCGGACGTAACCCTGCCCAGGCTCCGTCCCATTCTGCTGTCTTTAATGCTGGCAAAATCCGATATGCACGCTCTAATATAGAAGTAATACTTTCAGGGCGCACCGCTTTGTTATATGTATGAGGTTTCATTGTTGCCCCGATGACATAACGTCCGCCGCGCTTCGGTGCGATATAAAATCGCTCTTGAAAAATAGGAGCTTGTAGAAGCGGCTTACGACTGCGCGCCGCAACGACTTCACCTTTTACAGGATATGTCCCCCACTCATGATGAAAATATTGTAATAGTTTTGTGCTCCACGAACCTCCAGCAATTACTACGTTTTCACAGGCGATCGCACCTTCTGATGTCAGTAATCCTGTGACACGCTGATTCTTCATTTGAATATCAAACACTTCCGTTTCTTCATATATGTCCGCACCAGATATCGCAGCGGAGTGAGCGAATGCCTTCGTCAGCTCCGGGGCAATGACATGACCATCTTTTGGGTGGTAAACTGCGCCAATAATCGAAGTAGATAAATAGGGTTCTTTTTTTCGTAGTTCTTCTCCTGAGATAAAATGGGACTCTTCTCCTGTTTGCTGCTGCCATTTCATAATATGAAGAAGCCGGACACTCTCTTCTTCATTTTGAGCAATGCGATAAATCCCCTTTTCTTCATATCCGATATCAATTCCGGTTTTATCACGTAATAGACTTGCAAGTTTCGGAAACATTGCGCGGCTTTTCCTGCCTAATTCAAATAGCGGATCGTATTCATCCCACTCCGCCTGGACACCTAATAATCCTGCTGCTGCTTTAGAGGCTTCAGAAGCAATTTTTTGTTTTTCAATGATGGCAACTTTATAACCTCTTTCAGCAAGGAAATGTGCAACCGAACTTCCAATTACACCGCCGCCAACGATGGCAACATCATATATTTTTTTCATGATTTCTCGCCCACTTTCGTATCGTTTCCTTATATAATTTGGCCTGCTCATTTGGTTTTGCGGCACTTAAAATTCCAGACATAATTGCAATACCATTAGCCCCGGTGCCAAGTACTTCTGCTGTATGATTAGGAGTAATCCCTCCAATAGCGTTGATTGGGATTGTTAAGCGTTTTGCTATTTCAGTAATCCCAGCTAATCCTCTTGGCGGAACTCCTTTTTTAGAGTTCGTTTGAAACAAATGTCCATATAGAAGAGAATCTGCGCCACTTTGAAAAGCAAATACAGCTTCTTCAAATGAATGAACGGAGTAACCAACATGTAAATAAGAAAACTTTTCTTTAACAGACTTTACATCCACGCTGCGATATCCAAGTTGTACACGTCTAATATTGAATAAAATTGCAATATCAATCCGATCATTGATGACAAGTTTAGAAGAAGGAAACCCATTATATAAGAGCTTTTCCACACCTTCATATAACTCTTTCGTACTTTTCTCTCGCTCACGAATGTGCAAATAATCTATTTCACTTTCAATATCAGTTGCTATATTCGCTAACTCTTCAAATGACATACGACCATTTGATATAACGTGAAGCTCAGCTTTCATATCCATTCGCCTACTTTAAAATGTTTTCAAACAACTCATTTGCCGGAACCATTTCTTTTGTCATTCCTTTTTCTTTTAACCACTTGTTTTGTTTTTCCCACGAACTTGCTGTATCTGATAAAAATGGTTCATCTTTCGTTTCCATTTTGTCTAATAAAATTTTCATACTTTCTTTTTCAACTTCTGGAATCAACGGGAAATTCTCTTTTTCTTGATGATTTAATAAAATGTTTAATGCTTCATCTGGATTTTTTTTCATAAATTCATAACCTTTTTTCGCCCCGCGTAAAAAGGCTTGTAATGTTTCTTTATCTTTTTTCAATGTTTTGTCGCCTGTTACAAATACAAGTTCATGATAGTTCGGTACACCGTAATCCGCTGGGTTAAAATATGCTGGCTCGTAACCTTCATGACGCATGACTGGAACTTCATGGTTAATGTATGCCCCTGTAACAGCATCTACTTTTTTCGTAGTAAGAGCCGGTACTAAATCAAAACCAACATCGACTACTTTTACGTTATTTGGGTTTCCCCCGTCTCCTTTAATCATCGTTTTTACATATTCTTCACTTAACGGTGTCCCTGAATATCCAATTGTTTTTCCTTCCAAATCTTTAGGAGAAGAAATACCTGCTGATTTTAGCGAGACAACGTGGTTTAAAGGAGAACGAACAACGGCACCGATAGATTTCACTGGAATGTGTTCATTCGCTCTCGCAATTACAACATCAGGCTGATAATACAATCCAACCGTTACTTTTCCTGCTGCTGCTAACGTTAATGGATCAGTTGGATTAGAAGGGAATTTAATATGTACCTTCACACCTTCTTCTTTAAAATAGCCCTTTTCAATTGCTGCATAAATAAAGCTATGCACTGCATTTGGGTACCAATCGAGCATAACAGTTACTTCTTTTTCACCTTTTTTCTTTTCTGATGCTGAATTACTAGAACACCCAGCAATCATCGCAATTAATAATGTAAACACAAAGATGCGTTTTACTAGTTTCATGAATGCTTCCTCCAACTAATCAATTTCTTCTCAAATATCGAAACGAGTAATACAAAGAAAATAGCGAGTAATGACAATAAAACAATTGGCGCAAACACACCCGCACCATCCATTTGTGTCATCATTCGTTTACTAAAATAGCCTAGCCCCGCTTGTGCCCCGAGCCACTCACCAATTGCTGCCCCAATCACGCTAAATGGCACAGCTACCTTTAAAGCTGAAAAAAAATAGGGAAGCGCAGACGGCAATTTCAATTTGAAAAATATATCTTTTTTTGTTGCACCATATGTAATTAAAAGCTCTTCCCAATCCTTTTTCGTACTGCAAAGGCCATCATACGTATTCACTGCAATAGGAAAGAACGTAATCAGTACTGTGACAACAACCTTGCTCCAAATCGAATAACCAAACCATAAAACAAATAATGGTGCTAAAGCTGTAACGGGAATCGTTTGTGAAGCAACTAAGAGCGGATAAAATGCCTTCTCAGCAAATGAGCTCATACTCATCAACATCGCTAACCCAACGCCTAATACGATAGAAATGACAATGCCGATCACTGTAACAGAAAGCGTTGCTGGTAAATGCACCGTAAGCAATATATCCCGCAAATCCCATATTTTTCGAACAATGGCACTTGGAGACGGCAAAATGTACATTTCATCAAGAATCCGTGCCCCTATTTCCCATCCAATCAGCAAAATAGCAGTTACAATAATAGCCGGAACATAATCTATAATTCGCTTCATACAAGCACCTGTCTTTGCAACATGCCAATAAGTTCATCTTTTAACGCTAGCATTTCCAGGCGATGCAAATCCTTTCGAGAGCGCTCTTGTCCAAGGGGTACAACTCGCTCAGTTAATGATGTAATCGGCTGCTCTGTTACGACAAAAATACGATTAGAAAGATACAGCGCTTCATCAACATCGTGTGTAATAAACAAAATCGTTTTTTGCCAATGTTTCCATTGTTCAAACAACCATTCTTGCAGAGATGCCTTCGTTAATGCATCAAGTGCACTAAACGGTTCATCTAATAGTAAGAGGTCGCCTCCCGTTAACAACGTCCGAATAAACGATACGCGTTGCCGCATTCCGCCTGATAAATCTTTTGGATACTTCTTTTCATATCCTTGCAGTCCAAACTGCGCCAGCAGCTCTAGTGCTTTCATTTGCGCTTCTTTTTTCTTCATTCCTTGGCATTCAAGAGGCAAAGCTGCATTTTCAATAATGGTTCGCCACGGGAGTAACATATCTTTTTGCGGCATATAGCCAACAGGAGTTGTTCCCATTACATCAATCGTGCCAGCATTTTCTTTCTCAAGTCCCGTAATAAGCCGAAACAATGTACTTTTCCCGCAGCCACTTGGCCCAATAATACTAATGAATTCCCCTTCTTGTACTGCAGCATTAAGACCCTCTATAATCGGTTTCTCATCATAATGGAAAGAAACGTTATGAAATTGTAGTATGTTCTTGCTCTTCAAACCCCCACATCTCCTTACGATATGCCATATCCCAAAATAAATATTCAAAACGGCTGGAATATAAGAAGATCTCTTCTAAACGATTTCGTTCTTCTTCTGTTTTCCCAATTACAATTTCATTACATAAATCAATTAACCATACACAAAGATTCCCGTATTCCTCAGAGCTATATCCTTGAATCCACTCACCAAAAAATTCATGATCGCGTGCTCCTGGAATCGCATTTAAACGCTTTCCAATCTCCCAATAACTCCACATACATGGAAGCAATGCTGCAATTAGCTCAGCCAGTGTACCGTTTTGAGAAACAGACATCATATAGTTTGTATATGCTAGATTCATAGCTGATGGCCTTGCGGATTCCATCTCTTCAACAGAAATTCCTAAGCGTTTTGCATATTGTTTATGAATCGTCATTTCCCCATTTAAAATTCCATCAATTTGTTCAGCAAATTTCGCCATCACTTTTGGATTTGTTGTTTTGACAACACCAATTGCATATAGCTTTGCGTAATCTAACAAATACAAATAATCTTGAACAATATAATATTGAAATCTATCTTTCTCTAACGTTCCATCTCCCATCCCTGTTACAAATGGATGATTGTGACTCTTCTCCCAAATAGGTTGCACCTTTTCAAATAGTCTTTCACAAAATGTCATCTCCGCTTCCCCTTCCTGTATGTATGTTTCCAAATAAAAAAGCCACTTCCATATAAGAAGTGGCCACAGCAAACAAAAGAAAAACTCATTTGTTGTTTCCACTTCCCTACGCTAGCATCACCTAGATCAGGTTATAAGGGTTAAGGTTTTTACCTCTCTCAGCTTTTAAGCACCCCTAGTGGTGTTCTATAAAATTGTTAAGAAAAAATCCCCGTTTCTATGCATAAAGAAACGGGGACGTTATTTATATCGTCCAAATTGCTTCCCTACGCTAGCATCATCTAGATCAGGTTCAAGGGTCAAAGACTATCGGTCTACTCTCAGCTAGCAACACTAGCTCCCCTAGCAGTATATTCATTTAACATAGTCAGTATACCATCACCATATCTCATCGGCAACTCTTTTCATTTTGAATTAAACAAAAGAAAATATGTAACTACTCAGTCCCTCTATGAAAAAAAGACAGAAAAGCATTTCTTCATGGCCTGGGAGGGATTGGCTATGTATAGGAGTAGTTAGGGCCTTTTTTATTTTCACTAGAATAATACCTCTTACCAAACTTCTAAATGAAATGTATGGATGAGTAGTTACGAAAATATTTCAAAAACATACTGTAAGTTCAGAAAAAAATGAATTTCTTCTATCTATTTCCAGAACGGCTATAAATCTGCTATCCTTTTATTATATATCCATTTAAATCTTTCGACATGTAAGTCGCCACTATGCAGAATATAGCATAGCTTGTGCGGTAAGAGCTCATCCAGATGCTCTCCTTAAGTCGATTTTTTAACTTGTATATATAGAGAAAAAATATTTGCTTGTCCTGAATCAACAAATATATTACAAACTCAACAGCTTTATATTATGATTTCATTCATAATAGCTTATTACATAAGGAGGTCTATGAATATATGAATTTAAAAGTCGCAGCAATAACAGCAACTACTGTAACAGTTGCCGCTATGCTTCCCTCTATAGCAAAATCTAATGTACATACCGCAGCAGCAGAGCAAACAGCAAAAACCAAAATTGGTTATGTAAAAATAGAAACATTACAAATGTACAATAGTCCTAATGGGGCAGATTCTGTTATTGACAGCATTACACGTGACACTCCCGTTACAATTCTTGAAACAACAAATGAATGGTATAAAATTTACGCTCACAATAAAACTGGCTATGTCAAAAAAGAAGCAATTTCTTTAACAAAACCACACGATGGTGGGAATCAGTATATCGTAAATACAGATGTATTAAACGTTCGCACTGAACCAAATACACAATCTAAAATTATTACTGTATTACCAAATGGGAAATTTGTTACTGTTCAAGAGGAACGAGAAGGATGGTATAAAATTGTACATAATGGAACAATCGGCTATGTAAAGAAAGAGTTTTTATCTAACGCTGATCAACCATTAGTAAAAGGAATTACTGTACAAGGTGGAAATTCTTATTCTGTTGCCACTCCTACATTAAAAGTACGTAGCGGAGCAGGAACAAATACAGCTATTATCGGTTCTTTAACACATGGAACACAAGTACAAGTCGTTGAGAATTTGGGAACATGGTATAAAATTCGCTATGGATCAGGATATGGCTATGTCGCACAGCATTATATAGTACAACAGCAGCAACAACAACCCAAACAGCAAGCTACACCATCTATTCCAGCTGTATTTAAATATCCTACTCAAGGAAAAATAAGTTCAGGATTTGAAGAACGCTGGGGAGCAATGCACTATGGTATAGATTTTGCAGCAACAGGAGATGTTTCAATCCAATCTTCAGCACCTGGAACTGTCGTTAAATCATATTATTCTACAAGTTACGGAAATGTTGTATTTGTTGCTCATCATATAAACGGGAAGTTATACACAACTGTATATGCTCACATGAAAAGTCGAGCTGTCAAAGCAGGAGATACAGTGGCAACAGGCCAATTGCTCGGTTATATGGGAAATACAGGCCATTCAACTGGTCAACACTTACATTTTGAATTACATAACGGGGAATGGAATCTTAAAAAAACAAATGCTGTAAATCCACTTCCTTTCTTAGTTAGGTAACGCATTATGGCACGTAATATTTCGTTACTTATTGAGTATTTAGCATTTTTCGGGTTAATTTTTTGCTTATTAATTTATAACACAAACATTGTATTATTAAACATTATTATTGCGTTTGTTGCTTGCGAAGTGATTATGGAAATATTCAAGATCCGACTAAAGCGACATATTTCACACATATATACCGCACTATTCATTATAGGTTCTTTATTAACAAGCATTATTTATAATGGCTTCCATGTCTCCGCAATGTTTCCAGTGTTTTTTATAACTATTCTTCTTATAGTATCTCAGTATATATACGTTCCAGAATATCGTAAACAACAGCAACAACATGAAAAAACGTGGAAAATAGGAAAATAACGCCGCAATTCTTTGACATTATTTTCTTTACTACTAAAAAAGGATTCCACATGATGTGGAATCCTTTTTTACATTATCGACCGTTCTTTGCAATATATCGGCGCTTTTCACAATATATCGACCACTTTTTAGAATATATCGGCGCTTCGACATGATATAAAGACCCTCCGACAATATTCAACATAAAAATAGTCAATTTACTGAGCTGAATCGTACCGAAAAGGAAAAGACCATGACCGCTTCTATGCACGGCCAAATGCCCTCGTCCTCTTCTAAAAAAAGTTTTTTACTAGTATATAGAATTAAAAGTCTAATATAAAACTATTTTAACCGCATGCATATTGCTCATAAATAAAACTTAAATTATATTTATGTTCTAGATTCATACGTTGTTCATCACTGCACCAATAAAATAAAATGTCATGTATTGATGCATAACGCTTATTCTTTAAAAATTGTTTAATAAAGGATGGGAAACAATTTGGTAATTGAACAAATATATAATTGCGTAGTAGTTCCTCTTTATAACCGATTCCTTTGCATATAAACATAAGTTCTTCACAATAATACATTTGTTGTGGAACTTGAATCATTTCAAAAAATGGAATATATGATAGTAATTTCCCAATAAAGTGCTCATATTTTGTTATAAATTCAAAGGATATATGCTCCATTATCTCTTTTATAACAAATAAATAATCATCAACATGAATTGTCTTCAACGGATTAAGGCGATCAGACATTTGTGCAATCACTGCACGCTGACATGCTACAGCAGCACGGCTTGGTTCATAATATGTTAAGAAATCTGTACATTTTCTATATTTTTTTAATAAATCTAACGTATATACATCACAAATATATGTATTGCAATATATCGCCAACTTCATTAAATTTTCATCTAACTGCTCTTTTGATAATCCCTTTGCTTCTTTACAAAGAAACAGAAACATAATCTCCATCATTTCTTTATGAGACAAAAGTGTCTTATACTTTTCAATACACTCTACATTAAATTTAATTCTTTCCCAAATAAAAGCATCATTACTTTCTAATTCCGTAACTTTCTGTTTTATAATTAAATAATTCCAAGCAACCACTTGTGTAAATACATCCCATGATTCGTACTCTAGCGATGTTTGCACGAATTCCTCTAATCCCTCTGCAACCATAAAATCATAAGCCTGTTGATACCATCCTACTTGTTGACATAAACGAATAATTCGGACTAAAGTTGGCATTTCATCTTTATGAAACTTCGGCAAATCATGTAATTTTTTCATTCCATATAAAATAAAAGGAATTAAATTTTCTTTCTTATAAAATTCTTTTTCTTTCCAAGCCAGAATCGTTCGTTCTTTTCCTTCTCCCTTTGGATACTCTGGTATAAGCAAAGAAAGTAAATCAGCAAAATTTTTCGGCTCCACATACGCATCCGTAACCAAGTTCCAATTAGGCTCGGTTTGCATAATCTCCATATAATTCCCCCCCATTTTCTATATGTATGATAAAATATTTGAATGCTATTAAATTAATTATGAATATCACTATATTCAAAATAACATATAATACTTATATTCATAAGTATACCATTTTTTTCATATATTAATAGTTATTAACAAAAACGTCAAAAGTGATTATATAAAAAGTTAATTTAATCTGCGGGGAAGCCCCCACAGATTATGAATGAAACGAATGGAGTCCATGTAAATAGTTTATCCTTCACTACATCTTTGCTTTCTTTAGTCTGTTTGTTCTGATATTTCGCTTAAGGCCTCGCCTGCCTGATCATCTGCATATTTAGTCGTTGCTAAATCACCAAGTGATAGCATTCCAACAAGTTGCCCATGTTCAACTACTGGCAATCTTCTTATTTGGTAACGTGCCATTAACTCAGTCGCCTTTTCAATAGCGTCATCAGGTGATACGGAAATAATTTTTGTTGTCATAATATTTGTAATTTGATTGGAACCTGGATGCTTTTCTGCAATTCCCCGCACAACCAAGTCGCGGTCTGTTACTAGACCAACAACTTGATCATTCTCCACGACAGGAATCATTCCTATATCTTCTTCTTTCATTTTTACAGCCGCTTCATATACGTTATCTAATGGTGTACATTGTACAATATTTGTGCTCATCAATTCTCGAACAGTTGTCATAAATCGTTTACCCTCCTTTACACACCTTAGCATTTCCAACCCTCTACATTTCAATTCGCAAGTTCCTTAAAAGGTAAACCTGACACCATCTCTCACTAAAAACAAATGTAGAAAACGAAGGAAACGAAACATCATTGTTTAAAATCCCAATCAGATGCTTAACTACTAACCATAAAATAAATTGGATATTCGTTGCTATAATGATCAATTCTAAAAACATTAGAATTACGGAGAGTAAATATAACTTTATCGTTCTGATTTCAGAAAACAACTTGTAAAAATACAGAGCAATAAGTAAGTTGAGGCTAGTAAAAGAAATACTTTAAACTGTAACCTAAGTATAGCTAAAATAATAAATTAGTAATAAAATAATGTACTATATTCTTTCCTAATTACACAAAACCATACAAAATCCTTCATTATTTATAATAAAAAATATACTAATTGTTATCATAGCGTGAAACGACCATCAGTAGGATTGCTATATTCAACTACTTCTTACTGCACAAAAGTAGCCAAATAAACATATGTATAAGGAGCTCATTAATCAAAGAAGGAATATGGAAGGTATAATACATAATATTATTTTTCTTTACAAAAAAGAGTCAGCATTCTGCTGACTCTTTTTATAATGACCCGTACGGGATTCGAACCCGTGTTACCGCCGTGAAAGGGCGGTGTCTTAACCACTTGACCAACGGGCCATGGCTCCGCAGGTAGGACTCGAACCTACGACCGATCGGTTAACAGCCGATAGCTCTACCACTGAGCTACTGCGGAATATGGTGGGCCTAAATGGACTCGAACCATCGACCTCACGCTTATCAGGCGTGCGCTCTAACCAGCTGAGCTATAGGCCCATATTTCTTACAGGGGCAGTAGGAATCGAACCCACGCCGGAGGTTTTGGAGACCTCTGTTCTACCGTTAAACTATGCCCCTAAGTGGTGCCGGCTAGAGGACTTGAACCCCCAACCTACTGATTACAAGTCAGTTGCTCTACCAATTGAGCTAA
>NZ_FOLV01000013.1 GCF_900112415.1 Bacillus sp. 491mf
CTATACCAGTATCAATGTCAATAGCTTTTTTTACTTGATCAGCTGAATTACTTTTAGGTGTTTCAGCGAAAGAAATAGATGTATAATTAAAAGTGCATAAACCAATTGATAAACATGCTAGTAATTTTATTCCCTTAGTATTTTTTCTATTTTTCAAAAAAATCAACTTCTTCCTCTTTTGCGTATTTAAGTATGATAGTTATTTATCAATAATTGCTAAATAGTAAACTTACATAAATGCTTTTAAAAGTCCTTGAACTATTGGAAGTGCTCCACCTAGAAATTTTAAAATTGTCATTGCGATTGTCATAGTATTTACTCTCCCTTTGTTGTTGCTAAAATGTGTTTTATCTTTATACCCTTATTATAGTAAGCGCTTTCATTTTTATCAATACATTCTTGTATGCAATGTTGCATATGAGAATGTATCAGGTTCCCTTTGTATTGTTAATAAGAGTAGCATTCAACATATTTATTATTCTCAGATAATAGTTTTCCTGGAAAACGTACGTAGGCAATTTGGGTGGCAAGTCCTAATCTAATAAAACCTCAAGAGAATCCACACTCATTTTTTATATTGGAAGCATAAGTTGGCCGTAAACTAAAAGAAGCATAAGTTGGCCAAAACGGCCATCTTATGCTTCTTGTTACATACAAAATAAAAAAACCACCAAATATGTATTGGTGGAGACGGTGGGAGTCGAACCCACGTCCAAAAGTATCGGCACTTAAGCTTCTACGAGTGTAGTCGATATATTAGCATTTCGCAAATTCTTCAGCCTATCGACAGGCTTCCGAATTGCTAGTCTGGTTGTTCTCTTCCTTTGTCCTCAGACGGTGAACTCCGGCGTAGCCCACTTAGAGTGAGTCCGCTACCCTACCACATGGGCGATGGAGGGACGAACCGCTAAAAGCTGTTATTAAGCAGCTAAAGCGAAGTTGTTTTGTTGTTTGCCAGTTATAGGCTTTGACGTTTTAACGAGGCCGATCCCCTCGACTCGCAACCTAAGCTCGAACTACCCCTGTCGAATCCGTAACGTCCCCATATAAGAAATGGAGCATACGAAGTATATTCGTGATAGCTGCTATTGAGCTGTTTTTCAATGTTCAACTGGCCTTACATTTGTTATTATAGCACACGATCGTCATTTTGCAATTGTAAATTTCTGTATTACATTTTTTGACGATCGCGGAATACACGTGCAATTTCACGTTTTGCTTCTTTTTCTTTTAAATCATGGCGCTTATCATATTGCTTTTTACCTTTCCCTAAACCAAGTGCCATTTTCGCAAATCCATTTTTTAAGTAAATTTTAAGCGGTACAAGCGTATAACCTGTTTCTTTCGTATAACCGATTAGCTTTAAAATTTCTTTTTTATGAAGAAGTAACTTTCTTGTACGAAGCGGATCATGGTTAAAACGATTTCCTTGTTCATATGGACTAATGTGCATATTATGTACCCATACTTCACCATTTTGCACACGTGCAAAGGCATCTTTTAAGTTTACACGACCGGCACGAATCGCCTTAATTTCTGTTCCTTGAAGGACAAGACCTGCTTCAAATGTTTCTTCAATAAAATAATCATGGAATGCTTTTTTATTTTGTGCGATGACTTTCCCTTGACCTTTTGGCATCTCTTTGCTGCCTCCCTTCATTTGTATCATTGTAACAAAATATGAAGAAAGAAGCCATATACGGCTTCTTTCTTACTTACGTTTTTTCTTTTTCTTCTTAAAGTTCGGTGCATTTTCAAAGAATGGCTTTTTCTTTTTGTTTCCATTTCCATTTTGTTTTCCGTTGCGACTCGAATCTTTTCCTTGTCCGCCGCGATTGTTATCACGATCACTGCGTTTTCTTCTATTTCCTTTTGGCTGGTCAATTACAACTGGGCGATCTTTTCGTTGTCGTTTTACACTGCCTTTCATGCCGACAATTTCAAAGTCAATCGCGCGTTCATCTTTGTTTACGTTAATTACGCGAATCGTAATTTCATCACCAATGCGGAAGACGTTCCCTGTTCGTTCGCCAATCATCGCAAAATGATGTTCGTCATAACGATAGTAGTCATCTGTTAAATAGCTAACGTGAACAAGACCTTCAATTGTATTTGGAAGTTCGACGAATAAACCGAAGTTTGTTACAGAACTAATGATTCCGTCGTATTCTTCACCAACTTTATCAAGCATGTATTCTGCTTTTTTCAATTCATCTGTTTCACGCTCTGCTTCAACAGCGCGGCGCTCCATATTTGAAGAATGCTCCGCAATATCCGGTAAATCCTCACGCCATCTTGCTTGTGTTTCATGATCCACTTTTCCGTTAATTATATATGTGCGAATTAATCTATGCACAATTAAATCAGGATAACGGCGAATTGGTGATGTGAAATGTGTATAGAACTCTGTCGATAAACCGAAGTGGCCTAAACTATCCGCATCGTAACGTGCTTGCTTCATAGAACGAAGCATAACTGTTGAAATCACAACCTCTTCTGGTTGACCATGTACCATTTCAAGAATTTGTTGCAGCGCACGCGGATGTACTTCATTTCCGCGTCCTTTTACCGCATACCCAAAGCTCGTAATAAACTCAAAGAAACGCTCTAGTTTATCTTCTTTCGGGTCTTCGTGAACGCGGTACATAAACGGTAAGTTCATCCAGTGGAAATGCTCTGCAACCGTTTCGTTTGCGACTAGCATAAATTCTTCAATAAGCTTTTCCGCAACAGAACGTTCACGTAATACAACGTCTGTCGGTTTGCCCTCTTCGTCCACTAATACTTTTGCTTCCTTGAAGTCAAAGTCAATTGCTCCGCGGCGCATACGCTTTTCACGTAAAATAGCAGCTAGTTTCCCCATCTCTTGGAACATTGGGATTAACGGCTCATAGCGCTCCATTAGTTCTTCATCTTCATCGTCCAAAATGCGCTTCACATCAGAATACGTCATACGCTCCGCTGTTTTAATCACACTTTGGAAAATTTCATGCTTTACTACTTCCCCTTGCTCATTAATTTCCATTTCACAAGATAAAGTTAAACGGTCTACCTTTGGATTTAATGAACAAATTCCGTTAGATAAACGATGTGGAATCATTGGGATTACACGGTCTACAAGATAAATACTCGTTCCGCGCTCCGCGGCTTCGCGATCAATTGCTGAACCTTCTGTCACGTAATGACTTACATCAGCAATATGTACACCAAGCTTGTAATTGCCGTTCTCAAGCTTCGTTACTGTAACCGCATCATCTAAGTCTTTCGCATCCGCGCCATCGATTGTAACGATTGTTTGATCTCGTAAATCACGACGCCCTTGTAAATCGTTTTCATCAATCGTTTCTGGTACACTGTTCGCATGCTCCATTACGTCTAGCGGAAACGCAAGCGGTAAGTTATGCTTATGAATAACAGATAAAATATCAACGCCTGGGTCGTTTTTATGACCAAGAATTTGAATAACTTCTCCTTCTGCACTTAAACGGTCTTGCGGATAGCTTGTAATTTTCACAACAACTTTATGCCCTTCTACCGCACCCATAGAAGCATTTTTTGGAACGAAAATATCACTCGTCCAGCGCTTATTGTCAGGAAGCACAAAGCCAAAGTTTTTCGATTCTGTATATGTACCAACTAATTCTTTCGTTCCGCGCTCTATAATACGAACAATTGTCCCTTCCTTGCGCGAACCACTTGACTCTGAACTAATACGCGCCAATACTGTATCACCATGCAGCGCGCCTTTTAATTCTGTTGGCGGTATAAAAATATCATCTGTCCCTTTTTCCTCTGGTACGACAAACGCAAAGCCACGAGCATGTCCGATGAGTTTACCGCGCACTAAATTCATTTTCTCTGGAAGACCGTAACGATTACTTCTCGTCCGCACAACAATTCCTTTTTCCTCCATAATAACAAGTGCTTTCACAAACTCTTTAAAATCCGCCGCATCTTCAATACCAAACGCTTCTTCCAACTCTTGCACAGTAAGCGGCTTATATGCTTCCTCTTTCATAAACGATAACAACTTATCGATATTCTCCTGAATCATTTCCTCCAAGTACAAAAACCTCCTTCAAAATCCTCGTATTTAATATTGTATCCGAAAAGATAACCATATATAAATGATGTTGCCTTATATCAATCCATTTTAACGTTTCAACACATAAGTTGCTCAAAACAGAACCTGCTCTCGTCCTTCTTGTTTTTATACCGGTTTTTCAACATACAAATCACTGCTATGAAAACAAAACAAGACCCGCTCTCGTCTTCTCCCTGTATTTCAAACCTCGCACGTGGCAGAACAAGGGCACTGACCGCTCCTACACATGGCCAGTCCCTCTCGCCAATCCTAAAAAAGAGGTTTTTATATTTTTACATATGTAAAAAATACGCAACTAGATCTTACCAATCTAGTTGCTCTAAGAAGTTATATACATCCTCATGCAGCTCATCACGCTGCTTATCAAGCGTAATTACATGTGTAGAATCCTCATACCACTTAATTTCCTTCAAGTTTGATTCTACTCCATGATAAATAATATTTGCGCTATCTGTATTAATCATTTCGTCATGGCGTGCTTGCACAACAAACGTTGGTGCATAAATCATATCGATGTTATTGCGCACATCGCGAATTAAATCTTGCAGTGCTCTTAATGTGTTCATCGGTGTTTGCTTAAATGCAAACATCTCTTCTTCGATCTTCTCTGGCGATTTACGCTCACGCTTTTTATATTCGCGTGCGTACGCTAGTATACCTTGGTACATCGTTTCTTCGCTTTTAATGTACATCGGAGCACACATCGGTACCACTCCGATAATTGGCATTGTATAAGCAAGTTTTAACGAAAAAACGCCGCCAAGCGATAAACCAACTGCTGCAATCTTTTCGTATCCTTTATCTTTTAAATGCTGATATGCTCCCATTACATCTTTCCACCAGTCTTCTGGACCTGTGTGTACAAGCTGCTCTGGTGGTACACCATGACCTTTATAAATTGGCGCATGGCATGTGTAGCCTTTTGTCTCTAAATAACGTCCGAGCATACGAACATCTGCAGAATTTCCTGTAAAACCATGTAATAGTAAAACTGCACGTTCTCCCGCTTCAAATGTAAATGGTTTTGGGGATGCTAGCTTCATTTCCCAATCTCCTTCTCTTCCTATAATGTAATCTTCATATATATGTCCACTTTAATTTTCCGACATCTTTGTCTAACTCTGCCTCCTAGGCCCTGACCGCCTCCATGCATGGCCAGATGCTCTCGTCCGTCCCTAAAAAAGGCTTTTATGTCGTTTTTTAAATTTGTATTTATATATTGTCTATTCATAGTGTAACATAGTTTCTTTTCCATAATCTAATTAGAAATTCTCAGGGCAAATAAAAAAAGATTCAACCCGAAAAGGCGAATCTTTTATACTTAGACTTGTAAATACGTAACTGCAAATGTTAACGCGAAGAATAATACAGCAAGAACAATTGTAATGCGGTTTAATACAGCTTCTACTCCGCGTGCTTTTTGCTTGCCAAATAATTGCTCCGCACCGCCAGAAATTGCACCAGATAAACCAGCGCTCTTACTGGATTGCATTAATACAAGTACAATTAATAACAACGATACAATAATAAGCAGGACCGATAAAAACGTATGCACTTTACACGCCTCCTCAAGTTTCAATTACTTTAAATGTAACATAAAATAATTGGAAAAGCGAGAGCGTCTCATACGCCCAATACTTCACCAAATTAAATAAAAAACGATGCAAATAATGGACCTAGTAAACATGTTAAGATTGCTGCTAATGTCATCGTTACTGATCCGATTACGCCTTCGTTCTCATTATTTTTCATCGCACGCATAACACCCATAATATGCGATGCACAACCAAGTCCAATTCCTATCCCAACAGAATTTGTCACTCTGCTCCATTTTAATAAAAGAGGACCGGTAATTGCTCCAGATATTCCGGCAACTACTACGAAAGCAGCCGTTAACGATGGTACACCGCCAACTTCCTCTGACACACTCATAGCTACTGGCATCGTTACTGACTTCGGTAAGGAAGATAAAATTAAGCTTTTATCCGTTCCAATAACGGTTGCAATCATCACATCACTTGCAATGGCAACGATTGTTCCAATCAATACACCGCCAACAATTGGGATAATATACTTTCTTAAAACACTGCGTTGTTTATAAAGAGGGATCGCAAACGCTACTACCCCAGGACCAAGCAATTTCGAAATCCAGCCCCCGCCGCTTTGCATGTATTGTTGATATGGTATACCAAATACAACTAACAATATAATCATTAAAGCTGTTGCGACAAGCATGGGAATCGTAAACGGCGTTGGAAACCACTCATAAATCTTCTTCGATAATTGATATAATAGCACTGTCAATATAATCCAACCAATTCCAATTACTATACTCATTGTATCTCTTTTTCCTTTCTATTCGCAAAGTATTGTCCTGTATGCCCTGCTACAACGATAATAATAAACGTACTCAGAACAACAGTAATTAACAACGAAATACCTTTACTCACAAAAAAAGAACCATAATTCATTAAACCAATGATTGAGGGAACTAATAAAAATGGCATAAGATCCACCAATGTTTCTGCTCCAAAGTCAAACCACTTTACTGGAAGGACGTTTAAGCTCAGCAATATAAATAACAAAAGCATCCCTATTAAACTTCCTGGAATCGGAAGATGAAATGTGCCTCCTATCCACGTTCCAATCATGTAAAATACGTAAAGCGCTGCTACTTGGACAATAATTTTCGTGAATTTCATCTATCTATCATCCTTTATTATGCGATTGTTGACATTTCCCTAACTAATCATAGTACAAATTGTAAAGACCTTCAATTTATTTTGTTGACAAATTTAGCACAATGTGGTAGGCGCTTACATTCTGATTTTTCTGTATTTATAACAGAATTAGCAATGGTTCCTCATATTAAAAAAACCTCCTATAAACGTGGATGTCCACATTTATAGGAGGTAAAAGCAATACTATTCTACCTTACAGAAATTACTTCTTTAAGTTGTAGAAAGATTTTAAACCATCGTAAACAGCGATTTCGCCTAGTTCGTCTTCGATGCGTAATAATTGGTTGTATTTCGCAATACGGTCAGTACGGCTCATAGAACCAGTTTTGATTTGGCCAGCGTTAGTTGCAACTGCGATGTCAGCGATTGTAGCATCTTCAGTTTCACCAGAACGGTGAGATACAACTGCTGTGTAACCAGCACGTTTAGCCATTTCGATTGCTTCGAAAGTTTCAGTTAAAGTACCGATTTGGTTAACTTTAATTAGGATAGAGTTAGAGATACCTTTTTCGATACCTTCAGCAAGTTTTTGTGTGTTCGTTACGAATAAGTCGTCACCAACTAATTGAACTTTTTTGCCAAGACGGTCAGTTAATAACTTGTGGCCATCCCAGTCGTTTTCGTCTAAACCATCTTCAATAGAGATGATTGGGAAGTTATTGCAAAGATCTTCGTAGAAATCAACCATTTCTGCAGAAGTCATGCTGCGTCCTTCACCTGTAAGATCATATTTACCAGTTTCTTTGTTGTAGAATTCAGAAGAAGCAACGTCCATTCCTAAGAATACGTTTTCGCCAGCTTTGTAACCAGCTTTTTCGATTGCTTCGATGATTACTTCTAATGCTTCACGGTTAGAACCAAGGTTTGGAGCGAATCCACCTTCGTCACCTACTGCTGTGTTAAGACCTTTGTCATGTAATACAGCTTTTAATGCATGGAATACTTCAGCACCCATACGGATTGCTTCTTTGAATGTTGGAGCACCAACTGGTAAGATCATGAACTCTTGGAAGTCTACGTTGTTGTCAGCGTGAGAACCACCGTTGATGATGTTCATCATTGGAGTTGGTAATTGTTTTGCATTGAATCCACCAAGGTAACGGTATAATGGAAGACCTACATAGTCAGCTGCTGCATGAGCTACTGCCATAGATACACCAAGGATAGCGTTAGCGCCTAATTTACCTTTGTTTGGAGTGCCGTCTAATTCGATCATAGCACGGTCGATTCCAGCTTGGTCAGTTACGTCGAAACCAACGATTTCTGGAGCGATAATTTCATTTACATTATTTACTGCGTTAAGAACACCTTTACCAAGGTAACGAGATTTGTCACCGTCACGTAATTCTACTGCTTCGTATTCACCAGTAGATGCACCACTTGGTACTAATGCGCGTCCGAATGAACCGCTTTCCGTGTATACTTCTACTTCTACAGTTGGGTTACCACGAGAGTCTAAAACTTCACGAGCATAAACATCTAAAATTGCTGGCATATTATTTCTCTCCTTTATTATATGAGTAATTATTTAATAATTGTTTTACCTGTCATTTCTTTTGGCTGTTCAACGCCAAGAAGTGTAAGCATTGTTGGTGCGATATCTCCCAAAATACCGTCGCCGCGAAGCTCAATACCTTCTTTTGTAACGATGAAAGGAACCGGGTTTGTTGTATGAGCAGTCATCGGTGTGCCTTCTGGAGTTAACTCCTCATCAGCATTACCATGGTCAGCAGTAATAAGTGCTACACCATCTTTTGCAAGAATCGCTTCTACAACTTTTCCTAAACATTCATCAGTTGCTTCTACTGCTTTAATTGTTGGTTCCATCATCCCAGAATGGCCAACCATATCACAGTTTGCAAAGTTAAGAATGATTACATCATGCTTATCATTTTCAATTTCATTTACTAAAGCGTCCGTAACTTCGTAAATGCTCATTTCAGGTTTCAAGTCATACGTTGCAACCTTAGGCGAGTTAATTAAGATACGCTCTTCTCCTGGGAATTCAGCCTCACGACCACCGCTAAAGAAGAATGTAACGTGCGGATACTTTTCAGTTTCCGCAATGCGAAGTTGTTTTAATCCCGCTTGTGAAACAACTTCACCTAACGTATTATCCAAGTTCATTGGCTTGAATGCTACGTAACCTTTTACAGTTTCACTAAAGTGTGTCATACAAACGAATTCTGGAATGCGAGGTACTTTTTCACCACGATCGAACTCACGGAAATCTTCGTTTGTAAATACACGCGCAATTTGAATTGCACGATCTGGACGGAAATTGTAGAAGATGATTGCATCATCATCATTGATAGTTGCAACTGGCGTTTCATCTTCATTTACCATTACAGACGGCAATACGAATTCATCATAGATACCATTTGCATATGAGTCATCCACACACTCATGTGCTGTTTTGTAAGTAGGGCCTTCGCCTTTTACCATGGCACGGTAACATTTTTCAACGCGATCCCAACGCTTGTCACGGTCCATGGAGTAATAACGACCGGAGATTGTCGCGAATTGTCCTACTCCTGTTTCTTTGATTACTTCATTTGCTGCATCGATATACCCTTTTGCTGTTTGCGGACCAACATCGCGGCCATCTAAGAATGCATGGAGATATACTTTCTCCACGCCTTCTTTTGCAGCTAAGCGAAGAAGAGCAAACATGTGGTCAATGTGACTATGCACACCGCCATCAGAAAGTAAACCGAATAAATGAAGAGCTGTACCCTTTTCCTTTACGTGTTTCATTGCACTTTGGAACGTTTCATTCTGATCGAATTCACCTTCACGAATTGCAACGTTAACACGTGTTAAGCTTTGGTATACAACGCGGCCGGCACCAATATTTAAGTGACCTACCTCAGAGTTACCCATTTGACCTTCCGGAAGACCTACTGCCTCACCGCACGCTGTTAGTGTTGTGTGAGGGAACTTGTTCCAGAAACCGTCGAAATTAGGTTTTTTAGCTTGCGCTACAGCATTCCCGTATGTTTCTTCACGTAAACCGAAACCATCAAGAATGATTAAAGCTGTTGGCTTTCTCATTTTACCGCCTCCAAAAGACCTAAGAAGGAAGCAGGCTCTAAGCTTGCGCCGCCAACTAAAGCACCATCGATATCAGATTGTGCCATGTATTCTTTAATGTTTTCAGGTTTTACGCTACCGCCGTATTGAATACGAACTGCTTCTGCCGCTGCCGGAGAGACTGCTTCAGCAACAACTTTACGGATGTGCGCACATACTTCGTTTGCATCTTGTGCAGAAGAAGATTTACCTGTACCGATTGCCCAAATTGGCTCATAAGCGATAACAGTTACTTTTACTTGCTCTTCTGTTAAGCCTGCAAGTGCTTTTGTCACTTGACCTGCTACAAGATCAAATGTTTTTCCGCTTTCGCGCTCTTCTAACGTTTCACCACAGCAAACGATTGGTGTTAAACCATGTTCAAATGCTGCAAGAGTCTTTTTGTTTACTGTTTCGTCTGTTTCAGCAAACATTTCACGACGTTCAGAGTGACCAAGTACTACATAGCTTACTTTTAAGTCGCTAAGTGCTACCGGGCTAATTTCGCCAGTGAATGCACCATTCTTTTCGAAGTGCATGTTTTGTGCACCTACTTGTAAATCAGTTCCTTCTGAAGCTGCTACAAGACGCTCTAAGAAAAGAGCTGGAGAACAAACAACTGCATCAACAGCCGCCCTAGCTGGGATTTGACCTTTTACTTCCTCTACGAAGCTAACTGCTTCAGATAGAGTTTTATTCATTTTCCAGTTACCTGCGATAATTGGTTTACGCATGCTTTGCACCGTCCTTTTTCTTGGCTGCTAATTATTTGTCGTTAAGACAAACTACACCAGGAAGTTCTTTACCTTCCATAAATTCTAATGACGCACCGCCGCCAGTAGAAATGTGGCTCATTTTATCAGCCATACCAAATAGTTCAACAGCTGCTGCAGAGTCACCACCGCCGATAACAGAGTATGTACCTTCTGCATCTGCTAATGCTTGTCCTACTGCTTTTGTACCTTCTGCATATGGAGCCATTTCGAATACGCCCATTGGTCCATTCCATACAACAAGCTTAGAGTTTTTAATTACATCTGCATAAATTGCACTTGTTTTTGGTCCGATATCTAAACTTTGCCAAGTAGCAGGAATAGAATCGATATCTACAACTTGTCGGTTTGCAGTTTCAGAAAACTCATCTGCAATAACGCAATCAACTGGCATGTAGAAGTTTACACCTTTTTCTTTTGCAAGTTGGATAAACTCTTTTGCTAGTTCAATTTTGTCATCTTCACATAGAGATTTTCCAATTTCATGACCTAATGCTTTTACAAATGTATAAGCAAGTCCGCCGCCAATGATTAAGTTATCAACTTTATCAAGTAGATGACGTATTACACCGATTTTATCTTTTACTTTCGCACCACCGATGATTGCTGTAAATGGACGTTCCGGATTAGAAAGTGCTTTACCTAATACTTCTAATTCTTTTTCCATTAAGAAACCTGATACTGCTGGTAAGTAATCTGCAATACCTGCAGTAGAAGCATGAGCACGGTGAGCTGCACCGAATGCATCATTTACAAAGATATCAGCAAGAGCTGCAAATTCTTTCGCAAGTTCTGCATCGTTCTTTTCTTCACCTGCATAGAAACGCACGTTTTCAAGAACTAATACGTCGCCTTCGTTCATTGCTGCAACCATTTCTTGTACAGCAGGTCCGAATGCTTCGTCCGCTTTTTTCACGTCTTTACCAAGAAGTTCGCCTAAACGTACTGCTACTGGAGTTAGACGCATTTCTTCTACCACTTGTCCTTTTGGACGACCTAAATGACTTGCTAAAATCACTTTCGCACCTTGCTCTACTAAATATTGAATTGTAGGAAGAGCTGCACGAATACGAGTCTCGTCTGTAACTTTGCCTTCTTTCATTGGCACGTTGAAGTCAACGCGGCAAAATACTCGTTTACCCTTTAAATCTACGTCACGAATTGATTTTTTATTCATTGGATTTCCCTCCGACTAGTTAGGATTGACAAAACCCATTCAAAAGCTTATCACATTTGCTTATAAAACGAAAGAAGAGAGAGGGAACAAACCCTCTCCCTCGTTTTGTCATTAATAACTGATAAACTTAAGAATTAAAGACCTTTAGAAGCAATGTAGTCTACTAAGTCAACTACGCGGTTAGAGTAACCAGTTTCGTTGTCGTACCAAGAAAGAACTTTAAGCATGTTGCCTTCCATAGTCATTGTAGATAATGCATCGATTGTAGAAGAGCTTGTGCATCCGTTATAGTCGATAGATACTAATGGCTCTTCGCTGTATCCAAGGATACCTTTTAATTCGCCTTCAGCTGCTGCTTTGAATGCTGCGTTTACTTCTTCAACTGTTACTTCTTTCTCAAGCTCAACAACTAAGTCAACAAGAGATACGTTAGCAGTTGGAACACGAACTGCACCACCATTTAATTTACCTTTAAGTTCTGGTAATACTAATGCTACTGCTTTCGCTGCACCAGTTGTAGTTGGGATCATGCTCATTGCTGCTGCACGTGCACGACGTAAATCTTTATGTGGTAAGTCTAAAATTTGTTGATCGTTAGTGTAAGAGTGAATAGTTGTCATCATACCGCGCTTCATGCCAAATTTTTCGTTTAATACTTTAGCAAATGGAGCTAAGCAGTTTGTAGTACAAGAAGCGTTAGAGATTACGTTATGATTAGCTGCATCATATTGCTCGTGGTTAACGCCCATAACGATTGTGATATCTTCGTCAGAAGCTGGTGCAGAGATGATAACTTTTTTAACTGATCCACCTAAGTGTTTCTCAGCGTCTGCTTTTTTAGTGAAACGGCCAGTAGATTCTACTACTACTTCTACGCCGTAGTCGCTCCATGGTAATTGAGCTGGGTCGCGCTCAGCAATAACTTTGATTTCTTTACCGTTAACAACGATGCTATCGCCGTTTGCAGATACTTCTGCATTTACTGTTCCGTGAACAGAGTCATATTTTAAAAGATGTGCTAATGTTTTTGCATCTGTTAAGTCGTTAATTGCTACTACTTCCACGTTAGGGTTGTTAAGAGCTGCGCGGAATACCACACGTCCGATACGGCCAAATCCATTAATACCAATTTTAGTCATTTGAATTTCCTCCTTGGGGGATGTATATTAAGGGTTATTTACCCTTTACTAACTCTTTTGCTGCACCTTCGTCTGTAATTAGTAACGAAGTGTTCCCTTGTTTAATTACTGCTTGAATCGCTTTCGCTTTTGATGAACCTCCAGCAACTGACACGACATGAGATACATGCTGTAAATCTTCAAGCTGCATGCCAACTGTTTGCACTTTATGAACAACTTCACCTTGTTCATTTAAGTAGTACCCAAAGGCTTCACCGACCGCTTTGTTCTCTTTAATTTTCGTCCAATCTGCTTCTAAAGTACTTCTTCTACGCGCCATTGTTAGGGCATCACCGATTCCGTGAATGACAATATTGGAAGATCGAATCAACTCAAGAATTTCTTTCACAGAAGGTTCTGTCACAATGGATGCGTATGCCTCGCTGCTTACGTGGTCAGGAACGTACAATAAGCGATAATTACTCATCGTATTTTGTGCCATTTTCGCACAAATCGTGTTTGCTTCTAGCTCCACACTCTCTCCTATTCCACCGCGTGCTGGGACAAATAACATATGTAGATCTTTGCAATCAATTTGCATCATATCAGCTACGGCAGCTATCGTGGTTCCTCCAGTCACAGCAACGATATTATTCGCTGTTAGACGATCTTTTATACGAGCAACACAAGCACGGCCCATTTCCAGCTTGACCCAAGGTGATTCATCACTATCACCAGGGACAACGAAAACTTCATCCAAATCTAATGTTTCCTTAAGCTGCTTTTCCAAAACCTTCAAACCAGAAATTTCTTTCATAAAGTCTTCCAAAGCAAGAACAACAGCTGTTCCTTCTTCTGTTAATGTCATTCCAGAAGAGGCGACGTGAATCAAGTTTTCATCTTTCAAAACCTGTACTTCACTTCGTAATACTCGTTCTGTCATACCAAGACTTGCAGATAAGTTTCTTCTACCAATAGGTTGCGTTAACCGGATGTACTGAAGAATTTGCATTCTCTTTTGCATAACAGGTAGCAGATCAGGTAATAATTTTTTTGTATACTGAATCCATGAGCGCATCATATTGCATCTCCTCACCACATTGGTTCATTATCTATATGGTCATTATATGTCCCGTAGTGACATATTGTGTCCCGCATAGAGTAAAAAAAATAATCCCTGCTACATTTATTATTGTAACAGGAGATAAAAAGTTATTCAACTCTTATTATACGAATTATACTGTCCATTATGACATCTTTGTGAATAATTCCATATTCTACCTCTATCCCTTCAATTTCAACAACAGGGATCATAAGATGATACTTTTCTAACAGCTGTTCATCCTCATATATATTTATTTCCTTCAAATCAAATACGTATTCATCTTGCAATTCTTGCAGAAGTTTTTTTGCCTTTTGGCAAAGGCCACATTCCGCTTTTGTATATAGAATAACCTCCATGTTCATCACCTATACAATCGTTTTTCGCAGAGAAGAAGCTGGAATATTTAACTGCTCACGATATTTCGCTACTGTTCTGCGCGACACAACAATTTCGTATTCTTCTTCTAACATTTTTGAAATCTTTTGATCTGAAAGTGGTTTTTTCTTATTTTCTTTCTCTACAAACTCTCCGATAAGCTGCTTTACTCTCTTCGTTGAAACCGCCTCGTCTTCTGTAGTTGTTACCGCATTGCTAAAGAACGACTTCATTTCAAATAAACCATACGGCGTTTGCACATATTTATTGCGCGTCGCTCGGCTAATCGTTGACTCATGAACACCTAATATCTCGGCCACTTCTTTTAGTGCAAGTGGCTTTAAATATTGCGGCCCATTCATAAAAAAGTCACGTTGCTTTTCAATAATTACTTCCATTACATTTAAAAGCGTTTGCTTCCTTTGTTTTAAACTACGCATAATCCATTGTACATGCTGATATTTTTCCGAAACATAAGAAGCAACGTCACTTTCACTATTATGAAGAAGCTCACTATATTCTGAATGAATTTCAATTCTCGGCATATTACGTTCATTCATCTGAATCACTAGGCGATTCTCTTCTTTTTTCACCGCCATATCTGGAACAATGTACATCGGCTTCTCCGAAGAAAACGCCAAACCCGGTTTCGGTTGCAGCGATGTAATCACATGAACAGCTTCTTGTAACTCTTCCGTACTACACTTCAATACATTTGCTAATTTGCGCCAATCTTTCTTTACAAAATATGCAAAATATTCATCTACAATCATCTCCGCTAAAGCGCTCCTTTTATGTAAGCGCTTTAATTGAATGGATAAACACTCTTGAATATTTCTCGCTCCTATCCCTGCTGGCTCTAACGATTGAACGAGCTCCATACAGCTATTCACGTCTTCTATACGCACTGATAATAACGACGCTAATTCCTCATTCGTTTCTTGTAAATATCCATTCTCATCCATATTTAAAATAATGAATGAGGCAATTCTTCTTTGCTTTTCATCTATTTTATAATACTGCAATTGGTTTACTAAATGCTGTTGAATCGTTGTTGAATCAACACTATAAATTTCCATTTGATTCTCAGTTTGTTTCCCCGTTGTTTTACTTTTTTTCTTCTCCCTGTCAAAGCCCCCCAGCTCGATAAGGGGATTTTCCAGCGATTGCTCATACAAAAACTCCGTTAATTCCTGCACATTGTACTGGAGCATTGTAATTGCTTGTCTTAACTCTTGCGTCATTGCCAAACGTAAACTTTGTTCTTGTAAAAGACTTGCTTTCAACCTAATCTCCCCCTCACTTCTATTGTACAATAAGTTTATAAAAAGGAGAATCCTGGACTAACACCCATATCCACATATTATTACTCTATATGTATTATTCAAGTTTATATATTACAACTAAAAAAACGAATAATATTTAGGAGGAATGAATGCCAACCTTTTAAAAACACTCAAAACTTTATACCACGTACTAATAGTAACTCCCATTTCTAGAAATAACAATTAAAAAGAGTAGTTTAAATATAACGAAACCTCATTATACTTAGACTACTCTTTTATATTAATAAAACCCTAACTTTACTATAAGTTAGGGTTTTTGACGCGCCCAGAGGGATTCGAACCCCCGGCAGACGTGGTACCGGAAACCACCGCTCTATCCGACTGAGCTATGGGCGCATGATTATAAATTCTACGGCAAACGGATACCTGTTTATCCTATCGCGTAATGTTTATTATACGATATCTTCGTTTTGGAAGCAATTACTTCTTATGTCATAATTACTGAATAACAGCCCACATCACGTAACGATGTGGGCTGCCAATCATGAAACGATATTATTTCTGCAAATGATATGGAACCGTTGTAATTACAATATCTTTATTGCGCATAAACCACATGCGTAATAGAAGCGCACTTTGGTTATGCAACGCATGATGCCACCATTTGTGCGGAATAAACTGCGGAATAATAATATGAATGTGTCCCCCACCCTTTTGTTTCGCTTCTATCGTTTTAATAAGGCGATTCAGCGGTTCAAGTATAGACCGATATTTACTGCGAAGAACTACCAGTCTACAAGGAGTTCCCCATTCTTTCCACTTTGTCTCCATTTTATTTATAGATGCAGCATCGAAACCAACATATACAGCAATCGGATCCACATCTACACTTTTCGCAAAGGATATCGTGTTGTTCACAACACGATGAACGCCTGACACTAAAACGAGTGTGACTATATCGCTTGCTTCTGGACGTATCGTTTGCATATCGATGCGCAGTTCTTTCGCAACATCTTCATAATGCTTGTGAATGGACATTGAGATGAAAATAAAAATCGGCAAGACAACTAATACAACCCAGGCGCCGCCCGTAAATTTTGTAACAGCAAAAATAACGGCAACGATTGATGTAATCACAGCACCAACTGTATTAATTGTAAACTTAACTTTCCAGTTTGATCCTTTCACTCGCTTCCAGCGGCGCATCAAACCAATTTGCGCTACTGTAAACGAAAGGAACACACCGATCGCATAAAGCGGAATTAACGCATTCGTATGCGCATGAAACGCTATAATCAAAATACATGCTAGTGATGCTAACGCAATAATTCCATTCGAATATCCTAAGCGGTCTCCGCGATTTGTTAAGCTTCGAGGCAAAAATCCGTCTGCTGCTACAATCGCAGCAAGCTGAGAAAATCCTGTAAATGTAGAGTTTGCTGCTAAAATTAACACAATGAACGTAAACCATATAATGACTTGATATAAAATTCCATGTCCAAAATACATGCCAGCTAACTGTGACAACATCGTGTTATGTGGGTCTGGCGTAATACCTTTCGCATACAGATGAAACGAAAATCCTAACAGTGTCACAGCTGTGATCGAACCTAAAGCAATATACGTTCTAATTGCGTTTTTTTGCTGTGGTTCTCTAAAAATAGGAACTGCATTTGAAATCGTCTCAATTCCTGTAAGGGCTGAACAAGCTGAACTGAACGCTTTCAAAACTAGTAAAGTTGTTAAGCCCTCTGGAACTGTTCCAAAGCTCGGTGTACTTGGTTGAATAAACCCGTGACGAAGTTCATCAAAAAAGCCCGTAAAAATTAAAGTTAACATACAAATCATAAACCCGAATGTCGGCCAAGCAAATACGCGAGCTGATTCTGCTACTCCGCGTAAGTTTACAAGCACTAAAAGAACGACGCATAAAATAGCCAAAATCGTTTCATAAGGAGCGACTACAGGATACGCTGAAGAAACAGCTTCCATCGCCGCAGATACGGATACAGCTACGGTCAACACATAATCAACAAGCAAAGAACTAGAGGCAACAAGAGAAACCCAGCGTGGCTTGAAGTTATCCTTCGCAATAGCATACGCTCCCCCGCCGTTTGGATATGCCAAAATCCCCATAATATACGAGACAATCAATATTGCCAAAAGAACGATAGTAGAAATGGTAATCGGTAAAATTAACCATTTCGCATCAGGGCCAAGTCCTACAAGCTCTGTCATTCCTGATTCAGGTCCATATGCAACAGATGAATACAAATCCGCTGAAAGGATCGGCAGCGCGATTAACCAAAATAACTTGTTATGTTGCGCATGAAGCTCTGACGTTGACATAGGACGACCAATTAAAAAGCGCTTCACACTACTGAAATTACTTGCAGAAAACCAAATTGCAATTAATGCGAAAATAATTAACATCGCTTCCAACCATCTAATTAAAGTATGATGATCCATAACTTTTTCTCCTTTTTATCGTCGTTTGCTAATTTTTATTCTCCATATTTCAATTGATACATGATATTTTGAACTACGAAATATAAAATATGTACTCTCCATCAAAAGCCTACAAATTTACACATAATCGTTATTTTCTAATAACCATAACTATTGATATTTTAATTTCCCTACATACAATTCATTGCTATGCAGAATACAACATGCTTGCTACTCGCTTATATAGAAAACCTGCTAATCCCTTACATTTTCAAATTACATGATAAAAATTTACATTTCGAACAAAACCTAAAATTGGTAATTATATTTCAACGCACATTCACAAATTCTAATCATTGAAATTCAATTCAAACAGAGGAGGAATTACGTTATGACTGTAATTACGAAACTTAAACAAACTGTTTCAGGATTAAAAAGTGCACAAGCGAGCTTAGAAGGGTTCGCTCTTGATACTGATAACCAACAAGCAAAGCAATTATTCCAAAGTGCAGCGCAGCAAACGCAAACGATTATTGATTCTTTATCTCCACGCGTTGAAGAGGTTCAACAAGAAGAACCTCAATATACACAACAGTAAAGGGCATTGATGCCTACTTTACACTGAACCGAAAAAAGGGTGATACCATATCATCCTTTTTTCACCTCAAATTACATAGAGCTATAGAAACGGAATGATACAATGCGAAAATTTAGGATTATTACTTTGTTATTCCTTCTCTCCCTCAATTTCCTAAGCGGCTGTAACAGCCCACTAGATAAAAAAGTAAAAAAAGAAGCAAATGAGAAAGAAGAACACAAAGCAACTAAAGAAGATACGAAATTAAAACAAGTCAGTATGGAGTCTGTTGATCAATCCATAGCAAATCAAGCGAAAGATAAGATTTTTAATATGGAAGAAATAATTGATGTAAAGGCGGTTAATTTAGATAACGAACTGTATGTAGCCGCGAAACCAGAGCACCACGAACGCTTTCAGCTAAAGAAATTAAAAAAGAAAATGAAACAAACATTAGAAAAAAAGTATCCAAATTCAAAAATTCATGTCAGTACAGATAAAAAAATTTTTATGCTGCTAGATAAATTAGAAACGAAGATTAAAAACAAAAAAGCGGATAAGAAAGAGATTAAGAAACAACTAAAAGTAGTGAAAGAAGAAATGCATTCTGATACGTAATAAAGTGAAACTTCCATCAGTGATGCTTTTCTTACTGAGGGAAAGCCCGCCCAATCGGGCTTTTACGGGTAGTTCCCCCGTTCTTCTTCAATTTACTGCCCACGAATAGCGGGATAATACTTTTCACCATAGAAAAGGATGGATTCATATGTCGAGCCAAAACAAAGACTTAACACCAGTGCAACAAGAATATAAAAAGTTTGAACAGCAGCGTGAGCCGAAGCGTCCTGTTCTAAAAAATTGTATAAAAGCATTTTTTGTTGGCGGATTCATTTGTTTAATCGGTCAACTTATCTCCACATTTTATATTACTTATTTCGATTTTACTGAACAATCTGCGGGGAACCCAACTGTAGCAACAATGATCTTTATTTCTATGCTCCTAACAGGTTTTGGTGTATACGATCGATTAGCTCAGTTTGGCGGGGCAGGTACAGCCGTTCCAGTGACCGGATTTGGAAATTCTGTCATATCCGCTTGTATCGAGCACCGTACGGAAGGTTTTGTTCTTGGAGTGGGCGGAAATATGTTTAAACTAGCCGGATCCGTTATTTTATTTGGTGTATTTTCCGCTTTTGTAATTGCACTGATTCGCACAATTTTAATTCAATGGGGAGGATTTTAAATGTTACAAGGTCACCGAACATGGGTATTTGAAAACAAACCCGTGATTATCTCAACTGGTGTCATTGGCGGACCATTTGAAGCAAACGGCAACATCCCTGACGATTTCGATACATTGCATGATAATTTATGGCTAGGACAAGACTCTTATGAAAAGGCACATCGCGTTTTATTCGAAGAGGCTTGCAGCAGAGCAACCGAAAAAGCAAAACTACGGAAGGAAGATGTTCAATTTATCTTGGCGGGAGATTTAATTAATCAAATTACACCTTCAAGCTTTGCTTGCCGGACACTCGGCACTCCCTATCTCGGATTATTCGGCGCTTGTTCTACTTCAATGGAAGGACTTGCGTTAGGGGCAAGCATCGTAAATGCAAAAGGAGCGAAATATTTATTAACAGGAGCATCAAGCCATAATACCGCTATAGAAAAACAGTTTAGATATCCAACTGAATACGGAGGACAAAAACCCCCTACCGCGCAGTGGACAGTAACAGGAGCCGGTGTTGCCTTATTAAGTGATCAAGGAGATGGACCTTGCGTAACATCAGCAACAATCGGAAGAGTGATCGATATGGGATTAACCGATCCGTTTAATATGGGAGGGGCTATGGCTCCCGCTGCTGTCGACACGATAGAAGCACATTTAAGAGAACGACAAATCGACGTATCCTACTACGACTTAATTGTAACGGGCGATCTCGGTCATGTCGGACGAGAAATTGCCTATGACTTACTACGAAAGCAAGGAACATCTATACGAAGCGAACAATTTCAAGATTGCGGATTGCTCATTTATAGAGACGACCAACCTATTTTAGCAGGAGCAAGTGGCCCAGGCTGCTCAGCAACTGTTGTGTATGGACATTTACTAAACCGAATGAAAAAAGGAGAGTTTCGCAAAATACTTGTAGTTGCTACCGGGGCCCTACTTTCCCCATTAACTTTCCAGCAACAAGAAACAATTCCTTGTATCGCCCATGCAGTATCCATTGAAGTTGGAGGTGTATAATACATGATCTTTTTCTGGGCTTTTGTAATCGGCGGCATCATTTGTGTCATTGGACAAATTATGTTCGACGTCTTCAAACTCACCCCCGCTCATACAATGGCGACACTTGTTGTCATTGGCGCTATATTAGACGGATTTAATTTGTATGAACCATTAATTGATTTTGCCGGAGCGGGTGCAACGGTTCCTATTACAAGCTTTGGGAACGCTCTCGTTCACGGCGCAATGGCCGAAGCTGCTGAACATGGAATCATTGGCGTTATAACAGGAATGTTTAAAGTAACAAGCGCTGGTGTATCCGCCGCAATTATCTTCGGATTTATTGGAGCTTTATTATTTAAACCAAAAGGATAAGAGGTGCTCTCATGACCGTTGTTGCAAGCGTCAAAACATGCCTTGCTAGTTTGAAAGGTGCACAAGCAAGTTTAAGCGCCCTTTCTCAAAACTCTGCTGATCAAGAAACAAAGCGCGTTTTTCATGAATGTATGTTAGAGATGGATAGTATTATCGCTGATATACAAGGGCGCGTTTCAACATTAGAGCGAGAAGAACCACAATATAAAGGATTTTAGGAAGACTGGAGAGGATATACATGCCTAACATTCACATACCAGAATGGCCACTTGTCATTATACGTTCTTTATGTGTCTTAATTGTTTTATTCGCCATTACGAAATGGCTTGGCAAAAGACAAATCGCTCAACTTTCCTTTTTTGAATACATAGCAGGTATGACAATCGGTGATATCGCTGCGGAAGTGTCAACAGGACTGGAACAAAACTTCTTCCACGGTATTTCTAGTATGCTGGTTTTTGCCGTCATTCCCTTTTTCGCAGGACTAATTTCCTTAAAAAATAAAACAGTACGAGATTTTGTAGAAGGTAAATCCACTATTTTTATAAAAGACGGCAAAGTACTCGAAGATAATTTAAAAAAGGAAAAATATACAAGCGACGAACTATTAGAACTTCTGCGAAAAAAAGATGTATTCAACATAACCGATGTTGAATTCGCTATATTAGAACCGAGCGGTGAACTAAACGTATTATTGAAGAAGGACAAGCAACCATTAACTGCAAAAGATATCGGATTAAAACTACCAAACGAAAAAGAAACACACACAATCATTATGGATGGAAACATAATAGATGAACCTCTTGCAGCAAGCGGTCATAACCGCGCTTGGGTTCGCACCGAACTCGAAAAAATGGGGGTTGCAATCGACAACGTATTCATTGGACAAGTCGACTCCTACGGCCAACTAACAGTCGACATATACAACGATAAAATCCAAATGCCTTCTCCTCAAGACAAACCATTATTATTCGCTTCCTTAAAGAAGTGTCATGCTGACCTTGAACTCTTTTCTTTAGAGACGAAATCAAGCATTGCCGCGAACATGTATGCAAACAACGCCAAGAAGCTAGAAGAAATTTTAAATAAAGTTACGTATTTACTAAAGGAATAGTACGGAAAAGAACGCTTATATATGTAATAGCGTTCTTTTTTGGTTTTCACTTCGCATGTGGCAAAAACAGGCCCTGACCGCTTCTATGCATGGCCGGATGCACTCGCCTACCTAAAAAAAGAGAGGTTTTCTATAAGTATGTTTAAATTCACCCAATTCGGTTATGATGAGGAAGGTACAGAAGAAGGGAATTCCTTATTTATAGCGAATTAACATGGTAAACCTACATATTTTTTTAAACTGAAGTGGTTTCGTTTGACCTTTATTGACCATAATTGTATTATAAAATTAACAAATGTGTTAAAGGAGGAAGTTACACATGAATTTAATTCCTACAGTTATTGAACAAACAAATCGCGGGGAACGTGCTTACGATATTTACTCTCGTCTATTAAAGGACCGCATCATCATGCTAGGTAGCGCAATTGATGACAACGTAGCAAACTCAATCGTTTCTCAGCTTTTATTCTTAGAATCACAAGACCCAGAAAAGGATATTCATATATACATCAACAGTCCTGGTGGATCTATTACAGCTGGTATGGCAATTTACGATACAATGCAATTCATTAAACCAAACGTATCTACAATTTGTATCGGTATGGCTGCATCTATGGGTGCTTTCTTACTTGCAGCTGGTGAAAAAGGAAAACGTTTCGCTCTTCCAAACAGTGAAGTTATGATTCACCAACCACTTGGCGGCGCACAAGGACAAGCGACAGAAATCGAAATCGCTGCAAAACGTATCCTATTCTTACGTGATAAACTAAACAAAATTCTTGCTGAGCGTACAGGTCAAGACTTAGAAGTAATCGAGCGCGACACAGAACGCGACAACTTCATGACAGCAGAAAAAGCGCTAGAATACGGCTTAATCGATAAAATCTTTACAAATCGCTAATCGCTTATAGAAAAGAGCTATCATTCCTGATAGCTCTTTTTCATTTATCAGCGACTCGGCACAATTTATCGGCGACTCGACACGATTTAAAGACCCCTCGACCACATTCGACACGCGGCGAGTAGCCCAGCCACAATAAAAAGCTATCGCACATTCGCGATAGCTTTTTATTGTTCTTTTTGTACATAAGCAACAAGTGCTGCTAATGCTTCTGTCTCATCTGATCCTTCTGTCGTAATTGTAACTTCACATCCAGATCCAACAGCTAAGCTCATAATCCCCATAATACTTTTAGCATTGACCGTTTTCCCGTCTTTTTCCATAAAAATATCAGCTTGAAAACGATTTGCCTCTTGTACAAACAACGCCGCCGGACGTGCTTGTAATCCAGTCTTCAACCGTACCTCTACCAGTTTTTGAACCACTGTTCCATTCCCCTTTGCCCTTTATTTTTTTATAACCGCTTCACCGGCGCGTAATTTCTCTGCAATGTCATCAATTTTACGCAAACGATGATTGATCCCCGATTTACTAATGTTTCCCCCAGATACCATTTCTCCTAATTCTTTCAATGTAACATCTTGATAATTGATACGTAGTTCTGCGATTTCACGTAATTTATCTGGTAAAAAGTCAAGTCCAACAGTCTCTTCAATATAACGAATGTTTTCAATCTGTCTTAAAGCTGCACCAATCGTTTTATTTAAGTTTGCTGTTTCACAATTCACAAGACGATTTACAGAATTACGCATATCACGCACAATCCGAATATCTTCAAACTTTAAAAGAGCACTATGAGCACCAATAATATTTAAGAATTCGGTAATCTTTTCCGCTTCCTTTAAATACGTAATGTACCCTTTTCGTCTTTCTAACGTTTTACTATTTAACATAAACTCATTCATAAGTTCACATATCGCATCATTGTGCTCCTGGTATAACGAGAAAACTTCTAAATGATACGACGATGTTTCTGGATTATTTACAGAACCACCCGCTAAAAATGCACCGCGTAAGTACGAACGTTTACAACACTTTTTCTCAATTAATTCTTGTGAAATATCGCGAATAAACGAAAAGTCTTCTCGCACAATGTGTAAATCGGATAAAATTTCACGCGCTCTTTCAACTAAACGAACGATGTACACATTATTTTTCTTTAAGCGCATTTTCTTACGCACAAGTAGTTCAACTGTCACGTTATATCCTTTTTTCAATAATGTATAGATTCTCCGCGCAATCGCTGCATTTTCCGTTTGAATGTCAATGATTACACGGCGGTTTGAAAAGGAGAGTGAACCGTTCATACGAAGCAATGCTGACAACTCTGCCTTCTCACAGCATTCCTTCATCGTAAGCTTTGTTAGCTCCTTCTTTGTTTCTGATGCAAAGGACAACCGTTTCACCTCCTATTAATGATCATTACTACCCTAAATGAATTTGTAGCGTTACCTCAAAGAAGTAACGCTTTATAGCTTACAAGTTATATTAATGAATATAAAATCGAAGCTAGCTTTATCGTATCATGACGCACAACTTTATCATCATACTTTGCCAAACAACCTTTAATCAACTTAATATTATGCGCAGCAAAACGTTCTTCATCGATCTCAACTGGCTCCGACATTTCTTTTGCATAGCGTCCTAATAATTGAGATGGGATTGATTCATCGTTAACGATTGCTGTATCGATAAACGCTTCTCCAAGATGATCATGCAATGCTTTCACATGGTCAAACGCTGTATATCCCATTGTTTCACCAGCTTGAGTCATAACATTACAAACATATGCTTTCTTCGCTTTTGCCTGAAGTACTGCCTCACCGATTTTTTTCACCATTAAATTCGGCAAAATGCTCGTATACAAACTTCCTGGTCCAAATAAAAGTAAATCAGCTCTTTGAATTTCCATTAACGTTTCATGAAGCGGCTCTACTTCCCCCGGTGTTAAAAAGACACGGTTAATTTTTTTCCCGTAATACGGAATTTTCGATTCCCCGCTTACAATTTGACCATCTTCCAATTCCGCATGCAAAACAACACTTTGATTTGCAGCTGGAAGTACACGTCCTCTCACATTTAACACTTTACTCGTTTCCGTAATCGCATGAAAGAAATCACCTGTAATAGCTGTCATTCCAGCTAACAATAAATTTCCAAGCGCATGTCCTGTTAATCCTTCTCCTGATGTAAAGCGATGCTGAAATAACAACTCCACCAAAGGCTCTACATCAGACAACGCAACCAGCACGTTACGAATATCTCCAGGAGGCGGGATTTTTAACTCATCACGGAGCCTTCCAGAACTTCCCCCATCATCAGCGACCGTTACAATCGCTGTAATATCAACAGGATACGTTTTTAAACCGCGAAGCAAAACGGATAGACCCGTTCCACCTCCCATAATAACGATTTTTGGTTTCCCCTCTTTTCCCATCTCTTAATGTCCCTTTCTCTTCTCCACATCACGATGAGATACATGCGTTGTATACTCTTGCTTTAAATGTTTCGTTAAATATTCTGCAAGTGTAACGGATCGATGTTGCCCACCTGTACATCCAATCGCAATAACAAGCTGACTTTTCCCTTCGCGTTTATAATGCGGAAGCATAAAGGAAATAAGGTCAGTTAACTTCTCTAAAAACTTGTGCGTTTCATTAAATTTAAGCACATATGACGATACTTCCTCATCAAGACCTGTTAATGGCTTCATATGTGGAATATAGTATGGATTTGGTAAAAAACGAACATCAAATACTAAATCAGCATCAATTGGAATACCATATTTGAATCCAAATGACATCACATTTACACGAAATGCTTGTTCACCCTCAGTTGAGAATAATTGAATAATCTTTTCTCTTAACTCTTTCGGCTTTAATTCTGATGTATCAAGTACAATATTCGCACGCGCCTTCATATCTGTTAATAATGAACGCTCTGCTTCTATTCCTTTTAACGGAAGACCCGTTGGAGCAAGTGGATGTGAACGCCTTGTTTCTTTATAACGAGTCACAAGTGTACTATCTTTTGCATCTAAGAATAAAATATGCGGTATAATCCATGTACGTTCTGTTAAATCATCAAGCGCTCCCCATAAGTGATCAAAGAACTCTCGTCCACGTAAATCAATACCGAGCGCTACTTTATTCATTTTACCTTTCGAGTCTGCCATTAATTCAACAAACTTTGGCAACAACATCGGCGGTAAATTATCCACACAAAAATATCCTAGATCTTCGAAACTTTGTAAGGCAACTGTTTTCCCGGCTCCAGACATTCCTGTAATAATAACCATTTTAATATCATTATGCGCGTCCATCATATCACCCCTCATGGTTTAACTCGGATCTAATCGATACGAAAGCAATTCAAAATCTGGTGTATATACAAATGTACCGTAAATAATACCATTTCCTTTAATTAAATAATCAATAATATGATAATCTCCCGGTGCCATTGGCAACTCATCAATCTTATCAAATGTATGCCAGCCTATTATCCCTTCTTCGCTTTGCAGTTTATTTTCTCCTGCAAAGTCTGTCGCTAAGAAAGAAAACATCATCCATTCAGAAACAACCTTGTCTCCTTCTTGGATTACGAAAGTGAAGACACCTTTTAATGCTGGGTTTTTCAAATAAATACCCGTTTCTTCGCGATATTCGCGAACAACCGATTCTCTTACTGTCTCCCCGCGCTCCATTTTTCCCCCTGGAGCAACCCACCAATTTCGACGAGGCTTTTGTAATAGAAGAACTTCATTATCCTTAATTAACACACAGTTCGTCACTCTTTGCAAACTTCTTCACCTCAGCTACTAACGGAGAAATCCCCATTATATACTTCCTTCATTATACTATCAAATACAGTTTGTCACAACGAAGGAACCCCAGTCGTTTCCTCCCTTTGTTTCAAGCCCTGAACGTGGCAAAAATAAGCCCTGAACGCTTCTTTACACGGCTAGTCACTCTCGCCCATCTAAAAGTTTTCTCAACCTACAAGTCACTGCCACGCTAAACAAAACATAACCTCCAACTTGCATCGTCTTTTTGTTTCAAACTCCGCACGTGGCACAAAAAGGCCCTGAACCCATCTTTACACAACCAGTCACTCTCGCCCATCTAAAAGTTTTCTCAACCTACAAGTCACTGCCACGCTAAACAAAACATAGCCTCCACTTGCATCGTCTTTTTGTTTCAAACTCCGCATGTGGCACAAAAAGGCCCTGAACGCTACTATGCACGACCAGTCGCTCTCGCCCCCCCCTTAAAAAAAGTAGGTTTTAACCTTTTACAAACAAAAAAATAAGTGACTAAGGACTACCCCTCAATCACTTATTTCTTACTAAAATATGATACAATCGCAAATCCAAAATTAAATGTAATAATAGAAACTACAGCCGATATATCGAAAAAAGCGCCGATAAATGAAAAAGAAGTTACCTCAGTAAGGTAACTTCTCTTCTTGAATTATTATTTTTCTTCTTTTAATTCTTCTACTAGGCATTCCACGTAATGCTGTGCACTTTGCGCTGCAATACTTCCATCACCTGTTGCTGTTACAATTTGGCGAAGCATTTTTTCACGAATATCACCAGCTGCGAAAATACCAGGAACTTTTGTTTCCATACGTTCATTTGTTTCAATATAGCCATTTTCATTTGTAATACCTAATTCTACAAATGGTTTAGAAAGTGGTAACATACCAACATAAACAAACACACCGTCTGTTTTGAACTCTTGCTCTTCCCCACTGTTTACATCTACAAGCGTTACGCTGCCTACTTTTCCATTTGCTTCATTAATTTCTTTTACAGTGTGATTCCAAATGAAATCAACTTTTTCATTTTGGAAAGCACGGTCCTGTAAAATCTTTTGTGCACGCAATTGATCACGACGATGAACAACTGTTACTTTCGTTGCAAAGCGCGTTAAATACACACCTTCTTCAACAGCTGAGTCGCCGCCACCAACAACAACAAGCTCTTTTCCTTTAAAGAATGCACCGTCACATACTGCGCAGTATGATACGCCGCGTCCGCCAAGTTCTTTCTCGCCTGGCACACCAATTTTCTTATATTCCGCACCGCTTGCTACAATAATTGCACGTGCTTTATATTCTTTCTTTCCAGCGATTATAGTTTTATACTCTTTTCCATCAATAACTTGTTTTACATCACCATATGCATATTCTGCACCGAATTTCTTCGCATGTTCAAACATTTTATTTGATAAATCCGGCCCTAAAATATGGTCATAACCCGGATAGTTTTCTACTTCTTCTGTATTTGCCATTTGTCCGCCTGGAATACCGCGTTCTAGCATTAACGTACTTAAATTTGATCGAGATGTATACACAGCTGCTGTCATTCCTGCTGGACCAGCTCCGATAATAATTACATCATAAATTTTTTCTTCTGCCATAGTCTTCATCTCCTGTTCATAACGACCTTTTCATACCCTCATTATACTGCCGGCAATGTTTTTTTCCCAATGATTTGCTCGCTCTTACCCCGCTATTCGCGGGCAGTAACCTTCCACCTCAAGATTCAGAGGAAAAGCGAAGCAGAGAAGCGGGAGAATAACTGCCCGTAAAAGCCCGATTGGTGAGGGCTAACCATCAGTGAGAAAGGCGTCACTGATGGAAGTTTCACTTTACGCATGCACACTTCTTACCGCTTGCACATACTTTCGTACAGTTGCTACTGATACATTATATATATTCCCTAGTTCTACCTGCGTCAACTTATCGTGACATTCACCTCTTACAATATATTCAACCGCCGCTGACCAACCATATACATTTGTAAACACCGTTCCGCTCGTGTATAAGCGTATAAATGTACAAAACCAAAGGTATAGACACTCTTCAATCAGCTCATCATCTTTTTTTGTATAGTTGTATAAAGCATCAGCAATATGAATACATTGTTCAAACGGCTGAAGCTCTTGTGGAATACTTTTATGACTATTTATTAAAAAGAAATAGTGCGCGAGCTGTGATACGATTGGAACACGCTTAGGAGATTGCATCACATCAAAGAAAAAGCCGATTTTCTCTGGTGTCGTCAGCTCATTCATTAAATATAAAGCCAGCATTTGTTCTTCTAACGTTTCACTTTGCTGAAATGATTGCTGCAGTTCTTGAAATAAAATATTTTGGCCTTCATCTGCTAAATTAATAGCATTCCAAGGCTCTTTTCCTTTTTTATCAGGATGTAATTCCACCACGTGTGCCCACATTTTCTCTGCTGTTTGTTCATCGTTTACCATGTAAGCAGAATATGCAAACCAATAATAAAAACTAACATCACCTTCATAGCCTTGACGTTTTAAAACTTTTAACCATTTATATGCACTTTCAAAACGACCAATTGTCGCAAATGTTGTCCCTAGTTTTACACGATGTTCAAACGACATCGGATACACCGTCTCCAGTTGCTCTGCTAACTTTTCTACTTGCTTATATTCTCCAATAGAATATAGAAAAATAAGCGTATTACATAACGCATGAATATTCCCTGGATTCTTCTCTAAAATGAGCTCAGTCATTTTCAATGCTTGATCAACATTACCAAGCTGAAAATGAGCAATCGCTAAATTATTATGTGCCGACCAAAATTCCGGATATTCCGTTATAACTCCTTCAAGCGTAGCAATTGCCTCTTCTAATTGACCATTCCGAATATAATGATTTGCTTGCTCTTGCATCACAATTAGTCCGTCTTCATCTTCTAATTCCGGTGCATCTATTTCTTCTTCTTCGATAATCTCTAAAAGTTCCATCGTCTCTGCAATAAATTCTTTATCCGTCGCAATTTCTAAATAACGCTCTGCATACTTTTTCGCTTGTTGGAATAGACCAAGATACGCATAATTATTTGCCATAAAATAATAGCATTCTTCTATTCGTTCACCCGTACGAACGATTTGCAATAAAATTTGATTCGATTCGTGATACTCTCCCGCTTCTGATAATGCCGTTGCTAATTGACATAAAATAAACGGCTCTTTCTGACTTTGTGCCGCTCTTTTGAAATATTTAATTGCATCATCTAAATGATGATTGCGATAAGCCTTCATTCCTTTATCATAAAAGAAATCGGCTAATTGATTAAAAGCAATTACTTGTCCGTTATCTTTATGAACTTCTTGATTTTTCCCCATAGAGCCTCCATTATTTCATTCTTCTATCTATAAGTATAAACGATTCTTCTAAAAACAAAACAGTATATTATACGCAATTATTTCCTTTTCATTCTCGAAAAGAAAAGGAAATGTTACATTTCTAACATTTCCCTTCTCTCGCTGCCATTTCCTCTTTCGTATAAATAACACGCATCGGATTTCCACCAACGAAAGCACCGCTCGGTACATCACGATGAACAAGTGTACCCGCGGAAACAATCGCTCCGTCTCCAATGACAACACCCGGTAAAATCGTCGAATTTGCTCCAATCATGACTTCGTCTCCAATTCTGATTTCACCAAGGCGATATTCTGTAATTAAATATTCATGAGCTAATAATGTTGTATTATAACCAATTATCGAATTACGCCCAACCGTAATTTTCTCTGGAAACATAATATCAGGCATAGCCATCAAAGCAAAAGAAGTTTGCTCACCAACTTGCATGCGCAAAAATGTGCGATATAACCAATTTTTCATCCGTAAAAACGGAGTGTAACGCGCAATTTGAATGACAATGAAGTTTTTCATCACTTTCCAAAATGAAACGGTCTTATATACGTTCCATAATGAATTTGCTCCTGACACAGGGTAGCGTGTTGTCCGTCGCACCATGCTCTCTCCTTGTCAGCCTAAGATCGTTAACAAATCACTCATTTTTTCTAACACATAATCCGGTTTATAAGACTCTAAATATTCGCGTCCTTTAACTGTCCATGCAACCGCTGCTGTCTTCACGCCAGCATTTTGCCCACCAACAATATCGTGATGATTATCCCCTACCATTAACGCTTCTTCCGGCTTTGCTTCTAATAATTGCAGCGCTTTTTGAATCGGTTCCGGATGTGGCTTCACATGCTCTACATCATCAATTGTCACCACAACATCAAAAAACTGTTTTAATTTCGATAGTTTTAATCCCATTTCAACAGTTTTGCGCGCCTTCGTTGTTACAATTCCAACTTTATAACCTTTCTTTCGTAAATCCTGCACCGTCTCATACACTGTTTCATACTCTTCTACTAGCTCATCATGATGTTCATGATTAAAATCACGATAACATTGGATGAGTTCTTCCACTCGGTTTTCGTCAATCTTACTGAATGTATCGTGCAATGATGGACCAATAAACGGCAGTACATCCTCACGCTTATACTGATTTGGATAGTACTTTTCTAAAGTATATAAAAATGAAGAAATAATAAGTTCATTCGTATTAATCAACGTTCCATCCAAATCAAATAACACTGTATTGATGTTCATCTTTTCCACGTCCTTAGTTGTTTGTATGATAAAGTGAAACTTCCATTCGAAGTCGCATTTCCTTCTGCGCTTACTGCTTGTTAGAGCGGGGTCAAGTAAAACTTCCATCAGCGCTTTTTTCCGCTGATGGAAAGCCCGCAAATAGCGGGATATGAAAAGAAGCAGCGCCGTATATATGACGCTACTTTTTCTGAATTATCTCTGAAGTTCTATCATTATTTTTCTGCATATCGTTTATCCGCATACCCCATTTTTCGTCTCACAACAACAAAAATGATAGAGACGAGAATTAAGACAATGGAGACAACCTGCGCAATGCGAAGCGGACCAAGCATTAAGCTATCTGTGCGCAATCCTTCTACAAAGAAACGACCGATGGAGTACCAAGTTAAATAGATAAAGAATAGTTCTCCGCGGCGCAAATTTGCTCTCCGCAAAAATAGGAGTAAAATAACCCCAGCAAAATTCCACAGTGATTCATATAAAAATGTTGGATGGTAATATACGCCATCAATATACATTTGATTTATAATAAACTGCGGTAAATGCAAACTTTCAAGAAATTGACGCGTTACCTCACCGCCGTGAGCTTCTTGGTTCATAAAGTTGCCCCAGCGGCCAATCGCTTGTCCAAGCAAAATACTTGGTGCTGCAATATCTGCTAGCTTCCAAAAAGATAGCCCGCGTATTTTTGTAAATACCATTCCGGTAAGAACCGCACCAATTAATCCGCCATGAATCGCTAAACCACCTTGACGAATGTTAATAATTTGGCTTGGATTTTGGGAATAATAGTTCCATTCGAAAATAACATAGTATGCACGTGCACAAATGATTGCAATCGGCACTGCAATTAGGACCAAATCAATAAACGTATCTTTCGGAACACCGAGACGCTCTCCTTCGCGGGTTGCAAGCAATAATCCAAGCAACACAGCCGTACCAATAATGACACCGTACCAATAGATTGGAAACGGCCCAAGCTGAACTGCTACGCGATCAAGCTGCGGTACAGACCCTAACAGCATATTCTCTACTCCCCTTCTATTCCATTAATGGAAGTTTCACTTATATTTAATTTTGATCTCCTTGTTCAATCGCGCTCATAAGACGATCTGAAAATTGTTGCGCTGCATTGACGCCCATACGTTTTAAACGGTAGTTCATCGCTGCTACTTCAATAATGACAGCTAAGTTTCGACCTGGTCGTACTGGAAGAGTAATCTTTGTAATCTCTGTATCAATAATTTTCATTTTTTCTTCATCTAAGCCAAGGCGGTCGTAATTTTTCTTTTGATCCCAAATCTCAAGATTAATCACAAGTGTAATACGTTTATGATTACGCACTGCACCTGCACCAAATAACGTCATTACGTTAATAATGCCAAGTCCACGAATTTCAAGTAAATGCTCAATTAACTCCGGTGAACTCCCGACTAGTGTATCGTCATCTTCTTGGCGAATTTCTACACTATCATCAGCGACAAGACGATGTCCGCGCTTCACAAGCTCAAGTGCTGTTTCGCTTTTCCCGACACCACTTTGTCCTGTAATCATTACACCGACGCCGTAAATATCAACTAATACACCATGAATAGCTGTTGTTGGCGCCAATTTACTTTCTAAATAATTCGTCAAACGACTCGATAAACGTGTTGTTTTTAACGGTGAACATAATATCGGCACACCCGTCTGACGAGATGCTTGCATTAACTCCTCTGGCACATCTTCACCGCGCGTTACGATAATGCACGGTGTTTCTTCTGTACAAAGCGCTTGCATGCGCATTTTCTTCTGTTCTTCTGTTAATGTATCAAAAAACGTAAGCTCCGTTTTCCCAAGAAGCTGCACACGATCAGCTGGATAATATGTGAAAAATCCTGCTATTTCAATTCCAGGTCGTGATAAATCACTCGTATCAATTGGACGGTGAATTCCTTCCTCACCACTTACTAATTCTAAATGAAAATGTTCAATTAAATCTTTCGTTCGAACTTTTGGCATATGTAAACCTCCACGTTGCGGAATGTATCTAGGCAGCGGACTACCATTCTACCCGCTATTGTACCATTTTTTTCTTAAAACAAGAAATACGGTTTCTTTTGAAAAAGAAAAAACATTTCACGCTGTGCGCAAAATGTTTTACGTTTTGTCGGATACTTTCTACCATCCGATTATTTTTTCTCATATAACGGTTCAATAATCACTTTTTCAATTAACATATTTAAAATCGAAATAAAGATCGCTGCCATAATCGCTGCGCCAAATCCAGATAAATTAAATGCATCACCAAGTAACGAATCCGTAATTTTTAGCGTAATCGCATTAATAACGATTAAGAAGAAACCAAATGTTAACACAGTAATTGGCAAGGTAATTAAAATTAAGAACGGTTTAACAAATACATTTAAAAGAGACAAAATAACGCTCGCAATTACTGCTGTTTGTATATTTGCTATTTCAAACGCACCTGGTGCAAATATTTTGAGAAGACCTGATACAACGATTAGCACAATACTATTTACAATAAGTGATATAACCCATCTCATGTTCTTTACACTTCCTTTTCACTAGGGACACTGAATATCTAAACTACATATATAAATACAAATTGAAAAAACGATATAAAACTCCTCTTTTTAAGGAGGACCTTTTCCTGCCACATGCCAAGTTTGAAACAAAAAGAACAAGCTAGTACCTGGCATAGTATATTCTGCATAGTAGCGATTTGTGTGTTACAAAATCAAAGTGGATTTATATATACTAACAATAATACGTTAACTACGCCAAAAATACCAAGAACAAATACAATGAAGCCACCTATCAGATTCTTCTTCCGGAAAATCATTTACTCATTCACAAGCAATTGTACACCCTTCACAATATTCCAGATGAAAATAACAAGGTTTACTAATCCGAATAACAACAATGCAATAAGTACCATTACACCAATTTGTTCTGGTGTGTTCATCACAAATCCAAGTAGAAAAACGAAAAATATACAAAAGAACGGTAGTAAATGGGAAATGAAAGCTTTCTTTGCATGAAATTTCACTTCTTCATGAGGAACAACAAAATACACAATGATCGGAAATAATAACGGAGACACAAAAATACTGAAATAACAACAAGAGGCTAACACTTTTTCAGTAGAATCCACATCCTCATCCCCCTTGGATGTATATAACAGAAAACATGTAACAGAAAGGCACCGCCCCTCTGTTACATGTTCCTTTACTTTGTTAATTCTACTTCTTTCACTTTTTCTTTCATACGCGCTGTATCACGTTCTAAAACACCTTTTAAATACTTACCTGTGTAAGAACGCTCTTCTTTCACAACTTGCTCCGGCGTACCTGTGGCAACAATTTGCCCGCCTTTATCTCCGCCTTCAGGACCAAGGTCAATCAAATAATCTGCCGTTTTAATAACATCTAAGTTATGTTCAATAACGAGTACCGTTTCACCATTTTCAACAAGGCGCTGCAGTACTTTTAATAGACGAGCAATATCATGTGCATGAAGCCCTGTTGTCGGTTCATCTAAAATGTACAACGTGCGGCCTGTTGAACGGCGGTGCAGCTCAGATGCTAACTTCACGCGCTGTGCTTCTCCGCCTGATAACGTTGTTGCCGGTTGACCGAGCTTCATATAACCAAGCCCTACATCCACAAGCGTTTGGAGCTTACGTTTAATTTTCGGGATATTCGCAAAGAACTCTACCCCATCTTCAATTGTCATCTCTAACACTTCAGAAATGTTTTTATCTTTATATTTTACTTCCAATGTTTCACGATTATAACGTTTTCCATGACAAACTTCACATGGAACGTACACATCTGGTAAGAAATGCATTTCAATTTTAATAATTCCATCACCGCGGCACGCTTCGCAGCGACCACCTTTCACGTTAAAACTAAAGCGTCCTTTTTGATAACCGCGCACCTTTGCTTCATTCGTTTGCGCAAACACATCACGAATATCATCAAATACACCTGTATATGTCGCCGGGTTAGATCGCGGTGTGCGTCCAATTGGTGATTGATCAATATCAATTACCTTATCTAAATGATCAAGGCCTTTAATTTCCTTATGCATACCAGGCTTACTTTTCGATTTATATAATTTTTGAGCCACTGCTTTATATAGCACTTCATTAATTAATGTACTTTTCCCTGAACCAGATACACCCGTTACCGCAACAAATGTACCAAGCGGGAATGACATCTTCGCATTTTTTAAGTTATTTTCCTTCGCTCCAATAACCTCAATCTTACGACCATCACCTTTGCGGCGCTCTAGCGGAACTGGAATAAACTTCTTACCAGATAAATATTGTCCTGTTAACGAATTATCATCTTGCATCACTTCTTGCGGTGTCCCAGCTGCAACAACCTGTCCGCCGTGAATTCCTGCACCAGGGCCAATATCTAATAAATAATCCGCCGCCATCATCGTATCATCATCATGCTCTACAACGATAAGCGTATTTCCTAAATCACGCATATTTTTCAATGTTTGAATTAAGCGCTCGTTATCACGCTGATGCAAACCGATTGAAGGTTCATCAAGAATATATAATACCCCTGTTAAGCTCGAACCAATTTGCGTTGCTAAGCGAATACGCTGCGCTTCTCCGCCTGATAACGTTCCAGCTGCACGGCTGAGCGTTAAATAATCAAGCCCCACGTTAATTAAGAAGCTAAGACGCTCTTTAATTTCACGCAAAACCAGCTTCGCAATACTTTGTTGCTTTTCCGTTAACTCGATATTTGTAAAGAATTCGTGTGCGTCTTGCACAGAAAACTGCGTCACTTCCGCAATCGTTTTCCCGCCTACAAAAACAGCTAAAGTTTCCGGTTTCAAACGAGCGCCTTTACATTTTGGGCAAGCTTGCTCCGCCATATATTTTTCCATTTGCTCACGAATATAATCAGAGCTCGTTTCTCGGTAACGGCGCTCAACATTAGGAATGACACCTTCAAAAATAATCTCGCCTTCCTTTACTTGACCAAAGTCGTTCACATAACGGAAATATACTTTTTCTTCTCCGCTTCCGTACAACACCTTTTCAAGCAATTGCTTCGGAATATCTTTTACTGGTACATCCATATCAACGCCATAATGATTACAAACAGACTTTAGCAATTGCGGATAATATTGCGAGCTCGTCGATTCCCAAGGTGCAATTGCATGATCGTTTAATGATAAATCCCAGTTTGGAATAACCAAATCAAGATCTACTTCTAATTTTGAACCGAGACCATCACAAGACGGACACGCACCGAACGGACTGTTGAAAGAAAACATGCGCGGCTCAAGTTCACCAATAGAAAATCCGCAATACGGACAAGCGTGATGCTCGCTAAACAGCAACTCTTCTTCTCCAATTACATCAATTAAAACGCGGCCTTCGCCAAGCCTCAAAGCCGCTTCTAATGAATCGGCAAGGCGAGGAGCAATGCCTTCTTTCACCACAATCCGGTCAATGACAACTTCAATGGAATGTTTTTTATTTTTATCTAACGTAATTTCTTCGGATACATCAAGCATTTCTCCATCAACGCGAACGCGGACATACCCTTGTTTTTTAATATCTTCTAATAGCTTCACATGCGCACCTTTACGACCTGACACAATCGGCGCGAGAACTTGTAGCTTTGTACGCTCTGGATACTCTAAAATACGATCCACCATTTGTTCAACTGTTTGCGATGTAATTTCAATGCCATGATTTGGACAAATCGGAGTCCCGATACGCGCAAATAATAAGCGTAAATAATCGTAAATCTCCGTCACTGTTCCAACTGTTGAACGCGGGTTACGGCTCGTCGTTTTTTGGTCAATTGAAATGGCCGGTGATAATCCTTCGATTGCATCGACATCCGGTTTATCCATTTGCCCTAAAAATTGCCGTGCATACGCCGATAGTGATTCTACGTACCGGCGCTGCCCTTCTGCATAAATCGTATCAAAAGCTAACGATGATTTCCCTGAACCGGATAGCCCCGTTACAACAACAAGCTGATTTCTTGGAATGGTGACATCTATATTTTTTAAGTTGTGAGCTCTCGCACCCTTTACAACGATAAAATCTTTACCCATTACCTTCACCCTTCTGCTTTTAATTCTAATAATAGATCGCGAAGCTCAGCTGCCCGCTCAAAATCAAGCGCTTTTGCAGCTTCTTTCATTTCCGCTTCCATTTTTGCAATTACATTTTCTCGTTCTTTTTTCGTCATTTTCTTAGAAGCTAGTGACGGCACTTCATATGTTTCTGTATCCTCCGCAGCCATCGTTGCCCGAATTACATCGCGCACCTCTTTTTGAATCGTTTTCGGTATAATGCCGTGCTTTTCATTATATGCTTCTTGAATTTGACGACGACGCTTCGTTTCTTCCATTGCAATTTCCATCGATTTTGTAATTCGGTCGGCATACATTACAACATGACCGTTTGCGTTACGAGCTGCACGGCCAATCGTCTGAATAAGAGAGCGCTCTGAACGAAGAAATCCTTCTTTATCTGCATCTAATATCGCTACGAGCGATACTTCAGGAATATCAAGCCCTTCACGAAGTAAGTTAATACCGACAAGTACATCGAACTTACCAAGGCGAAGATCACGAATAATTTCAATCCGCTCTAACGTTTTAATTTCAGAATGAAGATAGTTTACTTTAATCCCAACATCTTTCAAATAATCTGTTAAATCCTCTGACATCTTCTTCGTTAATGTCGTAATTAATACACGCTCATTTTTCGCGATCCGATCTTGGATTTCTCCTAGTAAATCATCAATTTGTCCTTCAATTGGCCTTACGTCAATTTTCGGATCTACTAGCCCTGTCGGACGAATAATCTGTTCCACCACTTCTGGTGAATGTTCAATTTCATATGGCCCCGGTGTCGCTGATACATAGACAACTTGATTCGTTTTCTCTTCAAACTCTTCAAACTTAAGCGGTCTGTTATCTAGCGCTGATGGCAGACGGAATCCATGATCAACAAGCACTTGTTTCCGCGCTTTATCACCGTTGTACATTGCTCTTACTTGTGGCACTGATACATGCGACTCATCCATTACGATGAGAAAATCTTTAGGGAAATAATCTAACAATGTATATGGCGTTGAACCAGCCGGACGGAGCGTCAAATGACGGGAGTAGTTTTCAATCCCTGAACAAAAGCCCATCTCACGCATCATTTCTAAATCGTAACGTGTCCGCTGCTCGATCCGCTGCGCCTCTAACAATTTACCATTATCATTTAATTCTTTTAAGCGTTCTTCTAACTCTTTTTCAATATTTTCAATAGCAACTTTCATTTTTTCTTCGCGTGTAACGAAGTGAGATGCCGGAAAGATTGCCACATGCTCACGTTCTGCTAATACTTCACCTGTTAATGCATTTACTTCCCTAATGCGATCAATTTCATCACCGAAAAATTCAATTCGGATACAATGCTCATCAAGAGATGCTGGAAAAATCTCAACTACATCACCGCGCACGCGAAACGTCCCGCGCTGGAAGTCAATATCATTACGGCCGTACTGCACATCAACAAGTTCACGAAGCAATTGATTGCGATCTTTCTCCATACCAACACGTAAAGAGACAACGAGCTCACTATACTCTTCTGGAGAACCTAAACCGTAAATACAAGACACACTCGCTACAATAATCACATCATCTCGTTCAAATAAAGCCGACGTCGCTGAGTGACGCAATTTATCAATTTCATCATTAATTTTTGCGTCTTTTTCAATAAATGTATCGGTTTGTGGTACATACGCTTCCGGTTGATAATAATCGTAGTAACTAACAAAATATTCAACTGCATTGTTTGGAAAGAAATCTTTCAGCTCACTGTATAGCTGTCCTGCTAACGTTTTATTATGAGCCATTACAAGTGTTGGCTTTTTCACTTCTTTAATAACATTTGAAATCGTAAATGTTTTACCCGTTCCTGTCGCGCCAAGCAACACTTGATGTTTCTTACCGTTTTTAATCCCCGCTACCAGCTTCTCTATCGCTTTTGGCTGATCACCTTGCGGGGAATATTCTGAGACAATTTCAAATTGATGTTCCAAATAAATCCGCCCTCCTCGTAAAAAATCTGTATTTTCATTTTACCACGAACTCCCATGAAAAAACCAAAAAAACGAACAAGTATTCGATAAACAATTCGACAAGAAACTAATTTTTTATATAGGTATAATTTTCTAAAAATTTTGTATTTACAACACCCATTTTTCATATTACAATACGTTTAAAGATTCGACATTATACGACAAATCGGAATTAAAGTTCAGAATATTTTAACAACTAGAGGGTGAGGGAGCTTATATGAATCTATTTCGAAAAAAATCAATTTCCGCACTGCTAGCGCAATCGCAGCAGAAAGGCGCTTCTTTAAAAAAGGAGCTAGGCGCATTTGATTTAACAATGTTAGGAGTCGGCGCCATTATCGGAACAGGGATCTTCGTTCTTACCGGCGTTGCAGCAGCAAAGCATGCCGGACCAGCACTTATTTTATCGTTCATTTTATCCGGCTTAGCCTGTGTATTTGCGGCATTATGTTATTCTGAATTTGCTTCAACTGTACCGGTATCAGGTAGTGCCTACACTTACAGCTATGCAACATTTGGAGAAATTATTGCATGGATTTTAGGGTGGGACTTAATTCTAGAATACGGATTAGCATCTTCAGCCGTTGCATCTGGCTGGTCGGGATACTTCCAAGGATTATTATCTGGATTTGGGTTTAAATTGCCTCACGCCTTAACAAGCGCTTATAACCCAGCGGCTGGCACATACGTAGACGTACCAGCAATTTGTATTATTTTCATCATGACATTTTTATTAACAAGAGGCGCAAAAAAATCAGCTCGCTTCAATGCCATTATGGTAGCTATCAAAATATTTGTTGTTCTTCTATTCATCGGCGTTGGTGCTTTCTATGTAAAACCTGAGAACTGGACGCCATTCATGCCATTTGGCTTCTCTGGTGTAACAACTGGAGCAGCAACTGTATTCTTTGCTTATATCGGATTTGACGCTGTATCAACAGCTGCTGAAGAAGTTAAAAATCCACAGCGCAATATGCCAATTGGTATTATCGCTTCCTTAGCAATCTGTACAATCTTATATATTGTTGTTTCATTAGTATTAACAGGAATCGTTCCCTACAACCAATTAAATGTAAAGAACCCTGTTGCATATGCTTTGCAATATATTCATCAAGATTGGGTTGCCGGACTTATCTCTTTAGGAGCAATTGCTGGGATTACAACAGTATTACTCGTTATGCTATATGGACAAACTCGTTTATTTTACGCAATGAGCCGTGATGGCTTACTGCCAAAAGCGTTTTCTCGCGTAAACAAAAAAACACAAACGCCAGTTATGAACAGCTGGATTACAGCAGCTATGGTTGCTTTCTTTTCTGGATTTGTTCCACTAGACAAGCTAGCAGAATTAACAAACATCGGTACATTATTTGCATTCATCGTTGTATCAATCGGTGTTATCATCTTACGCAAAAAACAACCAGACCTGCCTCGTGCCTTTAAAGTACCATTCGTACCATTGGTTCCGATATTAGCAGTTCTCTTCTGCGGATATTTAACATTACAACTTCCAGCAACAACATGGATCGGCTTTGTCGTTTGGTTAATTATCGGATTAGTTGTATATTTCAGCTATGGTTATAAAAATAGTACGTTGAGAGATGGTCAAAAAGAAGACGTTGCTTAAAGTGAAACTTCCATTCAGAAATGCTTTTCCTCTGAATGGTTAGTTGAACCAATCGGGCCCTTACAGACGGTTTGTCTCTCTTCCTTGCCTAACTTCTTACCGGCTATTTGGGCAGGATAAAGTGAAACTTCCATTTTTATTTACCGCTTATTAGAGCGGGATAGCAAAGAAGCTGTTGTCCATTAAGGACAGCAGCTTCTTTTTATATTGACATACGTCAAATCCACATAGCTCAATCTTCAACTTAAACGAACAACTAGCTCGTCACGCATTGTCCACACGTGTTTTCTATTTAAGGAATACAATGTATCAAAAATAAAGAAAAGAGGTTTAATCCCAATATGCTTGATCATCATGACAAATTTAATGAAGAATCTCTTAAAGATGAATCAAATACTCCTAACTGTTTTGTTGAAAATCACATAATTGGATCAACAAACTCACCAGTACTAGTTCTCGTACCAGGAGACACTAGCCATCAACCTGTTTTGCAAGATTTTACTAGTAATCACAATAAAACATTACTTCAGTTGACTTCTGCCTCATTACAAGGTGAAGACCCTTTACCTTTAGCGGTGACCATTATAACCAAAAGCCCCCATAACCCTATTACTGCTATAATTACAGAAAGTACAAGAATATTTCATGTGGAAAACTTTAAAAGCTTAAGTGTCTCAAATACAAATTCTGCTCAAGCTGGATTGAATATATTTATCCAAGAAACGTTCTGTATCTGCCGTGAAGAATGAAGAAAAAACGAGATGTTACCTTAGCGCGAAAACATCTCGTTCTTTTTCTTTTTTGGAAAAATAACATAAGAGAGAGTAATAAGCGTATCTACACCGAAAACGAGTCTCCACACTTTACTTACACGATTCGCAGTTTCATTTAAAAATATATCGGCATCCCAGCTTGATATGTTTTCAAGAGGTACTAATCCATACAGAAAGAAAAACACAATGTGCACACCTGCAAATACAATAAAATGAGGTCCCCAATGCAATAATTCCTGCTTCGTATGTGCCCAGCCCGTTAATTCTACCGGTTCCTCTATCACTGGTAATGCTTCTCCCCGCCACTTTGCAATCATTCGTTGTATACGTAAATCTAACTTCCTTAAATCTTTCTTTCCGTAAAAAACAGCATACAATAAGATGATGACGATAATAATTTGAAATTGAGAAAACTCGCCTGTTTCATAATAATCAATGACACCTAACGTTAAAATAAATAATTCATTCAGCAATAATACAATCCCTACAATGAAACTTGCTTTACGCAGCTGAAAAGCATATCGTAACAGAAAGAAACTAATTGCTGCGCTCCAAAACACAATTTCAGCACCAATTAAAAATGCCCAGCGATATTCGGTTAGTAGATTCATTTTTTCTCCTCTCCCTCTATATACAACTCAAAAGCCTCATCCATATACTGCAGAAGCTCTTCTTCAATCGGATACATATTCATTCTTTTCGACTCTTCTTTTGACTTACGCACTTCCCACAATTTATCTAAAAATGATTCATCACCGTTGGCCATCTCCCGGCATTTCTCTAAAATGATTCCAGTAATTCCTTGTACTTCAGCATCACTTGGTGCTCTCTTCCTTTGCATAAACTGACGCATTCGTTTTAGTAAAAGAATCCACTCTTGTACTTCTTCATTTTGTTCACTCATGTTTGGCAAATTTTTAAGCAGGTGTTCTTCTTCCTGTGAAAATACGTGTTGCTGAAATTGCTGCCGCATGCGCGGGGACTGCTGTGAAAGCTGCATGAGCTCAAACATAATCCCCCAATTCAAGTCCCCTTCTAACTCTGTAGAATACAAAACAGCTTGCAGCATTTTCTCCATATGTGAAAACTTCTGCTGCTCTTCTCGCACGAACAACAACTGATTTTGCAAAACCTCTTTGAAATTTACACGCTCTGTTTCTAACATATTCGTAATTTCTTTTAATGCGAAGCCCATTTCTTTTAAAAACAAAATCTGCTGCAACTTCAATACATCACCTTCACTATATAATCGGTGTCCACCTTCCGTCTTTCCGCTTGGCTCTAACAAACCAATCTGATCATAATACCGAAGTGTCCTTACTGTAATACTTGTCTCCTTCGTTAATTGCTGAATAGAAATCATTTCCATCACCCTCTCATTTTTATTATAAAAGGTGACGTAACGTTAGTTTCAAGAGGTTTTATAAAAAAAGAACTGTCTACATCCAAGTTTGTGTAAACAGCTCTTATCGAAATTATTCTCATTCATCATCTTCAAGATTTTTCAGCTTTCGCTTCTCCCATGCACAAATGGCGAAAAAAATCGCACTACCAGTCACCATAATTGGAAACTCCCAGCCTGTTTTCCCCTTTGTTATCATGTCGTAAAATGTCCAAATTAACAGGCATGTTGCGTAAAACATAAAGGTGTATCTAGAGGCTTTTCCTGTTATGTGCCATTCGTATTCATCGACCCGTCTTTTCATGATCCATTTCTCCCTCAAAGTCATTATTCATTCTCTTAGATGCTATTAAATTCATTACATACATTACACATCATAATTTTTCAACATGTAACTCGCTACACTCGATCTCTTCTTTACGCTCGTTTTCCAAATGCCGTTGCAACAATAAAACTCCCAGCCATCAAAGCGCAGCAAATAAGAAACATTTCTTGTATCGGTAACGTTTCTCTACCGACCACTTTGCTTATACCAATGTAAAAAATGAGAATCATAAATGACATGATAAAAGAAATATTTAAGTATCTCTTTATATTGTCTTGTACCCGTTCATCAATCTCAGGAATTTCTTCACGTTCAAACTTTTTCTTTTTGTAATAAGCGTATAAAATCACAAATATCATCGCTAAAACATTACTCAGTAATACCGGTATCTTCGGTATAGAAGAATCCATCATAAATAATAAAATATCTCCTATAAGTAACCCTAAAAAAGTCCCTATGTATAATGATTTATAACTCCCCATCACAACCCCCCCTATTCCAACGTAAAAATCTCCTCCACACTCACCTTAAAATACTTCGCAATCTTAAGTGACAACTCCAAGCTCGGATTGTAATGATGGTTTTCAATCGCAACAATAGTTTGGCGCGTCACTTGCATTGCTTTTGCCATCTCAACTTGCGTAATATGATTTTGTTTTCTTAATTCTTTAATTCTGTTTTGTACGCTCATAGAATTCACCTTCAAAAAGTAAAGATATCTTTACTTTTATTATAAATTTTTTCCAAAATAAGTAAAGATATCTTTACAAAATTTCCAATAAAAAAAGAACTTGCTCAGCAAGTCCTCTACACAAAATGCAGCACATACAAAAGCGTATACCCAAGAACAGAAAGCAATACCGATCCAATTAATCCTGCAACAAATGCTTTCGTTCCGAGCTTACGGAATGTCTTAAACTCTACATTTAAACCAAGTCCAGCCATGGCCATTGCCATAAGCATATAGGCAACAACCACAATATCGCTTGCGATTTTTTCAGGTACAATTCCTAACGAGTGAAACGCACTCACTGCTAAGAAACCGAAAATAAACCACGGAATCGGAATGTCACGCCAAGATTTTTTTTGCCCCGTTTCTTCTCCGCGCTGAAACCATATGCCAATTAAAAGTGCCACAGGTACTAAAAAGGCAACGCGCGTTAACTTCATAATTACCGCAATATCAACCGACTGACTGCCACCAGGTGCTGCCGCTGCAATAACATGAGCAATTTCATGCAATGTTGCCCCAGAAAAAACACCATATCCATACGGAGACAAGTTAAGCACAGGATACAGCAGTGTATATGCTAATGTGAAAATTGTCCCTAAAATCGCAACGATCGCTGCACTAACTGCAACCTCTTCATCCTTTGCTTTTACTTGTGGACCAATCGCTATAACAGCTGCTGCCCCGCAAATCGCCGTTCCGCATGCAGTTAAAATACCAAGCTTCTTCTCTACTTTACAAAAACGTGTTAACGCATATACAACAGTAAGCGTAAATGTAATGACAATTGCAGCCATGACCAATACCTTTGGGCCAGCCTTCGCAATATCAACTAAATTTAATCGCATACCGAGTAAAATAATCCCGAGACGCAGTAGTTTTTTACTTGCAAAATTCGTTCCAGCAATTGCTTGATGCGGTACGCCAACTGCCGCTCTCCATATCATTCCGATTAGAATAGCAATAACCAATTGGCCCATAATACTTAAAAACGGAAGCTGAGCCAAATATTTTGCAACAATCGCGATCAGTAACGTAATCCCAATGCCCTGTGCGAATCCGAAACCCCTCTCCTTTTTTAACGCTATCATTTGATTCACTTTTCACCACTCCAATAACTATCTTGTAATATGCATGTTCGCTCTACCTTCATTATAAGAGCATTTTAATCATAAGTTTAATATCAATATACTATCTCAATCATCAAGAAAACTTATGATAAAATGAAAAGAAAAGCGGAGGCGGAGCTGGACAAAAAAACGAAAGGAATGATTCTCATCAACACCGACATTTTAAAAATTTTTGTAACAGTCGTAGAACAAAAACATTTTTCAAGAGCTGCTGAAATGTTGAACCTTTCCCAGCCAGGTGTAAGTATGCACATTCGCAATTTAGAAAATGAATTTGGTACAACGCTCATTCAGCGCTCACCAAAACACGTCCAAGTCACAGAAGCGGGAAACATTTTATACATACATGCAAAACAAATGCTGACACTGTACGAAGAAGCAAAACAAGAAATTAATGAACTTCATAATATCGTTACGGGAACACTGCGCATTGGCGCTAGTTTTACAATCGGAGAATACCTTCTTCCGAAAATATTAGCAAACTATGCAAAGGAACATCCACGCGTTGAAGTTCATACCTTTATCTCGAATACAGAAGAGGTATTACAGGGTGTTCGCTCGAATCAGCTAGATATTGGCTTAGTAGAAGGACAAGTCATCTACACAGATGTAGACGTAGAATCATTTATGGAGGATGAAATGAAGCTTGTCGTTCCGCCAAATCATCCTCTGACGATGACAAACCCGATTCAGACAAACATGCTACAAGATCAAGTATGGGTGCTCCGCGAAACCGGTTCAGGAACGAGAGCTTACAGCGACCGTTTTATTCACGACCATCATTTAAAAATGAAGCGTTACTTCACATTTAGCAGCATTCAAAGTGTAAAAGAAGCCGTTGCTGCCGGACTTGGCATTGCCATTCTATCAGACTGGACAGTGCGTAAAGAGTTGCAAGCTGGCGAAGTATGTCACATCCCTGTGCCAAACGAAAAGCTCATGCGCCCTTTCTCCATTGTACGGGGAAAATATTTTATTCCTTCTAAAGCGATTCAAGTCTTTTTAGATCATGTGCAAAACTTTGCGAATCAACATCGTTGACCTTTACACTAGTGTCAGGGTTTAAAATGTGAGATGAAGGAGTGATAGATTTGCGCATCGGAGAATTATCGAAACATACAGGCGTAAGCGAACGGTCACTACGGCATTACGAAGATAAAGGCTTACTGACTTCAAAACGACTTGCAAATGGCTATCGTGATTTTGATGAAACGACCATTGAGCAAGTAAAGCTTATTCAAATGTATTTACAACTTGGGCTAAATTTAGAAGAAACCGCTAGAATGCTGCGCTGTTTAGAAGTAGAGCCACACTTATACGATAACCCGTGCAGCAGTATCATCACACTTTACGAGGATAAGCTTGCGGAAGTAAAAAAGCAGATTTCGTTACTTTCTCATATCGAAGCGAATTTACAAAAACACATTACGTTGCTAAAAGAAAGGAATTGATATACGATGTTCGTTTTACACGGCAGTTCACGTCCAAATGGGAATACAGAACAATTAACGCATATGTTGTTAGAAGGCGTCCAAACTGAAGAAGTATATTTACGTAATCATACTATCAAGCCCATTACAGATCAGCGTCACGATGCAGAGGGCTTTCAACCAATTGATGATGATTACGAAGGTATCATTAAGCGGATGCTTGAACATGATACCATTGTCTTTGCAACGCCGCTTTATTGGTACGGTATGAGCGGATATATGAAAAATGTTGTCGATCGCTGGTCGCAAAGCTTACGAGATGCTTCCCTTCACTTTAAAGAGCGGATGCAAGATAAAAAAGTATATGTTGTCATTGTCGGCGGCGACAATCCGAAATTAAAAGCACTTCCACTCATCGCACAGTTTCAATACATTTTTGACTTTGTCGGCGCTTCTTTTGATGGTTATATAATTGGATCTGCCAATGCGCCAGGAGAGATTGTGAATGATAAAGAAGCAATTGAAAAGGCTAAACTGTATAATCAAATTTTCAAGGAAAATTAATAGAATGATTTGACAAATATACACCCAAATGCATACAATAAAGGTGAAATTATGAAAGGAAGGTACATCGGCCAATGAAGTTCTAATTCTCTTTTTATTCATCCATCACAAATAGTGAAACAAAATGATGAAAACTAGAAGAGGATTAGTATGCCCTTTTGTCGATAACTTTCTTTTGACAGGAACATGTAAAAATACATGTACAGTTTTTTGTGCATCTCTTTTTACATATTACGGGTGAAATATGTCCTCTCTAGTGAAACTAGGGAGGTTTTTTTATGACTATTTTAACAGCACGAAACATTGAAAAAAGCTTTGGTGACCGCACTTTATTTACGTTACAAGCGCTTGATATCCATGCGCACGATCGCATTGGAATCGTCGGTGTAAACGGCGCCGGGAAATCAACGCTATTACAAATATTAAGTAAAGAAATCGAACCTGATGAAGGAACGATTACTCATTACGGTTCGATCGCCATCATTCCACAGTTCCATGAGGAGACATTAGAAACAGCCTCTTCTCTTGCAAAAGGACAATGGGGAATTTCTCACATCACAACGAATATGAGCGGTGGCGAACGCGGGCGTTTAAAAATTGCTCACGCCCTTGAACAAGAAGCAGCTATCTTATTTGCTGATGAACCGACAAGTCATATCGATATGCATGGCACAGAACAACTAGAACGGGCATTACAATCTTATAGAGGAGCGATTATTTTAATTTCTCATGACCGCGCCTTATTAGATGCCATTTGCACAAAGATAATCGAAATTGAAGACGGTACCGTTCGGGAGTATAAAGGAAATTACACAAACTATCGGGAGCAAAAGAAGCTGCAAAGACAGCACCAGCAAGCGGAATATGAAAAATATACGAAAGAAAAACAGCGCTTAGAAACGGCAATCGCCAGTAGACAACAGCGGGCTTCTGGTATGACAAAAATCCCAACGCGCTTTTCTTCTTATGAATCTTGTCTATACAAATCCGGAGCAGCTTATAGCCAAGGTAACGTTCAAAAAGCCGCAAAAGCACTAGAAACAAGATTAGAGCAATTAGAAAAGAAAGAAAAACCAAAAGAAATTGCGCATACAAAATTTGATATACAATACCATGCACCCATTCATAGTAAAACGGCCCTGCAATTAAATAAAGTTACGAAAAAAATTGGCAGCCGCACCCTCTTTCACAACATAAATGGAAGTATAACTCCAGGTGCAAAACTTGCGATTCTCGGAAAAAACGGAAGTGGAAAAACAACGCTATTTCATCTGATTCAAGCAAAGGAACGAGGAATTCAGCTTTCAAAAAGCTGTAAAATTGGTTACTTTGAACAAACATTAGCCATTTTACAAAACGACAAAACCATTTTACAAAACGTAACGGAAAAAACACGTTATGACGAATCTTTCGTACGAACAATTCTTGCGCGCCTCTTATTTCGAAGAGAAGATGTTTATAAACGAGTAAACGTATTAAGCGGCGGCGAACGTGTAAAGGTCGCACTAGCGAAAATATTCTTAGGAGACTACAATCTGCTTCTTCTTGATGAACCGACAAACTATTTAGACCTTGCTACGCAAGAAGAACTAGAGCACATGCTGAAAGATTATCCTGGTACTGTGTTGTTCATTAGTCATGACCGCACCTTCATTCATAAAATTGCTGATCATATTTTACACCTAGATGAGAACGAACCGCGGATCTTTCAAGGAAATTACGAGCAGTATACGAAACGAACTGAACAATCTTCTATCAATCCAGCAGAGCAAGAACTACTGCGTCTGCAAACAAAATTAACAGAAGTAATTGGACGCATTTCGATGCCAGGGCGTCACGATGATGTGATTGTTCTGGAAAGTGAATACGAGCAATTACTGCGTGAAATTAAAGAATGCAAAAAAGCTGTCCTCTGATATATCGGCGCTTCGACAATATTAGACACACTAAAGAGGGCTGACCCAAGTCAGCCCCGTTTTTTCGATTAAAATTTATTCCAAGTTAACACATCATCAAGTGGAAGACGAACTTTTTCAAATCCAGCCTGCACTGCTTTCCCTACACAAATTAACATAACAGGTTCAAGATTTTCCGGAACACGGAAAGCTTCTACAAATTTCTGCGGATGGAAGCCACCGATTGGTACAGTATCAAAACCTTTTGCTTTTGCCGCTAACATAAGCTGCATCGCTACTAAACCACCATCAATCATCGCCACGCGAGTAGCTTGTTCATTAGAGAATTTCCCGTAGTTTTCAACAATCGAATTAACATAGAAACTCTTCGTTTCCTCTGTCATTCTTCCTTTTTTCACTACTTCTCCGTAAATTTTCTCCGCATTTTTATAGGCCTGTTTATCTCCTAAAACAGCAATGACAATAGATGCATCGACAATTTGTTTTTGATTGTTTGCGATTGGCAATAACTCTTCTTTCGCTGCTTCATCTTGCACAACAAGAAATCTCCATGATTGCAAGTTTGACGATGACGGAGCTAAAGTTGCGAGCTCTAAAATTTCACGAATATCTTTTTCATCCATTTTAAAATGCGGATCATAATGACGTACAGATTGGCGCTCCTTAGCAATAGTAAAGAAATCTGTGTCCTTAATTTCTTTTGGAGCTTCCGTATGAGTATTAAGCTCATGGATTTTATTCAAATACTCTTCTGCTGCAGACTTTTTTGCTGACATGGTTTTTCTCCCCTTTAACTGTTCTAAATTTAAGAACAGTATATCCCCCTAACTGTTCTTTTGTCAAGAACAGTTAATCGTAAAAAATAAAACGAAAACTACAGTTCCGTTTTATCCCGCTACTTTAGGGCAGTAAAGCTCCCACCTCGAGATTATGAAAAAACAAAGAAGATAGGTGGGAGATAACTGCCCGTAAGAGCCCGATTGGGTGGGCTTTCCATCAGTGGGGATAAAGAAAAACCCCCACTGATGGAAGTTTCACTTTATTTATTCTTTAGGAAGTAAATCAGCTAGCTTTTTCTTTGCCAGCCCCTCTACAAGCCATCTTTCCATTTCATCTCTTAATTCATATAACGCTGAACATGTTGAAGGAGAAAAACACTCTTTCCCATCTACATCAAGGAATCCTTTTGAATACGGATCTGCTCTTATCGCATCATACACTTCTACTAATGTAATTTCATTTGCTGCTCTAGCTAAATAATAACCGCCATCTCGTCCTTCTTTCGCTACAATGAGTTCTGCTTTCACTAAATGAGTAAGGATTTTTCTTAAAAAGAGCGGCTTTGTCCCTAACTTTTCAGCCATAATTGCACTAGGACAAATACCCTCATAATCCGCTAGTACCAATAAAGATTGCACAGCAAGTCCGAACCATTTCGTACTTGAAACCTTCTCTTTCATTCGTTCTCACCCCTCTATTAGTCTAAACGATTTCGCTGAAAAGACAACTTAAAGTCCATATAAAAAGAACCCTTCCTCCAGTTGAGAAAGGGTTCACAAAATCATTCTCTTATCGAACTTTAACTGCCGTTCCGCTTACAGCTACCATCAGCATTCCTTCGCGAACGACTTCATAATCAACATCGATACCAACAATTGCGTTTGCGCCTTTTTGCGCTGCAAGACTTTTCATTTCTTCCATCGCAATATCACGTGCTTCTTTTAATTTACTTTCATAAGCACCAGAACGACCGCCGACAATGTCACGAACAGACGCAAATAAATCACGAACGATATTTGCTCCCATAATCGCTTCACCGTTTACAATATCAATATACTCTTCAATTTCTTTTCCTTGAATAACAGAAGTTGTTGTAACGATCATAATCTATTCCTCCTATGTATATAAACTTATAACCTTAGCTTGCGCAATGTTTTCCGTTAATATAATAAGCTGATTCTGTGAAAACCGTAAACACAACCTCTACTTCAGGAAGTCCAAAATCCATCAAATATGTAGTAATGGCCTTAGCAAATCGATCACGAGTTTCCTGTCCACGTTCAAACCATTTTACTTCAATAAGAGGAAACACCTCTATTTCTTCTCCGTTGAATATAGATGTAGAATTCGGTAGTTCCAACGTAAAATTATCCGTACCACACTCACAAATCTCTGCGAGCTCTTCTACTAATGGTTTGCTTATACTCTTCAATTGTTCAGTGGTAACTCCACGAAATACAACATGTGGCATATGAATCCCTCCGTTAGATAGCTTTATGCTTTGTTTGTCCACATCATAGCATAATTTATTTTGCTGTACCAGAATGTATAAGTACATTTCAATAAACGATCATATGTTACTAAATAACGACTTCCATAAAAATCACAAAAAAAACGCATCTAACTTTAGATGCATTTTTATATGCTATTCTTTTAACAACATCATACAACTTCCGTATCCCACTGATGTTCTTGTTCTACAAAAACAATCCCAAGTTCATGATGCTCTCCTTCATAAATTGCATGTTGTACAAGGCGAAGCTCGCCGTTCGTATCAACGACTTCCATTTTACAAAAAGCACCTGTTGATCTTAATTGCAGTGCATTGTAGAACTCGTCTACATTTGTCGGAACAATTCCGTTCACTTTCACAATGATTTCCCCTGGTTTCAATTCCAGTTCCTCTCCGGCTGTACCTGGAATTGTGCCTAGTACAACTAGACCATTATCACGAGAAGAAAAGTACGCAGGGCGTCGGTCATCTTCCAAACGCTCTTGCACAGCAATTGTCAGTCTTCCAAGCATCGCTACTCCCATAGCTACAATCGCTAATGTATGCAACCAATAACTCGCTATTCCTAATAAAAGGACAACTGCAGCTAGTCCAAATACGCGGCGTCCTGTAAATAACAACGCTGATTTTGGCTCAAAGCTTTTAATCGTTCTCGTAAATCCAACTAAGAACGGGATTAAAAATAAAGAAAACTTTTGTGATCCAACAGAGACCACCGGCCACCAAGATATAAATTGCGTTAAAGCATCGCCTGGTATAAGAACGAATAATGGCACTAACCATAATCTATTTGATTCATGGAGTCCAATATTTAAACTGCGTTTTCCTTTTCGCAATTTCGGCGTCGAATAATTCGCCGCATTCTTTGAAATAAGTAAACCTTCTACAACTAACATAAGCCCAAGTAAAATCGCTAATGATACAACGCTACTCTCTTCTCCTTCTTGAAGCTGTAAGAAAGAGAATGGAAGTTTCGAAGATAATATCGCTGCTACAATGGAAACTCCTAACGTATATGCAGGTGATAAGTATCTATACTGAGCAATAATAGCAAACGATATCGTCCAAATCGCCATTATAATCACGCTTGCTTGTGAGAAAACAAGCCCTGCTAAAACTGTAATCAATGATAAAATGAGTCCTAAACCAATTCCTGCAAATCCAGATGTGCGTAGTTCATACCAAACATCATACACCTTAAAAGAAAAATCTTTCCGTTCTCGTAATACTCGTAAATATCCAACAAAAAAACTACTTATAAAGAAAACATACAAAGCAGGATGCGCTAAACAACGCACAATTGCCTTCATAATTTCTAATAACCAACTCTCCACGAGACGATTCACCACCATTTATAAGATATTTTATTTCTTCCCGTACATATTGCTTTATGTAAGATTTAATCCGTTTCATTTTATCTTATCACAATTAATCAAACGTTTGTTTAACACATTACAGAACATTGAAAGTATATATAAATACAAATTGAAACAATGGCATTAAAAAAACCTTTTTTTAGATGGACAAGAGCGTTTGGCCGCACATAGAATCGAGCATGTTGTATTCTGCATAGCAGCAATTTGTATGTTAGTAAATCGAAATGGATTTATATTAGAAAAGCTGCCGGGGTTTCCCGGCAGCTTTTCTTATTTCGTCATTAATTTCAGTGCTGTTTGAAGCTGTAGATCGTTTTCACCAGAACGAATTTTTTCAACAACCTTATTTTGGATTGTCTCTGCTGTCTTTTTATCAAGCTTACCCGTTGCATCCATACTGTTTGCATTTTGGAATGCTTTCACAGCTGCTTCTGTTTCTTTGCTAAAATAGCCATCTCCACGACCCGGCTCATATCCAAGACTCTTTAACATCTCTTGTGCATGTTTCACTTGCTCATCGTTATCATTGTAAGACAACGTTTTTTCAACTTGAATTGGCGTTGCATGGTAGTAATCAGGCTGTTTCACTTCAACCGTCGGCTCAATTCCTTTTTTATGAATCCAATTGCCTTCAGGCGTTAACCATTTAAACATTGTCAGCTTAATATTGCTGCCATCTGTAAATGGTACAGCTTGCTGAACAGTACCTTTTCCAAATGTTTTCTCACCAATAAGAGGATAGCCTTCTCCTTCTTTTAACGCTCCTGCTAAAATTTCAGAAGCAGAGGCGCTACCTTTATCAACTAATACAGAGATTGGATACATTTTTCTCTCTTTTAATGACGTGTAGAACTTTTGCTTCTCGCCATTACGCTGTTCTATTTGAAGCATTGGTTTTTTGTCTGTCATAAGCTCTTTTAAAATATCTTCAACACTTTTTAAATAGCCGCCTGGATTTCCGCGCACATCAATGACAAGACCTTGTATATTTTTCTTTTCAAGCTCTTTCAACTGATTTTGAAATTCTTTCGCTGTTTTGTCAGAGAATGATGTAATTTGTATATATCCAATATCCTTTCCATTCTCTTTCTTCACAGAACTAAATACAGTGAAAATCGGAATTTTATCACGCTTAATTTTAAATGTTAACGGATCAGTAACTCCTGCACGCTTCACTTCAAGCGTAACTGTCGTCCCTTTTTTCCCGCGAATTTTCATGACTGCTTCCTCGCGTGTTAAGTCTTTCACACCATTTCCATCAACTGTTAAAATTTGATCGTTCGGTTTCAGACCTGCCTTTTCTGCTGGAGAATCTTTGATTGGTGACACAATAATCAATTTCTCATCCGTTTTATTTACTTCAGCACCAATTCCTTCTAGCTCTGGATCAAGCGATTGCTCAAATTGCTTCGCTGTGGTCTTATCCATGTATGTAGAGTATGGATCTTTCAGCGTTGCAAGCATCCCTTGAATAGCTCCTTCCACTAGCTTGTCATCCTTCACATCCTCAACATAACGTGAATCAATTAGTGTATACGCTTCGCGAATTTTATCCAAATCCGCTTGTTTTACATTGGCCTCTTTCCCTGTAATAGATTGCGCGATGTTAGAGCCACCAAACCAATACATCCCCGCAAACATTCCGCCAGCACCAATGAAAAACGCTACAACCATGCCTATAATCGCAACTCTACGTTTCAATGCGGAATTCCCCTTTCCGAACACACAATGGTGTATGAAAAGGCATCACACACTGTGCGATGCCTTTAACTATTTCTACTATATGATAAGCTTGTACGAAATATGTTTGCAACTTTTTACACTTTAAATTTTTAGGAAACGACGGATTGACATAACGCTTCCCCACATACCGATTAATGCACCGATTAGCATTAACAAGCCAGATAGCTCGAAAACGAACGGGCTATATGGAAGTAATTCAAAGATTGTTCCTGCAAATTTCTCATTAAACACAGATTGAAGCGAATTATATGAAATCAAAATCATAATAATTGGAATGATTGAACCTAGTACACCTAGGAATAATCCTTCTAACAAGAATGGCCAACGAATAAACCAGTTTGTTGCCCCAACAAGTTTCATAATTTCAATTTCAGTGCTTCGTGCATAGATTGTAATTTTAATTGTATTAGAGATTAAGAACATCGCTGTGAATAATAGACCAGCAATTAAGATAATCCCAATATTACGGCCAGTTTTTACTGTATCAAATAATTTTTCTACTTCACCTTGTCCGTATTGTACTTTATTTACAAATTGCATTTTTGCAATTTTCTTTGCAATAACAGCTGTATCAGTTGGTTCTGTCGCCTTTACAACATATACATCTTTTAACGGGTTATCTTGCTCAAATAGCTCAAATGATTTCCCGCTATCGCCTAAACTCTTAATCAATTTTTTTAGTTCTGCGTCTTTAGAAGAATATTTAACAGAATCGACTTTCGAAATCTTAGAAATATCCTCTTTTAATTTCTTTTGATCTTCTTTCTTAGCTGCTGGATCAATATGCACACGAATTTCTACATCTTGCTCTACTTTCGTCGCAACATGGTTCATATTCATAATCGCTGTTAAAAAGACACCTACAAGTAATAATGTAACTGTTACTGCACTTACAGAGGCAAATGTCATCCATCCGTTACGGGATAAATTTTTGATACCTTCTCGTAAATGGCGACTAAGGGTTTTAGTCTTCATATCCGTATCCTCCCTCAATCTCGTCTCGAACAATTTTTCCACCTTCAATTGCAATTACACGATGACGAATTGTATTTACAATATCCGCATTATGCGTCGCCATAACAATCGTTGTACCGCGATCATTAATGCGCTTAAAAATACCCATAATATCCATCGCTGTATCCTTATCAAGGTTACCAGTTGGTTCATCGGCAATTACAACTTTCGGACGATTCACGATTGCTCTTGCAATTGCAATACGTTGTTGTTCCCCACCAGAAAGCTCACTTGGCAATGCATCAGCACGATCTTCAAGACCTACAAGCTTTAATACTTCCATAACGCGCTCACGAATCACGTCTCGATCTTCTTCGATAACTTCTAAAGCAAACGCAACATTCTCATATACATTTAACTTCGGAAGTAACTTGAAATCTTGGAAAATTACGCCTAGCTGACGACGGAAATATGGTACGTCACGCTCTGGTAAAGATTCAATTACTAAACCATTCACATTAATAGATCCTGTAGTTGGTTTTTCTTCACGATACATCATTTTAATAAATGTAGATTTCCCGGCTCCACTCGGTCCTACTACATAAACGAATTCGCCTTGCTTAATTTTTACTGTGAGTCCATCCACGGCTTTCATGCCATTTGGATACTCCTTATAAACATTCGTCATTGTTATCATTATTTATCACCCAATACTAATGATTTTTTCGACACTTTTTATTCTTCGATGTTTAACTATAATTGCTAAAATCTTCGGTCGTTTTCACATTTTTCATTATTTTATCTTCTAAATTATGTAAAACTTTTTCACCAAAATTCTACAAAAAGGCACTTCGTCCTACATTGTACCATTATTCGGTTTTAAATTTGGATACAAGTTTGTTACAGTTATGTTACACGGTACGAAATATATAACATAACACAAGCAAATAAGACCTTCTGCTGTCGTACAAAGAGGTCTTATTTGTTGGCATTTCATGAAGAGATTCTAAGTTAGTCGGCTCCCGCGGCTAGAATGCTCGGTGGCTTCGCGCCTTCCTCCGAGGCACAATACGCCTCTCTGTCAGGAGCTCCATCCCCCTCCCATTCTGAACGAGCCGCTTCCGCTTTTCTTTTTTACTTCTTCTCAGCTAGCCATTCTGATACTTTTTTCACATCTTCGCCTTGGATTACACCACCTGGCATACTACCGCGACCTTTCGCGATGATTTTTTCAATTTCTTCTTGGCTATACTTTCCGCCCACTTTTTTTAGCTCTGGCCCTGATAATCCTTGTAGGTCATTACCGTGGCAACCTGCACAACTTTTTTGAAATACTTTTTCAGCGCTATCACCACTAGCTGCTTGACCAGGGCTAGAAGGTTTGCTTTCTTCTTTTTTTCCACATGCTCCTACCGTAAGGGCTAACGATGCGCCTAATACTATCGTCAATAATTTCTTCTTCATCTATATCGCTCCCCACTATTAATTAATCCCTCAATAGCCATTATAATGATTTCCCTGCGATTTCAAAACTTACCTGCATACCCAATATTATCCTAAACGAGGGTCATCTCTTGCGGGCTCAAGGCCTATAGCAATTGTTTCAATTTCGTGAACAAATGATAGGATGCAATAAAATTAATGTTTTCTATATAATTTCATTACGATTTTTCAACATATAAATCGTCGCTATGCAGGAAAAGGTCCTGACCGCTTCATCCATTTAAATTTTTATGTCGTTCTTTCAATTTGCATTTATATAGTATAAAGAATCCAAAATGCACTCTATTTTTTGTACTATCACATGCATCATTTTATTATTTTCTACTTTTTACAAAAGAATATACAACTTGTATGCTACAACTACACCCACCAAAAAGAGAAGTTGTGATGCAACTTCTCTCCTCTTTCTCACCCTCTAAATAGAAGGTATGCTTCGCATTTTCTCACGCATGTGCCAACGCCTGTTGGCATTTTTTTGTTATTTATGAAATACGGGAACGTAAATATGCATCAATAAACGCATCAATTTCTCCGTCCATAACGGCTTGCACATTCCCAACCTCTGTATTTGTGCGATGATCTTTTACAAGAGAATATGGATGGAATACGTATGAACGAATTTGACTTCCCCAGCCAATTTCTTTTTGCTCACCACGAATTTCATCAAGCTCTGCTTGTTGTTCTTCTAACTTTTGTTGGTACAGTTTCGCTTTCAACATTTTCATTGCATGCTCACGGTTTTTAATTTGGGAACGCTCAGATTGACATGTTACGACAACATTTGTTGGAGTATGTGTAATACGAACAGCCGAGTCCGTCGTATTAATATGCTGTCCACCCGCACCACTTGCACGGTACGTATCTATTTTTAAATCCTCTGTACGTATTTCAATTTCAATATCATCGTTAAACTCTGGTACCACTTCACAAGATACGAAAGATGTATGACGACGGCCAGATGAATCGAATGGTGAAATACGTACAAGACGATGTACGCCTTTTTCTGCTTTTAAATAACCGTAAGCATTATGCCCTTTAATTAATAACGTAACACTTTTAATCCCCGCTTCGTCACCAGGAAGATAATCTAACGTTTCTACTTTAAAACCGCGTTTTTCCGCCCAGCGCGTATACATACGAAGCAGCATAGAACCCCAGTCTTGTGATTCTGTTCCACCTGCACCTGGATGCAACTCTAAAATAGCATTATTCTTGTCGTGTTCTTCATTTAGTAATAATTGAAGTTCGTATTCGTTCATATCGGCAGATAAAGTTTTCACTTCAGCTTCAAGCTCCGCATGTAATTCTTCATCGTATTCTTCTTTTACAAGTTCATGTGTTACTTCTAGATTTTCAAACGTTTCATTAAGCGTGTTAAACTTACCAACCATATCTTTTAAAGCATTCGCTTCATTAATAACTGTTTGTGCACTCTTTTGATCATCCCAAAAGCTTGCACCCATCATAATTTCTTCTAGTTCTGCGATTCGCTTTTCTTTTCCAGCGAGGTCAAAGAGACCCCCTAAACGCCGCTAATCTCTTAGCCATTTTCTCTAGTTCTTGCCTAATTTCTACTAATTCCATTTTTGTCACCTCTATGTAATTACTTCTCTCATACGAAAGAATAATAAAACCTTCACTACTTTATCCTAGCAACAAGGCAAACTCTCTCTGCTTTTGCGAGAGAGAGTTCATCTCTTGTTATTATATGAATGTTTATTAAAAATTTCCATTCATGAGAAAAACATTTTAAACGAGCCGCATACGCTTTTCTTTATTGTCTAGCTCCTGCGGCTAGAATCTCCGGTCGTTTCGCCCCCTCGGACGAGGCAAAAAGCGCCTCTCTGCCTTTGGCTCCAACGTCCTGCGATTCTGAACGAGCCGCATACGCTTTTCTTTATTACTTCCCGATTCCACAGCAGTTTTTGTGTTTTTTCCCGCTGCCGCATGAGCATAAGTCGTTACGGCCTGTTTGGTCAGCTTTTACGACTGGTTTTTTCTTTGCAAGTTCGTCGCCATCTTTTGGATGAACTGCTTCTCCTTGCGCTACTTCTTGACGTTCTAAGTTTTGTTCGATTTCCGCCTTCATGATGTAACGAGAAATTTCTTCTTCAATAGAAGCAATCATCGCTTCAAACATCGCAAAGCCTTCCATTTGATATTCACGAAGTGGATCAATTTGACCGTATGCACGTAAATGAATACCTTCACGTAAGTGATCCATTGCATCGATGTGATCCATCCATTTCGAATCTACAACGCGGAATACAACTACCTTTTCAAATTCACGTATTTGTGCTTCTGGCATTTGTACTTCCTTCTCATCGTAGCGTGCTTTCACTTTCGCAAAGACGCTATCGATCATTTCTTCTGGCGCTAAGCGGCGTAATTCTTCTTCTTTCACATCACCGTCTTGTAGAAGAGTTGCATTTAAGTACTCAACAAGACCAGCAATGTTCCACTCTTCTTCTAATTCCTCTTGCGTATGAAGAGCTACCGTACGCTCTACTGTAGAATGCATCATTCCTTCAATAATGCCGCGCAGATTTTCTGATTCCATTACGTCTTGACGCTGTTTGTAAATCACTTCACGCTGCTGACGAAGTACATCGTCGTATTGAAGAAGCTGCTTACGCGCATCGTAGTTATTACCTTCTACTCGTTTTTGTGCAGATTCAACAGCGCGAGATACCATTTTACTTTCGATCGGTTGTGTATCATCCATACCTAAACGATCCATCATCGCTTTCATATTATCAGCACCGAAACGACGCATCAGTTCATCTTCCATTGATAGGTAGAACTGTGTCACACCCGGATCTCCTTGACGTCCAGAACGACCGCGCAGCTGATTATCGATGCGTCGGCTTTCATGACGCTCTGTACCGATAACTGCTAAACCGCCGACTTCACGTACACCTTCTGCAAGTTTAATATCCGTACCACGACCAGCCATGTTTGTCGCGATCGTCACCGAACCTTGATAACCTGCTTCAGCAACAATTTCTGCCTCGCGTGCATGGTTTTTCGCGTTTAAGACATTATGACGTACACCTTTTCTCGTTAACATCTTCGAAATTAACTCAGATGTTTCAATTGCCACTGTACCAACTAGAACAGGTTGTCCTTTTTTATGACGCTCAACAATATCGTTTACAACAGCATTAAATTTTCCTTCCATCGTTTTAAAAATTAAATCCGCACGGTCGTCACGAATAATCGGCTTATTCGTCGGAATCACAACAACCTGCATATTATAGATGTTACGGAATTCTTCTTCTTCTGTTTTCGCTGTACCTGTCATTCCAGAAAGCTTCTCATACATACGGAAATAGTTTTGGAATGTGATTGTCGCAAGTGTCATACTTTCATTTTGAATTTCTACGCCTTCTTTTGCCTCAATCGCTTGATGCAATCCTTCGCTGTAGCGGCGACCTTTCATAAGACGACCTGTAAATTGGTCAACGATTACGATTTCGCCTTCTTGTACAACATAATCTGTATCACGGTGCATAACAACGTGAGCACGAAGCGCTTGATTAATATGGTGAAGAAGCGCTACATGTTTTAAATCAAATAAGTTTTCAATGTGGAACGATTTCTCTGCTTTGTTGATCCCTTCTTCTGTCAACATAACATTTTTCGTTTTCACATCAAATGTGTATTCTTTTTCATTTGTTAACGTACGCACAAATGCATTCGCAAAAATATATAATTCTGCAGATTTTTGCGCTTGTCCAGAAATAATTAACGGTGTACGTGCTTCATCGACTAAAATGGAGTCTACCTCATCGATGATGGCATAGTGCAGTGAACGCTGTACACACTGTTCTTTATAAAGCACCATGTTGTCACGTAAGTAGTCGAATCCAAGCTCATTATTCGTGCTGTACGTAATATCAGCAGCATACGCAACTTGCTTCTCTTCTCGTGACATATGATTTAAATTGATACCAACTGTTAAACCAAGGAACTCATGGAGTTGTCCCATTTCACTCGCATCACGCTGTGCTAAATATTCATTGACAGTAACAACGTGAACACCTTTTCCTGTAAGAGCATTTAAGTATACTGGTAAAGTAGAAGTTAACGTTTTACCTTCCCCTGTCTTCATCTCAGAGATATTCCCTTCATGCAAGGCAATACCACCCATTAACTGAACAGGATATGGACGCATACCTAGTACACGTGTTGCCGCTTCACGCACAACAGCAAAAGCTTCTGGTAACAAATCATCTACTGTTTCACCTTTTGTTAATCGCTCTTTAAACTCTACTGTCTTTCCTTTTAACTGTTCATCTGTCAGTGGTGACATTTGATCTGCTAATGCTTCTATTTTATCCACGGTTTTTTGCATACGTTTTACTTGACGTTCATTTGTATCAAACACCTTTTTTAAAATACCGATCATGAGAATACGCTCCTCTTTTATTAAAATAAAACTTCCATCAGTGTCGTGATTCTTTTCACTGGTTGGTCGTTATAACACTCAATTTCATTTTGTATAAACATCGAATTCTTTCGCCTACTAAAAAAGTATAAACATACTAACAATTGTAACACTTGTTTTATATGTATGACAACAATCTGCCAAACACGGCTGCAGGAAAGTAAGGAAGAGGTCTGTTCATATGTATATAGAATCTAAAAAAACGCAGCCATGACAGCTGCGTTTTCCATTATATTATTTAGTTTCGATTAAACCATATTTTCCATCTTTACGACCATACACAACATTTGTTTCATTTGTTTCTGAATTTGTAAAGACGAAGAAATTATGACCTAACATATCCATTTGTAAAATCGCTTCTTCTACATCCATTGGTTTTAAGTCAAATCGTTTTGTACGAACAAGCTCTAATTCATCTTCAGCAACCTCTTCTTGCGCAGTTGGTTGATCTGGAAGAATCAACATTGCTTTTACAGAGCCTTTCTCACGTAACTTACGATTTACTTTTGTTTTATGTTTACGAATTTGTCTTTCCAGTTTATCTACTACTAAATCAATAGCAGCGTACATATCGCTATTTGTTTCTTCAGCACGAAGTAATAAATCTGGAAACGGGATTGTTACTTCCACCCTTTGCTTGTCAGAGTATACTTTTAAGTTTACCTTAATTTCTGGAAAAGTATCGAAATAGCGTTCTAATTTACTTAACTTTTTCTCTACATATTCCTTTAATGCTGGAGTTACTTCAATATTTTCACCGCGAATGTTGAATTTCATAGATGAACTCCTCCTTTCAAGCCTATGTATAAGGTTTTCGACAAAGGAATCAAAAACCCTTCCTACATTTTAAAAATTTTTGATAAAATTCGATATTTTTTATCGATTTTTGTAGAAAAGAAAATGTATTATCTTTCCTACTTTTATTTTATCCTATTCACATCTTGTTTACTGTATGTACGTGTGAAGAATCCGTTACAAAATTGCAACAACTTTTTGACAACTTCTCCCGCTATTCGCGGGCAGTAAATACTTCCACCTCAAAATTCGGCGAAAACATTGTCCAGCTCCAGCGGCTAGAATCTCCGGTCGTTTCGCCCTGCGATTCTGAGCGAGCTGCTTCCGCTTTTCTTAAGAAGTTAGGTGGGAGATAAACTGCCCGTAAAAGCCCGATTGGTTCAACTAATAATCAGTGGGGATGAAGAACCCCCACTGATTAAAGTTTCACTTTATGATAAAACCTCCGTTAGCTATGCAACGGAGGTTCTCTTATGTGAAACGCTGGTCCTTAAAGCACACCATGTTTCTCAAATAAAATGATTATAACTTTACAACGTTTGCCGCTTGCGGACCACGCGCGCCGTCTACAATCTCAAATTCTACTTTTTCTCCTTCTTCTAACGATTTGTATCCATCGTGCTGAATCGCAGAAAAATGAACGAAAACATCATCTCCACCATCGCGCTCGATAAACCCAAAACCTTTTTCTGAATTAAACCATTTTACTTTTCCTTGCATACTCGTTCCATTCCCTTCAATCTTAAAATAAAGGCATATGCCCCATACTTTGACTATAACGAATTAGAAAACAGAAAGTCAAAGAAGAGTTGTCGTCTTTTTATTGTACCTTTCGACATACTTTTTCCCGCTATTCGCGGGCAGATTTAAGATTGACAAAGAATCAAAGAAGATAAGTAGGGGATGCAAGTTTCACTCTATTTCTCAATATACACCGAACGTACAATGGTACGTGTATATGCTTTTCCTTCTTTATTCTTCCCTTTAATATCGATCGTTACATTATACACACCTGATTTTTCGACATTTGGTAACTTCCCAGTGAATGTGGCTGCATCTTCTTTTTGCAGTTTATTAGATTGCGAAACTAGCTTTCCATCTCGATCTACAACGTGTACATCAAAAGATACGTTTTCTTGCTGCACGGAGCGCTTTTGAGATTTCGTTACCTTAAACTCCGCTTTGTTTTGTTTCACTTTACCTGGCATTTCTAATGTAAACGGTGCAGCTTGTTTATAATTCGCAATCATCAAATACGCATCGTCCTTTTTCTGTGACAGCATTTTCAAACGCCACTCGCCTTCTTCCATTTGATCTACTTGGAATGTTCGAATAGTCGCTCCGTTAAAATAAGCATACTCTTCTCCAATTGTCGCTTTACTATTTTGATTTGTGTACACCTTACCAGATGGAGCGATAAGTTGCACTTGTACATTTTCGTTTGCAGTCAATACAGAAATACTTCCATCTGTTACAGTGTCCACCGCAAAGGTTTGTTCCGCCCAGCTATTTGCTGGGAGAGTTCCTCCAAGCACTGTTTGATTCGCATTACTAGCCAAGCTTTTTTGTGATTCTCCAAGCATACTTTCGCTTACCATAGAAGGAGATGGTGCAGCACTACGCAAATAAGGCTCAATCCGTGAAAATACAGCTGATCCCATTCGAATGCTATCATGATCAAGACTAGAGTCTGTAAATAGATGTTTTCCATAAGGCAGCTTCGTACTCCATTCGTTAACTAACCCATCATTCGCACCATACCAAGAGAGGTAAAACCCACCTACGGACAATGCGGAGAAGGCCGGTCCCCAACTTGTTCCCGCTACTGTATAATACCGGTTTAACTTTGCGTTCGGATTACTATCCGTTACATTACGAAACTGCGCCATTTCCCCCGTCTGTAAAGAATACGTGCCCGCATCTTGTTGCCCCAGTAAAGAAGCAAGCCAGCCTGCCCACCAGCTATACGCTAAGTCCGCTAAATTAGATCCATAATGCGGAGAAGCAAGCGTCACTACATTTCCAACATAACGGCTGGCACCGTAATGAATAAGCGCTGCTTGCGTGTCTGGCCCACCTTTACTGTGCGCGACAATATTCACTTTCTTCCCAAAGCGATTATAGATTTCCTCCAGCATAGACGCGAGCAAACGTCCATTGTCCCACTCACTTGCCGAACCTTTTCCAGCCGCATCATACAGCTGAACAAAAACAGTTTGATACCCTGCATTGTAAGCGTAGCTATACATATCATTCATACCGTGATAAACAGTTTCACCATACCAGTTCTTAGCATTTCCATTCTTACCTTGAACGAATACGATAGGTGGTTTATCCGAACTATTCTCAGGAGTTGCCCCTAAAAACCAACTCCCAGGAGTAAACGATTCTGACGGTGGAAAAATCCCCCCAGATATTTGTACAGAACTAGCAAAAGCAGATGAAATAGAAAAAGAGCAAGAAATCAAAATAAAAGCCGTTACCAATGCAAAGAACCGTTTGAACTTATGAAACATAACAGACCCCCTCATCGAATTTAAAATTGTCCCACACAATTATGTTATGCAGAGGTTTATCCAATCATTTGTATTAAATTGAATAATAGACACAGATTTCTCCTTACAAAGATTTAATAGTGTCACTGCATAATGCGAGTATATAAATACAACTTGAAAAACCAATACAAAAACCACTTTTTTAGGTGGGCGAGAGGGTCTGACCATGCATGGAGCGGTCAGGGCCCTTTTCTGCCACATGCTAAATTTAAAACAAAAGGAGAAAACAAGTAGCGGTCATGTTGTATTTCGCATAACAGAAACTTATATGCCGGAAAATTAAAATGGATATATAGAGATAAAAACTATGATGATATACAATTTCAAAAAAACATATTGCCATATTCTTGAATCTATAATATACTAAACTTACAAAATTCTTAATTTTCAAAAAATATAAAAGGAGGAATTATTATGGCAATCGCAATTGCAGTTTTATCATTTTTAGGTGGATTAATTCCGTTAATCACAACTCTTTTAAAAGCATTCATGTAATCTTCTCGCACTTATAATAAATTATCGTACAAATAATCTGTCTATCAAAATTAAATTGATGTGCAGATTATTTGTGTGAGCTTACATATAACAAAAAGTATTCTAGTATACATATCGAAAAATGGAACTACACCTCGCTGTCTTTCTTTGTATTAAAACTTTGCGCGTGGTAGGAAAAGGTCTTGACCAACTCTATACATAGTCAGTCCCTCTCGCCCATTAAAAAAATTGCTTTTCTGTCAGTTTTTCATAGAGTTTTTATATTTGATAAAAAAGTTTGTTGAATGAATAAATTGTTTAATTTTCCTAATTCACAAAGTTTTCAAAATTAAGTGATCCAAATGTTAATATTTGTTATACAATAAACTTGTCAAATAATCACCTAGGTAAGTTCCCCTGTTTTACTTGTTAAGATAGTTTGTATTACCCTTATTATTATCTCAAAAAGAACTTGTAGTGATTGCTACAAGTTCTTTTTGCTTTTCAAGTAGAAAGCGCGCTTACATCAAACTACAGTAGTAAAAAAGACCGCAAATGAAAAATCAGCGGCATAACGTCAAAGACGACACGTTCTTCGCTCCTTTTTCATAGAAACATTCCGCCGCCTGCCGCACCGTAATACCGGTTGTATACACATCATCAATTAAGACAATATCCTTCCCACGAAAAGACTCATCCGCCGCAAAATAAAAAGGCCGAGAACGCTGCAATCGCTCCGCTCTCGTTTTCTTACTTTGCTTCTCTGCACCGCTTCGCACAAGAGATGTCTTCATTACCGTGGCCGATAAACATGCCGCTAATAATTCGGCTTGATTAAATCCTCGTTCATATTGACGCGGCAAGCTAAGCGGAATCGGAACAATACAATCACAATGCGGAAAATGTTGCCGAAAAGCATTCGCAAAAGCAGAAAAGAATATTTGCACAAGAGCCGCATCACCGCGAAACTTAAACCGAGCTAACACTTCTTTCATCCAATCATTATATACATAGACAGAGCGATTTTTGACATATACATGCCGAAAATGCGGATCTTTCCTCCAGCGTAAACAATCCTGACAATATTCTCCTTCTCTATACTCATCCGCTAAAGATTGAAACATTCTGCCGCAATCCGCACAAATATCTCCTATAATATAAGAAAATTTTTGTTCACAATGCGTGCATACATACCGCTTATCTTGTTCAACAAAAAAGGAAAACCAGCTCGGCAAAATAGAGACAACATCGTCGCACAGAAGACAATTCATTAGTCAATTAACCCTTCTTGCTTCGCTCGTTTATTCATCATTTGAATTTGTTTTTTCGCCGCAACCATCGCCTCTGTCTTGCCGTAGTGAAAATAGATGACATCTCCAGAAGGAGCGTGACGACTGCGCCCTGCCCGCCCGGCAATTTGAACGAGTGCACTTTCTGAAAAGACATGCTCTTCTGCTCCTAACACTGCCACTTGTAAATTCGAAACAGTAACGCCTCGTTCTAAAATCGTCGTCGTTACTAATAACGGAATCTCTCCTTTTCGAAACGAAGCCACTTTCTCTTTCCGGTTTGCCTCTTCCGCATGCACACCCTCTATACGATCATCGATACCTTTTAAAATAGAAACGATTTCTTCTACATAACAAACATGAGGAACAAATAGAAATAGAGGATATTGTTTTTCTAAATACATATGGAGCCACCGCAAAACATTAGAAGGTAACATTTTCTTTTCGATGGATTTTCGCCAATTACCACACCAGCGAAAAAGAGGGACAGGGAGGGGATAACGGTGGTAGCGCGCCGGAATAATCACACCGGTTTGTTTTCCATTCCGAAGCTTTCTCTGCCAATCTTTAGACGGCGTCGCTGTCAAATAAATAAACGAAGCATTTTCTTTACTAGCAAGGCGAACTGCATATTGCAGCGTTTCATCCACTGAATAAGGGAAAGCATCAATTTCATCCACAATCATTACATCAAACGCCCTGTAATAACGAAGAAGTTGATGCGTTGTCGAAATAACAAGCTGCGCATTTTTTGATAAGTCGTCACTTCCCCCGTATAACGCGCAAATTGAAACAGATGGGAACACTTCCTGTAAACGCGGATAAAGTTCAAGTACAACATCCGTCCGCGGCGTAGCGATACAAATACGTTCTCCCCTATGCAGCGCTTCTTGTATCCCATGAAATAACATCTCTGTTTTCCCCGCACCGCATACAGCCCAGACGAAAAATGATTCTTTTCGCTCTACCGCCCTAACAATTCCATCTGCAGCCTTTCGCTGCCCTTCTGATAACTGACCATCCCACCTCAAACAATTCGCAATCACTTCGTTTTGTATCGGACCAGTCCAGCGAACGAGCTTTGTACATTCACTCACTCTTCCCATCATGATACACTTCCGGCAATACATGCACATCGCACCGCAGCGATAGCATCGAAACGAAAAAAACAATCGTTGCTCTTTATTTCCGCAGCGCTTACATATATAACGAGAGTTTTTCTTTACAACGCCTTTCTCATAACGAATATGGCCTTCTCGCTCTAATTGATGCAGTTCTTCTTTCGATACAGGTACTTCCTCTAACAGTAATTGACGACCTTCTAGCATCTCACTCCTGGTTTAAAAAACTTATAAAATTCTATCAAAACGTTGGCGGACCAAGACAAAAGCCAACTTCCGAAAAGGAATCTCACCCTTTTCCTGTCCGCAAGGTTATCACCTTCTCATTCACCTATTGTGAAAGAATAACGGCAGGTTCTTGTTAGGAACGGTCTTGTTTTGCGTATAATCATTTATCCGGGTCAACTATACGCAAAGGGATATAAGTTTTAAACCAGATTCCCCCCTTTCTGCTTTTACTATAAAAGCTTGGAAAGAGTTTGTAAAAACGCAAAAAAGCCGATAACCTACTTTTAAAATAGTAAGCTATCGACCTTATACACGTAATTTATTTCATTAGAAATCTTAGAATCTACCGTATCCTAAGAAATGTTTTTGGTTGTAAGAACTGCCCAAGTCAGAGTATGAAATCCCTTTATCACCAGCGTGAATCATTTGTCCGTTACCAGCATAAATACCGATATGAGATGGACCTGCTTTATACGTACCTTGGAAGAATACTAAATCACCAGGTTGTGGATCGCTAATGTGCTGAGTAGAATTCCAGTATCCAGCTACATCTTGACGACCTACGCCGTAAATGTAAGAAATGAATCCACTGCAGTCAAATCCACCGTTAGATGGGCTTGCACTACCCCAAACATATGGCATACCAAGGTATTGTTGTGCTTTTCCAAGTACACCAGGAGCTGGAGGAGTAGGACCAGGATTTGGCTTAACTTCTTTTGGCTTAGGTTTCTCTTGTCCACCACCATTATTTGCTGGTTGTTGCGCTGGTTGTTGCGCTGGTTGTACTGCTTTTTCAGCTAAGCTTTGTAAATATAGAGCTTGCTTTTCTAGGTCTTTTAATTGACCCTCTGTGCTTTGCATTCCGTTTACAACCGTTTGCATTTTTGCGTTTAATTCATCGATTGCTGTTTGCTTTTTCGCTTTTTCAACATCAAGTTCTTTTTTCGCAGTTTCGATTTTCGCTTGTGCATCTTTTAATTCTTTTTGTTTTTCTTTGATAAGCTCTACATCTTTTTTCACTTTCGCTTGATCACTTTGTTGCGTTTTCATAATATCTTGGTCAGAATCAAGAATTTGTGAAACAGAAGTTAAACGATCAACTAAATCCGCAATACTTTTAGAGTTTACAACTACTTCTGTTACAACGTTCGTATTTGGTTTCTCTTGAAGAGCAACTAAGCGCTTTCTTAACAGTTCTTCACGCTGTGCAATTTTCGTTTGTAACTCTGCAATCTCTTTATCTTTTTGTTCAATTGTTTTTTGTGCATCTTCAACTAGCTTGATCGTTTCAGCAAGTTTCGCTTCGTTCTCTTGAACAGACTTATCTAACCCTTGAATTGTCTTCTTTAATTCATCCATTTGTTTTTGGATTTCATCACGTTCTTGTTGTTGTTTATGTAAAGTGTCTTTTTGTTGTTGAATTTGTGTATTTACATCTTCAGCAAATGCGTTTGGTGTTACTACTGAAAACATCATAAATCCTGCAGCTAATGCGCAAGATGCGATTTTTAATTTTTTCATTTTGTTTTACACCGCTTTCTTTTTTTAGTTTCCCGAATTTATCTAATAAATTTATACCATAATTACCAATGCTTTTTTATAATGTTACGTTTTTGTAAAAGAAATGTAATATTATGCTTGTAGTTTTTTGACACTTCCATTCTAATATTGTATTTTCTTGTAAAGAAATAAGGAAATAAAACGATAACCCTTTTCCCTTTTTTGTACAATTTCAGTTTTTTTACAAAAATATAACACATTCAAACTCCCTTATTATTACATAGAATAATTTACCAGTCCACTACTTTTCTATTATTTTCATATAATTTTATATTGATTTTCTAACATACAACTAACTTCCATTCACAAACAAATACTCTCACTCACCCTAAAAAAGGAAGGGCTTTCATTTCATTCTTAATTTCAACGTCCCGACACATAAATCGCTGCTTCGAAAAAGTCAATACAAACGCCACTCGCACGTGACAAAAACAGACCCTGACCGCTCCCATACACGGCCAGTCCCTCTCGCCCTCCCCTAAAAAAAGGAGGTTTTTATGCCGTTTCCCACTCAATACACGCAAATAAAAAAAGCGCAAGAATCTCCACTTGCACTTTTTCCTGAGCTACCAAAATTCACTTTATTAATGAACCCATTTCTCCGCCCATTTTTGCACTTCTTGCATAACACTCTCTAACGCTTTCCCTTTATCTGTTAAGCCATACTCAATGCGTACTGGCACTTCAGGATAAACGGAACGCACAACAATTCCTTCACTCTCTAATTCCTTTAAACGCTCTGATAACATACGGTCGCTCATATTTGGAATAATATCAGCAATTTCCCGAAATCGTTTCGGTTCTTCTAATAATGATTTAATAATTAAACCTGTCCACTTTTTACTAAGAAGTGTAAAAGCAGATTCGAACTTTGGACATAAACACGGATTATGTTCCATATGTTTCACCTCTTTTTTATTATAAAATAGTTTCTTATAAAAAGTAAGTAGAATTACTTATTTTTTATATTTTTACCAAAAAAGCTCCCTACTTAAAAGAGAGCCTCATTTTTATTATTTTGTATACCATCCTAATGCAAGCGAACCTTCGCCTAAATGCGTTCCAATTACTGGTCCAAAATAACTGATTCGAAATTCAACATGCGGGTATAGTTCTTTCAATTCCCGCTCCAATTCTTTTGCTTCTTCTTCTCGATTCGCATGGACAACAACAGCTTCCATTGGGATTCCTTTACTTGCTTGTTCATCAAAGATTTCTACAATACGTTTTAATGCTTTTTTACGCGTACGAATTTTTTCAAATGGAATAATGATTTTATCACGGAAATATAATACCGGCTTTACTTGTAATAAGCTTCCAATAAATGCTTGTGCACTATTTAAACGACCGCCGCGCTGCAAATGATGTAAATCGTCAACAACGAAGTACGCATCCATTGTTTTCTTCATTTCATCAAAACGAGAAAGAATCTCTTCTGGGCTTTTCCCTTCACTCGCCATTTTTGCGCCTTCACGTACATAAAATCCTTGTACTTCACAACTAATTTCTGAGTCGTATGTATATACGTCGACTCCTTCTACCATTTGACCAGCTGTCGTTGCCGTCTGGTATGTGCCACTAATGCCGCTAGAAAGATGTATACTAATCACCGCATCATACTCTTTTCCTAGCTCTTCAAACAACTTAATAAACTCCCCGATAGCTGGTTGCGACGTCTTCGCCAGTTCTCCTTGCTCCCTAACTTTCTCATAAAAGTCTTCCGCTGTAATTTCCATTTCTTCTTGATAAGATTCATTTCCCAAAATAACGTTTAAAGGAATCATATGTATTTGTAACTCTTCACGTACATGTTTTGGTATATATGCCGTACTATCAGTGACAATAGCTATTTTCATTTTCGTACCTACCTTATAAACAGTTTTATTATTTATTGTACATGAAAATGGAAAAAGGTGCATTAATTGACGAATAAACGAAAGGTAAAGATTATAAATACTATCTCACCAATTTACAACAAAAAAATTCAAATTATAATAGAAAGAGTCAAACTTATACAAAAAAGATTTGAAACTCCAAACTAGCCCTTTTAGAATAAAAAAGTATTGATTATTTATCTTGTAAATCCTTCACCTTCTGAGAGACGAAAAAAGATTGAGATAGAGTCAAAGTTGCAATTTATTAAGATAGGAGCGTATATTATTGTTATTACAATATTTTACATTAAAAGGATACGGCGAACATGAAATCGTTATTCAAAAATCTCGCTTTATTTGCTATGCAAACCGCGCAACAACAGAAGCAGAAGCACAAGAATTTATCCAAAAGATTAAAAAGCAACATTGGAATGCAACTCATAATTGCTCAGCCTACTTAATTGGTGAGCACGACCAAATACAAAAAGCAAATGACGACGGAGAACCGAGCGGCACGGCTGGTGTACCTATTCTAGAAGTATTAAAGAAACGTCACTTAAAAGATACTGTAGTCGTTGTCACACGTTATTTCGGCGGCATTAAACTCGGAGCAGGTGGTTTAATTCGCGCATACGGAAAATGTACAAGTGAAGGGCTCAATCATATCGGCATCGTTGAACGAAAATTGATGCGCGTCATGAAAACAAAAATTGATTATACATTGCTTGGAAAAGTTGAAAATGAATTACGCAACTCTATATATGCTATTAAAGATATACACTACTTAGATCACGTCATATGCGATACATATGTGGAGGAAGATCAAAAACAATCATTCACAGAATGGATGATTGAAATCACAAATGGGAAATGTACAATTAACGAAGATGAGATGTTATATCTAGAACAAGATATAAATCCAAGTTGAAAAACTGACTTAAAAACCTTTTTCTGCCACATGCGATATTTAAACAAAGAGAGAAAGAAAGTAGCGGGGTACTTTTTGCCCAACATGGCCGTGACTTGTATGTTGGAAAGTCAATTTGGATTTATATAGTACAACACTAATTTACACTTAAAGGAGATTATTTATGGAAGATCGTTATCATCATCTCCAAAATCGAAGAACAAAAAAGAAAAGAAGACGTAAAGGTTTCATATTCCTTATTTTCGCCCTCCTTATCGGAGGTGGAGGAGTTTATGCTTATAATTCCTATTCTTCTTTAATGGGAATTTATAGCGGTATGCAGCACGATAAATCGAAACTCCGTACAGAAGATGTAGAAATTACGAAAAAACCATTTAGTCTTTTAATTATGGGAATTGAAGATTATGCAACAGGTGGCGAAAATGGACGAACTGATTCCTTAATGTTTGCAACAATTAATCCAAATTCACAAAAAGTATCTTTAATGAGTATCCCGCGCGATTCACGTGTGACAATTGCAGGGCGTGATAAAAAAGATAAGATAAACGCAGCTCATGCCTATGGCGGAGAAAAAATGACAAGAGAAACAGTCGAAAACTTTCTAAAAGTGCCTGTGGATCACTATATAAAACTGGACTTTAAAGGATTTAAAGGTATCGTCGATGCTGTTGGCGGCGTTACAGTTGATGTTCCATTTGATTTTTGGGAACGATCTGATGTGAACTATTACAAAAAGATTGAGTTTAAAAAAGGACAACAGCATTTAAACGGAGAAGAAGCATTAGCTTATGTTCGAATGAGAAAGCAAGATCCAAATGGTGATTTTGGACGTGCAGCTCGTCAACGTCAAGTACTTGCGGCGGTCGTACATGAATTAAACTCACCTACTACCGTATTTAAAATAAACGATCTTGCAAAAGCAATCGGGAAATATATCAAAACAGACATACCTGTATCTGATGGCCTTGCACTCTATAAAAAATTCTCTGGTTTTGATGCATCTAGCATTCAAACGTTAAAACTAGAAGGCGAAGATAAGAAAATCGATGGAATTTATTATTTCGTTCCAAACGAAATAAACATTCAAGAAGTTCGCCATACCTTTAATCAAAACTTAGAAATACCAGATTCTTCGTCAGGTACGCAAGAACAACCTGAAACAAAAGAACCGGCTAAACCAACGAACGGCCAAAATACAGAGCAAGAAAAACAAGAACCAGCTAAACATGATCAAAATTCGAATACACAAGCTGAAAAGCAAGAACCAGCTAAACCGAATCATAATTCCAATACACAAAAGACACCTTCATCCAATCAGCAATCAGATGAAGAATGGCAAATGTCTGGACATTAAAAAAACAGCTGTCTCCTTTTTAGGGACAGCTGTTTTTCATCTTATTTATTAAAGTATTCTACAATCGCCTTCACAATACGCCCTGACGCCTGACCATCACCGTATGGATTCGATGCTTTTGCCATTGCACTGTGAGCTTCTTTATCTGATAATAACTCATTTGCTAAGTTGAAAATCGTCTCTTCATCTGTACCAGCAAGCTTTAATGTACCAGCCTCAATACCTTCTGGACGCTCTGTAGTATCACGCAGAACAAGAACCGGCACACCAAGTGATGGCGCTTCTTCTTGCACACCGCCAGAATCCGTTAACATTAAGTATGAGCGAGCTGCAAAGTTATGGAAGTCAATAACATCAAGCGGTTCAATTAAATGAATACGATCATGCTCCCCTAAAATTTCTCCTGCAATTTCACGAACAACAGGATTCATATGTACCGGATATACTACTTGCACGTCTTCATGAGTTTCAACAAGACGTTTAATAGCACGGAACATATTACGCATCGGCTCACCTAAATTTTCACGGCGATGAGCTGTCATGAGAACGAGGCGGCTATCTCCAACTTTCTCTAACACCGGATGCGTATACGATTCTTTCACTGTCGTTTTTAACGCATCAATTGCTGTATTTCCTGTAATGAAAATGTTTACCTCTTTTTTGTTCTCTTGTTGTAAGTTCGTTGCAGACTTCGCTGTTGGTGCAAAATGAAGATCTGCCATTACACCCGTTAATTGACGGTTCATTTCTTCTGGATATGGAGAATATTTATCCCATGTACGAAGGCCAGCTTCCACATGACCAATTGGAATTTGATTATAAAAAGCAGCGAGACTTGCAATAAATGTCGTCGTTGTATCACCATGTACAAGAACGATATCTGGTTTCGCTTCTTTCATGATTTTATCTAAACCTTCTAAACCACGGGTTGTAATATCAATTAACGTTTGACGGTCTTTCATAATATTTAAATCATAATTTGGCTTAATACCAAAAATGTCTAACACTTGATCCAACATTTGACGATGTTGTGCTGTTACAGTCACAATAGGCTCAATTTGCTGTGAATGTTTTTGCAATTCCAACACGAGAGGGGCCATTTTGATAGCTTCCGGACGCGTTCCAAAAATCGTCATTACTTTAATGCGTTCTGTCATATTCAATTCCTCTCTTCTTTCAGTTTCTCGATTCGTCATATACGACAACACTTGTTATTATATATGAGAATCCATAATGTCAAAAGGAAATATTTTCTAAAAGATATATAAAAACAAGTCAGCTACAAGGAAGCAGCTGACTTGTTTTTACTTACTATATCCGTCCGGATGGGATGTATGCCATTCCCAAGCTGTTTGAATCATTTCTTCAAGCGAATATTTTGCCTTCCAACCTAATTCATTATAAATCTTTTCTGATGAAGCGATAAGCCTTGCAGGATCTCCAGCGCGGCGCTCCGCGCTAATCACATTTGCTTTCTTCTCCGTTACACGTTCACACGTTTCAATCACTTCTTTAACAGAAAATCCTTTTCCGTTCCCTAAGTTGTATACTTCATTTGATTTTTGCTCATTTTGTAAACTTTGCAGCGCTAAAATGTGCGCCTCCGCTAAGTCTGTCACATGAATATAATCGCGAATACAAGTACCGTCATGTGTATCATAATCTGTACCAAAAACAGCAATCGATTCACGTTTTCCTAATAAATGCTGAAGTACAAGCGGAATTAAATGTGTCTCTGGCGTATGATCTTCACCAATTGTTCCTGATACATGGGCTCCCGCTGCATTAAAGTAGCGAAGTACAACATATTTCAGGCCATAAGCGGCATGAAAATCTTGTAAAATATGCTCAACCATTAATTTAGTGCGTCCGTATGTATTAATTGGATTTGTTGCCGTCTTTTCTGTAATCATATCTGTTTCTGGAATTCCGTACGTTGCCGCTGTTGAAGAGAAAATAAATGATGTTACGCCATGCTCCATCATTTTCTCTAGCAACGTCATCGTTGCCGATACGTTGTTTTTATAATATTTCAACGGATTGGAAACAGATTCACCAACAAGACTATTTGCCGCAAAATGCATAACAGCATCAATAGAGTAGTTACCAAATACACGATCCAAATCTGCTGCGTTACTTAAATCTCCTACTTCTAAGATCGCTCTCTCATCAACACTTTCACGATGACCAGTTGATAAGTTATCTAATACGACCACTTCAAATTTTTGGTCTAACAATTGTTTTACTGTATGACTTCCAATATACCCTGCTCCGCCAACGACTAAAATCATGGTTTCTCCCCCTATAAAAAATATATTATCTATAGCTCCATAATTATTATAAAGCAATTCCTAGCTGCAAAATCAACTTTCTCCTAATAGCTTATAACAAGAAAAAAGCATTCACCTGTATTCCGCTATTCTCTCAACGTATATATTTACACAACGCAGTTCTACCATAACCATTATATACCACCCCACATCATCCTCGCATAAGAAACATACATATTTTTCTGTAAAACATCCATATTAAGATTAATTTTCATCTTATAATTCGCTTTTAAAATGTCATATATTTCAGATATTACAATTTAAAGTCATGCGAAAAAAAGATTGAATTCCATTCTTTTTGTGATACCATATGTTATGAGCCAAAAACTTATATTGAATTTTAAAGTAAAAAAGAGATTTCAATACGTTAAAATATAAAAGGTGGGGTATTAATGGACTCACGAATTATTTATGCAGTTTTGGCATCGTTCATTACCGTACTGATCGCTACCCCTTTCGTAATTAAGTTAGCCTTTAAGATCGGGGCAACAGACAAGCCAAATGCTCGTAAAGTACACCAGAACATTATGCCGCGTCTTGGCGGACTGGCAATCTTTATCGGAGTTGCTATAGGGTGCTTTGTTAGCGGCTTGTATGAACAGCGTATCGTATCGATTAGTATAGGTGCTGTCATCATCATTATCATTGGAATTTTAGATGATATGTATGAATTATCTGCAAAAGTAAAATTCGGTGGACAACTTTTAGTCGCTTTGTTAATCGTGAAAAACTTACAAATACCAGTGCTTTACATTCCAATCTTAGGAGACACTGAACTTGGATGGCTATCTTATCCAATTACAGTCTTTTGGATTGTCGGTATTACGAATGCTATTAATTTAATTGACGGACTTGACGGATTATCAGCTGGCATTTCTTCCATTGTTCTTGCAACATTAGCTTACATGGCTGCTACTAGCGTGACTGGTGCCGGTAGTGCAATTATTTTACCGCTTGCACTTATCGTATTAGCAAGTACAATTGGATTTTTATTCTATAACTTCCATCCAGCGAAAATCTTTATGGGAGATACGGGGGCACTGTTTTTAGGATATTGCATTGCGGTGCTGTCACTACTCGGACTATACAAAAGCGTAACATTATTTAGCTTTATCGTTCCAATCATTATTTTAGGGGTACCAATCTTTGATACAACATTTGCGATTATTCGCCGTGTTGTAAATAAGAAACCTATTTCAGCACCAGATAAATCGCATTTGCATCACCGCTTACTGGCAATAGGGTTCTCTCATCGAACAACGGTGCTAATTATTTATGCATTTGGTATTTTCTTTAGTGTAAATGCCATTATTTTCTCAAAAGCAACATTATGGCTCTCAATTGTTCTTCTATTCCTGCTTATTTTAATTACTGAAATTGTGGCAGAAATTATCGGTCTTGTACACGATCGCTATAAACCAATTATTTCAATCTATAAAAAAGTAAAAAGACGTGAAGAATAAAAATAGCATAACCAATACAACGTAAAAATATACAAACAGGAAAATTTCTTTAAAGAAATTTCCTGTTTTTTTGTTTTCCAAAATATAGTTCGTTTGAGAAGGTCCACCTTGGAGCAAGATAACAGTACAATCTTCAAATTAGGGTGATTATCATGATTAAGCGAACATTTTTACTTCTTTGTTTGTTTTCGACTATCATCTTTTGTTTTCTATCACCTATGCAGGGTGCCGTTGTACCTTCACATGAGAATCGCCCTATCTCTCATTCTGAAACACAACCGCTCCATCAATATACCGCTGCTTCGCAAACAAAAGTAGCTTATTTAACATTCGATGATGGACCAAACAAATACACATCACAAATTTTAAACATTTTAAAGCAAAAAAACGGAAAAGCAACCTTCTTTGTTATCGGTGGACGCGTCTCTCGTTATCCTCAAACAACAAAACGAGTCATTCAAGAAGGTCATTATTTAGGATTACATAGTATGTCTCACAATGCAAAATCCCTTTATAATGGTGATCCCTCTATTTTAGTTTCTGAAATGGAACAGGCCCGGAAAATTGTTCGGATGATTACTGGAATTGACACACATCTTGTTCGCGTTCCTTATGGCAGTATGCCCTATTTAAAGAAAAATTATCGCGACGCTCTCGTTTCCTCTCACTATAAAATGTGGGATTGGACAATCGATACATACGATTGGAAAAGCGCACATAATCCATTTGCCGTATTGGAACGAGTAATGAATCAAAGTGATAATTCAATCGAAGTCATTTTAATGCATGATTCAAACGTTACCGTACAAATCTTACCAAAAATCATTGACTATCTTCATTCACAAGGATATACACTTCTCCCTTACAACCCTTCCTCTCATTTAGAAGTGAATTTTTGGAAGGACGCAAGATTATAAGGAGCTAACTAAAAAGTCTACTTTTTAGTTAGCTCCTTTCACTTTGAATCGACTACTTGTATGTCGAATATTACCGAAGGGTCTTTATATTGTGTCGAAGCGCCGATATATTGCAAAGAACGGCCGAGCCATGTGAAAACAAAGAAAAAAGAGAAAGAACAAAGGAATCCTCAATGAAGAGATTTCTTTTGTTCTTTCTCAATGACAAGTAATTTTGTAGAGCTATTATCCGTTAGATCAAAGATAGTTAGGAGGCTATCTTCTTACAAATTCACTGTACCATAAAAAACCACTTCTCAATTATGCAATTTTACATATTCATAACATTCTCGCCATTTCCTTATTTACATAGATTCGATATGATAAAAACAACATTCCCTTTTTGGAGGGGCGAAAGCGTCTGGCCATACATAAAATTTATAAAAAACTTTATTCAAGAAAAAGGTGACTTCTATCACTGCCAATAACCCGCCACTTACCCGCTGATGCGGTTTGAAGTGGAGGCTTGCAAAGGCCTTTGTTGACTACCCTCAGTCTTTCGCGAACTACGTTGGTTTGGTCATGACACCTGTGGATACTCCTCAAGTCCGCAGCCCTGTCGTCTATGGTTAAAAGCTCTGATGGGTAGGAGCGGTGCTGTAGACCTAACAAGCCTTTCCAACATTGGGTATGAGGCACACACTCCAAAAAAGGAGGTATACGTTTTGTTCGTATACGTAAGAAACAAACACGATGAACCTGTCATGCCATGTTCGCCAAGAAAAGCAAGGCGCTTATTACAGGAACGAAAAGCAAAGGTAATCAAACGAACACCATTTACCATTCAATTACTCTATGGGAGCAGTGGATACAAACAATCTGTTTCCTTAGGAATTGACGCAGGAACAAAACACATTGGTGTTTCTGCGCCAACAGAACAAAAGGTTCTATTCGAAGCAAATGTACAGCTTCGTACCGATATCCAAGAATTACTGACGACTCGTTCCCAGTTTCGAAAAGCGAGAAGAAACCGTACAACACGCTACCGAAAGGCAAGGTTTTTAAACCGTAAGAAACCAAAAGGTTGGTTAGCCCCTTCGGTACAACATAAAGTCAATTCTCATCTCAAAATCGTAAGCCTTGTACATGACATCCTTCCTGTTACCAAACTAACAGTGGAAGTTGCTCAATTTGACACACAACTGCTGAAAAACCCCGATATTCAAGGAGAGCAATATCAACAAGGCGAACAAATGGGGTTTTAGAACACTAGAGAATACTAGAGAATATGTCTTGTTTCGCGATCGTCACACGTGTCAGCGCTGTAAAGGAAAGAAGAAAGACAAAATCCTTAATGTGCATCACATTGAAAGTCGGAAAACAGGCGGAGATCGTCCTGATAATTTGATTACACTGTGCGAAACGTGTCATAATGAAATTCATCGAAAAGGATTAGAACATACCATTAAGCGGAAAAGCAAATCATTGCGAGATGCCTCTCAGATGACCGTGATGCGATGGTTTATCTATAACGGAATCAAAGAAATCTATCCCCATGCCCAGTTGACATACGGATATCTCACGAAGCATACACGCATCACACATCGTCGATGCGCGATGCGTGAGTGGTTATCCAGTAGCGAAACCTATTGATGCAGTGTATCTCATGAAATTCGTTCGCAAGAACAACCGTCAGTTGTATAAAGCAACGATTGGGAAAGGCGGGAAGCGCAAATCGAATAAGGCAGAACGATACGTAAAAGGGTTTCAGCTATTTGACAAAGTGGTCTACGAAGGGCAAGAGTGCTTTATTTTCGGAAGACGAAAAACAGGGTATTTTGACTTAAGACTGTTAGACGGAAGCAAAATTCATGCGTCCGCAAGTGTAAAAAAATTGAAACGAGTCGAATATACCGATACTTTACTCATCGAAAGGAGAGAAAGCGATTCGTCCCCGACTTACGCTTTCGCTTAGAAGTCGGGGTCTCCTCGCCGAAATATGATGAACTCTAAACAAAGTATTACAAAGCATTTGCAAATATTAACAGAAATCTTTCTCGTCTCCACGAAACTTGGGCTTACTTCCTTTGGAGGACCTGTTGCACATCTTGGCTATTTTCATAACGAATACGTCCAAAAGCGAAAATGGATAGATGAAAGAAGCTACGCTGATTTGGTAGCTCTTTGCCAATTTCTTCCTGGTCCTGCTAGCAGTCAAGTTGGAATCGGAATTGGGTTATCACGAGGCGGTATACTTGGAGCGATTGTTTCTTGGCTTGGATTTACGCTCCCTTCTGTTCTTGCGCTCGTCCTGTTTGCTTCATTACTACAGCAGATCGATATTGCACACGCAGGATGGATTCACGGCCTAAAGCTAGTAGCCGTAGCGATTGTCGCTCATGCATTATGGGGAATGGCACAAAAGCTAACCCCAGACCGGAACCGCGTAACGATTGCAGTCATCGCCGCGGCTACCGTTCTATTATTCCAAACAGTTTGGATACAAATCATTGTGATTCTATGCGCAGGCATCGTTGGCTGGCTCTTATACAGAGAGCACACAATCACGGCTAAAACAGAAATATCGATTTCTATCTCTCGTAAAGTCGCAGCGCTATGCCTATCTTTATTTTTTCTCTTATTCATACTATTACCGATATTACGCCCTTTCTCGCACTGGATTGCTATGTTTGATAGTTTCTATCGCTCTGGTTCTCTCGTCTTTGGCGGCGGTCATGTCGTTCTTCCGCTCTTAGAAAATGAATTTGTGTCAAACGGCTATATAACGAAAGAACAATTTCTCGCTGGCTATGGAATGACGCAAGCTGTGCCCGGACCATTATTTACATTTGCCGCTTATATCGGGGCTATTATGAACGGCGCCGCCGGGGCAACGATTGCGACAATCGCCATTTTCCTTCCTGCCTTCTTACTTGTTGTCGGCGTATTGCCATTTTGGGATGCGCTGCGCCGCAAACCGTACATACAAGGAGCTATGTTTGGAATAAATGCAGCGGTTGTCGGCATTTTACTCGCCGCTTTCTATCATCCCATTTGGACAAGCACGGTTATGCAGCCAGCTGATTTCATTGTCGCATTACTCTTATTTACGATGCTTTCCTTTTGGAAAATGCCGCCGTGGATCATTGTGATAATTGGTGCAATCAGCGGGATGATTTTGTCGGTACTATAAAAGCTAACCTTACATCCTCCTCACACTTTGGAGGATTTCACTATTATTTTTTGAATATTCAATTTATTATTCCTGCAAATTATGTTACGATTTATAGAACAAACAAATTTAGAAACAGGAGTTGCATTGCGCATGCCTAAAAATCGGCTCTGGTTCTCTCGCACGATAATTGTTGTGATGTTTGTAATCATTTCATCCGGACTATCTACATTTTCTTTGTTTACACAACAGGAATTTAGAAAATTTATAGGTTGGGGGCATTACTATAACTATGAAGCGGATTGGAATGGGAAGCCACCAGGTATTCCAAGTGATGAAGCATATGAAATTAAAGACGACAATGAGAAACTAGAAGGTCAACCGATTCAAATGTCATGGAAAGTTAAGATTTTAGGTACCATCAATGAAAGCATTAAAAATAACAAAAAATCATGGCTAACTACCTTAATTATCACCGCAACTATCATTCTTGCTTTCCTATATTTCAAAAAGAAAAAACCAACCGAATCCTACCCTACCTTACGTCCTAAACAACAAGTCAACACAGAAACTACTCCGATAGCAGATGAACATAGCAATGACATCCATTCGATTCACAATGAAATCCGACAAGCACTTATAAAATGGGAAAAAACCCTACCTAAACATAATAGAAGAAAACCATATGAGACCGTGCAGCAGTGGCTATCAAGGCTGAATAAACCAGCAAATATTATACCGATCTATGAAAAAGTTCGTTATGGAGAAAGGGAATATTCAGCTAGCGACTTAGAACTGGTCAAACTTTGGACGAAATAATAATAGGAGCGCACTCAACGGGCACATAAGTACCTTTTGAATGCGCTCCTTTCACATGTCCACCAAATATATCAGCGCTTTTCGCAATATATCGGCGCAAATGATACATTTATCAGCGCTTTTTCAAATATATCGGCGCTTCGACACGATTTAAAGACCCTTCGACAACGTTCGACACACGAATCGTCCATTCGCTGGAGCTGAATCAAAAGTAGACTTTTTGGTCAGCTCTATTTCTAAAACTTCACAAGCTCCACCCCGCTCGGAAGCTTGCTCTCTGTTAAAATACGCAACTCTTCAACACGCTTCATCACATAAGACGAACATTTCATCAACTCTGCATCTACATAAGCTGGATGTACCATGATTTCAACTGTCGCTCCGTCCGCTACACGCTCTTGCAAAGTCATAAAGTAGTCGTCCGTTACACCATCTCCGTAAAAATCGTGCAAAAACACATCAGAAAATGGACATATCGCACGTTCTTGTTCACAGCGGCGCACTGGAAGATGATATTTCGCTGCCAATCGCTCTAAGACATCATGCAAAATTGGCAGTGCATGTACATGATGATGGCTATCAAGGTGCGTCGGTGTTAAACCATATGATAGAAACTTTTCAATTTGTGCAGTCCATTCCTTCTCAACATCATATGAATCTATATTTCCTCCCCACACCGTACTTTGTGAATGAAACGAACCATCTTCTTTCACAAGAGAAGGTACATCAGAAAGAAGCGGTTTTCCCGCGGTTAAGACAAGATGTACACCAACCCCGAGCGTCTTATATTCCTTCGCTAATTGTACGGCATGCTCTACCCCTGGCATATTCATCATCATCGTTGCAGAATTCACAAGCCCATTCACATGCGCGTCAACAATGCCGTAATTTACACCTCGCGTTAAACCGAAGTCATCTGCATTTACAATTAATTGAATCATTACATCCCCTCCTATATGATTCTTCAACAGATACTTCCAACAAAAAATCACGCTCGCTCACCTAAAAAAAGAGAGATAATTCAAACTGAAAAAGCGGGCTCCATAGCGCCGCTTTTAGTTCTCCGCTTTTTTAAAAAATTGCGGAAGATATGTTCTATGAGCGTCTAGCATTTCATCTAAAATTTGTTTTGCTACTTTATCGGATGGAACAAGTGGATTAATCGTCATCGCAAGCAGCGCCTTATGATAATCACCTGTTACTGCAGCTTCAATTGTTACACGTTCAAACGATTTAATTTGTTGTACTAGCCCGCGAACTGGTACTGGCAAGTCCCCAACCGCAAGCGGTTTTGGGCCATTTTTTGTAATCACACAGTTTACTTCAACAGCGGAGTCAGCTGGCAAACTTGCGATTGCACCGTTATTTCTTGTATTTACAGGCTGAATGTCACCTTTATTGTTATAAATAGACGTAATTAAACTACAGGCAGCATCGCTATAATATGCTCCGCCTCGTTTTTCTAGTTGTGGTGGTTTAATGTCTAAGTTTGGATCTTTATATAGTTCAAACAGATCATTCTCTAGCTTTTTCACCACTTCTGCACGTGTACCATTTTCCATTGATGCTTGCTTTTCTTCTTCTAACATTTCGCGTGTTTTGTAGTAATAACGGTGGTATGGGCATGGAATTGCCCGAAGCGCGCGAATGAAATCCGGTTCCCAATCAAGCGCTGCAATATTTTTCATCGTCATTTGTTTCTCTGGGTCGGTCACGAGTTCCAGCACACGGTCCATGACGCTTACACCATCTACATACACATCTAATCCGTACACCATATGATTTAATCCTGCAAAATCAACATGTACACGGCTTGAATCAACATCGAGAATCTTCGCTAATTCCATACGAATCCCAATCGGAACGTTGCATAACCCAACAACCTTTTGAATGTTCGTGTAGCGAAGAATAGCTTCTGTTACCATACCCGCTGGATTTGTAAAATTAATTAACCATGCATTCGGGCAGAGTTCTTCTATGTCTTTACAAATAGCCAAAATAACAGGAATCGTTCGTAAAGCTTTAAATAACCCGCCGGGACCATTTGTCTCCTGACCGATTACATCATACTTTAGCGGAATGACTTCATCTTTACCGCGTGCTTCTAATAATCCAACGCGAAACTGCGTTGTCACAAAGTCAGCATCTTTTAACGCTTCGCGGCGATCTAATGTCAGATGAATATCAATTGGTACTCCTGCCTTTTTCACCATACGCTTCGCTAAGTTCCCAACAATCTCTAACTTTTCCTTTCCTTCTTCCACATCAACTAACCAAATTTCACGAACAGGAAGTTCATGATAGCGCTTAATAAAACCTTCAATTAATTCTGGTGTATAACTAGAGCCACCGCCAATTGTTGTAATTTTTATTCCACGCATGCTACACGTTCTCCTTTCGAATCGATTTTTTATAAATTGAAAGTTTATTCAGTGTAGTAATGTAATCTCTATTTTTTCTCCTCTTGTTTCTGATTGTATGAGCCTGGTTTGAAAATGATGCGCTTCTTGAATTGCTTCTTCTGGCGTTGTCGGAGTAATAATGATTAAAGAATCAAATGTAACAAAGTAAAACTTCTATCAATGTTTTTTGCACGTTTTTCTTTTGTATTACTAGAAATAAGACTATGTGTTACAAAAAGAACGCATTATTGACACACATTTACATGAAATTTATACAGCGATTAGTTCTCTAGTTGTATACGTTTAGAAAAAAAGTTTTTCCGAACAAAATTCTCTATGAATCTATTCTATAAAAAAATTCTCCCAAAATTGAAAATAACCCAATTCTCCCCTGGTAATTTACATATACTAACATGAACCTACAAAATATATTTCACATAAAAGAAAGGGGCTCAATATGTCAAGAAACTGTCGGAAGCAAGATCAAAAGAAAGAATCTACTTCAGGTTGTAAAAAATATAACAGCAATACATCAAACTCAACATCATCTCAAAGTTACAGCCACGGTGATATATGGGACAAACTAAGTTTAGGAGAAATATTAGCAGACAAACATACCGCTCTATTTCAAGGAAAGAGTCAATACCAGAAGGTTGATGTGCTAAAAGTAAATGATGTCAGAATGTATCTTGATGAACAATTACAATTTAGCTCTGTAGACGAGCGGCTGTATCATGAAGCACTTGTTCATCCTGCAATGGCGCTAGTAGATTCTCCAAAATCTGTTCTCATTTTAGGGGGCGGTGATGGCCTTGCATTAAGAGAAGTTTTAAAATATCAAACGGTTCGCCGCGTCGATCTTGTCGATTTGGATGAAGAAGTTATCAAAATTGCAACCAATGTGCCTGAAATTGTCGCATTAAATGAAGGTGCTTTTTTCGATAAGCGTGTAAAAATCCATGCATACGATGCTCGAAAATTTTTACGTACAAAATCTCGTAAATATGACGTGATTATTATCGACTTCCCAGACCCCGCAACCGAGACATTAAGTCAGCTATATACGAAAGAATTATTTTCTGTTGTATCTAGCTTCCTTACGAAAGGTGGCGCGTTCGTCTGTCAATCTAACTCACCAGAAGATGCACCGCTTACCTATTGGAGCATAGGCCAAACAATTCGCAGTACTGGATTAACAGTTGCAAGTTATCATACCATCGTTCCTTCTTTCGGAAACGATTGGGGCTTTCATATCGCGACCAATTCTTCTTCTATTATGCGCAATAGAAACCCACTACCCGTAACCGTTCCTCATCGAACACTTCCAAACAACCTCGCTTTATTATTTCGCTTTAGAGAAGACCTCTTAGAGGAACAGAAAAATGCAGTAATCAACACAGAGAACAAACTTACACTACACCGTTGCTATCAAGAAGATATGGAATATTAGTCTTATATAAAACAGGAGGTATCATGGAGTATTCAACATTTGGAAGACATATAATAGTAGATATGTGGGGGATAGACACTGCCTTATTAAATGATTGTGAATTCTTACAACAACATTTAGTCACGGCAGCCAATGTGTGCGGTGCAACTATATTATCAGTAGACTCCATAACATTCGAACCATCTGGAGTTACAATATTAGTTTTACTATCGGAAAGTCACATCTCTATTCATACGTATCCAGAAAAAAAGTTCGCAGCCATTGACTGCTATACGTGCGGAAAAAAGGTAGATCCGCAACAAGCCATCGATTATATATTACCTATATTCAAGCCGAAACAATGGTATATAAAACGGTTGATTCGTGGCTTAGGCGAAATCACAGTTATTAACTAAACGATCACATTCATACAAAACACGCCAAGTACTTTCCATACCCGGCGTGTTTTGTATTCTCCTTCTTATTTAATTTGGTTATTTAAACCCTCAATCTTTTTCTTCCAATACATTGTCATTGCAAACCATATCACGAGGTAAATAATAATAAAGCTTCCTACACAAATGAAAATGGCACTTGCATGACTAGGAACCCATCCCATCCATACTGCTACTGGGAGAAATGTTCCTAGTAATATAATGAAATGAATCATTGTTTGCTTTAACAGGCTCCACTCTTCCCTCTCAAAAACAAAAGAAGCAACGGAGAAAATGATCCCAATGATATTTGCGACAACAAGCTGAATTAACAATGTCCTTGTCTCGATTGTCTCCATCCCATTTGCATAACCGATGCCTAAAAATAGTAAGCTATAAAACATCGCCATCCCCATACCAGCTGCCAACTTTGCACCTATTCTATCCATCATCTTACTAACCTCCTATATTCAAAACTTCTTTAATAAGCGGCACATATTTTCGCGAAACGTACTCTTTCATCCCGTTTGAAAAATGGGCACACATGCTGCCACTAAACGACATTTCAAAACTTTTCACATGCTTTATATTTGCAATTGTTGATTTGGAGAACCTCACAAATCCTTCGTGCTGCAGAGAGGTCTCTAATTCATACAAGCGGTGTTTTACTTCAAGGTTTCCTTTTGTCGTTTGGGCAAATACCTTTCTGCCTTCCGAATAGAACCAATATATTTCTTTAAACTCTAGTAAATAAAACTGCTGATCTGCTATCCCAACAATTTGCTTGATCGTCCCCCCTTCTAATATTTTCAAAATGTGCTGAACATCTTCAGTCATTTCTTTCGTCCTTATCACGATTTCTAGTTCTTCATGTGCTGGGTCTAAATCAATATGAATCTTCATTTCAGCCCCCCCTTACAACTTTATTTTTACATAAATGTGGAAAAAATAAATAGATATGTACATAAGCGGTTCCGTTATTTGTTTTACTTGTCGTTTTCGGTGCATGAAAAAGACCTTGCATCCGCAAGGCCTATTTTCCATCTAACATCTTCCTATATAAATCAACAAACTCACTCGCTAATTCCTTCATTGTTATAGCATTCATAAGGTGATCCTGCGCGTGAACGAACAGTAACGTAAGTTCGACCCGTTCGCCGCCGGCCTCTTGTTGAATCAGCGCTGTCTGTAAGCGATGGGCTTCCTTTAACTCGCTGTCTGCCTCTTGCAATTTTCCGTCCGCTTCGGAAAGTTTTCCTTGTTTCGCAAATTGAATTGCCTCCATCGCCGAGCTTCTCGCATTTCCTCCATGTAAAATTAAATGAAAAGCCGTTGTCTCGAGCGTATCCATTTCCCTCTATTGCTCCCCCCTTTCTTCTGCCAGCTTTTGCTTATCCCACATTTTTAAGAATGGGAAATAGATAAAAAAAGCTAGGAAGAAGTTTACTAGCTGCATTACAACACCTGAAACCTTACCTCCTGTCGCTAAATAGCCGCTAAACAGAATCGGTGTTGTCCACGGTACAGCTGCGCCGCTTGGCCGTGCAACAACCCCCCACTCCATCGCAAAGTATGTCACAATTGTTAGGACAAGAGGAACAAGAATAAATGGAATGAGAAGAAGGGGATTTAACACAATTGGCATTCCAAATGTCACCATCTCATTAATATTAAAAATACCTGGTCCAATAGATAGTCGGCCTAAACTTTTTAATTGCTGACTTCGTGCAAATAGTAACATCGCCACAACAAGTGCGAGCGTTGCCCCAGAACCGCCCATATAAATCCATAAATCAAAGAATTGCTGTGTAATTGTATTTGGCACACCCTGCCCAGCTTGAAAGGCGACGCGGTTTTGATCCATTAATGAGAGCCAAATTGGTCCCATCACTCCGCCAACAATTGCTGCTCCGTGAATCCCGCACGCCCACAATACTTGAATAAGAATAATCGCAACTACAGCTCCAAATAAGCTAGCACCAAGTGCACTAAGCGGCGCTTGTAACAATTGTCCCACAATATTATGAACGCTCACAAATGAAGTACGTTCTAGAATTAACCGTATAATCCATACGAAAGTAATCACGACAAAACCAGGAATGAGTGCAACAAACGAACGCGACACGGCTGGTGGTACCGTTTCAGGCATTTTAATCACAATATTTCTCTGTATAATAACGCGGTATATTTCTGTAGATATAAGTGCTAATATCATCGCCACAAATAAACCTTGACTGCCTGTAAGTGCAGCTGGAATTACCCCTTCTACTAAAATACTTTCCTTCGTCGTTTCTACAACATGAGTAACTTGAAATGGCGTTGCTACTAAAAAAGACACAAGCGACAATGCCCCTGACGCTAATGCATCTACTTTATATTGTTCCGCCAATCTGTAAGCGATTCCAAAAGAGGCTATTAAAGACATAATATTAAACGTAGCACTTACCGGATACCCTAATGTTTTCTGCCAACCATCTCCAAATAAATTGGCCATAAACTCATTATACCCAGGTATCGGCAACGCACTAATGATTAAGAAAAATGATCCGATAATTAAGAAAGGCATCGTTAAAATAATTCCGTCTCGAACAGCTTGTAAGTGACGCTGCTCAGCAATTCTTCCTGCTGCAGGCATAACGTATCTTTCTAAAAATCCCGTCATCCTCTCCACTCCCCTTATGCCTTCATTGACAATGCTGCTTGTAACACCGCTTCCCCATTACAAAGTCCGTAGTGCACTGATTGAATGATATTAACAGGTATTCCTTTTTCTTTACAAAGCTCCTGCATTTTCGGTAATAGATAACGTACTTGCGGGCCGAGTAATAACACATCCGCTTCATCGATATGATTGCGCACTTCCGCCCCGGATACGGCCCAAATTCTTGCTTCTATCCCTTGCGCCTCTGCTGCTGTCTCCATCTTTGTAACAAGTAAACTCGTAGACATCCCTGCAGCGCAGCAAAGCAAAATGTTCATATGATCCCTCCCTTTCTCATCAGCTCTTTACAGCTACCCATAAGGTTAAGCTAACCTATATATATGTCTAGGGTAATTCTCATATGACGAGCATATAAACAAAAATTCTCTATACTAAATTCACTTTCTCTATCATGAAATGAAGCTTCTAGCAAGAAGGGCTTACTATTTCAATTAACAACAAGTATCCATCACCATACAAAAGAGAGGTAACCTTTGGCAGGTTACCTCTTTTCCTTTATTGCTATAGTAATGAAATGATTCTTTCACTACACGCTTTCTTTTGCGGGCCGATATAATGTTTGTACGAGACGATCATATTCACGCCTTGTAATTTCTTTATTATATAGCTTTAACAATAAATCTTTATGCTCTTTCGAAAATGCCATTTTTTTAATGACCTCTGGATACATGAAAACTTTTCCCTCCGTTTCATGAATACGACTAAATCCAGTGAACATTACCCTCTAGTCTATAAAAACAAAACAGAACTTATGTTTGCATAAAGCATTATAAACCATTTTTCTCCAAAGCACAATTATAAAATTCAAATTCTTCTTTTTATTTTTTTCCGAAGATTTCAACATTATAATATCATAATCCCTCCTCAAGTACATATATATTTTTTGTCACTTTTTCGAATAAATTTTCCATAAAGGTAAGAAAATAATGGTAAAAAAAGATGAGGAGTAGACATATGGATACTGTTACACTATCGCGCGCTTTCTTTGGATCATCGTTAGCCTTCCATATTATTTTTGCAACGCTAGGAATTGGACTTTCTTTAATGATTTTTATAAGCGAAGTGTTATATCACTGGAAAAAGGACCCCGATTATTCTGTAATGGCCAAAAGATGGACGAAAGCATTTGCAATTCTTCTCGGTGTTGCCATTCCAACAGGAACAATTGTAGGCGTCCAAATTTCCTTGCTTTGGCCTGGCTTTGCGAAGATTGTTGGACAAGTCATTTCCGTCCCGTTTCAAATTGAAATTTTCGCCTTCTTCCTAGAAGCATTATTCATGTCCATTTACGTGTATGCTGCTGATAAATTGCCACCATTCATGCGATTAATATCGCTCTTTTTTGTGATGTTTGGTGCAACTGCATCTGCTGTGCTTATCACATCAGCAAATACGTGGATGAATACACCAGCCGGGTTTTCAATGGCTGCAGACGGCTCGGTCTACAATGTCGACCCTTGGAAAGCCTTTTTCAATCCAAGCTTTGTCACAAGCTCCATTCACGTTGTCATTACAGCTTATGCAACAGGAGCTGCTGTCATTGCTTCGATTGCCGGTTTTAAATTATTAAAACGAAACAAAAGCGCACAGGAGATTACCTATCATAAAAAAGGACTATATTTAGGTCTAATCGTCACGTTTATTGCAGGTGCAATCATGTGGCTCTCTGGACATGAATCTGCGATTGCCCTTCATGAGCACTCGCCAGAAAAATTAGCAGCAGCAGAAGCTTTATATCAAACACAATCACATGCACCGCTAGCTATTGGCGGCGTACTTGACCCAGAAACAAACAAATTAAAATACGCTATTGAATTTCCAAACTTACTGAGCATGTTAGTTGGCCTGTCTCCAAATACAGTTGTAAAAGGATTAAATGAATTTCCAAAAGAAACGTGGCCGCCTTTCTACACCCATTTATTCTTTGATTTAATGGTTGGAACAGCTACATTCACATTTGCCGTCGCTGCAATTGCCCTTGGATATTGGTACTTCATTTACAGAAAAAAAGGAGGACAATTGCCGAAATGGATGCTGTGGGCCGTTGCGGCGTGTGGTCCAATTATGCTTCTTGGCATTGAATTCGGCTGGATTTTCAGCTGTAGCGGCCGTCAACCTTGGACAATTTATGGATTTCAGCGGACGACAGATGCTGCTACGCGCGCTGATTTTGTCGGACCATTATTTATCGTCTTTGTCGTCCTTTACATCGCGCTCGGCACATTAACTGTCTTTGTCTTACGAACGTTCTTTAAGCGCCATCCACTAAAGAACGACTTACAATCGAACAGGGGGGATTCACATGCATGAAGCAAGTATTGCTATTATCATTCTCTGGGCCGTCATTTTTGTATACAGTATTTTAGGCTCGATCGATTTCGGAGCTGGCTTTTGGGGGATGGTGTACGCAAAGCATCCAACACTTGCTGGAAAGCTAGCGAATCGCTACTTGTCTCCAACATGGGAAGTTACGAATACATTTCTAGTCTTTGTCGTTGTAGCGTTTCTCGGATTCTTCCCAAAGGCTGCATTTACACTTGCAACAGCAATGTTTGTTCCTGTTACCTTAATTCTCATTCTCGTTGCCATCCGCAGTACCTTTATGGTATTTGCTTACTCGGTACCAAAGTACGAGCATATGCTGCGCACAATTTCAGGCATTACGGGTCTATTAATTCCAGCTCTCTTAATTACAGTTCTCCCTGTAACAGAAGGAGCTTTCATTACGACTGCTAACGGGAAAGAAACGTTACTATACGGAAAGCTATTATCAAGCCCGGTCGTATATTGGTACATGCTCTTCGGTTTAACGTCCGAACTCTTTTTATCAGCCCTCTTTCTCGCCGACTTTGCTAGCGAACAAGGCTCTAAAGATACATACCGGCTATATCGAAGAAATGCCATCTTACTCGGTCCTGCAACGCTTGTCACCGCTATCATCGCACTTGTCGTCACGGAACCGGAAACACATTGGCTTATGGAAGGTTTAATGAAACAAATTCTATGGTTTACAATCTCAATTATCTTTTTTACCATTGGCTATTCATCACTTTGGTGGACAAACAACAGGCAAGGAATACTAGGTTGGCCGCGTATTGCAGTTCTTTCTGTCGTCGCCCAATATGGATTTGCAAGCTATGCTTACGGCGTTGCCCATCTTCCATATATCATTTACCCAGAAGTGACCGTGTTCACAAGCTTTACAACGACAGAAACATTTTATGCACTGCTCGTCCTTTATGCAATCGGTATCGCAATTTTACTACCAGGCTTCATCTTCTTCTGGAACTTATTTTTGAAAGATCGATCATTTTTAAAGTGACGTTCAACTACCTGACGATTACAGACAGCATCACAAATACCTATACTCATAACAAAATACTTAGTCAAACATCACCTACCACAAAATAAAGAGTAGATTTCACTCCGCATTTACCTACCAAAAGATAATTAGGTAGATGTACGCAATCACTTTTCTCTTATAAATACCTAATAGGCACATACTGACTATGTGCCTATTTTCATTTAAAATCCCCTATATGCTATGTCTTTTCCCTAAAGTATTAAACACACATATTTACAACAGTTAGGGTAATGCCTCATACCTTCTATTAACAATTTGAATATGATTAAGTAGAAAGTCTCGGACAAGTTGAAATACTCTTGTTCAAACTAAACAACTTAGAAGGGTAGGCTAGCTATGGGTATCGAAATTTGGATTACGGTCGTTGTTTTTCTTCTTACCATGACCATCATCTTTTGGCGACCAGGCGGATTGAATGAAGCATGGCCAGCTGCAATCGGAGCAGGAATTATCATTATTACCGGCCTCGTTTCACGTGCTGACATTGCCGATATCATTAGTAAGATCGGCGGCGCCTCCATTACCATCATCGCCACAATCGTTATGGCCGTTATATTGGAAAGTTTCGGTTTCTTTCACTGGGCAGCAGCTAGGCTCGCAAGCTTAGCAAAAGGATCTGGGCATCGTCTATATTGGTACATTCAATTACTCTGCTTTCTTATGACATTATTGTTTAATAACGATGGTAGTATTTTAATTACAACACCAATATTAATTTTACTTCTAAAAAATCTTCAATTAAAACCGCATCAACAAATTCCATATTTATTAAGCGGCGCATTGATTGCAACAGCTTCTAGCGCTCCAATTGGCGTTAGTAATATTGTAAATTTAATCGCATTAAATATCGTTCACATGACACTCTATATGCATACAGCAATGATGTTTGTCCCTGCAACATTAGGGCTTATCTTTATGTCATGGCTCATGTATTTAGTTGTGAAAAAGAAATTACCGAAACAACTACCAAAATCCGCTTATGACATTGAAGAAGTCTTTTTCACAAAACACTTTCATCCATTAAAAGGGACAGATTCAATTAATACGAAAAAGAAACGCACAAAATTTATGTTAAAAGTGTTACTGTTTGTCTTCCTTATGCGTTGTCTTCTTTTCGTTGCCTCATTTCTTTCCATTCCGATTGAGATTGTCGCGGTAGTCGGCTCCCTCGTTCTCCTCATCTGGAGATGGTATTATTTACGAACAAACCCAGTCGATATACTAAAAAAGACACCGTGGCACATTCTCATTTTCGCTTTTTCCATGTACGTTATTATTTACGGGCTTCATAACGCTGGATTAACAGCTTGGCTTGTCCAAGTATGCGAACCGATTGTCAATCAAAGCTTATTATATGCCAGCTTTACCATGGGCGGACTCGTCTCGATTCTATCAAACATCTTTAACAACCACCCTGCCTTAATGATTGGAACAATTACCTTAACAGAAATGGGATTAGATCCTATTACCCTCAAAACCATCTACCTTGCCAACATCATCGGTAGCGATATGGGATCATTGTTATTACCAATCGGTACACTCGCTTCTCTTATTTGGATGTATATCCTAAAGCAAAATAAAATTAAAGTAAAATGGAAAGATTACTTGAGGGTCTCCTTAATTGTCATTCCACTCACCACAATCGTAACACTCTTCCTCTTATTCTACTGGGTACAGCTCGTCTTCGCCCGTTAATCTATCAAACTAAATAGGGACCCAAAAAAATAGATTAGGGGTGGTCCCTATTTTAATGTATACTAACGCTCTACAAATCGGTGACAGAGATAAGGCGGGATCCCAGCCTCCGGAAGAATGAAGGCCAAAATGAAATAGGCAAGAAACATACACGATGTGACGATAAGTAAAAACGATAATTTTGGGTACCATCTCCTCGCAAATGAATATACGGAAAGACCAAAACTACTAAATACGAGAAACAACGTACCAACGGCTGTTAAAATAATATCCATTTCCTTCTCATAACTTGGTGACAATAACAAAACAAATGTCACAACAAAAAAAATCTGTAATATACATGCAATAGCAAGAATAACCTTCTGCTTCACCTTTCTTTCCTCCAATTCATCTCACTTTCTACGAAAAGTATTCTTGATAAAAAAACAAAATCCCCCCGCTCAGCAGGAGGATAATTACATATTAAGTTATATACACATAATCATAGATTAAAAGGCTCTGTCTATTTAAGGCCCTCGCTCACCTCGAAAAGTTTTTTACTTTTCACCTCTATGTATCCGACTTCCTAAAGCCTTAATCTCAAAACTTAACCATATAGAAAATATAATTTCTAAAGATATCATAACTATTGCCACTATTGCTGGGCTAAAAATAATTCCTACTATAAAAGATGTGAAAGAAACAACTATCGCCATTACAAAGTACGCTTTAGATTTATATAACCATCCAAAAGGTAATAAATGCGCTCCAAATATTACTGCTAATATCATAACCATTTTTTCAGGAACAGCTTGATAAATCCACATTGCAATTAAAATATATAAAAATTGATTACAAGAAAATAATATTCCTAAAGCATTTAACGAATTATCTTTAGTTGAAAACTCTGCCTTTATTATTTTAGACATCATAAAAGCAATCGGTAAAAGCGTTGCAGTAATACAAAATATGAATAAATTTTTTGTCGATACCTCCTTTATCGGAAGTAACCATACTACTAAGATAGCACTCCAAATCATAATTGAAGCTAGAATAAAATGTAATCCCCGTTTACCCCTTACCGCTATATCATCCCTTAAGCCATCTAATTCCAATACCCCATCCCCCTTTTCATAACATATAACAACAAGACCAAATATTGGTTATTCTACATATTCATTATATAGCATTTTAACCAATTTTATATTTTTTCTGAATATTATTACTGTATAATGTGATTTTAAAATCTTTCTCCAAGTCGCCATTCCATATAAAGCATTCTCAATAGAACAACAAATCCCCCGCTCTTACTCAGCAGGGGGATGATTATATATTAGATTAAGTACACATGATCATAGATTAAAAGCTGTTTAGAAAAGGGCACTAACCGCTCCCACACACAGCCATACCCTCCGGCCCACCCAAAAAAAGAAAGGTTTTTCATTTCAGCTTTTCAAGTTTCTACTTATTTATACAACTGACTCCCCGCTTCTTTAAACTCTTCGGCTTTTTCTTTCATACCTCGCTCAATCGCCTCAGTTGTTTCTAAATCATTCCCTTTCGCATACTCACGAATATCATGCGAAATTCTCATACTGCAAAACTTAGGACCGCACATAGAGCAGAAATGCGCTGTCTTTGCTCCCTCTGCTGGCAATGTTTCATCGTGATATTCCATTGCACGTTCAGGGTCTAATGATAAATTGAATTGATCACGCCAGCGGAATTCAAAACGCGCTTTCGAAAGAGCATCATCGCGCTCATGTGCTGTTTTATGACCTTTTGCAAGATCGGCAGCGTGTGCAGCAATTTTATACGTAATCACACCTTCACGAACGTCATCTTTGTTTGGCAAGCCGAGGTGTTCTTTCGGCGTTACATAGCAAAGCATTGCTGTACCAAACCAACCGATCATCGCTGCACCGATTGCAGAAGTAATATGATCATAACCAGGTGCAATGTCTGTCGTTAATGGCCCAAGCGTATAGAACGGGGCACCATGACAAATCTCAAGCTCTTTATCCATATTCTCTTTAATTAAATGCATCGGTACATGCCCTGGCCCTTCAATCATCACTTGGACGTCATGCTTCCAAGCAATCTTCGTAAGCTCTCCTAATGTTTCGAGCTCAGAAAATTGAGCTTCATCGTTTGCATCCGCAATCGAACCAGGGCGTAATCCATCTCCAAGAGAGAAGGAAACATCGTACTTCTTCATAATTTCACAAATTTCTTCAAAGTGTGTATATAAGAAGTTTTCTTGATGATGGTATAAACACCATTGCGCCATAATCGAACCACCGCGTGATACAATTCCTGTTACACGCTTGGCTGTAAGCGGAATGTAACGAAGTAGCACGCCAGCATGAATCGTAAAATAATCTACCCCTTGCTCGGCTTGTTCAATGAGCGTATCACGGTATACTTCCCACGTTAAATCTTCGGCAATTCCGTTTACCTTTTCAAGTGCTTGATAAATCGGTACTGTTCCAACTGGTACAGGTGCATTACGAATAATCCATTCACGCGTCGTATGAATATTTTTCCCAGTAGATAGGTCCATAATCGTATCAGCACCCCAGCGCGTTGCCCACGTCATCTTCTCAACTTCTTCAGCAATAGAGGATGAAACAGCTGAGTTCCCAATATTCGCGTTTACTTTCACATGAAAGTTACGACCAATAATCATCGGTTCTGCTTCCGGGTGATTAATATTTGCTGGTAAAATAGCACGCCCTTCAGCAATTTCCTTCCGTACAAATTCCGGCTCCACACCTTCGCGAATGGCTACATATTCCATCTCTATTGTGATGATACCTTTACGTGCATAATGCATTTGCGTAATATTTTCCCCGTCTTTTGCCCGAAGTGGCTTCCGTCCCATTTGCGGGAATACAGGCGTATGTGTAGACGCTGCTCTCGCCCCATCATCTTCCGGTTTCACTTCACGACCTTCATACTCTTCTACATCTCCTCGTTCCACAATCCACGAGCGGCGCGGCGCCTGAATCCCCTTTTCTAAATCCACTGTGTAATTCGGATCTGTATAAGGACCGCTCGTATCATACACACGAATAGCCGAGTTTGGTACACCGTTTGTATCGCTTTGCGCAATCTCACGCATTGGTACTTTTATGTCTTCACGCGTACCTTCTACATATACCTTCTTGCTTCCTGGTAAACTTGACTTTAACTCAATTTGCTCAGCTGAAACAGATTGTTTCATCATTTTTTCCTCCCCTGTGTCTTCACTTTTCTTGTGATCCAGTTTCGCCTCCTAAACCCTTCCGTCTAAGAACCTTCCGCACGAGAAAACAAAAAACGCTTTCGGTGCGAAAGAACCTTAGCCGACGGGTCTAAACAGTCGGCTCCACTTTTCTTGTGACAAGGAAGAGAACTAGCGGCTAGCAATGCCAAATAAAAAAGCCAGGCCCATCATAAAGAATAGGACCTGGCTACATAAAGACATTGTTATGTAAAGCCGACAACTTCCCTCCGCTGGTACGAACCAGATCAGGTCCAAAGGGTTAAGAAGCTTCAACACGCTTCTCTCTCAGCCCAGCTCTACGGGCACCCCCAGTTTATCACTGATTAAATTTTTACTACGCACCTATCATACATCATTGTCTAAAAAATGCAAAGATATTTACAATTTTTCTTTTCACTCAAAAAATAGTTATTTCACTTAGTACAAGCCGAATCCGCACTTCATACATATGTAGTATAAGCCGGTGTAGGACTATGTTCTGCAAGGACACTTCACTATAAGAACAGGAGTGAAAGAGTTGATAAACCTCCAATCTCTCATAACCATACTCGCGTTTCTCGGAACTATGCTCATCATCTTTTGGCGACCAAAAGGAATGAATGAAGCAATTCCAGCAACAGTTGGAGCAATGATTGTCATTTTAAGCGGCACTGTTTCTGTTGCTGACTTGGGTGATATTAGCTCAAAAATTATTGGCGCTGCTATAACGATTATGGCTACCATTGTCATGGCGATCGTACTAGAGAGTTTTGGCTTTTTTCATTGGTGCGCTGTTCAACTTGCCAAAAAGGCAAAAAGCTCCGGTATTCGCCTCTTTTGGTATACAAATCTTCTTTGCTTTCTCATGACATTATTCTTTAATAACGACGGTAGCATATTAATTACAACTCCCATTTTACTGCTTTTGTTACACCATTTACGACTTAAACATGATCAAAAAATACCTTACTTATTAAGCGGCGCACTCATCGCCACTGCCTCAAGTGCACCGATTGGTGTAAGCAATATTGTAAATTTAATCGCCTTGAAAATTATCCATATGGATTTATACATGCATACAGCAATGATGTTTGTCCCTGCCACATTAGGCCTTATCTTTATGGCATTCCTGTTATTCCTCATCTTTCAAAAACAATTACCGAAAACCCTCCCGGTCTTACCGATACATTTAGATGAAAATTTCGTCAAAAAATCCTTTCATCCATTGCAGCCAAGACCCCAAACAGATGCAAATCGTAAGCGAACACGATTTATGTTTGGAATGCTCTTATTTATTTTATGCGTTCGCATCAGCTTGTTTATTGCATCGTACTTTCAATTTTCTATCGCCATCACAGCGGTCATTGGCTCTATTATTTTACTTGGGTGGAGATGGCATAAACTGCGCATTCCACCAGTTGACATGATTAAGAAAACACCTTGGTATGTGTTAATTTTCGCATTTTCTATGTACGTAATTGTATACGGACTTCATAACATCGGTTTAACTAACTTTCTCGTTACAAAACTTCAGCCACTCATCACCAGTAGCTTATTTCATGCTAGCTTTATTATGGGCGGCTTACTCTCAATCCTCTCTAACATCTTTAATAACCATCCTGCCTTAATGATCGGTACAATCGCTCTTACCGAAATGGGGCTAGATCCGATTACATTGAAAACAATTTATCTTGCAAACATCATCGGTAGTGACATGGGCTCACTACTACTCCCAATCGGTACATTAGCAACCTTAATGTGGATGTATATTACAAGAAAAGGAAAAGTAAATATCAGCTGGGGAACGTATATGAAAACTACATTTCTCGTCATTCCGCCAACTGTCATTTTCACGCTATTTTGCTTATATTATTGGGTGAAATTAATCTTTGCAGCTTAAAGATGAAGAGAAGGAACGTATGTAATTACAAGAAAGGAGATTATTATGCTTCATTTACAAAAATATATGAATCAACCCGTGCAAGTATTATTATCAGGAGACCTTCCATTTGAAGGAATTATGATTGATAAAGGTTCCGATATTATCGTCTTGTATGATGGAGAAAAATACATGTATATCTCTAGTCTACACATTCAACATTTAACTCCATTCACAGAATGCCCAGACTTTGAAAATCTCACAATTCCAGAATCTTTGCTACCACAAGATATATTATCAACCGAATCGACAATTTCACTTCGAAAAACACTACAAGTGGCAAAAGGACAATTTATTGAACTCGCACTATCATACGAACATTTTTTACATGGATATGTCACTCATATTATGAATGACTATTTTGTCTTCCTCTCACCTGTCTATCAAACGTTATACGTCCCATTTCACCACGTCAAATATCTTGTTCCTTATAAAGACGCCGAAACACCTTACGGCTTAGAAAAAGAAAGACTGTCACCAACATCCTCCAAACTCACACTTGCCCGAACGTTTTCTGAACAAATGAAAAAACTAAAACAACATATTGTATTACTTGATCTCGGCATACAAACTTACAAAATTGGAAAATTAACGGAAGTAACTGACAGTCAAATTGAACTCATTACAGCACGTAATCAACATTTTCATTTCAACTTACACCATATTAAAACTGTTCATTTTCCTTATCAAAATCAAAAATAATGAAAAAGGGGAATCTCCTTATAAGAGAATCCCTTTTGTTTGTGCTTATGGAATCATCCAAGTTAAATAATAAGCTTGAATATATGTAATAATGCCGATAATTGTTACAAAGAATAAACTATGTTTCACTGTGAAGCGGAATAAATCCGATTCTTTCCCAGTAAGTCCAACTGCCGCACATGCAATTGCAATCGATTGCGGAGAAATCATTTTACCCGTTACCCCACCCGTTGTATTGGCAGCAACAAGCAATACTTCCTTCACACCTACTTGCTGCGCTGTAATCGCTTGTAGATTTGAGAACAATGCGTTTGCAGATGTATCTGATCCTGTTAAGAATACCCCAATCCAGCCAAGGAATGGTGAGAAGAATGGGAATAAGCTTCCTGTTCCCGCTAACGCTAATGCTAACGTTGAGGAAAGTCCAGAGTAATTTGCGATAAATGCAAAACCAAGTACTAATCCAATTGATAGAATTGGCATTTTTAATTCTTGCAACGTTTCCTTAAATGTAGCTACTGCTTGTTTTGGACTCATTTTTAAAACAAACATTGTAATGATACACGCAATCAAAATTGCTGTTCCTGTTGCCGATAAAATATCAAGCTTCAATACCGCTTCATACGGCGTCGGTTTATTAACGATCGGCTCCGCCTTCATGACTAAATTATGCAGACCCGGAACTTTAAACTTAAACACTAAACTTTCAAGCGCACCGCCTGGAACAAATAAATCCTTAAAGAATTTTTGACTCCAAATAACAACCATTACCGTTAAGATAATAAACGGTGACCATGCTTTTAAAACTTTTCCCATCGTTAACTGCATTGTAGAATCAGCCTCTACCGTTGCCGCTGCTTCAGCCTGTCCTTTTTCAGAACGGTAAATTTCTTTTGGCTGCCATACTTTTAGGAATAGCGCTAAACTGACTAAACTGACTAATGCTGATGTAATGTCTGGAAGCTCAGGTCCAAGATATGTTGCTGTAATAAACTGCGTAACCCCGAACGAGCCGCCTGCTACAAATAATGCAGGCCACGTTTGTTTCACACCTTTTAATCCATCCATTAAAAATACGATGAAAAACGGAACAAATAATGATAGAAGCGGCAATTGATGCCCAGCCATTTGTCCTACTTTATGAGGATCAATACCTGTTACTTGACCCGCTACTAAAATCGGAATCCCCATAGCTCCGAACGCTACCGGTGCTGTATTGGCGATTAAACAAAGTCCAGCTGCGTATAATGGATTTAAACCAAGTCCCGCAAGAAGCGCTGCTGTAATTGCTACCGGTGCTCCAAATCCAGCTGCCCCCTCTAAAAACGCGCCAAACGAAAAACCAATTAAAATAACAAGTAAACGATGATCACTTGTAATAGAAAGAACAGATGCACGAATAATATCAAACTGTCCTGTTTTCACCGAAATTTTGTATAAAAACACTGACATAACGATAATCCACGCAATCGGCCACAATCCATATGCAAATCCATAACCGGTTGCTGCCATCGCCATCGTAAATGGCATTTTATAAACGAAAAGTGCAATTATAACTGTTAATACAACTGTAATAAATCCCGCAACATAGCCTTTCATACGAAAAACTGCTAAAGCCAAAAAGAAAAATATAATCGGAATCATTGCAACTGCTGCCGAGATCCAAATGTTACCTAGCGGATCATAAGTTTGTGCCCATGTGCTCATAGTCCCTCTCCCTTTCCAATATCCCCTGTTTCCTAATAACCATATAAGTAGACCACCAGGTCATCATACCTTTACACCTAAAAATAAAACGTTTTAGGAAAACGTTTTCAGTAATGTGATATTTATACTTTATCATATTTTCCTTTATTTACAATCTAATTTTTCAAATTTTGTTCACAATTTGTTTGTTCACTATTTCACAAAAGTGATATGATTATATGTTATACCCATTATTTCTAAAAAAAGAACATTTCAATATACAATGAAATGTCCTTTTATTTCCCTTAACTATTTTGTCTAAATTTCAGTTTACGAGGGTCTACATTATTTTCTATCTGTAATTTTGAGTCAAATCCTTTTGCAATCTTTTTCCAATCCACCATTTTGAAGTTCTGATTTACTATTTTCCCGCGTTCTATATTTTCTCCATCCTGCGCTAGAAAAATGCCGTTTGGATATTTTTTCCTAATCCAAAACTCATTACATCAATACCGTCTGTATCACTCGTTCCATCAGTATTTTTACCATCAACAATAGCAAAATTACCAATATACTCATTGTTACCTTTACGGTCATACACTGCATAAGTATTATTCCCCTGACTAGAAGCAATTAAATATCCTGTCCCATTTTTCCCATAATATATCGTCAAACCTTCAATATCCGCTGTTAAATGGTTTCCATCAGCACTATCTACCTTTGTAATCGGTTGTTTTCCTCCGTCTGGTTCCGCATTGAATTTCCAAATCGCAACATCTTCTTCACCGATATACATTGTTCCATACTCATCATCTGCTACAATTCCTTCTGATTGAGAACTTAACTTTAATTCACGTACTTTCTTTCCTTCTATTTTCCCTTTTCCATTGTCAAATAACTCATATTGCTCAAAAGTTCCGTCCTTCCCTACAACTAATGCATAAAAAACACCTGTTTTTTGACTATGATAGAGACTAAACCCATATACTTCTTTCATATTTGATTTAATGGGAGATCCCGTAATATTTTCTAATTCTCCTGTTTTAGAGTTTATCGCAAAAATATCGATTGTATTTGTAGAACGATTTGAAGCTGCTGCAATATCAATTTTTTTACCTCCAATGGGAAATCCATATCGTACATCAACATTATTTAGTTTCCCAAAATTATATGAATACAGCAGTTTTCCTTTTAAATCGTAGACAGATATCCCCTCTTCCTTATTCGTTCCAATAATCTTACTCTTTTCAGAATCATGAGGATGAACCCAAATTGCTGGATCATCCGCTGCATCACCCGCATTGGCAACTGCAGCTGTTTCTTCTTTTGCTTCCACTTTTACAAACTTTGAATGCCTTTGTTTCTCTTGAACACTCAGACTTGGAAATTCCCCAACCAAATCCGCCGCAGAATTTACTGTCGAAAATAATACACTCGTCATTAAAGCAGCTGTTGATATTTCCTTTAACATTTGTATTTCCCCCCTGAAAATAATAATTTCCTTTATCTTGTTAACGAGAACAGATGCACTTTTCTTGTATTATTTTATCGATTAATTTTTAATTATTTATGTATTTATTGTAAATTTTAGGAGAGGAAATTAGAGGTCCTATCGTAATCGAAATGATACGCCAGTTGTTAAAATTATCCACCAAAAATGAAACTGCTGTTTCCAGTTTATTTATGAATAGTAAAGTAACATCTTCTTATACTAAAGTAGAAAACTGACTTTAGGAGGAATAGCAAATGACTGACCAAAATCGAAATCAAGCCGCTATTGACGAAGGACGTAATAAAACAAAACGTGGCATTGAAGCAGCAAGTGACGCAATGCAAAATGCAATTGATACTGTTGAAAACGCTGGAAAAGCAGCTGTTGATCGTATTTCAGAAACAATGAAAGATGTCACAACTAGATAACAAGGAACAACGAGCTGACTAAAAATTTCACTTTTCGAGATGATTCAGCTCAGCCGATTGACTACTTGCGTGTCGAATATTGTCAAGGGGTCTTTATCCCGTGTCGAAGCGCCGATATATTTCAAAGAACAATCGATAACAAAAAAGCACTTGCAGTATGCAAGTGCTTTTACTATCTTCTTTTTCTCCGTTTGCGGCGCTTCATCTTTTTCCGCCTTGTATTGATGCTGTCCGCTACAATATGTAATGTACTAGCAGCTATAACGCCCAGTACAAACGTGAAAATTTCCACTTCATGTACCTTTGCAATCTCTACTAGCTTTCCTTCTAGCACCGTTTTATTTAACACATATAAAAATGGTGAGAAAACGAGAAGCATGTAGAGAAGACGAATTAAATCACCAATAATAATGGTATGAGTAAGCGGTGAGCGATGCGGCATCACAGTTTGATATGGATACCAAAAGATGCGAAGTAGTCCCCATTTCCGATAAGCGGAACTATGAATATCCAAATCCGGCGTTAAAAAGTACGTTCCAACGATAAATCCAATTACAAACATAAGTAAAAAATCAAAATTTGTTAACCCATAAGAGACGAGCATAAATAATACGATGGGAAGAGAAACTAAGTTTATCTTCGTGTGTGTTTTTCCTGACGGCATATCCCATTCCTTCTGTTAGACGTTTCACTTCATGAATCTAACTTTTGATCGATAAGTGACGTATCCACATCAGAACCAAACCATTCTCCCAGTTTTGTACGCGCTTGTTCTTTCACTTCTTCATCAACATACATAGAAGCTTGTATAAGTGCAGCTGTTAATGCCCCTAAGTCATCTGTATAACCGAGTCCAGCTACAAAGTCAGGAATCGCATCAATCGGTGCAATAAAGTACGCAAGAGAACCAATAATGACAAGCTTTACTCGTTTTGGAACATCTCGTTTTTGCAATACATAAAACAGTAACAAACTAGTATAAATGACTGAATGTCCCGCCTTAATTGCCGCATTTTTTACTTTATTCCAAAACGCTTCGACTGAAAAATTCTCCTTCACTATGAAATCTCCCCTCGTTATTTTCCCGCTATTTGCGGTCAATTTGTGACAAAATAAAGAAACTTATTTAGAGCGCTTCATTAGCAGGAAAACCCTCTGCTAATGGGAAATTCACATTATTTCTATATATACTACGTTTATTTACAACATAAGCAAACTTTACACACATACAATATAAGGTAAGTTCTAGCTTGGCTACGCTACTTATCATGTACCCTCATTATATCAAATAGACACGAAAAGAACAAGTGTTCGATTTCTGTTTTTAAAAATTTTTCAATAATATAATACTCACTTTCTCTACATATCCTTTGCCATTTTTGTTATATTTTTTAGTTGACGAGCATATAAACCAATGTTAAAGTTTTCACTGTCAGCTACAATGAAAAAGATACAAAAAATGTAAAATTCCAGTGTGTTCCTAATAGTCAATTTTTGTTGTATAATACAAAAATGACATTGTGCTTATGGAACAACATAGAGGCAGGAAAACAAAGGTATGCATAGTTCAAGTCATATATGGATGTACGAAAGAAAAAACTCTATTCATGGCAAAGAAAACTATGTATTTTTTATTTTAGCATTTTTCTCTCAAAATTGACCAAGCCTGATAGAGAAAGGGTGAAAATGGATGAAGGAATCTTTAAAATCACAATTTCAAAACGTGCGTTTTACTTTCTTTGTCGCCATTACATTATGGTTAAAAACGTACATTATTACACGTACTAGTTTCGACTTAAAATTAGAGTCTTTCATGCAAGAATTTATTTTATTTATTAGCCCGTTAGCAACATCATTATTTCTAGTGGGTCTTGCATTATTCGCAAAAGGAAAAAAACGAAATTATATTGCACTTGGAATCGACTTTGTTCTTACTATCGTTCTTGTCGGTAACGTAATGTTCTATGGTTTCTATAACGACTTCGTAACATTACCTGTACTGGGACAAACGTCAAACTTTGGTAGTCTTGGCTCTAGTGTGAAAGAGCTCTTTAACTACAAAATTGTCGTTGCGTTTGCTGATCTTATCTTCTTCTTTATTCTTTTAAAGAAAAAGAAAGAGTATGCAAAAACAGAGCGTATTTCACGTCCAATGCGCTCATTATATTTTGTATCAACAATTGCTATTTTCTTTGCAAACTTAGGGCTTGCAGAAACAGAGCGTCCTGAATTATTAACGCGCTCATTTGACCGCGTTATGCTTGTGAAAAACTTAGGTTTATACACACACCAAGTATATGATCTTGGTTTACAAGCAAAATCAAGTTCACAAAAAGCATTTGCAGATGGAAGTAAGTTGCAAGAAGCAGAAAACTATGTGAAGACAGTACAAGAAAAGCCAGACCCAAATATGTTCGGCGTAGCAAAAGGGAAAAACGTAATCGTTGTATCTCTTGAATCAATGCAAACATTCTTAATTGGTTCAAAAGTAAATGGTCAAGAAGTAACACCATTCTTAAACCAATTCGCAAAAGAAAGCTATTACTTTGAAAACTTCTATCATCAAACAGGCCAAGGGAAAACATCTGATGCAGAGTTTCTTGTAGACAACTCATTATATCCGTTAGATCGCGGCGCTGTATTCTTTACACACGGTAACAATGAATTTATTGCAACACCAGAAATCTTGCACAATCAAGGGTATTACACAGCTGTGTTCCATGCAAACAACGCAACGTTCTGGAACCGTAACATCGTATACCCAGCACTTGGTTACGATCGTTACTTTAATGAATTAGATTATAAAATTACTCCTGAAACGAAATTAGGTTGGGGTTTAAAAGATATTGAGTACTTCGATCAATCAGTGGATATGTTAAAAAATATTAAGAAACCGTTCTATACACGTTTCCTTACATTAACGAACCATTATCCATTTGATTATGATGATGGAACAAAATTAATTGAGCCTTATAACTCTGGTGACGGTGTATTTGACCGTTACGTAGTAACAGCTCGCTATTTAGATGAAGCTTTAAAACACTTTATTGAACGTTTAAAAGCTGAAGGTCTTTACGATAACTCTGTTATTGTATTTTATGGTGATCACTATGGTATCTCTGAAAACCATAACCGTGCAATGGCACAGTTCTTAGGAAAAGAAGAAATTACAACATTTGACCATATGAACTTACAACGTACACCTTTCTTCATTCACGTTCCTGGTCAAAAAGAAGGTAAAACAATTACAGCACCTGCTGGAGAAATTGATGTAAAACCAACAATTCTTAATTTACTAGGTGTTGATACAACAAACGATATTCATTTCGGACATGACTTGTTCGCGCCAGATCGCAAATCATTTGTCGTATTACGTGATGGAAGCTTCGTTACAGATCAATACCTTTATACAAATAGCACATTCTATAATCGCCTGACAGGTGAGGTTGCACAAGTACCAAAAGATGAAGCACAAGCAATGGTTGACCGTGCTCAAAACGAATTGCACATGTCAGATAAGATCATTGAAGGTGACTTACTTCGTTTCTTTGAAGGCAACAAAACAAAAACAGGTACAATCAAAACTGCAATTAAAGAAAAAAGCGCTGAGTAATCAGTGCTTTTTTTATAGTTGCGCAACCATTACACAACCTTCACCAAAATTTTACATAAAATTCATGAAACATCTCTATAATAAAACATGTAAGCTTTGTCCCTAACAAACAAGCTACCCTCCTTTATGCAACGTTCTATGATAGAACGTTGCTATTTTTTATATCATAAAGCAGGATTCTTTCTTTCAACCTTCGAATTTGTATGTGCAAACACTACTTGGAGAAGGAAGGGGAAAACATGAAGTATGAACGCTTTGTATTATGGAATGGAAAAATGATTGATACAGCAAAAGAACAACCTCATATTGATATAGAGGAGCGCGGTCTACAGTTCGGTGATGGCATATATGAAGTTATTCGTATTTATAAAGGTACTTTGCACTTATTAGATCCACACATAACAAGGTTATACCGCTCCATGGAAGAAATTGAGTTGTCCCTTACCCTTTCAAAAGCTGAGCTTATCTCATTCTTATACGAACTACTTGAAAAGAATCAATTTCAAGAAGATGGCATCATTTATTTACAAATTTCCCGAGGTGTCAATCCTCGTGTTCATGCCTTCTCTTTTGATACTACTCCAACTATTTATGCTTACATTCGAAAAAAAGAGCGACCTGCTTTATGGATTGAATATGGAATTCGTGCGATAACAGAGCCCGATATTCGCTGGCTTCGCTGCGATATTAAGTCATTAAATTTGTTACCTAATATACTAGCTAATACGAAAGCAGAGCGAAGAGGCTGCAAAGAAGCTCTTCTCGTTCGAAATGGCATTGTCACAGAAGGTAGTCATTCTAACTTCTTTCTTGTGAAAAACGGCAAACTATACACTCATCCTGCAAATCATCTCATTTTAAATGGTATTGTTAGGCAATATGTTATATCACTTGCCCATACATTACATATTTCCCTGCATGAAGAATTATTTGGCATTCATGATGTGTATAAAGCAGATGAATGCTTCTTTACAGGCACAACCTTTGAAATAATGCCACTTACCCATCTAGATGGAACCCCTATTCAAAACGGGCAAGTAGGCCCGATCACAAAATTACTACAAAAGACATTTATGCAAAGCTTTTCTACTTCTAACGCCTTTTTATCTTAAAAACGAATAATAATACATCTATTTATTATTAATATATAGATTTAGTTCCTAAAATAAGGTGCAAATGAATTAGCACCCTTCTTTTTTATCCTTTTTACCATATATGGATTTTCCTATATGCATTGACATCAGTCGACAACCACTTTAGAATTTTTATAGTTGGTAATTTTTTCATCACCTAAAATACAGACAGAAAGGAATCGACAAACTATGAAAAAATATCTTGCTGGTCTTGCAGCAGTGTCTGTAGCAGGTGCAGCAGCCCCGGCAATGGGCACAGTTCAGGCAGAAACAACTGGACAAAATGCACAACAACCTGCAGCACAAACAGAACAAACAACTAAAGTAGCTCCAAAAAGCGACACAAAATACACAGTAAATGCAGACGTATTACGCGTTCGTACGGGTCCTAGCACAGATTATGACATTACTTCTCGTGTGTATGAAGGACAGAAACTAGACGTAATTGGACAAGAAAACGGCTGGTATAAAATACAATATAACGGAAAAGTCGGCTACGTTAGCGGCGATTTTGTAAATACAGGCTCTTCATCACAAGGCAACTCAACTATTCAACCAGCAAGCGGAAATTATACAGTAAATGTATCTTCCCTTCGTGTTCGTACAGGCCCTAGCACATCACACACACAATTAGGCTCTATACATAAAGGACAAGTTGTACAAGTCATTGGTGAAGTAAAAGATTGGTTCAAAATTAACTACGGTGGACAAAACGCTTACGTTAGCAAAGACTATGTAACAAAAGGCGGTTCTGACGCTAACGTTGTACAAGATAAACAACAACAAAATAACAACAATGTTACAGTTCAAACAGGCGGTACATATGTTGTAAATGCTACATCTTTACGTGTTCGTACAGGCCCAGCTACATACCACAGTATCATTGGTGGCGTATTAAACGGTCAAACATTAAACGTTATTGGTGCTGAAAATGGATGGTTCAAAGTAAAACATAATGGAAATACAGGTTATGTTAGCAGCGAATTTGTGAAATTTGTTAAAGGCGGTACTTCTAATCCGTCAACAAACAACAATAACAACACTTCATCTCAAGGAAGTGGAGACTATTACATCAATGTGAGCGCACTAAATGTACGCAGCGGCGCTGGAATGGACTACGGTATAATCGGTTCACTGCCGCAAGGACAAAAAGTACAAGTACTTGCAGACGAGTATGGTTGGAGCAAAATTAGCTATAACGGCCGCACTGGCTATATAGGAACTCGTTACTTATCTAAAACACCTGTAAGTGGTGGACAAGGTAATAC
>NZ_FOLV01000006.1 GCF_900112415.1 Bacillus sp. 491mf
TATGTAGAATGAGACCTTCTGGTGGTTTCTGTGTATAGTAAGCGTTTTCTAACGCTTTTACCACAAGGTCTGTTGTCATATTTCGTGAAAATGAATACCCAACAATTTTTTTAGAATACAAATCCATCACAGATGCAAGGTAACACCAACCATCTTTTTGTGTGTGAATATAGGTAATATCCGCTACCCACTTTCCATTGAGTGTCGTGGTAGAGAAGTCCTGTTCTAATAGATTTGTCCGATCTTCTACAGTTGATTTTGATGAATGTGGTTTGTATTTTTTTAAGATAATAGAACGAATATTTTCTTTTTTCATGAGCCGTTGCACACGCTTTATGCTTACTTGTACACCTTGTTCCAACAGTATTTGATGAATCTTTGGTACACCGTAACGCTCGTCGCTATATTGATGGATTTGTTTAATTTTTTTGGTTAACTCTTTATTTTCACGACTACGCTTTGACTCTGTTTTGTGCTGAGATTGGTAGTAAGAACTTCTTGCTATTCCAAGAGTTTGGCACATCATGTGAACAGAGTACGATTGTTTTTGACAATCAATAAATTGGTGTAATTCTGTATCTTTTATTTTCTCGCGAATATGGCCATAGCCTTTTTTAAAATTTCATTCTCTTCTTTTAGACGAAGCATTTCTTTTTTCATCTGTTTTAGATCTTCTAGTGTTATTTCATCTTCATCAACTGATGTAATAGGAGAATATATTTTAATCCATTTATAAACGGTTACTTCTGATACGCCATACTCGCTGCTTAATTGTTTGACAGGTTGTCCCGAACGATATAATTCAACAACCATTTTTTTAAACTCTTCATTAAATTTCTTGTTTGTCATACGGACACTTCCTCCTTGAAATCCATTGTAAGGACTTAACTAAGTTGTGTCCATATGACTATACTAACTCTATCCCAATTGGAGGGGAATTAGGGAAGTGTTTTATTTACAACCTTGCTAGGAAAGTTAAATTATCTTTATAAAACGTTTAGTTTAACTAATAAAGCTAGTAAAATTTGAAGAAGGATTTGAATATTTACTGCTATATCAGTATCTGTAGTAGTTACTGAAACATTTCTAGAATTTCTAATAATAGTACGTTGTTTATTAATTTGTGAAATAGCTGATTTTTGAAAAAGCTCTTGTGCAATTTTATCAGCTTTTTCGCTATCTGCGATAGATATGCTTAAAATAGCAATAATTGCTGCTTGTAATGAGGCTTGAATCGATAGTGCCACTTTTGTATCTGTTGTAGTAACTTGAACATCAGCGGAATCAACAATCGCTATATATTCTTCGGATAATTGATAGATTTTATTTTTTTGCTTAGCTTCTTCTGAAATTGTTGGGTCGTAGAATGATGGATGAGGCTTTGAAGAATCTAGTGCGTTCCACTTTTTATCTTGGTTTGGATACCAAACTCCAGACATAAACTCTCTCCTTTTAGTCTAAAATATTATTAATTTGATTTTGTAATTCAGAAAAGATTTTTTTGATTTGTGCTTTTTTCTCTGAGGGTAATTTTTTTAGAGATGAATCTGTTATACCATTTCTATTTAAAATATCTGAAAGTACTATATTGAATGTTTCATTTTTTTGTTTTCCATCAAGTGTTGAAGAAATCATTTTTTTCAAATCATCCATTCCAATATCCCTCCAAATTGGGTTTAAATTATTAGTTAGTATTATCTAACTAGAATCATCATATGAAATATGAATAAATATGGTTTGGACAAATATCATTTAAAAAAAGTTTCTACAATATTTTTTAGTAAATAATGGCTTGTGTTGGTCTTAATAGCCGGACAAGATTATTTCACTTTTTTTCGGTACTCTGCATCTAGACGGTAAATCCGTTGACCACGGCAAGACTTTATCAATTTCTTCTTTATTGTTTAAGTTTTTCCGTTTGTATTTATAAGAGCCATTGCCTTTGTAATTAATACCTACTTATTAAAAGGAAAAGAAAATAAGAGAAACGGCACGTTTAATACAGGATTACTACGTAGTTTTTGGTTCAATACAATAATGTGGTTTGTGTGGAACCTTTTTGAGTTAGATATAAATCCTGAAGGGTCTTTAGTGGAGTGGTTAATTGAATTAATAGGATTATATTTTATCAACCCGTTGTGTATATTAGGATATGTGGTTCTTGTCATGATGTGGATATGGAGATTAGGGAAAAAACTACAAAAGAGTTGGACAGCTCGAAAGAAAAAAAGAAAATGAATTTGGATAAGATATGATAAGTGTATAGGAAAATAATCCAATATGTTACTGAATAATAAAGTTGTTGAAAAGTAATAAATTCATTTAGGGATAGCACTACATCACTATCAAGCTAAAAAGAATGGGTTACCCCAATACAATAAAAACGAGCAAAATGCACAAGTTTTTCGTTCTGGGGAGTATTATGGGATGTTAGCTTGATGGGCATGCGTCAGGACCCCTAAAAAGAGTAGAAAAAATCTACTCTTTTTTTGTTTCTCATATTAAATTTCGTTATAATAAGTCAAATTAGCGCTAAGTAGTAATGGAGGAGTTTCTATTGAACTTGTCAGAATTAGAACATACATTGAAAAAGAAAAAAGTAAATGCTTTTCTCGTTTATCAACAAGGTGAAATCGTTACAGAATATTATAAAACAGAGAAATGTGCACAAAGTGTATATAAAATGAATTCCATAACGAAAAGTATTATCTCTATTCTAATTGGCATTGCAATTGAAAAAGGATATATCCATAGTATTCATACACCCATTGTAGAGTGGATTCCAAATATGCCAAAAGAAAAGCAATTACTAACAATGTATCATTTATTAACGATGACAACGGGAGAAGAGTGGAACGAGTTCGGTGACGGTGTTATTTTCCCAAATGATTTTGTAGAGTCAAAAAACTGGATTGACTATATTCTTAATAAACCGATCATTGAACAACCAGGAACAAAAATGAATTATAATTCTGGTTCTTCTCATATATTAAGTTACATTTTGCAATTAGCGACAGAGATGACAACAGCAGCGTTTGCCGAGAAATATTTATTTGAACCATTACACATTACGAACTATGAATGGCAACAAGATCCACAAGGCATTTTTGTGGGTGGTTTTGGCATGAAAATGAAACCTAAAGATATGCTGAAAATCGGTCTATTATGTCTACAAAACGGTTATTGGAATGAACAGCAACTCGTGTCTTCAAATTGGATCGAACAATCGCATCAAAAACAATTTACTACCTATAAACATATTGGAGCATACGGATTTCACTGGTGGGTATTAGATAGAGATATATTCAACGTGCCATATCATACATATTTTGCGATGGGATATGGAGGACAATATATTTTAATCGTACCTCAATTAGAACTCACCGCAGTTATTACTAGTCAGATGCCGAAACGAGGTTTAGTACCACTCAAATTGTTTGTGAAACATTTGCAAGAGATGCACTAAAAAGATAGGTTTTGTTCTGTAAAAAAACAAAACTGTTTACTGGAATTTTATTACATATGATATTAAAGCCAGGATTTACGTATTTACACACTATCCAAAGCATCAGTAATGGAATTGAATTCATTTTATTTTTGTTGATTCACCTTGAAAAATGCTTCTTCTTTATGTGCGGCAAGTTGGTATTTATCTAGGGGTTTCTTTAAAAGAAATATTGATAAATTTCTCTGTTTTCGTTTCAAACTCTACATCAACAAATACCCCAAATTCTTTTCCGCTCTTGTCACGCAACCATAGCTTAAATTTTTCCACTGATATATTTTCTGTTTTCGGTCTTCTTCCAATATGAAGATAGTCAATAATATCAACTTGTGGGTATTTTTCTTTCGTCATTTGCACCGCGATCTTTCCCCATTTCGCATATGGAGGCTGCGCATGAACAGAAGCAAAAGGGGTATATATAAACAAAACCATTGCGGCAAGGCTGATACATATAAATAAACGTGTCATAATAAGCTCCTTTATCGCATTTTTTATCCCGCATTAACGGGCAGTAATACTCCCACCTCAAAATTCGGCGAAAGCATTGTCCAGCTCTAGCGGCTAGAATCTCCGGCCGTTTCGCCCCCTCGGACGAGGCAAAAAGCGCCTCTCTGTCAGGGGCTCCAACGTCCTGCGATTCTGAACGAGCCGCTTCCGCTTTTCTTAAGAAGTTAGGTGGGAGATAAACTGCCCGTAAAAGCCCGATTGGTTCAACTAATAATCAGTGGGGAAGCCCCCCTCACTGATTAAAGTTTCACTTTATAGTGTTTACACTTAGGCATATTCATATGAATGTGCCTTTTTTTGTCTTCATTACATAAAACCGCAAGATTTACAAAAAATAACCTTGAATTCATCGTCATATTCAAGGAGGTTGAACTATGCAGCGTAAAGCTTTCTTCAAAGTACCACTTCTACTTATTACAGTGGCGGCTACTTTGTTGGTAAGTAGTGTTCATGAGAAAGAGGTAAAGGCTTTTTCAAATCAAGTTATCCAAAAAGGAGCTTCTGGAGAAGATGTAATCGAACTACAATCAAGACTCAAATACATTGGATTTTACAATGGGAAAGTAGATGGTGTCTTTGGGTGGGGTACATATTGGGCGCTTCGGAATTTTCAACAAAAATTCGGATTAAAGGTTGATGGACTTGCTGGTACAGCTACAAAACAGAAGCTCGTTAAAGCTACCAAATACGAAAAGCAACAAAGTAACACAGCGAACAACCAAGGTAATAAACCATCACAAAATAATAAACCAGCACAAAATAAAGGCACAAATGTTCCGAATGGATACTCGCAAAACGACATTAAAATCTTGGCAAATGCTGTATATGGTGAATCGCGAGGTGAACCATATATCGGACAAGTTGCTGTTGCAGCTGTTATTTTAAATCGTGTTAGCAGTTCAAATTTTCCGAACACAGTTGCAGGAGTAATTTATGAGCCGCGTGCCTTTACTGCTGTTGCAGACGGCCAGATCAATTTAACACCAAATGAAACAGCAAAAAAAGCCGTGCTTGATGCAATTAACGGATGGGATCCATCTGGAGGAGCATTGTATTACTTTAATCCTGATACAGCAACCAGTAAATGGATTTGGGGACGCCCGCAAATTAAGAAAATTGGAAGACACATTTTTTGTCACTAGTTAGGAGGTGGATGAGATATGTTTAGAGGTTTATTAATTGTTTTATTAACAATCGGAGTTGTAGGAACAGGATATTGGGGATATAAAGAGCACCAAGAAAAAAATGCGGTATTAATACATGCTGAAAATAACTACCAGCGAGCTTTCCATGATTTAGCCTATCAAGTCGATATATTACATGACAAAATCGGAACAACATTAGCAATGAATTCAAGAACATCATTATCACCTGCATTAGCGGATGTGTGGCGCATCACATCTCAAGCACATTCTGATATTGGGCAATTACCACTAACGTTACTCCCGTTCAATAAAACAGAAGAATTTCTATCAAATATCGGAGAATTTAGTTACCGTACAGCTATACGTGATTTAGAAAAAGAACCATTGAATGACGGGGAATATAAAACACTCCAGCAACTATATAGTAATGCTGCGAATATTCAAGATGAACTGCGTAAAGTGCAGCATCTAGCCTTAAAAAACAATTTACGTTGGATGGATGTTGAACTGGCACTTGCTTCTAATAAAAATCCAGCCGATAACACGATTATTGATGGATTTAAAACAGTAGAAAAAAACAGTAATGCTTATTCACAAAGCCCTTTTGGACCCACGTTTACAAGTTTGCAGACAGAAAAAAAGGGTGAAATGCACATATCTGGTCCAAATATTTCAAAAGAACAAGCATTAAATATTGCTAAATCTTTCCTTAGCTTAAAGGGGGATGAAACGATTTCTGCAGAAAAAAGCGGAAAAGGAGCAAAAGAAAAATTTTATAGCATTACAGTAAAAGACCATAAGACAAATAGTGAAACGAATATGGACATTACTGAAAAAGGCGGTTTTCCAATTTGGGTTATGAACAACCGTGAAGTAAAAGAACAAAAGATTAGCTTAAATGAAGCAGGAGAAAAGGGACTTTCCTTTTTAAAACAAAATAAATTCAAAAATATGGAGTTATATGAAAGCTCCCAATACGATTCTATTGGCGTTTTCACATTCGTCACGAATCAAGGCAACGTGCGTATATATCCAGAATCCATTCAAATGAAAATTGCGCTTGATGACGGTTCGATTGTTGGCTTCTCTGCCAGAGACTATTTAGCATCTCGTAAAGATATAAAAATTCCAAAACCAACATTATCGGTTTCGGATGCACGGAAGAAAATTAATCCTAATTTAAAAGTTATGGAAGAGCGTGAAGCGATCGTTGTAAATGACTTGCATAAAGAGGTACTATGTTATGAATTTTTAGGAACACTTGGGAAAGACACTTATCAAATCTTTATTAATGCCAATAGTGGTATCGAAGAAAAAGTGAAAAAACTACAAAGTGTAGAACAAATTTTTGATTAATGAATAGGAGTGACACCTTTGAGGAAAACCTTATACTTTTGTATCTGTTTACTTCTATTAGCAAGTTGCAGTACAAAAAAGAATGATCATACAGCGAATCCTAAACCAACTTCAAATACAGATCAAAATACAACAAGAAACGTAACATATAAAGAAAATACACGTAAAACAGATGAAACAAAAGCTGATCATCTCGCAAATATTGCTTCAAACATACCTGGTGTAAGAGATGCAACGGCTGTTGTTCTAGGTAAGTATTCCATTGTTGGTATCGATGTAGGTGCTAAGTTAGATCGTACAAGAGTAGAAACAATTAAATACTCCGTTGCCGAGAGCTTAAAGCACGATCCACAAGGTTCTAACGCAGTTGTAGTTGCTGATTTAGATACGTACGAACGTTTAAAACAAATTGGAAAACGGATTAAAGAAGGAAAAGCTGGCGAAGGCATTCTCGATGAACTTGCGGCTATCGTAGGACGAGCGATGCCGCAAGTGCCAAATGATTTATTAGAAAACAAACAGACCAATCCAGTTAAAGAAAACAATCAACAATTACCAAAAGACGAACAAAATGAATTAAAACAAGAACAAGTTGACCAATCTAATCAACATTTAAAACGATAAAACAGAATCCCCCTTTGGATTTGAGTAACCAGAGGGGGATTTTTTTGAGAATAATCAAGATATTTGATTTGAAAGTTTGATGAAATGAACTGATGAGTGGAAAATGTTTTGTTAAAAATTAAAAATATGAAGAGGTCATGAATGTAAAAATGAAGTTATAGTAGATGTTATAGATAGGTAATCTAATGTTTTTTCATTGAGAAAAAATTTTGGGTTTATGGAAAAACAGACAAGTTAGGAAAAATAATTAAAAAGATATGGGATTAATAATATAAGAATGACACCTACAACAGTCACGGATATAATTTTTATCAAATCCTTTTTTACTTTTTTATCCAAGAAAAGTACCTCCTAAATTATTTATTGTTACTTTGGGATAATTAAAAATCTGTTGTAATAAATGCTAACATAATTTTCTGGTAATTCCCATCGGTAATATTCATTTTAGTAGTTGAAAAAACTTGTTTATATAGATTTGGAAAAGGAAATTCGGTAACGATTATAAAAGTGTTAATTTTATTTTTACTAATACATATATTTAAGACTGAAAATTTCATTTATTCCTAAAAATAGTGTATGATTTTGTATGAAAGGAAACATACGTTTTATAACTGGGGGAATAAATGTAATGAAAATGAATCAATCTATTCAACTCGTTCCATATACAGAGAAATATAAAGAAGCTTTACAAACCTATACGTTACCTGAAGAACAAGTGCAATTTACTGCACATCCAATGGAACTTTTAGATAATGCGAAGCAGGACTCCACTCGAAATCCTATTGTTATTTTAGCTGATGGCAAGCCAGTAGGTATTTTTTCATTGCAATCTGGAAGTCGTGTGCAAGAATATACAACGAAAGAAAACTCTTTGTTACTCACTTCATTTTCAATCAATTACACTGAACAAGGAAACGGATATGCAAAACGAGCGTTGCAACTGCTATCCAGTTATGTAGAGTCATACTTTCCGAATATAGAAGAAATTGTATTGGCAGTAAACGAAAGAAATATTCCTGCGCAAAAATTATATATAAAAGTTGGATTTGAAGACAGAGGACAACGCCGAATAGGAAAAATTGGACCGCAGCTGGTTTTAAATTTACCTTTAAAAAATTAACATGCAAGAGTTAGCGGAGGATCTTATGCAAATCAAATTAATACTTGCCGGTTATGGCACCGTTGGAAAAGAATTTGTAAAACTAATTCATGAAAAATCGTCATTTATTCAAAAAGAATTTGGATTAGAGTTAAACCTTGTTGGAATTATTGGACGCGATTTGAAGTTATATCATCCAGAGGGGCTTTGTGCCGATACTTTACTGACACTAGGAGAGGGATCAGCAGCTTTACATAAATACATCGAACAACATCCAGTTCATAACGAAAACATGATAGGGCATGTTTTTATCGAGTCTACACCAACCAATCTTCAAAATGGAGAGCCTGGAAAAGAATATATATTAGAGGCAATAAAAAAAGGAATGGATATTGTCTCTATTTCCAAAGGGGCACTTGTTACATCATTTAAAGAAATAAATGAAGCAGCTCGAGTCGCAAATGTACGTATCTGCTATAGCGGTGCAACAGCCGCTGCGCTACCTACACTAGATATTGGTCAGTTTAGTCTAGCGGGATGTAAAATTGAGCGCGTTGAAGGAATTTTAAATGGGACAACAAACTATATTTTAACGAAAATGCATGAGGATGGCACTTTGTATGAAGAGGCATTACAGCAAGCACAGAAAAAAGGAATCGCTGAAACAAATCCATTATTAGATGTGAGTGGAATGGATAGTGCTTGTAAATTGTTGCTACTATCAAACAGTTTACTCCGTACTGAATATACACTTGAAGATGTGAGTATTAGAGGAATAGAAAACGTATCAAAACAAGATATCCAGAAAGCAAAAGAACAAGGAAAACAAATCAAACTACTAGCAAGAGCATATACAGGCGATGACGGAAAAGTGCGGCTTGAAGTACAACCATATGCAGTAGATCAGAACCACTCACTCGCAAGTGTCACAGGAACCAAAAAAGGAATTACTTTTTATACAGACACGATGGGATCAGTCACCTCCATTGGCGGAGCTTCCAATCCAAGAGGAGCGGCAGCCGCAGCTTTAAAAGATGTGATCAATTTGTATCGAAAAGATAGGATATAACCTTACATACAACTATGAAACAAATCCCGCTTATTTATAAAAAGCGGGATTTGTCATACTCTCATATAAAAGTAGTAATCTATTGTCAATTATCGTTATGTTTTTTTATTTACTTTTTGGTATAAGTAGGATTAAGATATTTTTTAAGTATGTATACAAAACAAAAAAATACTATTATGCTATAGAAGTTAGAAAGCAGAAAGGAATTGAGAATTGTGAAAAAACTTGATGTACTGTTAATGGTGCTCAGCATCCTGTTCCCAGTTACAGGTATAATGAAACAAATGCCGCTACAATTATCATTATATATAGGCGGGTTATTGTTTTTAACTAGTTTTGGGAGTTATCATGCAAAACGAATGCATTCACGAATATGTAGCTGGATAGCTTATGCAGCATTTATCACACTCTTGCTGGCAATTTGGAATCAATACATAACAGTCGATTCTTTAATAGCAAACGCAAAAATTGCTGCATGTATTGCTGTAATCCCGTTTTTATTCCGATTCCGTACATATGCCATTACGCTAGGATTACTCGCATTATGGGGCGCAATGCTTTGGGATATAAAACAAATTCAATCACTAGCAGTTCTTCAGCGATTGATGAACCTACTCACGTCAGAACGTTTGTATTTAGTTATTTTAGTGGCAGGTTTCTTACTCGGCGGATTGCTTGCAATCGCACTGCATCGTGATAATAGTAAGCAAGAAAAAACAAGCACATTTAAACAAAAAAAGAATCGAATGAGACCTACATTTAAAATTCGCATTCCAAGTTTACCAAGATTAAAATTTAAAATGCTTAAGTTCGGTAAAAAATCTTCTAAACAGCGAGACACTCGCACGTATGAACGAAATCATCAAGAAACAGCACCAACTTACAGTGCAACGCCAACAGAGCAACATAATGATGTTGGAACAGCGCAAGGACAAACGAGAATGGAACGAAGAAGAAATCGTTATAATGCATAGCGAATGTTCTTGTATAACTATAAAAACCCGTAATGTCTGGATTTTAGAGCATTGCGGGTTTTTTCGCTGTATAATAAACCTATTAAATATCAAAAATTTGAATAAAAAATAATTTAAAAGTACGTTTTTTGTTTAAAATTAGCCGTTGTTCAATCGGAGGGAATATTTTATAGTTATATATATAGAAAAAATTAACAACGGGAGGCGTCATGAAAGATAATTATGTACTCTCCTTTTTACAACCGCAGTATCCAGATCTAGCCGAGATTGCATATACCATAGAAAAGAGCGTATACGATGATCCACATGGAGCACTTGTTAAAGCTCATCAATTTGGAGAAGCTGTTGCAAAAGAGATTTGGGATCAAGAAAATTTACAAAGTGTATATGAGATAAAGCATGTAGAACGCATACATAAGTTATTTCGTGAAGGAATTATCGATGAAACATTCCTTGGTTATTTTGATTTAATCCGTTCCATCGGCAATAAGGCTGCTCATGATGCCCAATACGGAAGTATGGTAGATTCAATCCGAGTGTATCGAATTGTTTTTAAAATCGCAGTTTGGTTTATAGAGTCATATGGCGATGTAAACTTTCAAGCTCCGGACTATCAAGCTCCAGAGATGCCGCAACAGACATCAGAGATTTATAACGATGAATTAACAGAATTATTAAGTAAAACAGTGGAAAAAGCTATTGAAACATCCATTCAAACAACGATACAAGAAGTATTTGGAATGATGCAGCAGCAAGAAATGCTTAATGTCGTTCTCAAAAATGAAGAAGAAACAAAAGTTGTTACTTCAAATGAAGAGAAAACAGAGCCGGTACTTGATACAACTTTTGATTTAATTCCATACCTTCAAAAGCACAATTTAGATGTAATTGACAAACGTGAATTTGGAGGTACAGTATGGGTGCTTGGCGGCTGGGAATTAAATGCAATTTTATTCCCATTAAAAGAGAAGGAAATATTCTTTCGTTATACGGCAAAAGGAAACCAGGTAACGGAAGGAAAAGCAGCTTGGTTTTTATTTGGTTCATACGTAATAAATGGAAAATCAAAAACGAAAACAAACAAGAAAAATGAAATAACATCCAAACAAGATGTACAGCAAGAGCAGGCAGGAACAACGCAATTTGATCTTATGACATATCTGAAAAAACAAAATATTGAAGTGATAGATAAGCGCGATCGCGGCGGAGCATTATGGATCATCGGCGATTGGGAGCTTAACGAAATTTTATTCCCTCTAAAAGAATATAAAATTTATTTTCGCTATGTGGCGAAAGGAAATCGGACGACAAAGCATAAACCGGCTTGGTTTTTGATGGGGAAATAATGTAAAAAAGCGTACGTCTTTACGATTAGATGTACGCTTTTTTATGTAAACGATAGTATACCTATTTTGTATATTTTTAAGCAGTAATAAATTCTTTTTAGTTAGATCTTTAATTTCATTGATTTCAAATAGTTTTTTTTACAATCCAAGGTGCTTTCTTTTTAATATAAGAAGAGGATTTTTTTGCTTACTAGATAATATAAACAAAGGAGTGGTCACTTTTGCAAAAAATAAAAATCCCGACGCTAAAAAAAGAATTAAAAGAATATAACCAGACAGAATTAATTACGCTAATTGTTGATTTATTTAAGATGAATAAAGAAGTACAACAATATTTATCCAGCAGATTTTTAGGTGATGAAGTGAACGAAGAGTTACATAAACAATTGCGAAAGAAAATTGAAAATGAATTTTTCCCAGAGCGTAGTTTACCAAAATTAAGACTAGCTGATTTAGAAAAAATGATTCTCAGCTTTCAAAAAACAACAGAAGATCCAATTAGAACGATTGATTTAATGCTGTATTATGTAGAAATGGGTGTAGATTTTACAAGATCTTATGGAGACATAGGTGAAAAATTTTATAATAAAATTTTATCTATGTTTGCAAAATTAGTAGATTTATGTGAAGAAGATGAGGCTATAGACCCTATGCTGAGAGATTATCAGACCTTTTAAGTAATAGTGTGGAAATCGCTTGGGGATTTCCTGAAGAATTAAGTGAGTTATATTATTGTATCCCTTGGTTAGAAGAGGAAGAATAATGTAAAGGTGCTACCAAGCATGCCAAATAAAAAACATTCATAGAGGAGAAACGATGCAAAAAAAACTAATCGATCCATACATACAAAAAACTGATATCACGAAAAGCAACCATGTTCATATCATTTTTGGTCAGTCTGCAGCAGGATCGCTAAAACACGCTTTAAAAAAAGAAAAAATTCAAGAAGAACATGTATTGTGCTTTTCAGATACGCTTTCTGTTGGACCTCTATTTCATTTAGATGAAGAAGCAGGGCAAGTAGCGCGTCAACAATGGCTTCAGGAGAACATGCCAATAGAAGGTTACAATTACGAGGAATATTTGCCAGAAATGAAAGCCACTTTAGAAAAATTACAAGCAATCCCATCTCGCGTTCCGATTACAATTTGGACAGGAAATAATGCGCACGAACATGTGGGGCTTACTTTTGTTTTATATTTGTTAAAAGATACGACTCATAATGTATATGTTATAAATACAGCTGACGGATTTGATAAGTTGTTCCGCGAACCAAACATAGATTACACTGTGCGCCATACTGGAGAAATTGCACCTGAGAAGTTACTAGCAATACGCGGGGCATACAAAGAGACATCTCTTCTAACAAAAGAAGAGCGACAAGCACTTGAAAATGAATGGAAAACATTAAGAGAAGAGCACACCGTTTTACGTATTTGGGAGAATAATCGTGTTGTTTCTGTTTCAGAAGATTATATCGATAATTTTATTATACAATGTGCTAGAAATTTAGAAACTGATGGATTTACAGATCAATTCTATAAATCTGCTCGATTGGTCGGAGAAGTTTTAGGACATTTTGAACAATATGTAGGAGATTCTTTTATCGAATATCGCTTGAAAATATTGATACAAACAGGGATTTTTCATATGACAGGATCTTTACGTGCTATGAGATTTTATAGCGTACGATTAGCACAGCCAGAAAGATGATAGAGAACAAAAGGGGATGCATATAACAACATCTCCTTTTGTTCTTTTTATATAAATACGCGTCAAATATTCCCCATCTACAATTTGTAAATAACCCATGAGATAATCTCCTTACATACTACATGGGAAGGTTTTTTATGAAAAACCACCTATTAAAGAAAGAAATCGCTTTTTCATAACCGTCTATGAGAAAATATTGAGATCTTTTTTGATTCTGACTGATCTAAGAATCAGACCTATTCCCAAAAATAAAACTGTCGCAACTACTCCGCTTGCAGGGTTCAACCAAATATCGCCATTCTTAGTAAGTGTGATAGCTCCACTAATTGTCATCAAAAGGGTTGGAACCGCATCTTCAGCTGCATGCATTAATACACATGGCCACACTGAATTTGTGAGTCTGTAAATCTCAACATACATAACAGCCCATGCAACCATAAGCACGCACCCTGATAATATCGTACCCGTTCTAGAAAGGGATGTAAAGTATTCCTCTGGCAAAAACACTAAATAATATGCGGTATGCCATAAAGCCCAAATAATACCGGAAACAAGGTATATCAGCCAATCATTTAACTTAAGTTCTATAAGTTTAGGAGTTAAATAACCTCGCCATGAAAACTCTTCAAAAATATTTTTAATAAAATTACCTAAAAAAGAAACAAGTATCACAGAAATAGGCAACGAGGATTCAAAGTTAGAAACTTGAATAACTCCAAATAACCAAGCGATTAAAAGGGTTATGATGGTAACTATTGGATAGATAAGCAAGCCAACAGCATACCATTTTATATTACCTATTAGATTTAGTCTAATCCTAGAATTCTTCCAATCACGACCCGTTATCCGAAGCAAGAATGCCGTTAAAAACGGAAGAACTAACCATAATCCCATTCCTAAAGAACTACCTTTGGGTTGATCTTTAAGAAGCGAATCAAGTAATACGCCAAGCCAACCACTTATCAATGTTATTATAATGAAACAAATCAATCGCGGTCTTAATCGATTCTTGCTCGTTTCAGTCATCCATAACGTCTCCTTATAAGTCTTTTATATTTGGCAACTATTAAACATAAGATTACTTATATAAAAAGTAATATAAAGCTTTAATTTTCTAAACCTTCATAAAAACAAATAGGTTATAATGAATAAACGCTACGATTACCAAATCAAACGATTGATGCACATTTTAAGGAGAATAACAATGGTATATTTACGACAATTAATTTATTTTGGCTATCAACAAGCTCTTTCCTGCATTTTTCCTGTATTCATCTTTTTGACACTTGCTCTTTCGAAGGTGATCCATATTCCAGGTCTATACCGCTATGATTTCATCTTGCTTGTCTGCCTTTTTATTCAATATGGCATGTATAAAGCTGGACTTGAAACAAAAGATGAGCTCAAAGTGATTACGGTTTTCCACCTTATTGGACTGGCATTAGAAATATATAAAGTACATCAAGGTTCTTGGGCTTATCCTGAGCAGGCGTGGACAAAAGTGATGGGTGTCCCGCTTTATAGCGGCTTCATGTACGCGAGTGTTGCGAGTTATATATGTCAGGCATGGCGCAGGTTTCACCTGCAAGTTCAAGGGTGGCCAAATGCGATATGGACAATTCCACTAGGAGTAATGATTTATTTTAATTTTTTCACACATCACTTTATGTATGATTTTCGCTGGGTTTTAACGGCCTTATTATTTGCAGTGTTTTTTCGTACTTATGTACATTTCTCTTTACAAGAGATTACATATAAAATGCCGCTTGTTCTTTCATTTTTCTTGATTGGTTTTTTCATTTGGATTGCAGAAAATATCGCCACGTTCTTTGGAGCGTGGCAATATCCTAATCAACATGGAACGTGGAAACTCGTTCACATTGGAAAAATTAGTTCATGGTTTTTACTCGTTGTCATTAGCATAATGATTGTGGCACAACTAAAACAAATTAAAATTAAAAAAAGCAAAAATTCCTCTAAAAGTATGTCTTCATCCTAAATAAAAGCGGGTGATTAGTCTTGAAAAGAAGAAGAGTAATAGCCTTTTTTACATGTATTGTAATAGTTACTTTTGTAATAGGGATTTCTGCATATAATAAAATAAGTCATGAAAATGATTTAGATTGTAGAGCGAGTGCTATTCAAATCAAAGCTGTTGCGGTAGATCATACAGATCAGCCGCTATCTGGTGTAAAAGTGTATGAAGGTTCAATTGCTAATAACGAACGCGCTGTCACAAATTCACAAGGAGAGTTTCAATTTTACTCGGGTGTTTGCGGCAAGATTACTTTACTATTTATTACTCCCGATGGAGATACATACACAAAAACATACAACAGGGAAGCCGTTCCTAACATCATAAAGTTAGAGTAGTAAGTCATATAGTTCAACAAAAAAGAGATGTACATTTATACATTTCTTTTTTTGTTTCAATATAAAAGGCAATATTCAGGCGGAATTTTCTCAACTTTTATAAAAGTCAATACGTTATAATGGTCATTAGGTGCAATGGTCACCAAATATTTCTAAAGGTGGAGGTTATCGGTATGTCTTCAAATAACGAAATGAATCGTAACACATTACCTGAGATCCAATTAACTTCGGCTGCGTTTAAACATGAAGCATATGATATTTACAAAGAGTTACGTGCATCTCATCCTGTTTATCAGGTATATCCTAACGCATGGCTTATTACAAGATATGAAGATGCAGTAAGTTTATTAAAAGATACACGTTTACTGAAGGATGCTAAAAATGTATTTAGTAAAGAAGAGTTTGAGGCCTATTTTACACTAGAAAATGGAGAATATTTGAGAAAACATATGTTGAGATCTGATCCACCTGACCATAGTCGCCTACGATCCCTTGTTCAAAAAGCGTTTACCCCGCAGATGATTTTACAGCTGAAAGATAACATTCAATCCATTGCTAATACTTTATTAGACAAAATAGAACATCAGCACACTATAAACCTCGTAAATGATTATGCTTTTCCACTTCCAATTATTGTGATTAGCGAGATGCTTGGTATCCCTCAAGAAGACCGAGATAAATTTAGAATTTGGTCACATACGGTTATTGATTCTCCAGATACACTAGAAGCTATTCGAGAAACTGATAAAAAGTTAGGTGAATTCATTGATTATTTACGAGATTTAGTAGATAAAAAACGAGAAAATCCTTCAAATGATTTAGTGAGTGCATTAATACAAGCAGAAAGTGAAGGAACAAAATTAAGTGCCCCGGAATTAAATTCAATGATTATGCTGCTCATCGTCGCTGGACACGAAACAACTGTCAATTTAATCACCAATATGACTCTAGCATTGCTTGAACATCCTGATCAATTGCTACTTCTACGTCAAAATCCAGATTTGATTGACTCAGCAATTGAGGAGTCATTACGATTTTACAGTCCAGTTGAAATAACGACTATGCGCTGGGCAGCAGAATCATTTACGTTGCATGGTCAAAATATTCATCCGAAAAATGAGGTTATTATTTCCTTAGCCTCTGCGAACCGCGATGAAAAGATATTTCCCAACGCTCATATTTTTGATATTACAAGAAAAAATAACCGTCATATCGCTTTTGGTCATGGTATTCATTTCTGCCTTGGTGCACCGCTTGCTCGTTTAGAAGCGAAAATTGCAATTCCTACTTTATTACATCGTATGCCCGATCTTAAATTAAAAGGAAAACGAGAAGATTTAAAATGGAGTGGTAATTACTTAATGCGATCATTAGAAGAATTACCATTATCTTTCTAGGCGAATGGCTACGAAACAGTATGACACCTCTCGATGCTGTTCATACTAAACAAAAAGGAGGTGTCATACTATGGCTCAAGATGTCCTTTGTGAAGTAAACAATTGCAAATATTGGGGAAATGGAAATAAGTGCAATGCTGAATCTATTTATGTAATAAGTCATACAGGGAAAGAAGCATCTGATAGTAAAGAAACAGATTGCAAAACATTTATACCAGAAGTTTAAGTCTCTAAGGGTAGCCCAATGTTGGTTACCCTTGTTTTATGTGTATTATTGATAATAACAATCATGTTCATACTTATTTTACATACAAAGAAAACAAAAATTTTTGTTGAACCCCCATATAACAAATAAAAGAACTCATTTTAATCCATATTTGTTCAAAATGAGTTCTGTTCCTTTTAGTTGAAATCAACATGTATATGATGCTTTTGATCCATCTTTATTCCAATCCAATAGCTAATTCGACCATCATGGGTACTAATGTCGCATCACAGGTTAGAAAACCACTGGTAGATTTGCAAGAGAACGGAATTTGCTATAGTTATAAATCAGTTGATCCGGTTCGATTGCTAGGCGAAGCTTAGGAAACCGCTGTAACAATGTCCCAAATGCAATTTGTCCTTCTAGACGCGCTAGCGGAGCTCCCAAACAGTAGTGTATACCAGTGCCAAATGCTAAATGATTATTTTCCTTCCGTGTAATATTCAATGTTTCTGGAGAAGGGAATTTCTGTGGATCAATATTTGCGGCAGCTAGAGAGAACAGAACTAATTCGCCTTTGCGAATCTTTTTTCCATGTATTATTATATCTTCACCAGCAAAACGGTTAGCAATCATAATTGGACCAGCATAGCGCAATAGTTCGTCGACGGCGGAAGGGAGTAGGGAAGGATTATGCCGCAGTAAATTCATTTGTTCAGGATGTTGAAGCAACGCCAGTACGCCATTACCGATTAGATTGACTGTCGTTTCATGTCCGGCAATAATGAGCAGCCAGATTGTCGAAAGAAGCTCGTTCTTACTCAATTTGTCTTCTTGCTCTTGCGCTTGAACTAGTGCGCTCATCAAATCATCATCAGGATTTAGGCGCTTTTCGTTCAGCAAAACTTCGATGTAATGAATAAACTTTTCGAGTGTTGCAGTAACTGCAGTCATCTGACGAGGATCTAGAGCAGCGTTCATGAGTTCTTGTGTCCATTCGCGAAACTGGTTTCGATCAGCTGCGGGAATCCCGAGCATCTCTGAAATGACAATAAGAGGGAGAGGATAAGCAAAATCCACAATAATATCCATCTTTCCTTGTTCCTGTACAGCAGCCAACAATTCGTCGGCAATTTGCTGAGTACGGGGACGAAGGTTCTCGATTATACACGGTGTAAAGGCTTTAGAGACTAGCCGACGTAGGCGCGTATGATCAGGAGGATCTACCGTAAGCATATTTGGCATATTCATTATCCATTCAAACAATTTACTCACAGATGTATTCTCCTCAATGGATGTCTGCTTATCATGGGGCGGTGTGAATTTTCGCAAATCTTTGAGGAAACGGGGATCTTTTAGTATAGTAACAACATCATCATAGTGCAATGCGACCCATGCCCCTCCCATGCCATAAAAGTCATCAAGGTAAAAAAGACGCTCTTGTTGCTCGATGAGGTTTTTATAGAACATCATCGGATTACGCATAGTTTCCGGCGAGTTAAAATCGCCAATAGTGATTTTTTTCATTCGTTTCCTCCTTGTCAGTATAACTAGTGAATAATATGGCGTTCATACTCCTCTTTAACGTACAGCTCTATGACCGTAAAACGATTCATCTGATTCTTAGACGTAATCAAATGACTATATTTCTCTTCAAGAGCAAAGAAAACAATTCCTTCTTTTTCAACCTAAGTAGAAGAAAAAGCAAACACGTATCTTGGTTGAACCAATCGGGCTTTTACGGGCAGTTATCCCCCACCTATCTTCTTCGTTTCTCTCTTAACCTTGAGGTGGGGGTCTTACTGCCCGTTAATGCGGGATAAATGTTTTCTCTTGACCTGAAATGCGTTTCATACATTATAACTAAGATGTTGCACATGAGAACGATATCATTTATCGCATATATAGAAACGAAAGTAGGAGACAGTGATGAAACTTATCGCAATTGATTTAGATGGAACGCTTCTTACATCAAAGAAAGTAATTAGTGAAGAAAATATAGCAGCTATTAAGGAGTGTCAAGAAAAAGGGCATGTTGTAGCTATTTGTACAGGGCGCTCTATGACAGATGTTCAAAAGCTTTTGGAAGAAACAAATTTACAATGTCCAATTATTGCAGAAAATGGTGCGATTTTGTATTTGGATAATGAAATGTTGCAACGATATCCAATTACAAATGGACATGCAGAAGAAATCGTTGATTATTTAGAAGAAAAAAATATATCTTACCAATTGTATACAGATCAAGGTGTATATATTCCAGAATACGGAGAAAAAATCATTCAACTTGAGATGGATTTTATCATTAACTCGGATATGCATGTTGATGAAGAAGAATTGAAACAAATCGCAGCATTATATTTACAGCATACTGAAACGAAAACAATCGAAAGTTGCAAACCGCTATTTTCAGAGCCAGTTCATATTCATAAAATTCTCCCATTCTCGTATCAAAGGGAAAAATTAAAATTATTAAAGAAGCAATTCATAGATAACGAGGAGCTATCGATTACGGCATCTTACTGGCACAATCTAGAGATAAATCATATTCATGCTCAAAAAGGGAACGGCTTATATACACTAGCAAATCATTTAGGAATATTAAAAGAACACACCGTTGCAATCGGTGATGGTTTAAATGATATGTCTATGATGGAAAAGGCAAATATATCAATTGCAATGGGGAATGCAGTGGAAGAGATTCAAGTACTTTGTCGTTACAAAACACTTTCAAATGATGATCACGGTGTTGCTCATGCACTTCGCCATTATGTTATTGGATGAACTTAATTTGCTATTTAGACCACGGCCTAAAAGTGTTAAAAAAGCAAAGAGGATATGAGCAGAAAATTGTTCTTATAAGTTCAATTATTTAAATTTCATACTATATAAATGCAAATAAAAAAACGACATAAAAACCCTCTTTCTGTGTAGGCGGGCAAGAGCATCTGGCCATGCATAGAAGCGGTCAAGGCCTTTTTCTACCACATGCAAGGTTTAAAACAAAAGGAGAAAGCAGGGAGTGCAGGTCATGTCGTATTCTGCATAGCAGCGACTTATAAAGAAAAGTGGAGCCGACTGTTTAGGAGGCAGAGCTAGACAAAGATGTCGAAAAGTTAAAATGAATATATAGTGAAATATGCAAAAAAGAACAAAGTATGTCGAAATTTGTTCTTTTTTGTGTGTTTTTATCCACTTTTCTTCTCTATCGTATTGAAAAATAAAAAAATTCCTAAATCACACTATTTTTCTATGTACCTTGATGAATTTAATTCGTATAATGGAAAAGTTGAGTAAATTTACAAATTAAACACAATTGAAAAATCAATATATACATGTGAATTACAGATATAGGAGTTGGCGGATATGTATCGGCTTACAGAACTTATTGATATACAAGAAATACAAACAATGGCAGAACAATTTTATTTTTTAACACATATTTCACATCAGCTTCTTGATTGCGATCAAGAGACAATATTTCATTACGGCACACAATCCAATGACACAAATTTACATACAAAAATTCATATCCCGATTATAATCAATGAACACGCTATTGGTGATTTTATCATTTTTTCTCCACAAGATCATATTGATTCTTGTACAATATATTTCAAATCTCTTGTAGCACTTATGACTAATATAGGAATGAATAAATTGCAACAACTTCAAAAGAAGCGATCAATACCTACTGAAAATTTATATACTATTTTACAAAACATGCCTGTGATGGTTGATGCATTTGCTGAAGAAGGTACGTTTTCGATATGGAATCGAGAATGTGAACTCGTAACAGGGTATAGTGCAGCTGAAATTGTTAACAATCCTCACGCATTAGAACTGCTTTATCCTGATGAAGGATATCGAAATCAAGCGCTAAATGAATTTTTCGTTCGTGGTAAAAACTTTCGTGATTGGGAAATGACGCTTACTTGTAAAAATGGTGATAAGAAAACGATTATGTGGTCAAATCTATCAGAAGAATTCCCTGTTCCTGGGTATAGCCACTGGGCAATTGGTGTCGATATTACACATCGAAAAAAGATTGAAGAAGAGCTCATCCAAAAATCCTCAGAGTTAGAACTAATCTTTAAAGCACTTCCAGATTTATGCTTTTTAATAGATCTAGATGGAATAATTTTTGATTATAAGGCTGGTTGTTCAGAGAAATTTTATATGCCTACTGAACAATTTATGGGCAAAAGTTTTCAAGATGTTTTACCTTCTGATGCTGCCGAGCAATTACATGAAGCAATTATAAAGGTACAAGAAAATAATTCTATAGAAGTTGTAGACTACTCCTTACCGATGCATGATAGTGTGTATTATTTTGAAGCACGATGTTTACCGCTTTTAACAGATACAATTATGATTCTTGTTCGTGATATTACAGAACGAAAAAAGACAACTGAACTATTGAATAAATCAGATACATTAGCCGCAGTTAGTCAACTTGCTGCAGGAGTTGCACACGAAGTACGAAATCCGTTAACTGTCATTAAAGGATTTATACAATTACTACAAATTCAAATGAGTAATGATACAGATTATTTTCCACTTATGATTTCTGAAATTGAACGCATTGAATCTATTATTCATGAGTTTTTATCGATTGCAAAACCGGAAATTATTTCTTTTGAAAAAAAGAACCTTTGTTTTATATTAGAAAATGTTGTCTCATTAATTAACACAAAGGCAATTATGACAAATATTCATATCACATTCCAAACGGATCCTCAATTCTTATATATAGATTGTTGCGAAAAACAGTTAAAACAAGTATTTATAAACGTTCTACAAAATTCTATTGAAGCAATGCCAAACGGAGGAAAGATCATAATTACTGCCAAGAAGACAAGCGATACTGAGGTAATGATTTGTATTTCCGATGAGGGAGTAGGTATTCCGGAAGAAAGAATTATAAAACTTGGAGAACCTTTTTATAGCACAAAAGAAAAAGGGACAGGAATTGGCTTAATGATTAGTTATAAAATTATTGAACGTCATCAAGGCAGAATTTTTATAACGAGTAAGGTTGGAGTAGGGACTTCAGTGAAAATCTACTTACCAATTTCTCAAACTTATATAAATGCAAATTAAAAAAACGACATAAAAATCACTTTTTTAAGGGAGGACGAGAGCGTATGGCCGTGTATTGAAGTGGTCAGCGCCTTTTCCTGCCACCTGCCACATTCGGGATTTAAAACAAAGGGAGCCGGCAAGAGTAACGGTCAGATGTTCTTTTTTATTTAAGTGCAACGGTAAAAACAAAGAGAAAAAACATGTGCAAGTGATGTAAAACAATACTTATAATTAACTCCTCTAATTTTTGTCCATGCCAGGATACTTACATATTTTCGAACTCTATTTCTTCCTGGGGTACAGACCCATGTCCATCAAGCTAAGAAATCAAGTTGCCCCATCACCATCAAGTTAAGAAATCACGTCACCAAAAAAATAAAAAAGCTAGCCTACGATAAAATTTAATTTATCAGAAGTGAATAACTAGGCTTTATTTCTCCCTCTAGATGGCCATTAAAGTGCTATTAGCCAAAATAAAAATGGATGTTGTGCTAAAATTAATGTGAGATTGTGAAAATTTGTACTTAAACCAAAGGTCAATTTTAGTCAAGAAATAAAGTGGAATAGGAAGTGGGATAAGCTGTGAAAAGTTCAAGACACAGGCTTGAAAGTATTCGTGTACTTGTTAATGAAATACTTGATTTGGACAGCGGAGTTAACAGGCAAAAAGCTTATGCTCAACTTAATGGAGTATCATCTTTCGCTTCGATGCTTGCAATGAAGAGAGGATTAGAAACAGAAATTGCGGCTATCACAGGTTTGCTTCACAACTATTATTTCTATAAAACTGGTATCAGTTATTTTCCGGGTATTAATAGTGCTGAAACCGTTAGACCGATCATAAGAGATTTAAATATTTTTTCTAAGGATGAACAACTTACCATTCTTCGGGCAATATTCTACCAGAATCAGCGTGGGAAAGTCCACGGTCCATACGATGAGTTAATCAAAGATGCTATTATGCTCAATAATTTCTTTCAGAACTTGGATCACACCGTATCTCATATGGATGTTCAAAGATTTCATAATGTATTTGGTGAATTATCCATTCCAAAGGACCAATTTGAAGAAGTAGTTCCAACTAATCATAATGAAAAGATTACAAAAAACGAAAAAGATAAACGAAGCTTGTTGGCCGATATTTCAGAAGAACTAGCAAGTCAAAACATTATTGGTATTCCGGAAAATAAACTGTATACGGAAATTTGCCATTATTGGCCTGATCCAGATATATATAAAGTACTCCAAGGGAATTGGTGTGCAGCATTCGTATACCATTGCTGTATGCAGGCAGGAATTTTGCTGCCGATACGTTATCCAAACGGTAATTATCGACTAGCTGGTGTAGGTGCTATATTTGAGTGGGCTCTACTGCCCGAAACTGGATTTTTTTATTATGATGACCAGAACTCTAGACCACAACGCGGCGATATAGTTATTTATGAAAAACTTTTATCAAATAATTCTCACGACCATATTGGAATTGTCCTTGATCGCGAAGACCAGGAAATTCTTGTCGCAGAAGGGAACAGAGATAATGAGAACTATTCAAGCGTATTTCGTAGGTGTAGGGATCGCAACATTCTAGGCTATATTCGAATCGACAATGAATACGAATTTCATTTTGATGGTGACTATAATCCTATCATTTAAATTCTGTGCACCAATAGTTTATTAATATGTAAGTTTGATATTTCTCCCTTCTTATCAAACTAACGAGAGTTAGAAAAACATTTCATTATTTAAAAATAAAAAATATTCGAAGTGAAGAGGGGGGATATAAAACTCTGATTTTTCTATTTACTGTAGAAAAATCAAGGTTTTTAACCTCTAAAAAATAGCTTAGCGTGGGTCTTATGTCAAAAAGATGGGTTTCTATATCGAAATTTACTTAACGTGTTTTTTTCGATTGCGCTGTCTGTACCCCTTCTTTAAGAACTGATTATGCATTTTCTCATCTAATTTTAATCTTCCTTTCATCGTCTTTTCCATTTTTATGGTTAGAATATAAACGAACAATCACTTTCCATAATTACAGAAGGAGGAGGGGGAATTGTCAAAAATTTTATTAAATCAAATTTTTCATCTGTCCATAAAAATTATAGGGGCTTGTATTATTGCATTTGGTGTTGCAATGTTAGTTTTGGATTTTATGTTAGGGAATCAAATAGCATTAAAAGGTCTGAATAAAAATCTTGGATCCCTCGCAGAATATGGAGCAATTGCAGCAGGTTCCTTATGGTTATTTCGTAATATTTGGTTGTTTTTGCATAAGAGGAAAGTAATAGTGGCCAAATACACAAAAGAACTTTATATGTTATTAAAGCGGTATCATACGTTTATCGGGTATGCGGTTTTTGCGGTTTCTGTTAGTCATGGGATATATTTTTTAATAGTAGGTAGCCGTCATATGACTCTTATTTATAGTGGCATTTTCACTTTAATAGGATTAATTCTTCTTGTCATAGCTGGTATACTTTTAGACAGACTGAAAGATAAGAAAAAATATGTAACGTATCGTAAAGCTCATCAAATTGTGGCTATTATATTTGGAATTGGATTACTTGTTCACCTTGTTGTATAGGAGTGAAAATATTGCAACGTATTTTAATTATTGAAGATGAAGAAAGTTTAGCGGAATTTTTAGAGTTAGAACTAAAGTACGAAGGATATGCAGTAGACGTTGTGTATGATGGAAGAAAAGGGTTAGAAACGGCTCTTGAACATAATTATGACATCATTCTTCTTGATTTAATGCTTCCAAGTCTTAATGGAATAGAAGTATGTCGCCGATTACGTGCAACAAAGGAAACACCGATTATTATGTTAACAGCTCGTGATAGTATTATGGATCGTGTAACCGGATTAGATAGCGGTGCAGATGATTATTTACCAAAGCCTTTTGCCATTGAAGAACTATTAGCAAGAATGCGTGTGATTTTGAGACGAAATCAAAAAGAAGAGCATAAAACTAAACTTCTTTTAAGATTTAAAGATTTAGAACTTGATGTAGAGTCTCGAACTTTACACAAAACAGCAGAGATAATTGAGTTAACAAATAAAGAATTTGAGTTACTTATGATGTTTATGAAAAATGTTAATCGTGTTTTGACAAGAGACATGCTTTTAGAGCAAGTCTGGGGATACAATGCAGTCGTAGAGACGAATATAGTAGACGTATATGTTCGTTATTTACGTAATAAATTGAATAGCCATGACAAAGAAAACTATATTCAAACTGTCAGAGGCGTAGGATATGTGATGCGATGATGAACCAAATTAAAAATCGCATCCGAAACTTACCTGTAAAGTGGAAATTAACACTATGGTCCAGCACATTATTATTTGTCTTATTTTCTTTATATAGTATTTTTCAATATGTCATTATTGACCACTGGACGCTTGATTATGAAAAAAAACAAATAAACAGGCAAGTAACAGAAATTGAAGCTTATTTTAAGAATGGTAATGCAAGTTTTTCCGCAGATGCGATTGAAAACAGCAAGGATTTTCTTGCAACTATAAATGATAAACATCAAATGATTCGAATTTTGGATGCAAAAGGAAAGATACTGGTTACTGTTTCACGTGACTTTAATCCGAATTTAGTTGTGCCCAAATACATCAATGAATCTGAAACTTCTATGACAAGGCATTATGAAGATAGAATATTTGTACAGCGCACACCGATTACAACCCATACTTTTACTGGTACAATTGAAGTTGGACAAAACTTTGAAGCTTTTGATCATTTAATGAAGCTTATTTTTCTCGTTATGATAGCTGCTGGTATCGGCGGATTGATACTTAGCTTTTTAGGCGGTACCATTCTTGCAAAGCAACTTCTACTAAGTGTGCAAGCTATTACAGATACGATGAATAAAATTAAGACAAACGGATTAAAAGAAAGGGTACCAATTCACGAAAACAATGATGAATTTGCCAAGCTCGGATTGCTTTTTAATGAGCTAATGGACAACTTAGAAACATCCTTTGTACAACAAAAACAATTTGTTGAAGATGCATCGCATGAATTACGTACACCACTTGCGATTATTCAAGGACATCTCTCTATGTTAAAGCGTTGGGGAAAAAATGACCCTGCAATCTTACAAAAATCGTTAGATTCTAGTTTAAAAGAAGTAGATCGTCTGAATAAGCTTGTATCAGAGTTGTTAGAATTATCCCGAGCAGAATCAGAACAAATGTATTCTATCGCAGCCGAGCCTGTACATGCAGATTCAGTAATAGAACAAGTTATACAAAATTTCGAATTGCTGCATGCGGACTTTCACTTTGATAGACAATTACACGCGAATCATGCATGTGTTTCTATTCCTGCTTCTTACCTTGAACAAATTTTAGTCATTATAGTTGATAATGCGATCAAATATACAAAAGAACATGAAAAATACATTTGCTTGCAAAGCGCGGTAGAAGAAGAAAAAATTAAGATCACCATTACAGATCGAGGAGTCGGAATACCAGAGTCTGATTTACCATATGTACTAAATCGTTTTTACCGAGTCGATAAAGCAAGAAGTCGAAAACAAGGCGGAAATGGATTAGGACTTTCCATCGCAAAGCGCCTTGTAGAAAAGTACAATGGACATATTATAATAAACAGCAAAGAACAAGAAGGGTCGACTGTTACCTTATTGTTTAATTGTCTTAAAAGCGAGAAGTAGATTATATACTTCTCGCTTTTATTTGTGGACTTAGCATAACGAAGAAAAATGAGAAAAAGATGAGAAAAAATTAAAGAGCATTTCATATTGCTAGTGTATACTGGGGAAATCAACGAAATAGGTAATCACTAATGATATAAACTTGGTGATTATGTACTGAATGTAAACAAGGAGAGACTTATATGAATTACACAATATTCCACTGGATTAATAATTTTGCAGGATCCTCTGCTTTGTTGGATAAGGTGATGATATTTATTACAAATAGCGCACCTTATGTTACAATGATCTTGATGTTTTCTTTATGGTTTAGCAACAGTCAAAAGGAAGAAGCTATTCGGAAGCAATATACAGTACTGTATACAGCACTTTCTGTTTGTATTGCTCTACTTTTAAATGTTTTGATTCATGCACTTTATAATCATCCACGACCATTCGTCACATATCATGTACACAAACTAGTACCACATGCGGCGGATTCTTCATTTGTAAGTGATCATGCTGTACTTGTATTTTCTATAGCATTTACAATGATTTTACGTGGAGAAGCTTGGAAAAATATCGCATTGCTTTGGGCTATACTAGTTGGTATTTCACGTATATACGTTGGTGTCCATTACCCAGCAGATATTATAGGTGGAGCTGTTTTATCTTTCGTAACAAGTGCATTAGTTGTCAAATATACAAATAAAGTAGAACCTTTAGCACGTATCGTGTTTCAGATTTACGCTAAAATAACAAAACGAATTCCATTGCTATTTAAGTACAATCACACAACTTGAATTGTCCACGTCTTATAAATTCGTTTTAGATTAGAATGCAAATAATTGGTCATAATAGTAGTCATGTACATTAATTTAAAGGATGATAGGATGATTTATATTTATACCGATTATGGCGGGACACATACAACTTCATTAGCAGCGGCGTATCATTTGAAAAAACTACCAACTGATCGGAAACTTACAAAAGATGAAATATTAAACGTAGATTATTTTAATAAACTAAAAACTTCCGATATGGGAAAAATTATTTTTCACGGAAGAGATGAAAACGGCGATCCTGTTTATACAGTCGGTCATGGTGCATCTAAAGTTGTAGTTCCAGCTTTAAAAAATTTAAGTATATTATTACAAGATAAATTTCAAAACCATGAAAAAATTGTGTTTTCTAACACATCACCAACTGTACCAATTGCTATGACATTTGGTGGTTTATTTTCGAGAAGGTTAAAAATTGATTTTATTGGTGTACCGCTGTTAGTTATCGGTGCAAAACAAGCTTGTGATAATATAATCAGGCTCGTAAATTATACAAAACAGGCTGGAAGATTAACAAACGAAGATGTTGTAGTATTAGAAAATGAAAACTTTAAATAATGTATCAAAAAAGGATGGCTAATCATAAATTAACCATCCTTTTTGTTATACAATCTCAACTTTTTTTCGAATGACAATCTTATCAATGTCATCTTCTTCATCACCGATATATAAACCACGTTCTCTTAAATACATTTCAAAATATAAATCCGCTTCAGCACGTTCATCGTATGGCTTTACGGATAAAACAAAACCTAACTTATGTTGATCTTCTAATTCCACAGTTGAAATGTATGCTGGAATTTTATTACGTAAAAATAACTCTTTAACCGGAATAATCATGTCTTTCATTAACTTTGATAAAAGAGACATTTCAAATTCAAAATTAAAACGATCAATACTTGAAAGGTCTGCGAAAACGACGCCAATGAAACCAGTATTAAAAACTTCTTGATAATGTTCTTCTTCAATATTTCCGTTATAAAAGTTCTTTTCAATTAAAAAATTTTTAAAATAAGCAACGCCTTCAGTTTCTTTAAAAGGTTTCGTCGAAAGAATAAATCCAATTTTCTTTTGCTTATGCAAATATGCACATGATAAGTAAGCAGTGACACCATGTTCAGCAAAAAGAGAACTTGTTGCTTGCGCGAGACCATCTAATACATGATGCGTAATATGTAATCGTTTACGAGAAAAGTAATATGATTTTTTTTGAAGTTCTAATGTATCGATAAACACAGAGCCAATAAAGCCTGTATTTGAAATAGTAGGAGTATGCTTTTTTCTTCCTCTGCGTTTAATTTGAGCCAATGAAATCCATCCTTCCTAGTACCCTCCCAATAGCGGAGGAGACAAAACGAACGTTTGTTCTTATAATTATATTCTACTATTTATTCGTTGAAAAGTAAATGTTTTTATCCTCAAAATAAACAAAAAGATGCCTCAAAAAGGCATCTTAATTTAGAATAGGGAAGAGTACTTATCCCATAATATTATGTATATTTTTATTAAGAAACAGATACAAATTCTTCTGCATCTTCAACGTCTAAATGGCAATCCATTGTACGCACTTCTTGATCTTCGTGGCTTCCGAAATAAATAGTAATGTTCATATGTATCGCTCCTTTATTTTAGGAATACCTAAAATAATCGTTTATTGTATTTTATTATATACTACTTTCCACATTCATACAAACTTATCATGATTCTAAAAAACGTTTCTTTAATATTAAGAAAATTGTTATAATAACTCTATCTATATTGAAGGAGGAAAAACAATGCAAAAAACACTAAAAACATTCTCAAAAGTAGGAAGAGGAGTGAATATCAACTAACGTAATATTGCACTCCTGCGTCCTAAATCCATTATGAAAAATGAATAACGGAAAGTAGGAGAACAATTGAAGAAACAAACGATCGCAACGCATAACATTTCGATTTTATTTTGGGTACAATTTTTTGGAACGATTAGTTTTTTACAGCCCGTGATGACACTGTTTTATATGGAAAGGGGTTTAACGGCAGCTAATATATTTATAGTCATGATGTGCTGGAGCGTGGCAGTACTTGTTGGGGAAATTCCAGCTGGCGTTTTTGCTGATCGCTTCGGTGCAAAATTATCATTTTTGACTGGCTCTATTATAAAAACTGGTAGTATTTCTATCTTATTATTCGCAGATAACCTATGGTTGTTTTGTCTATATAGTTTATTGAACGGTTTGTCAGTTACATTTTTCTCCGGTGCGGACGAAGCGTTAATTTATGAGTCACTAAAAGAAAACAATGAGCAACATGCAATGGATCAAGCAATGGGAAAAATCCAATCAGCTGGTTTCATTTCCATGCTAATCGCCGTAATCTTCGGGGCGTATTTCGCTAAAGATTTACGAGAAGAACAATTTACACTTTTAATTGTTCTTGGAATAGTATTTCATATAGTAGAACTTGCTTTACTATTTTTCATCAAAAGTCCAAAGAAGTTATCATCCTACCGAGAAGAATCTTTTTCACAAGTAATTGAAGGGATAAAGGTTATTCGTAAAGCACCGCAATTGCTTATTATGTTTTTAAACGTCTCGCTTGTGTTCATTCCAGCTAGCGCAGTATACGACACATTTAACCAACCGTTGTTTACGAAAGCAGGCCTTCCTGTATTTGCAATTGGTATTATGTATGCTTTAGCTGCTATCCTAGGATATTTTTCTTCCATTTCAATTGGATGGCTGACTAGCAGATTTTCACGATCAATTTTAATGAATGTAACAGGTGGTTTAGCTGTTAGCGGTTTACTGTTATCAACGTTTTTCGGAGAAACATTGTGGGTTATATTAGGAGCATTCTTTATGTTACGGTTCGTACGTGCAATTCGATATCCAATTTACTCACAGCTTAGTAATGACATAATCCCGTCTCATGTCCGGGCAACAACAATTTCATTGCTATCAGTTTTAGATTCAATATTAGATCTTATTATTTTCGGGGCACTATCATTCGTAGCTGTTAAGTCATTACCATTTGTATTTGCGGGCTGCGCATGTATTGCATGTATTGGAATGTTTTTGCCAATAAAAAAAGTTGATGCGAACGATGCGGCGCAACATAGAATGAAACGAAGTATAGAATGAAATATTCCTCCAAAGTGTTCTATAAACTTTGGGGGATTTTATGTTACACCATAAGACATTTTGAAATAGATGGAGGTCAATCCTATGTTACATATAGAAAAAGCAAAACCTAATGATTTACAATGGATTCATTCTCAATATGAAAAGGCTAATTTTGTACCATCACATTTAGAAAATGAAGAGATTGCAATAGCATATGTTTATGGTCAAAAAGCTGGCTTAGGAAGATTAGTAAAAATTGATGAAAACAACTTTGAAATGGGTGGGATATATACGTTAGAAGACTATAGAGGAAAGAAAATTGCTGATAGTATCGTTGCATTTCTTATTAAAGAATCTCGTAAACTTCAAATTCAAAATGTATATTGCATTCCATTTGAGCACTTAAAGCCTTTTTATAGTAAACATGGATTTCAAGAAGTAGTAGATTTAGCTTCGGTTCCTAAACAGATTACAAATAAATATAATTGGTGCTTAGAACAATATGATATAAAAACACTGTTAATGAAAATATGAGGAGCAGACTAAAAAGGCCACTTTTTAGTCTGCTCCTTTCACTTTTTGGTATGATTCAGCTCAGCGAATTGACTACTTATACGTCGAATCGCCGATGTATTTCAAAAAACGGCCGATAACGGAAAAAAGCGCTGACTTCAAATAGAAGAGCTTATGCTAAGTTACATAATTCTAAATTAGGCATTTGAACAAGTCACAATACCTAGATATAGGTCATACTTTGTTGGAGAGTGCAATTCAAAATGGTCTATCGTCCATTTGTTACAAGTCGTTTTTTCGTAATGACTTGCAAATTATATACTTGGAGGTAATAAAATGAATAATTTTCAACAAGAACTTCAAACGTTAAATTTAAATGACTATAATGCTGGAAATGTTGTGTATTGGGATAGTCAAATTCCTTCTCCATACTATATTGATAGCGACTATACTCGTCGTTGCGGTGGCTGTGGCCGTTGTGGCGGTGGTGGCCGTTGTGGAGGATTCGGTCGTTGTGGATTCCGTTGTGTTGGATGCTTTGGATGCTTTGGCTGTGGCGGTTGCGGTGGATGCGGTGGATGCGGCGGTTGTGGCGGTGGATTCTGCGTGGACGGATTCTGCTTTATTTAATTCCTATTTTTTAATTGAAACTTTACTTAAAGAAAAGCGTTTCTACATGATCTTCATTGTGGTGACGCTTTTCTATAAGTATGATAAACCACACTTCTTTTTTTCGTTTGACATAAGAAAAAATAGGATACATAAAATTGTTATGATGAAGGTTTTTGATGCAATAAACAGTGAAGGAGGAGTACAATGACAAAATTAAACTCTTCTACGCGTTTGAAAATGAAACGAGATACCTTTTTTCTCTCTAATCCAAAAGGAGAAGTGTATTTTAGAAATAATACAAGTTCATTCCGTATGGAAGGGAAGTCAATTAATCAATGGATTGAAAAACTGGTGCCAATGTTCAACGGAGAATACACATTAGGAAGCTTAACAGATGGTTTATCTGAGCCATATCGAAAGCGAGTATTTGAAATAGCAGAAACACTATATAAAAATGAATTTGCAACAGACATAAGTCAAGATCATTTACACCAATTGCCAGAATGTATTCTCGAAAAATACGCATCTCAAATTGAATTTTTAGATAACCTCGGCGGTTCGGGTGCGTATCGCTTTCAATCTTACCGCCAAACGAAAGTATTAGCCATTGGTTCGGATTCATTTTATGTTTCCCTTATTTCTGCATTACTTGAATCGGGGTTACCGAAATTTTATATGATGAATACTGATTCAGTATCAACCAATAAAAGACGAATAATTGAACTAATAGAGCATGCACAAGAAACAGATCCTGAAGTAGCGACTGAAGAAATTTTTTTGCAAAATGAAAAAAGAAATGCTTTGAAAGATGCGTTGCAGCCATTTCAGGCGATTTTGTATGTATCACAAGAAGAAGACATAGAGGAATTAAAAATTCTTCATGCTATTTGTAAAGAAGAAAAAAAGATTTTTATCCCTGCCATTTTTAAGCAAGGAGTCGGGTTAGCCGGGCCACTCGTACACCCGGAAAATGATGCTTGCTGGGAATCAGCTTGGCGCCGTATACACAAGTCTGCATTTCCTAAAACTTCAGGAGAACACACTGTTTCTTCTACAACTGAAGCGATGTTAGCAAATGTAATTGTATTTGAATTGTTCAAAAAAGTTACAGATGTAACAAATGATACGAAAACGAATCAAATTTTTTTACTAAATTCCGAAACATTAGAAGGAAACTGGCACTCCTTTTTTCCTCATCCATTAGTAAATGAGAGAATGGAAATTGAATGGGTCCAAGATATTAATACGAGAATGAAACAAAACTCAAATATAAATGAATCGAATGAATATACTCTTAACTTGAATTCCCTAGTATCTAAAGAAGCAGGGATTTTTCACGTTTGGGAAGCAGGTGACTTAAAACAACTGCCATTGGCTCAATGTCGTATTCAAACAGTTGATCCGTTGTCAGAAGGACCCGCTGAATTATTACCAGATATGATTAGTACAGGTTTAACACATATGGAAGCTAGGTACGAATCTGGATTAGCTGGAGTTGAGACCTATATATCACGAATCGTTCGTTCCAAGTTTTCTGAAGATGAAGATTTTCTAGGAATCGGAGCTGGGGAAACGATTGCAGAATGTGTAATTAGAGGATTAGAAAAATGCTTGGATGAAGAATTTCGTAAGAGACAACTACAACAAAAAATTGCTGTTTTTCCCCTGCAATTAGATGGAGTAGAAGATGAACGCTGCCGATATTATTTGCAAGCACTTACCACAATGCAAGGAACACCTACAATTGCGTTAGGAGAGGCTATTTTTAACTTTCCGGTTATTTGGATTGGTACGAATAATCGCTGGTACGGAAGTGTAGGCGTTAATAGAACAATAGCATTACGGAAAGCATTACAACAGGCACTAATAGAAGTACAAAATTGTGACGATTGCCTCGCATCACAAACAATAGAGAATTCATCCGTTTTATTACAAGATAAAACGCCATTACAATTCGCCATTTCTTCTTGTGAAAACTTGACAGATGAAGAGATATTACAATCTGCTGAACAGACACTAAAACAAAATGGAAAACGGCTTTACGTATTTGAAATATCGCTAGAAGAGGTCTGGAAAGAGGAATTGGCAGGAATTTATGGAGTATTATTGGGAGAGGAGGAATCCTATTGAGCTCTTCCATTTTAATAATTGGAGAAGGACTATTGGCAAAACGTGTATATAAAGAATTAGCTGAACAGTATGAAATCAATCAACAAACAGATTTTGATCGGAAAATTCCAGAAACAACCGATTTAGTTCTTGTGTTACATGATAATTGGAATCCTTCATTTCATACAGAGGCAGAAAGTGTACTTCAATCAACGAATATTCCTTGGCTGCGAGCCTTCGTTTCATTTGGAAAAGGAATAATCGGTCCGCTCGTTCGCCCTGGCACATCGGGCTGTTCTCAATGTGCAGATATACGCCGTACTTTTGCAGGGAAAGATTCGAAAGAGATGTGGCGAATATTACAAAACCTAACAACAAATAAGGAAAGCCCCCGAGACATATGGGCATCAAATAATGGAATATTACAGATGACACATCTTCTGTTAAATGAGGTGCAGTGCATTTTACAGGATGATTATGCACGATTAGAAGGTCACGTATGTTTCGTGAATTTACAAACTTTGAAAAGCTCCTATCATTTTTTTCTTCCTCATGCCTTATGCCTAAATTGTAGCCAATTGCCTAATGATTCATCACATTCAGCTAATATTACATTGCAATCAAGCCCGAAGATTAATATAAATAATTATCGTTGTCGTTCAATCTCTGAACTAAGTAAAGTATTGGCCAATGATTATCTAGATTATGAGACTGGTTTTTTAAATGATAAAATGTATAACCTTACACCTCCATTTGCCGAGGTAAGTGTAAATCTTCCGCTTCTTTTTGGAGACGAAGGAACAGCTGGTCGTACCCATTCATATGCAACTAGTGAATTAACTGCCATTTTAGAAGGATTAGAACGATATTGCGGGCTAGAACCGCGTGGGAAACGTACTGTCATCAAGGACACATTTCGTAATATAGCTCATCAAGCACTTAATCCTCTTGAAGTGGGTGTACATGCAAACGAACAATATATACAACCTAATTTTCCGTTTAAACCGTTTCATCCAGATCGTCCAATGAATTGGGTATGGGGTTATTCTTTTTTGCAAGAACGTCCCATTTTAGTTCCAGAACTACTTGCTTATTATAGTTTAGGTGGTAAAGATGGTTTTGTTTATGAGACTTCTAATGGTTGCGCATTAGGTGGCAGTTTAGAAGAAGCCGTTTTTTATGGCATTTTAGAAGTCATTGAGCGCGATTCATTTTTGCTAACTTGGTATGCTGAGCTTCCTCTTCCGCGTCTTGATCTTTCTTCTGTCGATGATCAAGAGTTGCAGTTGATGGCAGAACGTGTGCGTGCAGTAGGGGGATATGATATACATTTGTTTAACTCGACAATGGAGCAAGGAATTCCAAGCATTTGGGCACTGGCAAAAAACAGAAAGAGGGAGGGATTAAATATTATCTGTGCAGCTGGGGCACATTTAGATCCAGTGCGAGCGGCGAAAAGTGCAATATATGAATTAGCTGGCATGATGTTAACGCTTGATAAAGAATTTGAGGAGAATCGCAAGAAATATGTACAAATGTTCCATAATCCTTCCCTTGTGAAGCAAATGCCTGACCATCCGATGGTATGTGGTTTACCAGAATCAGAAGAACGGTTTCAGTTTTTACTAGATAAAAATCGCCCGGTACAAACATTTACTGAGGCATTCAAGCAGAAAACAAGACATGAGGATTTAACAGATGATTTAAAAGAAATACTTCAGATGTTACACCAGTTGAACTTTGATGTGATTGTAGTAGATCAGACTGCACCAGAAATAAAGCGAAATGGATTACATTGTGTGAAAGTAATCATTCCAGGAATGTTGCCAATGACATTTGGGCACCATCTTACGCGCTTAACTGGTTTAGATAGGGTATTACACGTGCCAATGAAACTTGGATATGCGCAGCAATCGCTAACGCATGAACAACTCAATCCACATCCACATCCGTTCGCGTAAGTGATGATTAGGAGGGAGAAGGGTGAGTTTAGAGACATTTTTGAACAATTTGCATTTTAATACTGATGAAGCAACCTCTTCAACTTGGGAGGTAGATTGGGAAGACGGGCCACTTCCATATAAACTTTATCAGAACCTACCGGGAATTCCGTTATCTTCAGAAGTAACATTAACACTTGAAAATCTCGAAATTTCAACAGAACCAAGCCTTCGTGAAATTGGTCATTTTCTCTGGTACGTATTTGGGATTACTCAATTTTATCAGTCAACCGGACCAACACCAGAAGTAAATGTTATGCAGTCGTATCGGAGATTTGTTCCGTCGGGCGGAGCTTTATATCCAAATGAATTATATATATATTTAAAGATGGAAAATGTCCCTGTTGGTATTTATCACTATGATGTAGCGCACCACCGCTTAGTGTTATTAAGAGAAGGGAACTTTGATTCATATGTAGACCGGACTCTTGGTAATAGTTGTGACACATCCGCTTGTTTCGGTGTTGTTTTTGTATCGACAATGTTTTGGAAAAATTTCTTTAAGTACCATAACTTTTCTTATCGTTTGCAAGGATTGGATGCAGGCGTGTTAATCGGACAATTGTTTGAAGTAGCAAAACAATTTCAGTTCAACTCAAGCGTGCATTTTCAATTTCTAGACCGGGCCATCAATCATTTACTCGGCTTATCGGAACAAGAGGAGAGTGTATATGCAGTTATCCCTCTATCGATAAATTCTGAACACCAAAAGTTCAATCATGAAAATGATGATACGAATATAGAAGTCTCCGCCACTCAATTATGTGAAGAATTACCAACTATTCATCATAATCACTATGTCCGATCACGAAAGATTGCAGAGTATCCGATGTTGATTCAAATGAATGAAGCATCTATGCTTGAATCAACACAATCATTTCAAACAATCAAGAGTGAAATAAATAGAATGCATGGTGGGCAAGCGTTAGTTCTTCCTCGTATAAAGCGAATGTCGTATGACTTAACAGCAGCGTGCCAAAATCGATTTTCACCGGAAATGGATTTTACTTTTAAGAAAATGAGTCAAGAACAATTGAATACGTTATTGCATGAAGCGACTGATTCTTTTGCCTATCAAAATGATTTAGATTCAAATTATGAAGAAATCGCATCCCGTGTTTCCATATACGTATGTTTATTTGGTGTTGAAGGTATCCCAAACGGCGCTTATCATTATGACAGTAATACTCATACATTACGACAAGTACATCTTGGAGATCATAGATTCTTACTACAAAGCGGGATGACACTTCACAATGTGAATCTTTTTCAAGTGCCGCTATGTCTACATGTAGTGGGGGATAAAAATCATCTTAAAACTGAACTAGGATATAGAGGATACCGTATTCAACAGATGGAAGCAGGAATCCTTGTACAAAAATTATTGTTAGTAGCTTCTAGCCTTGGTCTAGGGGGACACCCGCTTCTTGGGTTCGATGTAAATTTGTGTGACGAACTTTATAGGTTGGATGCAGAAGAAGAAACGAGTCTTATCCAAATTCCGATTGGTTTCCATCGTCAGCGTCCTTGGTTGAGAGGGAATTTGCGTAGTTAAAAACCATGTAATTTATAAGGAATATGAGACAGCTTGGATTCGCATGAATTCAAGTTTTTTTTATGTAATTTGATTGAAAATGTTTTGTTGTCAAAGATCAAAGTAATTTCATTTACCGTATTTTTACATTTAATGATATTAATTCATGTTTCATGGCTCCAATAGAGTAAAAAGAATAATATAGGGCATGACTACATTTAAAAAGATGTGAAGGAGATAACGAAAATGAACAAACATCCTAATGAAAATAAAAAACAAAACATAAAAAAATTAAATACAGAAGAAAATGCTATTTATAGTGATCCAAAAGATTCAAGTAATATGCAACCACTACCACAACCAAAAGATTATGATGAAATAGAGTATTAATACAGTAGAAAAAAGGGACAAAAACAATTTCGTTTTTGTTCCTTTTTTCGTTACTGAGTAGCTAGTGATTATTCACTATATACACTTTTCTCGTACTATTTCCAATTAGGAGGCGGAAAAGAAAGAAAGGCTAATGAATCAATTAGTTCAATCGTGATGGTGTTATCATCAGTAATCGTAATTTCTACACATGCAACAAACGGTAACGAAATAATAATTACGTCATCATCAATTATAACCCCTGATGGACATGTATCGAAGTCACTTATAGACAGCTCTATATTTGCACCTGGAGCAATTATAATTTCCAAACATATATTTATGCATCGTTCGAATACGTAAGCGATTGTACATCTCCCCTTTTTATATGTAGATAGGCACATAATGTAGCGTTTGTAAGAACAATATTGAATAGAAAACTACAAAATATGTTGGCTATCTTTTTTATTACATCTTTAAAGGTAGTTCTTATACCATTCTATTTACAGATATACCTTCTTGATTGGACAGGTTATCTATTTATAAAAAATAACGTATGTAGTAATTATTTGGTTGAAGAAATTACCTAGCGTAAAAAAGTAATATATAGGCTCGTTCTCCTTGGTATACATTGAAATAACAATTTCTCCTAGATCGTTTGCTAATCTGGAGCTACTTAGTTAGCGGTAAAAAACATATTCATATAGGTAATTTATTGGAGGGGTAGGAAAAGGAGTAACAGTCGGTGTAATCGGCAGAGGTGTCGATGCGAATCATCCTGATCTAATAAAAAACTATAGCTTAATTTTGTACCAGTTGACGTGGACGAAACTGAAAGAGGTAATTCTGCTGATGTAAAGAATCAATGGGGAACTTGACGCTTTATTTGGAGCTAGTGAGCTGAATTTTTATAATGCGTTATTATTGCTTCCAAAATTATGTTTATTGTAAGTCCGATATAACCTTAATACGGTTACAATCGGACTTTTTTACTTCAAATGAAACTTTATAAATTTGTATAACTCATCCATCCACTTTCAGATCGTTTAGCATTATATTTACCGTAAGACAGAAGCTTCATCGTCGAACGAATAGCTGCGTGAAAAACTAACATCAACTTCCATTCCTCTTCCATTTCGCTTGGGTAGGCAGTTGATTCGTACACATAATAAGCTGCCATAATACAGGGAGCTACTTGTTCTGGTTCAAATTCATAAGCAATCGCATCATCTGCTATGAAATCAATAAGACATCGATTTCCATTTAGCATTTCTTGTTGAAGGAGCTTTATTACCGATACCGGTAATAACTCTAATATTTTAGCCTTCAGAACAGTCATTTTTTTGCTCTTTCAGCACGAAGAATTGCAGCATTCGTTGGTGTATTTGGTACATAGTTCCCATGACTGTCAATGGTATGTGCTTCCTTATCATATTGTCCGTTAGCATTACGTTTCTTTATTGTGAACGGGTTTTGATTGTTTCCCATATTTATCACCTCCAATGAATAGTATGTGCGAATCAAAAAGTATTCTTTCTAAAAGAGATCTCGCAAAAAATGGAATAGAAATAACAATTTCTCCTGTATGAAATGGTTCCTTTCGTAAAAAATAGGTACAAACCTTAACAAAAGGAGGATCATTTATGACAAATAGAAATGATAATCGAGAACGTAAAAACAAATATCCTAACAGTTTAAAAAACGATACAGAGTTTTCAAAAGATGTAAATATTAGAAGCGAAGTAACGAAAAAAGATCTTAAAAAATAATGTATGAAAAAAGCTTGGATTAAATTGACTCCAAGCTTTTTTCAAATGATAGAAATCTAACCACATTTATCATGAAAATGAATGAATTTCACTTACCGTATTTTGGTAAAAATAAAATAACACCAAGCCATTACATTAAAAATGATTTATAAAAACCTAAGTAAACAACATATGCATGAAAAAATTATAGGATGGAACTCTATATCATAAAAGGTGCATAAATCCTAATTGGATATAAAATAGAGGGGGGATTCACCATGAAATTAACACCAGAGCAAAGAATTCAATTACATGGATTTAATAATCTTACAAAATCATTAAGTTTTAATATGTATGATATTTGCTACACAAAAACAAGAGAAGAACGAGAAGCTTATATAGAATACATAGATGAACAATATAATGCAGAGAGATTAACAAATATTTTGAAAAATGTATCTGATATTATAGGAGCACACGTATTAAACGTTGCCAAACAAGATTACGTCCCACAAGGAGCGAGCGTAACAATATTAGTTTCTGAAGGCCCGGTTGTAGAAGTTCCAACTGAATCATTTAACGAATCACCAGGTCCTCTTCCAGGTTCAGTCGTTATACAGTTAGATAAAAGCCATATAACAGTTCATACATATCCTGAATATCACCCAGATGAAGGAATCAGCACTTTTAGAGCAGATATTGATGTGTCTACATGCGGAGAAATTTCTCCGCTTAAAGCACTCAATTATTTAATTCATTCATTCGATACAGATATAATGACGATTGATTACCGAGTTCGTGGCTTTACAAGAGATATAACGGGTAACAAATTATTTATTGACCACGAAATAAATTCCATCCAAAATTACATCCCAGAGAATGTAAAAAAATTGTATGACATGATTGATGTTAATGTATATCAAGAACATATTTTTCACACAAAATGCAAACTAAAAGAATTTGACTTAAATAACTATTTGTTTGGATATACACAAGAAACATTGTCTGTTGACGAACAACAAGAAATTACAAAGAAATTAAAATTGGAAATGGACGAAATATTTTATGGGAAGAATATGAACAATGGCCCAATAGAAGAGAATTCAACTGAATAATACATCCAAAGTATCGCTGAAAAAGCAGGAAAACCTTCTCCTGCTTTTTTATTTTTTTAATGTGAAAATCATTCAGTATATAAGATCCGAACTCATAGTACTGAAGAAAGGTGTTTTTCATTTTTTGTCGAATTTGAAATTTGGTATAGATTCAATAAAGAAAGGAATAAAAAAATGAAAAAATACGAGCAAATAATTTCATGGGTAGAAAATATAAAAGAACGAAACCATAGCTCCGCAGCAGCACTTTATATTATGAAAGATAATAAAGTTGTATTAGAGCATTATAGCGGAACTCATTCTAATACCAAAAATAGTTTTCCTATTACAGCAACTTCACAGTTTAACGTTGCTTCTGCAAGAAAAAGTTATTTAGGACTTGCGATCGCCTATGCGCTTTATGAAGGGAAAATAAAAAGTTTAGACGATTATGCTGTAGATTACTTTAAAGAGTATGACAAAACTTTACTTGGTAAAACAAGCATCAGGCACTTAGTAACTCATTCGCACGGTCTTAATGTGAGTGACAGAAAAATCATGTACCGAGAATTTGAATCTGGAGAAGGATGGGCTTACAGAGGTATCAATGTCGAAATGATGACGCAGCTAATTTATAAGCTATATAATAAAAGTTTTCCAGAATTACTGAAAGAACGAGTCTTTATACCCGCAGGTTTTACAGAAACGGCTTGGCAAATAACAGATCATGACAACTTAGTAAAAGTAGTCATAAATCCCGAAGAAGAAGCTGGAAGTAAGTTAGGTAAATCAGATGACGGGACAGAATCGAATCTTTTTGTCTCTGCTAGAGAATTTGCTTATTGGGGAGATCTTCATCTAAATAAGGGCTATTTGAATGGAAAACAAATTGTACCAGAAGAAGTTATTGAAATTGCAACACAATTGCATTCTCCTCATTTTAAAAATACAAATTTACCACAAAATGGATTATTTTGGTTTGTTCAAAATACACCAGCACTCCAAAATGAAATAGGTGAAAGAGTTCCAAAAGGATCTTATCAAATATTAGGCGTGACAGGGCCAACAATTTTGGTTATTCCTAAATATAATGTCGTTGTCGCAAAGATGTATAACAAGAGGTATAACTATGGAGGAACCAATTATCTTCAATATTTAAGAGACTTTAGCAATTTAGTGGCTGATACATTTGCTTAATCAGCAGCCTATCATTTAAAGGAATACGCATAATTAAGTGGGGACCTGAAAAAACGCTGGTTGATTTGCAACCATTTATCTGAAGTCTTAAAAAATCAGATTGTTTCATACGGTATGTACATAAAGTATTGAAGATACAGTTTTACCACCAAAAAATAAAATATATTGAAACAATAAAAAGACACTTCATCGATAAGTGTTTTTTTATTGTTTCAAATGATAGCTTTGATGGTAATACTCTGCATTTATTTTCATTTCAATATTCGCATCTCACAAAGCATTGTGGACATAATAAGCATTGTAAGACAATTATTGAAATAGGAAAAGAAAGGGAAGGGCGTAATGAAACATTCATCTGGTAATCCATGGCTCGTAATTCTCGGTACAATCATTGTCCAAATGGGCCTTGGAACAATTTATACATGGAGCTTATTCAATCAGCCTTTAGTGAGTAAATACGCCTGGAATCTTAACGCTGTCGCGATAACCTTCTCAATCACTAGCTTTTTTTTAGCGTTTTCAACTTTATTTGCGAGTAAATTACAAGAGAAATGGGGACTTCGTAAACTCATTATTATATCTGGTTTATCCCTAGGGATTGGCTTAATGCTTAGCTCGCAAGTGTCCTCATTACCAATGCTTTATGTGCTAGCAGGTGTTGTTGTAGGTTACGCAGATGGTACAGCATATATCACTACACTCTCCAATTTAATAAAGTGGTTTCCAAAGCGAAAAGGTTTGATTTCTGGTATTTCTGTCTCAGCATACGGAACGGGCAGTTTAATTTTTAAATTCATTAATGGAAAGCTAATCGATTCAGTTGGTGTATCACAAGCGTTTTTGTACTGGGGCTTAATTGTAGCAATTATGATAGTTATAGGCGCGTATTTTATCCATCAAGCCGCTGAACAAGATATAGTTCAGGAAACAAAGAGTCATGACTATACAACAAGAGAAATGCTTCGCACAAAAGAAGTGTATCTATTATTTATCATGTTATTCACATCATGTATGAGTGGACTATACTTAATTAGCATGGTAAAGGATATTGGTGTTCAACTCGTAGGACTTAGTGCAGCAACAGCAGCCAATGCAGTCTCTATGATTGCTATCTTTAATACTGTTGGTCGAATTATATTAGGGTCGTTGTCAGATAAAATCAGCCGTTTGAAAATTGTGTCGGCAACTTTTGTCGTTATAGCTATATCTGTTTTTACTCTTAGTTTTGTGGACTTAAATTATGGGATTTATTTCGCCTGTGTAGCAAGCGTTGCTTTTTGCTTTGGCGGAAATATCACTATTTTCCCAGCCATTGTTGGTGATTTCTTCGGTCTAAAAAATCATAGTAAAAACTACGGTATCGTCTACCAAGGCTTTGGTTTAGGAGCACTCACAGGTGCCTTTATCGGTGCAATATTAGGTGGATTTAAACCAACCTTTATTGTAATTGGTGCACTGTGTGTTGTTTCATTTTTTATCGCTATTTTTATTGATCCACCTAATCAGCAAAGAGAAAAACAAAATAATTATCGCAGAGCAGCCTGATTGTGTAAGGGACTTATTTCAAGTTTTAAAACGAAGAGAATCCTCTAGCATATAGAGTCGATTCTTTTCGTTTTTTATGAAGGACTCGTTTATTTCTGAAAAAAAATATAATTTGCAATATCTAGAAAAATTACAAAATGATCAAATTTAATTTTAGAGGTACAGTTATATGCAAATAGTTGATACAATTCGTATATAATAAGGGGTAAATATAAAAAGAGGATGGTATATCAAGATAAATATAAGGTAGTATATAAGCGAGATAGAAAAATTTAAAAAGGGGATAGAAAGTGCAATGATGGATGAACAAGAATTGAAAGAAGAACTGAAACAAATCAAAAATAACAATTTCGCTGTACCAGAAGATGTGGACGCATATCCATATGCACAATGGATGATGGATTATATCGGTTCAACTGATGCAGAGTTTCGTGATGAATTGATTTACAGTACGCTTGAGCGATGGATTACTGATGAAGTATTTAGAGAAAAAGAATTACGCGGCCTACTCTTGCAGGCGCTAAGTCCTGATTATTTGTTTTATAAAATCGGTGAAAAAGGAACAGACTCCGTTTTTAAACGGGCTTTCTCAGTTCTAATCCCACCGCTTATTTTATCTGTTCATGAAAAAGAACCGTTCTTATCTGAAGAACAACTCTACAGCGTAGCAGAACAAGTTCTTGAATATGTATATCTTGAACAAGATGTAAGGGGCTTTGTAGATGGAAAAGGCTGGGCTCATTCTACTGCACATGCCGCAGATGCGCTAGACGCTTTAGCTCGTACGATACGAAATCGCGAATTTTCACATGGAATCCTAACTGTTATTTTTCATAAGGTTCGTCTGCATGATTACGTATACATAAACTTTGAAGATGAGAGATTAGTGACAGCAGTAACGTCTATATGGAACCAAAATCTCCTAACTCAAGAAGAATGGAACAATTGGCTTCATAGCCTTACAAAAATTGAAGAAGCGTCAACTTCTCGAAATGATATTTTAGTACAAAACATTAGAAACTTCTTAAGAAGCTTGTATTTCCGAGCTTTAGAACAAGAAGAAAACTCTGCGTTTACGGTTGCTATACTAGAGACTTTAAAAAAAATGTCATAGGTTTTGTTTTGAAGTCACTTTATAATTAAATTCATAATGTTATTTTTTACAAAATTAATAAACTCGAGGTAAAAGAAATGAAAAAACTTTCAGCATTCATGTGTGTTTCCCTACTCTTACTAGGAGCATGTGACAAAAAAGAATCTATTGTATCTAAGGATCAAACAGAAAAACAACACGATAAGAAACAAGAGTCTCATGCACCGAAACAAAAAGATGTATTTGCAGCGACTCAAACGGCTTTAAAAGCAAAAACAAAAATAAATATTTTCTTACCAACAGAAATCCCTTTGTCTAATGAAAAAAAGGCTTTATCTGCACACACAGAAGGGCAAGATAAAAATTACACTGTTACATTTTTTGAAAGCAACAGTCCAATCCCTGTCGACTCCGCTGCACTTTCGGATTCTAATCAAGCTAAGCAAATTGCAAAACTATCTGTCAAACAGTATGAGACAAAGGAAGAAGCCGGTAAAAGTTTATGTTCAACATTTGTATTAAATCCTGATTACGAAAAAGATGTTCCAAGCAAAGATGATCCTACTGCAATAGATGTAGGAAATGGGATTAAAGGTTTTACTGAAGGAGCAGCAGGAACAATGTATTTGAATTTTGTTAAGGATCATTGGGCAATTTTTGTGAAAAGTCCATCGACAAATAAAGATGAAAATATACCTATAGCAAAATCTATTGTGAAACAAATGGAAAAAACAAAATTACCAACTCCAAACTCTTACGCAGTTGTTGAGGTGGATAACAGACACAAACAAAACCGTGTATATTGGCAAAATGGAAATACTTTATATGGAATAGAGACAAGCGGTTCTATCGAAGATGCGATAACTATTGCCGCTCATTTTGAGTCTACGTCAAAGTGATTAAAAAAAGTATTTGCTTAATGAAGTAGATAAAAGAAACTAAAGAACTTATTGTCCACTTATCAATTTAGTAAATATTTTCCCGTGATGAAAAATAACCGATAAAAAGAAATACAAATTGTTACTCGAAAAGGAGTCTTGATTATCAAGACTCTTTTTTGAGTATTTAGCATAGCAGTGTAAATAAAATAATCTCCATGTAGGCTTAGTTCCAGATTTGAGTAGAAATGAAGGTTTATGTTACATGTAGTATTTAAAAATAATAAAGTGAAACTTCCATCAGTGGGGGTTTTCTTCATCCCCCACTGATGGTTAGTTGAACCAATCGGGGTCTTACTGCCCGTTAGTGCGGGATAAATGTGTTTATTGTAAATAAACTAAAGCTTTTGACCCGAAATTACATGTATCTCAGTCGAACCCCAGTTCATGCATTCATCTATGATTTTTGTTTATATGATAAAAAAAATTTACCACTAAAATCTTCACCAGTTACTTTTACTTGATACACATCATCTTGAGGGATTTGAATGTCTTTTTCTTTCTGTTCATGATTTAACTGTAAAACAATATTCTCATGAGAATCGATAATGTATGCTGTTATAATGCCTCTCTGGGTTTCTTCATTTAGGGAGAACGACCAATTTGCATCTTTCTTTACTTTCATAAATTGGCCTATTTCACCTATGAAGCCTTCGCATCGTCTAATTCCTAAGCTATTCTCTTCCGTTTTAATTTTACCTCTTTCTATTGTTCCTGTTCTATAAAATCCCCTCTTTTCTTGTTCCAGTGCCATTTCGTCTGCTCTTTTACCTAATTCCATTAATTTTTTACCTTCAGGCGAATTTAAAGATGGATCATCGATTGCAGCACCAGTACTCTCTATTTCTTTAGAACTCTCTGTGTTATGGCTACAAGACACACAAAAAAGGGTGAAAGTAATAAATGTAATTACACTTTTTTTCATTTGAACCCCCATTTCTTTGTTGTTTTCTCTATAGACTTGCTATTTGAAGTAGGGCGCTATATACCTTGCTATTAAAACGGCTTTCATTTCCAAACCGTACTTTATTCTTCCATCCAACTGCTTTTCTTTAATTCAATTGGTTCAGTATAAAAAACGCCTGTTTTTCCATCAGAATGTTTTGTTTCCACTTTTAGACGATACATACCAGGGGATACAATTTGTCCACCCCAACCGGTCCAAATATCAAAATCTTCATCTGTGTTGGCAGGTAATTCTGAATGGAATCCATCTGCATCATAATATTCCCATTTATCTTTGACTAATTTTTCAATGCTCACTTGATACCATACGCTATATGGATTATCATTTGTAGCTTTGAATAAAAAACTTTGCCCTTGATAATATGAATTTGCTGTAGAAACAACAGTGAAATTATCTTGTGTAGCTGCTGAAGCTTGTTTTGTTAGCATAGTCATTTCTATAGCTGTAAAACTTCCGAATGTTAATGCTCCAATAAATACTAATTTACCTAATTTCATTTTGTATTGCCCTCCACTATAAAATGATTTTTCGAATACTTGTTAAGTATAAAATAATTAAACGGTAAATAGTTCCAATTATTGTGTTGTTTTGTTTTTTTGTCCAGAAAAAGTAAGATTTATTTTTATTACAGTAATACAAAAAAACCATAATGGATTTCTTTTTACATTTTCATTGGGTTTATTGGGGTGAATTTTATCACGTATCTGATGGTGTATAGTGTCGTATGAAATGGTAGAATATGTTGTAGATGCACTTATTTAGATGAGAGAATAGGGAGAGGATTAGCGTGCAATTACAGGAGCAGAGTCGAATTAAGCTGAAGCAGCAATTGAAGGATAATGGTTTTGAACATGCGATAAACTATTTGATGGAGACATCGCGGCACGGGGTGCGTTGTGCAAAAGTGGGCGAGACAGATTACACAAAGACGGGGTGTTCGCGTGTTGGTGGCGATCCAGATCTGCCTCCACAATTTGCATGGCCGCTTACAACAGATGGGACACCAATGACCTTCTTAGTTCAATTGAATATGTGTGATGTGGCGAAGAACGATGCTAACGCATTATTGCCAAAGACAGGGATGTTGTCTTTTTTTCTTGGAATCGATGAGCCAGCTTACAATATTGAACATCGAGTTATATGGTTTGATGAAACAGAGGTACTATCTGTTGTCCGTCGTGAACTGCCAAGTGAGACTGCGTTGGAAACTACTTATGTTGGCTATGAATTGAAAGCGCGTCCATCACTGGAGCCGCCAGGTTTCGCCTACATTGATAATGAGCAGATAGAGAGTGATAAAGTTACCTTAGATGATTATGATGATTTGCTTTATGAAATTCGAGACGAAGAAGATGACGATATTATTCAACTGTTTGGTTATCCGATAGGACAGCATGATGACTCGGAATACGAAGCAGCTTTGATGTTGCTGACTGGTGAAGAATACGAGTATAATACGGATAAAACATTGGAGAAGCTCGCGACACATTTCGGTGGTGATAAGGAAAAGGCGAAGCAGGAAGTCGCGGATATGCAGATGTTGTTGGAGCTGGAAACTGATGATGACGTTGGCTTCTGCTGGTGGGACGCAGGGGTACTGCACTTCTTTATTCGTAAGGAAGATTTGGTTGCTAGACGATTTGACCGTACCTATTGTTCTCTTTATTCCAGTTAAATCAAATAATAGGAATACCCATAATTTCCTACGGAAACTTCCAAATGACTGGGCGTATTTAAGACGAGTTACTAGGGGACATTCTATAATTCTAGGAAAAAAGAATTATGGGTCGATAGGAAAACCTTTAGATGGATGTAAAAGGCTAATTGAAACGTGGGTTTGAGGCGATAGCAGCAGAATGGAGGATATTATGATAAAAAGCGATAGAGATGGTGAAGCCTACTGGAGTGAAACCGTTGATTTAGGCGTTTTAGGTAAATTCAATAGCATTTTTATAAATTTAGATGGATGCGATATAACAGGGGCGACGGATGATATGTCCCCAGAAGAGAAGATAGAAAAGGCTACAAAATATTATGGTAATAGATTCAAGGAGTTAGAAGCAAATGTGGGTTTTATAAATGAGCAATTTCTAATGTGGATTATATCGCACTTATGTGATATAGAATATCCATTTTGGGAATTCGGTGATGAAGATGAGGGTAGTGAAGATTATCCAGATTATATAGTTAAAGAAGAAATAAAAAAATTCGAAGATGAAAATGGACAATTGCAACATGATCCATATAGTCCAAGTCCGATTTATAAAGAAATTCAGGAATATAATGCATATAATAATGAAGATCATTTATCAAGCTATGAAATTATAACGAAATATCTACCGGTTCTTGATTTCAAAAAACTTGTAGATACAATTAAAGCTAATAGCATAGATACATATGAAGATAACATAAACTTTCAAGTGAGTAGCGAGGTTTGTGGTGGAATGTTACTTTGTGCTACTTACGGAACAATCTATGCTAATAATGAGCTAGAAGTTACGCATAATTGTTAATACAAAAGTGACTGGTGGGGGGATCGCTACACATCCATCAACTTAAAGTATACCTTTACAGATACATAGAAAACTATAAAAAACCACGTCTGTAAATATCGATTTCTCACTTTACAGAAATCTGTTTGAAGGAATTGCTTTTGCCAGAAAATAAGGTAAACATTTAGGACGTCCTCCTGTCGAAATAACAGAAAAATTTATTGAGGCTTATAAGAAATGGAAATCTGGTTCAATTACAGCAGTAGGAGCTATGAAAAAGTATGACATCAAACGATCTTCATTTTATAAACTTGCCAAACAGTATGAGGAAAGAATGAAAGAATAGAGAGACAAAATTTTAATTTGTTAAGATAGTAATTGAGGTAGCACCAACATTCGTTAAAATGTGGGTGGGACCCCTTTTAGAAAAACCGGAGTGGAAATGATGAGTATAAATAGTTTTGTGGGATTGATAAAGGACGAATTATTAAAAGAGGTAAGCATAAGAAGTGAGGATGAATTCGAGCCTGTAGTAGTTAAAAATATTCCTAGACTTTGGAAGTGTTTAGGGACAGGTAATTATGCCGCAGTATTTATGAACAAAGAATACAATGATTGGGTAGTGAAAGTTTACGCGCGAGAAGGAGAAGGAATTGAAAAAGAGTCAGAAGTATACCGAAGAATCGGAAATCATCCTTCTTATTCGAAGCTTATATATAAAGGGAAAAATTTCATAGTATTGAAACGTTTAAAAGAAATTACCTTATACGATGCTATTCATAAGGGGATTAAAATTCCTAAGCAGGTAATCCTTGATATCAATGAAGCTTTAGAGTATGCAAGGGAACAAGGATTAACTCCTTGTGATGTTCACGGGAAAAATGTGATGATGGAAAACGGAAGAGGATATGTAGTCGATGTATCTGATTTCTTAAAAACAAAAGAAGATAGTAAGTGGAGAGACCTAGAAAAGGCATATTTTACATTTTACTTGCCTTTCATTTATAAATTGCCTTTCCCTGTTAAAATACCGTATTTCATGTTAAACATTGTTAGACGTTCATATAGAAAATATAAGAAGCTTAAAAAGAAATTCAAATTGTAAAAGGACTACATACTTATCTTTAGGTTAGATAAGTGAACCACTAGTAAACAAACTACGAAAAAGTCTATAATACAGGTTTTGTTATATTGAGGATTTCAGACCTTTTGCTTATTAACGGATGCAGGATTAACCCTATGATGGCTCTTATTGTCAGTGTAAAATTGTTTGAGTTTAAAACAATTAGGAAGCAGAACATAAACAAGCTTAAATCTCTTATTGACTCTTATGATGAAGGTTTAGATTCACAAGGTTGGATACTTGAACATGCTGAAGATGAATACTATTATGTGAAAAATGAACAATTCTCCGATTATGTGTTAGATGTTTCCGAAAGCTCATATGATAATAGAACGAATGTAACTGCATACCCGAAAACCGGTAATGATAATCAAAAATGGCCGCTAATAGTGAGATCATAATGCCAAATGCTATGTAAATTTCAAACTTATTCTATAGGTTAGAGAAAACATGATGAAGATAAAATAGGTATTATAAAATAGCAAGAAGGAATCTATTTCAGGTCCCTTTTTGCTATTTATGACGTAGTAGAAAAATCCCTTCAAAAAGGTGTAAATGAATTTTTACATATTCATTTAGAACCCGATACACAAAATGACCGAACCTATAGTTCCACTTGTTTGCAAACGGTACAAAGAGATGATTTATGTATACGTGATTTAGGTTACTTCGACCTGAAAGATCTACATCAAATGGATGTGAGAGGATCCTTTTACATCTCTCGCTTAAAATTAAACACTCGGATTTATCGGAAGAATCCTGAAGCCGAATATTTTAAAAATAGGAAAAAAATATCCTAGAATTACCCTTGGGATGAAAAACTACTTTTCTCCGCTAACCAATTACTATTTTAGAAAGAAAAAGTATCGTTTCTTATATTAAATGTGTCGTTATTGTACAGGTGATACGTTTAATATAAGAGGATATCTAACATGAATTTAAACTTAAATTATTAATGCCCGTAATAATGATTCAACAACATAAAATTACAGAGTAGAGCGTTTATTGTTATTTTTCACTATATCTAATATATCCCTTATTACCTCAACAACAACTTGAGGTTTATCAATATGTATTGCGTGTCCAGCATCTTCAACAATAATATGTTTTTTATTAGTTGACAAGTTAGCAAGCTCTCTCTGGAATTTCATCCAAGTAGCCATAGATTCTGCCGTATGAAAAGGTTGCAGACCTCCTGTTACAACAATGAGTGGAATATTTCCAAGTGATTTAGAAGTACGAACTTGTTCTAAACTTTCTTCCACCTCATTAAGAGAACCTTCCAAAGTAAATTGATTATAATAAGCCTCCTGAACCCCTTTTGTAAATAAAGAGGGCAATATTCTGTTTTGATCCTCATGAGTTGAGTCTAAGAGAACTACTCCTACTACTTCCTCTGGATAAGTGCTTGCAAATAATCTTGTATTTAATCCTCCAAATGAGTGCCCAACTAATACATATGGAGGTTTTATACCTGCTTTATTAAGTAAGATACGTAGATTTTCGACACTTTGTTGACTATGGCGAGGGGTTTCATTCATTCCACTTTTGCCAATACCGGCTCTATCATAAATAAACATTTTTGAGAACTTTGAAATGTCATCTTTAATAGGATTCCAGCTTTCTAAAGTGGCTCCATATCCAGTATCAAAAACTAGGGTTGGACCTTCATTATTTCCCCCTAACAATTCATAGTATAATTCAATACCACCTATATCTAATTTTTGTCCTGTTTCATTCGCAATAAATTCGCTCATATCCAATTCTCCCTTTTTCTTTTTATCCATTGAAAATTCCGATTTAACAAGTTCAATTTAATTGAACTTATCGTAACATGTACTGATTTTCTTTTCAAGCTAAGGTTTAATATAATTGAACTAGTAAATTGAATTACAAAGGATGTTGAATATGAATGAGTTAGGAAAACGAATAAATAAATTAAGAATAGAAAGAGGTATGACACTTGTAGAGTTAGCTGGTAATAAAATGTCAAAAGGGATGTTAAGCATGATTGAAAATGGGCACTCGAACCCTTCGATGGATAGTTTAAAATTTATCGCGCACCAGTTGGGCTGCGATCCCCAATATTTGTTAGGAAGCCCTACATCCGATGGGCTAAAGGACTTATTTAATAAGGTAGAAGAAGCGTTTGAAAAAAATAATGATGAACAGATAATTAATTTGACACAAGACATGTTGGACCAACAGTTTCCCATTTCATTTGAATCTGCTAGGATATTAGAAATTTCTGGAAGGGTAATTGTGAAATCCGAGAAAAAACGTGGAGAAATGTTGATAGAACAAGCAATAGCGATCTATGAACGGTTATCTCTCTATAGTCACTGTGTAGCTGCTAAAGTGCATATAGTGGAATACCATGCAAAAGAGGAGAATTATTATAATGCCCTAATAATGTTGCGAAATATAAGAAAAGAGTATCATGAAAAAGCAACAGTGATCGATATGGTCGTTGAAATAGAAGCAAATTACGTTGAAATGGTTTTACTCTTTGGGATAGGTGACTATAAAGCAGGAAAGAGTAAGCTTAATCAATTAATTGAACTATCCAAGAGGAAAATGATCTTTTATAAGATGGATAATATTTTTCGAATTGCAGCGTTCCAAGCCCTTATTCATAACAATGAAAATGATTATGCTTATTTTATCAAGAAGTCAGAACAGTTTGCTATTTTTAGTGAAAATGATGAGTCTCTAGGTTTTACACTGTTACTTCAAGCACATTACCATAATCAAACATCAAAGAATTATGAACAGGCCCTTTATTACTTAGATAGGTTTGCTACCCTAGTAAAGGGGAATATCGGAAGTGACTATTATTATCTTGAAAAAGGGAAAGCATTATTAGGAAAAGGGTATGTAAAAGAAGCTCTTGAAGCATTTGAGCAATTCAAGCTGCCAAATACGATTATTTACCCACTTGAATTATGTATTCTCTACACTGCAGATGCATATAGGGCAAATTGTCTTTTGCAACTTGGAAGAGTAGAGGAAGCACTTATCTATGCTCAGAGAGCAGCTAGTAAAATAGATTCGCTACCCAAAACGCCTTATCAAGCTTTTATAAGTAGCACCTTAGAGTTAGTGAATAAAAACTTATAATAGTATTTCCGAAAAAATGAACAATTTATAGGAAATAAAGAAGAGAATTCCAATTTAAGAAAAGCGACTACCGCAAAAAGAAAAAAATGAGCTGAACTCTCATAAGTGTCTCAAAATTTTAGCTTGATGGGCATGTGGTGGGACCTAACATAGCAAGAATAAAAAAGTATCCTTACACTATAAAGGATACTTTTTCTATATTTATACATTTGAACGAAAAATCGTACAGATGTATAAAAAATCGACACTTCAGATTAGCTTGTAATGAATTTTAACGTCCATAATAATACAGTTGGTATCAGAATGTTCAAATCATCTTATAGAGCCGATATAAGCAGTCAAATGAAATAAATGTATTGTTATGACCTAGTTTTACACGTATCTCGATTGAATCACAAAATAGTAATTATTCTAGGATTAGTTATAATCTAAACTTATTCTTTGGTATTATCTATATTAACGCTCCATGGAGTCTTGGTAGAAAAACGATGAGTACTAAAGTTTACCACAATGCTTACATCGACCGCGTCTTCTTAAATAATAGGCCAGAATTGCGATCCCTAGTGATATTCCCCAAGGCAGCCAGGATAAAAAGGGAACAAGTTTTCCCCAATTTTCGATAGTGATTGTACCATTAACCATCATATATATGATTGAGGGACTAAGCTTCAGACCTGTTATTGTGATTATAGCCGAAACCAACGTGGCAGGAGCTACTACAATCCAGATTGGAATTTGTTTACCTGCTAGAAATAAACACCAACGTGGAAAAATTTCTCCCCATCTCTGAATAAGCCCTAGGGTTAGGATTCCACCGCCAATACATAACCCTCCTAAGATGGCTTCAGTTATTACAATGTCTTCATTCCCAACTATTGCTATGTTATTTGTCCCCAATGGAATACCTAGGGCCCATGCCCAGCGGACGATACCATATGGAAACGCCAAAATGACCGCTAGGTAGGTAAACCACTTTCCCCACTGAGGAGCAGCAGATTTTGCTGATGATCCTTCAGAAACGTCCTTCCTGCCGCAGTTGACACAAGCATTCCGTGTGAGACGAAAGTACGCTAAAGCAGAAGCACCCCATATGAAGCCGCCCACTATACAAAAGACTTGATTAGCAACTCTCCAGTCAATCAGATCGAAATGAAGCAAAAATAAATAAGCAAAGTTCTGCACAATTCGAGCATCGGGAACTATCAATACAAGCGTAACACTCTTTATCCATGCAAAAGAGAGCAATATCACACTAGGAATTCGGCGTCCCCATGTACTTATCATCGCAAAAGCTACCACTGTTCCCACTAATCCAGCAGTGGCAATGACTGTTCCTCCGACCTCTACATTAAGATCTGATAAAAACGAGCCCATCATTTTTCCACGTAAATCGCTTTTACCAAAAGGAAATCTAGTTCCTCCAAATAACCAATACAGCCCGAGTAACCCGTATAGTAGAGACCATATAGCTGCAGCATACCCGGTCCATTGCGGCCAGCGTGACAGCCAAGAAAAATGTGCTGAATGATTGATATTTATTTTCGGTTCCATTTCACCCTCCTTAAAGCTACTTTCTTATTAAAATACGAATACTCCAAGATGGAATAATCCTTTTAATTGGTTCACCTCCCATAAAGTTCTTTGTCGATTTTACCATTTTTTTCTTGTCCAAGTAATCTCTCGTTAAATTAAAAAATTATTTTTCGGTTCCGGCATAGCAGGGACTCATATCCCATTTTCCTTTATTACATCAAGGTGCTTCATTAGTACACCGGATCTAATAACATCAAGATTATTTACAATTTGCGAGAAATAACAATTTAAGACTCTTTTTTAAGCGTTTGGCATAGCAATATAAAATAAATAGTATTCATGGAGAAGATGAAACATCATCGAGTGCATGAATACTATTTGATATATTTCAAAATAAATGAGGGTGATGAATATGCTAGAACATTTAATAACTGAAACACGCAATAAAAAAACAATGAATTTAGACGAAATGTCAACAATTGAACTTTTAACAATCATGAATGAAGAAGATGCAAAAGTCGCAGAAGCAGTGAAACAAGAACTTCCACAAATCACTAAGGCAGTGAAAGCGATTGTTACAGCAAAAAGAAAAGGCGGCCGCTTCATATATATAGGAGCTGGAACGAGCGGACGTATTGGTTTGTTAGATGCGGTTGAATGTCCTCCAACATTCGGAACAGATTCAGAAGAAGTAATCGGATTAATCGCTGGCGGTGAAAAAGCCTTCATGAAAGCAGTAGAAGGTGCAGAAGACAGTAGAGAATTAGGTATTCAAGACTTAAAAAATATTAATTTAACAAACAAAGATATTGTAGTAGGAATTGCAGCGAGTGGTCGAACTCCATACGTTATTGGTGGATTAGAATATGCCAATTCAATTGGGACACAAACAGTCGCAATATGTTGTAACAAAGGCTCGGCAGTAGGAAAAGTTGCAACCATTGCCATTGAAGTAGTAAACGGACCAGAAATATTAACTGGTTCCACCCGTTTAAAAGCAGGCACATCACAAAAATTAATTTGTAATATGCTTTCAACAGCTTCTATGGTAGGAATCGGGAAAGTGTATGGGAATTTAATGGTTGATGTTCAATTAACAAATGAAAAGTTAGTTGAGCGCGCAAAGCTTATCGTGATGGAAGCAACATCTTGCGATTATGAAACAGCTGAAACCTACTTAGTAAAAGCAGATCATAAGCCTAAAATTGCAATTGTAATGATTTTAACAGGAATTTCGAAAGAAGAAACAATACAGAAATTAGCAGAAACGCAAGGATTTGTTAGACAAGCAATAAAATAACCGAAAAGAGGGAGACATGATGAATAAATATCATAGCATGGCATCTCAAATTTTGGATGCGGTTGGCGGTAATGACAATGTTTCAGCATATACAAACTGTATGACACGTCTTCGTGTTACACCTGTAGATCGTAATTTAATTAATGGCGAAGTATTAAAAAAGATTGATGGGGTTCTTGGTACTGTTGATGATGAAACATACCAAATTATTCTTGGACCAGGTGTTGTAACAAAAGTAGCAGAACAATTCGGTATTTTATTAGCAGAGAGAAAAGGTGGTTCTTCAAAAGCTTCTTCTGCAGAAGAACTACAAGCAAAAGGTGCAGAAATTAAGGCAGAATTAAAGAAAAAGAATCATACACCTTTTAAAAAATTTTTAAGAAAAGTTGGAAGCATTTTCATTCCTCTTATACCAGCATTCGTTGGAGTGGGGTTAATTGCTGGTATTGCTTCTATCCTATTAAATAATATTACTGCTGGAAATTTAGACAAAGAAACTTGGGGACAATACGTAACAGTTTTAAATGTGATTAAAAATGCACTATTTAGTTATTTAGTAATTTATGTCGGCATTAATGCGGCAAAAGAATTCGATGCAACGCCAGCACTTGGTGGAGTAATCGGTGGTATTACCCTTTTAACTGGCATGACGTCAGAACATCCAATTCTTAATATCTTTACTGGTCAGCCGTTATCACCAGGACAAGGTGGAGTTATTGGTGTATTATTAGCTGTTTGGATCTTAGCATTTGTAGAAAAGAAATTACGTAAAGTGATTCCCGATGCAATTGATATGATTGTGACACCTACAATTTCATTATTAATAGTAGGGCTTGTAACAATTTTCTTACTCATGCCATTAGCAGGTTTCGTTTCAGATAACTTAATTGGTGCTATCAATTGGGTATTATTACGCGGTGGTGCATTTGCTGGATTTGTACTTGGCGCAATATTCTTACCACTTGTTATGTTAGGATTACATCAAATATTAATACCAATTCATATTGAAATGATTAATTCAACAGGTATGACACAATTACTTCCTATTCTTTCGATGGCAGGGGCTGGGCAAGTTGGAGCAGCAATCGCATTATGGATTCGCTGTCGTAAAAATAAATCTTTAACAAATGTAATCAAAGGTGCACTCCCAGTAGGAATTCTTGGCATTGGGGAACCATTAATTTACGGTGTCACATTACCATTAGGCCATCCTTTTATCACCGCATGTATCGGTGGAGGTATTGGAGGAGCAGTCATCGGATTACTTAGTAACGTTGGTACAATTACGATCGGACCATCTGGTCTAGCATTAATTCCTTTGATTGCTGGTGGAGTATGGTGGAAATACGTCATTGGATTATTTGCAGGATACGTCGGTGGGTTTATCGTAACCTATTTCTTCGGTGTACCAAAGGAAGCGATGATGGAACAAGAATAATATATCTTAAAAAGAAGACAAAACAAGCGGTTCAGAGTCTTCATGATTAATAAAATTTGAGAAATATTTAAAAGCTAACATACATGACCTAATACATCCTGATATCTTATAATAGTAGGTAATTAATGTTAAAGGAGGGGGAACATGGTTGAACGAATACTGAAAATAAATAAAGTAGAGATTTGTACAGAAAGTTTTGGAAATCCTAAGGACCCTGTTGTACTTTTAATCATGGGAGCTATGTCTTCATTAGATTGGTGGGATAAGGACTTCTGTCTCCGCCTCGCTGATCAAGGAAGATTTGTCATTCGATACGATCATCGTGATCTCGGGAGATCGACTACTTATGAACCTGGTACTTCCAACTACACAATATTAGACATGGCTACTGATGCAGTTGGAGTTCTGGATGCTTATTCCATAAAGCGAGCTCATGTCGTTGGAATGTCTTTAGGTGGTTTGATTGGTCAAATTCTTGCCTTGAGATATCCGAATCGTATATTTACGCTTACTTTAATTGCATCAAGTGTGTTCGGGACTGAGATGGAAAAACTTCCTCCGATGGATGAGAATATCCTAAATTACCATGCAAAGAGTACTTCAGTAGATTGGTCAAATCAAGAAGCGGCTGTTTCCTATATTGCGGGTGTATGGAAAACTTTAGCCGGTTCCAAACCTTATGAGAGGGAAAGAATATATAAACTGGCGAAAAGAGAAGTGATCCGCGCTAAACAACTTCCAAGTAGATTTAATCATGCCATGCTGCAAGGTGGAGGTGATTATTACGATAGGATGAGAGAAATCAGCATACCGGTACTCATTATTCACGGAACAGAAGATCCAGCTCTGCCATACGAGCATGGACTTGCTCTTGCGAAAGCCATTCCCCATGCTGAATTAGTGACTCTTGAAGGATCAGGGCATGAGATTCATAGTGAAGATTGGGAACAAATGATAGAATCAATTGTAAAATTTGGTTCCCAATGAAAAGATGTAGTTAATAATTTTAATGGCTCTCAATGAATCTTGAGGAAATGGTTTAAATATATAAGCCGACCATCACAATATTAAGGAGGTCGGCTTTACTCGTTATCTACTTATTCCTATCAGTTTATAACATTTCTTAAAGAATACCCGGCTCAATTCTACCCATATCCAGCTGTACACAAAAGAAAAAATATAAATATATCCTATGATTTTTAATGAAATTGATGTACTGACGACTGGACCTAAAACAGGGAAATGGAGAATATAGAGAAGGAAACAGATTCCACCTAGCAATAAGAATGATGTAAAAACGATAATGTTGATTCGTCTTTTTAAACTAAAAAGAGATAATCCAATTCCTAAACCTACTATTCCTGTTGTGAACGGAAAAACAAAAGATTCACCGGGTTGGATCAGAACCAGTAAAAGAAAGGTTAAAACATAACTTTGAATTCCAAAGGGAATCGATACAATAGTACAAATTAAAATAGGAGCAGTAGCAAAAGGACTAATGAGATATCCGATCCCTGGAAGAAGGTTTCCGGTTGACTGCAGGATCGCTGCAAGTGCGGAAAAAATGGCAGTGAGCACGAGTTTTTTAGAATAAGAAAATGTTTTAAAATAATCGTGAAGTTTATATGACTCTTGTGACAAAACGCTAAGCCAATACATAGCATTCTCCTTTTTCGTTTGTACTTAGATAAGAAGTTACAGATTATCTTAAAATAGGGATACCGTCTGAATAAGAATCTGGCGATGTATTATATTTCTTTCTCAATATGCCATAAAGTCATTTTTTTAGAGATTGGCTTTTTCCCTGTAACCGGACTCCCTAAAATCCAAAAATCAACAATCTATTACTTAAAAATCTTTCGCAAAATTTTAATTTTATTCCTGTACGGTGGAAATACCAATCCAAAGTCTACCCTTGAGCTTTTCTTTAAAATGCTTTTATGATGTGTAAAAGTATCAAAACTATGTTTGCCATGATAGGCACCGAACCCTGCACTTCCTACTCCACCAAAAGGCAAATGGAGATTAGCCATGTGTGACATTGTATCATTGACGCATCCTCCTCCAAAAGAAACTCGTCCTAATACTTGTCTTTCAACATTTTTACTTTCAGTAAACACATATAAAGCTAACGGTTTGGGATAGTTGTTAATCATGTGAATGACCCCATCTAAATTACTGTACTCCATAATTGGTAAAATTGGTCCGAAAATTTCTTCTTTCATAGCTGCATCATCCCATGATTCTACTTCAAGAAGTGTTGGTTCAATATATAAATGACCTCTAGATGAATTCCCACCAAATAGTATATGATTTTGGTCTTGTTCTAATATAGAAAGAAGTCTATCAAACTGTCTCTCATTGACAATTCGACCATAATCATTGCTTTTTGATACATCTGATCCATAAAAACTTGTGATAACTTCTTTCATTTTTGAAACCAGTTTTCCCTTGATAGATTTGTGTGCAATAACGTAATCAGGCGCTATACAAGATTGCCCGGCATTTATGAATTTTCCCCAGATAATACGTTTGGCTGCTATATCAAGGTTAGCTGTTTCATCGACAATAGCTGGCCCTTTTCCACCAAGCTCTAATGTTACTGGTACAAGGTTTTTCGCCGCAGCTTCCATGACAATTTTTCCAACTGGAACGCTACCAGTAAAAAAGATATGGTCAAATGGTGCATGAATCAATAAAGAAGTTATTTCTCTATCTCCTTCAATTACACGAATATATTGCTTATCAAACGTTTCACTTATTATTTTGTTCATTACAGCTGAAACATTGGGTGCATTTTCTGAAGGCTTAAGAACTACACAATTTCCTGCCGCAATTGCCCCAATTAGAGGTTCAATTAATGATTGAAATGGATAATTAAAAGGTCCAACAATGAGCACTGTACCATATGGTTCTTTTATTATGTAGCTTTTGGAAGGTGCAAAATGAATAGGTGTTTTTACTTTTTGAGGCTTCATCCATTTTTTTAGATATTTCATTATAAAGTTAATACTGTTATATGCGAAACCAATTTCTGCAGCATATGATTCAAACTCACTTTTGTGTAAATCTTGATATAATGCGCTCAGCACTTGATTTTCATATTTTTGAATAGAGTTTTTTAGTTTTTTTAGTTGTTCAAGACGGAAGTGAAGACTTCTTGTATGATCATTATGGAAAAATTGTCTATGTTCTTGAATTATTTGTTGTATATTATCAACCATTATGGAATCCCTCCAATAAAAAGAAAATATTTACATACTATGTACATCAATTGAGATAGTACTCATTAATTCATCTTAGACCATGCGATCTACCAAAGTTATGTATTCCCTATAAAAAAGAAGCTTTAAAACATGCAATAAATTTCTAATAATACGTATTGAAATTATATTCTTAAAAAGCAGTTAATATACAAGGAGTGTGATGCTTATAAAACGAAATTTAAATTTACTGGTGTCAGTTATGTAAGTGGGAAATTGATAATGATTGCTGAAAAGGAGCGTTTACAATTACATGGAATATTTATCCCTTTAAGTATTAATTTCCTTGCTATAATAAAGATAACAAAATAAAGGGAGAACGATTAAATGAGTCAACTATATTTTATAAAAGATTATAAGCATAATGAAGCTCTTAGAAAAAGTTATTGTGAACTTACTAATAATATATTCGGTATAAGCTTTGAGGAGTATTATCTAAAAGGATTCTGGAATAATCGATATATTCCTTTTTCTTATGTTCATGAAGACACAGTAATAGCTAATGTTTCAGTTAACGTTCTTGACTTAGTGATAGATGGTAAAAACAAGAAGGCCATACAAATTGGCACCGTTATGACACATCCAAATTATCGAAATCAAGGGCTTTCGGCTGCTTTAATGAATAAAGTTTTAGAAGAATACGATGGAACCTATGATTTTATATATCTATTCGCAAATAAAAATGTCTTAGATTTTTATCCGAAATTTGGTTTCAAAGCAGTTAATGAATATGAATTTTCAATGGATTTCTCTTTAAAAGAGAGTTTAAATACAAATATTCATAAATTAGATATAACTAACATAAAAGATAGACATTTCATATATGAATTTGCAACCAAAAGAGTTCCTGTTTCTCAAATATTTAGCACAAAAAATGCACAACACATATTTATGTTTTACTGTCTACATGTTTTTCCTCATGATATTTACTATCTTGAACCTGAAGATGTGATTGTTATATTTAAAAGAGAACTAGAACAAATTCATATTTTTGATATTGTTAGTAAAAGAGGACTTGAAATTCAGCACATTTTAACAAAAATTGCTGATCATTCTACGAAAAAAATAGTATTTCATTACACCCCAGACTATGAAAATATTCAAATAGAAAGTAGTATCTTTAATGGAAGTGAAGTATTATTTGTAAAATCCGCTAGTAATGAGGACTTTCCTATACATATAAAGCATCCAATCACGTCTCAAGCATAGAGTTGTAACTGAACAGAATTTTTTTAAAGTTTTTATGGACAATTAAAAATAATTCGTGCATAATTGTAATTAATAATTAACGTATTGTTAATTATTAAGAAGAAAGAAATACGTAAAGAGAAATACTAACCGTTTAGGAGGGGGACAAATGTCAAACCAAGAAGCTCTAAAACAATATGATGTAAAAAAATATCACACACCTGATGGATATACATCAGATATTGCAGTATTTACTATTGTTACTGAAGAAAAAGAAGAACATAAACCTCCTGTTATGGCTCTGAAATTAATGCTGATAAAACGGGCATTAACAAATGCAGAAGGAAAACCTAATATTGAAGCAGGGAAATGGGCGTTACCTGGCGGCTTTGTACAGGAGGATGAAACAGCGTTTGAAGCAGCAAAGCGAGAGTTAGAGGAAGAAACAGGTGTAGAAGGTATACATATTAAGCATTATGGTGTATATGATAAACCTGGCCGTGATCCACGTGGTTGGATTATTTCTAACGCCCATTATGCGATTGTACCAGAGTATTATTTAGAAAAACGTCAAGCAAATGACGATGCTGCAGAAGTTACATTATTTTCAATTGATGAAGTCTTGAAATTAGATTTAGCTTTTGATCATTATCAGATCATAAGTGAAGCAATCAAAGTCATTACAATTGATTTACTTCAAACAACTGTCGCAAAAAACTTCTTACCAAAGAGTTTCACATATTCTGAGTTACAAGCCGTATTGTTAACTGTTACTGAGGATCCAGCAATTAAGAGTGGACAGGCATTCGCGAGAAAAATAAAAACGTTGCCGTTTATTCAAGAAATTACGGGTCAAACGACTCAACGAACATCGAAAAAGTCCGCACAATTATATCGTTTTGTAGAGATGGACATAGTACAACCAATATACACGGCTAGATATTAATTTTTTTAAAATAAATATTTAACAATTTGTTAATTGTTAAATATTATCGAGAATAAAATATATGTTTACATACCGGGAGGAATTTATAATGAATCATACATATACAGATGATAGCTTAGCACTACATACTGATCTTTATCAAATAAATATGGCGGAAACGTACTGGGAAGATAAAATGCATAATTGTAAAGCTGTATTTGAGGTATTCTTTCGAAAACTTCCATTCGGAAATGGGTACGCTGTCTTCGCTGGTTTAGAAAGAATCATACATTACTTAAAAAATTTCCGATTTACTGAAAGTGATATTGCATATCTTCGCGATGAATTAGGGTATCAAGAGGATTTTTTGAAGTTTTTAAAAGGGATAAAGTTTACCGGAACTGTCCGCTCAATGAAAGAAGGAGAATTAGTTTTTGGGAATGAACCAATACTTCGAATAGAGGCACCTTTAGTAGAAGCCCAACTCATTGAAACAGCTATTCTAAACATTGTAAATTACCAAACATTGATTGCAACGAAAGCTTCGCGGATGAAACAAGTAGTAGGAGAACAAACTGCAATGGAATTTGGAACTCGCCGGGCTCATGAAATGGATGCAGCGATTTGGGGTACAAGAGCTGCATATATCGGTGGTTTTGAAGCTACATCTAATGTACGTGCTGGGAAATTGTTTGGAATTCCCGTAGTTGGTACACATGCACATGCAATGGTTCAAGCATACCGCGATGAATACACAGCTTTTCATAAATACGCTCGTAGACATAAGGATTGCGTATTTTTAGTAGACACTTATGATACATTAAAATCAGGGGTACCAAATGCTATTAAAGTTGCCAAAGAACTCGGCGATCAAATTAACTTTAAGGGAATTCGATTAGATAGTGGAGATTTAGCTTATTTATCTAAAGAAGCAAGAAAAATGTTAGATGCTGCCGGATATACAGAAACAAAAATTATTGCATCTAATGATTTAGACGAAAAAACGATCACTCATTTAAAATCACAAGGAGCGAAAATTGATATTTGGGGAATTGGAACAAAATTAATTACAGCATTTGATTCTCCTGCACTTGGGGCCGTTTACAAACTTGTTTCCATCGAAGATAAGAACGGTGAAATGGTGGATACAATTAAAATCAGTTCCAATCCAGAAAAAGTAACTACTCCGGGTCTTAAGAAAGTGTACCGTATTATTAATACGATAAACAAAAAATCAGAAGGAGATTACATCGCGTTAGAGACAGAAAAACCAGCTGAAAAAGATCGATTAAAAATGTTTCATCCAACGCATACATTCATTAGTAAATTTGTAACTAACTTTGAGGCTAAAGAGCTGCATCACGATATTTTCTTAGAGGGTGAATGTGTATATCAATCTCCATCACTGCAGGAAATCCAGCAATTCACAAAAGAAAACTTAGATTTACTTTGGGATGAATATAAACGTGGATTAAATCCAGAAGAATATCCTATGGACCTTAGTCAAAAGTGTTGGGACAACAAAATGAAGAATATTGAGGAAGTAAAACAAAAAGTTGCGGAGATGATTGAAAATGAAAATAAATGAAATCGAATCAACGAAAAGTATGGAGTATCTTCAAAAATTGAATCCAGAAAAAGATATTAGTGAGCTGTTTAAAAAAGGGCGACGAATTGGGATATACGGTTCATCATTTGATCCCATTACAAATGTTCATTTGTGGACTGCTTCAACTGTAGCGCATCGTAAAAAACTAGATTACATTATCTTTTTACCTTCTACAAACATGCGCATTGATAAGAAAATAAAGACGACCGGGGATCATCGTACTAAGATGATTAGTTTAGCCATACAAGATAACCCGAAGTTCATTCTGGACACTCATGAATTAAACGTATTACCAGGCGAACATTATACATACTATACAATGAAGCATTTTAGGACTATATTTAAAGAAGCGGAATTATTCTTTATCATGGGTGCAGACCTTTTAGTAGATATCGCTGATGGAAAATGGAAGATGGATAAAGAATTGATTAGTGAAAATAATTTTATCGTTATGGCTCGCAATGGTATCGATATGCTCCAAACGATTAGTCGATCTGCTCTCCTTCGTAATTATGACGATGGTAGGTTTCAATTAATCGATAAAGGATTAGCTATGGAAATTAGCTCTACATATATACGCGAAGAATTTTCTAAGGGCGGTGAACCGCGTTACCTACTTCCGGATAGCTGCTACTATTACATTAAAGAACAAGGTTTGTATCAATAATAGAGATTACATATCATATAAAACGCAAAAAAACTGAAAGGGAAGATTTTGAAATGACAAATTTACAACAAAAAATCATGTCAGACTTAAATGTGTCAGCAGTCATTGATCCTAATCAAGAAATTCGAAAAAGAGTCGATTTTTTAAAGGAGTATGTACTTAAAACAGGAGCAAAAGGATTCGTTTTAGGAATTAGCGGTGGTCAAGATTCAACATTGGCTGGAAGACTCGCTCAACTAGCGGTAGAAGAATTGAGAACCGAAGGACATAATGTAAAATTTGTAGCTATTCGCCTACCGTACGGAGTTCAAAAAGATGAAGATGATGCACAAGCAGCATTACAATTCATTCAAGCAGATGAAGAACTTGCACTTGATATTAAAACTACAGTAGACGCTTTCGCAGAGCAATATGAAAAAGATGCAAAAGAAGAGCTTACAGATTTCAATAAAGGAAATGTAAAAGCACGAGTTCGAATGATTTCACAATACGCAGTTGGTGGGCAAAATGGTCTACTTGTCATCGGTACAGACCACGCAGCAGAAGCTATTACAGGTTTCTACACGAAATACGGAGATGGCGGCGCCGACATTCTTCCGTTATCGGGATTAACAAAAAGACAAGGAAGAGAACTATTAAAAGCTTTAGGTGCTTCTGAAAGATTGTATTTAAAAGTTCCAACAGCTGATTTATTAGATAATAAACCACAACAAGCAGATGAAACAGAGCTAGGAATTTCTTATGAAGAACTAGATGATTATTTAGAAGGAAAGCAAGTATCTAAAGAAGTAGCAGAAGCAATTGAAAAACGATATTTAGTTACAGAACATAAACGACAACTTCCTACAACTATGTTTGATGATTGGTGGAAATAATAAAGAGCAATAATACGAAGTAAATAATACTTCTTCATTAACGATATAGATTAATTCAATAACAAGCCCAATAAAGAATGCGCATATAGATACATCTAATATGTGCATTCTTTTTGTTTGTATATATTCATGTTATCTCCATACTTTTATTTCAATGTAATTCTAGTAGCTCAAAATAGAAAGTATGGTATGTATAACATTCAAAATTGGAAAAATTCCCAAAATAAAGTAAAATAATAAAGAAAGCCCAAATGACAATCTAATATACAGGAAAGTATCATTAAATTCATATAGTAAGCACACGAATGAATCTAAATAAGGAGCGAGTGAATCTAAATAAGGAGCGAGTGAACAAATGCAAGGAACTGTCGGTATCGATGTTGGAGGCACATTAACCAAAATTGCTTATTTTGATAAGGATAATGAATTACAACTTCATCAATTTTCTTCCAATGAACTTGAAAAAGTAGCAAGGTGGATTAATACGAATGATTTAATAAATGAAATATGTATTACTGGCGGCAAAGCTGAACAGTTAAAAAAGCTTATTTTAGGGAAACAGTATATTCATTATATTCTAGAGTTCGATGCTACATGTAGAGGGGTTAATTATCTACTGCATAAAAGTAATTATTCCCTTGAGAATTATGTAGTTGCCAATATTGGAACAGGTACTTCCATACATATAATGTTCGGAAATACATACAATCGTATAGGCGGAACTGGAATAGGTGGTGGCACATTGAAAGGGTTATCTACACTATTAACTGGTATCGAAAATTTTGATGAAATCGTAAAATATTCAAAAACTGGTTCTAGGACAAACTTAGATATAAAAGTTAGTGATATTTATAGCGAAATAAAATCTCCTATTGATGGAGATCTAACTGCCAGTAACTTTGGAAATGCTGCCATTAATAAAGGGGTTAATAATAAATCAGATTTAATCGCAACTGTTCAAGGGCTTGTTGGAGAGGTTATTACAACTTTAAGTCTTCAAATTGCAGAGGCGCAAAGCATAGATAATATTGTTTATATCGGATCTACTTTATCAAATAATGAACCGTTAAAAGATATCATAAGCGGTTATACACTACAGAACAATAAAAATCCTATTTTCTTTAAAGATCCTGGATTTAGCGGTGCTATCGGTGCATTATTAAGTAAAACTAGTTCATAAAACGCACCCAAAAAGCATGGTAAATTACCATGCTTTTTGCATAAATCTTTCTAGAATATCCACTAAAAAATTCATTAATAACTATAGAACATCTTTTTTACTTGATAATTCGCTGCTAGATTCCCCTTTGGACTGAGAAGTATCTTTCGCCCGAACATAACCCGTAGTTGCTTCATCAGTAGTAGGTCCAGCTGTGTTGAATCTCTCATCTCCAGTGCGATGAGAGTCGTTCGATTGATTTTTCATGGAGCACCTCCTAATTAGAATAAGTGTAGTATGCCCATGTTAGAGGCAATATTATATTTCATTTTTTCTTATTATTCCATTCTTATATTTTTTTGAATATTACAGGCTTTTTTAATAAAAATGCTATGATTATGTAAGGGAGTGATTATATGTTAAATATGCTAGATAGGCCTAAAATTAAGATTCCAAAAACAAAAAGTGAATGGATTTGGGACATAATAGGTTTTTTATTTTATATCGGTTCTATAATCTTCTTAATATCTGTTTGGAATCAATTACCTGAAAAAGTACCTACACATTTTAATGGTCTTGGTGAAGTGGATCGTATGGATTCAAAATGGCAATTATTAATTTTACCTGGTATTGGATTATTTATTATATTGTTAATGAAAATTTTAGAAAAACACCCAGAATCACATAATTATCCTGAAAGATTTAATGAATCGAATGCAAGACAGTTTTATTTAATAAGTCGAAAAATAATTAATCAATTAAAAAACATCTGTTTAATTATCTTTTCTTTCATTGTATTTGAATCCGCTTTTATTGGATTGGGGTGGGGTAGTGGTTTTGGAAAATGGTTTTTACCGCTAACAATTAGCGGTTTAGGTATTCCAATTGTATTAGGCATTATAAAACAGAGAAAAATTTTATAAGAAAATCAAAGTATTACTAAGAAAGGGGGAAATAAAGTGTCATCTCATATTCATTTTCAAGAGAAAATAACACATACGGATTATGAAATAAAAATGATTTCATCTGGAGACAACTTTCCAAGTATTGATATATCTGAATCACGACTCCATTATTTACTTATAATGATCCGCTCATGCATAGACATACAAAGTATAAAGAAAGAACTGAATTGGACTACAATAGAGCTAGATCGACATATCAATACGTTATTGAAAGAAGGGTTATTAAAAGAAAGAAAAGGTAGTTATTTTCCTGCATGTATGGTAATAACAGCTCATGAAGGAAAAGAGTTATACAACCTGTGTGAACCTCTAATTACACCAACACTTCAAATCATTGAAAAACATTCAAAACAAATCATTACTCTTTGCCAAAAAATTGATACATTTAAACAATTATCCATAGAAACTTGCAGTCTCTTACTATATAGCGGTATTTTATTGGATTTTGGACAAATCAATAATGTGGAGAATAATTATTTAAAAAGTGAGCGACCTCTTAGAAACAATAAAAGGTATTACTATTCCATTCAAGAAAAAGAAAAAATAAACGAAGAAGCTTTTGGGATATATGGAAATCATTATTTAGACTTAGGTGAAATTCAAATTTGTCTCTATGGAAATAAAAGATATACAACAACTAATCTAATAACTGCTAATAAAGAGATGTTAGAAGAATACTTTCAACAGCCCGTACTCGATGTTAATCAATTTAAAAAACAACTAGTTCAAAAATTTGTTTCTTCGAACACACAAATAGATGTACCACTTCATTTATTCTATGAAAAAGTAGGATTACACAAGGACTCAAAACCTATGACTCCATTATTCAAAACAGCTGACTTAATAATACTAGATGAGATTGCTAGTACAATTAGCGAAGATCTTATCACTTTATTTCAGGAAAATGAACAGTATCTGAAAAGATATTACTTATCAAGTTCTTACGCTAAAGAAATAACATATGAAGAGTTTTTTATATGGTGGTATCACTTTTTCTATACAAAAGTAACTGATGAATTAATTAAAAATGACATAATAAAAAAGCTCGATCAAGAAAATCAAACATATTTGGTTTTACAGTAACAAAAATGTTGAGTACATATTAAATAGACCATTGTATTTATGAAGGATAAGACTATTCATATAATATGGGGGTAGCTAAATTGGAAAGTAGCAAAGTGCAATTAAAAATACCAAAATGGGGTAGCGTCAGGAAAATGCGAATTTACAACGTTAAGGAAATTTCAATATTAAAAAGCCTAATTTCTCAATTTAATGCGAAGAAATTAGGCTTTTTTCATTACTCAAAGCTTGTTTACTTGAACAAGAAAATATCTTTGAAGAATGCGTATTAACATAACAACACATAATCCTCGATAAGATTATAGTTTATCGATTAATGTCTCCCATGTAAGTTCAAGAACACTCACCATATTTTGTGGTTCATTTGAAATATATGTTATAACTGCATTTTTATCTGGCAGCATTACAACATATTGACCATATAAACCATCCATGCGATATGAATGAGAGCAAGAGTTCATCCATATTTGATAGCCGTATCCTTGATGATGGTCTGCCGTAGCAAAATAAGGATTAAAATCGTTGGTCTTTATTTGGACAGATGTTGCTTGTTCAATGTAACTTGAAGGAATCAGTTGCTTACCTTTCCAGACACCTTTATCGAGAACTAATTGCCCGAATCTGGATAATTGTTCTGCTGTTAAATATAAACCTGAGAATCCCTGTGGAATTCCTTTTGGACATGTATCCCATTTAGGTTTTGGTATGTCTAAATGTTTAAATATTCTTCTATCTAAGTATTCATCCAAGTTACTTCCTGTAGTAATACTTATTATTTTGGAAAGCATATAGGTTGCGGCATTGTTATATGTAAAATGAGTACCTGGTTTAAATACAATCGGTTCATCAAAGAATAATTGTGAAATATCCCATTCCTGACCACTACTCCAATCAGCCTTCATAACTGGGCATTCTGCATGTCCAGTTCCCATGCAAAGCAAATCATGAATAGTCATCTCTTTTAGGTATTCATTCATTGGGTCATGTTGAATATCTGAGAAAAAATCTATAACATGGTCATTAATTTTAAAGTAACCCTCTCTAATGGCAATACCGACTGCCATTGATGTAAATGTTTTGCTTACTGAATATAAAAGAGCAGGCTTTTCTTCTTCAAAATCATGTTTTGCAATTATATTTCCATTTTTCCTAACAACTACATTCAGAACATGAAGATCCTTACTATTTACAGATAAAATCAAATCATTCAATATTTCATTATTCATTGTAACTCTCTCCATTAAATATATATTTCTTAACAATCCTTAATTCGTATAATCCTACTTATGAGTAGTTTTAAATGTATTGAAATAGATAAATTATAACATTAGTGATAACCTGTTTAAATGTAATGCTTCACACACTTCATACCAATGTTATCAAAATTCGTTGTTTCGCATCTTCCATTGTTCGCGCCCAATCATCAAAAAGTTTTTGTGTAGTTTCAGACGTACGTAGCAAATAATGTTCCTCCCTTTATAAAGTATCTACCTCTATTTTCAATGTGAAAGTGTTATTAATATTCATCATTGTTATCACTCCAATCCATATGTATTAATTAATGTCTTCGATTCAAAATTTTGAAATCCTTCTAGCTGTACCATTTTCATGGAAATAATCACCAAAAAACATAATAGTAAAATTATATTTTATGGTCAAAAAGAATGCTGCAAAGAAATAAAGCAGTAAGTTTCATTCTTTGGAGAAGCAAGACTTTGTATGATACTTAAAAATAAAACAATATATAATGAACATAAAAACCCTATACAACAAGCAATTAAAAACTTAGATAAAAGGACAAATTTCTTTTAAATTCTCCGTCTTTAAAAGAGAACTAGTCTTTTTTCCACATTCTAGCATATTTATTTTCTAGAAGGGAGGAGAAAATGAAAAGAAATTCTATATTTATAAAGACTGTCAAAATGAATAAAATCATAACTTTGCTTATATTATCCGTCTTATTATCTACTATTCTTGCTACTATTATTGCTACAAGCCTGCAAAGTTTTAAATTTTATTATATAAACCAATGGTTAGGTAAGTTTTCTCTCAATGGTTATATGCACGCATTTGAATCAGAAAATAGATATTTTGCTCATGATTACTTTTTAGAAAATAAGAGAGATTCGTTTGGCTCATTGTTGTTTTCTTCAATAAGTGATATAAAACTACAGGATATTCGAACATTAGTTAGTCGTGAAATTCCTGGACTGTCAAAATACTACTTTGGAATTTTAGTGGCCGGAGAGGGGACAGATTTCACTAATATTCCAAATGAATCTAGCATTCCCATGGAAGACATTACAAAAAAACGAGAAGTTGATACTAGCAAACTGGATGAACTAAAAAAGCACTCCACAACTGAAAATAAAACCTCATCACCTAAAGGAACGCACTCTGTATTAGTTTATCATTCGCATAGTTGGGAATCATTTTTACCATTAATTCCTGGTGCAACGAAACTAAACGAAGCCTCTAGTCCTGAAGTTAATGTGTCGTTATTAGGAAATAAACTAAGAGAACTTTTAGAAGCAAAGAACATTCCTGTAGTGCACGATTCAACCAATATGAGTGAGTATCTAGCTACAAAAGGATTGAATTGGGAAACAGCTTACAAAGGATCTCGACAAATTGTACAAGCTACTTTAGCTCAAAATAAAGATATTAAGTACTTAATTGATCTACATCGTGATGATGCCCGTAAGAAGCAAACAACAAAAATAATAAATGGTAAGTCATATGCAAGATTGTTTTTTATAGTAGGTATGGAAAATAAAAATAAGCAACAAAATATGGAATTGGTAAAGAAAATAAACACTGCTTTAGAGCAGAAATATACAGGTATCAGTAGAGGGATATTTCCAAAGTACTATTACAATGGTAATGGTGTATATAATCAAGATTTATCCTCTAATTCATTGCTAATTGAAATCGGTGGGGTAGATAACACTATGGAAGAACTAAACAACTCTGTTGAAGCACTAGCCGAGATCATTAGTGAGCAATATTGGCAAAATGAAAAGGTGAACGGATAAGGAGAGACTGATTAATTAAAGGGGTGTAAGTTGTGGAAGTGAAGAAACTTGTAGGTTTTGCAATACCCGTAATGATATTATTAAGTAGTTGTGGGGTAGAAAATAAGACTTCAAAAGAAACAAAGACTGAAGTAAACGAAAAAGGGAATCAAAAAGTAAGGGTTTCAGAAGAGGAATACGCTGAATACGTATTAGATTTAGGTACTGAATTTACAAAAGCATATGAGACTTTTATTCCAACAGTAAAGAACAAGCAATCAAGTAAAAAAGTGTTAGATGAGTTAAAAAGGGTAGATAAAGTTTTAACGAAATTTGATTCTATTGACCCTCCTAATAAATACGAAGACATACAGAAGAATATAAAGAAATCAACCTCATCTTATAGAACAGCATTCTCTATTGTTAGAGACTTGTATTCGCAAGACAAGGTAAACGATAAAGAGATAAGTAGAGAAGTCCTTGAAAAAATGAAACCTTATTTACAAGACGGTGATGGTTATTGGACTACCGTATATAATGAGTTGAAGACAGATATTACAATGACAAAAGGTGGTTATCTAGACTCTGAAGACTTTAAAAATACGAAAACAGAAAATGTAATAGACTATGAAAAAATGAAGAAAGACATAGTAGATGGTACAGAGTTAATAGGGAATTGGGGTATCATACGCAAAGATAAGTTTATAACAACATTTGTATTAAAAGACGGGAATCCTAAGACGTTTGAGATGTACACAGAAGACGACTATCCAAGTAAGAGAAACATAATAGAAGGTACGTGGGAATATGATAGAGAAAGTGTGATGTTAGAACTTCATATCACTAAACAAGTAACAAACTGGGTATTCGTTAGCCATAAAAAGAGAAACATATTTTATAAGATACAAAACTACAATGAAAACTTTTTACAACTATACAACGGCGGACCAGAAACTACAACTAGAAATGTAAAGCATAAATAATGTATCGCTTCATGAAACAGTAATATAAGAAAGTAAGAGGATTAGGCGTAGAAACCTAGTCCCTTTTTATTAAGGAAGTATACTGGAGATGAAAAAGCCAAACTTACAGATGTTATTTGAAGATAGGGGTCAAGCAAGTATGTTAGACTTCAAACTTTGATAAAAGCAACAAAGAGTATTGGGAATAAAACAAACTGATTAATTAAATCAACAATACAAAGGGGTGTAAGATGTGAAAGGAAAGAAACTTATAGGTCTTTCAATACCCGTAGTAATGATGTTGTTAAGTGGTTGTGGGGTAGAAAGTAAGACTTCAAAAGAAACAAAGACTGAAGTAAAAGAAAAAGATATCCAAAAAATAAAGATTTCAGCAGAGAACTATCCGCAATATGTAGTAGACTTAGGTGAAGAGTTAGACAAAGAATTTAAAGGTTTCGCTGATATTGCAACAGGATACTATAATGGTAAGAAAACAAACCAGGATGTCTTAGATGGTATCGAAAGATTCGATAAGGTAACTGATAAGTTTTTAGTAATTGACCCACCTAGTGAATATGTAGACCAACAAAAGGTTATTGAAAAAGCAATGGTAAAGTATAAGAAAGCATTCTCATTAATAAAAGACGTTCGTACAGGAAAGAAGTCATCTCCTAAGGAAGATGGTAAAACAGCATACCAACTCACTGAAGAAGGAGACGAGTACTGGGGTGTAGTTCACAAAGAACTGAAAAATGAACTAACACATTCAAAATGAGGGTTTATTAGACTTACCACTTTTAGAAAAAGAATGGAAAACAAATCGATAAAAACCATAGAACAAATGAATCCAGAAGCAGCCGTTGATTTAACAGACTCTTTTTTAGCAGACTTATAAGTATTGAAAAACCTTCTGAATCCATTCTCCTTTTTTACGGAAATATACTCCTAGTAATCAGCAGATGAATACAAAAGTAAAAAGATCATCCATGCACTTATCCCGCAATTAGCTGTACTGGATCCAACGCTTACCGTTAAACTACCTCCTCATATAACATCAACTACTGGAATGGACGCTTTGACACATGCGGTTGAGGCATACATTGGAAAAAGTAATACAGAAGAAACAAAACAGAACAGTAGAGAGGCGGTTCAATTGATATTTAATAAGCTTTATGAATCCTATATAAATGGTTCAAATATTAACGCACGCAAAAACATGCAGAAAGCGTCATATTTAGCCGGTGTAGCGTTTACTCGTGCATATGTTGGATATGTTCATGCTATTGCACATACATTAGGAGGATTTTATTCCGTTCCTCATGGATTAGCTAACGCTATAATCTTGCCTTATGTTTTGGAGTATTATGGAAAATCAGTATATAAACCGTTAGCTGAACTAGCGGATTTAATTGGAATCAGTAATTCATCAGACACCGATGAACAAAAGTCAAAAAAGTTTATAGATGCAATAAGGAAACTCAATGAAGACATGAGTATACCCAAAAAGGTCAGCTGCATACTTGATAAAGATATTCCTGTTATGGTAAACCGGGCTTTAAAAGAGGCGAACCCGCTCTATCCCGTTCCCAAAATTCTTTCAAAAGTAGACATGGTTCAGCTTTACCACATTATAAAAGAATAGGAATGTTACACTTAAAATATTCTTATTTTACTTAAAAAGGTAGGCATGAAATAATTTATTTTGTTAGAAATCTTTTTTATTCTCAATAGACAGAACATAAGTTCTTTCATATGATATAGAAGAAGGTGTACTCAATTTATATCTGTTGAAAGGGGATAAATTCTAATGTGTAGAAAGGGCAGAGGAAGATCTAAATGTACAATGGAAAAGAGCGAAATGATTAAGTTATATTTAGAGGGTTCTAGCACATCAGACATCGCTAATTTAGCTAACGTTACTCCTAGATACATTCGTATGGTCCTAACAGATAATAATGTCGAAAAGAGAGCACGTGGAAGTTGGAAGCGCAAATATGATTTAAACGAAGATTACTTTAAAACTTGGTCTAACAACATGGCATATATTTTAGGGTTTTTCGTCGCTGACGGTGTAATAATCAAGAACTGTCATACAGTTAGCTTTTCTCAAAAAGAAAAAGAGATATTAGAAGATATTAAAAAAGAAATAAATTCAAACCATCCTTTATGTATAAACAAAAATACTGGTGTATATATGTTAAACTTAAATAGCAAAATCATGAAATATGACTTAATAGATATACACGGTATAACTCCTTGTAAATCAAACGACATACAATTCCCGTATGTTCCGGAAGAATTCTTACATCATTTTATTAGAGGTTATTTTGATGGAGATGGTTATGTAAACTATCAAAATATATTGTAAGCTTTGTGGGTGGTTCGCATGGTTTTATGGAATCTTTATGTAAAATCTTATGTGAACAAAATTTTGATCCAAATTTCACCAACACAAATACACACTATCGTGTAATTTTAGGCGGTAGAAGAACAATTAAACTTTTTTCTGATTGGATTTACAAAGATAAAGAATTATATTTACAAAGAAAATACGAAGTGTTTCAACAAGAAACGTTAAATTTAGAACAATTACAAGATAGAAAGCTAAAAAGAACCAAAACTGCTGTTACTAAAAGAAAAGAAGATTTTCTTAATAAATACCAGCAATACAATTCAATTGAAAACTGCTGTGAAAGTATCGGAATCCAAAAAGCAACATTTCACAGCTGGCTTAAAAAAGATGTCGACTTTAAAAAACAATTTGAACATCTAACTGAGATACTCAACAAAATTCAATAATTGCTACTTTAGTTAGCAAAAAAAGATCGACACACTAATAACGTGCCGATCTTTTTTCTCTGAGTCACAGTAGCAAACCTGAATAGCAAACAAATAAAAAGAATTGGAATTTTTGCATCGTAAGAGTAGAGAGATATGGAGCGGTGCCAGTCACTAATTTAATTTTAGTTAATTCTTTTACAGTTTACATAATATAAATTATGGGCAGTTGTAAAATAAAAGTGTTTTCTATCTCTATAACTAAGTAAACTATACATTTTGAGATGAAACAGAGATTTTTGAAACAATCCATAACATATTTACATATCGGTTTAAAATTTTATAAATTTAAATACCAGCAAAAAAATTTCACACAGCAATTCGTTGCACACTGCCGCAGAAATTTTACGTTTAATCGTCATTGTTATAAAAAATTTTTATTGGATCACACTTAAAACTTTATTTGTAAACTTTCATTTTGTTTTTTATTCAACATTTATATCTTATTTACCAAATATATACAAAAACTTTTGTGCATAACAATTTTTCATGATTCGGTTCTAACCTACTTTTCTTTGCTCAATTCCTACTTCTTAGTTAACATAATACAATTATAAAATAAAAGAAATTCTCCCTTGTTATATTTGGGAGAATTTCTTATTAGCTCGGTTTACTTATCTTCATTTTTTGTGCTGACGGCGGACAAGTTAAATTGTACTCATGAATCTTTTTATTAATCAATTCAATCAATGCACTAGCTTCTTCCTTATCCGTGCATGTATGCAACTTCTCCTTTAAGGTATCAATCTCTTTCGAAAGCTCAATCCACCCCGGCAAAATATGATTATCTTTCATTGTTTTATATAGTTGTTTTTCTGGATTATAAGATAAATTTTTATCAATTTGCAGTGGTTTTCCTTTTCCTACTAAGTCATCAAATACGCCTTCTTTTTGCGATCTTTTAATAATCGAACTAATATGATCTTCGTACGTATATGACCATACTTTCTCATCTTTAGCTAAAATTTCTTGTTTCTTTAATGCTTTATCTAATTCTTTTTCTCGATCTTTCATATGTTTTCTCCTCCCTTTTTATTATTTCATAGGTATTTTTAATTGTTGTAAGGCTACTAATCCATCAGCAAGCTGTTTGTGCCACCACAGCACATCATGACCACCAAGGAATTCAGTATAGGTACTTTGATATCCCTTTTCTTTAAGTACTTGTGATAAGCTTCTATTTGCTTCTAACAATGGTTTATTTTCTAACTGCCCAGCACCCATATAAATTTGTAATGGTAATCTGCTGCTTCTTTTAAATTGATTTTCAATCCAATGGTGTGCTCCATTGTAGTTTTCTTTTTTCCGATGTACAGAGCCAGACATCGATAAAACATTTCCAAAGATATCTGGATATTGCAACGCTGCATAAAAAGCTGCTAAACCACCAAGACTGAATCCACCAATTGTTGTATGATATGGATCTGCATGAACGTGATATCTTTCTTGAATCCAAGGAAGTAGTTCTTTTGTTAAAAACATATTCATTTCCTTATAAAGTGTGAGTTCTGTAAATCGATCTACATGATCAATACCAATTAGAATACACGGAGGAATTTCTTTTGTATGTATAAGATGATCTAGTGTTGTAGCTGCTGATAACGTCTGCAGCATAGATTTGCCATCAAACATGATAAGAAGGTCATAAGAAGATTGTTCAGGTGAGTAATTATGTGGAGTATATATCCAAATTTGTCGTTCATTCTTTAAAATTGAACTATAGAACTGATGCGTTTCTACTTTTCCTTTTGGAATGTGAGTTTGTTGCTTTGTTTTATCACTTTGCGTTGATAGGCCTAATTCTAAAAAAGACATTGGTTCTGCTTCATGCCCAAATATTTTAGAATTCAATGGATCATGCTTATAATTTTCACTTCGTTTTACCCAATTTTGTTCAAAGTTATCATTAATAGAAAAATAATACGTCGAAGCAAACGTTTCTTTCGTTCGAAACGTTTTAAACCATACGTTTGTATGTAAGAGCTTATCCATTTCATTCGCTTCTATATCCCAACCAGGAAAACTTCCAAATACAAATGCATTTTCGGTTTGTTCATCACCTAACCAAATATATGTAACAAGATTGTACTCATCATCAATTGGACAAGTCTCCACAATAGGTGTTTCATGTTTTTTTATGCTCTTTAAAAACAATGTAAGAGCATAATGGTCCCCTTGGTTTAACCGCTTCGCCAAATCATGCATAATCGGACTCGTTAGTTCCTTCATCTTTTACCTCCCTTTTCTCTTTCTAACTCAATACTTATTTCAATAATAGATTGATTGTTCCCTTGTTATTTACTGTGTGTATAGTGTCTATTTTGTGAACAAAATTTATATTTAGGACTATATAGAATAAAGTATTTAAAAAGGTGTTTTCCTGTCTAGAAAACACCTTTTTTAACATACCCCTAATTATCGATAGTTCTTCACGAAATCATTTTATTTTCTCAAATACATGAAAGTAATAATCATAATGGTTCTTTTCGTCTTTTCTTCCTTTTTCGACTGATAATTCTTTCCACGACAAATACTCAATCGTTGGGAAAAAACGATCTCCTTCAAAAGGAGCGTGAATCTTAGTTATGTACAACTTTTGAGTGTAAGGAAGGAATTGTCGATAGATCTCTTCTCCCCCAAGAATAAATACTTCTTCTCCTTCACATTTAGAAAGAGCGTCTTCGATCGAATAAGCTATATGACAGCCTTCAGCTTTAAAGTCTTTATTTGTTGTTAGGACGATGTTTTTACGTCCATCTAAAGGTTTTCCTATTGATTCATAATTCTTTCTTCCTAGAATGATAGAATGTCCCATAGTAATTCGTCTCAAATATGCCCAATCATTCGGGAGTCTCCAAGGAAGATCGTTGTCTTTTCCAATTACATTATTTTCCCCTACAGCAACCATTGCGTATATTATCATGTTCTCATCGCCTTTACGGATTTAAATCAAAAATTAAAGTGTGCTAACCCAACATGTTTCTATATCATGTTCTTGAACTTTTTTCATTAATATTTGCACGGCACTTTCCGGCATTACATTATATCTTTTTAAATTTTCTTCAGTAGGTGCAATCCAATGAAAATCCAGATGAGATTCCCTAGATTTAGGAGGTGTTTCCACTTTCAATTGTTCACTATTTACTTTGAATACATGATTAATTTCATAATGCAAAGTGTCTCCGTCTCTCCACTGATTTTCAATCACACCAAGAAATTTTTCGATTGAACAAGAAGTACCTATTTCTTCTTTCCATTCGCGTATAAGTGCATTTTCAACTGATTCACCTAATTCAATGTGTCCTCCTGGTAAAAAACAATGATGCCCTTTATAATGTGCTACTAAAAGTTTTCCGTCTTTTATAAGTATTCCTCTTACAATGTGGTGAAATTGAGTTTTCATATCATAGTCCTCCTTTTTTACACAGCAGATACTAAATTCTAATATGAGTAGTCAAATTCCTTTTTCAGTTGCATATAGATGTATATCTTGATAAAGATTTATTTTTTTGTTGTAAAAATACGGTAAATGAAATTAGATTGAACAATAATCACCTTCACCTTTGTAACATTACGTCTGCTACTAACTCATATTTCAAACGTTCTTTCATTCACAGCTTATTTAAGCCATTCTTTCAACTGCTCAAATTGATTTTTCGCATCGTTATAACCAAGTTCATATAAATGCACTAATCTTTCTTGATTACGCTCCAAACCACTTACAGGTAATTGCACACTTGGTTGTATGACAAAGAAATTTTCTTTTTGTCCTTTTGAGTAAAGATACGATATAGCATTGTTATATATTTCAGAATGCTGAGTAAGACGATCTGCTACATTTGGATAATGCCTGTATAACCATTTTGCAATGGAAGAAAGCTTATTAGACTCTTTTTTATATCCTGCTGGCTTTGTCATAATTACAACATTTTTTTGATATCCATCATCCTGCGCTTTCTGAATTGGAATTGGATCAGTTATTCCTCCATCAAGTAGCTTTTTATTATCATATTGAACTACCGGCGCAATGAATGGCACAGAACTTGATGCACGGATAATTTTTAAAATATCATCTCCATGTTCATGCTTATTGTAATACATAGCTTCTCCTGTTTCACAATCCGTTGTACCAATAACAAACTGTTCTGCTCCATCATGAAACGTTTGAAAGTCAAATGGTACAATTTTATTAGGTACTTCATCAAATAAAAAATCCATGCCAAACAATTCACGTTTTCGTAAAAAATTTCGAAATGAGATGTAGCGTGGATCACTTACAAGTTCTGTATTTACTTTCTTATTTCGTCCTTTTTGACGTGATAAATACGTAGCAGCCATACAAGCTCCTGCTGAAACACCAATTACATACGGAAAATATAAATTTTGTTCCATAAAAAATTCTAATACACCTGCTGTATAAAGCCCTTTCATTCCTCCGCCTTCTAAAACTAGCCCAACATTGTTCATGTATTTTCCCTCTAATTTATAAGTTTTTGTATTTTCATATTGTACCAAACAATGACTCGCAGAGATAAAGGAAATACTGTGCGCAGGTAGAAATTTATCTTATACCCTTACTAGGAGGCATATAAAATGAAAGTATTAATAACTGGGGCATCTCAGTTACTGCAATTCACCCTGGACAACTAAAAACAGCAATGGCTGCACATGACGCTGATACACCTTCATTTCAAGGGGCGAATAATATATATTTATGGATTTTAAACAATGAACAAGAGAGTTCCGGAAAATTTATTCAACCTTATGTTGGAGAATTAAACTGGTAATAATATTGTCTTTTCGTATAAAACCTTATACAAAAAAGTAAGAAGTGTATCTTCTCTCCATATAAAACAGCATGGTAAAATAAGAATTGATTATTCCTAAAGGAGGAATTCATAATGAGTTTATTTAGCGGTTTTTTAGGAAATGCATCTGATGCAGATATAAGTAGCGTAGAACGTGATCTACAAGCGATTATGTTAGACGATGAGCAAGTAGAACACGCTTATAAATTAATTCGCGATTTAATCGTATTTACAAATCGTCGTCTGATTTTAGTAGATAAGCAAGGTATGACTGGTAAAAAAACGGAATATCATTCTATTCCATATAAAAGTATTACACAATTTAGCATCGAAACAGCTGGTCACTTTGATTTAGATGCTGAATTAAAAATTTGGGTATCAAGTATGTCTACTCCGATTACGAAAGAATTTAGAAAAGACGATAGTATTTACAGCATTCAAAAGGCGCTCGTAGCATATACAACGAAATAACGTTTTTGTATTTTTATACAAAACAAAAAGTATTAACCCCGTTATTTTTGGAACAACATACAATATATTTGATTAAAAATACAAAAACAGACTTTTCTATGATAGTCTGTTTTTGTATTCCATCATCTTAATCTATCCCTTTAAGTGAAATAAAATTACACTACTTAATTTCGTCTAAACTTCAATGATTATCGGCAGAATCATCGGTTTTCTTTTTGTCTGTTCGTATAAAAATCGCCCAAGTGTTTCTCTTGTCTGCTTTTTTACAACATTCCAATTGTTAATGTCCTTCTTTTGTAAATTGTGGATGGTTGTTGTAACTAATTGATTAATTTTCTTCATGAAGTCTTCCGAATCACGCATATATACAAATCCACGTGAAATAATGTCTGGACTAGAAATCATTTTCCCCTCTGTTTTACTAAGAGTTATGACTATAACAAGCATACCGTCCTCAGCAAGCTGTTTGCGGTCACGCAAAATAATATTTCCGACATCTCCAATACCTAATCCATCTACATATACATTTCCTGCAGGTATTCGTCTAGTTTGATAAGCCACTTGATTTCTTATGTCAACAACATCCCCGTTATTCATAACATAAATGTTGTCTTTCTCAACACCGACAGATTCCGCTAAAAGACGATGATGATGCAACATTCTAAATTCACCATGAATTGGAATGAAATATTTCGGTTTCATTAATGTAAGCATTAACTTTAGTTCTTCTTGATAAGCGTGTCCAGAAACGTGCATCCCTGTTGAACTCCCTGATCCATAAATCACATTAGCCCCTAATAAAAATAAGTTGTCTACAATTCGTGATACACTACGTTCATTTCCTGGTATAGGAGTCGCAGCGATAATAACCGTATCTTTGGGAAGGATATCTACCTGTCTATAACTTCCGCTAGCTAAACGGGCTAAAGCGGCCATCGGCTCACCTTGGCTACCCGTACAAAGAATCGCTACCTTTTCTGGCTCCATTTGATTAATTTCATGCGCTTCAATTAACATTCCCTCTGGAATATTCAAATATCCTTGTTCTAATGCAACTGTTACGACGTTTACCATACTCCTTCCGAGCAAAGCAAGCTTTCGATTTGTTTTAATAGCAGCATCTACCACTTGTTGTACGCGATTAACATTAGAAGCAAAGGTAGAAAGTATAACTTTTCTAGAAGCTTTGAAAAATGCTTCTTCAATATGGTTACCTACCAACCGTTCCGACGGAGTAAATCCAGAGCGCTCTGCATTTGTACTTTCAGATAGTAAAGCTAAAACACCGCTTTCGCCTATTTTCGCCATTTTATGAATATCAGGATATTGATTATTAATAGGAGTCAAATCAAACTTAAAGTCTCCTGTATGCACCACCGTACCTTCAGGTGTATGAAAAGCAATGCCAAGACAATCGGGAATGCTGTGATTCGTTTTGAAAAAAGACAGGCTTATTTGGCCAAGTTCAATTAACGATTCAGAGTCAATAACAAATAAATCAGTTACGTGTTTTAATCCATGTTCTTTTAATTTAACTTCAATTAAACCTAGCGTTAAACGTGTTGCATAAATTGGTACATTCAATTGTTTTAATAAATATGGTATACCGCCAATATGATCTTCGTGTCCATGAGTTACGACTAATGCTCGGATCTTATCTTTATTCTCCTGCAAGTATGTAATATCTGGGATAATTAAATCAATTCCTAATAAACTTTCATCAGGGAATTTCGAACCACAATCAATTATGACGATATCATCTGCGTATTGTACTACATACATATTTTTTCCTATTTCATTTACACCACCTAAAGCAAAAATAGATAGTGTATTTTCTGCTGTATCCAAAATCAAAATCCTCCTTTTACACGTTATAAAAAATACGGATTTCCTTATTATGATTAACCCAACTAAGTCAATGTTATTCTAATTTATAGTGAATCAATAATTTACTTTTCTTTTGTTAATTAATCAGATGAACTTTTTGAAAAAGCTTAAATAATGAGTTTTTATTTCAAACCAACAATTTGCATACAGATTTAATAAAAGGTAAATAATTTTAATTAAATTGAATCATTTATTTTTGCAGAACATGTGTAGATTTTTAAAGACTACATGCATTTGATTAAGGAGTGAGTACTTATAAATATAGATCGAAAGGACAAATGGAGTTTATGGGCTCTTTCATCTGTTCCATTAGTTATGACACTTGGAAACTCCATGTTAATTCCAGTCCTTCCATTAATCGAAAAAAAATTGAATATTACTGACTTACAAGTATCTCTTATTATTACCATTTATTCCATCGTCGCTATTGTTTTGATTCCTGTAGCTGGATATTTGTCTGATAAATGGGGAAGAAAAAAAGTAATTATTCCTAGCCTATTTATAGCAGCTATTGGGGGCGCTCTTACTGGTTGGGTATCATGGAAGGTAGACAATCCTTATACGTGGATTTTAATCGGAAGAATCATTCAAGGAATCGGTTCAGCTGGTGCCATGCCTGTTGTTATTCCCTGTGTAGGTGATATGTTTCAAGATGAAGAACAAGTCAGTTCTGGTCTAGGACTCGTGGAAACATCCAATACATTAGGGAAAGTTTTAAGCCCAATTTTAGGCTCTTTATTAGCTTCATTTGTCTGGTTTCTGCCTTTTTGGTTTATCCCTATTTTGTGCATCGTTTCAATTGTTTTAATTATATTTCTTGTTAAACCACCGGAACACACTAAAGAAGCGCCTCCATTAAAAGTCTTTTTAAAAAATGTAAAAGGTATCTTAATGGAAAAAGGACGTTGGCTACTTCCTATTTTTTTACTGGGTGGCATTATAATGTTTATTTTATTTGGTATTCTTTTTTATTTGTCCTCACTTTTAGAAAAACGCTATCACTTAGAAGGCGTGTGGAAAGGTCTTGTACTAGCAATTCCTTTAGCTTCTCTCTCCCTTACTTCTTATATAACGGGAAAAAAGATTGGAGATAAAAAAGGTGTTATGAAATGGTGTATATGTATTGGATTTTTCTTATTAGGAATAACATTAACAATTCCGATATTCTTTAAAAGTATTTATATTATTATCATTAGTCTTGTGATAAGTGGTATCGGAATCGGAGTGGCTCTTCCAAGCCTAGATGCTTTAGTAACAGAAGGTGTAGAAAAAGAACAAAGGGGATCTATCACATCTCTTTATAGTTCGATGCGTTTTGTAGGTGTAGCGGCTGGTCCGCCTTTATTTGCTTTATTAATGAAGGGACCAGATAATTATATCTTCTATCTTTCCATTTCCCTTGCTCTTTTAGGAGCTATATTAGCTCTTAAATTTATTAAACCGGAACATAATTAAATAACCAAAGTTCCGCTGTGAAACGGAGCTTTGGTTATTTATATTCTCGTTTTCATTTGTTCAATTCGTTTATTCGTCTTAATTAGACCAATGCGCTGGACGAGTAAGCATACGAGGTAATTTTGTATGAGCATCTCCCTTCGCCGAATTAATCTGCACTTGAGTAAGAAAGATACTTCCTGTGAGATCTGCTCCACTAAGATCAGCATCTCGTAAATCCGCACCGATTAAGTCAGCTGCTCGCAAATCTGCTCCTCGTAGGTTAGCAGCAATCAAGTCTGCTCCCCTTAAATTAGCTCCTCTAAAGTCTGCTCCTTTAAGATTAGCGCCCATTAGAATCGCACTTCGATGATTGATTCGCTTGTTTTTTTGAGGACCCTTACGCTGGCGTCGTGATTCCATCCACACGAGTTCACTTGTCTGTAAAAGTAACTCATTTACATTCGCTCGGTGTGATGGAACGTCTAGTTCTAAAAGTAAATCAGGACTAAGTTGGGAAAGTCGTTCCATTTCGTCAAGTGCACGTCTCAGCTTGCTGTGAATCGAATGGGTTGCTTCCAACTTTAAGGCTTCCGTCAAATACGAGAGCATCTCATGAAGTTGCTGCATTATTGGGAACACAGCAAACATTTTCTTTTTCGTTTCGGTGCTTTCTTTCCAATCAACGCCCTCAAAAGTCACTTGCGAAACTTTTTGTCCTGCACCGAAACACTCAAAAACTGTACACCCCTTAAACCCTTGTTGTCTAAGATTTTTATGAATGCTGCACCGAAAATCCGCTTGGAGATTTTTGCATGGCGTTCCACCGTCTTTATTAATTGCAAAATCTGCAGAAGCAGCAAAAGGCAGTGCAACGCAACATAAACCGAAGCAATTCTCGCAGTCAGCCTGCAAACTATTAAAACTAATATCATGCTTTATATTTGGATCATTATGTTTCTCAAGCAATATGTGCATCCCCTTTGTTTCTGTATTGCTTACATGGATAATTATATAATATGATGCTTCGTTTATTTTTAAAAATGGTTATGCTATAAAAAATCAAAATCTATTCCTTATTTAATAGCAAATTACTACAATCTTATTTATAATCTATAAGATTATTACCATCCTAATCGATTTCGAAGAGAAGTAATGTGCGCTGTATGATGACGGCCGTGCCATGCATAAAGTCCAATTGTTGCATCTAGTTTATTAGTCCCTGATTCAGGATGATGAAACGTCTTTTCAAAATCACTAGATTTCATCGATTTTAGCAAAGTAACCCATCTCTTATGTAACGATTCTAAAAGTGCTAAAGATATATCTACTGGAAGTTCAGAATCCGGAAAATCTGCCCATCTCTCTTCCATATATGGTTTAATCGTTGGATTATGTTCTGTTAGCGCCAATTTAAAACGAATATAACTATTCATATGACTATCTGCAATATGATGAACAACTTGGCGCACTGTCCATCCATCAGGACGATATGGCGTATCTAACTGATTTTTATTTAAATCTTTTATTACCTCTGTTAATTCATTTGGAAGGTTTTCAATTTGCTTAATCCAATTTTCAATCGTTTCTTGTGTAATCGTTTCATCATAAGTGAAATGACCAATCGGGTAACGTAAGTCCATAAATGTATTGCTCTCCTTTTTGTTTTAATTAGTATATCTCCAAACGTAATGAATAAAATCAGTTTGATCTACGTTTTCACCAATTGAAATACGTGAAAAATGACTCTTTTCTAATACTTTTTGAGAAGCAACGTTATCAATTGTTGTTTTCGCATGAATTTCCGTAACGTGATAATTTGCAACTTTATCTAAAAGGAGTTTTACACCTTTAGAAGCAATGCCCTTACCAGCATATTTTTCTCCTATTCTATATCCAAGATAACCCAATTCTTTTTCTTTCTCAATGTCTACTAAATTAATTCGACCAACAATTGTTCCTTCATGATTCCTTATGAGATGAAAATATGAAATACCTTCAAATTGCTCTTGTAATAATTCATAAAATATCTTGTGAAACGTTTCAAATGTATAGTAATCCTCACCACGGCTTGGTACTGTCTTCTCAAAAAAAGCCCTATTACTACATTCAAAATCAAACAATTCTTCTGCATCTTGTTCCCTTAATTTTTCTAAATAAAGTTCCATACGTTAACCATTCCTTTTCAAAATTTATCAACTATATACATTTTGCTATTTATTCATAAAATCCTGCTAGTGAAAGGTTATTTCCCTCGATTTGTAAATACAGCAAACAATACTTTTGGATGAAACAGATGTAAGGGGCTACGTATGAGATTCATAACTCGAACTAATCGAATATAAACTTCTGAATTGCTTGCGGAAAGTTGATATATTTTTTTCGTATACCACTGTTGAAAAGGCTGCATAATAGGTTTACTTCCTTTAATCTTTGGATGACGAAATGATTCTGTAGTAGTCATATCCCACGGCGTTGCAATAATCTTAGCTATTCGCTTATAAAATTTTCTAGTAAATCCTTTTTCTAGCGGATTTCCTTGCTGCAGGCATCGCTGCAATTCTACTGCTTCCATTGCCGCGACAGAAATTCCTTGCCCAAACACAGGGTCAAAACGGCAATGAGCATCTCCAATGACTAAGAAACCTTCGGGAATATTTCTCGCTAAATCAAAACGTCGCCGTACTTGACAAGGAATCTTATGTATTTTTATATCTGTAATCGATTCTGCTTGTGTAAGAAAACCAAGCACATCTGGAATAGGTAATTTATGTGCAAAGATAAGAAATTCTTTATCAGTTTGTGGTGCAGTCTCATTGGCGTAACCACTAAACGTAACTAAATAACGATTATCTTCAATGGTTTGAATAAATGCACCATATGGGTTTTCAGGAAAACTAGGGGAAACAAGTAAATTACACCAGTCAGGACGTTCTTTATGCTTTAGACAAACTAATTTCGTTGCATAAAATAACTGAATCCATACTTTTTCTTCTTTCACCCCTATACCATGTGTTTGTAACCAATCTATATTTTTAGAACCAAATCCGCTTGCATCAACAACTACATTTGCATGAAGTTCCTCTTCTTTTCCTGTTTTCAAACATTGTATTTTCACTCCGAGAATTTTGTTCTGCTGCTGATCTATTAGTAATTGTTTCACCTTTGTTTCATATTTCGTGCTAATATTAGAAACTTCACTGATTCTTCTTTGCAAATGCCACTCGAGCATCGGCCGACTCTGTTGGACCATTTTCAATTCTCCAACAAAAGGTTTCTTCCATAAACCAAAATGATGCCACCTTAAATCCCCCGTAAAGTTATTTACAATACCTCCATCTTCAATTAATTGCTCCGAAATGCCAGGAAATAATTTCTCAATTGCTTCTTCTCCACCCTTTAATAAAACATGGGGATGATAACTTTGCGGAACTCTCTTTCTAGGAGTCTTTTCTGTCCATTCCTCTCCCATTTCTAAAACGATTACTTGCTGAAAATAATGTGATAAAGCTTTTGCAGCAAGTTTTCCAGCAATGCTTCCTCCGATTACAATTGCAGTCTCCAAAACAATCCCTCCTGAATTTTTCACCTATTTTACTATTTATGTTAAAACTTATAACAAACTAAAAAAATCCTGTATCATAACGATAATACAAGATTTTGATTTTCAGTGATGTATTCATTCATTTTTATCCTTCATAACGAGGACTGCGTACGTAATTAATCCATAGACAATTCCGGCAAAAATCCTCCATAAAATAAACGCTCATATTTTTTCATAATCTTTCACCCTTAAAAGACACCAGAAAATTGTAAAGTAAGAATTAAAATGCCAAGAGCCCATACATAATACGCAAACATTTTAAGAGAATGATGTTTTAAATATTGAATCATCCAGGTAACTGCAATATATCCAAAAAACGCTGCCGATAGCGTACCAACGATAAGTGACGTATTAGAAATTTCTTCAGCTTTCCCTTGGAAAACATCAAATGACTGTAAAATAATTGCTCCAACAATTGCAGGTGTCGATAATAAAAAGGAGAAATAAGCTGCTGTTTCACGGTCTAACTTTCTCCATAACGCAGCAACAATCGTCATCCCCGACCTTGAAATTGCAGGGAAAATCGCAACAGCTTGAAATGAACCGATAATAAATGCGTCTTTATATGTAATATCGTCCATCTTCTTCCGTCCGCTTTTTTGTTTCTCTGCCATGTATAAGAATAAACCCGTCACTAAAAATTCCCATCCGACTGTAATACCCGTTTTTGAAATTTCTTCAAAGAAATCTTTAAACAATAAACCAATTACCACTGCAGGAATTGTTCCGATCATTAATAAATACGTTAACTTTGAGAATGGATTTTTGATTAAATACAGAAATTCTTTTTTATAGTAAATAAAAACTGCTATTAACGTCCCTATATGAAGCATCGTATCTAAAAAAAGACCTGCCTCATCTAAACCAAAAAGGTGTCTCCCTAAATACAAATGACCAGTACTGCTAATTGGCAAAAATTCCGTTAATCCTTGAATAATTCCTAAAATAAAGGCCTCTAACCAATTCATGATTGTCTCCTTTCAAGTTTGCTTGTACCAGTATATGTTTGTATTTTTTTAGTTATGTGAAGTTATTCATTTTTAATAGATTCTCATATTGAATAAGTATGGCGTTTCTTGACAACTAAATCTTGCGAAAAACTAACATTGCGAATAAATGCCAAATAAAATGGCCTCAGCAATATGCTGAGGCCATTTTATTTCAGTATTTTTTATTTAAAAAATACTTTATCTACATTATATTTCGCTTGTAGCTCATTAATAATATATGTTTCGTAAATTTCCCGTTCCATTGGATCTTCTACGATACATGCATCAATTCGATATACTTCATCTCTGTATGCTTTCACTGGTGAAACATTATCTTCAAAATGCTTTTTAATTCTTTGGCGTAATTTACGTGCTTTTCCAACAAACAGAAGCTCATCATTATTATTATAAAACATAAAAATGCCGCCTTTATCTCTTGGAATCAGGTGAAAATCAATAAATCCATTAATAGGAGTAATGATCGGTTCATCACCTTTAATTACTTGTTTGCGCTGTGTAATCGTAACGCCTGGTGCTGGTATTTCAATTTTAATCATATGTAGTCACGTCCTCTTTTGTTATAAAAGAAAATAGTATCACAATTATGTAAAAAAAACCATTATAATGTTATCCCATGTGTATATAATAGACATACAAAAACACCATCCTTTCCTATGATTCTACAGAAAGAATAGCGCATTTTTCATTTTAAGGGGGATTTTGTTTTATTAGCTAGATAATGATGTGGTACTACCCGATAAGATTTTTTGTAATAGGGCGTAATACATTTTTCCTAATGCTACTATTCAAAAGTTTACTTTCGAAAGTAAGAAAAAGCCCTAATTAGTTAGGACTCTTTTTGTATACCTTTAACAGGAATACTTAATTTGATTTTACGACTAGTTATATAAACTCCCATGAGTATAAAAACTAACCCAATGATTAATCTCCAACTTATATTTTCATTTAAAAGAATATATCCCCAGAAAATAGCTGATACTGGCACTAAGTATGTAGATATGGAAGCGAAGTTTGGACTCCCTTTTTGAATTAAGTAAAAGTAAAGTAAATAGGCTATACCTGATCCAAATGTACCTATTCCAATTAATGCGCCTATATGATGCCATGATATTTTAGTTAAAATTTGAATTGGTTCTTCTAAAAATAGAACTATGATACCACTACATATGCTACCGACTAATAATGTACCTAAAGAAATTTGAAACATGGATATTTCTTTAAGATAACGCTTTGTTATATGAGTTGCTAAACCATAGCAAAAAGTTGCTATCAACATTGTTTGAGTTCTCTAGAAACCACTTTAATACTAAAAAAAGTGATAGAAACTAAAAGCGAAAATACAACAAGAGGAGCTTTGCAAATGGCCTTCTACTTCTTATTCCCGAATCTGCCCATTCCCACGAATCACATATTTTGTGGAAGTCAATGCAGGTAGTCCCATCGGTCCACGAGCGTGCAGCTTTTGCGTGCTGATACCAATTTCTGCGCCGAAGCCAAATTCAAAACCGTCAGTAAAGCGTGTCGAAGCATTATGATAGAGCGCTGCGGCATCGACGGATGTGAAAAATTTGCTGACATTTTCCTCGTTCTCTGTAATGATCGCTTCGGAATGCATGGAGCCATAAGTATTGATGTGGCGAATTGCTTCTTCAACAGAGGAAACGATTCTGACTGCCAACGTAAGAGATAAAAACTCTGTTTCCCAGTCTCCTTCTGAGGCGGGTATAAGAGAAGAATCAATTGCTAGTGCTTTCTTATCTCCGCGCAGTTCCACTCCTCTTCCCTTCAAAAAAGAAAACAGCTCGGCACCAAATCGCTGCGCCCAATTTTCATGAAGTATAATTGTTTCAATCGCATTACATACAGAAGGACGCTGTGTTTTAGCGTTTACGATCATATCGAATGCCATCTGTTTTTCCGCTGTTTCATCAATGAACATGTGACAATTTCCCGCACCTGTTTCCAATACAGGAACAGACGCTTCTCTCACTACAGTATCAATCAGTTGCTTGCCACCTCTTGGAATAAGAACATCCAAGTACTCGTTCAATGTAAACAGCTGCTTTGCGCTGTCTCGTGAATTATCTTCAATGAGCTGGACGCTTTCTGGAGGTAAGCTCGTTTGTTTGAGCGCACGATGAATGACAGCGACGATGGCTTTGTTGGAATAAGAAGCGGAAGAACTACCACGCAGGATCACTGCGTTACCTGTTTTCAAGCAAATTGTAGCCGCATCTACCGTCACGTTCGGCCGCGCCTCGTAAATCATTCCGACAACACCAAGCGGCACGCGCATTTCTTGAATAGACAATCCGTTCGGCCGTTCCCATGCAGCTACACATTCTCCGACAGGATCGCATAGATCAATCAGCTGCCGAATACCCTCTGTCATATCAATAATGCGCTGCTCATTCAGCATGAGGCGGTCAAGAAGAGAAGCGGACATTCCTTTCGCTTTCCCTTGTTCGATATCCCGTTTGTTCTCCTCCAAAATATAAGATGTCTCTACTATCAATTGCTCAGCGACAGCCGCCAGTGCCTTATTTTTTTCATCCGTCGATTTGGTCACAAGCTCTCCTGCAATCTGTTTCGCTTTTTGTCCCTTTGCTAACACTTCATTCATTTTCGTTTCCTCCTTTTAGAGATAAAAAGTATAAAATTTGAAACGTGTCCAACTCCGCCAACTAGACACTACCATCCACGACTCTCCTGCATAGATTATTCTTCACTTGAACGATCCATCTCTCTATTCTTAAAATGAAATCCAATTATCCCTATGAATGACCTCGTAGCTATGCCTTTCACCTCGCGCTTGAATGTCGTGGCTCTGCATACCTTTTAGTTCTCGCAATTCCTCTGCACTATATCTGCACTGTCCTTTCCCTATTACGCGTCCCTCTTGTGTGATGACCTCCACTACTTCGCCGGCTTGAAAGATCCCAAGCACATCAGTAACACCGGCAGGCAGAAGACTTTTTCCACGCTGAATGATGGCAGTGGCTGCTCCGGCATCCACTTCAATTTGTCCGCTGACAAGCGAATGAAGCGCGATCCATTGTTTGTTCATCTTGATCACTTTTTGAGGCGCATTGCCGATATACGTTCCATCACCTTTCCCCTTCAACACATCTAAAAATTTCTCTTGTCCACGTCCGGTTCCGATGAATACACTCACACCGAGAGATAGTGCCGTCTTTGCTGCATCGATTTTCGATTTCATGCCGCCGGTACCAAGTTTTGAACCAGCATCTCCAGCAAGAAAAGTGATTTCTTCCGTAACTTCAGGTAGAAAGTAATACTTTTTCGCATCCGGATTTTTCTGGGGGTTCTGGTCATACAAACCGTTCACATCCGTAAAAATCATAAGCATATCCGCCGAGACAAGCCCGCTTACTAAAGCTGACAGCATGTCATTATCACCAAACGTCAGCTCCTCCAAAGAAATGGAATCGTTTTCGTTGATTATAGGAAGAGCGGAGCGGTTTAGTAGCTCCGATAAAGTGGCGTAGGCATTGCTGTATTGTTCTTTTCTGGAAAAATCGCTTCTTGTCAGCAGAAGCTGCGCGGTAACAATCTCATATTTGCGGAATTCCTCCGTATACGCCTGCATCAAAAGACTTTGTCCGACAGCGGCGGCAGCCTGCTTCCCCTTAATTGTCACAGGTCGGCCGGGATACCCGAGAGCGGAAAAACCTGCGGCGACGGCCCCAGATGTAATCAGCACGATTTCATGTCCTTCCTGCTTCAGCCTTGCCAATGCGGCGACGTGATCTGAAAGCTGTTCGCTAGAGATACCACCATGATTTGCTGCCAAGGAACTGCTTCCAATTTTTACGACTATTCGTTGTTTTTTCACTTTTGTACCTCCTAGTCTAAAATAAAAATTTTTTGTGAATTGTGCTACTTCTTTTTTTCAAATGGAGACAAACTATTCTTCTACCACGTGCACTTTGCAGCAAAGAACCCCTCACCAATGATGCCTATCTCGCAATAAAGAGCCAAATAAAAAAGACCGCCCCGTCCTTAAAAAAAGGACGAAACGGTCATTGTTCCGCGGTACCACCTTCATTGATATAAATCTATATCCGCTTGTCGCCTGTAACGCAGGCATACGCCTAAACTTTCGTCTAGGACTCAGGGATAGGTTCGATAATTTCTATACGAGGAATCTTTCAGCCTGCGAATTCCACTCTCTTACGTAAGAAGATATATGTACTAGTTCCCTTCAACGATTTTCACTTTAATTTTTATATAGTATGCAATATAACGCATTTTTATGTCAAGAGATATTTTAGAAAATAAGGAAGGTGACAAGTTTAATTCCGGTTAATAAGTAATTTCTATATATTTTTTGTATTGCAAAAAGTAACGTACTCTCTTAAAATGTTTTTTTATACTACTCTCGATATAGTTTATAATGTTTATTTCTTCTGTACGGGATATTATTTTTTCAGAATAATAATTTCAAGCCAATAAAATTTATAATAAAAGGAGCAAGAGCGAGTTATTATGAACAAACAAATAGGATTCATCGGATGCGGAAATATGGGTATCGCTATGATAGGTGGAATGATTAACAAAAATATAGTTTCTTCAGATAAGATAATTTGTTCAGATATAAGTGTCATTCATTTAAAAAATGCTAGTGAAAAATATGACATAACTACAACTACTGACAACAATGAAGTAGCTAACAATGCTGATATTTTAATTTTATCAATCAAACCAGACCTATACTCATCAGTAATTAACCAAATAAAAGAGCAGATAAAAAACGATGTAATAGTCGTAACGATTGCTGCTGGAAAAAGTATTAAGAGTACTGAGAATGCTTTCGGCAAAAAGTTAAAAGTTGTTAGAGTAATGCCAAATACACCTGCTCTTGTCGGAGAAGGAATGTCTGCGTTATGTGCGAATGAAATGGTTACAGAAAAAGATCTAGAAGACATACTAAATATATTTAATAGTTTTGGCCAAACAGAGATCGTAAATGAAAAATTAATGGATGTTGTAACATCTGTAAGTGGTTCTTCTCCAGCATATGTATATATGTTTATAGAAGCCATGGCAGATGCGGCTGTACTAGATGGTATGCCAAGAACTCAAGCATATAAGTTCGCAGCTCAAGCTGTATTAGGTTCTGCAAAAATGGTACTTGAAACAGGAATACATCCAGGCACACTTAAAGATATGGTTTGTTCTCCAGGTGGAACGACAATAGAAGCTGTAGCAACATTAGAGGAAAAAGGCTTACGAACAGCTATCATTTCAGCTATGAAACGTTGTACACAAAAATCTGTTGAAATGTCCAGTTTAACTAATAAGTAAGAAACTACGTTTAGGGGTACCGTTACATCCATCACTTTAAATTTTGTAACTACTCAGTCATTCTATGAAAAAAGGCAGAAAAGCATTTTTTTAAATGGTCGAGAAGGACTGGCTATGTATAGGAGCGGTCAAGGCCTTTTCCTGTCACGCGCAAAGTTTTAAAACAAAGAAAAGCAGCAAGGTGTGGAGGCACTGAAAAAGTGATTGTTTCGAAAAAATAAGACATATTTTATCAGTATATTGAAAGTGAAAAGGAGTCCATCACCTGTATATAGTAGGTGATGGACTCCTTTTTCAGTGGCCTCCTAGGTGTAGGTCCGTTTTTATCCCGCATTAACAAACAGTAAGCCCCCAACTTCAAGATTGAGAGAAAAACGAAGAAGATAGATGGGGGCAACTGCCCGTAAAAGCCCGATTGGTGAGAGCTTTCCATCAGTGAGAAAAGCGTCACTGATGAAAATTTCACTTTATCTTCATGGCAGCAATCTATATGCTGAAAAACGAAAATAACTTTCTCTAGGTAAGCGTATTTTCACTGGAATATTACCCCTTACCAAACTTCTAAATGAAATGTATGGCTGAGTCGTTACAATTATTTTATTTTTTAGGCTGATGGGCATGTAGCGCTATCCCTATATGTATTCTCTAATTCTTTAGTTGTTCAATTGCCCCTGCCACATCATAATAACTAAGATCCAGCTCAGTCGGTTCTCCAAGAGCAAGTTTCGCAAGTTCAGAACCTAGAAAAGGTCCTGCCGTTAACCCAGAAGCTCCAAGTCCATTGGCAACGAGTATGCCTTCAAAGTTAGGTAATTCACCAATTACCGGTAGAAATCCTGGTGTAAACGGTCTATATCCAACTCTCGTTTCCATCATCGTGCTATTCGATAAACCAGGAGCAACAGATAGTGCTTTATCAAAAACTTCATGTAATCCACCGGCTGTTACTCTGTAATCAAATCCAGTGTCATTTTCATGCGTTGCGCCTACTACTACACGGCCACCTTCAAAAGCAAGAATATATTGGTCATTTGGCGGCATTACAACTGGCCAATTGTCTGTATTCACGTCTGGTACATGAAGATGAACAATTTGCGCTTTCTGGAATGTAACTAAGAAATTAACGCCAAGAGGTTGTAATAACTCATTTGCCCACGCACCCGCAGTTATAATTACCTGGTCAGCTGTTAACGTTTCACCATTTACTTCAATACCAATAACTCGATTGTCTTCATGAACTAATGATGCATTTCCTTTCATATATACAGCACCATGTTTCTTTGCTGCATTTACAAGAGCCTGACGAAGTGCTCTACCGTTCACACGCGCAGCACCGCTAATATATACAGCACTATATTCTACTGATAATGGTGGGAAAAGCTCTTTTGTTTCAGCTGGTGATAAACGTGTAATTTCCCCAATCTCCGGAGCATCATCACGTCGTTTATACGCTCGTTCCTCCATCTGATCTAATTTTTTCTCTTCTGTATGGAGACTAATTGCACCTACACGTTTATAACCAGTATCTGTTTCACCATCTGCTTCTAATTGTTCAATTAAAGAAGCATAGTAACGAGCTCCACCTTTCGCCATTTGATACCAAGCTTTGTTCCGGCGCTGTGATAGCCAAGGACAGACAATTCCTGCTGCTGCATCCGTTGCCTGCCCTAAATCTTGACGATCAACCAATGTAACACGAGCTCCTTCTTTTGCAAGATGATAGGCAGTAGATGTTCCGAGAATCCCAGCCCCAACTACAATATACGTTTTCATTAATAACACCTTTTCCTTTTTCATTCTTTTATACGTTTCAGAAATTTGATCTATAAATGATCAAACACACTTTTACCTTTAAGATAAATTTCTTTATTCAGTATACTGGAAGAGGAGTTTTTTTCAACTATAACGCTGCTTTTATTACGCAATAATCCGCGCTATAACAAATTAAACACTTATATTTTTTGAAGTTAGTTCAAAGTTCTCCTTATTCATTGAACGCACATTTAATAGAAAGAATAACACGCCTCCTGCAATAGGCATGACATAAGAAGGAAGAATATTTAATAGAGCTCCTGATGAAATCATCGCTATAGGAAGCATGATTTTCGCGATACTAATGCCAATGCTTAGTACTCTACCTCTATATTCATCTGGAATCTCTTTTTGCATAAAATAAGCGAGAGGGATATCAATTAGCGCTATGAACAACCCAAACAAGAACAAGACAGCAATGAAATAACAGGTAAAAACGATAGAGTTCAATTGTAAGCTTTTCAGCATAACTGGAACTCCTAATAAAATCATAAGAATCGATAAAGCAATGCTAATATATTTTAAAAGAATGGAATAGGAAATTCTTTCTGTAATTTTCTTTACCAATAAAGCTCCTAGAATCATCCCCACTGGAAAAGCCCCTTGGATCATACCAAACTCTTTTGACCCTAGCTTTAGGACTGTATTAATCATATACGGTAATGGAACAGTCACAGAAAAGCCGAGAAAAAAATTAATTAATATTAAGATCATAAACATGCTTTTAATACTCTTTCTTTCAAATAGAAAGTTAAATCCATCTTTTATATCTCTAATCAAATGAATTTTCTCAGCCGAATGATCTTTATCTGATTGGGAATTAAAAAGCTTAAAATGAATAAACATCATCGATAGTCCGGAAAGGATAAAAGAAATTCCATTTATGATAATAAAAGTTCTCATATCAAAGATTGCAAAAACAATTCCGCCTAACATAGGTCCCATAATTGAAGAGATTGAGTCGATTATTTTACCAATGGAATTAATATTCATCAACATTTTTTCAGATACAATGTTTGGCTTCGCAGCTTCTAAACCTATTCCAAAGAAAGTAGTAAACACCGTCAAAAGGAAGGTAGTGACGTAAATGATGAGTAAATTCAATTCATATTTCATACATAATATATAAACCGAAACCAACAAGATTCCGCTAAGAAGATCCATACAAACGACTAACGTCTTTTTATTGACCTTATCCACAATCACCCCAGCAAACGGATTGATGATAACCATCGGAATAATTCCTAATATAAGAGTAACTGCAAAGCTTAATGCCGAGCCCGTCTGCTTTAAAACGTATAATCCTAACGCAAAGTTATAAATAGCTGTACCAAATATCGATACAGTTTTTCCTGTAGAATAAAGAAATAGGTTTTTCATTTCTTTTTTGTTCTTTTCATTACTTACACTCATTTGTAGTGCTTCCATTAATCCTCCACCTCACTTAACTTTTTATACAATAAGGTTAAGCTGCCGAGTGAACCCAATAGCAATAGGTATAATCCATAAATTTTTAAAGGAAAATGAAAAAAGATAGGGTTAACCCTATCTTTTACCAAAAAATGAATATGAATAAATTTCTTCCCCCTGCACAAAGAAATTTTCGTACTTTCCACCTCTATCAATATATTTTGAAGTCCTTTCCTCAAGAGCTATATACTCTAAACCGTTGATGTTTTCCTTAATTTTTCTAGCTATAAAGTTGTCTCTAAATCTAGCTTCGATTTTGCTTTTGATGCTAAAATTTTTAAAAGCAATATATGATCCCAATATGTAACAATTAGGCTTGAATAGAAAATCCACTTCACGAAGCAAAAACTCCTCATGTTCGAAGCTGTAATTACTAGTACCTGAATAATCAATCACGACATCGACAGAGTGATCCTGTAAAGGTATATGTAAGAAATCAGCGCAAATAAAGAGCATGTTTCTCTTTAAACCTGTTCTCTCTAATACACCTTTTAAAAGTCGATGCCGCTCTAAGTTGCGATCAACAGCAATATACAAGCAACTTTCCGGTAAATCCCGAAAAATATTTCGCAGAAAAAAACCAACTCCGGATCCTAACTCAAGTAATACTTTATTATTTAAGTCTAATTGACCGAGTTTCCTCTTTGACCATCCTCCAACTTTTTGGATATTTTCCAAATAAGCTGGATCAGTTTCATGTATATATTCAAGGACAAATTCTTCAAGATGGGGGCTAGTAGTTGCTTGACATGAATTACCAACCTTTAAAATACCTGATTCAACAAGATATTCTTCACCACAATCGCAAATTAACTTTCCTTCCATAATTTGATTTCTATGAATGATCCCATCTTGAATAATAAGTTTTTCGCTACACCTTAAACATTTCAGCAAATCAAGTACTTTTAAATCAATTCCCGTCATTAATCTTGAACCTTTAGATTTCGCTGATATTTCATCTAATTTCGTCTTTAAATTGTCCTTTATTTCTACTAAATTATTTATTTCCTGCTCAACCCGCTTATATTTATCCATAAATAAAGATTGATAGTACGAATCATGTTCATAATCCGTAAGTTCCCCAAAATTTTTATATAGAAAAAATTGTTTAATCTCGTTTAAACTAAAGCCCATCCCTTTAAATTCTAAAATAGTCTCTAAATCATTTTGACAGCGCTCATCAAAAAAATAATGCCCGCCCTTCTTTTCAGGTACAATCAATCCTAAGTCCATATAATGCCTAATTGTATCGATACTTAATTTATTGACTTCTCCAAATTTACCAATCTTCACTATATCACTACCCGTACATATTTTTTATTCATCAGTTCTGCTTTTCTTACATCAAAAACAACTATATTTTCTCTATAAAACTAGGAGGTTTCCGAAATCTTGTTGCTTGCTCAAAAGCATAAGCAATCTTAATTAAAGTCCCTTCAGTAAATGTCGTTCCAGCAAAAGTAATGCCAAATGGACGCCCGTTTTCCATATATCCTGCTGGTAAAGCAATTGATGGATAACCTGCTTTTGCAGAAAGAGTAGCTCCGGCATAGGCGGGGAATAAAATGGCATCTAGGTTATATGTTTGAAGCGCAAAATCTATTCCTTCATTTTGTGAATAATAAAGATCTTCTAATCTCGCCATTATGTATTCCGAATTACTTAATGTATTTGGTAAAGACTCTCTATATTCAAGCATATTTTGTCCGTACTTTAATGCTTTATCACCAAGTTTATTATTAAATTCTATTAATTCATGATCATTATGAACAGGAGCCTGTGATGGTAGTTGATACAAATAATTTCCTAAACTATGTTTTATCTCATACGTTGGCACTTCATAACTCCATTTTCTATGAAAAGAAGGAATTTCAATATTCTCTATGACTTCTGCTCCCTCTTTTTTTAGAATGTGAATTACATTAAAGAATAATTTTTCATCGAACTCACCTGGTAGAAAATTCTCTTCAGAAACTTGCTGAAACACACCAATGCGCGCTCCCTTTAACCCACTCTTATCTAAAAATGCCGTATAATCTTGTACAGCATCTTCTTCACAGCGATAAGTTGCTGGGTCTAGTTCATCTTTGCCGCTCAGTACACTTAATAAAAGCGCAGCATCTTCTACAGTTCGAGCAATGGGCCCTGCAGTATCTTGTGAATACGTAAACGGAATGATGCCAGATCTACTAATAAGTCCAACAGTCGGTTTAATACCAACTACTGAATTTTGTATTGCTGGACTTAAAATAGAGGCATCAGTCTCTGTACCAACTGATAATACTGTAAAGTTTGCAGCAACTGCAGCAGCGGAACCAGAACTGGACCCACCTACAAAAAATTCTCCAGGACCATAAGGATTCAAAGTTTGACCTCCTCTTGCGCTATATCCAGCCCACATTTTTAGAGACATGCCATTAGCTAATTCTGTCATATTCGTTTTTCCTAAAATAATAGCTCCTGCGTCTCGAAGCTTTTTCACTAGAAACGCATCTTTTTGACTCACATGATTTTCTAAAGCAAGCATACCAGCACTTGTATGCATTTTATCTCCTGTTTCTATATTATCTTTCAATAAAACTGGAATCCCATGAAGAGGTCCTCGTTTTCCTTTTTTCTTTCGCTCATAATCCAATGATTCAGCAAGGAAAATCACATCCGGATTCATTTCAAGTATAGCGTTTATATTAGGTCCTGCTTTATCATACTTTGCAATTCGATACAAATAATAAATAACAAGTTCTCTTGATGTTAACTTACCAGCTTCCATTGCTTCTTGAATCTTTGCAATCGTTAACTCTTCCCCATCTATATTAGATAACTGAAATTCCATAAAGTGAACCCCTTTTTAAGAAAATTATAACAATTTATTTCATCTATAATCTAGTAAAAATCCCTTGTATGTATCTTTTTATCCTTCCCTCTGTACAAATATTTGTTTTATAGTTATATTATGGTTAACAAGTTGTTACGAAAACATAAACATCGCTCTATTTTATATCCGTAAACTGTTTGAAAATCCATTTGTCATAATGAATTTTAATCGGAAGGAGGTTTACAGTTTATACGTGAGGATATAAAAGCTAGTTTTACTTTACATAACTGGTAAACAAATAGGAGGCGAAATCATGTTTCGTACAATTTCAAACTTTATGAGAGTAACTGAGATCAGGAGCAAAATCCTTTTTACTTTAGCGATGTTAATCGTTTTTCGAATTGGCACATTCATTCCAGTTCCTCATACTAATGCTGAGGTATTAAAACTACATGATCAAACAAATATTTTAGGAATGCTCAATGTATTTGGCGGAGGTGCCTTACAAAACTTTTCAATTTTCGCAGTAGGCATTACACCGTATATTACAGCTTCCATCATCGTGCAGTTATTACAGATGGATGTCGTTCCTAAATTTGCAGAGTGGGCAAAGCAAGGTGAAATGGGCCGTAAAAAATCAGCTCAATTTACCCGCTACTTTACAATTGTTCTTGCATTCATTCAGTCGATAGGAATGTCTATTGGCTTTAACAATATGGCAAGTGGACAATTAATAACGGATCCAGGTTGGAAAACCTACTTATTAATTGCTACCGTATTAACTGCTGGTACTGCATTTTTAATGTGGCTAGGCGAACAAATTACAGCAAATGGAGTCGGTAACGGAATTTCAATTATTATTTTTGCCGGGCTTGTGGCAGGAATTCCAAGTATTATGAATCAAATATACTTACAACAAATTCATAGTGCTGGAGATCAACTCTTTATGCATATTATAAAAATTGCATTAATTATTTTAGTTGTTTTAGCTATCATCGTTGGTGTCATTTACATACAACAAGCAAATCGGAAAATTCCTATTCAATATGCAAAAGCTTCTAATGGGAACACTCCGTATCAAGGAGCAAAAAATACACACTTACCTCTTAAGGTAAATAGTGCAGGTGTCATCCCTGTTATCTTTGCTTCCGCATTTTTAATGACGCCGCGAACAATTGCGCAGCTATTTCCAAGCTCTGCAGTGTCCAAATGGATCAATACAAATTTTGATTCTGGGCACCCAATTGGAATGTGCTTATACCTTGGACTCATTATTGCATTTACATATTTTTATGCGTTCGTTCAAGTAAACCCTGAACAAATGGCTGAAAACTTGAAGAAGCAAAATGGGTATGTTCCAGGCATTCGCCCAGGAATCATGACAGAGAAATATGTAACAAAAATCTTATATCGATTAACTTTTATCGGCGCAATCTTTTTAGGGTCAATCTCTATTTTGCCGATTATATTCACAAAAATTTCTGACCTGCCAGCTTCTGCTCAAATTGGCGGGACAAGCTTACTCATTATCGTCGGTGTTGCACTAGAAACGATGAAAACGTTAGAAAGCCAGCTTGTGAAACGTCACTATAAAGGATTTATTAAGAAAGTGAATTAACATTTTATACAAAACCCTCTTATTTATCGTAAAAAAACATCGATATATAAGAGGGTTTCTTTTGTAATATCCCTTACATTTCTTTTTCAAATCTTTCCCTGTGTCGATTTAAAATGTATCATCCTTTTACTTCTAGTTATCATACAATTAGCGTTTCATGGGATTCAGCCGAGATACGTGTAAAAATGGGTCAAAAGCTGTTTTTATTTCCATTCATGATCTTTTATACGAAATTTCTCCATGACCGTCAACAAAACGCGAATTTTGTAAAGTGATAATAAAGTTGTTTTAAAAAATGTGCGTCATTCTATTCAACAATCGGGTCATTTAATGAAGTAAGGCTTATTGAGGGCGCTTTTCCTAAGTATGGTAAGTGTCTCTTTAATGAACTAAAAAATTTGAGATAACTCCATAATTTTGAAATATTTGTTTTAAGCACTTGGGTAAGATTAAGGAGTTATACAGATAGATAGGAGGTTTTTATAATGACAATAAGGCCAAAAATCATTTCAATTGCAGCTGTGTCTGGTGGAGGAAAAACTACAATAACAAAGAAATTAAGCCATAAATTGAAGAATTCAAAAGAATTGTTCTTTGATGATTATGACTTTGAAGATTCACCAGAAGATTTAATTAATTGGGTGAAAGAAGGATCTGATTATAACCAATGGAATTTGGAACCTATGCTCTCTGATATTGATTATTTAATAAATTCTAAGGAAGCACCCTCATACATATTGCTTGACTATCCGTTCTCATATAAGAATGATAGAATGAAAAAACTTATTGATCTTTCAATTTATATTGACACTCCTTTAGATGTAGCAATGGCCAGACGTTTAATTAGGGATTACAAAAATAATACAATGACAGAAATACACAATGATTTAAGTTTTTATCTGAAGTATGGAAGAATAGCTTATTTAGAAATGGAAACTACAATAAAACCCAATTCAGATGCTGTAATAGACGGAACATTTTCTCCTGATAAAATTGTTGAGTTTATCATAAAGGAAATAAGAGATAGAGCTTTATAGCATATATTATCAAACTTTATTCCAACGCTACAGATGGAACATTCGAAATACAAGTTGAATGGAATCATGCAGAAAATAAAGAGGGAAAAGTTATTATAAGAGGTACCGCCACATGCCCATCAAGCTAGTAATTTAAAGTGTCCCCAAAACGAAAATTTTATTATTTTACAGTAATTTATGAATGGATATTTTTTCAATAAATTTTGATAAAATTAAGACTGAATATTTCTAATAATGAAATAAATATTTCTATAAATTCTAAATATTTACTTTTTTTAAAAAGATGATACATTTGGGGTATAAGTTACAAAACTATTAAAGGGGGATTTTTTATGTTCAAGAAATTAGTAGTTGGGGCATTAGCGACAGGTATTGCATTAACTGGGGGGATTGGTGCAGCATCAGCTGATACAGTAAAACCTGTGAGTTCTCCGAATAAAGCAACTGAAACAGCTTATTCAGAAAACCAACAGTATATTTCAGATAGAATTGAAAGTATAGTTGAAAATACAAATGAAGCCGAAAGACCATTTGCACCAAATTTTTCTGATAAAAATAATCTTATTGGAGATAAAGCAGCTGCAGCATTTGATTGGGGATATTCCGGTAAGTATAATTTTTCTACATCAATTCAAGTGCAAAAAACTGTATCTGTAGCAACCAACGGAACTATTGGAGTAGCTATTCAAAACAATAAAAATTTTAATTTTAAAGTTGTAGTAAAAAGTTTATCATCAGGAAACACCGTAACCCATACTGTAACAGGAGGACCAATGAGTGGTGGCAATTATGTTTATAACTACTTTGGTCCTATGAAAGCAGGAAACTATGTTGTAACTCTAGTAAATACAGATGGTTCATGGCACCAAGGCACTGTTTGGCTTGGATGGTAATTACTTAAATTTATTTATTTTTGAACAGACTTTTCAAAAAAGAAAAGTCTGTTCTTTTTAATTCTGCACGTCTCCTTGTTTTGGAGATGCTGATTTAGGGTTCCCGCCACATCGCTATCAAGTTAAGAAACACATTCTTCCCCAAAACGATAATAGAGAATATTCTTAATGGATCGAAAAATCTTTTCATAATGGTCAGCTGCAAACTTAAGTTTTTCGTCATCCGCTCTCATATTAGATATAATCTCTCTAACTGCAAATACATGTTTTTCGTTTTATTTCAGATTTAATACGAAATTTTTCTTTTCTAATTGAATATTAACAGAACAAGGTATGCAAAAGGAATAATGATTATAGAAGGTGAATTTCTAACTATATAATTAAGTTATTCCCCTTAATTACAGCCTACAAACCGTACATGCAGTCTTATTCGATATGTGGGAATCCCTATTCAGATGGGGAGCAAAGCATATATTTGTCATTGATATACACGGAGATCAACAGCATGGTGATGCGCTGATAGGAGCAATTAGAAAGACAAGGCAAACACTAAATATTGATGTTCGTTCGGTTATTGCTAATTTGTTAGCGAATCAGCTAGGGATCACAAAAGATCAAGAAGAATTTTTGATTTTTGATATCGATTTTTCCTTTGATTCGTTCGAGCCCCCTCCTCACTTTCCAGATTTTCACGCAGGAGCGCAGGGAACAGCACGATTTCTAAAATATTTTCCTGATTTGGTAAAGCAAGAAAAAATCAAGGAACTATCCCCAAGGCTATTAAGTAAGGAAGATCAGGAAGAGTGGCAAAAAGGAGGCGAAAGAACTAAATCGATTGCTCCCAAAGGCTATGTTGGCAATCCTCAAGGTTATACTCCCTTTTTAGCAGAGGATAAGTTAGATTTTATCAGCGGCTTTATTGAGTTTGCATCAAGGGAGATACTTCATTATCTAAGAACACAATCAAAAAAAGAAAATTAAATTTTTTTATCATTGGAATGTAAGTTCAACAAAAAAGAACAAAGAAAATAATCGAACTTTTTTATAAAACTTAAATATGATTTGAACAATAAGAACCCATTTAAAATTTTGTTCAAAATGGGTTCTTATTGTTTGTTTCCAAATGCAATTAATATTTTGGGCCAAGCTTTATTTCAAATCAGCAAATATGTTAATTTATCTTTATAGTTCCTTCTTTACTTAAAACCTCTAATTTATTCGCTGCATCACCAATGGTTCCTTCTTTTGATTTTTCAGTATCTCTTTTTTTCTTAAAACTACCTAAATTAACTGTTGTATCAGATGAAAGACTATTAGCAATAAGCATTAATGAAGTCGGAGCTTCTTTATAAGATACAGCGATATCTCCTGATTTTGTTTCTACAAACAATGATTTTTCTTCTTTTGCATTTTTAATTGATACTTCACCATCTGTTGAGGTAACTTTTATTTTAGGACTAGTCACATTTGAAATATAATTATCACCAGTAGTAGAAACTACTGTTAATTCCTGTAACGAACTATCCTTCAAACTTAATTCCCCATCTTTTGATGTGAATTTACCCTTATCTGCTGACAGTCCTTCAATTTTTTCAGCACCAGATTCGTTTGAAATTACAATATTTTTAGTCGCTATATCATTCATTTTTATATCACCGAAACGATTATTCAATGTAATCGTATCTATTTCATTCTTTGGAATAGAAATATAGATAGTACCTTTCTTCCCAAAGCTGAATCCTTCAAGTAATCCCTTTTGGTCTTTCTGATTAATTTCAATTTTCTTCCCATCATTTTTAATTGTTACGGGATCTTTCTTCTTGTCCTTTTGTTTTCCTTCAACTTCGATTGTTATCTTTTTTGACTTCGTATTTTTGAACTTAATATCCCAAGATTCGTTGTTTATCTCTACTTCTTCAATACTATTTGCTTCAAAGGATTTTTCTTTTTCAAAACTCTTTCCTTCTACTTCTTTGAAGCTAAAAACGAATCCGCCAGTTACAAGTAATGCAGTAGAAGCTAGTATTATTTTTTTCAATTTTTATTCCCCATCCCTTATTGAATTTGAATATTATTCCATCTCTTCTTTGTTTAAGCAACATCGATTTTGTCAATTTTATGATAAGAAAGATAGCCAATGATTAGACCAAGTAGACAGAATGCAATTGGCACTCCAATAAATTCGAATAAACTAGTCGAACTACCGCCATTAGAAACAGTTGAGTTTATCAAAAACCCAATCAATACAGCTGAAGTAATTGTTGTAGCAGTTGACTTTTTTCTCATACCAAAATATAAAGGAATTAGGCTTACTCCTGCCATCATAAATGCATGAATAAAAGTAGTTGGAATTGTAGTAATTATTTCATTTATACTAACAGGTGTTTCGAAGAATCCTATAATTGGGTTTAAGAAAAAAGTTAACATACTAATAATAAAAGTAGTGAAAATTATGCTAAAAAAGCAAAATGCAAATACAATTGATAATTTAGCTTGCAATATTTTTTTCCGTTGTAGTGGATAAGTAAACACGAATTGAATCGTTTTGCTTTTATATTCATCAATGACTAAACGCGATAAAATTACACTTGAAAAAATGATAAATGTTATTCGAATAAGAATATTCGTTAAAGCCATGAATCCGGCATAATCTGGAAACATTACCTCACTCTCACCTTTAGAACCCACTGCCATAAGACCGACAGCAACAAAAATCCCTACAATACAAATTATTAGTCCTTTAAAATAACTAGATAAGTGATGTTTTTTCCATTCTAGTTTCATAATCTTAAACATGTTGACCGCCTCCATTAATAAGGTTTAAAAAGTACTCTTCTAAATTGTGTTGTTTTCTTTCAATTCTCTTTACTATGACGTCATTCAATATCAATTCTTTATTAATTTGATATTGAGAAATGGCTTGTTCAAAAATCCGAATCGTATTTTGGTTCACTATTTCATACTTTTTAATTCCCAATTTATCTTCCAACACCTGTGTCGTTTTCTTGAAATTGTCTACTTCGATTTCAAGATATTCGATATTTTCTTTTCTGATTTCTTCCATTTTTACTTCTTTTAATAATTTACCCTGATTAATAATGCCTATAGTATCTGCAATAGATTCAATTTCTGAGACAATATGACTTGAAATTAAAATGGTAATTCCGTATTCCTTTTTTAAATGTAATAAGAGCTCTCGAATGTCTTTAATACCAATTGGATCAAGTCCATTGATAGGTTCATCAAGGATTAAAATTTCTGGTTTCGTAACAATCGCCCGCGCAATCCCTAATCGTTGCTTCATCCCTAACGAAAATTCATGAATTTTTTTATTTGCCACCTCTTTAAGTCCAACAATTTCTAAAGCTTCACCCACCGCTCTTTCATCATGATATCCGATGTATTCACAGTGAAATTCTAAATTTCCCTTTGCTGTTAACCGATCATAAAACACTGGGTATTCAATGATGCTGCCTATTTTTTCTAAATATTGATAAGATGTTGGTAAAACAGGCTGATTTAATACAATGATTTCACCTGAAGATGGTTTTACTAAATTTAAGATCATCTTCATAATAGTTGTTTTTCCAGCCCCATTTGGTCCTAGAAAACCATAAATTTCTCCTCTGTTAATTTTCATATTGACATTAGAAACCGTTTCAGTTCCCTTAAACGACTTACTTAATTTGTTAATTTTAATAATAGTTTCCACTCATTATCCCTCCTACTTTATATCGATATGTTAAAATAAGCATAACGAATGAAAGTAAAATCAAAGTAAACTCTATGGAAAATGCTTGTAATATTTTTTTATTAGGATACACATCTACAGAAAATAAATTGATATGATGAATTTGAAATGAGGGGAATTTGAAATGGAATCTGCAAAAATATTAGTAATAGATGACGAAGTTGGTATATTGAAATTATTAGAAATAATACTAAGGAAAGAGAATTTCATTCATATAGAAACTACCTCAACAGGCAAAGATGCGCTGCAACGTATCAAAGAAAATGTATATGATATTATTTTGCTTGATATCATGCTCCCAGATATAAGTGGATTTGAACTATGTACGGAAATTCGAAAAAATACAAATACACCCATCATTTTTATTAGTGCGCGCTCGACTGACTTCGATAAATTGACCGGTTTAGGAATAGGCGGAGATGATTATATTACAAAACCTTTTAATCCTTTAGAAGTAATAGCTCGAATTAAAGTCATCCTTCGTCGTCAAAAAATGTATGAGAGTTCACAACAACAAAGTACTTTATACAATTATGACTACTTCACTTTTAATCCTGAATCTGCGACATTAACAGTTAAAAACTATTCGGTAGAATGCACAGCAAAAGAACTGGAATTACTACATTTCTTTTGCAAAAATCCGAATCGTATTTTCACGACTGCTCAGCTTTACGAATTTGTATGGGGAAACGATGTTTTTGGAGAAGAAAAAACCGTCACGATCCATATATCCAAACTGCGAAAAAAACTTGGGGATGATACACGCAAACCAAAAATCATTGTAAATTTACGAGGAATTGGCTATAAATTTATTCCTCCAAATGAGGCACTTATATGCGAATAAAAACTCGATTTACATTCCATTTAGCAATAGGACTTATTCTTTGGATGCTTGTAACCGGTTTTTGCATTGTCATTATTGTTGAAGGTATTCTTCCGCTGTTCGGTATCATTGTTAATGAAAACACTGAAGGTTTGTTTGTAGCCGGGATTTTTGTTATTAGTACAATTATTTGCATTGTCTTATTTGGATGGTATTTTGGTGGTCCAATTGGATTCATAATGACTTGGATCCATCAACTCTCACAAGAAAACTATAAGCAACCTATAGATTTGCAAAGAGTTTATACACGAAAAGGAAAACTTCGTAAGCGTTATCTACTATATCAAGAGGTACTTCAACAGCTCCAAATATTATCTGGAAAATTACAAGCTTCTGAAATAGAAAGAGAAAAAATAGAGCACGCCAAACAAGAATGGATTGCTGGTATTTCGCATGATTTAAAAACACCACTAACATATATTAAGGGGTATTCGGCACTTTTATTAAATGATCAGTATGAGTGGTCAAAAGAAGAGGTTCAATCTTTTATCCAAGAAATTGATGATAAAGGAAAACATATGGAAGAATTAATTCAAGATTTAAGCCTCGTCTTACAATTAAATTGCACTGAAGGTAAGTTACCGTTAAATAAGGCGAATCAAGATTTAGTTGAATTTACAAAACGAGTTGTTGCCGATATTAGTCACGATCCACAAGCGACGAACTATAGTCTTCACTTTAAAACGAAAACACCTGTCATTCACGCTGAATTTGATTATAAATTTATGCAGCGTATCTTACAAAACATTTTAATGAATTCAATTTTACACAATCCTGAACACACCGATATATACACAACACTTTCTGACGATGACAAAAATGTAGTAATCCATATTATGGACAATGGCGTTGGCATGTCCTCTCATATGCTAGAAAATCTATTTCAACAATATTACCGTGGAACAACAACTGATTCTTCCTCTGAAGGTACTGGACTTGGAATGGCGATTGTCTATAAACTTGTACTTGCTCATAATGGCACAATTTCTGTCGAAAGCGAACTTTCGGAAGGTACATCATTCAATATTGTATTACCGAAAAAAGGACGTCCATAAGACAATATGTCTTAAGACGTCCTTATCTGTATTATAGACTTTTTCGTAGTTCGTTTATTATTTCAATTGGCTTATCATCTTTTATATAGATACGAGGTATCCTTCTACTTAACATACAAGTAACCTCATAGTTAATCGTACCTAATGTATCTGCAATCTCATCTACATTAAGCGATTCCTTGCCTTGACTTCCATAAAAAACTACTTCATCACCAACATGTACAGGCAATGCCTTTGTAACATCCAGCATTAATTGATCCATACAAATACGACCAATAACAGGCACACGAATTCCGTTAATCAACGCATATCCTTTATTAGATAATTGACGATTGTAACCATCCGCATATCCAATTGGTACAGTCGCAATCCATTCCTCACCCGTTGTTACGTACGTATTCCCATAACTTACACCACGATTTTTTTTCGCTTGCTTAATATGAGCTACTTTCGACTTTAATGATAATGCGGGCTTTAAAGACACGGCTGTATGATCTACCTCTTTTGAAGGATACATACCATAAATCCCAATTCCAACACGAACCATATTTTGAAATGTATTACCAAGCTCCATTGATCCAGCACTGTTTGAACTGTGAATATAAGGAAGATGAATTCCTAGCTCTTTTGCTGTATTTACAGCTTGCTCAAATAAACCCGTTTGCATATTTGTATATGTTTTATCAGCTTCATCAGCTGTAGAGTAATGTGTAAACATACCTTCTACTTCTATATGTTTCATGTTTTTTAGTTCTTCTAAAAACAGCAAGACTTCATCTTCTTGTAGACCAATACGGCTCATTCCTGTATCGATTTTCACTTGAATGCGTGCGCTCTTTTCAAGCTGATTAGCAATATCATTGATACCCTTTAAATCCTCTATTCTATATACCGTTATCATGATATTATACTCAATAGCATCTTTAACAGCTTCAACCGACGTATAGCCTAAAACTAAAATCGGTACAGTCACTCCTGCCTCGCGCAGTTCAATTCCTTCATCTACAAATGCAACAGCAAGTTGATGAATTCCTGCTTCAATTGCTGCTTTCGCCACTTGAACTGCTCCATGGCCATACCCATTCGCTTTGACAGCTGCCATCATTGTAATATTTTCATCGTTCACACGCTTTTTAAATTCACTCACATTATGTTTTACAGCATCTAAATTCACTTCAACAATTGTATCTCTTCCATATCTCGAACTCATCGGTCTAAACTCCTAACTCAATAGTTGCTTTCCATTCTATTTCTAGTTTAAAAACCTTCGTTTCTCCTAGTCTGTAAAGAGACTTCAATAATCATATCCAATAGCTTGCTATAAGAGATTCCCACCGCTTGAGCGCTTTTTGGTAGTAAGCTATTTTTTGTCATCCCTGGCAATGTATTCACTTCCATGACATATGGGATTCCATCTTTTATAATCATATCAACTCTAGCATAAACACTGCATTTTAATGCCTTATAGCATGCCATTGCAGCCTCAGCGACACGTTTTTGAGTTGTGACTGGAAGTTCTACAATCTCTTCAATCGTAGCCGCATCATCGTATTTTGCATGATAGTCAAAAAACTCCGCCGTATGTTGAATTGAAATAATCGGTAAAAGTTTTCCGTCTAAAATGGAACAAGTAATTTCTTCGCCCTTTATATATTTTTCAATTACAATTTCAGAATCCCATTTGAATACCTCCACAAGCGAGGATAATAAAGCATCCTTATCATATACGATTTTTACTCCTACACTAGAACCACCTGAATTTGGTTTTACAACTAATGGATATCCCATTTTGTCTATTTCTTCAAGTTGAAGCTCTTCCATATTTGAAATATGAAGCCAATCCGGTGTTTGAATACCCTCATAACGAATCATTTTTTTTGACATATTTTTATCCATACAAATACCGCTTGATAGCATGTTACTTCCGGTATATGGAACGCCGAGAGTTTCTAGTGTACCTTGAATCGTGCCGTCTTCTCCGTATTTTCCATGAAGTGCTAACAGCGCAATATCAAGATTGCTTATCTTTTCAACAAGCTCTTTTTTGTCATTAAGTCTAATAGGAACAACTTCGTACTTACTATTATCCAAATGTGCAATCATTTCTTCCCCAGTCATGAGGGACACTTGTCTTTCGGAAGATACGCCTCCCATAATCACGCCAACTTTCATTTTTTCAACTCCCAATTTTCATTTTTTAAGGTATCACCAATTATTTTAATTCCATGAACAATATCCTCTTCTTTTAACCGCGAGAATCCTAATCGAAATGTATTACTTCCTCCTCCATCTGAGTAAAAAACATCTCCTGGAGAAAAAACAACTCCCTTTTGATAGCATTTTTTCAAAAGCATACGTGAATCCAGTCCTTTTTCTAATTCTATAAAAAGATGTAGTCCACCATTTCCAGTCATTCTTTTAAAAGGAATATATTGATTGCAAGTATGAACGGCTAGCTCATATTTTTTCTTATAAACTGACCTCGCCTTTTTTAAATATTTTTCGAAATAACCATCATGTAAATATTGATAAAGCACTGCCTGATCCAGTGTTGATGTATGAATCGTTCGCGCCCTTTTCACACTTTCCAAACAGTGGATTAATTCCTTATCTGCTAAAATCCATCCAACACGTAACCCTGGAAAAAGAATTTTTGAAAAACTGCTAATATAGACAACATTGTTGCCAGGTCCAGCAAAAGTCATTAAAGGAGCTAAATGAGAACCTGAATAACGTAATTCCTCATTAAACCCATCCTCCACGATAGGAATTCGATATTTTGAAAAAAGTTTCATAATCTCAGTTCTTTTTTCCGAGGATGTGACAATCCCAGTCGGATTGTGATAAGACGGGATTAAGTATGCAAAATCAAAGTCCGTTTCGGATAAGCTTTTCTCAACTTGATCAATATCAATACCATCATCCTTCATTTCTATCCCGTGTATATCAAATCCATGTAAACGAAAAAGTTTTAGTGCCGCATGATGAGTAGGGTTTTCACAAATAATACGTCTAGATTTTTTAGCTAAAGAAGACAATAAAATATCCAAGCCCTCGGTGAATCCATTCGTAATAAGAATATCTTTATTGGAAATGTCTACTCCTTTCATTTCCATATAGTGAAGAAGGTAATCAATTAGAGGTTTATAGCCTTTGGCATATCCGTAGTTCAATACGATGTCTCCTTCAATAGACATTCGAGTCAGAAAAGCCCGTTTAAAATTTTCAACATCAAACAGCTTTTCGTCCGGAGCGATGCTATTGAAGGAAATCATACCTTTTTCCCAACGAACGCCGTGCTTCATTAAATCTAATTCATCAGCTAGCAAAGTAGCTTCATTTATCTTTTCTTTCCAGTTTAGTTCGATGGATGGAGTTTTGGACGTTTCAATTTCTCCTACAAAATTTCCTTTTCCCTTTATTGCATATATTAGACCAGCTTGCTCTAAATCCGCGTAAGCAGTCAGAACAGTATTTCTGCTGACCGATAATAATTTACTAAGTTCTCGGGTAGATGGAAGCTTTTGATGCTCCAGTAAGTGTCCTTTCATAATCATCTTTTTTAAATAATCTTTTAATTGAACATACACAGGACGATCATCCACAATTTTAAAATCATTAAACACTTCCTTGCCCCCTTGTTATCATTTTTACATAACTATATCTATCTCAAAAGGTCCACAACGTATGTATTTTCTTTAACCAGTGGTATGGTGGTCTAAAGTACCATTCATACCACTTTGTAATGAAGAATGTTGCAAGTTTGAATTCACTTCAGCTTCTTATCCAATAATAATTAAGACTTTTTAATTATCAATCTTCATTATAAATAATACATTAGTAGATGGGACAATCTCTGTCAAAAGCGGACCTTAAAATGGGACAGCATTCAATATTTTCTTACCGAAAAAAGGACGTCAATCAGACAATAAGTCTGAAAACGTCCTTTCATTTTTAAGAATGAAATATAAAAACCTTACATCTCTTTTTTCAATAGCTTTCCATGTTTCCAATACAACTCAAGTGTGGATCGATTCGCCATAAAAACACCGATTAATATGAAGAAAGCTCCAATTCCCATCACTGGTTTGATTGGTTCATCTAAAAACATATAGCCTATTATAACAGCGATTAATGGCGAAACATAAAGCCAAGTAGATGGAAATACAGGATTGGTTTTGGATAATAGCCAATAGTATAGGCCATGCCCACCTATTGAACCTATAAATATTAAATACAGAATTGGCCATTGAACGCTCCATGTAGTTAAGACAGATAAATTCGGATGTTCTAATAAGAGAGAACAAACAATTAGTAATAGACCTCCATATAACATTTGAATACCATTAATCAAAAATGGCGAGACATCTAGTAAATCTGCTAAAATTTCCTTTGAATGAATAGTGCCCATTCCGTAGAAAAATTCTCCTACTAATATAACAAGGCAAGCAATGCTCCAAGTATAAGAAAATTGCTGTTGTAACCCTGGTAAAGAAATGCATACAACTCCTATAAGAGCAAGTATAAGGGCAAAAAGTTGTTCCCTTCTCAATTTCATTTTCGTTCGTTTCGTTTGAAGCAATAAAATCATCATTGGGCCTGTAGCCGAAAGAACAGCTGCTAATCCTGATGAGATGTACTGCTCTGCCCAATATAATGTGGCAAAAGTCATAAATGTAAGACAAAATCCAGCAAATATAATTCTTTTTGTTAAAAGGTATGGTATGACTTGCTTCTGTTTCACGATAAAAAACATGATGACAATTATGCCTGCGAGAAAGAAACGAATACCCGCTGAAAAAAGCGGCGGAGCCCCTGCTACAATCCCTATTTTAATTGTTAAAAATGTCGTCCCAAAAATGACACAAATAAGAAGATAATTAAAAATAACCATGCTGCTTCCCCCTTTTCATTCTTGAAGTGAGTATAGAGGAAACAGTGTATAACAGTACATCAAGCTATATAACAGTTGTATGTATTTTATGTTGATTATAAAGTTTTTTTCAGTTTAAATGAAAATAAAAAGAAGATTAGGTGAGATAATGAAGATTGTACTCCGAAAAGAATCTAATATACCGTTCTACCAGCAAATATGCGAGCAAATCGTTCAGCGTATTCAAGGTGGCATGTTAGCGGATGGAGACGCTCTCCCTTCTCTACGTACCATGGCAGAGGATTTAAAAATAAGTATATTGACGGTTCGTAAAGCATATAAACATCTTGAGTCAAAAGGTTATGTATACATACAACCAGGAAAAGGGGTTTACATAAAAGGAAAAAGAAATACGCCTCTAAACATACATGCTCCTTATGACTGGCAACATATGAAAGCTGTTAATGTAATAAGATCTCAATATATCATCAATCGCCACAAAAAGTATTATGATTTTTCTCAGGCCATTCTCTACCCACGCCTTTTACCTAATCCGTTTCTATCAGGCGAAATGCAAAAAATATTAGACGAAGACAAAATGATTTTAGCCACATACGGACCTGTACAAGGTGATGAAGAGCTTCGCATGGAAATTTGCACATATTTAAAAGACTATCAAGGATTGAACGCTGATCCTGTTTATTTATTAATTACAAGTGGTGCCCAGCAAGGAATTGATTTAATCACTCAAACATTATTAAAACCAGGGGACACGGTAATTGTAGAAAGTCCGTGCTACGGTGCAGCCATTGATGTGTTTGTTAACAAAGGAATCAACGTTATTTCCATTGCGCTTGATGAACAAGGCATCCGTTCTGATTTATTAGATGAGGTATGTCAAAAGAATAAACCAGTTTTGTTATACGTAAATCCTGCCTTTCATAACCCTACTGGGATATTAATGAGTGAACAAAGACGAAAAGAACTTATAGAGTTAGCAGAACTTTATCACTTTTTTATTATAGAAGATGACTCTTTTAGTGAGATTTATTTTGATGATGTTAAACTTCCGCCTCCCCTTAAATATTTCGACACAAATGGTCATGTGATTTATTTAAAAGGATTTAGCAAAACGTTAGCACCTGGGATTCGTATTGCAGCAATTCTAGCCGAAGGACCTGTATTTGATTGGTTATATGCCACAAAAGCATTAATGGATATAGGAAGTCCGCAGTTAACGCAAAAAGCTATTTTACCTTTTTTACGGACAGAAAGAATGAAGAATCATATAGCAAAACTACGAACTGCCTTACAAATACGTCGTGATACTACAATAGAAATACTTGCTTCCTTAAAAGGTATAATTCATTTTCAAATACCAAAAGGCGGCTTTAATTTATGGATTTCCCTTCCGAATTCAATGAATTCATTTACATTACTAAAAAAAGCAAATGAAGCTGACATTTCTTTTTTACCCGGAGCAGCTTGCTTTGTTCATGAACCGAAACACGAATATATGCGTATCAGTTACTCCATGCTAAATAATCAAGATTTAATTGTTGGACTACAAAAGCTACATGAAATAATTTTAGATTTTCAAAAATAGACACATTAATACTCCTTATTCTTTAGAAATATATTGCCGCAGTACCCTTTCCAACACTTCACGTGTAACCGGCTGTGCTTGAGCGGTTAATTGATAACCAATGCGCCCGTTTGGTTCTGCAGTTGCTTGCTGTAAAGTTTGAATGTCATGAATTCCTTGTACCCGTAAATGCATATATAATTGCTGCTCTGTCAGTTTAGCGCGGCTTAAGTTATTCTTTAAGATTTTTCCATCTTTTATAATAACAATCTTGTTACCATCTAGAAATCGTTCCACTTTTCGTGATTTCACTTCTAAATAATGAATGATCAGTAAAACAATAGAAAATGTACACGCGGTTAATATTGTTGTCCCTACCTTCTTACTTAACACCGGTTCTACTATAATGCGTCCAATACCTACAATGACAATAATTTCAGCTCTTGACATTTGACTAAGAGACTTACTTCCCGCAAATTTTAAAACGATAACACCTGTAACAATTAATATCATGCTTTCAAGAACAATATTCATATAGTCCATTCCTTTTACAGCAATTTATACACAGTATTACCATCTTCAAATTAATTTTAATCGTGTTTATCAATTGAAAAAGAGTATGTTCAAAACGAATTGTTCCAAACATACTCTTTTTCATATAGAAGAAAATGATTTTATTCCTCTTGTCTATTCAATTTTGTTTCAACAATTTTCAAGACACTATTCTCCCCATTTTCAACTACATGTTTCAAAATGGAGAGTTTATTATTCCAAAATTGTTCGTAAAACGAGAGCCACTGCTTTAATTCTCTTAAAGGCTCTGGTTGCAGCTGATAAATTTTTTCTCTTCCTACCTTCTTTCCACTAACTAACTTCGCCTCTGAAAGAATGTGAAGATGTTTTGTAACAGCTGTTCGACTAATCGGAAAATGAGATGTTATTTCTGAAATAGGCAATTCTTTTTCAGCCAGTAATCGAAGTACTTCTCTACGAGTTGGATCAGCAATCGCTTGGAATACATCGTAATTTTCAGCTGATGGAGACATTTAGCCTTCAATAACCTTTTTAAGTTTTTCGTTCACGATGGCCATCCAACCAAATGCCATATTCTCACGAATAACAGAACTTTTCTCATTCGGCTTTGGAAGGATAAAGTCAGGCTCTTTCCAGCCACCATGAATAAGTGTAAATTCAGTCTTATCGCCTAAATCTTTTAAAATGAATGAAACGATCCAGCCATCTGTATCCCATGCAAATGAAAGATGATGAGGAGCATCAAATTCTAATACTTTACATGGAGATGGTCCAAAAGGAGATTGGATATGAAATTCATGTCCTACTTTTGGTTGAAAATCATTTGGCATAAACCATAATGCAATACCTTCTGCAGTTGATACTGTATCCCATACTTTTTGAATAGGCGCTTCTAGCACGATTGTTTGCTTAATATCTTGTAATGTATTCATATTACTTTTCCTTCTTTCTTAATTTCAAAATACAACCTTTTGGTTTCACTTCAATATAATATAACACCTTTTGGTTACATGTCAATGTTCATTAATCTTATAATCCTGTAAATATCGAAAACGGAATGTAATAACTATAAAACAGAATAAACACAATTTATGTTTATTCTTTCCTACATTCATCAAAACTCTTTATAAAGTATGTTTTACATGTTCTTCAAAATATTTTCCCCAGTCAGGCTGTCTTCCATCTATATCTTTAAATTTATATTCTCTTGCTAATTCCCACGAACTAAGTGCTTTTCCCGTTTTCTTATGAACATTAGAATCGCTCGCTAAAGCGGCAATTGCTCTTCCAATAAAAAATGGTGTTTCTGATGCAATAAAATGCGGATCTTTTTTTGCTCCTTCTTGCCAATTACTTTCGGTCACACCGAATATATCTAACATCGCTTCAGAGCGTAAAAATCCGGGGCTTACTGCAACAGATGTGATGTTGTAGGGAGCTAAGTCTCTTGCCATTGCCTGAGCTAAATGAATTGTGGAAATTTTAGCGAGGCTATAAAACATATTCCCTCGATATTCGTAATCAACACCATCTGTAATCTCAATAACGAGCCCTTTCTTATTTTTTACCATAAGCGGGATACCGTAATGACTTGTTATAATATGAGAATGTACAGCGGTTGTTTGCATTTGAATTCCATTATCTAAATTATGTTCCCAAAATGGGACATTCCACTCTGTCAGTGGATCGCCTCCCCATACATCATTCACTAAAATATCTAACTGTCCATTTTGCTCTTTTTCAATTTTTACAAATAAAGCTTCAACCTCTTCTTTCACAGTATGATCAACGCGAACAGCAATTCCTTTTCCACCTTGTTTCGTTACAAGTTCAGCCGTTTCTTCGATCGTCTCCGTTCTTCCCATTGATGATAAGTTTCCTTTTGTACTTCTTCCTGTCACATAAACAGTAGCACCAGCTTCACCGAGCATCATCGCAATGCCTCTACCAGCACCGCGTGTTCCACCTGCTACTACTGCAACTTTCCCTTGTAATGGTTTCATATATTTCTCCTTTACATATTATTTACTTACATTTCATTTCAAGAACGAGTCCCTTTCTTCTTCATTCTGCCATTTAAATTCAACATAAACTACTTTATTTTCATTATTTTTCTATAAAAATAATATATTCTTAATATACACACGGAAATGTGGTAATATTTGTATATGAATAAAATATTCCTCAATTCTGTTAGGAGAACATCTCACACAATAAAGGAAGTGGTGTAATGAATTGGAAAATAAGACGAGACCGAGGATATTGGTATATGATGATTGGAACTATCCTGTTATCTAATACACTCCTCTCTCTTCCACTTTTGTTAGATAAAACATTGAACTCTGTTGATTGGCTTATCATTCCTAGTTTCATTTTAATATTTGATTTATTTATGCTATGGATTATTTTCGGCATTCGTTATGAATTACGAGAAAAGAGTTTATATGCAAGATGTGGTCCTTTTTATTGTAATGTTCCCTATGAAAATATTACAGGGGTTCATCCAACTGATGATATGCTTATCGGTTTTCGCCTAGCAGCTGCATTTCACGGTGTAGAAATCCACTATCCAAAAGCTTTGCTTGGCAGTGTTAAATTGTCACCAGAAAATGAAGAACTGTTCATACAAACTATCCTTGCTAAGTGTCCGCATTTACAAAATAGTAAAATGAAACAGCACTAATTCAAAATGTAGTTACTCTTACACAGAAATTTCTTTCTTGACTTACCATATAATCCATGACTATAATTACTCATGTTAATTTCATAGCATTCGGATGAACCATACAGGAGAAGATCTTTTGATCTACCGATGGGGCAAAAAGCTGGTCGGACAGCTTTGAAACTCTCAGGTCTTGTATTCAAGTAGAACTGTATGGGGACGAATCTCTGGAGAGACTCCCTTCTGTTGCATAGCAACATGAAGGAAACAGGGCACCGAAGGAGCAAATCCGCCATTACAGCGGATAATCTCTCAGGTAAAAGGACAGAGACAAGCGACAGAAAATACCGATTCCCGAATCGGTTTATTTTTCTATTCCTTGTATCTCCAGAGACCATTTCGTTTACATGAAATGGTTTTTTATTTTTTCTAAAGGAGAGTAAAGATGGAAACAGTGAATCAAGTATTAGAAGTAATCAATCATTACGTATGGGGGCTGCCGACACTCGTGCTGCTTGTTGGGACAGGAATCCTCCTTACAGTACGTCTACGAGGCCTACAATTTACCAAACTATTATATGCTCATAAGCTAGCATTCAGAAAATCAGAGGACAACTCATCTAAAGGAGATATTAGCCATTTCCAAGCGTTAATGACCGCCATGTCTGCTACTATCGGGATGGGCAATATAGCTGGCGTTGCAACCGCCGTGTCTATCGGGGGACCTGGTGCAGTGTTTTGGATGTGGATTACCGCCTTGTTTGGAATGGCAACAAAATATTCTGAAGCGATTCTTGCCGTTAAATATCGCATGCATGGCACTAACGGGGAGTACTCTGGTGGTCCGATGTATTATTTAGAACATGGATTAGGAAAGAAATGGCTTGCTACATTATTTGCTATTTTCGGAACAACAGCTTCATTTGGAATCGGAAATATGGTTCAATCGAATTCAGTGGCTGAGGCCATGAAAATTAATTTTTCCGTATCCCCTGTCGTAACAGGAATCGGAATAGCTCTTTTCATCGCAGTTGTTATTTTAGGCGGAGTTAAAAAAATTGGAAAAGTGACTGGTTTTTTTGTTCCAATTAAAGCTTTCTTTTATATCATCGCTGGACTTATTATTATTTTTTATCATATAGATCAAATTCCTACAGCATTCCAGCTCATTTTCTCAGGTGCTTTTCATGGCACTGCAGCTGCTGGAGGCTTTGCCGGAGCAACCGTTGCTTCCGCTATTCAAATCGGGATGGCACGAGGTGTGTTCGCAAACGAAGCCGGACTTGGAAGTGCACCGATTGCTGCCGCAGCAGCAAAGACTGATTCCCCCGCTAAACAAGCACTCGTATCTATGACGGGAACTTTTCTTGATACATTTGTCGTATGTACTATCACTGGTTTAGTACTTATTACAACAGGTGCTTGGAATTCTGGTAAAACAGGTGTTGAAGCAACGACGTTTGCATTTCAAACTGTATTTGGAAGCGCCGGAAGTATAATCCTTGGTATTGCGATTATTTTATTTGCATATTCAACAATGTTAGGTTGGTCATATTATGGCGAGAAATGCGTTGAATATTTATTTGGCCATAATGCGGTTCGTTACTATCGTCTCATTTTTATCAGTATAATCATGTTTGGAGCAAACTTAAAATTAGGTCTCGTTTGGACATTTTCTGATATTGCAAATGGACTAATGGCAATTCCTAATTTAATTGGGCTAATTGGATTAAGCGGGATTGTTGTTTCAGAAACAAAGCGGTTTTTACAAGTAGAAAAAACAAACAATTCCAACAATAGGATCGCAAGTTAAATTGGAAAAAGGCTGTATAGTGATGGAATACTATACAGCTTTTTCTTTAAATCGAAGGCTTTACCGAAAAATATTCATCTCTATCTAACCTAGAAAATAAAGACTGAATTTTTTTAATTTTAAGAGTAGGATTTCCCTAAATAACCTAGAAGTATACAGTATATAAATTCATTTTGATTTTTCGACACATAAGTTACTGCCATGCATAGTCAGAGGCTTTCACATAACAAAAATGAAGGTGCTCTTTCAATTTATACTTAATATAATAGTAAGAATTAAATCCCTCAACATTACAAATACTGATTACCTCCGAGATTACTATTCTACTGAAATAAAACGAAGGAACCGATTCTTACTTTGGATAAATTATTAACATACATTCTACCTATCAAAGTGAATGAACTAGAAAACGATAATAAAATTAGGAGGATTCCGATGACGCAGCTTGATTCACTACATCGCATTGTAGAAAAAATAATCAACAATATTGAAACATTAATGGTCGGAAAACGAAAAGAAACGATCCTAGCCTTGACAGCTCTCTTAGCTGAAGGTCATGTATTATTAGAAGATGTTCCCGGTGTCGGGAAAACAATGCTAGTACGGGCTCTTTCTAAATCAATCGATGCCGATTACAAGCGAATTCAATTCACACCTGATTTACTGCCGTCAGATGTAACAGGTGTTTCTATTTATAATCCAAAAGAACTGCAATTTGAATTTAAACCTGGACCAATTATGGGGAATTTTGTGCTTGCTGATGAAATTAATCGCACATCACCGAAGACACAATCTGCCTTACTTGAAAGCATGGAGGAAGGCAATATCACAATAGATGGCATCACAAGACCGTTACCAAAACCGTTCTTTGTAATGGCTACGCAAAATCCGGTCGAATATGAAGGAACATATCCTTTACCGGAAGCTCAGCTCGATCGTTTCATGTTGAAGTTAAAAATGGGCTATCCTACACCTGAAGAAGAATTTGAAATTTTGAACCGTATGCAAAAAGCAAATCCACTCTCTCGTTTACAAGCTATTACTACAATAGAGGAATTACTAAATTTACAACAATGTGTACAGGACGTAAGCATAGACAAATCAATTAAACATTACATTGTAAAGCTTGTTAATCAGACTCGTTCTTATAGTTCTATACAGCTAGGTGCTAGTCCACGCGGCTCAATTGCTTTAATGAAAGCTTCACAAGCTTATGCATTCATCCATGGCAGAAATTATGTTATTCCAGACGATGTAAAATTTTTAGCTCCTTACGTTTTAGCTCACAGACTCATTTTAAAAATGGAAGCGAAATTTGAAGGTATAACGGGAGAAAAAATCATCGCAAAAATCGTTGCTCGAACCACTGTTCCAACTCAAAGGACGATGAATTTTTGATGAAACGACTACTAGGAACAGTTTATCATGTTGCAAAGTTATTACTAATCCCTTTCTGCCTTGTCTTAACATTTGTGTATGCCATGCTGCAGGGAGGTTTTGTAAGCTGGTTTTTGTTTTACAGTACAATTCCTTTCTGCCTTTATTCATTACTACTTCCCTTCTTTGCATTACGGGACGTTGAAGTGAGTCGAATAACGAATCAAAAGGAATACATGGCCGGTGAAGCATTCTTAAGCACGATTACACTAAAAAGAAAACTTCCTTTTCCTATCCTTTATTTAATTGTGGAAGATGAACTACCACCACACTTTACAAGTTGTAAACAAACAAAGGCGAATAAGGTAATTCTCTTCCCTGGATTTAAGCGCCATATTTCGTATCAATATGTCATTGACACAATTCCTAGAGGAGAGCACACTTTTTCGAGCGTACGTATAAAAACAGGCGATCTATTTGGTATTACTAAAATAGAAACAACTTTTTCAGTTTCTGATACGTTTTTAGTCTATCCTCGATATGTAGATATAAAGTATCGACAATTAGAAAATAATTTCGAACAAGGAGCACTTTCAGCAAATATACATTTAGCAAAGGACTCTACAGTCTCTGTCGGTGTCAGAGACTATATACCTGGTGATCGTTTTTCTTGGATTGATTGGAAAACAACTGCACGAACAAATAATATTATGACAAAAGAGTTTGAGCAACAGCGTAGCAATAATATCATGATATTTATGGACAGAACTCCATCTCCTCTATTCGAATCAGTCGTTTCGTTTACCGCCTCGATTGTGAAGGCTGTTCTAAAGCAAAATTCACCAGCCTCATTTGTGTCTGTCGGCAAAGAGCGAACGATTTTCCCCTTAGATAATGGAGATATTCAATTGCAACAAATCTTTTGTCATTTAGCGAAAGTACAAGCAGACAGCATATTCCCGTTCTCTAAAAGTGTAGAAATGGAATTAAGAAAAATGTATCAGCCAATCACAATTTTACTTGTAACAAGTGATCTTTCTCCCGATATTCAAAAAGCGGCTGATTGTGCAGCAATAAGAAATAGAAAATTAATGGTGTTTGTCGTAAAAGAAAAAGCAAACCAACTTTCACATCAAGAACTAAGTATGCTAGAAACTCTACAAAAACGAAAAATAATTGTAAAAGTGGTTCATGAAAACCATTATACGAACGTGTTTTTTGAGGTGAGCAAATGACAATATTTCAAGCGGAAAATCAACGGAACATGAGTAGACTTTTTATACATATATGCGGATTTCTTCTTTTACTAGAGTGGGTAAGACCGCTTATAGGTATTACAAATGTAGGTAGATTAGATATTTTTGTAATATTTATAGGGATTTGCTTCACTCTCCCTTTTTTTCAAATAAAATGGAAAATTCCGATAAAGATTGTAACAATCTTCATCATCATTAATTCTCTATATTATAAAAAAGCTTTTTTTAATCCATCTTGGCTGACAGCATTCTTTACTGATATTTCTCAAAACACGTCCCTATTTTTTCAAGGTAATTTACTGGATATTTCTCCAGTTTTCCCAACATTGTTATTTTTTCTATCATTTTGGTTTTTATCTTCACTCATCTCTTATTGGATGATTCATAAAAAACGTGGGTTGTTATTTCTATTTGTGACTATCATTTATATATCGACTTTTCATAACTTCTATTTATACAACTCAAAATATGCGATTATTCGTACGGTTGTCATCGGCTTTTTTATGCTGAGCCTTTTGCAAATTGAACGGATAAAGGCAAGTGAACAATTACAACATTATGATAGACATCTCACAAAATTACTTAGACCTCTTGCGATATTTATTGTATTATCAACATCTGTTGCATACTTTGCTCCAAAATTCGGTCCTCAATGGACCAATCCGTTAAATTTTTTGAAATTCAACACATCAGAAGTCAGTAAAAAACAAGAAGTTTCTAAAATCGGATACGGTTTAAATGACTCGCAATTAGGTGGGCCATTTCAGCCAGATAATACAGTTGTTTTTACAGCGCAAACGCAAAACAAACAATATTGGAGAGTGGAAACAAAAGATTTTTATACAGGAAAAGGCTGGGAAGTTTCGGAAAATCCCAAAAAGCTTTCTTTTCAAAAGAAGAATGACGTCGTGAAATGGTATGAACAAAATACAAAAACAGAAGTATCTACAGCATCAATTACAATACAAAAAAGTTACCCTCATCTAATTTATCCGGCAGGTTTACTATCAGTTGAGGCTGCTACTGATGTATCATACAGAGTTGACTCGTTGTCAGAAAAAATTTATACGTTTAACGGAGACTCTCCTACTGCTATAAATTCGTATAAAGTAACATATGAAACTCCGCAGTTTTCTATAGAAGATTTAAAAGCTGTAAAACCGAATGAAGGTCATGAAACAAGTTCTTACTTCCTAACAAAGTACACACAACTTCCCGAATCATTACCACAGCGAGTAAAGGACTTGGCTGCCACCCTTACCAATGATAGAGATAATCGATATGATAAAGTATTAGCTATCGAAAATTACTTCACAAACAATTCATTTGTATACGAAACAATGAATGTCAAGGTGCCTGCTAAAGGTCAAGATTATGTAGATCAATTTCTTTTCGATACAAAAAGCGGCTACTGTAATAATTTTTCGACGTCCATGATCGTCTTACTTCGTGCCGCCTCGATTCCCGCTCGTTGGGTAAAAGGCTATACAGAAGGAACTCTTGACAATACATTTACCGGCTTAGAAGGTGATAACGTTTATTTAATTGCAAACAATAACGCACACTCTTGGGTCGAAGTATACTTTCCGGGATACGGATGGATTCCGTTCGAACCAACAAAAGGATTTACCAATCCCTATAATTTTATTAATAATACTCCTGCATCTACTTCACAAAATAGGGAAGAAACTAATTCTAACAACGGGCAAATACAGAAGCGGAACAATGAGGCAAGGCTCAAAAGTTTAATAGAAGATACAGATGTAGTCTCTACTAAAAAAATCACAAATTCTAATAATGGATTTTCTTGGTGGTACGTATTCCTCCTTGCGATACCGATTAGTATCCTGGGATATATTCTCTTTATTATTAGAATGAAATGGATTACATTTTTTATAATCCATTTCTATAAATACCGAAAAAGTGATACAGTATATCCGAAAGCCTACAATGCACTTTTAAAACAATTTGCAAGAATCGGTATTCCCCGTAATGAAAGTCAAACATTACGAGAGTACGCACTGCGCATCGACATACTTTACAACTCGACTGATATGCAACAACTAACTCTCAGTTATGAAAAAGCCATGTATCAAAAAGAGCATGCCACAGCCGAGTGGGAAAAATCTGTACACTTATGGGAAGTACTTATGAAAAAATCGGCCTCTCAGCCGAAATCAACTGACTTCGATGTAGTGATTTAACTTTGATAAAGTGAGTTGAAAGAAAATGCCTCAAAGACTATGTTCTTTGAGGCATTCTTTTTAAGTTAACATAGTGGAGAGATAGCTAACTTCTAATCTCCTCCGCCATCTCCCCCACCATCTCCGGAACTACCACATCCGCTATCACTGCTACTATCACACCTATTATCATTGTCCCCAAATCCCCACGATGAATCTGAAGAACTATTTCTTGATTTTTTTCTTCTGTTCGTCTGCTTATTAATCCGATCTTCCTCCTCGAACAGTACAAACAATGCTAAATATAGAAATAACAATACTATCATTACTAGAAAAAGCAGCATCGAATCCAAAAAACTAGTAGGTTTAATTTCTATAAATAACACACTCCATATACACGCTGCTATTACTCCATATATTATTTTAGCTATCAATCTTTTTATTCTATTATACGAATTGGTTTCCGAGGCCATTTTTTGCATTCTAATTTTCTTCTGCCTTTGATTATATTTCTTTTGTTTTCTTTTTCTTTTTTTACTCATATTTCCCCTCATGTTTCATTATCATTAACTTCATCAATAATAATAACTATATTTTATTTCCTACAAGTTTTAAAAACTCCATAATTTGCTTAATATGATGGTTGTCATGTTCCACCATTCCTTTGAAATATTCATTTACTGTCATTTCATTTGACCCTATTTTGAAAGTAATCCCTAAATTTCTATCTACTAACAAATCAAATAATCTTTGTCTTGTTTTACAGACCTCTTGAATTAGTTGTACCTTATTAATTCCTGAATGTGCATACTCCTTTGCCAATCTGTTCATATTGTCTACATTCATGTTAGATTTTTGAAGTAACTCCCCATTCATCATTCCCTCAAAGCGTTCTTCTAATATATATCGATCCCAATACATGAAATGAGCGATAATTGCAGCCGGTGACCATTTCCCTTCGTAAATAGGACTAAAAAATATCTTTTTACTTACTACATCTAATGAATTAACAAAAGCGATTAACTGATTTAGTTCCCCAATAACAGAATGAGTTGAATTTTTCAAAATTCTCTTCTCCTTTGTCTTAAACACGTATAATCCCGTTCTAATTTTAGAACAGGGTTATACATGTTTTACTTCACCATATTTAAAACTATAACAATAACGCCTGTTTGCCAGAAATCAATAATTTTTGTCGCACTTTTCAAGTTAAATGAATGAATGGCTACTTAGCGGTAAGTGTCATGATTTGGTTGAAACAAATCCTCTTCGGTAGTCCGAACAACAGAAAAATTATCAACATTGTAATGACCATGAAGTATTTTATTGTGATGACTGATTATCTTTTCAGCAGATAGAATTGAAGAATCTGTCGTTGAATGGCCATCCCCAACTAAAGTTACGTCAAAATGATTCACCGTTGCAGTTCTAACCGCCGTGTCAATACAATGTTCTGTTTTACATCCCATCATAACAAGATGTTCAATCTCGTTTTCTTTTAAATAATCCATTAATGGTGTATCATAAAAGGCATTTGTAGCTGCTTTATCAAATATCTTTGCATCTACCGGTACATTTATTTTCGGGTGTATTTGAAACCCGGGACCTTTTCCTTCAGCAACATCCTTATCCCTAATAAAGACAATTAAAGTGTGTGACTCTAATGCCTTATTAACAACTAAATTAATGTTATCTAATAATACTTCTTTATTAAACACACTTTTTGTTTCATTATTACCATCAACTAATTCTTGTTGTACATCAATAATAAGCAAAGCTTGTTTCAATAGAAAAACCCCTTTTCTTAATAATTTTTACACATGTTTTCCATAACTTTCTTCACTGTAATATTCATAATATCGCCCCCTTTATCTGTTAATCTCATTTCGTTATCGAACTAAAAAATCCTCTTTTTCAATAAAAATATGCGCCCATAATACAATGACTAAATTATCTTGATGTTTGGTTTCGTTCATAAATAATTTTTAGTAATTTTTACATAGCATAATTTATACTCAATAAAAATAGAAACAGGATGTTTAAACGATCCAATCAGACCAACTAAAAACCAAAGTATATCTTTTTATGGTAATATGAGGAAGAGGAAGTAATTTACTTTATTCTAAAGGGGACGTTTAAATGGCAACAATAAGGATTAAGAAAGCATCTATTATAGAAGCTGAAACATTAACAGAGATATCAAAAAAGACCTTTAATGAAGAAGCAAAAAAATGGCTCCCAGACAAAGGGCGCATAACGGACTATAACATTCAACCACCAGGATATGCTTCAATTGAAATGACTAAGTATATGATCAAGGAGTTAAATTGCTTCAAAATTATATACAACGAAACGATTGTGGGTGGAATTATTGTCACGATTTCAGGTCAGTCTTTCGGGCGAATAGACCGTATTTTTGTAGATCCTAGCTATCAAGAGAAAGGCATAGGATCAAAAGTCATAACTTTAATAGAAAAAGAGTTTTCAAATGTGAGAACTTGGGATCTTGAAACATCTAGTAGACAAATCAAAAACCATTACTTTTATGAAAAAGTGGGATATAAAGCAACCTTTAAAACAGAAGATGAATATTGTTACATAAAGAGAATAGACGCTTCAGTGAAAGTAGAACACTTAATTGAAAATAAGGATATTTCAGATACCCAATATGAAAACTGTAATATGGCTAAGACAGAGTGTTATCAAGTAACTCTAAAAGGGAGTTCTTTTAGCAACAGTAACATGATGAGCAGCCATATTAATAACTGTAATCTTAGTCATTCAAAGTTTCACAATATAAATTTTAGAAACACATTATTTGCTGATTTAAATTTTTCTAACAGCGAAATGGCTTTAGTGACTTTAGATGGGGTTCGCTTCGCTGATACAAATCTTGAAGATGAAGATAATCCAATTACGTTTAATAGATGCAATCTTAAAGGTAGTAAAATCACTCATAGTAATCTTAGGAACGTGGAAATACAGCATAGTGATATAACAGGTATGAAGATAAATAATATCCCTGTTGCAGATCTTCTTGAATTGTATAATCGAGTATATAGAAAGTAATCAATTAATGAAGCATGCGGTTTTTCCGTTTCACTGGCGGTATCTCATTTATTCCTTTACCGTATTACATTAATCCTATATTTTTTAGTATGTTATAAACGTTAAAAAACGTACTAAAAGATTTCCAATCAATGAACACGTAATCTTACTCTTTTTGTATTACACTTGATTCACGGTGTTTAAAAGAATTGTTTTGTTTAATAAGCCGATTTCCAATTGACAATGTACATGCACTCTTTAACTCCACAACACATAATGTAATGTAAATCCGCTGTGTTATTTCAAGTTTGACTCTTATTGTTTGTTTCCTTATCAAAAGGAGGAATGTAGTATGGGTTTTGACGGTGGTTGTGGAGGCTTCCGGGGTGGATTCGCCTTACTAATTGTGTTATTTATCTTATTAATCATAATCGGTTGCTCTTGTTGGGGCGGCGGTTATGGCGGTGGCGGATACGGATACGGATGCTGCTAAGAGAAGGCACTCAATTCGAGTGTCTTTATTTATTTGTCTAGTATCTTCGCCCTCCCTTCGCTACAAAATGAAATATTGAAATAAAAAGAGCGATTTGCTGTACGCTCATTTTTGATGTCTTTTGAGTTCAAACTCTACATTGATAAAATAGCTTTATTAACCAAATTGTTTAGTAAAAAAGTTAAAATAAGCCTGCCTCTGAATTATATACGTTTCATTTCATCGATAATTTTACATATTCCCTCTTCAATCCATTCTGTTTTTACATTCGACACATTCAACTTCAATATTTTTTCTTTTGGAAACGAAGATAAATAATTTTTCTCAATCGAATCTACTAATACTTTATTCTGTAGCAACTTTCGGATAAGCGGTTGAACGATAACCTTCTTATTTAAAATGATGTGGGTATGCACACACGGCAAATTGGCATCATGATATTGAAACAGCTGTTTGTTCATACTATTCCATTCTTTCAAAGAAGCAGCTAGCCTCTTGGATCTTTCATAATAGGAAGCACGAATTTTTTGCTTATGCCGTTCAAACATCCCGCTTTTTATGTAAATTTCTAGAGCTGCTTGTGAAATCATCGAGCTATCAATATCTTGTAATTTTTTATATGTTAAGAAACTTTCAGTTAAACAATCAGGTATAACAGCAACACCAACGCGGAGCCCAGGAAAAATAACTTTAGAGTAACTTTTCAAATAAATAACATGGGCGGAATCATCATAACTATACATTGGATCTGCTTTAGCATCTCTTTCTAAATCTGCCAAATAATCATCCTCCACAATAAAAACATCATACTTCTTTGCTAAACGGACGATAGCTTCCTTTTCTTTCTTAGAATACGATGTTCCTAATGGATTTTGAAATCTCGGCATTGTATAAAAGAATTTAATATCTTCTGTTTTAAATATATATTCTAATTCGATCAAGTTGATTCCTTCGGCTGATCGTTCGATACCAATTACAGGTATACCATGCGTTTCTAAATATTCGATAAGCAAATGATAACTGGGCTGTTCAATTAGAATTGTTTTCTTTTTATTTGGAAATGGAATAGAAGTTAACAAAGATAATGCCTGCTGCACACCTGATGTTATAATAATATTTTCTTCATTCGTAAATACTTGATAGTTTGTTAGTTGTCTTTGAACAATTCGAATTAACGATGGCAAACCTTTCGGAGTCCCGTAAATAAACAAGTCATTTTTATATGTATCAATTGCTTTGTTTATACAATGCTGGAAATCTAAATACGGAAAAATATCTGGATCAGGTGCAGATGATGCAAAGTCTATGACACTACTATGCCTAGCATGATTTTCATTTGTTTTTTTCACAACATAGTATCCGCTTTTCAAAACGGAGTATATCAAATGTCTTTTTTCTAACTCTTGAAGGGCACGAATAATGGTACTTTTCGTGCATTGATAGCGGGCACTTAAAGAGCGAATAGAAGGTAATTTATCGCCTTCTTTAAATTCACCAATTTGAATTAACTTTTCTAAATCATTAAAAATAATTACATACTTATACACGTTTACACCCCTCTCCTAATATTTTTGTACCGGTACAGATTGTATATATTTGTATTGTAGCACCCACAAGAAAACATTACCATTTACATATACTGGTCAGTAAGAAAATTGATGATACGAGGTGTGACTATGACTCAAACAAAAAAAGCATACGCCGCTGCAATTCTTTATACATCTATTATTGGTTTTTCATTTATGTTTGTAAAATTAACCCTTACCATTACAGGGCCGCTAGATACATTAGCTCATCGGTTTACTATTTCTTTTCTAACCGCATCAATTCCAGTACTATTCGGTTTTATCAAATTAAATGTTACACTTAAAAATATGCTTTCTATTTTACCTGTTGCCATTTTTTATCCAGCACTATTCTTTACATTTCAAGCATTTGGATTAGTGTATACATCTTCTTCGGAAGCAGGAATTATTCAAGCAACCATTCCAATTTTCACAATGGTATGCGCCTCTTACTTTTTAAAAGAGCGAACAACAATTTGGCAAAAGATTTCGCTTCTTTTATCCGTATCTGGGGTCATTTATATTTTTGCGATGAAAGGACTAGGCTCTCATATTACTAGTTTTACCGGTGTTATACTGATTCTCCTATCAGCATTATCGTCAGCTGGTTATAACGTTCTAGCACGAAAAATGACAAAACAAATTCGATTAATTGATGTAACGTATATGATGACTGTAATTGGATTTATTTGTTTTAATACATTATCAATCGGGAACCATATTGCAACTGGAACTATGCATCTATATTTTAAACCCTTTACAAGCCCGTTATTTCTCGCTTCCATTTTATATTTAGGAATTCTATCCTCACTCTTAACAGCATTCTTATCAAATTATGCTTTATCCATTGTAGAAGCATCAAAAATGAGTGTATTTAGCAATATGTCTACTTTAATTACAATGTTCGCTGGTGTAATCTTCTTACATGAAGAGATCGCATATTACCATATTATTGGAGCGATCATGATTATTCTCGGCGTATTAGGTACAAATTTTTTAGATGAAAAATTTGTGTCCGCGAAGAAGAAAAATGTTAGTTTGTAGAAGAAAAAGCCTGTTTTGACTTTAATCAAAACAGGCTTTCAACGATGTTAGCTGCTCTATTCATTATTTTATAACTACTCTTGTGCCTCTAATTTAAGTATCGCTCCAAAATATTGCGAAGCAGTCGTAAAAGCAATAAATGCACAAAGCTCACTTAATTCATCTTCACTAAAATATTCCCTCAAAATATCAAAAGTTGCATTCGATATATCTCCCTTTTGCTTCAAAAATACCTCTGCGAATCCTACGGCCATAGATATTTTTTCATTAAACTTATCAAACTCAGGTTTTCCTTTTGCTTTACAATACTCACAACCATTACTTTGTGCTAACGTTCTCCTTACTTGTTCCTTTAACTCAGCAGATAGCAATCCCTCCTTTTCTAATACATCTCCTAATTGAGACCACCCTTTCATCACTTCTATGTTATGCCCTAACAGTCTCTGAAATGGTGTTTCTCCGAAATTTGATTCAATAATTCTTGCCATTTAAAATCCCCCCTTGTTATATTAATAATAGAAAATAAAATCATTAAATTACATTAAATCAATAACGAATTAACGAAAAATATTTTAAATAATTAACGAAAAAAGAGGATTTATTTTAAAAATGAAAATAGATAATATTGATAGAAAAATAATAGATGAATTACATAAAAATAGTCGGTTATCAATGAGTGAAATTGGCAGAAGAATTAATTTATCTTCACCTTCCGTAACAGAACGAGTAAGACAAATGGAATCATTTGGAATAATAAAAAGATATACTTTAGAAGTTGATTATGAGAAATTAGGTTTACCTATCCAATGTATCATAGAAGCAACGGTTAAAAATGGAGACTATAAATCATTTAAAAATTATATAGAGAAACTTCCAAACGTAGAATTTTGTTATCGTATAGCAGGAAATGCTTGTTATATGTTAAAAATGCAATTTGAAAATTTCGCCCAAGCTGAGGAATTCATTGATAATGTAAATCCAATTGCACATACTGTTACACATTTTATTTTTTCACCGATTCAAACAAATTTACGAATAAATACCGACTAAACATCTGCCTAAAAATTAATAAAGTTTAATACGGAGTAGCGTTACATCACCATCAAGCTAAGAAAATAGACCGACCCCAAAACGAAAAAATGTGTTTTTTTGTTTCAATTTAAGCACAACTTCAATTATGCTTCTCAGATAGTAATAAAATTGCAAGAATCTATCGATGGGATTAATGTGGCAAGGGTGTCTAAATCTATTTTATTATGCCATTCACAAGTTGATGAGTACTATAATTCGCTATTAGGCATTGTACATTAAGAAATATAGGAGTATGTTTAGGTTTAATTGACCTAGACATACTCCTAATCCTTTTTCCTCATTTGCCAATCTGTTTATATTTTTTTCAAACTTTGCAACAGAGCCTAATTTTGTCTATTCGTTTCGAATTGCTGCTGCAACCCCAGAAATCACTAATGAAATTACAGGGAATATAATATTCCAAGAGGACAAAAAAAATCCATTTTCAGGATAATAGTGTTTGAAATACCAAATTTCATATAAAGCATTTAAAAATAATGTTATTAAAGGGCCAATAAATATCTTTTTTACAAGAACAGATGCTAAAACACCTAATCCAATGACTATCAGTGGAATAATGACCAACTTCATAATAAAAGGGTCTATTGGCTCAATAACTTCCATAATATCCTTCTTTCCATTTATTAACGTTATGTTGTAATACATTATTTGTATTTATAACGCTACAACTTCCTTTAATTATATTTATTAAGTAGTAGATGATATGAGTTTAGAAAAAACTAATTGATATAAAATGAATCATGAGATACTGACATTAAATAATAGAAAATAGCCCCTAATATTCCAGTAGTAAAAATAATAAATCCCATATTGCGTATGCTTTTAATTTTTGCCTGTAGTCCATTGAATCCTGCTAATAACCCTGTTAAAGAGAATAGGATCCAGTATAGAATGGTTGGAATAGAAATAATTTTTTCTCCATCAATCCCCATACCCCAAAAAACAAAAGGTAGCACAACAAAGGAAAGAGTAAGTAATCCCATTATAACCGAGAATAATTTACGATATTTAATCCCTGTAACAATTAGGAAAATCCCACCAAAAATTCCACATAATACGAGAATAGGCATAAAGAAAATCCAAAGTAGACTCAAGATGTACATATATAATCTCCTTCTAGTTGATAAATTGTATTTCGAAAATTGTTAAATGATACATAATAATAAGACAAAGCCCTGCATCCTACTTCATAGGAACAATAGGACTTTTTAATTGCATAACATAGTCCGTTTAAGAGCAAGAGTGGTGTTTCCACACCTTCCAACGTACAACAGGTTAATTGAGTGACAGATTATGCTACATGTAATCATTACTGTACGCTCAAAGAAAGGGAAAACCCTCCTAATGTAGGTATGTTAGGAATGTACTTCATATGTAATTATTTATTTTTACATAATTCCATTTACTTTTCATGTATCTTTAGCAGTTGTTTTTCCTATATCCCTAGCAAAAGTTTTTGGGATAAAATAAGCACATCCTAATAATAAGGTCAGAGTTAACAACATTAATAAAATATTTTTATCTATGTATTCCCCTTCTCGATTTGAACAAGCTTTTTCTTTGAAATGCCGAGAACTTCATCCATTTTATCCTGCGTATACCTTTTTCAGTACGAATTAACTTTATTTTCGTTGAAATGATTTCGATTATAAGCTCCTTATTCACTTCCCCTCGCCTAAAAAGTAACTTGCGTATTGTTCAGTGTAATTTTACACCATCATTGTTCCTTTTTCAACCCAATTTTTTCCTAGACCTTAAAAAATCGACGGTCACCTAATGTTTTAATTTTTGTACATATCATCTTCTAACGAAAACACCCCCTGTTAATTACAAACAACATAATGTAGCGCAGAAATTTTTTATAATTAACAGGGGTGGAATTTTGTAGTGGAATATAAATAATTTCTGTTAAAATTACATATATTGGATGTTTTTTGAGTCTAATCAATGTCTATACTACATACGTAAATTATTTTCTGTATCAAAAATGTAATTAGGAGATGAATATATGAATTTATATTCTGTTCGTATACGTGGTAATTCACACGAAAAATTACTCTTGTTAAAAAAATTCAATTTAGATTTACAATATCGTGTAGCGAAGAAAATAGACACGGATTCCTATGAAGTCCCCGGAATTCTAACAGATAATCAAATTGATAAAGTCAAACAGGCTGGTTATCACATATAAGTTATTGATGATTTGAATACCATTACCAAGGACAGAAAAAAAGAAATATCTTCTGGCAATCGATTTGCTACTTCTAATCTCATGTCAGAAGCGGAAACAGTTCGTGGAGGCTATATGACAGTAGACGAGATAGAAACTGTACTCAAACAACTAGCCAACCAATTTCCAAACTTAGTAACCTTGATTAAACTTCCTAATCAAACATGGGAAGGACGTACTTCACATGCTATATGTTTAAAAGCTGGAACCAATTCAAATAGAACGGGAGTTTTGTTTACAGGTAGTGTGCACGCCAGAGAATGGGGCGGTTCCGATATATGTATCAACTTTTTACGGCAGTTAATTACAGCTTATCAATCTCACACTCCACTTACCTTTGGGAACAAAACATATACATTTGACCAAATTCGTAATTTTATGGAGAAACTTGACATTTTTGTATTTCCTGATGTAAACCCAGATGGGAAAAATTATTCACAGACAGCAGAGACAATGTGGCGAAAAAATCGAAATCCAAATACAAGTACAGGTGGTCAGAATTTCGGAGTAGATATCAATCGGAACTTTGATTTTCTCTGGAATAGTGGAATCGGAACATCGAATGATCCAGCAAAAGAGATTTATAAAGGCACAGTACCTTTTTCGGAACCTGAAACAAAAAATGTGAAGTATCTCTTAGATACTTACCCTAATATTCAATATTATGTGGATATCCATAGTCATGGGGGAATGATATTATGTCCTTAGGGTGACGATGATAATCAAGAAACGGATCCGAACCAAAACTTCCATAATCCAATTTTTGACGGAAAACGTGGAATAGCAAACGATACAGAGTATCGAGAATATATATCTAGTATAGACCAAAATACTTTAGTCAATTTGGCCACACAAATGAATAACGCTCTTCATGCTGTACGTGGTAAGTCTTATAATGTTCAACAAGGAATAGAACTATATGCAACGTCAGCAACTTCGGAAGATTACGCCTATAGTCGTCATATTATTGATTCAAATAAAAGTAAAGTTTATGCTTTTACAATAGAATTTGGTCAAGAATTTATCCCACCCTACGAGGAAATGTTACTCATTATAAAAGATGTAAATGCTGCAATGACAGAGCTTTGTTACACTATCTAAAATAACGCATAAATAAACAAAGAGAAGATTCAACAAAATGTAAATACTTGTTGCGTGATTTGGTTTCATTGCTACACAGACCCCAATACTCAATTTAAAGTATATTGATATTTCATGTTTTTAGATACTTTTTTAGTGTTGAATTCTATCTAATAGGTCCCATAAACGAACGTTTATGGGGCTTTATTTACTTATATCCAAATAAAGAAAAATACAATGCAAATTCAGTTTCAAAATCATCCTCAAAGAATAAGGGGCCAAACATATTATGCATAAATAATATGCTGGACCCCTTATATTTTAAGTTTTTTTGAATTTATGTCTTGATAATTTCAAAACAGTACATCTTTTTTATAACCGGTACGACTTTATTTCAAATCCACAAAAATTGAAATACATATTATTAATTACTTATACTCTCTTATAAACTTTCATTCCAAAAATATATGAAATTATTATGATTAGTACCATCCAACCAATTGAAATCCATAAATCATTTCCAGCAGCATGTGATTGAAGTAGATTTCTTATTGCTTGAATAATTGGCGTCATTGGTTGATTTTCTGCGAAGAGACGAACTAACTTTGGCATTCCATCGACAGGCACAAATGCAGAACTGACAAAAAGCATCATCAGTAAGATGTAAGAGAAGGAACTGGCTCCTTCAATACTTCCGGCGGCCAACGCAAAAGGTACTGAAAGCCATGTTAATGTAAGAGAAAAAAGAATAATTAAAAATCCTACAAGAAGCCATTCAGAAAATGTCGCATTACTTCTAAATCCAGCTAAAAAACCTACTATTAAAACTGCAATTATAGAAACTGACATAAAGATAACAGAAGCTAAAACGTGGCCACCTAATACGGATGATTTTGATATAGGCATTGACTTAAATCTGTCAAACATCCCTGATGTTTTATCTAAGTTAATTCGTAATGAAGTATAAGCTGATCCGCTGGCAATCGTCATTAATAAGATTCCAGGAAGCACATAATTTATATAATCCTCTTGAGACACTCCTTGAATTTGGATGGCTCCTCCAAATATATAAACTATTCCTAATAACATCATAACTGGCATAGCAATAACGGTAATAAGCGTGTCGATACTTCGCATATTATGTTTAATAATTCTATTGGCAAGTGCTAATGTATCTCCAAAACTCTGTATGATTTGCATTATTTTCTTCCTTTCGTAAGGGTAATAAATACATCATCAAGGGTTGAGGTTATCATTTTGAAGGTCTTGAGTTCAATATTTTCAGTTGTGAGGGCATTTAATACGTTTAAAGTTGTTGTTATCTCCTCTGTTAAATCAATGGAAATCTCATAATCTACTCTTTTTACAGGAGAATATGATTCTAAAAGTTTTAAAGCTTTCTCAGCGTCTTGATTTCGATTAAATACAAGTAGTAATTTATCTGCTCCAGCAATACGTTTCATTTCATCTGGGGTCCCTCCTGCAACAATTTTACCTTCACGTAAAAAACCTATTTGATCGGCTAAATAATCTGCTTCCTCTAAATATTGGGTCGTTAAGAAAATTGTTTTCCCTTGCGACTTCATTTCTTTAATCGTATCCCAAAGATCCTGTCTGCTTTTAGGGTCCAATCCTGTGGTAGGTTCATCTAGAAAAATGAATTTTGGATTCCCAACTAAACTCATTGCTAAGTCAAGGCGGCGTCGCATTCCTCCTGAATACGTTGAAACTGCTTTATCTTTGGCTTCAGTCAGATCAAACTTATCTAACAGGCTTTCTACAGCTTTTTTAGGATTTTGTTCATGTCGCAGTTTTGCAATCAAATGAAGATTTTCATATCCAGTAAGAACACCGTCAACTGTGGTATTCTGTGAACTAAAACTAAATAACTTTTTTACCGCCATAGGATTGTCAGCAACATTAATATCATGAATGGTCACCTTGCCGCCATCACTATTAAGTAGCCCCGTAACAATTTTTAGTAGGGTACTTTTCCCAGCACCGTTCGCCCCTAATAAGGCATAAATGGAGCCTTGCTTCACAGTGATACTGACATTTTTTAAAACCTCATTCCCTTTAAAACTCTTTTTTACATTTTTGATTTCAAGCACAGTTGGATTCATGGCTCGCTCCTTTATTCAATAGAATCTCTTAATTTCTTTCTTAATTTGTCAATCCATGTTTCTTCTGGAAACTCGGCTAGGAATGAGTCTGCAAATTCTGCTATATCATTTCCTACTACATCTCGTACGCTTAATCCATCACTGGCACTATTCTCGAACATCTCTAATATATTCTTTAATAGCTCCAACATGCCTGATCCCTTAGCAAAGTTCCACATATAATTTTCAATTGCTTTCATAGCCTTTTTGTATTCTCCAGGTAATTCATTCACTCTTTTTTGATATGCACGAAATTCCCGTTTTTCTTTAATCATTTTTTTAATCATTTTTTTGCTCCTTTATTTCATTCATTTTTTCTTCTAAAAATGACCAGCGTTGCCAAAAATCATTTAATTCTTGTTCTCCTTTCGCATTTAGTGTGTAGAATTTTCTCGCGGGTCCAAGCTCAGATTTTTTCTTCTCAATCTTCACGAGTCCTTTTTTCTCTATTCGAACAAGAATGGTATAGACAGTTCCTTCCACAATATCATCAAAACCTAACTCATTTAGATACCTAGTTATTTCATACCCATAGGTTTCACCTGTTTGAATCTTTTGAAGTACAACTCCTTCAAGAACTCCCTTAAGCATTTCAGTTAAATCCTTCATATTTCCTCCTCGCATCTACTTAGCATTACTTAGTACTACTATATAGTATTACGGAGTAGTTTATGTGTGAATTATTTTTTTAGTTATAATTAAAGTATGGAAGGAAGTGCAAAACTATGGAATTCGAAACAGTTATGCAGGAGCTTGAAGCCCTCGGTAAGGAACGAAAAAAATATACATATCCAATGGTGCGCAGGAGCCGCTTTTTGGCGTAGCTACAGGTGCAATGAAACCAATCGCAAAGAAAATAAAAATAAATCAACGTTTAGCTGAAGAACTATATTCCACAGGTAACTATGATGCAATGTACTTTGCAGGCATTATTGCAGACCCAAAAGCTATGAGTGAGTCGGATTTTGATCGTTGGATGGATGGGGCGTATTTTTATATGCTGTCTGATTTTGTGGTGGCAGTAACTTTAGCAGAATCAGATTTTGCACAAGACGTTGCTGATAAATGGATTGCAAGCGGTGACGAACTGAGAATGTCAGCCGGCTGGAGTTGCTACTGCTGGCTTTTAGGGAATCGCCTAGACAATGAATTTTCCGAAAGCAAAATTTCCAATATGGTTGAAATTGTGAAAAATACGATTCATGATTCGCCAGAACGAACGAAATCCGCTATGAATAATTTTCTATACACCGTAGGGATTTCATATTTGCCGCTACATGAAAAGGCAGTCGAGAGCGCAAAGGAAATAGGTACAGTAGAAGTAAAACGGGACAAGAAAAAAAGCAGTTTCCTAAATGCTTACGAAAGTATTCATAAAGAAATTGATAGAGGGCGGATTGGTTTCAAACGTAAATATGTAAGATGTTAAAAATTAGCTTAGTATTGGGGTGTTGATCCAAGAAGGATTAACACTCTTTTTGTTGAAGTTACTGAACTGACGGGAAAATATTTTATTTAGATTGTCTTCGTTTGTTTCGTCACAATACCAAAGACTCGTCCATTTCTTCAGAGTGCGAACACAATATAATAAAAACATTCCATATGCGAGTATTAATGTTAACCAAACCATGTGCTCACTCCTTATCTTTTAGTCGATTCTTATAATGTTAGTTTAACCCTTTTGTTTCAATGTAGAAATTCATTTCCCTTACATTTCATTATTGTAATTTAGTCCACCAACCTTGAATGTTTATTTTAATAAACCCACATTTATTATGTAAATTCTACATAATAAAAAGCACCTATTATCATAGGTACTTCAAGTTGATACATATGTAGCTGAGTAAATGAAAAGTCCATTTCAATCATATTTTTTGCCTTAGAGGCTTTTATTTTAAAATTACTTATCCAGTTTTTTTAAATATCTTTAGAAGAGTAAAAAACGTTATCTATAAAGAACCCACAATTTTCTGATTATCTACTTCATATTTTACTAAGCAATCATTTTCCATGACTAGCTCTTTGCCAACTAAATTACCTGTGACACGATCAACTATTTTTTTATAAATTTTATTTTGCCTATATACTTGCCCATCTGCTTTTTTTACAAAACGATGATCTTCTTCGACGATAGAATACTTATATGGAGGATACTGGGATGCTCTAATTTCTCCGTATATGTATTCTTCGTCAAGATGTAGATTAACTTGATAGGTAATATTTGAATTGTTTCTCAATTTAAGATCAATAATACCATTCATCAAAGTGGCACCTGTTCCAAATGGAATCACACGTCCATAGTCTGGGAATGGATCGAAACTATGACGATATCTTTCCACTGTTTCCAACTCTGAATGAAGAAACATCCAGTAGAGAAGATTTCCTAACTGACAGAGGCCTCCACCTATTCCCTTTATCGCTTCGCCATTCATTAAAATAATTCCTTCTTTATATCCAGCCTTTTCACTGGCATTTCCAACAAGATGCCAAAATGAAAATGTTTCTCCCGGTTTAATTACAACCTGATTTATTTTGGAGATTGCTAGCTTCAGATTGGTAATTTTGTTATATTGCAGCTGCATATCCGTATCACCTAATTTTCTAATAAGCAAAGATTTATGTTTATAAATCCTGTAAGGTAATGAATTTTGCTCAAATGTTTTTGAAAATTTATGACCTGCAAGACCGTCACTTATTTTTTTAAACAGCCTACGTTGTCTAATTCTAATAGGAATTAAAAGCGGAAATCTTTGTGTTAATAATTTTCTTGCCATTGAGAGTAGAGCTCCTTTATACATTATTCATCTATTTATTAAATTCAAAGTTTGGATATTCGTCTGCCCTTTTCGGCTGATAATCATAGAGAACAATTGGTGTATCTATTTTAAAAATGTATCGCACATCCATTTATTAAACTTTTCCTTCTCTTCAAATTGTGGATAATGAGCTGATTTCTCAAAGGGAATAAATTCTTTTTTATCAGCTTCAACTATATCAAAATATTTTCTTGCTGCATTAGAGGAAGTCATATAATCATATTTACCCATGATAAAATAGCACGGTATTTCAAGTTTTGTTACTAATGTAGGTAATGGTTTATTTAAAACTTCCTTTAACAAACTGGTTTGCGAATAGGATACTCCATAGTTATAACGAATTACATCTAATAAGTTATACTCATTACTAAACAACATACCTATGTTATTACCATCAGGATTGTCAATAAGCCTTGAACCCCCACCATATTTGTTAACATAATTTCGCGGGGTAAATGTATCGCCATTTTTGATTTTTTCAGTTAACCCTTGTAAATATAAAACATCATCCGTATTACCATTATTTTGAGCCTGATTAATGGTGTAGTTCAAACTGTCAATCTCGCTTTCTACGGTATCACTCATTTGTCCAATACCAATATATGCTTCAAATTTTTCAGGAGCTTTATAAGCAGCTTGCATTCCAATATATGTACCATAAGAATGACCAATTAGAATTACCTTTTCTTTTCCAAATCGTTCCGATATATAATCCGTCATGGCCAATAAGTCCTTCACCAGTAAGTCTGCTGAAAGATTAGAATAGTCCTCAAAAAAGTGATATGATTTTCCAAATGCTCTTTGATCGTAATTTACAACCGTAAAATTGTTTTCCAATAAGTCTTGGTACTTATCGGCATATGGTATTTCTGGACATCCAGGTCCTCCATGTACAAAAATAATAACTGGATTATCCTTATCTTTGCCACGTATCATAATTTCATGACTACTTCCATTTATCTCTACTTGTTCTAATACACTTATACTGTTATTACCTTTTATATGTGAAGTCCATGTTGGGAAAAAAAGTGCTATGATTAATACTGTTAAAACAATTAATCCGACAAATTTTATTAATTTTATTATACTTTTCATATGCCCCTTCCTGCTTAATGTATTTATTAGTCTTGGTTAAAGTAACTTATTACCTTTATTCATAGGATTTTCTCCCTCTTTACTTTAACATAGTTGAAACAAAAATAGGTTACATTATCTATAAAATTTCCCATTAACATCCAACAAAAAGATTGCTATTTTTTGGAAATAGTTGCCACGTTTCTTTAAAAAATAAATACCTAAGGAAAAAGTATCACAATATTTTCACATACGTCGCATCTTTTATACAAACCGTGGCTTTATCTCAAAAACACAAATAAAACATTGTGTAAGCAAACCTTTATTTGTGGATTAAAGGTCCTGTAATTATTGAAAATGATACAATTAGAGAAAAAATGTGGAGGGGATCTTTAGTGGAGATAAGAAAATATAATTCTGATGACATCAAACAATTTACAGATTTAATGCCAGATTTAGGTTATCCTAGTTCACTAGATGAAATGAAAGTAAGAATGGAACGTATTATCCTTAACGTTGTAGATTCGTGAACGGGAATGTCGATGCTGTTAAGAGTGAAACTAAGGGGGTAGGGAAAGCTAGAAATGTTGAAGAAGGTTCTGCATCTGACTCATATTTGTATTAAAAATATAAAGAATCATTGGTGAAAGATGATGTATTGAATAATTCTGAGGAAATTATAACAGGCGATAAATTCGGAGATAAAAAATTAATTGCTGAATTAACTAAGGATGGAAGCAATATTGAAGATTGGTCTAAAATGGAGTCGGAATATTCATATACAAATGATAATAACTAATCAGAATAAGGTAATTAACATATAAAAGATAATTAATCAAGAAAGATAATAGATACAATTATAATAGAATAGAAAACGAAGTACGAGCTTAGGCGAAATGACATTTTACGGGGCGACGAATATAAACACATGGATTGTATATTAAATTAATGAACTCGTACAAACTCGTAAGTTTTAACGTAGTAGTTGTCACGACATATAAGAGGTGTCTACGATGAACTGGACCACTGATATGAGACAGGAATAAAACACCTATGCTACCTGTTCCCGATACTCAATCGGGGACAGGTAGTTTAATTTTTTAAACGGTCGCATGTAATTATAATAATGCATGAAATCATTCACTTTTTCTAGTACAATAGAATTTGTAAGGCGTACCCTTTTTTGGGTATAGAATTCTTCGTGTTGATAAAATGCAGGTTTAAAAGATTATTCCGACTATAATACTGTTATAACCAGTGTTATTTTTTCATTATCCCAAAAGGTTGAATGCCATCGACAACTTTTCAGAAAAAATTCTTTATTTGGTTCGGTAAACTCCGCCATTACCGGAAGTTTTCTACATACTCACACAGAAAATCGTCTAGCGTGCGGGGCTCTCTACCAAGCAAATGCTTCACAGTGTCCATAGGTTTTTCCGGTAGCGCCACCGACATAGCCTGAATTTCCACAATATGATTTGCGAGCCAAGGAGGCATATGTTCATGTTCGATTAGATTGCGTCGTAATACTTGAGAATCCATGTTGATATAGCGAATTGGCCTCCCCAGCAGAACGGATAGTTTACTTGCAATCTGTGGATAGCTGAATATCTCAGAACCGGTAAGTGTGTATACTTTGCCAGTTACCCTACTGTTAGTCAAAGCTTCGGCAGCAACATCTGCAATATCTCGGCAATCAATGAAGTTACATGCGATATCATCCATGGAACCATAGAAAACATTCTGGGCTATAATTGTCGGTGCGAAGCGCAGTAAGTTCTGCATAAACGCATACGGGCGTAACACCGTATGCTTAATACCCGATTCGAACAAAATTCTCTCAATTTCATGATGCCAACCTGCTACTGCCACTGGAGCATTTCGGTCAAAAACTGGACTGGATATCTTTACGATGTGCTCTATTCCGACTTCCGTGGCAATATGAATAATAGAAGTCTCTAATTCAATTTGTCTTGGACTGTTGGACATCGCAAGGAAGAGCTGGCTTGCTCCTGTAAACGCACGGCGCAGCGATTCAGGATCAGTTGCATCAGCCGATACGATTTCAATAAGTGACTGGTCTAAATCGCCAATCTGCATAAATACCTTCTCAGGATCCCTGCTCAGCGCTCGAACAGGAACACCAAAATTAACTAAACGTTTCAAAAGTGCTCTACCAATTGTACCCGATGCCCCAATAATGACAATCATTTTCTGTCCTCTCCTTTGAATACAAAAATTTTTTTAACATTAAGACGCCATCGCCATGTTATGATTGTGCTCGCAATCATTGCAGATAGCGGAAAATCAATCCATACCCGATCGAACCAAATAAAATGATTAAACGGCCCTAGTAAACAAGATGCCGACCACGCAGCGAACAGTCCAAACATAGTCCCTATCAAAGTAAAAATCCCCACAACAACTAAGTGATTTGCACCGATAATCCAGCGATTATGAATCCCTCGGCTTCGTAACCAAAGGCCAAACATCCAGGCTACTATGGCTGATGTTCCTCCAATCGTTGTTAGTGCCCCAATCTGTAGACCCTTGTCGGCAGTGATCAATCCCCCAATCCCTGCCATGATGGCAGGGGCAACATAAGCCATCAACACTTCACGCCACAATACAAAAGGCTTTACATTGGAATCCACACTCGTAATAGCATATACACCTTCTGTTTTATTCAGATATTTCATGTCCCTCATATATTCACCTCCTTTCTTTTTTGAAATCATTTAGCAATCTATTCACATCATATAATTAGGAACCTAACCATATGAGGATGAAAATAGGCTAGCTTTACTAGCCCTTTTTAGCTGTTGTTCATAAGTTTCTTCTATTCGTCTAGTTCATCCGTAAGTGCTGAGATGCCTTCTGTCACTCGGCCAAGCAGGTCAAGAAATACACTGCGCTCCTCGATACTAAGTAAGCCGACCATAGCTTCTAGCCTTGCGAAATGCTCTGGAGCCATTTCACGAAGCTTCTTCGCTCCTTGCTCCGTTAAAATGACCGATTTTTGACGCCCATCTTTTGAGCTAGGTCGACGGGATACGAGGCCATCTCGCTCAAGGGTATCAATTAGACCTGTCACTGTAGCACGTGTCACACCTAAATGTTCAGCTAATTGCGAAGGTAACGCTTCTCCTTCGTTATCTTCAAGGTCTGCCAGTAAACGATAGCGTCCTGTTGATAAACCAAATCTAGAGAAATGAATCTCCGTAGCATGTCCAAGCTTAGTTCCTGCTGCCATTAGCCTAACCGCAACGAGAACAGCTTGGGCGTCAATATCTAAATTATAACGATCAATTTGACGCTTAGATTGTATAAGTGTAGGAACCGCATCATTGTAATTTATTACTTTAGTATCGGAAACAGCAGGCGGAACAACATAAACATCTTCCGTTTTTTCCGAATCTTTCATATTGCTCATGTATGTACCTTCTTTCTTCTTTTAAATCGTTAAGCAGTTACTTTTAGTACACATAATTAGGGAGTTAATTATATAGTGATGAAAATAGGCTAGCTTTACTAGCCCGCATTATAATTATATATAGTATGGCACCTAATCATTTTTTATGTCAACAAATTTTATTAACATATTTTCAATTTTAAAATGTTCAGTCTCGAATGATTCCATAACTTGACCCTAGCATTACTTCTTTCCCATTTTGATTACGATATACTGACTTTATTTCTACCTTTTTAAAACCTTCCATTTGTTCAACATTTGTAAGAGTTATTTCGCATGTAATGGTATCTCCAGTAAAAACAGGTCGAATAAATTCAGTTACCATTTCTCTTGCGATGTAATTTACATCACCACCAATTTTCGTTCCTATACTTGCAGTTAATAAGTAAACGTCAAGGAACTCCAAAATATACAATAGAAGTTGATTTTGGAGTTATTTTTTGTTTGCTTCACTTTTTTTCGGCACTCTACAGCTAGATGGTAAATCCTTTGACCACGGCAAGACTTTATCAATTTCTTCTTTATTGTTTAAATTGATGTTGGGAAGTGTTTCAAACAAATAACGAAGATAATGATAGGGACTTAGATTGTTCTCTTTTGCGGTTTCCACCACACTATACATGATCGCACTTGCGGAGTAAAAGGCGTATCTAATTCAATGGTTGCTTCTTGCATGTGAATTCGAATCGTAGCATGTATGTTTTCTTCTACGTCAGGGACATTCATAGAAAGCCAATTCACACGCTCATTTACATTTTGCGCTTCCGTTTCAGGCGATAATTTTTGCAGCCAGTAATATAGCCGATGAACCGGTAGGTTCTGTTTTTGACACCAGGCAACTTTTGATAATCCACTGTTTTTATAGTCTTGAATATAAGTTTCCCATTCTTTCTTTAATCGGTGTCTTTTCATAAAAAAAACTCCATATAAAGTATGTAAGGAGATTATCTCATGGGTTATTTACAAATAGTAGGTGGGGAATATTTGACGTTTACGTAGATTCGCATCGATGATACCTCTTTATCAAGTAAACGCACTAAAATCTTAGTAACAGGATATAACATATTAATCATGGATAATATGTTATATCCCGTATCCTTTAATTATATATAAATTCAAATTAAAAACCTGACATAAAACCCTTTTCTTTTTATATGGTAGAGAGTGTCTGGCTATGCGTAGAAGCGGTCAGTTCCTTTTTCTGCCACATGCGATATTCAAACAAAGAGAAAAAAAGTAGCAGGTTACTTTTTGCTTTGCATGGCGACGAATTGTCTGTTGGAAAGTCAAGTTGGACTTATATATAAGTCTTTCTATAATCACTTTTCTTCTACTCTATCTAACCATTCATTTATTAGCGAATGAAATAAAGCATCTTGCTCGATCTGCAAGTTATGTCCTGCTTTATCTAAAACTGCAAAAGTGGCTCGTGGATATTTATCAAGCAGATTCCAAGCGTCTCTATAGCCTGTTACGGAATCCTGTTTACCCAATAAAAAAAGGCTTGGTTTTTCATACAGCGATATCTGGCTATCCACCTCAAACGAAAAAGCATATTGCTTCAATATTTTTGTTAAAAAGGCCTCATCTGCTAACTTAATACCTGCAATAATCTCTTCAAGATAGCGCTGCCAATTATATTCGTTAAGCACAACAAATTTCGAACTGAAATTTTCACGTTCCTCCGTATTTAACTGAGATAAAAATTTATTATCTCGGTAAATAACCGTATGCGGTGGAACCTGCCTCATACTTGCATCCGGAATAATCAGTGGACAAATAAATGCAACGCCATCTATTTTTTCCTTTCTTTTAGATATAACACCTCTAGTTATGTAACCTCCGTACGATTCACCTGCGATTAAAAAAGATTCATCTGGAATAATTGTATCTATAAATTTTAAAACAAGATCTAACATTCCATCTGAGTTTTGAATAGATGCGTGTCCCTCCGTTTTTCCCATACCCGGCAAATCGATATAAATTCGTTTCCAACCTTCTCTTTGTGAAAAAACAGGCTCCATACAACCTGACATTAGTCTATGATCAGGAGTAAAACCATGAAGCATGATTATCGGTTTCCCAGAACCATAAATTTCATAATGAACTTTGACATCCCCTATTAAGCACTCCATAATTATCCACCTCGAAAATCTCAATATTTTTAATACTATAATAAGATAAAGGCTAATTATTTCCAAGCAATTAATCTTATGATTCTTATTGTTAGTTAAAACTTATATCTCTTTTCATTCTGAATGAAGTTCACATAATATAATTATGTGATTACTATATACTTCCTATTAAATGCTTACTTGTAAAAAGTTTTCTGAGAAGCTATTTTATTTTTTTATTAGAGTCACTATCTAGAAACTGTGGATTTACAACATTAAGGAAATTCCAATTGAATGCTTAGAAAAAATGTTCCAGAAGAAACAAAAAAATTTAGCGCAGGCCTTTACCAGGTAGTTTGTTATTGTACAAAAAAATCACTATTCTCTCATTTCTTCTAAATCGATGAGAGAATAGTGATTCTGAAACTTATTCACCTGATCAATTGAAATCTCTTACTTGATTTCAATTGCTGAAGTTATATCGTTCCAATCCGCAGCTAGATTTGCAGTTTTACCATACCAATCGGAGTGTCTAAATAAGACTCCTTTGCCATACCCTTGAGTTGAAGTATGCTCCCATAGCGTAGTCGAATAACTTGCAGAAGGTGATGCCGTACTTATGGAAGAAATTCTGTCATTCCAGCTAGAAGGTAAGTTTTTAAAGCCAGAACTCCAATAAATATATTGTCCACCTTTATTTGCATGCTCATAGAAATCGGTACTTCCAGGGCCGCTACCTAGAGGGTTTATTTGATTTTTAAGTCTTTGTTTATCTTTTTCGATGAAAGCTTCCAATGTTTCTCTGCTCGTAAACCCATATGCTAGCCAATCTCCATTTTTATTCTGTTTAGGCAGAACCATAGTTACTTTTATGTCTTCGTTGAACTTATTATTCAATTTAGCCACGGAATCTACATTCTTTTCATCTACAGTTACATAGTCGAAAGATTTAATCGTATTATCTTTTTCCGCACTTGCTGATATCGTTCCCAACCCTCCAGTTAATGCAAAACCAGCTGCTAGTGCTCCTACTACTAACTTCTTGAACATACAACCATCTCCTCTTAGCTTGGATTTTTTGGTACAACTAAAATGTAAGTTGTTTTTGTAATTTTGTAAATATTATTAATTTTTAGAAATAAAACGCAGAATATTCGTTGTTTTCTATTTAATTTTTAGAAAAAAATCACATTATTAACAGTGTTATGATGAATGTGTCAGCCTCTGTTAATATTTTATTCCACATCAAAATATGGTATTGCTAACACTTCCCTAACCTTAAAAAGAGTATAAGAAAGCCTCTAATACAATGAAGATCTTTTTCAAGTGGAGAAAAGAGAAATATCATATGCAGCGCGATAATATATTTCACAGTCACTTAAAGAGCTAGATGGAACTTTTTCAAAGGATAGGAACTTGCCTATATTGGTTCTATTAGCTTGAATAAGGAAACAATAAAACATTTGATGAAAAGGTAGAGACAATGCATTTTTAAAGTGTTAAAAATCCAATCATATTACAATTGACTTGTTAAGAAGTTCATAAAAAAGACCTCAAGTAAGAGGTCTCAATTATATAAATCTATATTAATTTTCCGTCATATAAGTCGCTGCTATGCAGAATACAACATAACCTGTACTCGTATCCCCCTTTTATTTTCAACTTCGCATGTGATGGAATAGCCCCTGACCGCTTCTAAACACGGCCAAATGCTCTCCCCTTCCTTTAATAAGAAAGGGGATTTTATGCCATTTTTTAACTTATATGTATATAGAATTAGTTAGTTCTAGTAAAATAGCTATCTAACTATTGATTTCTGAAATCAAATTTTTCATTAGGGACATGTAGGGTTTTTCCGTTAATAATTACAGTATCGTTATCTATCCATTCAATATCTGCAGTCTCCTCACGATAGTTCCAATAGATATTTTTCGCTTTATTTTTTCTGTTGTTAAATACTAATTCGCCTCTTATAGCAAATGAAGTCGTGGCTCCCCCATTTGTAAGGTAAGTTTTTAAAGTGTAGTTTCCATCTGGAGATGTTTTTTCTGTAAGATAATCCCCAGTTGGCAATCTATTCATATCAAAAAACGCCCAATATACCCCATATCCAATAAGGCCAACAAATAATAGGCTACCAAAAAGAAATATTTGTAATGCCTTTTCCCACTTTTCTTTTTTATTAAGTTGGTAGTCACAGTATGTCCTCCTTATTGAATACACCATTTCCCCCGTAACTACTTGTCCAAATCCCTTGCACCTTATTCCTCTTCCTCAAGTAGCTCCAACTCTTTCTTCACAAACTCCATCAACTCTTTAATTGTTTGCGCCGAAAAGTCAAAACGAATACCTGCCGCTTCATATACTTCTTTTACTGATTTTGTACTACCTAAAGATAGCGCTTCTTTATAATGAATGAAAGTTTGTTTTGGATTTTCTTTATATTGCTTGTACATTTGCAGAGCGCCTATTTGTGCAATTGCATACTCAATGTAGTAGAATGGAACCTCAAAAATATGTAAAATAGACAACCAATTTGTCTCTAGCCAATTTTCATACCCTTCCCAATTCACAAGGTTAGAGTCATATGTTCTTGCTAGTTCTTTGAATTTCCTTCTTCTTTCCGCATGTGTATGGTTTGGATTTTCGTACATCCAATGCTGGAATTGATCGACTACAGTAATTATAGGTAAGTATTGTATCATCAATCGGAGTTGCTCACGCTTTGCTCTTTTGAAATCTTCTTGATCTGGGTAAAATGTATTCCAATAATCCATCGTTAGGAGTTCCATTGTTGTACTGGCTAATTCTGCTGATTCCATTGGGACATTTCGATATGGCTCTAGTTCAATGTCTTTCATAAGTTCATGATGAATACAATGACCCATTTCATGTAACAGTACCACGACATCATCTTGTGTGTTACAACAATTCATGAAAATAAACGATTGTTTTGAAGCAGGTAAGGATTCACAAAAACCTCCTGGGGCTTTTCCTTTACGACTTTCTAAATCTAAGAGATTTTTTTCTTTCATTTCATGTAGTAATGCCGAAAAATGAGAATCAACATTTTCTAAAATATGAAAACACCCTTTTACTAACTCGTTTACATTTTGTACTGGTTGTAAAGGTTCCTCGTTTATTGGAACTGCTCTAATATCCCAAGGTCTAAAAGTATGTAATCCCAATATTTTTTGTTGTTTTTCTTGAAGCTTCTTCTGTAACGGAACAACATATTGACGCATTGCTTCTGTTAACTCAAGACAATCCGCTGCCGTATAATCAAACCGTTCATATTTTTTAAACATATAATCGCGATAATTTTGCAAACCAACGTTTTGAGCTTTTTGATGCCGTAGTACAATTAACTTATCCATTATGATTTGAAGATCATCTTCAACGGATAACATACTTTCATGAATAAGAGTCATTGCATTTTTTCTAACCGTACGATCAGGATTTTGAACATACACCCGCATGTCGCTTAATGACTTTTCTTTACCTTCCCACATTACAGTTAAGTTACCTGTAATCTCAAAATACTTCGTCACTAACTCATCCTCTTCAATTTCTAAAACTATATTTTTTTCACTGAACAAACTAATCGTATTTTCTATTTTTTTATTCAACAAACTAAAAAATTCAGGATCTAGCTCCATACGGAATGGAGATTCATAGTATTTATTGTTTAGTAAACTTTTGTAGCGTTTCACTAATGGCTGCACATGCTTTTGATCAAAGTCAAAAGCTTCTTTTGCTTGCTTGTTATCAGTGTTACACTGAAATTGAATATAATGTTGTTTAAGTTGTTCTTCTACTTCATCTAAAAGCCGCGACTGTCGCTTCAACCACTCTTCAAGTTCCCCGCTACATTGAATCTCTGTTTGTAATAAATCTTCAAATTGTTTTTGTAGCGTTTCCAAATCTCCAATAACGAAATATTCAGTATTAACCATGTGCAAGACACCCTTTCATACGATATTGTTCGCAACAAGTTTCAAATGCTCAGCAGGAATAATATGCTTCACTGTTTCCTGCAAATCCTCTGCCATCACTTCTTCAATATACTCTAAAGCGACTTCTAATATGCTGCACTCCATCGTTTCCACATTAAGCAGAGAATAATGATCATTTTTCTTAATCACCAAATATCTATGATCTTCTGTCACTAGTAATGCACCTAACCGAATGCCTAGTTCTCTATTATCTTCAAATTTCATATATATTCCTCCCATCCTTAATAAAATTTTACAATAAAAGGATATAAGAAGATACAAAAATATACAGTTCACATTAATTCGCAATAAAAGGACATTTTCTTATATATAAAGGACTAGCAATTTGCTTAATAAGAAAATCAGCAATATCACTATTATAAATCTTCAAACCAGGAATATCTCTTAAACTCTCTTTTATGCTACCAGTGGCTACTCCTTCCACTACAAATGGTAAACGGACAAATGTCCAATCAAGGTTACTTTCTAACAACAGATTTAACTCTTTATACTTGTCTTTCATCATATTTGGAAAAAGAATTCGAAACATCCTTGCTCCCATTTTATTTAGAAAACTCTTTTTATCTCCTGGTACATCGACTGATCCACCAGAGACCACAATATATCTTAAAATATGTAACTCATTCATTACAGTAAGAATATTATTGGTTGCACTGCTAAAAATGAATGACTCTTTCTTCGGTTTACCTAGAGTACTAATTACTGTATGGCAACCATTAAATAAAGTTCGAATCACTTCTACATCTCTCACATCACCTTTTATAATTTCAACATGTTTATAAAACGCCTTAAATTGTTTTGGATTTCTTGTCAGAACTCGAACTTGATAACCTGCTTCTAAAGCTTTTTCCACAACGTATCGGCCTGCTTTCCCAGCTCCACCAATTACTGCAATTTTATTTTGCTTTTGCATGTAACAAATCAATCCCCTTTTTGTTTTAAATACTCTATTGTATATAAAGAAAAGAGACATACATTCGTATCTCTCTTCTTGTTGCACACTTTTCATTTTGCCAACTTGACAATGTAATATCTCACTTCTTAAAGCAAAATTCGATAAAATCGTAACTAATGTACCACTCAAGATAAGCAAGTACCCTAAGTTAATTTGTTCCTATTTCTTACGTACTTCTTTAATTAATAATTTGTGTATAAAAAGAATAAAGATGTTTAATTTTCACTGATGAATCCTCGTTTTACGATTTTTATCCCGCATTAACGGGCAGTAATACTCCCCCCTCAAAGTTCGGCGAAAGCATTGTCCAGCTCTAGCGGCTCGTTCAGAAGTTAGGTGGGAGATAAACTGCCCGTAAAAGCCCGATTGGTTCAACTAATAATCAGTGGGGGATGAAGAAAACCCCCACTGATTAAAGTTTCACTTTATACAATCGTTCATTCTAAGATTCATCTCCTATCAATTTTAAAAATCTATGGTTCCATATATTTTCATAAAAATCAATCGTCTCTTTTGCAGACATAAATGGATTATTCAAAGTAGAAGTTGCTTTCTGTACCATGAAATTTTCGTATCCCAATCCATGAGCAAATTTAATTGTAGCATCCATACAGTATTCTGTTTGGGCACCGCAAAATTCAATACGCTGTACAGCTAATTGGTCTAAAAGATTTTTTAAGTTCGTTTTGTAAAAAGAATTTGCATGTATCTTCCTTACAAAAAAATCTAGCTCTTGAACATCTAGATTGGCATTAATAGCCCATGGTTCTTCTTCAGGTACTAATTCTTCATCACAATGTTGAACAAAAATAATCGGTTTATGTAATTTTCTATATAAAGTAATTCTATTATTTACTTTAGTGAGTAAATTTTGTAAATCAAATAAATGATCTCCACTGTAACATACACCATTTTGTAAATCGATAACAATTAAAACATCTGCACAAGTCTCCATTATTTTTACCTCTTTCATTTTACAGTATGTTAATAATTCTATCATTTGAGAATGTATTATACACTCTTATTTCGTAATAAATTGTAGAAAAATACAAAAAATCAAAAACCTTACATTCAGTATACTAGACAACATAAAAAGATGATATGAATATCCAATTTCATATCATCTTTTTAAATAACTATTTTATTTGTTAAATAATTTTATTATTTTTTAATTACGTTATTATTCGTACATAATTAGCCTTTTTTATCACGAGTTACCAAAACATTTCTAGAGACGTTTACTAATTAGATTTTAAATCTTCTCCAATAATCTTAACTTCAGTTTCTAATTCTACGTTAAATTTAGATTTTACCGTTTCCTGCACATATCGGATAAGGTTTACATAATCACTTGCTGTAGCTTCATCTACATTCACCATAAATCCAGCATGCTTAGTAGATACTTGGGCACCACCTATTTGTTTTCCTTGCAATCCACTATCTTGTATTAACTTACCAGCAAACATTCCTGGAGGACGTTTAAATACACTGCCACAAGAAGGATATTCTAATGGTTGTTTTGATTCACGCAAAAATGTCAATTCATCCATCTTTTCTTTGATTATATTGTATTCACCTTCTTGTAAAGCAAATGTTGCTTCTAACACAAGATATCCTTCTCTAGAAATAGAACTGTTTCTGTATTCTAATTCTAAGTCATTTTTAGTTAAATTCAGAATTTCGCCATTTCTAGTTAACACTAATACACTTTCAATCACATGTGATACTTCGCCACCATATGCTCCTGCATTCATATATACTGCTCCGCCAACTGTTCCTGGAATGCCACAAGCAAATTCTAAACCAGTTAGATGATTTTCCAATGCAAATCTAGAAGTATCAATAATAGTTGCTCCGCTTTGAACAATGATCTTATTATCTTTCAATGCGATATTAGTTAATTTAGTTAAATTCAGTACAATCCCTCTAATGCCGCCATCTTTAATAATTAAGTTTGAACCATTACCTAAAATAGTAAAATCGATATTATTTTGACTTGCATATTTTATTACTTCTTGTACCTCTTCATACGTAGTAGGCAAAACAAAATAATCCGCATTTCCACCCGTTTTAGTGAAAGTGTACTTTTTTAACGGTTCGTCTTTTTTAATTTTAGTATTATCTAATATATTCAATAAATCGTTGTATACTTTGTCCATTTCCATAACCTCTTTACCTAGAATCTGTCTTATCCATTATAATGCATTTCTTTTCAAAAAGACTAATGTATTATTTTTGAAAAGATTCAAACAATAGTTCGTGGTTAGGAAAGGCCTAACTATTTTGTGAAAATAATCAATTTTTTCAGTGGATATACTGTAAACTCTTCTTTGAATGTATTGCAAATTTATAGGATAACTTCTATCTTACTACAAGTGCCTCTCTCATCATTTCAACTGGATACTTCGGTAACTTCAGCATAATTTGATCGTTCAGCCATTGATTCATTGCCGCTAAATCTATAAACTCTTCCTTTTTTTCTACTAATTCATGATAAAAATAATGATCTACAGCGAAAATAGACTCATTTATTTGTGAAATAATACTGCGATTATTTGTTGCAGCATATTGTACAGTTGAATCTTGATTTAAGTATTGTTCAATTATCTCAGGTTCGATTCCATCTAATAATAAGATTGTTGTTAAATTCTTCTTAAATAAAAGATCTAAGTTTTGCAAGTCTTTCTTTAATACCCCGTAAATAACAAAGTGATATCTTGTAGCATTATTCATAATCATTACACATTTTTTTCGGCCAATCTTAAAAAGATTCGCATGCCAACAATATAGTGGGTTGAAATCAGCAGCATCTACTTTCTGTACTTTTATTTTCATTTCATCAGCTAATTTTTTTGTACATTGGATTAGTTGCATATATTCCTCATTCTTTTTTAAAATTAATTTTTTATTTTTCATCTTTATTCTGTGAAAAAACCATTACTTCTATTTGGTTTGTTCTTAAATTATACACTTTTTGTAACTGTAGCTTTGAAATAAAAGTGAACAAAAAGTCACAATCAGTAACTTAATGAATTCTTCATCAGGTAATCAAAGACTTATCAAAAAACTTGATTTGAAACAAAATGTTCATTAGCTCGGATTATATTTATTTTTAAATTCCGTTTTTGCAATTTCAGTATATTTGTTAACAAACTCTGTTTTTGCTTCCGTATATCCGTCTCTGTTATGTTTATATTTATCTATTAAGCTCATTTTCAAGTTACCATATTCTTTGGCAACATCTTTATGTAGTTGTAAATAATCTCTAAAATACAATTCATTCCAATTACCTATATACCGAACATGAATATGAAATACTTTTTCAGCAAATCCATTTTCGTTATAACCTTTCATAAACATCATATGAGGTGCTGGCTTTTGTGATTGCTTTTCCATAATATATCCGTTTTTCCCCAACATACTAACTAAAAATTTCAAATCGCAGTCTTCTGTTATTTCAAGCAAAATATCTATCGTTGGCTTTGCTAATAATCCGTTAACAGAAGTACTCCCTATATGATTTATTCGTTCGATATATTGATTACCAATTATAGCGCTAAGCAATTTTTCTTCTTGTAAATACCAATCTTTCCATATTGGATTATGTTTCTTCAGTATAATCGGAAATAGTTCCCACAATTCCTCAAGTGACATTTCTGATAAACTCTTCCCCACTATGCAATCCTCCATCTCTTAATCCTGAATCTTTTCTATCTTTGTAACCTGTATCTTCGCAGGATAAGATTCAAGTATTTCACTATACCATATTTCCACTTTATCACCTGTTTGTAATCCCTTTTCTATACTTGCATTATTAAAGTGTAAAATAGCGTCAGCGGGAATTTTTCTTTTTAATCGTTCTTCCAAATGTTTTCTATCGTAAGCATCTTTTATATGTTTCTCTTCAATGAAATAAACGGTATCTCCCTTAAGTAAAATATAACCATCTATCCCTTTAGAAACTGCACTATTACTTGTTTTCATTGTAGATCTTGTTAATTCACTATTTGTATCTATTTTCCATGTTAAAACAATCATGAAAATAATTAAAAAAACTATAATTATACCAACAAAATTTATACTATTTTTCATCTTCATCACCCAAAATGACTTTTCTAAAAAACTTATTAACAAATAGTTGGAATACTATAAGTGTAATCCCTACACTTTCATTTCTTTTGTAACATGCAGTAAAAATGCAACTATATATTCGCATGCCTTCTCACAAGCTAACATTTTGAACACTTTTTGTTCTTCTACTGTTTTATCATTTGCTTGATCTGAAGCAGCTTTTAAGCAAAGAAATGGTTTTTCATTCACATAACAAACGTAAGAAAATGCAGCAATTTCTTGATCGACCGCAAGGGCTCCGTATACTGTTTGAAGTAGTTCCCTCGTTTCTGAACTACGAATACGCTGGTCACCCGAAACGAATGTCCCATAATGAGAGTTGTAAACTAATTGCAACTTTTTCATTTCTTTTATCAATTGTTTAGAAGGTTGAATACTTGCTGCTCTGCCTGTATACAAATCAAACGGATCCATCCCCGTTCCTGCTCCTGTAACATCATGTTGCATCACTTTAGTAGCGACAATAATATCACCATTTTTCACCTTGTTTGATAAACTGCCGCAAATTCCGGTCATAAATAGCTGCTCAGGTTGAAATTCACTAATCAAAAGCTGAACACAGCTTGCACATTGTACTTTCCCGACTCCAGTAATGACAGAAATCAATTCAATGCCGTTCAGATTATGAAAATGAAATTCCCAAGCTGCTCGTTTTTCTTTCCGATAGCTTGGATAATATTTATGTAAATACGTAAGCTCTGGTTCCCATGCTGCCACGATAGCAATTCGGTTCATGGATATAAGTCCTTTCCTACTTTTTCTTTTCTTAAATGTAGCACATATCCGAAATATAGTTAACGATAATTTAATTATGTTTTTTAATGTTATAATTATTTTTTGTTTATTGACAGGGCGGGCCCACCAATAAACAAAATGAATCCTTCAAGCTATTTTGATATTAAAAGTGATGAACGTTGAAAAGACAAAATTTCTTTGAACCAACAGCATCATATCCATATTATCTAACCAAATCGAACTACAGAAATAGTAGTCAGCGAGTCACCTGGCAATGGGAAGACCTTGGTGGAGTTATCATTGATGCACCTGCGGTCACGTCCAAGCATATGAACAACCTAGAAGTTTTTGGGCGCGGAACCGATAATCATTTGTGGCATAAGTATAGGAATGGTTCAAGTTGGAGCGACTGGGAAGATCTTGGTGGTACCCTTTCCGCCGGTCCAGCAGCTGTTTCTCGGGCAGAAAATTTAATCGACTGTGTTGTACGTGGAATGGATGGTCATGTGTATCATAAATCTTTTGATCGTTATGGGTGGAGTGATTGAAAAGATCTTGGAGGTTTTATCATCGGTGCACCCGCAATCTCGTCCTGGGGACGAGATTCACTATATGTTTTTGGGCGCGGAGGCGATAATAAATTACGGACTAGGCATTGGGATGGGCAATGGTGGCCCGAGTGGCAAGAAATTGGTGGTCCCATTATTGCCTCTAGCCCAGCAGCTGTTTCTCGGACATATGATTACATCGATTGTTTTGCACGTGGAACCAATAATCAATTGTTGCATGCGTATGTCTAACTTTTAAGTAACATGAGTGTTGAAAACTGCCTTTAAGCCAATTTTCCGGACACAAAATAGTTAAATCTAACCTACTTCTATTGCTTGGGGAATTTTATAACCAATGCTACTAAGGATTCGCTTACGGTTATAAAATTCCTCAATGTATGAAAATAGTGCTAGATTTACTTTTTCAAACATGACATATTGTATGTTGTATGCTTCTTTTCCCTTCTAATTAATGGCATTTTAGTAAACTTGCTCCTTAATCATTCCCTCTTTCTCCTCTTTATACCATTTGCGAAGTTGATTAATGTGAGCCTGATGATATCTATTATGATCTGCTATATGCCAAATGCCCCATCGGATAGTTGCTGTTGCTCCATTTTCATAATTAACTAGTTTATTCAATTGTTTGTCAGTTAACTGTAAGCAAATAGATTTAAACATGTTGAATACCTCATCATAATCCGATAGAATTCTTTCCAATGAAACCCCATAAATCAATGGAATTTCATTATTTTTATCCAACATAGGTCCGTACTTATCTTCAAAAAGCTTTGGTACTAGCTCACCTTTAATCCTAAAAGCCCAATTAAGATCTACATATGTCAAATGCCTTATTAATTGTGCTGTACTGTTATATTTCTGATTTGGCCCCTTATAATCTAATTCTTCCTGTGACATACCTGCAACAATGGATATTAACCGCTTATAATTACCATCTACAACAGAATAAAGCATACCTACAATAGGGTCCATTTGGGATTCACCTTTTAAATCTAAAATCATTAATCCCCACCTCACTTAAAATGAAATGAAAGCTTTTGCTCTACGATAATACAATTCAACTTTAGCAATATTACTATTACTGGTTCAATTTAGGCTACTGTATTAAAATCACATACTACTAAATTATTTGGATCGTTTACGAAATCATCATCTACTCACCTCTCTATTTGAATTCTTACTTAAATGGTAAGATCATGAAACCATATTCTCCTAAATTATAACATTCCATAATTCAATTATGGTATGCTGTCGTTTTATAATAAAGTTATTTCTACTTAAAGATTTTCATTATGATTTCGTACAATAATAAATAAAAAGACTCTTACAAGTGTACGAGTCTTCTAAATCCTAATGTAGTTTTAAAGTTAATATTTTATCGTCTATTCGCCCTGTACCAAGAGTAGTAACATGATAGCTTCCATTTTCTATACTAGATTACACATCGACAACTTCATCCCAAATATTAATATCATTTTCATCTAAAATTGCTTTTATTTGATCTTTTTCAAATACTACAAGGTATTCAGCAGGCAATGTTAAAACTTGAACAATAGAAGGCCTCAACTTTAAAAGTTCATATGCATAAAACGCTTCTAACTCTTCTGTATTGTCCTCATCATTAACAGGGCCTATATACCAACCGGAGTCACCTGTTTCACAATTTTTTGTTCTCTCTAAGTAAATATCATCTAACTGCAATACATTTTTTGCAGCGACAATTTTGTCACAAAAACGCAGCAATTCCCCTTCAACTTTTAATTGCTTTACACAACGAACTTGTTTCAATAGAATCCATAAAGAAATTGTTAAATCATCCGTCATATCTTCAAATGGATTCTTTGTATAATCATGTACAATAATATGATATCCATCTTCCCTTTGATCAAGAAAGTAAATCGACCACCCAACTTGCATAGAAAACCCATCTATTAATCGATCATTTTCTACCTCAGATAGAAAATGAAATAACCCCTCTACCTGCACCGCTAAATACTCTTCTGCCTGAGTAATGAAAGTTTTATCCCCGATATTTTTAATAAACTTTTCCATTTACGTTCTCCTGTACTCATTTATCTGCAATATACGTAATCATTTTATACTACTCTTTTTTTACTAAAGCCCAAATTCCATACTGATTATAAAACAGTTCATCTTCTGCAAAATGTCTACACTCCGTATGTTGCAATATAAAATGAGGATTATTTTCATCTAGGCTGAATGTAGAATAATCCGTTAGGCTAGGCTTTTCAATGAGATTATACAAACAAAAAACGTTCATTAATTCTTGAGCATATTGCGGCGTTATTTGATCTTTAAAAGTAATTACATCCGGGAGCCCAAAGCAATGCATACCACATGTATAGTAAAAATCATCTTCTTCAATCACTGTCACAAAAGCTTGAAATAATTCTACCGCATCATCTGTATGATACATACGATTCCAGTTTTCAATTGTATTTGCAGTACCTGAAGATTCAACCTTCACGCCAAGTCCTCCAGATTTTACAAGTGCATTTGCAGCATCAACTAACTTTCTTATCTTTTCAATCGAACCTCCGTCCCCAATTAAATACAGAGTTAAAGAATGTTTTCTAATAAAATCAAGGTCTTCCTCAGTAAATGAATTGTATCCAGCAATTTCAAAAGCTTCTGCTACTCGTTCATCATGCTCATATATATCAACTTCAAAAAACATACTCGGATCCCCTAGTTTACTAATATAATTCCCAGCGAACATATATCCCTCGCTTTTTCTTACAATCGCTTCAATAAGTTCACTTCTATTCTTCCATAAACCAGGTATACATAATACAACTTTTGAACTTTCCATCTCATTCTCCCCCTACCCACAGCCTCATATAAAAACAAGTACAATTTCTTATCCAATTGTTTCAGTTATTCTTTTTCTTTCTTATAACTTAATGCACTTTCTACTACTTCTCCAGGTGTTAATTCTATATCATTCCAAAATATTAAATCACTAGGTGCCGGATGTGGAACACCGCTATTATTGAATTCATTCACATATTCGCTATGTTCTGTTTCTGGTAAATCAAGATTATAGATCTTTTTTACAAGTTCAATAAGTTCCTCTTTGTTCATTTTACTTTCCACATTGTTCAACACCTCAAAGCTATTAATAATAAGATACAGCACCAACAAATATAAATTCTAGATCCTCATATGTATCTTTTACTCTCTCTGCATCGTAACGAAAATCATACAGTAATATAACAGAATTCGTACTGTCCCCTACATTTACCTTTTTCATTAAATCTTTAAATCTCGGAATAATAATCTCACTATAAGAGAAATCCTGTAAAATCTCTTCTATATGTATTTTAGGTTCCTCATAAAACATAATTTCTATATTATCTTCATCATAGTAACCAAAACCGAAATTGACTCCAAATTTTGAATCTATACTATCTCCATCTTCTGTATATTCCGTATCAACATATTCTTGAAGCTGATTAAATGATTGACTCGTTCCAAGCCATAACGAAGCCATCCCTTTATATTCCATACCGTCTCTCCTTATCCATACTATCCATCGTATAAAAACTTCTTCTCTCGCGTAAACGAACATAATCGCTATTTCTGTAGCGCTATAACACTTCCTATAATACAAGTACACTTTTAACATTTTTTATCTTTTTTATCAATCGGATATAATTCTTCCATTTCAAACATGTCAATTTTAATATAATTCATTTCCTATTTATCAAAGCAAACATTCCTATTATTAGGAAAAACTTATTGAATAATTGAATTTTTCGCTCAAAAAGCATTTTATTCCCAAGAGGTTTTTCCATAATGTAAATATTACCAGAAATAAAAAAATCTCAATTTTGAATTTTATCAAGAAATCTTTATGTAGTATTGTAACAGACTTTGCATATCCTTATTTTGGACATTGGTATCACGATAATATCTTTGATAATTTAGGTGTTATATGGACAGGCCCCGAAATTCGTGTAGGAAATTCAAAATTCGAAGAGGTGCCAGCTGAAACTAAATTTTGGAGTTATTTTGGACAAGCTGTAGCATATTATACAACTGATTTTAAAAACCCAGCAACAACTAATTGGTCAGAACCTTATGTTGCAGTGAATAGATCAGGAAGGCCATTGCCTGATTACCAAGATCCATGATCTAAGAAAAAAGCATCTGATGGACTTAGAACTGATTGGGTTCTAGTACCTGCTGATAAAAGAGTTGTGTACGGAGGCACAGAAAGCGGCACTGCAATAAGAGAATTTATAAATATGGTAATCCAAACTATATATGGGATGGGAAAATTCCTGGTTACAAACAAATGCATCATATAAAACCTAGAGAATTTGGTGGTACAAATGATATAGATAATTTTTTTACCAATTCCTGAAGCGGAACATAGTAAGATATCTGGATGGTTTGCTGGATACTATGATAAAAGCTCAAAAGATATTGACCCAAGTGATGAATAGTATTTTTATAATAAAGGAAAGGAGGTAAAAATTTGAAAGAGTATAGTGTTAAAAATACACTTGATACATTAAAAAGTCGTTTAAATGAAAAAGACGAAATAGTGGTTCAATCTTTTAACGGATATTATTATACTGCTGAATGTACGTTTAATGAACCAGCCACACAGGAAGAAATACATACATTCATTCGTGAAACAGGTTGGATTGTGCCAAATGATTATAAAGAATTTTTATTATTGCATAACGGAGCTTATTTCTTTTCTTACGAATATGGAACTGCATTTCATTTTTATTCGCTTATGGAAATTCTAAAACGCTATGATAAAGAGTTACATGGAGATAGGTATCCTATTGGTAATTGTCCAGATCGAGGATATATTGTAATAAGTAATGCAAGATGCCAACAAAATAATGATAAATATATGATGTTAAATGGTATTGAATTAATTGATTTTCGATGTGATTTTCAAACCTGGTTAGATAGAATGATTGTGGCACAGGGAGAATGTTATTGGGAGTGGGTTAGTAAAATAATATACCCTGATTAGAGTTTTATCCCGCATTAACGGGCAGTAATACTCCCACCTCAAAATTCAGCGAAAGCAAAGAAGTTAGGTGGGAGATAAACTGCCCGTAAAAGCCCGATTGGTGAGGGCTAATAATCAGTGGGGGATGAAGAAAACCCCCACTGATTAAAGTTTCACTTTATCTCTCTTTTTTAATTATATACAGGTAAGGTTAAAATAACGTACTATTATCTGTAGCAAATAAAAAGGAAGAACCTTACTTCATAAGGAATCTTCCTTTTTTATTTTGAGAACGTAGTCTCATTGATAGTATTATTAAAAACCCTGTTGTACACAATAAATATCGTTAATCTTCGCTACAATCTCATCAACAGCGTACAAGACTTCTTCTTCACTTAAATATGGACTAATTGATATACGAATGGAACTATTTGCTTCTTCTTTTGTTAATCCAATCTCTTGTAACACATATGACGGTTCTAAACTACTTGAGTTACAAGCAGATCCTGAAGAGATAGAAACAGTTCTCATACCTGCTATAAGTGTTTCTGAACTAATGTTTGGAATCATTATATTTATAATATGAGGTATACTATTTTCCATGCATACATTTACGCAAGAATGAGGTATTTCTTGTTGAATTCGCTTTACAACAATTGTTCTTAATCTCTTTACCTTTTCATAATTTTCTTCTAGTTCTAATATAGCAATATCACTTGCTGCTCCCAGACCAGCTATTAGTGAAGTCGGTAATGTCCCACTGCGTAAATATGTTTGTTCACCACCAAATAGTAAAGGCCGGAAGTCTTTCTGTTTGTGTCCATTTACATATAAAACGCCTATGCCTTTTGGTCCATAGATTTTATGTCCCGATAAAGATAGAGCATCGATATCTAATTTTTTTACATCGATTGGTATTTTTCCAAAAGCTTGAACAGCATCTACATGTATCAATGTTTTATACTTTCTGCACAGAGCAGAGATTTCATTGATAGGCTGAATTGTCCCAATTTCAGAATTAACATATGCAAAACTAACAACCCTTGTATGATCATCTAACAAGTATCGCAATGAATCTAAACAAATCGTTCCATCACGATTAATATCCACATATTTTACGATAATCCCTCTTCTTTGTAACTCTTTTCCGACTCCTAGAATCGATTTATGATCTATAGGAGAGAGAATTACATTTACCGGTTCTTGTTCATAATAATCAATGGCTCCTAATAATGCCAAGTTATTACTTTCTGTTGCACCTGAAGTAAATATTATTTCTTCTTTATCGGCACCAATAGAAGTGGCAATTTTACTTTTCGCTTGATCAACTGCATACTGTGCTTTTTTTCCCATCACATGCTGAGACGATGGATTTGCAAATTCTGTTTTCATGTACTTCTCCATCACTTCAACCACTTTATTATGACATGGAGTGGTAGCAGCATAATCTAAGTACACTTGTCTCATAAACATTGTCCTCCTTTATCCCGCATTAACGGGCAGTAATACTCCCGCCTCAAAATTCAGCAAAAGCATTGTCCAGCTCTAGCGGCTAGAATCTCCGGCGTTTCCGCTTTTCTTAAGAAATTAGGCGGGAGATAAACTGCCCGTAAAAGCCCGATTGGTGAGGGCTAATAATCAGTGGGGGATGAAGAAAACCCCCACTGATTAAAGTTTCACTTTATTAAGAAGAAAACACAGAGAAATTAATAGGCTTTTCATAGATTTCTTCCTTGGACATTTCACCGCTTCCTCCCGGATCTGCAACGATAACTTTCATACCTGTTAAATTATATAGATTAAGAGCAATTTCAATCCCTGTACGTACTGGCTGGTAACACTCCCCAGGCGCGAATAACAACAATGCTCTATAACCCGCTTTATATACCTCAGCAATCATTTCTGTAATTTCTCCTGCACATCCAGTTACACCGCAACTAATTAATGTTTTATAATTTCCATCTTCATCTAAAAACGATACTTCAGATTGATTGTCTTGATCATTTAACATTCTTTTTTCTAATTTTCCTTCTTTTACTAGCTTACTAGCGCTTTTTTGAAATCTATATTTAAGCCAAGTTTCCGGAAAAAAGATTGGATTTTTTCGGCTAGACAAAATACTTTGTTGATTAAAATACTTACTCTTTTCTAAACTTGTAACGTAAGCCTCTGGAATTTCTGTATATCTTTCATAAAATTCTTTACGAAGATCGCTAACACTTGCATTTGTAGAAGGGACATATTGCCAATCATTAATTAATAACAGGAATTTAATGTCTTTAAATTGTTCATAAAATTGCTCCCCTAACTGAATTCCAATATCCCAAGTATACATAGGGAATATACCTACTCTGCGTGAAATTCTCTCTTTCATTACGTCTGTTTTCTGCTCTTCGGTAATTCCAGGAGTTAAGTTATTCGTTTCTTCATTAAAGAAAAGCATAAAATGTCCTGACATAATTACTAATTTTTCTTGAGTGGTATTTTTTAATTCTTCACTGATTAATTTGATCATTTCTTCTTCTGATGCAACTAATTGATGAATTCCTTTCTTTTTTACATGAATTGAATTTGACATATGTTATCCCCCTTAAAATGGATAGAGGCAGTGCTTGGATTTGAACCAAGGAATTAGGTTTTGCAGACCTATGCCTTACCACTTGGCTACACTGCCATTTCATAAAGTTTAGCTGCCAATTTGAAACTTGCCTATCACGTTGTTAATGGTATTATTAGTAAAACGAATCGTCAATAAATATTTTGAATATAATTATTTTTCTCAACATTAAAGTGAATACCTAGAAAATCTATTGAAAATAAAAGCATTCAAATAAAACAAAGGGATATACATACGATTCTAAAATAGGAGTTTTTTTAAAATATAACCACATAACATTTTTTCTGTTTTATGAGTAATTACTCTGGATAAATTTCTCAAATTATATTCAACTTTTTATTTTGCAAATCTAAGCTATATTATGCTACGGTTAGTTATGATTTTTAGAAATTTTTGGTTTATATACGCGAAAGAATTTTCCAACTTATAGAAATCCAAAAATAATTTAATCGTATGTAAACAGTTAAATATCAAAACAACAACAAGCAACATTACAAATAAAAATCCTTAATAGTGAAAATTTATTAAGAAAGGAATTCTTTATGTCTAAACAAACACTTGCTTATATTCAAATTTCATTTGCAATGATTGCAATTGGAAGCTTTGTGGTTGTTAATAAATTCATTATTAAAGAACTTCCCATATTTATTGCTTCTGAGCTTAGATTATTAATTGCTTGCCTCATACTACTTCCTTTATTTTTATATAAAGGAGAAAAAATGCCGAAACTCGTAAAAAAGGATTACATCATATTTTTTCTTCAAAGTTTTATAGGTGTGTTCTTATTTAGCATATGCACGTTATATGGACTAAGAAAAACAACAGCTTTAGACAGCGGCATTATTATGAGTTGTACACCTGCAATAATGGCTTTAATCTCTTATTTTTTTCTAAAAGAAAAACTAGGAATTCATAAAATAGGAGGAATTCTTTTAACCATTTTAGGTACATTATCTATTAATGTTTTTGGACAGTTTTTAAATTTTAATGAAAACTCCCATTCATTAATAGGAAATATACTAATCTTTTGCGCTGTTATTGGAGAAGCAGTTTTCTTTTCATTTGGAAAATTAATTTCCACATCTTTAAGACCTTTAACAATAACGACAATTATGAGTTTGACAGGCGCCGTATTATTTTTGCCTTTGGCAATGTATCAGTCCTTACATTTTAACTTTTTTACTGTCTCTCCATTGATATGGTCGCTAGTACTATATACGGGGATTGTAATTACTGTGCTAGCAGTTCTATTAATGAACCAAGGATTAGAAGTAGTATCAGCGGGAACCGCAGCAGTATTTACTGCTTTAATGCCGATAAGCACCGTCGTTTTATCAGCCCTTATCTTACATGAACCTCTTTTCTGGTATCATATTTTCGGTATGCTATTGGTTATGGGGGGGATTTTTGTGATTACGAACTCTTCAAGTAAAAGTACAGTTACAAGTAATGAAATATTTCCAAAAAGCAGGAACGAAAATATGAGTTCTGATGCATGAGTTTGAATGCAAATTAAATGACAAATTTATACCCACTTAATACGCGATATCTTCAATAAGAATTTAAAAACAATAACAAGAGTCTTTTTTACATAACTTTTGAAAAACACATTCTTGCATAAAAAGAAGCATAAACCTGCATAAAATGCGAAGTTATGCTTCTTAATTTTATTAAATAAATACTTTTGGATTTCATCTCAAAGTTACCTCGACGTTAATTTCATCCTCTTCGTTTGTATGAGGATTCGTATGTATTGTAGAAGTATCAAATACAAACTCCTGATTTACAGTTTGCGAGGTATTTTTGAAGAAACTTTATTTCAAAGCTACAACTCGCTCTATTTTGAAATTTTCTCCTTCTTTATCTTTATCGTCATAAAGTGAAATTTCCATCAGTGGAGAGTTTTTTCATCTCCCACTGATGGTTAGCCCGCCCAATCGGGCTTTTACGGGCAGTTATCCCCTACCTATCTATCTTCCCTAAAAAAGCGGAAGCGGCTTGCTCAGAATCGCAGGACACCCACGCCCCCGACGAGGCCACTGAAAAAGTCCTCATAGTTCAAAAAGTGAAAGCTTCCCCGATGAAATCGAGGAAGCTTTCACTTTTTTTATGTATAATGGTTGTACTAACTCTAGGTGGTGTCTCGGATGATTTCAAAACAACAACCTCTTAACCTTAGCCCATTCATGGCGATTTACGATATCGTCGTGCCAAAAGATAATATGCTTCGTCAATTTAATGAAATGGTTGATTTTTCTTTTGTGTTAGAGGAATTAAAGAATAAATATTGTCTCGATAACGGTCGCAATGCAGTGCCGCCCGTTCGTATGTTCAAATATTTATTGTTGAAATCCATTTTTGATTTATCCGATGTAGATGTTGTCGAACGCTCAAAATATGATATGTCTTTTAAATATTTCTTAGATATGGCGCCAGAAGATATGGTGATCGACCCTAGTTCGTTAACGAAATTTCGCAAGCTTCGTTTAAAAGATGTAGGGTTACTTGACATGCTCATCCAAAAAACAGTAGAAATTGCACTGGAAAAGGACTTGATTCAAAGTAAATCCATTATTGTTGATGCTACACATACAAAAGCACGCTTCAATCAAAAATCACCGAAAGAATTTTTAATGGAGAAATCAAAACTACTCCGCAAAGCGGTTTATCAAATTGATGAAGGAATGAAAGAAAAATTCCCACCTAAAACAACGACGAATGAATTAGGTGATGAACTTGAATATTGTCAAAAAGTTATTGAAGCGGTAGAAAAAGAAGAAATGATTCGTAAATATCCAAATGTGAAAGAAAAACTCAACTATTTGAAGGAAATTGTAGAAGATCACCAAGAACACCTTCAATTTTCACAAGACCCTGATGCACGAATTGGGCATAAAACAGCCGACTCCTCCTTCTTTGGATATAAAACACATATTGCGATGAACGAAGAACGTATGATTACAGCTGCCGTAATTACAACGGGTGAAAAAAGCGATGGAAAATACCTTCAAACATTGATTGAAAAGAGTCAAGAAACAGGTATGAAAATCGATACAATTATTGGAGATACCGCTTATTCGGAAAAAGAGAATATTCAATATGCGAACGAACATAAATTACAATTAGTATCAAAATTAAATCCAAATATCACACAAGGCACACGTCAAAAAGAAGATGAATTCGAGTTTAACAAGGATGCCGGCATGTACGTGTGTAAAGCTGGGCATATGGCCATTCGTAAAGCACGAGAAGGAAAGAAAAATACAGGTAAAAATCAGAGAGATACCTATTACTTTGATATAGAAAAATGTAAACGATGCCCTTTTAAAGAAGGCTGTTATAAAGAAGGCGCAAAATCAAAAACGTATTCAGTCACGATCCACTCAACAGAACATAGTAAACAAAAAACTTTTCAAGAAAGCGAGCTGTTC